>NZ_JBIRQJ010000004.1:0-774256 GCF_044333135.1 Streptomyces sp. NPDC021093 | reverse complement strand
CCACCCCGAAGGGCTTCATCGTTCGACTTGCATGTGTTAAGCACGCCGCCAGCGTTCGTCCTGAGCCAGGATCAAACTCTCCGTGAATGTTTACCCGTAATCGGGTTCACACATCGGAAGAGCGGAACAGCCACCATCGGAATAAGACGGTGTGTTCCTGCGTCCTCGCTAGTGTTTGCCTACCCGCCGCATGGGCCAGTAGGACTTCAAAGGAACCACCAACCACCGAAGTGGCCGGGGTATCAACATATTTGGCGTTGACTTTTGGCACGCTGTTGAGTTCTCAAGGAACGGACGCTTCCTTTGTACTCACCCTCGCGGGCTTTCCTCCGGACGTTTTCGTTCGGTGTTTCTGTTGTTCTTGCGTTTCCGACTCTATCAGACCGTTTCCGTTCCGACTTCCTCGGTGCTTTCCAGGTTCTTCGCTTTCGCGTTTTCCCTTTCCGGCGGTTCCGACTCTATCAGATCCTTTCGGGCCTGATTCCCAGTCAGCGGGGTTTGTCTTTGCGGCTGTTGGGCCGTTCCGACGAGTGAGACATTAGCGGATTCCTGGGCCCCGATGCCAATCGGGGTGCGCCCTCTCGAACGCGGATTCCTCATTTCGCAAAAGTGCACACGGAGACAGTGCGACGGAGTGTCGCCTGCTCAGAGTGGTTGGTGCGGAATGACTGTCCGGGGACCGACCGGGGTCAGTACTCACAGTCGGACAGCTCGGAGAACATTACGTATCGGTTAATCGTGTGTCAACCCCGGGGTGTGGGGCTACGGTGGTCCGCATGACTACGCGTACGTGCACCCTCTGCTGGTGGGCCGCCTGACGGCGGCCACGCACACGTATGCATCCACGGCCGCCGCTTCGGCGGCCGTTTGCGTATCTCCCTCCGGGAGGTCGGTCGCCGGTGGTGGCGGCCTCGACCAGGAGGAACAAGAGAGATGACGCGGATCTTCAGCGGGATTCAGCCGACCGGGCACATGACCTTGGGGAACTACCTCGGCGCGGTGCGGCGGTGGGCCCAGGTGGATCAGCACCGGGGCGAGGCGCTGTTCTGCGTGGTGGACCTGCACGCGCTGACCGTGGAGCACGACCCGGCTCGGCTGCTGCGGCTCAGTCGGCAGGCGGCGACGCTGTTGCTGGCGGCCGGGCTCGATCCGGCGGTGTGCACCTTGTTCGTGCAGAGCCATGTCGATGAGCATGCGCGGCTGTCGTACGTACTGGAGTGCACGGCCTCCGACGGGGAGGTGCGGCGGATGATCCAGTACAAGGAGAAGAGCGCGAAGGCGCAGGCGGCCGGGGAGAGCGTGCGGCTGTCGCTGCTGACGTATCCGGTGCTGATGGCGGCGGACATCCTCGTCTACGGAGCGGACGAGGTGCCGGTGGGGGACGACCAGACGCAGCACGTCGAGCTGACGCGGGACCTGGCGATGCGGTTCAACCAGCGGTACGGGCACACCTTCGTGGTGCCCCGGGCGACCAAACCCCAGGTTGCGGCGCGGGTCATGGACCTTCAGGAGCCGGCTTCCAAGATGGGGAAGACGAGTGCGAGTACGGGCGGGGTCGTCTTCGTGCTGGACGAGCCCGATGTCGTACGGAAGAAGGTCATGCGGGCGGTGACCGACAGCGGGGCCGGGGTGGAGTACGACCCGGAGGGGCGGCCCGGGGGTGCGAATCTGCTCGATGTGCTGGCGGCCTGTACGGGTGGGAACCCGGAGGAGCTGGCCGGTCGTTATGAGTCGTACGGGGCGCTCAAGAGGGATACGGCGGACGCGGTGGTGGAGGTGTTGCGGCCGGTGCGGGAGAGGCATGCGGAGCTGGCGGCGGACGCCGGGTATGTGGAGGGAGTGCTGAGGAAGGGGGCGGAGCTGGCGCGGGCGATGGCCCGGCCCACCGTGGATGCGGCGTACCGGGCCATCGGGTTGTTGCCCGCGGGGTGATCTGCACGGTGGCCCGCGGGGTGCTCTGCGGGGAGCCGGGCAGGGCGGTCAGCAGGTGGTGGGCTGCTTGCCCTGGACCTGGATGGCCGGGGACTGGGCCCAGCCGATCTCGGGTTCGTCCTCGTCCAGGGTCTCCTCGTTGAGCAGCAGGAACCAGCCGGGGACCTTGCAGACGATGAGGACCTCGTAGCCCTTGGGGAGGGTGACCTCGGAGGGGGACCTGGGGTCCGTGTCGTCGTGGACCTTGGCGCCGTTCGCGGCTGTCACCACGCCGTGGAACAGCTCGCCGCCGCCTTGGGGGGAGGTGGCGGCGGCTGCCGTTCCGGTGGTGGTGAGGAGGGCGACCGCGGTTGCGGCCAGCAGGGCGCCGGTGAAGCGGTGAGTGGTCGTGGTCATGGGTTCAGAGCAGCACGCGGGAGCGGGGTCGGCTCGTCCCGGTGACCCGTTCGGGTGGCGGGTCAGCCGTTGCCCGAGGCCAGTTCGCGGCTGCGGTCGCGGGCGGCTTCCAGGGCGGCGATGAGGGCGGCCCGTACCCCGTGGTTCTCCAGCTCGCGGATGGCGCTGATGGTGGTGCCGGCCGGGGAGGTGACGGCTTCGCGGAGCTTCACGGGGTGCTCGCCGCTGTCGCGGAGCATGACCGCGGCCCCGATGGCGGCCTGGACGATCAGGTCGTGGGCCTGGGCGCGGGGCAGGCCCAGCAGGATGCCGGCGTCGGTCATCGCCTCGACGAGGAAGTAGAAGTACGCCGGGCCCGAACCGGAGAGGGCGGTGGCCGCGTCCTGCTGGGACTCGGGGACGCGGAGGGTCTTGCCGACGCCGCCGAAGATCTCCTCCGCGTGGGCCAGGTGGGCGGGGGTCGCGTGACTGCCCGCCGAGATGACGGACATGGCCTCGTCGACGAGGGCGGGGGTGTTCGTCATGACGCGGACCACGGGGGTGCCGGCGGCGAGGCGCTCCTCGAAGAAGGAGGTGGGGATGCCGGCGGCGCCGCTGATGACCAGGCGGTCGGCGGGGACGTGCGGGGCGAGCTCGTCCAGGAGCTTGCCCATGTCCTGGGGCTTCACGGTGAGGATGAGGGTGTCGGCGCGCTTGGCGGCTTCGGCGTTGGAGACGGACTCGACGCCGTAGCGGGTGCGGAGTTCGTCGGCGCGTTCGCTGCGGCGGGCCGTGACCAGGAGGTCTGCCGGGCGGCGGCCGCCGCGGATCATCCCGCTGAGGAGGGCTTCGCCGATCTTTCCGGTGCCGAGGACCGCAACGGTCTTCGGGGCGGGTGCGGGTGAGTCGGATGTGGCGGTGTGCGTTGCGGCTGTCTGCTGGGTCATGCGGGACACCCTCCGGGGCGGTGGGGCTCAGGTACCTGGACATCCTTGCATCGGGGCGGGTGGGGGTGGAGGCGTGTCCGAGGAGTGGGAGGTGCGGGAGGGGGCCGGGCGTGGGGTGGGTCAGGGGGTGCGGCGGCGGAGGGTGGCGGCGCCCAGGCAGAGGACCAGGAGGGCGACCGCGGCGACGATCGAGGTGCTGCGGACGAAGGTGGCCGTGACCTCGGCGTGGGTGCGGATCTCGGTCATGGCGTCCACCGCGTACGACATGGGCAGGACCGTGGAGATCGCTTCCAGGACGGGCTGCATGGTGGCGCGCGGGGCGAACAGGCCGCAGAGGAGCAGCTGCGGGAAGATCACCACCGGCATGAACTGGACCGCCTGGAACTCCGATGCCGCGAAGGCCGAGACGAAGAGGCCCAGGGCCGTGCCGAGCAGTGCGTCCAGGAGGGCCACCAGGAGGAGCAGCCAGGGGGAGCCCATGACGTTCAGGCCCAGCAGCCAGACCGCGAGCGCGGTGGTGAGCGCGGCCTGGATCAGCGCCAGCAGGGAGAAGGCGAGCGCGTAGCCGCCGATCAGCTCCGCCTTGCCGAGGGGCATGGCGAGGAGGCGTTCGAGGGTTCCGCCGGTGCGTTCGCGGAGGGTGGCGATGGAGGTCACCAGGAACATGGTGACCAGCGGGAAGATGCCGAGGAGTGAGGCTCCCACGGCGTCGAAGGGGCTCGCTCCCCCGCCCTCTCCCCCGCCGCCTCCCTGGCCCGGTGCCGGCGTGTCGAAGACGAAGCGCAGGAGCGTGATCATCACTGCCGGGACCAGGAGCATCAGGGCCGTCGCGCGGGGGTCGTGGCGCAGTTGGCGCAGTACGCGGGCTGCGGTGGTGAGGGTGCGGTGGGGGGACATGGCGGTCCCTTCGGGGAGGGAGTCGGGGGTGGGGCGTGGGGCGTGAGGCGTGAGGTGAGTGGGATGGCTGGGGGTGCTGGCGGCTGGGGTGGGTTATGTGGTGGCGACCAGGTGGAGGAAGGCTTCCTCGACCGTGGGGGTGTCCGTACGGGCGCGGAGGGCGGCCGGGGTGTCCTGGGCGAGGATCCGGCCCTCGCGCATGAGGAGGAGGCGGTCGCAGCGTTCGGCCTCGTCCATGACGTGGGAGGAGACCAGGAGGGTGGTGCCGCGGTCGGCGGCGAGGGCGTGGAAGAGGTCCCAGAGGTCGCGGCGCAGGACCGGGTCCAGACCGACCGTCGGCTCGTCGAGGACGAGCAGTTCCGGGGTGCCGAGGAGCGCCACGGCGAGTGAGACGCGGCTGCGTTGGCCGCCGGAGAGGTTGCCGGTGAGGTCGTCGGCGTGGGCGGTGAGGTCGACGTCGGCGAGGGTGCGGGTGACGGACTCGCGGCGGCGGTCGGCGGCGGCCCGGCCGGGGGTGAGGATCGCGGCGAAGTACGCGAGGTTCTGCCGGACCGTCAAGTCGTCGTAGACGGACGGGGATTGGGTGACGTAGCCGATGCGGGGGCGGAGGGTCGCGTGCCCTGCGGGCAGGCCCAGGACCGTGAGGGTGCCGGTGACTTTGGCCTGCGTACCGACCACTGCGCGCAGCAGGGTGGATTTGCCGCAGCCGGAGGGGCCCAGGAGGCCGGTGATCCGGGCCGGGGGAATGGTGAAGGTGAGGTCGTGGAGGACGGGGCGGTGGCCGCGGGTGACGGTGAGGGAGCGGGCGGCGAGAGCCGGGGGCGGGGCGGCCGGGGCCGCGGCATCGGTGGCAGCGGCGGCATCGGTGGCCGTGGGGCGGGGGGTGGTCATGGCGGGCTCCAGTGTTTATTCATCGTGTGATGAATTGTGCGCCCGCGGCGGGGAGGCGTCAAGGACTGGAGGGGCGTGCCGGGGGTGTTCGGGGGCGTGCGCGCGGGGTGGGGCGGAGCGGGTGCTTCCGTCCGACCCGGGAGAGGTGGGCGGGGGCGGGATTCCTCAACTCCCTCGGGACAGAATTGACTTCACCGTGCAGTGACCCCCGCTCTGCATCTCTCGGTGCCCGCGCATCTCCGACGTCCGGTTCTTCTGTGGAGGTGCTTGCTGTGCGTGTCCTGCCGTTCTCGTTTCGTGGCTCTCTTCGTGGCTCTCTTCGTGGCTCTCTCCGTGGTTCTCTTCGAGGTTCCCTTCGAAGTTCTCTTCGAGGTCCGCTTCGTGCGGATGTGACCGCGTCCCTTGTCGTCTTTCTTGTTGCCGTGCCGTTGTGCGTGGGCGTGGCCGTCGCGTCCGGGGTGCCCGCCGAGCTCGGGCTGATCACCGGGATCGTGGGCGGGCTCGTGGTGGGGCTGCTGCCGGGGAGCAGTTTGCAGGTCAGTGGGCCTGCCGCCGGGTTGACCGTGCTCGTGTACGAGGCCGTGCAGCGGTACGGGGCGGGGTCGCTCGGCGTTCTCGTGCTGGGGGCAGGGCTGGTGCAGCTGCTGCTCGGCGGGCTCGGGCTCGGGCGGTGGTTCCGGGCGATCTCGGTGGCCGTGGTGCAGGGGATGCTCGCCGGGATCGGGCTCGTACTCATGGCCGGGCAGGTGTACGCGATGGCCGACGCGCAGGCTCCGGCGGGTGGGGTGGAGAAGGTGGCCGGGCTGGTGGGGCTGGTGAGCGGGGTTCCCAGTGCGGCCGCGCTCTGTGTCGGGGTCGGGACCGTGCTGGTGCTGGTGGTCTGGCCGAGGTGGCGGTGGGCGGCCCGGACCGTACCCGCGCCGCTGGTGGCCGTGGCACTGGCTGCCGGGGCGACCGCACTGCTGGATCTGAGGGTGCGGAGGGTCGAGGTGCAGGGGCTGCTCGATGCCGTGCGGCTGCCGGGCGGGGACGATTTCGCGCGGCTGGCGGAGGTCGGGGTGGTCGGGACCGTGCTGGCGTTCGCGCTGATCGCGTCGGCGGAGTCGCTGTTCAGCGCGGCGGCGGTGGACCGGCTGCACGAGGGGCCTCGTACCGACTACGACAAGGAATTGATGGCACAGGGGGCCGGGAACGCGGTGTGCGGGGTGCTCGGGGCGCTGCCGATGACGGCGGTCATCGTGCGCAGTGCGGCCAATGTGCAGGCGGGGGCGCGGACCAAGGTGTCGCGGGTGCTGCACGGGGTGTGGCTGCTGGTGTTCGCCGCGCTGCTGCCCGCCGCGCTCGGGGTGATTCCGGTGGCGGCGCTGGCGGGGGTGCTGGTGCACGCGGGCTGGAAGCTCGTACCGGTACGGGCGTTGGGGCCGCTGTGGCGGGAGCACCGGGGGGAGTCCGTGGTGCTGGGGGTGACTGCCGTGGCGATCGTGGTGACGAATCTCTTCGAGGGGGTGGTGCTGGGGTTGCTGCTGGCGGTGGCGAAGACGGCTTGGGACATCAGCCATGTGCATGTGGAGGTCGAGGAGGACGACGGGGAGGGCAAGGAGGGTGGCGTGCTGGGGGTGCGGGTGCTGGGGAACGCCACCTTCCTGCGGTTGCCGAAGCTGTTGGGGGCGCTGGAGGCGTTGCCGCAGGACCGGGTCGTACGGCTGGATCTGAGCGGGCTGCGGCATACGGATCATGCGTGTGCGGCGGCGCTGGAGGGGTGGGCGGAGCAGCGGAGGCGGGCGCGGGTGGGGGCCGGGGGCGGGTCCGGGGCCGGGGCCGGGGGCGGGGGTGTTGGCGGGGACGGTGATGAGGATGGGGTGGCTTCGGTGTTGGTGGCGTAGCGGGGGCCGTTGGTGGCGTAGCGGGGGACGGGGTTCCTGGCGGGGGACGGGGTTCCTGGCGGGGGCCGGGGTTCCTGGCGGGGGGCTGGGTTCCGCCAGGCTTTCTTCAGGGGGTGCGGAGGGCGGTGAGCTGGGCGCGCAGGGCGGATCGGGCCTCGGCGGGGGTCGTCCGGGACAGCAGGAGCTGGATGTTCAGGCCGTCCGCGTAGGTGATCAGGGCTTCGGCCTCGGACTTGGCGTCGAGGTCGTCGCGCAGGCCGCCGGCGTCCTGCGCGACGCGGATGAGCAGGGTGATGAGCTCGGCCAGGCCGTCGTACTGCTCGCGCTGCACCGCGGCCAGTTTCGGGTCGATGGCCGCCTGGGCGGAGAAGGCCAGCCAGACCCGGGCCTCGGCGCGGCCCTGTTCGTCCGTGGGGATCGTGCCGAGGAGCGTCTGCTCCAGCATCGTGATCGTCGACCCCGGATCCTCCGAGTCGGCGATCGCGGCCTGGATCCGGGCGGTGACCTGCTGGTTCATATGCTCCAGCGCGAAGAGCAGCATCTCCTCCTTGGTACGGAAGCAGCGCTGCGCCGCCCCCATGGAGACGCCCGCCCGCGCGGCGACGTCGCGCAGGGTCGCGGCTTCGAGGCCGCGTTCGGCGATGAGCTCGAAGACGCCCTGAGCGATCTGACGGCGTCGGCTGTCGTGGTCCACCTGTCTCGGCATGACGGGAAGTCTAGGCGATGTGATGCGTTTGCATCGGAACGCTGTTACGGTCGTACCGATGCAAGCGCATCGGAACGGCGGTGCGCATTGTCGACCATGAGGAAGGTGTGTGTACGAATGGCTTCGGGACGAGCGGTGAGTGGGGCGGGCAGGGCCGGTGGGCAGACGGCGCTGTGGATCGTCGGGACGCTCTTCTTTGTGCAGGGGTTCGGTTCGGCCCTGACGGAGAGGGTGTGGGGCACCAGCTTCGGGGTGGCGGCGCTGCTTCGGGAGGCGGGGGTTCCGGCGGCTTCGGACTGGGTGGTCGGGGCTGTGGGGGGCGTACTGCTGGTGTGGGCGGGGGTGAGGTGGGGGATTCGGCGGGGGTGAGGGTTCCGTCCGGGGGGCGAGGGCGAGGGGCCGGGGGTGAGGGGTGGGCTCGTGTTTCCACCCCGTGCCATGTGCCGCGTGCCCCTGGTGCGGGTGTTCAGTGAGGGGCGCGGGCCAGGTGGAGTTCGACCACGTACGGCTCTTCGAGCCGGCCGGACGGGAAGACCTTGAGGAGTTCGACGCGTTCCTGGGCGAAGAAGCGGTCGGTGGATTCCGGGTCGTGGATCAGGAACGCCGAGTGGGTGCTGAGGTTCGCCAGGTGGTCGTCGATGGAGATGCGGCGGCTCCAGGGGACCTCGCGGGCCTGGAAGTTCAGGCCGCCGGTGTGGTGGTCGATGCGGTTCTTCATGCTGCCGTGGGCGCCCATCGGGCTCGGATTGGCGGGAGTGCCCGATCCGGTGCCGGCGAAGAAGGTGCGGAGGCGGGTGTCCTGGTCGGCGACCCACTGAGTGGTGTCGTCCAGGACGTTCCACCAGAGGGCGAGCGCGCCGCCGGGGCGCAGGACGCGCATCGCCTCCGGGGCGGAGAGCGTGGCGTCGGTCCAGTGCCAGGCCTGGGCGTACGTAATGAAGTCGGCGGAGGCGGTGGCGAGGGGGAGGTGGTTGCCGTCGCCCCGGACGAGCGGGACGTCGGGGAGGGTGCGGCGGAACTCGGCGGCCATGCCGTCGCCCGGTTCGACGGCGATCGGGCGGGCGCCGCGGGCAACGAGCACGGCGGTTCCGAGGCCCGTGCCTGCGCCGATGTCGGCCACGCGGGCGCCGGCGAGGGGGCGGCCGGCCAGTTCCTCGACGGCGTCCAGGAGAGCGGGCGGGTACGAGGGACGGTGGGCGGCGTAGCTGGCGGCTGCGGCGTTGAAGGAGTGGGCGCGGGACTTGAAGTGGGCGGGGGCGGGGGCGGGATTGGGGTTGGGGTTGGGCGTGGGGTTGGGGTTGGGGGTGGGAGTGGGGTTGGTGGCCATGAGGTCATCCTGGCCTTCGGGGTGATCTTTGGGGAGGGCTACTTGCGCTTGGGCTTCTTCTTGCGGGCGGCGGGGTTGCCGGTACGGGAGCCCCGGCGACGTTCGTACTGCGTGAGGGCCGTCTCGTACTCCGTGCGGTGCAGTTTCTCGCCGGGGGCCTCGGTCAGGGAGCGGAAGAAGTACGCGAGGAGCGAGCCGACGAAGCCGATGGTCTTCAGGCTGCGGAGGGACTGCTCGCGGGCCGGGTCCGCGGGGCGGGTGGTGAAGCCCTCCCAGGTCTTGCGGAACGCGATGGCGCTGCAGATCGCGAACATCACCACGATGAGCATGCCGACGATGCCGCCGACGTCTGCGATCTGGAGGCCCTGGTAGGCGAAGCGGAGGAGGAAGCAGCCGGCCACCGCTGCCACGATCGAGCCGACCGATGCGCCTGCGCGGCGCAGGGCGTAGCCGTTGTCGTGGTGCAGCCAGGTCGTGCCGAAGAAACGGAGGGGCTCGGGCTGGGGGCCGGCCGGGGTGGTGGGGGCGGCCGCGTCGGCGTCGGAGTTCTGGGGGTTGTCGCTCACGGGGTCGATTATCCCCGGGGGTGGGTGGAGGCGGGTGGGGGCGCGGGGCGGGTGCAGGTTCGGGGATGAGTGCGGGTGGGGCGGGGGTGCTCGTGCCCGGAGCGAGGGTTCCGCTGTGCCCACACCCTCTCCAAGCTCTTAAGGAGCAGGGGACCCCCGCGCCCCTGGCGGAACGCATGCCCGCAGGGGGGAGGAGAGGGAGGGGCAGGGAGGGGCGGGGAAAGTGAGCGGGAACTGGGGGCGCGGGCAGACGTGGGACGCGGGAGCCGGGGGAGCGGGGGCGCGGGAGTCGGGGTCAAGCTGGAGCAGCCACGAGCGGGGCGCGGGCGGGCGCGGAAAGGGCGACCAGAGAACACGGGAGCAGGAGGGCTCGGGCAGGCGGGGGACGCGAGAGCCGGAGGAGGAGAGGGAGTGGATGGGGCACGGCGCAGAGCGAGGGCGCGGGAGTCGGAGCAGGAGAGAGCCGACAGGGGGTCGGAGCCGACGGGCACAGCCACGAGCGGGGCGCAGCCAGGAGCGGAAAGCGCGGGCCGGAGGACATGGGAGCAGGAGGGCAGGCCAGAGAACACGGGACCCGAAGGGCACGGGCAAGCGTGAGGTGCACGCAAGCGTGAAGCGCGCCCAAGCGTCAGGAACAGGCAAGCATGGGGTGTGCGCAAGCGTGGAGCGCAGGCAAGCATCGGGTGCGCGCAAGCACAGAACGCCAGCAAGCACTGGGCGCACCCAAGCACCAGCACCAGCACCAGCATGAAGCCCGCGCAACCGCAAAGCACCAGCAAGCGCCGGGTACGCGCAGGCACAAAACGCCAGCACGCATGAAGCCCACGCAAGCACAAAGCACCAGCGACCATGAAGCCCGCGCAAGCGTGAAGCACCCGCAAGCACGAAGCCCGCGCAAGCGTGAAGCACCGGGGTGCGCCCAAGCACAAAGCACCAGCAAGCGTGAGGGGTGTGGGGAGGGTTGGGGTGGGGGCATTCCGGTTTTGGGAGATTGGGGGGCTCGTGCGTTCTAGGGTGAGGGGACCACGCACTTCTCCCGGTGAGGGAGTTGAAGGGAGCTGAGCCGTGTCGCTCGCGGCGGACGATCCCCGGTTCATCGGGGACTACCGGCTCCTTGGCCGGCTCGGTACCGGTGGCATGGGCACCGTTTTTCTCGGCAGGTCCCCCTCCGGTCGCGAGGTCGCCGTCAAGGTGATCCACGAGCAGTACTCCGCCGACCCGGATTTCCGGACCCGTTTCCGGCAGGAGATCGCCGCCGCGAGGAGGGTGAGCGGGGCCTTCACCGCGGCCGTCCTGGATGCCGATCCCGATGCCGTACGGCCGTGGATGGCGACCCAGTACGTACCCGGGCCGACCCTCGCCGAGCGGCTGGAGCAGCAGGGCCCGCTGGCGGAAGGGGAGTTGAGGCTGCTGGCCCTCGGGCTCGTCGAGGCGTTGCGGGACATCCATCGCGTCGGCGTCGTCCATCGCGATCTCAAGCCCGCCAACGTACTCATGGCCCATGACGGGCCCCGCGTCATCGACTTCGGCGTCTCGCGCGCCGTCGGCAACCGTGCCCTGACCGTCACCGGGCACGTGATGGGCACTCCGCCGTTCATGTCGCCCGAGCAGCTCAACAGCCCCCGCACCATCGGCCCCGCCTCCGACGTCTTCTCGCTCGCCACGCTGCTCGTGTACGCGGCCGTGGGGCGCGGCCCGTTCGACGCGGACAGCCCTTACATGACGGCGTATCAGGTGGTGCACGAGCGGCCCGTGCTCGACGGCGTGCACGAGCCGCTGCGCGGGATCCTGGAGTACTGCCTGGTCAAGGATCCGCAGGACCGTCCGGACACGGACGAACTGGCCACGCTGTTACGGAGATGGACACCCGCGACCGTCCCCGTGGTGGAAGGGGCAGACGCCAATGCGGACGCGGATGCGGATGCGGATGCGAACGCGGACGCAGTCGCCGACGCGGGTCCCGACACCGATACCGACACCGATACGGACACCGTCGTCGTTCGCCGCGGGGCCTCCGGCGGTGACCACCCCACGCCGCCACCCCGTACGCCCCGTACGCCCCGTACGCTCCGTGCGCCCCTCGGTCTCCTCTCCCGCCGTGTCCGCATCGGCTCCGCCGCCGCGTTCCTGCTCGCGCTCGGCGTCGGCGGGCTCGTACTCCTGCTGCACTCCCCCGGTCCCCCGGGGTCATCGGCCCCCTCCGACAAGGGCAGTGCGAGTGATGGGCAGCCACCGGCCGCCCGGCGTTCCTGGCAGACCGCGCTGCCCACCGCCGCGGGCGCGTGGGGTCCCTTCGAGGGGGTCCGCTGCACCGTGTCGGGGCCCGCCGTGCACTGCGGCGGGGTCCACCTCAGGACCGTACGGCTGGATGCGGCCACAGGTTCCACCGTCTGGCGCGCGCCGGAGCCGCCGACGGCCCCCGGCACCCAGGAGACCAACGACTCCTCCCCGTCCGAGGCCGCCGCCAAGGGCGCGGTGGTCTTCGTCTACGAGACCCTGTCGGACTCGGCCCGGCGGCTCACCGCCCTCGACACCCGGGACGGCCACCGCCTCTGGCACCGGCCCGTCGGCGGCTACGAGCCGCCCGCCGTCCTCGGCGATCTCGTCGTCACCCCCGACGCGGGCCTGCGCACCGTCGTCGCCCGCGACACCCTCACCGGCGCCACCCGCTGGACCGCGAAGAACCCGGACGGGCAGGCCTGCTCCCCGCTCGTACTCGAAGGGCAGCTGTACGGGTCCTGCACGCGCCCCGACGACGGTGCCGCGCCCCGGAGTTACGTCCGGTACGCGAGCGGCGACGGCAGGTCGGCCGCCCTGGTGACCCGGGGCCGGGACCACGACCTCCTCGGGATCGACAAGGGTCTGCTGGTCTTCGCCAAGTGGGGGCGGTTCGGTGACGCCGCCGAGCACGCCAACCACGAGGGCAGCCACTCCTCGCTCCTCCTGGTCGACCCCACCGGCGTCCGCGCCCCGCGCACCCTCGCCCTGTCGGGCCTGCCGAAGGGGCGTCCGGTGCTGCGCCACGGCACCGTCTACTTCGTGCACCACTGGGGGACGGTCTCCGCGTACGACGCCCGGACCGGCAGCCTCCGCTGGCAGCGGGAGGCCGGGGTGCGGGGGCTGGGCGTTCCGGCGACCGACCGCACGGGAGACGCCCTGTTCCTGCCGAGCCTCAGCGGGCAGGTGCTCGCGCTCGACTCCCGTACGGGCAAGGAGATCTGGCGCTCGGCGCACCGGAGCACACCGCCCGCCGCGTACCACGACACGACGGTGCTGCGCGCGGACGGCTCGCTGATCGTCACCGGCACGAGCGGTGAGGTCTTCTCCTTCGACCCGGCGGATCCGGCGCTGCGGCCGGGGGGCGGGGAGAGCGGCAGGGACGGGGGCCGTGGAGCGCCGCCGCCCCCACCCCCGGGAGGGGGCGGGGGCGGCGGTCCGGCCCGGCCTTGAGAGCCGGCCGGTCCTAGCCCAGCTTCGACACGTCCCGCACCGCGCCCCGGTCCGCGCTCGTCGCCATCGCCGCGTAGGCGCGCAGGGCGGCGGACACCTTGCGCTCGCGGTTCCTCGGGGCGTAGACGCCGCCGAGTGCCGCCCTGCGGGCTGCCAACTGCTCGTCGGGGACGAGGAGTTCGATCGTACGGTTCGGGATGTCGATGCGGATGCGGTCGCCGTCCTCGACGAGCGCGATCGTCCCGCCCGAGGCCGCCTCGGGCGATGCGTGGCCGATCGACAGGCCCGAAGTGCCGCCGGAGAAGCGGCCGTCGGTGACCAGCGCGCACGCCTTGCCGAGGCCTCGGCCCTTCAGGTACGACGTCGGGTAGAGCATCTCCTGCATGCCGGGGCCGCCCTTGGGGCCCTCGTAGCGGATGACGACGACGTCGCCCTCCTTGACCTGCTTGAGGAGGATCTTCTCGACGGCTGCCTCCTGCGACTCGCAGACGACGGCGGGGCCCTCGAAGGTCCAGATCGACTCGTCGACGCCCGCCGTCTTCACGACGCAGCCGTCGACGGCGAGGTTGCCCTTGAGGACGGCGAGGCCGCCGTCCTTGGAGTAGGCGTGCTCGACGGAGCGGATGCAGCCCTCCGCGGCGTCCGTGTCGAGGGTGTCCCAGCGCTCGGACTGCGAGAAGGCGGTGGCGGAGCGGACGCAGCCGGGGGCCGCGTGCCAGAGCTCGACGGCGTCCGGGGAGGGCGAACCTCCGCGCACGTCCCAGTTCTTGAGCCAGTCCGCGAGGGACGGGGAGTGCACGGAGTACACGTCCTCGTTGAGGAGTCCGCCGCGGTGGAGCTCGCCGAGGATGGCGGGGATGCCGCCGGCCCGGTGGACGTCCTCCATGTAGTACGTGCGGTTCTTGCCGACGTTCGGAGCGACCTTGGCGAGGCAGGGGACGCGGCGCGAGATCTCGTCCATCTCCGGGAGCCCGAAGTCGAGTTCGGCCTCCTGGGCGGCGGCCAGCAGGTGCAGGATCGTGTTGGTGGAGCCGCCCATGGCGATGTCGAGGGCCATGGCGTTCTCGAACGCGGCGCGCGAGGCGATGGCGCGCGGGAGGACGGTCGCGTCGTCCTGCTCGTAGTGGCGCTTGGTGATCTCGACGATCGTGCGGCCCGCGTCCTCGTACAGGGCCTTGCGGGCCGTGTGCGTGGCGAGGACCGAGCCGTTGCCGGGGAGGGCGAGTCCGATGGCCTCGGCGAGGCAGTTCATCGAGTTGGCGGTGAACATGCCGGAACAGGAGCCGCAGGTCGGGCAGGCGTTCTCCTCGATGCGGCGGATGTCCTCGTCGGAGATCTTGTCGTTGACCGCGTCGGACATCGCGTCGACCAGGTCGAGGGTGCGGACCGAGCCGTCGACGAGGGTGGCCCGGCCCGACTCCATCGGGCCGCCTGAGACGAAGATCGTGGGGATGTTGAGGCGGAGCGCCGCCATCAGCATGCCCGGGGTGATCTTGTCGCAGTTGGAGATGCAGATCAGGGCGTCGGCACAGTGGGCCTCCACCATGTACTCGACCGAGTCCGCGATCAGGTCGCGGGACGGGAGGGAGTACAGCATTCCGCCGTGGCCCATCGCGATGCCGTCGTCGACCGCGATGGTGTTGAACTCGCGGGGGACGGCGCCCGCCGCGAGGATCGCCTCGGAGACGATCCGGCCGACCGGCGCGAGGTGGGTGTGGCCGGGGACGAACTCGGTGAAGGAGTTGGCGACCGCGATGATCGGCTTGCCGATGTCCTCGCTCGCTACACCGGAGGCGCGCATGAGCGCGCGGGCGCCTGCCATGTTGCGGCCGTGGGTGACGGTGCGGGACCTCAGCTCGGGCATCGGGTTCACTTCCCAGGAGTACGGATATCCGGCGGACGCAGCGGATGTCGAAAGGCTGCATACGGTGCGACTGCCGTCGAGCGTACGCCTCGGATCCAGGATTCGGACAGCTTGTCCGGATGGCGGAATAGCTGTTCAGCTTTCGGTCACGGTGGTCGCACAGGCTTCGGGTACGGCACCCGGCCCCGGCCGGTTTGCTCCCGGCCCCGGTCAGCTTTCGGTCAGGTACCGCTGGAGGGTCGGGGCGACCATCGCCACGATGTCGTCCACCTCCGCCGACGCCAGCGGCTCGACCTCCAGCGCGTACCGCACGATCGCGATCCCGATCATGTGCGAGAGGGCCAGCTCCGCCCGGAACGTCGGGTCCGGTACGTCGAGGTCCGCCGCGATCCGCTCCAGCAGGCGGCGCAGTACGAAGCCGCGCAGCACCTTCGCCGCCGCCTCGTGCGTCAGCGCCGACCGTACGACCGCGAGGAGCGGGCCCCGGGTCGCCGGGTTCTCCCAGACGCCGAAGAAGTAGCGGGCGATGCGCTCGCCGATGCCGTCGACGCCCTGTCCGGTCAGGGCCTCCAGGGCCAGGGCCGGTTCGAAGGAGACCTCGACGGCCGCCGCGAAGACCTCGTCCTTCGTACCGAAGTAGTGGTGGACGAGGGCCGAGTCGACGCCGGCGGCCTTGGCGATGGAGCGTACGGAGGTCTTGTCGTAGCCGCGCTCGGCGAACTCGGTGCGGGCCGCGGCCAGGATCCGGTCGCGGGCGGCCGGGGCCGATTCCCCCGCCGCGGTACGGGGCGGGCGCCCGCGGCGGCGCGGAGCGCCCGGCTCCACCGGGGGGCTCATGCGCCCGGTACCCGCACAGGACCGTTCGCCGGGGGCGAGGACGTCGACGCCAGGTGCAGGCGGGTGAAGGCGAGGGCCTCGGCGAGGTCGGCCTCGCGTTCGGCGGACGACATGGCCCGGCGGGTGTTGACCTCGACGACCACGTGTCCGTCGAAGCCGGTGGCGGCCAGGCGCTCCAGGAGTTCCGCGCAGGGCTGGGTGCCGCGGCCCGGCACCAGGTGCTCGTCCTTCGCCGACCCCTTGCCGTCCGCGAGGTGGACGTGGCCGAGCCGGTCGCCCATGCGGTCGATCATGGCCATGGCGTCGGTGCGGGCGGTCGCGGTGTGCGAGAGGTCGACGGTGAAGTGCCGGTAGTCGTCCTTGGTGACGTCCCACTCGGGGGCGTACGCCAGCATCTCGCGGTCCTTGTAGCGCCACGGGTACATGTTCTCGACGGCGAAGCGGACGTCGGTCTCCTCGGCCATCCGCCAGATCCCGGTCACGAAGTCGCGGGCGTAACCGCGCTGCCAGCGGAAGGGCGGGTGGACGACGACCGTCGACGCACCCAGCTTCTCGGCCGCGGCCTGCGCGCGCTGCAGCTTGACCCACGGGTCCGTCGACCACACTCGCTGCGTGATCAGCAGACACGGCGCGTGCACGGCGAGGATCGGCACGCCGTGGTAGTCGGAGAGTCGGCGCAGTGCCTCGATGTCCTGGCTGACCGGGTCCGTCCAGACCATGACCTCTACGCCGTCGTAGCCGAGGCGCGCGGCGATCTCGAAGGCCGTCGCCGTCGACTCCGGGTAAACGGAGGCGGTGGACAGCGCGACCTTCGCATCGGGGATGCGTACCACCGGCTCCACAGGTTTCGCCACTTCTGCCACGAGGAACAGCGTACGGTCCCCCTCTCGGACGGGTGGAGCCGAGGTCTCCCGCTCCGTCGTTGTCCGGCCATCCGTCCGCTCGCGGCTGTCCGGCCGTCCGTCCGCTCACGGCTGTCCGGCCGTCCGTTCCATCACGACTGTCCGGCCATCCGTCCGCTCATGACGAGGGCAGGCGGTCCAGCCGTCGCAGGATGACGCCCTCGCGCAGCGCCCACGGGCAGATCTCCAGCGCCCCGACCTCGAAGAGGTCCATCGCACCCTCCGCGACCAGGGCCCCCGCCAGCAGCTGGGGCGCGCGGTCGGCGGAGACGCCGGGCAGGTGGGTGCGCTGCTCGGCGGTCATCGCGGCCAGTTTCGGCACCCACTCCCGGAGCGAACTGCGACTCAGCTCACGTTGTACGTAGAGACCTTCGGCAGAGCGTGCGGCGCCCGCGATCCGGGCGAGCTGGCGGAACGTCTTGGAGCTGGCCACCACATGGTCCGGCGGTCCGAATCGGGCGAATTCCCCCACCGTACGGGCGATTTGTGCGCGTACGTGCCGACGCAGGGCCCGTACGTCCTGGGCATCGGGCGGGTCCCCCGGGAGATGTCCCGCGGTGAGGCGGCCCGCCCCCAGCGGGAGGCTGACGGCGGTGTCCGGGTCCTCGTCCATCCCGTACGCGATCTCCAGCGAGCCGCCGCCGATGTCGAGCAGCAGCAGCTTGCCCGCCGACCAGCCGAACCAGCGGCGGGCGGCCAGGAAGGTCAGCCGGGCCTCGTCCTCGCCGGACAGGACCTGGAGGTCGGCGCCGGTCTCCTCGCGCACGCGGGCCAGTACGTGGTCGGCGTTGCTGGCTTCGCGCACGGCCGAGGTCGCGAACGCCATGACGTCCTCGCAGCCCTTGTCCTCGGCGGCCTCCAGGGCTTCGCCGACGGTGGCGACCAGGCGGGTTATGCCGACGGATCCGATCGCACCGTCCTCGTCGAGCAGCTCCGCCAGGCGGAGTTCCGCCTTGAAGGAGTGCGCGGGAAGAGGGCGTGCGCCGCGATGGGCGTCCACCACCAGCAGGTGCACCGTGTTCGAACCGACGTCGAGGACTCCGAGTCTCATGCACGGAACGCTACTGCGGCGCGCCGCGGGCGTTCCTGCGCCTACCCTTGCCCCGTGCCAAAGACGAAAAAGGCGAAGCCGGGAAAAGCCGCGAAGCAGTCGAAGTCGGACGCGCTCGCGAATGTGGTGGCGAGCAGTGACGAGCAGGGGCTGGACTTCGCCCGGGCGTGGGTCGAATTCCCCGACCCCGAGGACGAGGAGCAGGTCTTCCGCTGCGATCTGACCTGGCTGACCTCGAAGTGGACGTGCATCTTCGGCAGCGGCTGCCAGGGCATCAAGCTCGGCCGCGCCGACGACGGTTGCTGCACGCTCGGGGCGCACTTCTCCGACGAGGACGACGAGAAGCGGGTCGCGGGGCACGTGGCGCGGCTGACCCCGGACATCTGGCAGTTCCACGACGTGGGGACGGCGAAGGGCGGCTGGACCCAGGAGGACGAGGACGGCGAACGCCAGACCCGGCGGTGGGAGGGCTCGTGCATCTTCCAGAACCGGCCGGGGTTCGCGGGCGGAGCGGGCTGCTCCCTGCACATCCTCGCCCTGAAGGAGGGCAAGGAGCCGCTGGAGACCAAGCCGGACGTGTGCTGGCAGCTGCCGGTGCGGCGGACGTACGACTGGATCGAGCGGCCGGACGACACGAAGATCCTGCAGGTCACGATCGGTGAGTACGACCGGCGGGGGTGGGGCCCCGGCGGCCACGACCTGCACTGGTGGTGCACGTCGGCGACGTCCGCCCACGGGGCGGGGGATCCGGTGTACGTGTCGTACCGGCCGGAGCTGACGGAGCTGATGGGGGCCGGGGGGTATGCGCGGCTCGTCGAGCTGTGCGAGGCCAGACTCGCCTCCCAGCTCCCCCTGGTGGCCCCACATCCGGCGGACCCGTCGGGTCGCTGAGGGTGGTCGTTGTGCGGGTGCGTCGTGGCTGGTCGCGCAGTTCCCCGCGCCCCTAAATGCCTGCCCCCGAGCCCCGTTGGCGGCTGACGCCGCCGACCCCCTAGCCCCCTTGGGCAGCGGGGCCGCCCCCCGGGGGCGGGACGGGTGGGCAAGGGGGCGGCCCCCCACTGCGGCACGCCCCATCCCGCGACCGCACGCGCCCGCGCGACCGCTCAGCCCGTCCCCGACGGCCCCGGTTCCGACGGCTGGGTCGCCGTCGGCGACGGCTGCTCCGTCGGCGGAGGAGTGCTCGGCGGCGGCGTGCTCGGCGGATCCGTCGTCGGCGGCGGCGAAGTCGGCGGCGTACTCGGCGACTGCGAAGCCGTAGGCGACGGCGGCGGCGTGGTCGGCACCGTCGGCCCCGGCCCCGGCCCCTCCGTACCACCCGGCCCCGGATCCGACGGCCGCGGCTCCGAAGGCGTCGGCATCGCCCCCCTCCCCGACACCGTCATCACCGCACCGGACGGCGAGACCCCGAGCCTGGCCGTCCAGGGATCGGCTGGTTCCCTGTCGCGGTCGACCGTGATGTAGACCGTGAACGACTCCCCCGGCGCGAGAGTTCCCGAGGTCCGACTCAGGTGCAGCCACGGCGCGTTGGCCCACATCGACCAGGCGACGGGCCCGCCCCCGGACACCGTCAGCCGTACGACCGTCGTGTGGCCCGCCGACTCCGCCGCCACCGCGAGGCGCCCCGCGCCGGGTGCCGACGCCCGCCCGGGGGTGACGACCTTGACCGAGACGTCCTGGCCGCCGCCCCGCGCCCCGCTGCCGACCGAGGGGCCGGGGCCCGGCCTGCTGTGTGCGTTGCCCGTGTTCTCGTACGCGTCGCCGCCGCCGTCGTACGGAGCGCCGTCCCGCCCCGGCGTCCCGTCCGCCTCGCTCGCCGTCACCGACGCGCCCCGGGGGCCCTCCCCGGTCGTGGGCGCCCCCCGGTACGCGGCCCACAGGGCGAGGATCGGCGCGGCGACGACGGTCGCGACGACCGTCGTCGTCAGCGCTCTCGTACGGAGGCGTTCGCGGCGGGCCGCCCGGTCCTTCGGATCGAGCGGGAACCCCTCGCGGTCGAAGCGCGGAACGCCGCCCCTCGGCACCCGCGGCGCGTGCAGCATCGCCACGTAAGCCGCCGCCCGCGGTGCCTCCACCAGCGGAAGCCGACCGGCGGAAGCGCCCGTTCCGGGCCAGGGGCCGCCCGCGCCCGCACGCTCGGCCGCGCGGCGGCAGACCGGGCAGTCGTCGACGTGCCGGACGAGTTCGCCGCGCAGGGCGGTGCTGAGCAGGACCTGGTCGTCGCCGGTGAGCCGGGTGACGGTCGGGCAGGTGCCGGTCTCGACGACGATCAGCGCCGCCCGGGTGCGCTCCACCTCGCAGGCCGCGGCGGCGAGCAGCTCGCGGGCCTCCGGGTGGTCCAGGCCGAGGACGGCCGCGACCTGCCGGGCGCCGAGGCCGTGGCGCACGGCCAGCTCCAGGGCCTCGCGCTGTTCGGGTGTGGTGCCGGCCGCCTCGGGCCAGGCGAGGAGGGTGAGGTCGGCGTGCCGTCTGCGCGCCACGCTCTCCTCGACCGGAAGTTCCGGTTCGGGGACGGCCGAGGGCGGGCGGTGGGCCTGGTGGCCGCCGTGCGCGCCCTGCCTGCGGCGCTTCTCCTCGGCGAGGCTGCGCAGACAGGACCAGCGGGTGAGTGCGTAGAGCCAGGCCTTGCGTTCCGGTTCGCCGGAAGGGCTGCGTCCGTGGCTGCGCTCGGCGAGCGCGAGCACATCGCCGAGTACCGCAGTCGCCACGTCGTGGTCGCGCAGCACCGACAGGGCGTAGGTGAACAGCCCGTCCAGATACGGCTCGTACCGCGACGGGGGCCGCTGGGCGAGCGTACGGGGCGCACGCCAGCGCGTCCGGTGCGCGCCGGTGGTGCCGGCGCCACCCGTGGTGCCGGTGCTTCCGGTGGTCTGCGTGGGGTGCTCCCGCCTGCTGGTCGTCACCCGGCCGACCGTAGGGGCGCCGCACCCGCCCCCTGGCTCTCCTTGAGCCCTTTTAATCCATACGGGTGAACAGATCCCTCAAAAGAGGGCAGGAATCCCACATTCCGCCCTCTTCTGCCCCATACCAGTGGCCTATGCCCTCACGCACCGCGACCACCGAGGGCGGCCCGCGCGGCTGCGGGGTGGGCTCGTACGGCGTTGTCAGACCCCGTCTGTACGGTGACGCCATGGCTGCCCGTACGAAATCCGCGAAGGACCGGCCGTCCTACCGCTGCACCGACTGCGGCTGGACGACCGCCAAGTGGCTCGGCCGCTGCCCCGAGTGCCAGGCCTGGGGGACGGTCGAGGAGTACGGCGCGCCCGCGGTCCGTACGACCGCCGCGGGCCGGGTCTCCAGCGCCGCGCTGCCCATCGGCCAGGTCGACGGCCGCACCGCCACCGCCCGCTCCACCGGCGTCGACGAGCTGGACCGGGTGCTCGGCGGCGGCCTGGTGCCCGGCGCCGTGGCCCTGATCGCGGGCGAGCCGGGCGTCGGGAAGTCGACGCTCCTGCTCGACGTCGCCGCGAAGGCGGCCAGCGACGAGCACCGCACGCTCTATGTGACGGGCGAGGAGTCGGCGAGCCAGGTCCGGCTGCGCGCCGACCGCATCCACGCCCTCAACGACCACCTCTACCTGGCCGCCGAGACCGACCTGTCTGCGGTCCTGGGCCACCTGGACGCCGTCAAGCCCTCCCTCCTGATCCTCGACTCGGTCCAGACCGTCGCCTCGCCCGAGATCGACGGCGCGCCCGGTGGGATGGCCCAGGTCAGGGAGGTGGCGGGCGCCCTCATCCGGGCGTCCAAGGAGCGCGGCATGTCGACCCTCCTGGTCGGCCACGTCACCAAGGACGGCAACATCGCGGGCCCCCGCCTGCTCGAACACCTCGTGGACGTCGTCCTCTCCTTCGAGGGCGACCGGCATGCCCGCCTGCGCCTGGTCCGCGGCGTGAAGAACCGGTACGGGGCGACCGACGAGGTCGGCTGCTTCGAACTGCACGACGAGGGCATCACCGGTCTCACCGACCCCTCTGGCCTCTTCCTCACCCGGCGCGACGTGGCCGTCCCCGGCACCTGCCTGACCGTGACGCTGGAGGGCCGACGCCCGCTGGTCGCCGAGGTCCAGGCGCTCACCGTCGACTCCCAGATCCCCTCCCCCCGCCGCACCACCTCCGGCCTGGAGACCTCCCGCGTCTCGATGATGCTGGCGGTGCTGGAGCAGCGCGGAAAGATCAGCGCGCTGGGCAAGCGCGACATCTACTGCGCGACGGTCGGCGGCGTGAAGCTCTCCGAGCCCGCCTCCGACCTGGCGGTCGCGCTCGCCCTCGCCTCGGCCGCCAGCGACACCCCGCTGCCCAAGAATCTGGTCGCGATCGGCGAAGTGGGACTCGCCGGAGAGATCCGCCGGGTCACGGGCGTACAACGAAGACTGGCCGAAGCACACCGGCTCGGCTTCACCCACGCCCTGGTTCCGAGCGACCCGGGCCGTGTCCCGGCCGGGATGAAGGTGATCGAGGTGGCCGACATGGGGGCCGCCCTGAGCGTCCTTCCGCGCCGGTCTCGCGCACAGGCCCCACGGAGTGAGGAGGAGCGCCGGTAGACTTTGGCCTGGTCTCGCCTGTCCACCGCGTCCGCGAGGCGAAGTTGACCGTCCCGGGCAGGGGCGGAACCCGACCCGTGACCCCCGTGACCGGAGGAGTGCAGTGGCAGCCAACGACCGGGCCTCATCACCCGGAAAGTCCGGCGGAGGCTCCAGCAACTCCGGCTCTGGCAACGAGGCCCAGATCCGCGCCTCGCTGAGCGCCGTCGCCCCCGGCATGGCGCTGCGCGACGGCCTGGAGCGGATCCTGCGCGGCAACACCGGCGGCCTGATCGTCCTCGGTATGGACAAGACCGTCGAGTCGATGTGCACGGGCGGCTTCGTCCTGGACGTCGAGTTCACCGCGACGCGCCTGCGCGAGCTCTGCAAGCTCGACGGCGCGCTCATCCTCGACAAGGACATGACGAAGATCCTGCGGGCCGGCGTCCAGCTGGTCCCCGACGCGTCCATCCACACCGAGGAGACCGGCACCCGGCACCGCACGGCGGACCGCGTCTCCAAGCAGTGCCACTTCCCGGTGGTGTCGGTGTCCCAGTCGATGCGCCTGATCGCGCTGTACGTGAACGGAGAGCGCCGGGTCCTGGAGGAGTCGGCCGCGATCCTGTCGCGCGCCAACCAGGCGCTCGCCACCCTGGAGCGCTACAAGCTCCGCCTCGACGAGGTCGCCGGCACTCTCTCCGCGCTGGAGATCGAGGACCTGGTGACGGTCCGGGACGTCACGGCGGTCGCCCAGCGACTGGAGATGGTGCGGCGGATCGCGACCGAAATCGCGGAGTACGTGGTCGAGTTGGGCACCGACGGCCGCCTCCTTTCCCTCCAGCTCGACGAGTTGATCGCGGGGGTCGAGCCGGAGCGCGAGCTCGTCGTACGGGACTACGTACCGGAACCGACGGCGAAGCGGTCGCGGACGGTGGCCGAGGCGCTGACGGAGCTGGACGCGCTGACCCACAGCGAGCTGCTGGAACTTCCCACGGTGGCGCGGGCGCTGGGCTACAGCGGGTCGCCCGAGACGCTGGATTCGGCGGTATCGCCGCGCGGCTACCGACTCCTGGCCAAGGTGCCGAGGCTGCCGGGGGCGATCATCGAGCGGCTGGTCGAGCACTTCGGCGGTCTGCAGAAGCTGCTGGCCGCGAGCGTGGACGACCTGCAGACGGTGGACGGGGTCGGGGAGGCGAGGGCGCGCTCGGTGCGGGAGGGGCTTTCGCGGCTGGCGGAGTCTTCGATTCTGGAACGGTACGTGTAGCTGGGCGCGGGCGGCGGGCTGAGCGGGCTCGCGTGCGCGTGCGGTCGCGGAAGGGGCGTGCCGCAGTGGGGGGCCGCCCCCTTGCCCACCCGTCCCGCCCCCGGGGGGCGGCCCCGCTGCCCAAGAGGGCTAGGGGGTGGCGGCGTCAGCCGCCCAAGGGGCTAGGGGGCAGGCAGTTAGGGGCGCGGGGAACTGCGCGATCAGCCACGACGCACCCGCACGACGACCACCGGCCCGGCGGCCAGCCACGACGCACCCGCACGTGCAACCCACCCGCCCCGCGGCCGGCGTCACCCACCCGCCCGGCCCGTCGGCTAGTCCTTCTCCAGGGAGATGGAGGCCGGGATCTTCGCTCCGGCCAGTTCCACCACGTACGTGCCCGGGGCGACCTGCCCACCCGCCGGCGCCTCGCACTTCGTCGCGTCGCTGCGCTTCCTGTCCCACTCGACCGTGTGCGTCACCGTCGTCTTCGCCGGGATCTGCAGCAGCAGCGACTTCGCGCCCTTGGGGCAGTCCTTCGAGGACCAGACCTTCTCGCTCTCGGCGTTCTTGATGGTCACGGTCGCCGAGTCCGGGCCGAAGTCCATCTTGCAGGCCGTGGCCGCGGTGTTCTTCGCGGTCAGTTCGAACTTCGGGTTCTTGTCGACGGGGACCTGGACCGGGACCGCCCGGATCGTCAACTCCAGCGATCCTGGAGCACAGTTGGGGAGCGGCGAGTTCGCCGGAACCTGCTGACCCGCACCACCCGCACCCCCTGCGCCGCCCGCGCCACCCGCACCGCCACCGCCCGTACCCGCGCCGGCACTGCCCGTGCCACCCGTACCGCCGGCGCCGCCCGATGCCGCGTCACCGCCCGTACCCCCGCCGGAATCGGCCTCGCCGGACGAGGCACTGCCGCCCGTACTGCCCCCGTCCGCACCGCCGTTGCCGCCCGACGTGTCGCGGCCGCCCGGCTCGCCCGGGACCACGGGGCCGGTGCCCGAGGGGCCCGGGGTGATGGAGGCGGCGGGCGAGGGTCCGCCCTTGCCCGCGCCGTTCTTGTCGTCGGCTCCCCCGCCGGCGAGCACGAACCAGAGCACCAGCACCACCACCAACGCCAGCAAGGACAGCCCGACGGCCCTCCGTCGCCAGTAAATGGAGGAGGGGAGCGGCCCGACTGGATTACGCAGAGATCCCACGGCCCGAACTCTACGAGAGATGCGGGCCCAACTCCTGCCCCACCCGCCGCTGTCGCGGCATCTTTTGCCGATCATCATTCCGGATGAGGAGAACCGGCCCCCACTTTCGTCGGGTGCGGCCTCGCGCGGGCGTTGACGATCGGCGATTGTGAACGCCCCCCGTCCATTCCGTAACGTCTGTGGCCATGGACAGCAGCAGCGCGCTCTACCGCGCCATCCTCAACTTCGCGCACTCCACTCCCGGCTGGTTCCAGTTCCTCGCCGAGATATGGACGGAGCTGGGGCTCCTGGTCTTCGCCGCCCTGTTCCTCGTCGTCTGGTGGCGGGCCCGCAGCGACAGTGCGGCGTCCGTCGCGGTCGCCGTGCTCGCCCCGCTGGCGACGGGGGTGATGTACGTGGCGAGCGAACTCTTCAAGTCGTTCATCAACGAGGACCGGCCGTGCCGGGCCGTCGCCAGGGCCGCCCGGCCGCTGGTCGAGTGCCCGGCCGTCGGCGACTGGTCGTTCCCCAGCAACCACTCCGCCATCGCGGGCGCCGCCGCCGTCGGGCTTGCCCTGGCCTGGCCGCGGCTCGCGGTGTTCGTCGCGCCGATGGCCGTGCTGATGGCGTTCTCCCGGGTCTTCGTCGGCGTCCACTACCCGCACGACGTGCTGGCCGGTCTGCTGATCGGCGGCGTCGGAGCGGGGCTGCTGGTGTGGGGCTGTGCCCGGCTCGCCCAGGGAGTGATCATGTGGATGCGGGCGAGCAGCGTCGGTCTGCTGCTCTGGTTCGCGGGCCCGGGTGCCGACCGCCGGTCACGGAGCCTGACATGAGCTTGTCGTACGGCTGTCCGCACACCGTTTCGTGCCAGGATCGGAGGTGCCATGACTGCGACCACTGAGTTCAA
This sequence comes from Streptomyces sp. NPDC021093, assembly GCF_044333135.1. NCBI lineage: Bacteria > Bacillati > Actinomycetota > Actinomycetes > Kitasatosporales > Streptomycetaceae > Streptomyces > Streptomyces sp. NPDC021093. The sequence continues at coordinate 748,784 of NZ_JBIRQJ010000004.1, read as the reverse complement.
GCCCCAGACCATGTCCCCCACCCCGTCCGCCCCCGCGCCCGCCACCCCGTCCGAGCCCGCTGCCGCGCTGCCCGTCCTGCACCCCGACGTCAACATCTGGTTCGATGGCCACGCCCGGGACCTCCCCTGGCGGCACCCCGAAGCGGGCCCGTGGGGGGTGATGGTCAGCGAGTTCATGCTCCAGCAGACGCCCGTCAACCGGGTCCTTCCGGTGTACGAGCAGTGGCTGGCCCGCTGGCCGCGCCCCGCCGACCTGGCCGCCGAGCCGTCCGGCGAGGCCGTCCGCGCCTGGGGCCGGCTCGGCTACCCGCGCCGGGCCCTGCGTCTGCACGGCGCGGCCACCGCCATAACGGAACGGCACGGCGGAGACGTCCCGTCCGAGCACAGCCAGCTCCTGTCGCTGCCCGGCATCGGCGAGTACACAGCCGCCGCCGTCGCCTCGTTCGCGTACGGACAACGGCACGCCGTCCTCGACACGAACGTGCGACGGGTGATCGCACGCGCGGTGACCGGCGTCGAGTACCCGCCGAACGCGACCACCGCCGCCGAGCGCAAGCTCGCCCGTGCGCTGCTCCCCGAGGACACGGCGACGGCAGCCCGCTGGGCCGCGTCCTCGATGGAGCTCGGCGCGCTGGTGTGCACCGCGAAGAACCCGGAGTGCGGGCGCTGCCCGATCGCCGCGCAGTGCGCCTGGCTGCAGGCCGGGAAGCCTCCGCACGAGGGTCCGGCACGGCGTACGCAGACGTACGCGGGGACGGACCGGCAGGTGCGCGGGCGGCTCCTCGCCGTACTGCGCGAGGCCGTGACTCCCGTACCGCAGAAGGATCTTGACGCGGTGTGGCACGAACCGGTGCAACGGGCGCGGGCCCTGGACGGGCTGGTCTCGGACGGTTTGGTGGAGCCGCTGGCGGGCGGCGTCTACCGGCTTCCGCAGAGTTAAACCTCTTCCGGGCAACTCGTCGTTACACAACCGATGGACAGCCGTGCGTCCTCCGAGTGCTGACCCGCACAGCCCCGTGACAACGCCTCCGTAACTTCGGATCCACAGGGGCAGACAGTCGGGAACCCCGGCTGGACACGGGACGGAGGCGGTTCGAATGGCGCACGGCGGCGAGGTGCTCGGATTCGAGGAGTACGTACGCACGCGGCAGGAGGCCCTGCTGCGCAGTGCCCGCCGTCTCGTTCCGGACCCGGTCGACGCACAGGACCTGCTCCAGACCGCACTGGCCCGTACGTACGGCCGCTGGGACGGCATAGAGGACAAGTCCCTCGCGGACGCCTACCTCCGCCGTGTCATGATCAACACGCGTACGGAGTGGTGGCGGGCCCGCAAGCTGGACGAGGTGCCCACCGAGCAGCTGCCCGACGCCCGCGTCGAGGACGGCACGGAGCAGCGCGCGGACCGCGCCCTGCTGATGGACATCCTCGGGGTGCTGGCGCCGAAGCAGCGCAGCGTGGTCGTATTGCGGCACTGGGAGCAGATGAGCACCGAGGAGACCGCTGCCGCACTGGGCATGTCTGCCGGTACGGTCAAGAGCACCCTGCACCGGGCGCTCGCCCGGCTCCGTCAGGAGCTGGAGAACCGCGACCTGGACGCCAGGGCTCTGGAGCGCGGCGACGGCCGCACGGACGTCGGCAGCGGCGGCAACATGCGGGGCGGAGTGCGGGGCGAACGGGGGCAGGAGCGGTGCGCGGCCTAGGCGGCGGTAACAGCAGCGACAGCGGCAGCTACAGCACGAAGGACGGCGGCCTCGGCAGGGAACGGTCCCACCGGGGCGTACTGGCGGTGAGCGGAACGGCGATGGCCGGGCTCGCCGCCGTCGGCCTGTTCGCGGTCTCCTGCAGCGCGGGCGGCACGGGCACCCGCGACGAGGGCCCGGCCCGCTCCGACCCGGTCGCCGCGAAGGCCAACCCGACGCCGAAGGCGACGGAGTCGATGCCCACGGCGGTGCCCCCCAAGCGGATGGACCCCGTCGAGCTCCTCAAGAACGACCCGAAGGTCAGCGAGTCCGTCAAGCGCGACCTGAAGCCGTGCGTGAAGGACGTCTACCCGGTCGACGCCTCCTACGGCAAGGTCACCGCCGGCCCCACGGACGACGTCGTGGTCAACGTGATGACCTGCGGCGACGCGGTCGGGATCGGCTCCTACGTGTTCCGCGAGGAGAATGGGCGGTACGAGAACGTCTTCGTGGCCGAGGAACCCGCCGTGTACGCGGAGATCGACCGGGGCGACCTGGTGGTGACCCGTCCGGAGTACAAGCAGGGCGATCCGGTGGCGTTCCCGTCCGGCGAGGTGATCGTGACGTACCGCTGGGCCGGGCACAAGTTCACCGAGCACGACAGGGTGGAGAACAGCTACAGCACGGACGTCGGCAACGGCGACAAGAGCAGCGAGAAGCAGAGCACGAAGCAGGAGGAGCAGGCGGTGCAGGACGCGAAGCGGAAGGCCGCGGGCGAGGCCGCCCGGGACTCGTCGCCCGCGCCCGCCACCACTCCCTCCGCCCCTTCCGCACCGCGCACCGCGACGCCTTCACAGGGCACCGAACCGCCGTCCCAGGACTGACCGAGAGAGCAGAGAGCAGCACATGGCCGATACCCACGTCCTGTTCGTCGAGGACGACGATGTGATCCGCGAGGCGACCCAGCTGGCTCTGGAGCGGGACGGATTCACCGTCACCGCGATGCCGGACGGCCTGTCGGGGCTTGAGGCGTTCCGCGCGCAGCAGCCCGACATCGCGCTGCTGGACGTGATGCTGCCGGGGATGGACGGGGTCAGTCTGTGCCGCCGCATCCGTGACGAGTCGACCGTGCCGGTGATCATGCTGTCCGCGCGGGCCGACTCGATCGACGTGGTGCTGGGCCTGGAGGCGGGCGCCGACGACTACGTGACGAAGCCCTTCGACGGTTCGGTGCTGGTCGCGCGCATCCGTGCGGTGCTGCGCCGCTTCGGGCACGCGTCGGGCGGCGGCGCCCTGGAGCCGGTGCAGGACGGTGAGGGCGGCGGTCTGCTGACCTTCGGCGAGCTGGAGGTCGACACGGAGGGCATGGAGGTCCGCAGGAACGGCGAGCCGGTGGCGCTGACGCCGACCGAGATGCGGCTGCTCCTGGAGTTCTCCTCCGCGCCGGGCACGGTGCTCTCCCGCGACAAGCTGCTGGAGCGGGTCTGGGACTACGGCTGGGGCGGCGACACCCGTGTCGTGGACGTCCATGTCCAGCGGCTGCGTACGAAGATCGGCCAGGACCGGATCGAGACGGTCCGCGGCTTCGGCTACAAGTTGAAGGCGTGAGTCCGGTCCGTATGAGGCACTCCGCATGAGGATTCCGCATGAGGTCCCCCGTATGAGGATTCCGCATGAGGCACACCGTGTGAGGCACTCCGCATGAGGCGCTCCTCCCTGCGCACCGGCATCCGCTGGAAGATCAGTTGCGCCATCGCCGCCGTCAGCGCGCTCATCGCCGTCGCGCTGAGCCTCGTCGTACACAATTCCGCCCGGGTCTCGATGCTCGACAACGCCCGTGACCTGCAGCTGGAGCGGCTCCAGTTCGCGCAGCGGCTGTACGAGTCGTCCCGCGACCCGAAGGTCGGCTCCAAGCTCAACGACCCGGCCCTGCCCGACGAGCTGCGCGCCAAGCTCGCGCACGGCCGCCGCGCCACCCACGTCCAGGAGGACCCGGACGGGGTGCCCGAGGTGTGGGCCGCGGTCCCCTACCCGGGCAACGACATCCTCTCCCTGCACACCCGCTTCCCCAACAACGCCGCCGTCGTGACGGCCCTCGACCGGTCCCTGGTGATCGCCTCGGTCGCCGTCGTCATCGGCGGTTCCGTGCTCGGCATCCTCATCGGCGGCTCCATCTCGCGCCGGCTGCGCAAGGCCGCGTCCGCCGCCACCGACGTGGCGCACGGCAATACGCAGGTACGGGTGCTGGACGCGATCGGCGGTGTCGTACGGGACGAGACCGACGACCTGGCCCATGCCGTGGACGCCCTGACCGACGCCCTCCAGGAGCGGGTCGAGGCCGAGCGCCGGGTGACCGCCGACATCGCGCACGAGCTGCGCACCCCGGTCACCGGGCTGCTCACCGCCGCCGAACTGCTGCCGCCCGGACGCCCCACCGAGCTCGTACGGGACCGGGCGCAGGCGCTGCGGACGCTGGTCGAGGACGTACTGGAAGTGGCGCGTCTGGACAGTGCGGCCGAGCGGGCGGAGATGCAGGAGATCGCGCTCGGCCAGTTCGTCTCGCGCCGGGTCGCGTCGCTTTACCCGGACGCGGTCGTCACGGTCGTGCACGAGAGCCATGTGAACACCGATCCGCGCCGGCTGGAACGCATCATCGGCAACCTCCTCGGCAACGCGGCCAAGCACGGGAAGCCCCCGTTCGAGGTAACCGTCGAGGGCCGGGTCGTGCGGGTGCGCGACCACGGCAAGGGCTTCCCCGCGGATCTGCTGCGCGAGGGCCCGAGCCGGTTCCGTACCGGGTCCAGCGACCGGGCGGGCCAGGGCCACGGCCTCGGACTGACCATCGCCGCGGGTCAGGCCAGGGTGCTCGGGGCGAGGCTTACGTTCCGCAACGCCCAGGTGGACGGCGGGGCGATCGCCGTCCTGTGGCTTCCGGAGCATGCGCCGACGGCGACGGGGAGCTTCCCGATCGTCAACCTGGCGGATCTGCCGCCGCGCCGGAGGTAGGGCTTCCGGTACGGAGTCTTCCGGTACGGGAAGGGGGCCCGCAGCGTGCTGCTGCGGGCCCCCTTCCGTGAAGCCTCAGGGCTGAGCCCCGTACCCCTCAGACCGAAGCCGGGACCGCGTCCTCGGCCTTGCCGTCCTTGGCCTTGTCCGACCCGGCGGTCTTCTCCGGGCCCGCGCCCTTGAGCATGACCTCCTTGACGAAGAACGCCGCCACGAACCCGATCACCGCGATGCCCGTGCCCAGCAGGAACGCGCCGTGCGTGCCGGACGACACCGCGACCTGGTACATCTCGCGCATCTCCGCCGGCAGCTTCAGCAGGCTCGCCGCGTCCAGCGCCGCGCCCTGCGGCAGCCCGCCGGACGACGCGCCCTGGGCCACCATCGAGTCGGTCACCCGGGCGGTGAACAGCGCACCCATCACCGAGACGCCGAACGAGCTGCCGAGCGTACGGAAGAGGGTCGTGGACGAGGACGCGACGCCCATGTCCTTCGGCTCGACGCTGTTCTGCGCGACGAGCATCGTGATCTGCATCAGGAAGCCCATGCCCGCACCGAGGACCGCCATGTAGATCCCGGAGACGAGGCGGGTGGTGTCGGTGCCCATCGTCGAGAGGAGGAAGAGCCCGACGGTGACCAGCGCGCCGCCCAGGATCGGGAACATCTTGTACTTGCCGGTGTTGGTGGTGACCCGGCCGACGATCAGCGAGACGACCATCATCGACATCAGCATCGGCAGCAGGAGCAGCCCGGAGTTGGTGGCCGACGCGCCCTGCACGGACTGCTGGAACAGCGGCAGGTAGAGGACCGCGCCGAACATCACGAAGCCGACGATGAAGCCGATCACCGACATGAGGGTGAAGTTCCGGTTGCGGAAGATGTGCAGCGGAATGACCGGCTCGACGGCCTTCGTCTCCACGTACAGGAAGCTGACGATCGCCAGGACGCCGACGGCCGCCAGCCCCAGGATCTGCCCCGAGCCCCAGGCGTACTCGCTGCCGCCCCACGTCGTGACCAGCACGATCGCCGTGATGCCGAGGGTCAGCAGCACGGTGCCGAGGTAGTCGATGTTCGCCTTGCCGCGCTCCTTCTTCGGGAGGTGCAGCACGGAGGTGATCATGACGAGGGCGAGCGCGCCGAGCGGGACGTTGATGTAGAAGGACCAGCGCCAGCCGAGGCCGTCGGTGATCGCACCGCCGACCAGCGGCCCGCCGATCATGGCGAGCGCCATCACGCCGGCCATCATGCCCTGGTACTTGCCGCGCTCACGCGGCGGAATCAGGTCGCCGATGATCGCCATCACGCCGACCATCAGACCGCCCGCGCCCAGGCCCTGGACGGCCCGGAAGCCGATCAGCTGCCCCATGTCCTGGGCCATTCCGCTGAGCACGGAGCCGAGGACGAAGATGACTATGGACGTGAGGAAGATGCCCTTCCGGCCGTAGAGGTCGCCGAGCTTGCCCCAGATGGGGGTGGAGGCGGCGGTGGCGAGCGTGTACGCGGTGACCACCCAGGACAGGTGCTCCAGACCGCCGAGTTCACCGACGATGGTCGGCATCGCGGTGCCGATGATCATGTTGTCCAGCATGGCGAGCAACATGGCGATCATGAGCGCGAGGAGGACGACGCGCACACTGCGCGACTGCTTCCCCGCCTGCTCCGCCGCTGGTGACTCCGGCACTGGTTTCCCCGTGGTCTTCATGTCCCGCTCCCCTTTGGTACTTACTTGCCGCCCGGCAAGTTGGCTACACTTCAGGAAGCTAGACCCGTAACTAGCCGGGCGTCAAGTAAGTTTTGGCGAGTTGAACAACCCTTGGGAGTACGTCGATGAGCAGCAGCGCCAGCGGAACGAGCCGGCCGCGCCGGGGTGACACGCGTCAGCGCATCCAGGACGTGGCGCTGGAGCTGTTCGCTGAGCACGGGTACGAGAAGACCTCTCTGCGGGAGATCGCCGAGCGGCTCGAAGTGACCAAGGCGGCGCTGTACTACCACTTCAAGACCAAGGAAGACATCCTGATCAGCCTCTTCCAGGACCTGACCCGCCCGATGGACGAGCTGATCGACTGGGGCGAGAGCCAGCCGCGCACGCTGGACACCAAGAAGGACCTGCTGACCCGCTACAGCGCCGCACTGAACGACGCGGGCCCCCTCTTCCGCTTCATGCAGGAGAACCAGGCGACCGTGCGGGACCTGAGCATCGGCGACAGCATCAAGAGCCGGATGCTCAAGATGATGGCGCTGATGCGGGAGCCGGACGGACCGCTGATCGGCCAGGTCAGGTGCATGAGCGCGCTGTTCACGATGCACGCGGGGATGTTCGCGCTGAAAGACGTCGAAGGCGACTTCGAGGACAAGCAGAAGGCCGTCCTCGAAGTCGCCATCGAGCTGATCACGCAGGCCGACTCGGCCTGACCGTCTCTTCCTTCTCAGGGTCAGACGGTCACGCCGACCGAGCGCAGGTAGGCGACCGGGTTGATCGAGGAGCCGTAGTTCGGGCTCGTACGGATCTCGAAGTGCAGGTGGGGGCCGGAGGAGTTGCCGGTGTTGCCCGACAGGGCTATCTGCTTCCCGGCCGCGACGTGCTGGCCGACGCGCACCTGGATGCGGGACAGGTGGGCGTACTGCGAGTACGTGTTGTTGGCGTGCTTCACCACGATCGCGTTGCCGTACGCGGGGCCGTCGCCGCCGCCGTTCGGGCCCGCCTTGACGACGGTGCCGGCCGCGGCGGCCTTGACGGTGGTGCCGATCGGCACGGCGAAGTCCTGGCCGGAGTGCTTGTGGGCCCACATGCCGCCGCCCTTGCCGTACGTGGCGGAGAGCGCGTACCGCTGGACCGGCTTGGCCCACGCCTTCTTCTTGGCGGCCTTCTTCTTCTCGGCCTTCGCCGGAGCCGCCGCCTTGGCGGGCACCGAGGCCCCCGCGGCGAAGGCGCTCCCGGCTCCGACCACGCACGCCGCACCGACCGTGGTGGCGACGACGGCGGTACGGATTCGGCGGGACGTGGCGCGCTTCGACATACGGGCGATACCTCCGGAAGTGACGGAACCCGGCGGGTTCGCCGGGCTTGCTCCACATTGGTAACCCGGCCGGGTCCGGAGCCCCAAACCCCCCACTTACTACGCGGCCTCGTAGCGGGATCGTCGGGATTCCGCATCTTGACGCCGTGCGGGGCTCTTCCGCGCACTCCGAAAAATCTTGGACGGAGCGGGTTTAGCTCCTAGCCAGAACACCCCGATTCGGACAGACACCCCAGCTCCGCGGCGGTCCCGCCCCGCCGGTCGAAGGCCCCCGCGCACCCCTCCGCCAAGATCCCGCCGGAGGTCCGAAACGGACCACTATCCCGGCTAGTAGGCAGCGAAACCCCTGTGCGCCTTGTCACGGGCGCGCCCGTGCGCCGCTTCCGTACGGGCCTCCGCAGGCCCTCCACAGGGCTTCCGTACGGGCCGATACGGCGTCAATCGGGCACCCGTCACCCACTCGTACGGACGATGAGCCGCCGTTTCCCTAGCCCGTTCGTTCCTCGTGCGCCAGTCTCAACCGCATGAGGGGCGTCGGCGTACCGTGGTGGCGGGGGACCGTGCTGGCCGGACCGGAGGGGCACCGTATGGGGGAAGACCGCAAGGGCGAGAACAGCAACACCGGCAGCAGCGGCATCCTCTGGCACACGGTGGTCAGCGGCCGGCAGATCGACCTCCCTGCCACGCTCCCCACCATCCGCGCCGCCCTCACCGCCGCCCAGGCGGCCGATCTGGACGCCGAGATCGCCCGCACCCCGGCACTCGACCTCCCCTTAGTACTGGCCCGCTGGGCGCTGGCCCCGACGGATGCCGCCGAGGAGGACGAGGCCGTGTTCGCCCGCCTCGCGACCGGCGACTTCTCGGACTGCGTGGCCGCCTCGTCCGACGAGCCCCGACCCCGTCCGGAAGCCTCATGACGCGTCTGCGCATCCAGTACGCCCCGGCTGCGGAGACGGCCCGGCACGCGATGCACCCCGACCTCCGCCAGCGCTTCGAGCACTCGATGCGCGCGCTCGCCAAGGACCCGTACGGCCAGGGCACGAGAGACGTGAAGGGCGAGAAGGACCGGCGCCAAGGGGTCGCCGGCGGGGCGGTGGTCGTCTACTACGTGAGCGCGGCGGTGCTGGTGGTGACGGTGGTACGGATCGTGCACGCGTGAGCCGTGCACACGTGAGCCGTACGCACGTGAGCGGTACACACGTCACAGGCGTGAGCCGTGCACACGCAAGTCGTGCATGCGTGAATTGCGCACAGCGGGAACCGGAACCCCTCCCAACTCCGTTGTAGGAGTGAACAGTTCACGGTGCACAAGGCACACCACTCAGCCCAGGGGGTCCGCCATGGCCAGTTCCTCGCACGAATTCGACGGCATCGAGCTGGCGGACGCGGTCGAGTCGGTCCGCAACCAGCTGCTGCGGGCCGCCGCGCGCTCGGCCGGCAAGGAGATCACGTTCACCGTCGGCGACATCCAGATGGAGTTCACGGTGGAGCTCCGCAAGGAGATCAAGGGCGGGGCGAAGGTCAAGGCGTGGGTGGTGGAGGCGGGGGCGGACGCGGCGCGCTCCACCGGGCGTACGCACAAGGTGTCGCTGACGTTGAAGCCGAAGGTGCGGTCGACGGGGGCCTCGGTGGACGTGGGCAACGACCCCCCGGCGGACCTGAGCAACTTCGGCGACGTGGAGTGAGAGGCCGCCGCCGATGAGCACCGACCACGCGTGCGCGGCCGTCGCGGTCCTCGGTGCCCGGCAGGGCAGCGGCGTCTTCCTCGGCCGGACCATCCTGACCTGCTCGCACGTCATCGGGGACAACCCCAGGTCCCCGGTGCGGGTGGCCCACCCGAATCATCCGGGCACCCGGCGCTACACCGTGGCCTGGCGCAGCCGTTCTCTCGACGCCGCGCTGCTGACCCCGGACGACTCGCTGCTCCGCGCCTGGCACCAGGACGCCAGGGCGAGCAGCACCGACACCCGCAGCCCGCTCCCCGGCTGCGAGATCGTCGGCTTCCCCGACATCCAGCGGTACGACGACGGCGCGAAGCTGGACACGGACCACTTCACCGGCACCGTGCTGCCGTCGGCCGGTCTGATCCGCCGCGAGCTGACCTTCGAGTTCGACCGCCCGCCGGCCGATGAGAGCCCCGAGGGGCCCTCTCCGCTGGCGGGCCTCTCCGGCGCCCCGGTCTTCGCCGGCGGCAATCTGCTCGGCATCGTCCGGTCGGTGCGGACCGGCCGCGGGCTGCGGCGCGTGACGTGCGTGCCGCTCACGCTGCTCACCGAGGACGAGTCCTTCCGCCAGGTGTACCGCCTGCTGCACCAGGAACCGGTGTTCCGGCTGGAGAACATCTCCGGCGCGCACCCCGAGGACCCGCCCCACGAGCGCGAGTACGCCCACGCACTGCGCGCCGCCTACCGCAAGACCAAGATCTTCGGTCTCGACGAGCTCGGCAAGCCGGACACCGAGTGGGACCTCGACACCGCCTATCTGAGCCTGGAGGCCCAGTCCACCGGCGACCGGACGGCCCGTACGCCCCAGCGCATCGACAGCCTCCTCACCGCCCGCCCCCGCGTCCTGCTCCGCGGTGACGCCGGCGCGGGCAAGACCACCCTCGTCTGGTGGCTCGCCTCCCACGCCGCGGCCGGCACCCTCGGCCCCGGGCTCGCCGAGCTCAACGGCCTCGTCCCGTACGTCGTCCCGCTCCGCACCCTCCGGGCGCAGGGCCGCTCCTTCCCGGGCCCGGCCCAGCTCCCCACCGCCTCACGCCTGATGATCGACGAGGCTCCGGACGGCTGGGCCGGTCGGGTACTGAAGGCGGGCCGTGCGCTGATCCTGGTCGACGGCCTCGACGAGGTCTCCCAGGACGACCGCGAGGACGCCCACACCTGGCTCTCGGACCTCCTCGCCCGCTACCCGGACAACCGCTGCATCGTCACGTCCCGCCCCCTCGCCGTCGATCCGGGCTGGCTCGGCTCCGAGGGCTTCGAAGAATTACGCCTTCTCCCCATGCGGAATGGCGACATCCAGTCCTTCGTCACCGCCTGGCACCGGGCCGCCCGCCTCAGCACCTCCGATCCCCACGAGGAAATCTCCGAACTGGAGCGCGATCTCGCCCACCAGTTCCGACAGAGTCCGGCCCTCGCCGACCTCGCCCGCACTCCGCTGCTCTGCGCGGTGATCTGTGCGGTGCACCGGGCCCGCCAGGGATTCCTGCCGGAAACGCGCTGGGACCTCTACCGGTCCGCCCTCAACATGCTTCTCGGCAACCGCGACAAACGGCGCAAGATCGGCTCGCCCGAGGGCATCGAGATGACCATCGAGGAACACACCCAGCTCCTCCAGCGGATAGCGATCTGGCAGGTCCGCGGCGGACAAACGGAATTCACCCGCCTACAGGCCGTACGTCAGCTCCAGCCGGCGCTCGCCGGAATGGAACGCGTCCGCGCCCAGGGCTCGTCCGATGCGATCCTCACCCACCTGGTCAACCGGACCGGTCTCCTCCAGGAACGGACGGACGACTTCTTCCAATTCACCCACCGCACATTCCAGGATTTCCTGGCCGCCCGGGAATTCGTCGAGGGAGATCACATAGCGGAGTTGCTCCTGCACGCGGAGAACCCGCAATGGGAGGACGTCACCCTCCTCGCGGCCGGCCACTGCAACCGCCGCGAACTCCACCGGCTGCTCACCGGCCTCCTGGAATGTGGCACCCGCCCCGTCCTGACCGCCCTCTGCGCCCAGCACGCCACCTATCTCGACGAGACCCTGGCCCGCCACATCCGCAACCAGCTCCGCACGGTCGTCCCGCCCGCGAGCAGCGACCACGCCGCCCAGCTGGCCCGCCTCGGCCCGTCCGCGATCCCGCTGCTGCCCCCGCCCGGAGAACTGAGCAACACGCACGCCCACTGCACGATCCGGATGCTCGCCCGGATCGGCGGGGCGGAGGCCCTGGAGTACGCGGCCGGGCTCGCGCGGAGCGCCGGCGAGGAGACCGCCCAGGAGCTCACGGACGCATGGTCCTCGTTCCCCACGGCCGAGTACGCCCGCGACGTGCTCGCGCGGCTCGCGTCCTCACCGTACGAAATCGCCATCGGCACGGCTGAACGGCTGGCCCAGCTCCCCCTGCTGGCCGACCACTACCCGGTGATCACCCTGGGCGGCACCTATGAGGGTCAGGACCTGTACGCGCTTGCCGACGCGGTCCGAAATCACCAGCAGCAGTGAGGGCGGGGCGCAGCCGGGCCGGATTCGATCCTCCGCAGCCACGAGAAAAGGGCCGGCCCCGGAAACCCTTGGGTTTCCGGGGCCGGCCCCCTCACACGCTCACCTCGGCGCACGCGCCAAGCGATACGCGTTAGGCGTCCTTCGTCATGTTCGGCCCGTTGCCACCGGCAGCGGACTCGATCGGCGGGGCGTCCGGCAGGGCCGCCTTCTCCTCGCCGCGGAAGGTGAACGTCTTCGCGTCACCCTCGCCCTCGGTGCCGACGACCACGATGTGACCGGGGCGCAGCTCACCGAAGAGGATCTTCTCGGAGAGGATGTCCTCGATCTCGCGCTGGATCGTCCGGCGCAGCGGCCGGGCGCCCATCACGGGGTCGTAGCCCTTCTTGGCGAGCAGCGACTTGGCCTCCGAGCTCAGCTCGATGCCCATGTCGCGGTCCTTGAGACGCTCGTCCACCTTGTCGATCATGAGGTCGACGATCTGGATGATGTCTTCCTCGGTCAGCTGGTGGAAGACGACCGTGTCGTCGACACGGTTGAGGAACTCGGGCCTGAAGTGCTGCTTGAGCTCTTCGTTGACCTTGACCTTCATCCGCTCGTAGTTCGTCTTGACGTCGCCCTGGGCGGCGAAGCCCAGGTTGAAGCCCTTCGAGATGTCCCGCGTACCCAGGTTGGTCGTCATGATGATGACCGTGTTCTTGAAGTCCACGACGCGGCCCTGGGAGTCGGTCAGGCGACCGTCCTCCAGGATCTGCAGCAGGGAGTTGAAGATGTCCGGGTGGGCCTTCTCGACCTCGTCGAAGAGGACGACCGAGAACGGCTTGCGGCGCACCTTCTCCGTCAGCTGGCCGCCCTCTTCGTACCCCACGTAGCCGGGGGGCGAGCCGAAGAGGCGCGAGACCGTGTGCTTCTCGCTGAACTCCGACATGTCGAGGGAGATCAGTGCGTCCTCGTCGCCGAAGAGGAACTCGGCGAGCGTCTTGGACAGCTCGGTCTTACCGACACCGGAAGGACCGGCGAAGATGAACGAGCCACCGGGACGCTTCGGGTCCTTCAGACCGGCCCGCGTACGGCGGATCGCCTGCGAGAGGGCCTTGATGGCGTCCTGCTGACCGATGACGCGCTTGTGCAGCTCGTCCTCCATGCGGAGCAGTCGCGAGGACTCCTCCTCGGTCAGCTTGAAGACCGGGATGCCGGTCGCGGTCGCGAGGACCTCGGCGATGAGCTCGCCGTCGACCTCGGCGACGACGTCCATGTCGCCGGCCTTCCACTCCTTCTCCCGCTTGGCCTTCGCGGCGAGGAGCTGCTTCTCCTTGTCACGCAGGGAGGCGGCCTTCTCGAAGTCCTGCGAGTCGATCGCCGACTCCTTGTCCCTGCGGACGTTGGCGATCTTCTCGTCGAACTCGCGGAGGTCCGGCGGCGCGGTCATCCGGCGGATGCGCATTCGCGATCCGGCCTCGTCGATCAGGTCGATCGCCTTGTCCGGGAGGAAGCGGTCCGAGATGTACCGGTCCGCCAGCGTCGCCGCCTGGACGAGGGCCTCGTCCGTGATGGAGACACGGTGGTGGGCCTCGTAACGGTCGCGCAGACCCTTGAGGATCTCGATGGTGTGCGGGAGCGAGGGCTCCGCCACCTGGATCGGCTGGAAGCGGCGCTCAAGAGCGGCGTCCTTCTCCAGGTGCTTGCGGTACTCGTCGAGCGTGGTGGCACCGATGGTCTGGAGCTCACCGCGGGCCAGCATCGGCTTCAGGATCGAAGCCGCGTCGATCGCGCCCTCTGCGGCACCCGCGCCGACGAGCGTGTGCAGCTCGTCGATGAACAGGATGATGTCGCCGCGGGTGCGGATCTCCTTGAGGACCTTCTTCAGCCGCTCCTCGAAGTCACCGCGGTAGCGGGAACCGGCGACGAGCGCGCCGAGGTCGAGGGTGTAGAGGTGCTTGTCCTTGAGGGTCTCGGGCACCTCGCCCTTGACGATGGCCTGCGCCAGTCCCTCGACGACGGCGGTCTTGCCGACGCCGGGCTCGCCGATGAGGACCGGGTTGTTCTTCGTGCGGCGGGACAGCACCTGCATGACCCGCTCGATCTCCTTCTCGCGCCCGATGACCGGGTCGAGCTTGGACTCACGAGCGGCCTGGGTGAGGTTCCGGCCGAACTGGTCGAGCACCAGGGACGTCGAGGGCGTGCCCTCGGCAGGTCCGCCGGCTGCGGCGGTCTCCTTGCCCTGGTAGCCGGAGAGCAGCTGGATGACCTGCTGCCGCACCCGGTTGAGATCGGCGCCCAGCTTCACCAGGACCTGGGCGGCGACGCCCTCGCCCTCGCGAATCAGGCCGAGCAGGATGTGCTCGGTGCCGATGTAGTTGTGGCCGAGCTGGAGGGCCTCGCGGAGCGACAGCTCCAGGACCTTCTTCGCACGCGGGGTGAAGGGAATGTGGCCGGACGGAGCCTGCTGGCCCTGACCGATGATCTCCTCGACCTGCTGGCGAACCGCCTCAAGCGAAATGCCGAGGCTCTCCAGGGCCTTAGCGGCGACACCCTCACCCTCGTGGATCAGACCCAGGAGGATGTGCTCGGTGCCGATGTAGTTGTGGTTGAGCATCCGGGCTTCTTCCTGAGCCAGGACGACAACCCGCCGCGCGCGGTCGGTGAACCTCTCGAACATCGTTATTCGCTCCTCAGAGCGGTCGGGCAGTTAAGGGGTCGGTCCCCTCCCTGTCCTTCCGCATGCTAGTCCCGCGGGGCGGGACAGCTCATTCCAACTGCCGACACCCGTTCTTGCCTCCCGGCCTGAACAGCCGACTACTTCCTCAACTCGATGGTGCGAGACGATGTTCCCGCAGGCCAAGCAGTTACCCCTATCGCCACTACGCCGATGGCGAACGTGGGACCGCTTCGCATGCGTGTCGCCCCTCCCCACTAGGACTGTCCTACCCGCAAGCAGTGACACTCCATGCGGCGCACGCCGGTTCCCTCAGCTACGGGCGAACATCCTTGCGCCACCGGATGCGCCCGTACGCCCCCATTTCCCCCACGGAGCGCATCCGTCGACCGACACAGCGTAACCACCTGTCGTTTCGGGAGTTGCTCCGGGCATGGTTCCCACCGTTCCCCGCCCCCGGCCGGCACCGCCCGTCGGCGGCATCGCGCAGTGGGCCCCCTGGTACGAGGACGAGCTCGGCTGGGCGACGGTCACCGCCCCCGAAGAACCGGTTCTGCTGCGTACCGGGCTGCGGTTCGACGTACTGGAGCTGCCCGCCGCCGCCGGCCACGCCGTACTGCGCAGGATCGGGCCCACCGGGCCCGTCGCGCTGCTGGGGCGACGGATGCAGCTGCTGGTCGCCCCGGGGAGCGCCGACGAGGTGCCGTCACTCCTGGAGTGGCTGGAGTGGGGCTCCGTCGCCCTGGATCTGCGGGCGATCGGCACGGGTGGCCTGATCACCGCTCCCGCACCGCCCGGAACAGCGCCTTCCGCAGCGGGCGGGGCCGCACTGTGGCTGCGGCCCCCGGTACCGGGGCACGACTGGGAACAGTCGCTTCCGGTATTCGCCGGCATCGGGGGCCGCGAAGCCGCCCCCGATCTCGTACGCCTTGTGGCCGCAGCGGCGACGGAATGCCACCGGGCCCGTTTGATCAACGTGAATACGGGACTGCCAAAAGGACGGCAGACTCAGCCGTTGGCCTTCTCGTAGGCCTCACGCACGTGGCCGGGGACGCGGCCGCGGTCGTTCACGTCGTAGTCGTTCTCCTTGGCCCACTTGCGGATCTCAGCCGTGTTCTGGCTGCCACCGGAAACGGCGCGCGCCTTGCCACGACCCGCGGCACGGCCACCCGTGCGACGGCCGTTCTTCGTGTACGGGTCGAGCAGCCCGCGGAGCTTCTCCGCGTTCGCGGTGGTGAGGTCGATCTCATAGGTCTTGCCGTCCAGAGCGAACGTCACCGTCTCGTTCGCCTCGACGCCGTCGAGGTCGTCAACAAGAAGGACCTGAACCTTCTGTGCCACCGGATTTCCTTTCATCGAAAATGCAGTACGCGGAAAGGAAACCGCTTTTCTTGGGAAAACACAAACCCCTGTCGGATGTTCAGTACCCCGAGAACGCGGGAAACGTGCGCGTTTCGGACATAGGGTTACGGGCTTCACAGGCCGCTTGAGAGACCTGTTCCGAGGTCCGTTCCGAGGTCCGTTCCGAGGTCCGTTCCGAGGTCCGTTCCGAGGTTCCGTTCAGAGGTCCGTTCAGAGGTGCAGAAGCATCCGGCTGTTGCCCAAGGTGTTGGGCTTCACCCGTTCGAGACCGAGGAACTCCGCCACTCCTTCGTCATAGGAGCGCAGCAGCTCGCTGTAGACATCTCCGTCGACCGGGGCCTCGCCGATCTCCACGAAGCCGTGCTTCACGAAGAACTCGACTTCGAAGGTCAGGCAGAATACCCGGCGCACTCCGATCCAGCGGGCGGTCTGCAGGAGTTTGTCCAGTACTTGGTGCCCCACTCCGGCGCCCTTGAAGCCCGGGTCGACGGCGAGAGTGCGAACTTCGGCGAGGTCCTCCCACATGACGTGCAGCGCGCCGCAGCCGATCACCCTGGCGTCCTCGTCGCGTTCCGCGACCCAGAACTCCTGGATGTCCTCGTAAAGCGTCACGTTCGCTTTGTCGAGGAGGATGCTCTGCCGGGCGTAGGCGTCCACAAGGGCTCGGACGGATGGCACATCACTGGTGCGCGCCCGCCGGACGGTGATGGCTTTTGCCGACGCAATACGATCTGGGGCCATGTCCGGACGCTATCGCCCGGGTCCGCTCTCGCTCTCACCGGGGAGTTGTACGACGCGCATCGCGTCCTGAAGCGCTTCGCGCTGCTCGGCGGACATCATGCCGAAGAACGCGACAAGGGCCGCCGCGGGGTTGTCACTGGTCGACCAGGCTTCGTTCATCAGTGCGGCCGAGTAGGCGGCCCGCGTGGAGACCGAGGTATATCGATAGGCCCGGCCGTCTACTTCCCTGCGCACCCAGCCCTTCTGATGGAGATTGTCCATTACGGTCATGACGGTGGTGTAGGCGATGGACCGGTCCTTCTGAAGATCTTCGAGGACTTCCCGGACGGTGACGGGACGGTTCCACTGCCACACGCGTGTCATGACGGCGTCTTCAAGCTCTCCCAATGGGCGTGGCACAGCGCCACCATAGTGGGAGATATCCGGAATGCCTGGCTATTTGGGCGCGGGCGCGAGAAAGAGGGGCGTGCGGCCCGGTTCGCTCCGGGGCCGCACGCCCCTCCTCGTCACTGCTTCAGTGCTTGACCGCTGCGCCGGCCTTGGCGGCTTCAGCGGCCTCGGCTGCCTCTACGGCTTCCGCGGCGGCGTCTTCCTTGTTCTTGTTGGAACCGCCCTGCGTCTTGACGATCGTCACGACGAGGCCGATGAAGAAGGCGGCCATCACCACCGGGGGCACGAGCGCGGAGACATAGTCCATGCCTCCAAGAGTAGCCAGCGGGTGTCCGCCGGGTCACGCGCCCCCTGGCTCGCCTCGCGGCGCCCTCCCGGGGTGCCGGCCCCCTAGCTCGCCTCGCGGCGCTCCCCCGGGGGTGCGGGCCGCTTGCGGGGCGGGAAGGCCTCGGACGGGGTGGGCATCGGGCGGCTCGGGGCCGGGGTGTCGGCGGGGGTCGGTTTCCCCGGGCCTGCCGGGCGGGCCGGCTGGCTGTCGGCGCGGCCGCCCGGGAGTGCGGTCAGCCGGGTGCGCGGGGCCGGGGCCGCGGGGAGCGCGACGCCGGACGACGTGGCGGTCGTACGGGCGAGTCTGGCCCGGACCGAGCGTTCCGCGATGCCCTGGCAGCGGGCCAGCAGGGCGGCGGCGAGTGGGAGTTGACGCAGGGAGCGCAGGGAGGAGAGGTCGTCGGGCTGGGGGCGGTAGCCCGCCGCGAGGGCGTCCTGGAGCAGCTCCAGGTAGCCGGTGGCGGAGCCGGGGAGCGCGGCCCGGTAGCGGGCGAGGTCGGCGAGGAGGAAGGCGCGCAGCCGTCCCGCCTCGCGGATCGCTTCGTCCACCGAATCGGCCAGCAGGAGGCAGTCCCGCACCTCGTCGGCGGGGAGGGGGGCGGGGTGCAGGGCGAGGGCGAGGGCGCGTCGGAGCACACGCAGTTCGTCTGCGCTGAACGCCATGCCGCCGCGGGAACCGTATGGCGTGGGCATGTGGCGACTTTAAGTGCTAAGCGGACAAATATTGATTTAACGGGCACCAGTGGCGCGTCCTACTGGCTCTCGACCGTGATGGGGGCCTGGTCGTTGGCCGGGTTGTGGTCCGAGTCAGCCGTCACCTGCGAGAACCCGCGGCCCACGGTGACGGTGCCGCGTGCGCCGGGCACGATGCGGTCGATCCGCACCTTGAGTTCCCCCAGTTCACCGTGCGTGGAGAAGCCGCACGAGACCTTCCGGTCGCTTCCCTGATAGCAGTGCGGGTCCTCGGAGGCCGTCTGCTCCACGGGCGGGATGAGCGGGGTAATGCCCTCCGGCAGCACCAGGTGCAGTACGCGGTTGGTCTCGCGCTTCCCGCCGTCGGTCGGGTGCTCGATGGAGGCGGGCATGGGGATGTCGACCTCTGCACCGACTCCGCCGCGGATGACGATCGGCTGCGCCTCGATGTCCGCCCCGGCGTCCTTCAGCCTTTCGAACGCCACCGGCGAGAACTCGGTCTGGGTGCCCTTCACCGTGGACAGCGACTCGTCGGCGGGAGTCTCCTCCAGGGTCAGGGGCGGTTCGCTGCCCGCCCGTATGCTGCTGGATCCTCCGAATTCGCCAAGCATCGTGTGGTGCGTCCAACTGACTTCGTACGAGGGCCTGACGCCGGTCGGCAGGAATCCGTACGACAGCGTGGCGGGATAGGCGACGGCCCCGTCGGCCTTCTTCTTCC
This sequence comes from Streptomyces sp. NPDC021093, assembly GCF_044333135.1. Lineage (NCBI taxonomy): Bacteria > Bacillati > Actinomycetota > Actinomycetes > Kitasatosporales > Streptomycetaceae > Streptomyces > Streptomyces sp. NPDC021093. Next base: position 729,983 of record NZ_JBIRQJ010000004.1, on the reverse strand, counting down.
GCTCCCACTCGTCGCGGAGCGGGACGTCCTGCGACAACCGGTACGCCTTGCCCTCGGCGAGCGGGCCGGGGAACCGGCATTCGGCCTGCTCCGGGTTGCGCCCGGTGCTGTAGAGGCAGTTGCGGTAGCGCTTGTGGAAGCTCGCGCCGTCGGCCTGCATCCACAGGGTGACGCCGCCGACCGGCACGTTGCTGTGGTTCAGGAAGCGGGCCCGCGCGGTGAACAGGGTGCCCGGTTTCTCGGGGAAGGCGGTGAGATCCGTACCGGATGGCACCCCCGGCAGATCGTCCTCCGACTGGAAGAGCTCCACACTGCCGATGACGACGCGGGTGGTGTGCGTCAGCGGCTTGCCCGACTTCTGCTGGATCGTCAGCTCGATGCGGCCCGCGTCACCGCGAGGTGCGTTCTTCTTGGGCCGCAGGGCGAACGGGCGGGAGACGTAGCGGGCCGCGGGGCAGGTGACGACGTAACCCTCGCTCGTGCAGGGATCGCTGCCGGGAAGACTCCTGCCCGCCCGCAGGTCCATCCTGTCCTTGAGGGAGGTCAGGTCGAACCGGAGGTCCCCGTGATCGATCGGGTCCTTGGCGCCGACGGGGACGAGGCTCGCCCCGTACGGCCGGGTGGCCTCGTCGCCGCTCCCGCGTCCGTGTTCGGCCGAGAGGTGGACCAGGTCGGGCACGTCCCAGTAGTCGTCGCCCGAGGCGCGGACGAGCCCCGGCTTCGGGGCCCAGTGGGTGGGAGGGACCCAGTCGGTCGGGGTCGGGCTCGGCGGGAGTGCGGTGCCGGAACTCCCCCGGCCCTCGCCCGTCGTGCCGCAGGCGGTGAGGGACAGGAGCAGCGCGAGCACGACGGCCGCGGCGCTCCGCAGCCGTCGCCCCGCCGGGGGTGTTCCGTCTGGTGCGATGTACATGGCAGATACGACCCGCGCGGGTGTGGCGGAGTTGTACCGGACAGGCACGTCTCCGCGACTCCCTCACATGAGGATTCCGTCATCCGCCGCAGCTGCGGGTGCCTGCCCACCGCCTCACATCCGGGCGATGTTCCGCTCGTACACCAGGCGCAGGCCGATCAGCGTCAGCCACGGTTCGTGCTCGTCGACGGCGGAGGACTCGCCGAGGATGATCGGGGCGAGGCCGCCCGTCGCGATGACGGTCACCTCGTCCGGGTCCGCCGGGGAGAGCTCGCGGGCCATCCGGGCGACGACTCCGTCGACCTGGCCGGCGAAGCCGTAGACGATGCCGGACTGCATGGCCTCGACGGTGTTCTTGCCGATGACGCTGCGCGGGCGGGCCAGTTCGATCTTGCGGAGCTGGGCGCCCTTGACGCCGAGGGCGTCGACGGAGATCTCGATGCCGGGGGCGATGACGCCGCCCACGTACTCGCCCTTCGCGGAGACCGCGTCGAAGGTGGTGGCCGTGCCGAAGTCGACGACGACGGCGGGGCCGCCGTACAGCTCGACGGCGGCGACCGCGTTCACGATGCGGTCCGCACCGACCTCCTTGGGGTTGTCCATGAGGATCGGCACGCCGGTCTTCACGCCGGGCTCGACCAGGACGGCGGGTACGTCGCCGTAGTAGCGGCGGGTGACCTCGCGCAGCTCGTGCAGCACCGAGGGGACGGTGGCGCAGATGGCGATGCCCTCGATGCCGTCGCCCAGTTCGTTGCCGAGCATGGGGTGCATGCCCATCAGACCCTGGAGGAGGACCGCGAGTTCGTCGGCGGTGCGGCGGGCGTCGGTGGAGATCCGCCAGTGCTCGACGATCTCCTCGCCGTCGAAGAGGCCGAGGACGGTGTGGGTGTTGCCGACGTCGATCGTGAGGAGCATGGCTTACTTCGCCTCGTCCTGAGCGGCGTCGGCGTCGGCCTCGCGCAGGTCGAGGCCGATGTCGAGGATCGGGGACGAGTGGGTCAGGGCGCCCACCGCGAGGTAGTCGACCCCCGTCTCGGCGTACGCGCGGGCCGTGGCGAGGGTGAGGCGGCCGGAGGATTCGATGGCGGCGCGACCGGCGACCAGGGTCACCGCATCGGCGGTCTGCTCCGGGGTGAAGTTGTCGAGGAGGATCAGGTCGGCGCCCGCCTCCAGGACCTCGGTGACCTGCGGGAGGGTGTCGACCTCGACCTCGATCGGGACCTCGGGGAAGGTCTCCCGTACGAGCTTGAAGGCCTGCGCCACTCCCCCGGCGGCGACCACGTGGTTGTCCTTGACGAGGGCCGCGTCGGAGAGCGACATCCGGTGGTTCACGCCGCCGCCGCAGCGGACCGCGAACTTCTCCAGGGAGCGCAGGCCCGGGGTCGTCTTGCGGGTGTCGCGGACCTTGGTCTTCGTACCTTCGAGCGCGTCCGCCCACGCGCGCGTGGCGGTGGCGATGCCGGAGAGGCGGCACAGGAGGTTCAGTGCGCTGCGCTCGCCGGTGAGGAGGTCGCGGGTGCGGGTGGTGACGGTGAGGAGCTTCTGGCCCGCTTCCACGCGGTCGCCGTCCTCGACGTGCCGCTCGACCTCGAACTCCTCGGTGCAGACGATGGACAGGACCGTCTCGGCGATGCGCAGGCCCGCGACCGTACCGGCCTCGCGGGCGGTGAAGTCGCCGGTGGCGACGGCCTCTTCGGGGACGGTCGCGACGGTCGTCACGTCGACGCCGTGCGCGAGGTCCTCGGCGAGGGCGACGTTGGCGATGTCCTCGACCTCGATCGGGTCCAGGCCGCAGTCGAGGAGGAGCTGGGCGAGGTCGGGGTCCAGACCGCAGTCGGAGAGGTCGTACGTGCCGTCCGCCGCGTCCTCTTGAGGTGCTCCGGCGGAGCAGCCGCAGGCGTCGCCGCAGCCACCACCCGTGTCGGCCTGCTGGAGGAGCCGGGGGTTCTCGGGGGTGCTCACTGGTGCTGCTCCTTCGAAGGGTGTGCTTGTACGGGCGGGAAGGCGGCCGTCGCGGTGCGGCGCACCACGAGGCGCCGGTCCGGTGTCAGCCGGACGACCAGGTGGCGCTGCCAGTCGGCGTCGTCGCGGTCGGGGCGGTCCTCGCGCCAGTGGCAGCCACGGGTCTCCTCGCGCTCCAGGGCGGCGGCGACCAGTACGCGCGAGACGCACAGGAGGTTCGTGGTCTCCCAGGAGTCGACGCCCGGCTCGGCGGACTTGGGCGGACCGGCCCAGTCCTCGCGTGCGCTGAGCTGTACGGCCTCCAGCTCGTCCGCGGCGTCCTGGAGGCTCCGGGCCGAGCGGAGGACCCCCGCGCCCTGCGACATCGTCTGCTGGATGCCGTGACGGGCGTCGGGTGCGATGAGCGGGAGGACGGTGGTGGGTTCGGTGGGGGCGCCGGGGGTGCGCCGGTCGGCCGAGACGATTCCTTCGGCGATCCGCTCGGCGAAGACCAGTCCCTCCAGGAGGGAGTTGGAGGCGAGCCTGTTCGCGCCGTGCACGCCCGTGCAGGCGACCTCGCCGCACGCGTACAGGCCGGGCACGGTGGTGCGGCCGTACAGGTCGGTGCGGATGCCGCCGGAGGCGTAGTGCGCGGCGGGGGCGACGGGGATCGGCTCGGTCACCGGGTCGATGCCGTGGGTGCGGCAGGCGGCCAGGATGGTCGGGAAGCGGTTCTCCCACATCCGCGCCCCGAAGTGCCGGGCGTCCAGGTACATGTGGGCGGCGCCCTGTTCCTGCATGCGGCGCATGATCGCCTTGGCGACGATGTCGCGGGGGGCCAGCTCGGCGAGCTCGTGCTGCCCGAGCATGAAGCGCACGCCGTCGCCGTCGACGAGGTGCGCGCCCTCTCCCCGTACCGCTTCGGAGACCAGCGGCTGCTGGCCCTCCGAGCCCTCGCCCAGGAACAGCACCGTCGGGTGGAACTGGACGAATTCGAGGTCCGACACCTCCGCGCCCGCGCGCAGTGCGAGGGCGACGCCGTCGCCCGTGGAGACGGCGGGGTTGGTGGTGGCGGCGAAGACCTGGCCCATGCCGCCGGTCGCGAGGACGACCGCGGGGGCGTTGACCGCGCCGACGCCGTCGTGCTGGCCCTCGCCCATGACGTGCAGGGTGACGCCCGCGGTGCGTCCCTCCGCATCTATGAGGAGGTCGAGGACGAGTGCGTTCTCGACCGTACGAACGGCCTTCTCGCGGACGGCTTCGACGAGGGCCCGGGAGATCTCGGCGCCTGTCGCGTCGCCGCCCGCGTGCGCGATGCGGCGGCGGTGGTGGCCGCCCTCGCGGGTGAGCTCGATGGCACCGCTGTCTGGGTCGGTGTCGAAGTGGGCACCGGTGGCGATCAACCGCCGTACGGCGTCCGGGCCTTCGGTGACCAGGGTGCGTACGGCCTCCTCGTCGCACAGGCCCGCACCCGCCACGAGGGTGTCTTCGAGGTGCTGCTCGGGGGTGTCGCCCTCGCCGAGGGCGGCGGCGATGCCGCCCTGCGCCCAGCGGGTCGAACCGTCGTCCAGGCGCGCCTTGGTGACGACGACCGTGCGCAGCCCGGCGGCGGTGCAGCGCAGCGCCGTGGTGAGGCCCGCGACGCCGGAGCCGACCACCACGACGTCGGCGTCGATCGACCAGCCGGGGGCGGGGGCGGTCAGACGTATGCCGGTCACTGGTCTGCTCCTGGGGTGTGCTGGTGCTGCGGTGCTGGGGTGTGCTGGTGCTGCGGTACGTCGCCGAAGGTCAGCGGCAGGTTGTCGATGAGGCGGGTCGCGCCGGCCTTGGCCGCGACCGCGAGGACCGCCTCGCCCCGGTGGCCCTCCCCGACCTCGGTGAAGTCGGCGGGGTCCACAAGCGCCAGGTAGTCGAGGTCGAGGCCGGACGCCTCTTTGAGGACGCGGTGTGCTGCTGCCCTGACCGCTGCGGGAGACGTCTCGGCCGCACCCGCGAACAGGGCGGCGGAGAGCGCGAGGGCGGTGCGGCGCTCCGCCGCGGAGAGGAAGCGGTTGCGGCTGGAGAGCGCCAGGCCGTCGTCCTCGCGGACGGTCGGGACGCCGACGATCTCCACCGGGAAGTTGAGGTCCAGCACCATGCGCCGGATCAGGGCGAGCTGCTGGGCGTCCTTCTGGCCGAAGAGGGCCAGGTCGGGACCGGTGAGGTGGAGGAGCTTGGCGACGACGGTGAGCATGCCGTCGAAGTGGCCGGGCCTGGTGGCGCCTTCGAGGCATTCGCCCATCGGCCCTGCGGAGAGGCGGACCCGGGGCGAGCCGCCGGGGTAGACCTCGTCGACGGCGGGGGCGAACACGGCGTCCGCTCCGGCCTCTTCGGCGGTGCGGAGGTCCTCTTTGAGGGTGCGGGGGTAGCGGTCGAGGTCTTCGTCCGCCCCGAACTGGAGGGGGTTGACGAAGACGGTGACGAGCACCGTGCCGTCCGTGCCCGCGTGTTCCCGTGCGGTACGGATCAAGGTGGCGTGCCCCTCGTGCAGCGCGCCCATCGTCATGACGACGGCGCACCGTCCGGTGCGCTCGAACGCGTCGAGTTCGGCAGCCGTGCGCAGCAGCACGCTCATCGCAGGTCCCCCTCCGCCAGTACGCCCAGCAGGTCTTCGGCGAGTTCGGGCTTGAGCAGGCCGTGCGCGAGGGCGCGGTCGGCGGTCGTACGGGCCATGGCGAGGTAGCCGGCGACGGTCTGCGGGGCGTGCTTGCGCAGCTCCGAGACATGGGCGGCGACGGTGCCCGCGTCACCGCGTGCGACGGGTCCTGTGAGGGCGGCGTCGCCGGAGCGCAGGGCGTTGTCGAGGGCGGCGCCCAGGAGCGGGCCGAGCATCCGGTCGGGGGCCTCGACGCCCGCCGTGCGGAGCAGCTCCATCGACTGGGCGACCAGGGTGACCAGGTGGTTCGCACCGAGGGCCAGGGCCGCGTGGTACAGCGGGCGGGCCTCCTCCTCGATCCACTCGGGCTCGCCGCCCATCTCGATGACCAGGGCCTCGGCGGCCAGCCGCAGCTCCTCGGGGGCGGTGATCCCGAAGGAGCATCCTGCGAGGCGCTCGACGTCCACGGGGGTGCCGGTGAAGGTCATCACGGGGTGGAGGGCCAGCGGGAGCGCTCCGGCGCGCAGGGCGGGGGCGAGCACGCCCGTTCCGTACCGTCCCGAGGTGTGCACAAGGAGCTGTCCCGGCCGGATCGCACCGGTCTCGGCGAGACCCTCGACGAGTCCCGGGAGGGCGTCGTCGGGGACGGTCAGCAGGACGAGCTCGGCACGGGCCAGGACCTCGGCGGGGGCGACCAGCGGGACGTCGGGCAACAGGGTCGCGGCGCGGCGCACGGAGGCGTCGGAGACGCCGGACGCGGCGACCGGGCGGTGCCCGGCCCGGCGCAGGGCCGCCGCCAGGGTGGCGCCGACGCGGCCCGCTCCGACGACACCGACGGTGAGGCGGGCGGGGCGGTCGGAGGGGTCGGACTGCTGGGATGAGTTCACGCGGAAACGGCCTTCCGTTCCAGTCCGCAGGGGGTACCGGACGATTGCCCGTCATGCTACGCCAGCGTTTCCGGGGCTTCCTGGGGTGCGGGCCGCGGGGCCTCGCCCGTCTGTCCACAGGCTGTGGGGAAATCCCGGTGCCGCTCTCCGCCCGGTACGCGATCATCGGCGGATGACCGACAGCGAAAGCAAGGACGACGGCACCGGCAACGGCACCGGAGCGGGCACGGACCAGAAGCGGCGCAGGCAGGCCGCCTGGAGCGGGGCCCGCCGGATGCTCGCCCGTGGCCCCGTCGAGCAGCGGATCGGCGACCGGCTGGCCGCCCTCGCGGCCGACGCGGGCACCGTGTACGACCTGGACGACTGGACCGACGTGTACGGCGACGGCGTCGTCGAGGAGCTGGAGCGGCGCACCGCCCGCACCCTCGGCACGGAGGCCGCCGCGTTCTTCCCCACCGGCACCATGGCGCAGCAGATCGCGCTGCGCTGCTGGGCGGGCCGCACCGGCAACAACACGGTCGCCCTGCACCCCCGCGCGCACCCGGAGCTGCACGAGCGCAACGCCTTCCACGAGGTGAGCGGGCTCCGCACCGTGCACCCGACGGACGAGCCCCGCCTTCCCACCGCCGACGAGGTGCGCGACCTCGACGAGCCCTTCGGGGCGCTGATGCTGGAACTGCCGCTGCGCGAGCCCGGTTTCGTCCTGCCGACGTGGGAGGAGCTGACGGAGGTCGTGGCGGCCGCCCGGGAGCGGGACGCGGTCGTCCACTTCGACGGGGCGCGGCTGTGGGAGTGCACCGCGCACTTCGGGCGTCCTCTTGAGGAGATCGCGGCGCTCGCGGACAGCGTGTACGTGTCGTACTACAAGTCGCTGGGCGGGATGTCCGGGGCCGCGCTGGCGGGCCCGCAGGCGCTGATCGACGAGGCGAAGGCCTGGCGCCACCGCTATGGGGGCCAGCTCTTCCAGCAGTACCCGGCGGCGCTGAGCGCGCTGGTCGGTCTGGAGCGGGAACTGCCCCGGCTGCCGGGCTACGTGGCGCATGCGAAGGTGGTCGCGCAGGCGCTGGGCGAGGGGCTGGCGGCGGCGGGTGTGCCGTGGTTCCGGGTGAACCCGGAGGTCCCGCACACGCATCAGTTCCAGGTGTGGCTGCCGTACGCCGCCGATGTTCTGACGGAGGCGGCGGTACGGCAGGCGGAGGAGACGGGAACGGCGCTGTTCCGCCGGTGGTTCCCCGGTGAGACCCCGGGCATCTCGGTCACCGAGGTGACGGTGACGGCCGAGGGGCTGAAGTGGACGGCGCAGGACGTGGCCGCTGCGGTGGCCGAGTTCACCGGCCGGCTGCCCTAGCTGCAGCCCGCCGTGCGGGGCGCGGTGGCGGTCCGTACGGCGGGCGCCGTACGGGTGCGGGACGCGGCGGTACGGGTCTCAGCGGTACGGATCCGGGACGGGCGCAGTCGGGCGGCCAGCCGTGCGGCGGCGGCCCGCAGGTAGGAGCGGCCGGGCTGTCCGGCGACCACGGCGCGGAAGCGGAGGTCGTCGCGGACCGTGTCGCGGAGTTCGCGGACGGCCTGCCAGTCGTGCTCGCCGGGGGCGGGCGGGGTCGGGGTGCCGTGCTGGGCGGCGCGGTAGGCGTCGAACATGTGCTGCTGGGATGCGGTCATGGCCTTTACGCTGCGCCGGGCCCGTCGGCCCTGGCCAATCGATTGACAAGGCTCGTCAATCGATCGGCCGTCGATTGACGGGGGCCGTCAATCGACGGCCGGATTGTCAGTGGCGGCGTGCACCATGGGGCCATGAGCGTTGTCATCGACATCACAGGTTTGCCGCCCGAGCGGATCGACTTCGCGATCACGCCGCTGGGCGAGCTGGGCATGGCCCTGCACGCCCTGTGCGAGCCCGGCCACCACCCGGGCCAGCACGGCTGGGCGACGGCGACCGCCGCCGGGCTGAAGCCGGACCTCGCGGACCGGCTGACCGAGGCGGACTTCCTGTGGCGGACGACGTTCTCGGACGTGTTCCTGCCGTTCGCCGGGGTCAAGGGCCGGTCGGGCGGGCCGGGGACGACGCTCGCGGAGGACCTGGACCTGCTGGACCGGCTGACCGACGAGGAGTTCGTGTCGGCCGCCCTGGAGTTCACCTGCTCCAGCATGTACGCGGTGGACGGGCCGTCACCGCTCGTGGACGACGCGCTCCGGACTCGTGCCCTGGACCTCGCGGCGGCGCGCGGACCCAAGCAACTGGACTTCACCCACCGGCTGCTGACGGACCCCGGCTCCGTCCGGCTCTGGCTGCGCCGGCTCTTCGAGGACTGCGACGAGGCCTTCTTCGCGGACACCTGGCGACGGGTGCGCAGCCAGCTGGCCGCCGACGCCCGCCACAAGCACGACCTGCTGCGGCGCAGGGGTCTCGCCGAGGCGCTGCACGCGGTCTCCCCCGCCCTCAGCCTGGACGAGAGCGGGCACCGCATCCGGGCCGACAAGCTGGCCGAGGGGCACACCAGCGCGGTGGACCCGGAGGTCGGCGCGGGTCTGACCGCCGTGCCGTCCACCTTCGGCTGGCCGCACCTGCTGGTGCTGCACGCCCCGGGCTGGCGTCCGGTGATCCACTACCCGGTGGGCGCACCGGAGCTGCCCTCGCCCGCTTCCGTGCACCTGCTGCAGCAGCGGCTGGAGGCGCTGGCCCACCCGATGCGGATGCGGCTGTGCCGGTTCCTGGCCCGGACTCCGTACACGACGGGCGAGCTGGCCGACACCATGGCGATCACCGCGCCCGAGGTCTCCCGGCACCTGTCCGTGCTGAAGAAGGCGGGCCTGATCACGACCCGGCGCCGCGGCCGGTACGTACTGCACCAGCTGGACACCACCGTGGTGGCCCGGCTGGGCAGCGACTTCCTGGAGGGGGTGCTGCGGTAGGCGCCGCCGACGGGCCGATGGCCGACTAGAGGCTGCCGGGCGAGCCCCCGGCGCGTACCAGCCCCGTCTCGTACGCGAGGACGACCACCTGCACGCGGTCGCGCAGTCCGAGCTTGGTCAGGATGCGGCCGACGTGCGTCTTGACGGTGGCCTCGGAGAGGACGAGACGGGCGGCGATCTCGCCGTTCGACAGGCCCTGGGCGACCAGCAGCATGACCTCGCGCTCGCGGTCGGTGAGCTTCTCGACCGCCTTGTTCTGCGGCTCCTTGGACGAGCTCGGCAGCATCGGCGAGAAGCGGTCGAGCAGGCGGCGGGTGGTGGACGGGGCGACGACCGCGTCCCCGCTGTGCACGGAGCGGATCGCGGCCAGCAGCTCGGCCGGCGGCACGTCCTTCAGCATGAAGCCGCTGGCGCCCGCCTGGAGCCCGGAGAAGGCGTACTCGTCGAGGTCGAAGGTGGTCAGGATGAGCACCCGCGGCGGATCCTGCTGCGCGCAGATCCGCCGGGTCGCCTCCACCCCGTCCAGCCTCGGCATGCGTACGTCCATCAGCACGACGTCGACCGCGGTGGTGCGCAGGATGTCGATCGCCTCCTGCCCGTCGCCCGCCTCGGCGACGACCTCCATGTCCGGCTGGGCGGCCAGGACCATCCGGAAACCGGTGCGCAGCAGCATCTGGTCGTCGACGAGCATCACGCGGATCGGCGGCATGGGAGGGGACCTTCCGGAGAGCGGATTGGAGCGGGTCGGAACGGGTCGGAACGGGGAGCCGGTTGAGGGGGCCGGTTCAGCGGGCCGGTTCGGCCCGAGCGGATTCAGGTGTCAGTGGGCCGGTTTGAGCGGGAGCAGGGCGCTGATGCGGAAGCCGCCGCCCGGACGCGGTCCCGCGTCCAGCGTGCCGCCGACCATACCCACCCGCTCGCGCATCCCGATGAGGCCGTGGCCCTGGCCGTCGGCGCCGCCGTCCTCGTACAGCTCGTGGGAGGCGCCCCGGCCGTCGTCCTCGACGAGCAGGCCGAGCCCGTCGTCGAAGTACACCAGGCGCACGCTCGCGCCCGCCTCCGGGCCGCCGTGCTTGCGGGTGTTGGTGAGGGCTTCCTGCACGATGCGGTACGCGGTGAGCTCGACGCCGCTGGGCAGCGGGCGGGCGGTGCCCTCGATCTTGAAGTCGACCGTGAGGCCGGCGGTGCGGACCTGTTCCACCAGGTCCTCGATCTGCTGCACGTCCGGCTGCGGGACGTACTCGCCGCTCACCTGCTGCTCTCCCGTACGCAGTACGCCGAGCAGCCGGCGCATCTCGGCGAGCGCCTGGCGGCCGGTCGTCGAGATGGTCTCCAGGGCCTGTCGGGCCTGGTCTGGCGAGGCGTCCATGACGTACGCCGCACCGTCCGCCTGCACCACCATCACGGACACGTTGTGCGCGACGACGTCGTGCAGCTCGCGGGCGATCCGGGCGCGCTCGGCGGCGACGGCGACCTTCGCCTGCGCCTCGCGCTCCTTCTCCAGCCGGGTGGCCCGCTCCTCCAGCTGCGCGAAGTACGCGCGGCGGGTGCGCAGCGAGTCACCGAGGACCCAGGCGAGCAGGAAGGGGATGGTCAGGAACACCGCGTACGCGATCGGGGCTGCGGCCCCCGGGGCCTTGTCCACCGGCCACCGGAGCTGGGAGATCGCCGCCGCCAGCAGCGAGCCCCCGAGCGCCAGCCGGGAGGCCCAGCGGGCGCCGTTGGCAGCCACCGTGTACACGATGACGAGCATCGCGAAGTCCGCCAGGTTCGGCTCGATGTCCAGTGCGACCTGGGCGGCCCCGACCGCGATCGCGACCAGCAGCATCCACTCCGGGAAGCGGCGGCGCAGCGCGACCACGAGGCACAGCACGAAGATGCTGACGACGCCCGCCGCGAGGCTGCTCCCGTCGATGACACTGGCCGCCGCCATCGCGGACATCCCGAGGAGAATCACAGCCCAGAAGCTGTCGACGCTCGTCGGGTGTCTGCGGATGAAGTCGTAGAGGCGCTGCACGTATCCAGCGTAGGGAAACCGCAGAGGTCAATGGGTCAACCGGAGGGGCGATCCGGTGGGCGGGCCACTACTCCCCAAGGTGGAGACGCAGTGGAGACTTGGCGCCGTGAGAGACGAGACGGATCCGCCGGACGCAGGACACCGCGAGGGACCGGAGTGGCTCGGCTGGCGTGAGGCGACGGAGGCCGCGCTCTACGGTCCCGGCGGTTTCTACCTGCTCCCCGAGGGCCCCGCAGGCCACTTCCGTACGTCCGTGCACGCCTCCGCACTGTTCGCGGGGGCGGTGGCGCGGCTGTTGGTGCGGACGTACGAAGAGCTGGGTGGCGGTCCTGGCGGTCCTGGCGGGATCGATCTGGTCGACATGGGTGCCGGGCGGGGGGAACTGCTGACGGGTGTGCTGGCGGCGCTGCCCGAGGGCTTCGCGGTGCGTGCGTACGCCGTCGAAAGGGCGGCAAGGCCGGCCGGACTCGACCACCGCATCGAGTGGTGCGCCGAGCCGCCGTCGGGCGTCACCGGTCTGCTCTTCGCCAACGAGTGGCTGGACAACGTGCCGGTCGACGTCGCGGAGGTGGACGAGGACGGGGTGAATCGGTACGTGGAGGTACGGACGTCCGACGGCGCGGAGCGGCTCGGCGCTCCCGTGACCGGTGCGGACGCCGAGTGGCTGGCGCGGTGGTGGCCGCTGGAGGGACGGCCGGGCCATCGGGCGGAGATCGGGCGTCCGCGGGACGAGGCGTGGGCGCGGGCGGTGGCGACCCTGGACGCGGGGCTCGCGGTGGCCGTGGACTACGCGCACGAGCGGGGCGCCCGGCCGCCGTTCGGCACGCTCAGCGGTTTCGCGGCCGGGCGGGAGGTGCGGGCGGTGCCGGACGGGGGGTGCGACGTGACGTCGCACGTGGCGCTGGACGCATGCGGGGCGGGGGTCGTCGGGGCGGGTGTCGCCGATGCCGACCGGACCGAACTGATCACCCAGCGGGAGGCCCTGCGGCGGCTCGGCGTAACGGGCGAACGCCCGCCACTGGCACTGGCATCGACGGACCCGACGGCGTACGTCCGGGCCCTGGCCACAGCAAGCGAGGCCGCGGAACTGGGAGCACGGGGCGGACTGGGAGACTTCGGATGGCTCGAACAGGGGGTGGGCACCTAGCCCCCTTGGGCAGCGGGGCCGCCCCCCGGGGGCAGTGGGGTCTCCCCTGCTCCTTAAGAGCTTGGGGAAGGGTGGGCAAGGGGGCGGCCCCCGCGCGGAGCGCCCCTCCCGCTCCGGCCCACGCTCGCTCCCGCCCCGTGCACGGACTGCGTCCGCGCGTCCTCAAACGCCGGACGGGCTGAAGATGCCCGTACTCCCAAGGGATACTGTCCCCCATGACGCAGACGACGACAGTCGGCATCGGCGGCGCGGCCGAGTCCACCGACATGGTGCTCAACATCGGCCCCCAGCACCCCTCCACCCACGGCGTCCTGCGCCTCAAGCTCGTCCTCGACGGGGAGCGCATCCAGCACGCCGAACCCGTCATCGGCTACATGCACCGCGGCGCCGAAAAGCTCTTCGAGGCGCGCGACTACCGCCAGATCGTCATGCTGGCCAACCGCCACGACTGGCTGTCGGCCTTCTCCAACGAGCTCGGTGTCGTCATGGCCGTCGAGCGCATGCTCGGCATGGAGGTCCCGGAGCGCGCGGTCTGGACCCGTACCCTCCTCGCCGAGCTGAACCGGGTTCTCAACCACCTGATGTTCCTCGGCTCGTACCCCCTCGAACTCGGCGGCATCACCCCCGTCTTCCACGCCTTCCGCGAGCGCGAAGAACTCCAGGCCGTCATGGAGGAGGTCTCCGGCGGCCGCATGCACTACATGTTCAACCGGGTCGGCGGCCTCAAAGAGGACGTGCCGGCGGGCTGGCTCGGGCGGGTGCGCGACGCCGTCGCCTCCGTCCGTTCGCGCATGGACGTGTACGACGGCCTGGTCCTCGGGAACGAGATCTTCCGCGGCCGTACGCGCGACGTCGGCGTGCTGTCGGCCGAGGCCGTCCACGCGTACGGCGTCTCCGGCCCCATCGCCCGCGCGTCGGGGGTCGACTTCGACCTGCGGCGCGACGAGCCGTACCTCGCGTACGGCGAACTCCAGGACACCCTCAAGGTGGTGACCCGCGAAGAGGGCGACTGTCTGGCCCGCTTCGAGTGCCTCCTCGAACAGACCCACAACGCCCTCGACCTCGCCGACGCCTGTCTCGACCGGATGGCCGACCTGCCGCCCGGACCGATCAACCAGCGGCTGCCGAAGGTCCTCAAGGCCCCCGAGGGCCACACATACGCCTGGACCGAGAACCCGCTCGGCATCAACGGCTACTACCTGGTCTCCAAGGGCGAGAAGACCCCGTACCGGCTGAAGCTGCGCTCGGCGTCGTTCAACAACATCCAGGCGCTGACGGAGCTGCTGCCGGGAACGCTGGTCGCCGATATGGTCGCGATCCTCGGCTCGCTCTTCTTCGTCGTCGGAGACATCGACAAGTAGTGCGCTACGGAAGGGACTTCAGGAGCTGATCGCGCTCCTGAGGTCCGCCACGTCCAGCTGCTCGGTCTCGTCGTGCGCCGTCAGGTCGATGACCTCACCGACCGCGTCACGGCCTGCGGCGGCAAGCGACGCCCGGTGGTGGTCGGCCAGCGCCTCCTCACCGACGACGTCCGCGAGGTCCTCGTGCTGCACGTGCTGCACGGCCTGCTGCTGTACGGAGTCCCTGACCGGCTCCAGCGCGGACGCGTCCGTGGCCGGGGCAGAAGCGGCAGGGGCAGGGGCAGGGGCAGAAGCCGGGGCCTTCCCGCCGGCACCCGTACCCGTGCCCGTACCGAAGAAGTCGAAGCCGCCCTGCTTCCGTACGGCGGGAAGGTTCTGCGGGGCGTACGGGGCGAGGGCCGCGGAGGCGCGCGTGTGTTCCCGCAGATCCGGGGCCGGAACCGGGACTGGGGCCGGGGTCGGGGCCGGGGTCGGAACCAGTGCTTCCGCCGACTGCGCGTCCACCCGCGCCGGAGCCTGAGCCGGAACGTGTACTTCCAGCGCGGTGGTCGAAGCCGCCGCGGTCTCGGCCGCCTCCGCGCGCTCCCGCTGCACCGCCCTGTTCCGCCCCAGGTTCTCCAGCGCCGCGGCCGCCCGCATGTACGCGGCCGGGGTCGGCGTCGAGGCTGCCGCGGGCAGTTCCTTCGGAGCAGTCTTCGGAGCGGTCTTCGCCGCCGCCTCAAGAGCGAGCTGGCGACGGCGCTCCAGGGCCGTCGCGCGCTCGGTCTCGGCGGTCGCGTACCGGCGCAGCAGCGCGGCGTGCTCATTGCGCAGCCCGGCCAGCTCCACGCGCTTGGCGCGCAGTTTCGCGTCGAGCCTGACCCGCAGCGCGCGCGATTCCTCAAGGTCGCCCTCGATGTCGGCGACGCGCTCCTCGGCCTTCCACACGTCGGCCTCGCGCGCCCGGGTCAGTTCGGCGACCTTGAGGCCTGCCCTACGGTCCCAACTGCGCATCAGGGTCGCCCCGGTGACGGCCGCCGCCGCAGCGGCGGCGACCAGTGACCGGAGCACCACGGGTTCCGCCACGAACCAGGCACCGACGGCGCACACGAGCGAGACGCCCGCGACCGCCGAGGAGGGCAGCAGCTTGTGCAGGGGTGGGGAATGGCGGTGGCGTCCACGTGGCATGGCCTGAAATTTACCGTGTGCGGGACACGGATGGGGCACCGCTCGGCAATCTGTTCCCTTGCGGTTACCCAGAGCCCTGTCGAACCGCTCCCGAAAGCTGTCGAACCACTGCCGAAACAGGTCCGGACGGCACCCCGATTCCTTCAATCCGCTACTTCTTGATGAGGTTCTTCTCCTCCAGATATGCCTTCGCGACATCGGCCGGCTTGGCCCGCTCGATGTCGACCTTGCGGTTCAGTTCACCGAGATCCGCCGTGGTCAGCGCCTTGGTGAGCCTGCCGAGCGCCTCGGCGACGGCCGGGTCGCCCGCTTCCTTGGCGTTGACGACGGGCAGCAGGTTGTCGGCGTTCTGCAGCTTCTTGTCGTCGTCCAGGAAGACGAGGCCGAAGCTGTCGATCGTGGCGTCCGTCGTCGTAGTGAGGACGAGCTGGTCCTCACCGTCCTTGACGGCCTGCTTGGACTGCGGGGTGCCTACGCCCTTGGGGTCGATGCCCGCAACGTCGATGCCGTACTTCGACTTCAGACCGGGCGCGCAGAACGGCCGGATCTCGCATTCGTCGCCCGCCGCGATCTTTACCTTGATCTTGGACTTTCCCAGGTCGGAAAGGGTTTTGAGGTTGTTCTTCGCGGCGAATTCCTTGGTCACCGCGAAGGCGTTCTGGTCGACGGCCTGTCCAACGGGCAGGACTTTCAGCCCGAGCGGGCCTGCCAGCTTCTCCAGCGCGGCGACAGTGGCGGCGGCGTCGCTGGAGGCGAGCGGCTTCTTCTCGGCCTCCTTCGCCCCGTTCACCTTGGCGTTGAGGAATTCCGTGATCGTCGCCGCGTACTCCGGCACGACGTCTATCTCGCCCTTCTCCAGCGAGGGTTCGTACAGCTCACGGTTCTTGACGACGGTCACCGAGGTGGCGAACCCGGCGTCCTTGAGAACCAGCGCGTACAGCTCCGCCAGCACCTTGGACTCGGTGAACGCGGCGGCGCCGACCACCAGCGAGCCCTTCTTGCCGCCCCCTGCGGGTGCTTCGGCGCCGGGCTTGCCCTTCTCCAGGCTGTCGCCGCCGCACGCGGCGAGCGACCCGGTCAGTGCCACCAGGCCGACTACCGCACCCGCGAGGCGTGAGGTCTTGCTCATGAGGGTTCACCATCCATGAAGTGCACGAGGTGCAGGAAATAGGGACACAGCAGAGAGAAACCGGCGCACCGTCAGACGGTCTTCCGCAGCGGCGAGAACAGTCGGCCGAGCAGCACGAGCGCACCCTCCACCAGCAGCGCGAGCAGCGCCACCAGCAGCGCCCCGGCGACCACCTGGGCGGTGTCGTACGTGTTGAACCCGGCGGTGATGATCCGTCCGAGCCCGCCCTGGCCGACCATCGCGGCGATCGAGGCGGTGGCCACCACCTGGACGGCGGCCGACCGCAGCCCGGTCATCACCAGCGGGTACGCGAGGGGCAGTTCGACCCGCAGGAAGAGCTGCATGCCCGACATGCCCATGCCGCGCGCGGCCTCCACCACCGCCCGGTCCACCTCGCGCATCCCGACGTACGCGTTGGTGAGCAGCGGCGGCACCGCGAACAGCACCAGCGCGATGATCGTCGGTACGTATCCGGCGGAGCGCAGCGGCGAGACCATGAACAGCGCCAGCACCGCGAACACCGGGACGGCCCGCCCCACGTTGGAGATGTTGACCGCGAGCGCACCTCCCTTGCCGAGGTGTCCGAGCACGAAGGCCAGCGGCAGCGCGAGCAGACAGGCCAGGGCGAGCGCGACCCCGCTGACGTACAGATGCTCCGTCAGCCGGGTCCAGACCCCGCCGTCCCCGGACCAGTTCGAGCCCGTGACCAGCCAGGTCCAGGCGTCGCCGAGCACACCCATCGAAATCAGCCCGCCTCAACAGCCGCAGAAGTCTTCTGTATTCGAGCCGTACGGGGCTCGGGCTTCGCCCGGGACACCCGGGTCCACGGCGTGAGCAGCCGCTGGAGTCCGAGCAGCAGCAGGTCCGCGACGAGGGCGAGCAGCACGCACAGCACGGACGCGGCGAGCACCTGTGCCTTGAAGAAGGTGGGCAGTGCGTCCTCTATGAGGTTGCCGAGGCCGCCGCGGCCGACGATGGAGCCGACCGTGGTCAGCGCGACCGTCGAGACGGTGGCGATCCGCACCCCGGCCATCAACGCGGGGAGCGCGAGCGGCAGTTCGACCTCCCAGAGCATCCGCCACGGCCCGTACCCCATCCCGCGCGCGGCCTCCCGGGCCTCTTCCGGCACCGCTTCGAGGCCGGCCAGGATGTTCCGCACGAGGATCGTCAGCGAGTACAGCACCAGGCCGGTGATCACGAGCGCCGCCGAGAGCCCGAACAGCGGCAGCAGCAGCGAGAACATCGCCAGCGAGGGCACCGTGTAGAGCACGGTGGTCAGGCCGAGGACCGGTCCGGCGAAGCGCTTGTGCCGCCGGGCCAGGAGCGCGAGGGGGAAGGCCACGGCCAGCCCGATCAGCACCGAAGCCACCGTGATCCAGATGTGCTGGAGGGTCGCGTCGGTCAGCTCCTGGCTGCGGGAACGCAGGTACTCCCCGCAGATCCAGTCGTTCGTCGCCAGACAGCTCTGCTCACTCATCCGTCCCCACCTCCCCCGTCCCGGCCGTTCCAAGCGGCTCGGTCGACAACTGCTCCGCACACACTTGAGAACGTATGTTCAAAGACCATATCGCCGACCACTGACAACGGGCCCGGCCCGGTTCGGGCTGCCACAGCACGGCAACACGCCCTTCACACAAGACCCGTCACCAGCCGTCACAATGAGGACCCATGATCCGGTTCGAGCACGTCACCAAGCGCTACGCCGACGGGACGACCGCCGTCGACGACCTGTCCTTCGAGGTCGCCGCGGGTGAACTCGTCACGCTCGTCGGCCCGTCCGGCTGCGGCAAGACCACCACCATGAAGATGGTCAACCGGCTCATCGAACCGACCGAGGGCCGCATACTCCTCGACGGCCAGGACATATCCACCGTCGACCCGGTGGAGCTGCGGCGCCGCATCGGCTACGTGATCCAGCAGGTGGGCCTCTTCCCGCACAAGACGGTCCTCGACAACACCGCGACCGTCCCGCACCTGCTCGGCGTGAAGCGGCCGCAGGCCCGCGCGCGGGCCGCCGAGCTCCTCGACCTGGTGGGCCTCGACCCCAAGGTCTACGGCTCCCGCTATCCGGAACAGCTCTCCGGGGGCCAGCGCCAGCGCGTCGGCGTCGCCCGTGCCCTGGCCGCCGACCCGCCCGTGCTCCTCATGGACGAGCCGTTCGGCGCGGTCGACCCGGTGGTCCGCGAGCACCTGCAGAACGAGTTCCTGAAGCTCCAGTCGCAGGTCCGCAAGACGGTGCTGTTCGTCACGCACGACATCGAGGAGGCGGTCCGGCTCGGCGACCGCATCGCCGTCTACGGGCAGGGCACCGTCGAGCAGTTCGACGCCCCCGCCGTCGTGCTCGGCGCGCCCGCCACCCCGTACGTCGCGGACTTCGTCGGCGCCGACCGCGGCCTCAAGAGGCTGTCGGTCACTCCCATCGAGGAGAGCGACCTGGACCAGCCGCCGGTCGTCCACCTCGACGACTCCCTCAGGAGCGCCACGGCACGGCTGTCGGCCGAGGGCGCGCGCTGGGCCGTCGTACTCGACAGCGAGGACAACCTGCACGGCTGGATCCCGGCCGGGGCCACGGAGCCGGGCGGGCCGAACACGGACGGACCGCACAAGGGCGGGACGGTGCGGGAGCACGCGCGCCGGATGGAGGCGTGGCTTCCGGTGGGGGCGTCGCTCAAGCAGGCGTTCGCGACGATGCTCCAGCACGACGCGGGGTGGATCGCCGTCATCGACGAGCGGAGCGAGGGCCGGTTCCTGGGGGTGCTCACCCCGGCCCGGCTGCACGAGGCCCTGCGCCGGTCGATCGACGCGGACGGCCGCAAGGTGGCCCGTACGGAGGTGGAAGTGGAGACCATCGGCTGACAGCGGCCCAGGGGCCCCAAGGCCCGGCTCCCGGCTTCCGACTCCCGGCCCCCGGCTCAGGCGGTGACCCGGCGCGTCAGGCCGTGAGCTTCTTGCTCAGCCACTCGATGGTGGCGGGGATCGAGCGCTTCCAGGTGTTGAAGTTGTGACCGCCGCTGTTCAGCGTGATCGACGAGACGTGCGTCGGCGGCTTCACCTTGCTGATGAACTCCGCCGTCGGCTTCTTGTTGTCCTCGCCCTTCTTGCTGGTCGTGACCAGCAGGGAGGTCTTGGGCGCCGGCAGGTTGTCCAGCGCCCACAGGAGGTCGGCACGCTTCTTGAGGTTCGCGTTGCCGCCGAAGAGGTCACCGGTCGTCGGGTCGTCGGCCGCCTTGTAGTACGGGGACAGACCGGCGCCCGCGGCGAACTTGTCCGGGTGCGCCATGGCGATCTTCACGGCGCAGTAGCCGCCCGTGGAGTTCCCCATGAAGCCCCAGTTCTGCGCCTTCGTGCCCACGCGGTACGCGGACGAGACGGCGCGCGGCAGGTCGTCGGCGAAGAAGGTCTCGGTCTGCGGGCCGCCCGGAATGTCCACGCACTCGGTGTCGCGCGGCGGTGCGACGGTCGGCCGCATCATGACCATGACCATCGGCTGCGCCTTGCCCGCACGGGCCTGCATCAGAGCGGTCTGCGGGTAGCGGAGCCCTTTGATCAGGTTCATCGCGGTGCCCGGGTAGCCGGTGAGCACGACCGTCGCGGGGAACTGCTTCTTCGCGTACTTCGGCTGGAAGTACTCCGGCGGCAGGTACACGTAGGCCGGGCTGACGATCTTCGACTTCGCGCCCTCGATCCGTACTTCCTGTATCTGTCCGCCGACGGACGGTTTGTTGCCGCCTGGGACGTCCATGGCGCGCGTGCCGATCAGCTGCGCCTGCTTGTTGGCGCCCGCCGCGTGGTCGACGACCACGCCCATCTCCTCCTCCTGGCCGAAGAGGTCGGCCCAGGACCCGTAGAAGAGAAACGATTTGTTAGCAGCGAGGCCGACCGCGGCGAACAGCGCCAGCTGGGTCGCCAGCAGCAGGCCGATCCGGCCGAGGACGGCCCGCCAGCTGCGGCCGGACAGCCGCGGCCAGAGCCAGATCGTGGCGGCGAAGAGCAGGACCGCGATCAGAAGAGCGAGCGCGAGGACCTTGGTACTGGTGAGACCCATGACGAGATCGTTACTTCCTGGATGAGAATTTCCTGAGAGCCGAGTGAACCCACCCCCCGGAAGCGCCGTCCTAGTGAACGCACATTGTCCGGACGGACCTTCTCCAGGTTCCACGGGCATAAAACCTCTCGCGGAAACCTCGGGAAGCGATGTCAATCAGAATAGATGGGGATAAGTCCGGAGCGGTTCCGGATCGGGTGCGGCGGATCCTGCGCGGTCCGCGACCCGAGAAGGTCCCCGCGCTGGTGGGCGCGGCGGTCACTCTGGTGGGCCTGCTCGACATCGTGGCCGGGGTCGTCCCCCGCTTCCGGCACAGCCGGATGCACAGCGTGGCCGAAGTCCTTCCGGGTACGTTCGGCCCGTTCGCCGCCGCCTTCTCGCTGACCGTGGGGGTGCTGCTGCTCCTCCTCGCCCACGGCCTCAAGAGGCGCAAGCGGCGCGCCTGGCGGTCCGCCGTGGTCCTGCTGCCGGTCGGTGCCGTCGCGCAGCTCGCCTACCGGAGCTCCTGGCTGGGCGCGCTGATCGCGCTCGCACTTCTCACACTGCTGATCGTCCATCGGAGTGAGTTCGCCGCGCTGCCGGACCCGCGCAGCCGCTGGAAGGCGGTCGCGAACTTCGTCCTGACCGGCCTGGGCTCGATCGGGCTCGGTCTGCTGATCGTCAGCTCCCACCCGAAGACGATCGTCGGCAGCCCTGGCTTCGGCGACCGCCTGGTGCACGTCCTCTACGGGCTGGCCGGCTTCGAGGGCCCGATCGACTACACCAGGCAGGCTTCCTGGACGGTCGGCTACTCGCTGGGCGCCCTCGGCTGGATCATCGCGATCACCACGGTGTACCTGGCCTTCCGCCCCGAGCACCCGGCCGCCCGGCTCACCGAGGAGGACGAGGTGCAGCTGCGCGGCCTGCTGGCCAAGCACGGCGCCCGCGACTCTCTGGGCCACTTCGCGCTGCGGCACGACAAGGCCGCCGTGTTCTCCCCCAGCGGCAAGGCCGCCGTCACCTACCGCGTCGTGTCCGGCGTGATGCTGGCCAGCGGCGACCCGATCGGCGACGTCGAGGCCTGGCCCGGCGCCATCGAGCGGTTCATGGAGGAGGCCAAGGCGCACTCCTGGACGCCGGCCGTGATGGGCTGCTCGGAGACCGGCGGCGAGGTCTGGACCCGCGAGACCGGCCTGGACGCCCTCGAACTGGGCGACGAGGCCGTCGTCGACGTCCCGGACTTCTCCCTCTCCGGGCGCGCGATGCGCAACGTGCGGCAGATGGTCAAGCGCATCGAGCGCAACGGTTACGAGACCCGGGTGCGCCGGGTCGGCGACCTGGACGCCGAGGAGCTGGACCGCATCCGCCGGGCCGCCGCCGACTGGCGCGGCACGGAGACCGAGCGCGGCTTCTCGATGGCGCTGGGCCGGGTAGGCGAGCCGGGCGACGAGGACTGCTTCATCGCGACCGCCCACAAGGCCGACGAGGAGGGCGCGGCGCCCGGCCCGTACGGCGACATCAAGGCGGTGCTGCACTTCGTCCCCTGGGGCCCGGACGGCATGTCCCTCGACCTCATGAGGCGCGACCGGGCGGCCGACCCCGGCATGAACGAGCTCCTGATCGTCGCCTCCCTCACGGCGGCCCCCGGTCTCGGCATCAAGAAGGTGTCGCTCAACTTCGCGATGTTCCGCTCGGCGCTGGCCCGCGGCGAGAAGCTGGGCGCGGGTCCTGTGCTGCGGGGGTGGCGCGGGCTGCTGGTCTTCCTGTCCCGGTGGTTCCAGATCGAGTCGCTGTACAAGTTCAACGCGAAGTTCCAGCCGCGCTGGGAGCCGCGCTTCGTGGTCTTCCGGACGACCGGTGACCTGCCGCGGATCGGTTTCGCGGCGATGCAGGCGGAGGGCTTCGTCACGCTGGGGCTGCCGCGGCCGTTCGCCCGCAAGGCCTCCTCAAAGAGGGCCACGTCACCGTGCGCCCACGTGGAGCGGGCGGCCCAGCCGGTGGCGTAGGGGTTCGATACCCAGCCCTCTTGGGCACAGGGGCCGCCCCCTGGGGCGGAACGGGTGGGCAAGGGGGCGGCCCCCACGCGGAGCGCGCCCCCTCGCTCCGGTCCACGCCCACGCCCACGCACCCGCCCTACGCCACGCTGATCGCGATCTTCCCCCGCGTGTGCCCGCCGATGCTCTCCCGGAAGGCGTCCGCGGCCTTCTCCAGCGGATAGACCGCCGCGATCTCCACCGTGAGCTCGCCCCGTTCCACCAGCTTCCCCAGCGCCGTCAGGTCCGCCGAGTCGGGCCGCACGAAGACGTAGTCCCCGCCGAGCCCCTTCACCGCCCCGTCCGCGATGGACGCCAGCCGCCCGCCGCTCGCGAGCAGCTCGGGCGACACCTGGAGCGCCTCCCCTCCCACGAGGTCGAGCACCGCGTCCACACCGTCCGGCGCGATCTCCCGCACCCGGCCCGCCAGCCCCTCCCCGTATGCGACGGGCGTGGCGCCCAGCGACCGCAGGTACTCGTGATTGCGCTCGCTCGCGGTGCCGATGACCTCGGCCCCCAGCGACCGCGCGATCTGCACGGCGAGCGAGCCGACACCGCCGGCCGCGGCGTGCACCAGGACCTTGTCCCCCGCCCGCACCTTCAGGTTCCGCGTCAGCGCCTGGTACGCGGTCAGCCCGGCCAGCGGCAGACCCGCCGCCTCCTCGAAGCTGATGCCGGCGGGCTTGCGCGCCAGGGTGCGTACGGGCGCGGCCACGTACTCCGCGAAGGTCCCCCGGGACACGAAGTCCTCCCGGACGTAGCCGATGACCTCGTCGCCCTCGGCGAACTCCGACACGGCCACGCCCGCCTTCTCGACGACGCCCGCCACGTCCCACCCCGGGATCACCGGGAAGACGGCGTCCAGCGCCGGGTCCAGGTATCCGGCCAGGATCTTCCAGTCGACCGGGTTGACCGAGGCGGCGCGGACCTTGACCAGTACGGAGTCCGGGCCGAGCTTGGGCTCGGGCCGCTCGCCGTACTCCAGGGCGTCGGGGCTGCCGTATGCGCTGTACGTGATGGCCTTCATGGGGAAGCACTCCAGACTCAATGGTTGACAATCTCAAGTAATTGTTACGACGGTAAACCTCAATCGTTGAGATGGTCAAGTTTCCCGGCGTACACTGCATGTCATGCCAGCCAACCCGCCGAACCAGGCCCACCCGCCGACCAAGGCCGAACTCGTCGACCGGCTGGCCGCGTCCTTCGGTCTCTATTACGGGGACTTCACGCTCGCCGCCGCCACCGCAGGGCTCACCGCCAGTCAGGCCAAGACGCTCAGCGTGCTGCGCTCGTCGCCCGCCCCCATGCGCGCCCTCGCCACCACCCTGGCCTGCGACGCCTCCAACATCACGGGCATCGTGGACCGGCTGGAGAAGCGCGAGCTGGTGCGCCGCGAGCCCAGCGCCACCGACCGCCGCGTCAAGAACGTCGTGCTCACCGAGCACGGCGAGACCACCATCGACGCCATCCGGGCCCGGATGCACACCACGCTGGCCGGTCTCGACACCCTGGACGACGCGGAGCGCACCGCCCTGTTCACGCTCCTCGGCCGGGTCTACCCCGACGGCCCGGGCGGTCCGGAAGGTTCGGAGACCAAGCGCTGACGCCTAGGCTGGTCGTATGAGTACGTTGCTGCGCGCCCACCCACCCGAAGGACTCCCGGAGTGGGACCGCTGTGCGGTCATGGGTGTCGTGAATGTGACGCCCGACTCCTTCTCCGACGGCGGTCGCTGGTTCGACACGGCCGCCGCCGTCAAGCGCGGCCTCGCCCTGGTCGCAGAGGGTGCCGACCTGGTCGACGTGGGCGGCGAGTCCACCCGCCCCGGGGCCAGCCGCGTCGACGCCGAGGAAGAGCTCAAGCGGGTCGTGCCGGTCGTCCGGGGCCTCACCTCCGAGGGCGTCAGCGTCTCCGTCGACACCATGCGCGCCACCGTCGCCGAACAGGCCGTCGCGGCCGGCGCCGTCCTCGTCAACGACGTCAGCGGCGGCCTCGCCGACCCGGCCATGGTCCCCGCCGTCGCGGCCACCGGCGTCCCCTTCGTCGTCATGCACTGGCGCGGCTTCAGCGCGGGCATGAACAACCGGGCGGTGTACGACGACGTCGTCGCCGAGGTCCTCGCCGAGCTGCGCGCACGCGTGGACGCGGTCGTCGCGGGCGGCATCGCCCCCGAGCGCATCGTCGTCGACCCCGGCCTCGGCTTCGCCAAGCGCGCCGAGCACGACCTCGCCCTCCTCGCCCACCTCGGCGACCTGCGCGCACTGGGCCACCCGCTGCTGGTGGCCGCCTCCCGCAAGCGCTTCCTGGGCCATGTGCTGGCCGGTGACGGCGACACCCCGCCGCCCGCGCGCGAGCGCGACGCCGCCACCGCCGCCGTCTCCGCGATCGCCGCCCACGAGGGCGCCTGGGCCGTCCGGGTGCACGAGGTACGGGCGACGGCCGACGCGGTACGGGTCGCCCGCGCCGTGGCGGGCGCGAAGTGACCCCCCGCAGCACCGACGCCGAGCAGGTCGAACTGGCCAACACGGCGTTCTACGAATGTCTGGAGCGCGGCGACTTCGAAGAGCTGTCGGCGCTCTGGCTCGACGACGAGATCACCTGCGTGCACCCCGGCTGGCCGGTGCTCTCGGGACGCGGCGAGGTCCTGCGCTCGTACGCGCTGATCATGGCGCACACCGACTACATCCAGTTCTTCCTCACCGATGTGAATATTTCGGTCATGGGCGACACCGCCCTGGCCACCTGCACCGAGAACATCCTCAGCGGCGGCCCCGCCGAGGAGAGCGGCGAACTGGGGCCGCTGGTCGGCCAATTGGTCGTCGCCACCAACGTCTTCCGGCGCACCCCGGACGGCTGGCGGCTGTGGGCGCACCACGGCTCGCCCGTACTGGCGGACGCCGACGACGACGAGGACGAGGATTCCTCCTGACGGTCCCCGGAGGATTCCTCCTGACGATTCCCGGCGATTCCCCACGGTTCCCCCTCCTGAGGGACGGCGATTCCCCGGCGTGAGTGGGTAGGGGCCCCGGAAGGAAACCCCGGAAGGGCCCCTTCCGTGTGCCGTCGGCGGCACCCGCGGACGGGGTCTGTCAGTGCTCGCAGGTAGATTCGGTCCTCAGGTGATGTGCCGACCGCATTCGGCACGGGCCCCCGATGACTACGAACAGCAGGAGTGATTCGCGTGGATCGTGTCGCGCTGCGCGGCCTCAAGGCCCGTGGACACCACGGCGTGTTCCCCAGGGAACGCGAAGAGGGCCAGACCTTCATCGTGGACCTCGTCCTCGGCCTGGACACCCGTCCGGCCGCGGCCGACGACGACCTGACGAAGACCGTCCACTACGGCGTGGTCGCCGAGGAGGTCGTGGAGGTCGTGCAGGGCGAACCGGTCAATCTGATCGAGACGCTCGCCGAGCGGATCGCCCAGCAGTGCCTCAAGCACGACGGGGTCGACGAGATCGAGGTCACCGTCCACAAGCCGGACGCCCCGATCACCGTGCCCTTCGACGACGTGACCATCACCATCACCCGGAGCCGTGTATGAACCAGATGCAGAGCGACCCCACCGTCCAGCCGGTTCCCAGCTCCGTGACGGAGCAGGTGGACGCCGCCGACATCACCCTCTCCAACCCCAAATGGGCCGTCATCGGCCTCGGCAGCAACCTCGGCAACCGGCTGGAGACCCTCCAGGGCGCCGTCGACCTCCTGGAGGACACCCCGGGCGTCCGTGTGAAGGCGGTCTCCCCGGTGTACGAGACCGAGCCGTGGGGCGTCGACCCCGGCTCCCAGCCGTCGTACTTCAACGCGGTCGTCCTGGTGAAGACCACCCTCCCGCCGTCCTCGCTGCTTGAGCGCGGCCAGGCCATCGAGGAGGCCTTCGACCGGGTCCGCGAGGAGCGCTGGGGCCCCCGCACGATCGACGTCGACATCCTTTCGTACGCCAACGTCGTCTCCGACGACCCGGTGCTCACGCTCCCGCACCCGCGCGCCCACGAGCGCGGCTTCGTGCTCGTCCCGTGGCACGACGTGGACCCCGAGGCACAGGTCCCGGGCCGCGGTGCGGTCGCCGACCTCCTCGCCGCCGTCTCCACCGACGGGGTGCTTCCGCGCGTCGACCTGGAACTCCGACTGCCCGAGTAAGCGTTGACTTCGTACGACACTGCTTCGTACGACACTGAGCGGATGCACGGTGTCGTACGGACACTCGTGACGACGTGACGGAAAGCGGAGCTTCGTGAAGCAACTACGGCTCGGGGTACTGACCGGCCTGTTCGTCGTGGCCGGGGTGCTGTCCTGGGCGGGCGCCCGGCTGTGGGCCTCGATCGACAGCCTGCCCGGTGTGCCGGTCGCGGCGCCCATCGTGCTGGCCCTGATCGCCGCCGTGCTGCTGGCGACCGCGCTGTCCCTGCGCGCCCGGCTGCGCGCCCAGCGCGAGCGCCGCCCCGGCGCCAAGGGCGTCGACCCGATGCTGGCCGCCCGCGCGGTCGTCTTCGGCCAGGCGAGCGCCCTCGTCGCCGCCCTCGTCGCCGGGGTGTACGGAGGCGTGGGCGTCCACCTGCTCACCCAGCTCGCCGAGATGCCCGCCCGCCGCACCCAGGCCCTCTACGCGGGCTTCTCGGTCCTGGCGGGCGCGGCGATCGTCGCTGCCGCGTTCTTCCTGGAGCGCGTGCTGCGCCTCCCGGAGGACGACGACACCGCCCCGGCGGCCGACGCCGCCTGAGGCAGGCCTCGTCCGTACGCGCGCAGAAGCTCCGTACGGACGCGCGGAGGGCTACCTGGCCATGATCAGGCTCATCGCCTCGGCCCGCGTCGCCGGGGCGCGGAGCTGGCCGCGTACCGCCGAGGTGATGGTCTTCGCACCCGGCTTGCGCACTCCGCGCATCGTCATGCACATGTGCTCGCACTCGACGACGACGATCACGCCGCGCGGCTCCAGGATCTCCATCAGCGAGTCGGCGATCTGCGTGGTCAGCCGCTCCTGCACCTGCGGCCGGCGCGCGAAGACGTCGACCAGGCGGGCCAGCTTCGACAGGCCGGTGATCTTGCCGTCGGCGGACGGGATGTAGCCGACGTGCGCGACGCCGTGGAAGGGCACCAGGTGGTGCTCGCAGTTGGACATCACCTCGATGTCCTTGACCAGCACCATCTCGTCGTGGCCGAGGTCGAAGGTCGTCGTCAGGACGTCCTCGGGCTTCTGCCGCAGGCCGGCGAATATCTCGTGGTACGCCCGCGCCACCCGCGCCGGAGTCTCCCGCAGGCCCTCGCGGTCCGGGTCCTCCCCCACGGCGATGAGGAGCTCGCGCACCGCGTTCTCGGCCCGCTTCTCGTCGAACTCGCCGACGGTGGCCTCGCCGTCCAGCGTCACCGGGTCGGTCATCAGTGCCTCGTTCCTGTGGATCATCCGTGCGGGCCGTCCAGAAGTGTCGCGACGGGAAACGCCGCGACCCCCAGGCTAAAACCTGGGGGTCGCGGCATCCATTCCGGGCCCGGTGTGAACCGGGTTGTGGAGTGGGCTAGCTGTTGTCCGGGCGCTCTTCCGGAGCCGGTACCGCTTCGCCGGGCGTCGCGTCCTTGGTCACCGAGGTGATCGCGGCCGCCGCACCGTTGGCGGCACCGTTGGTGAGTGCCAGCTCCTTGGGCGACAGCACCGGCGGCCGGGTCGACGGCGTACGGCGGGAAGAGCCAGTCCACGCGGGGCGGGCCGGGCGCTTCACGATCGGCTGGAAGATCTCGGCGATCTGCTCCTTGTTCAGCGTCTCCTTCTCCAGGAGGGCCAGAACCAGGTTGTCGAGAACGTCGCGGTTCTCGACCAGGATCTCCCACGCCTCGTTGTGCGCGGTCTCGATGAGCTTCTTGACCTCTTCGTCGACGAGCGCGGCGACCTCTTCCGAGTAGTCGCGCTGGTGCGTCATGTCCCGGCCCAGGAAGGGCTCGGTGTTGTCGCCGCCGAACTTGATCGCGCCGAGGCGCTCGGTCATGCCGTACTGCGTGACCATCGAGCGGGCCGTACCGGTGGCCTTCTCGATGTCGTTCGCAGCGCCTGTCGTCGGGTCGTGGAAGACGAGC
Organism: Streptomyces sp. NPDC021093; assembly: GCF_044333135.1. Lineage (NCBI taxonomy): Bacteria > Bacillati > Actinomycetota > Actinomycetes > Kitasatosporales > Streptomycetaceae > Streptomyces > Streptomyces sp. NPDC021093. Next base: position 701,758 of record NZ_JBIRQJ010000004.1, on the reverse strand, counting down.
TCCTCGGCCGCGCGCCCGCCCAGCATGTACGCCAGCTGGTCGAGCATTTCATTGCGCGTGGTCGAGTACTTGTCCTCGTCCGGGAGGACCATGGTGTAACCCAGGGCCCGGCCGCGCGACAGGATCGTGATCTTGTGGACCGGGTCCGAGTTGGGCAGGGCCGCCGCGACCAGGGCGTGGCCGCCCTCGTGGTACGCGGTGATCTTCTTTTCCTTCTCGGACATGATCCGGGTCCGCTTCTGCGGGCCCGCCACGACGCGGTCGATCGCCTCGTCGAGCATGTGGTTGTCGATCAGCTTCATGTTGCTGCGCGCGGTGAGCAGCGCAGCCTCGTTCAGCACGTTCGACAGGTCCGCGCCGGTGAAGCCCGGCGTACGGCGGGCGACTGCGCCCAGGTCGACGTCCGCGGCGACCGGCTTGCCCTTCTGGTGAACCTTGAGGATCTCCAGACGGCCCTGCATGTCCGGGCGGTCGACCGCGATCTGCCGGTCGAAACGGCCCGGGCGCAGCAGCGCCGGGTCGAGGATGTCCGGGCGGTTCGTGGCGGCGATCAGGATGACGCCGCCCTTCACGTCGAAGCCGTCCATCTCGACGAGCAGCTGGTTGAGCGTCTGCTCGCGCTCGTCGTGACCGCCGCCCATGCCGGCGCCGCGGTGGCGGCCGACGGCGTCGATCTCGTCGACGAAGACGATCGCCGGGGCGTTCGCCTTGGCCTGCTCGAAGAGGTCACGGACGCGCGAGGCGCCGACACCCACGAACATCTCGACGAAGTCGGAGCCCGAGATGGAGTAGAACGGCACGCCCGCCTCGCCCGCGACAGCACGCGCGAGCAGCGTCTTGCCCGTTCCGGGCGGGCCGTACAGCAGCACGCCCTTGGGGATCTTGGCGCCGACGGCCTGGAACTTGGCCGGCTCCTGGAGGAACTCCTTGATCTCGTGGAGTTCCTCGACGGCCTCGTCGGACCCCGCCACGTCGGAGAAGGTCGTCTTCGGGGTGTCCTTGGTGATGAGCTTCGCCTTGGACTTCCCGAACTGCATGACCCGGGAACCGCCGCCCTGCATCTGATTCATCAGGAACAGGAAGACGACGACGATGAGGACGAAGGGCAGCAGGGTGAGCAGGATCCCGACGAAGGCGTTCTGCTTCGTCGGCGAGACGGTGTAACCGTTCTTGATCTTGCCGCTCTCGTACTTCTGGTCGAGCTTGGCGGCGAGCTTGGAGCCCTGGTCCCCGATGTAGCTCGCCTGGATCTTGGAGCTGTCGTCGACCTTCTGGTCGCCCTTCAGCTGCACCTTGATGATCTGTTCTTCACCGGTGGTCAGTTTGACCTGGTCGACCTGGTCCTTGTCGATCGCCTGGATGACCTTGCCGGTGTCGACCGTCTTGTAGCCGCCAGACGAGCCGACGACCTGCATCAGCACGACCACGGCGAGGACGGCCAGCACGATCCACATGACCGGCCCACGGAAGTATCGCTTCACGTCCATCCATACGGGGCGAACTGCTGCCCCGTCCCTCCTGCCCGTAGGTAAATGCCGCTGAATAAAAGACTGTTCTTCGGACGGTACCCCAGCATTGTCACCCGCGACCGCAGGGGACTGCTGGCAAACCTGCCTTCCCCTGCTCCAACGGCGGGAATTGCGCGGGGGTTCCCCGATATGGACCCGCGTAGGGCTCCGGACCGCCGACCGGCCGTCCGGAGGAGCCGTCAGCCCCCGTAGACGTGGGGCGCGAGGGTCCCTACGAAGGGAAGATTGCGGTACTTCTCCGCGTAATCCAGGCCATATCCGACGACAAACTCATTCGGAATGTCGAAACCGACCCACTTCACGTCGATGGCGACCTTCGCGGCCTCCGGCTTGCGCAGCAGCGTGCACACATTGAGGGAGGCCGGCTCGCGCGAACCGAGGTTCGACAGCAGCCACGACAGCGTCAGGCCGGAGTCGATGATGTCCTCGACGATCAGGACGTGCTTGCCCTTGATGTCGGTGTCCAGGTCCTTGAGGATCCGGACCACACCGGAGGACTGGGTGCCCGCGCCGTACGACGACACCGCCATCCAGTCCATGGTGAGGGGGGTGGACAGCGCACGCGCCAGGTCCGCCATCACCATCACGGCGCCCTTGAGCACCCCGACGATGAGCAGGTCCTTGCCCGCGTACTCCGCGTCGACCTCGGCGGCCAGCTCGGCCAGCTTCGCGTCGATCTCTTCCTTGGTGATGAGCACCGACTTGAGGTCGGTGCCCATGTCGTTCGCGTCCACCCGCATCACTTTCGTAGAACTTCAGCCCTGCCGAATGACCAGTCTGCCACCCTGCCGCTGAGCCTCCACCCGGCCGGGGAGGTTGATGACCCCCTGCCCACGCCATCCGGTGATCAGCCGGTCCACCTCCTCGATGTGCCGGGCGAACAGTGAACCGGCGGGCGAACCCACCTCGATGACCGCCCTGCGCAGCACCCTGCGCCGCACTGCGGGCGGCAGCGCGTAGAGCTTGGCGCACTCCAGACGGCCCGTCTCGTCCCGTACGGAACGGTCGGCCTCGGCGGCCCAGTCGTCCAGGGCGTCGGCGTCGTCGCGCGACAGCTGGGCCGTACGGGCGAGGGCCTCGACGACGCCCTTGCCGAGCGCCTTCTCCAGGGCGGGCAGCCCCTCCTGACGGAGCCGGGAGCGGGTGTAGGCGGGGTCGGCGTTGTGCGGGTCGTCCCAGACGGGCAGGGACTGGACCATGCAGGCCTTGCGGGCGGTCTGCCGGTCGAGCTGCAGGAAGGGACGGCGGTAGCGCCCGGCCGCCCCCGAGACGGCCGCCATTCCGGACAGCGAGCGGGTGCCGGAGCCGCGGGCGAGACCGAGGAGGACGGTCTCGGCCTGGTCGTCGCGGGTGTGGCCGAGCAGGACCGCGGCGGCTCCGTGCCGCAGGGCGGCGCCGTCCAGGGCCGCGTACCTGGCGTCGCGGGCGGCGGCCTCCGGGCCGCCGGCCCGGCCGACGGTGACGGCGACGGCCTCGGCGGGGGCCAGGCCGAGCGCGGTCATCCGGACGACGACCTCGGCGGCACGGGTGCCGGAGCCGGCCTGGAGGTTGTGGTCGACGGTCACGCCGCCCGCCCGGACGCCCAGCTTCGGCGCCTCGAAGGCCAGCGCGGAGGCGAGGGCCATGGAGTCGGCGCCGCCGGAGCACGCCACGAGCACGAGCGGGGAGGCCTGCTCCTGCCGATCGCGCTGGTCGTTCCGGTCTGTTCGGTTGTGGTCGTTCAGTACGTCGTGGAGTACGCGGCGGACCGCCAGGCGTATCGCTGCGACCGCAGGATGGGGACCCATGTCCGGTGCCCTTCGGTGGAGTTGGGGTGCCTCGGGAGGAGGAAACCTCTGTCACTGAGAGTGCGTAGATGGTGACAGAAACGAGCGGTTACCCGAGCATTGCACGCCTACCCAGCGCTTACGGTCCCTCAGATGGGTGATTTCAAGGGCGTTTCCCTTACCGTTCCGGCCGTCGCACACACCGGCTTCACGCCTCTCCCTTACGGTGCACCCTCGCGACCCAGTCCGCCGGTTTGGCGATCTCCGCCTTGGTGGGAAGCGTGTTCGGCGAGGTCCAGATCCGGTTGAACCCGTCCATGCCGACCTCCTCGACGACCGCCCGCACGAACCGCTCGCCGTCCTTGTACTGGCGCAGCTTGGCGTCCATGCCGAGCAGCCTGCGCAGGGCGAGGTCGAGGCGGCTGGCGCCCTTGGCGCGGCGCTCCTTGAACTTCTCGCGGATCTCGGCGACGGACGGTACGACCTGGGGTCCGACGCCGTCCATGACGTAGTCCGCGTGCCCTTCGAGCAGGGACATCACGGCGGTGAGACGGCCGAGGATCTCGCGCTGCGCCGGGGTCTGGACCAGCTCGACCAGGCTGCGGCCGCCCTCGTTCTCCTCGCCCTCGGGGCGGCCCCCGGCGAACGCCTGGGCGGCTTCGCGGAAGCGCTCCAGGATCGTCATCGGATCGACCTCGGTCTCGCCGAGGAACGACTGGATCTCACCCTCAAGATGGTCGCGCAGCCAGGGCACCGCGGTGAACTGGGTGCGGTGGGTCTCCTCGTGCAGGCACACCCAGAGGCGGAAGTCGTGCGGGTCCACGTCGAGTTCGCGCTCGACGTGCACGATGTTCGGGGCGACGAGGAGGAGCCGGCCGCCGCCGTTCGCCCCCGCGGGGAAGTCCCTGCTCGCCGGGGCGAAGGTCTCGTACTGGCCGAGGACCCGGGAGGACAGGAACGACAGCAGCATGCCCACCTCCACACCGGTGACCTTGCCGCCGACCGCGCCGATGACGGCGCCGCCCGGCGTGGAGCCGCGGCGCTCCCGCATCTTGCCGAGGAGCGGCTTGAGGAGCTCGCGGAAGCCCGCGACGTTCGCCTTCACCCAGCCGGCCCGGTCGACGACCAGCACCGGGGTGTCCTGCGGCTCAGTACCTTCGGGGATCATCCGCGTGAACGCGCGGACATGTTCCTCGGACGCCTTGGCGTGCCTGCGCAGCTCCGCGACGACGGCCCGGGCCTCGTCCCGACTGATGTCGGGACCCGGCCTCACGAGTCGAGTCGCGGTCGCCACCGCGAGCTTCCAGTCGACCATCTCCGCACCACCGATGCTCGTCATGCGTCAACCGTACGTTGTCGGGGGCCTGCGGGGAGGGGGGTCGGGGAGGGTGGGTTCCGGCACGCCGCACGGGGCGGGTGGGATACCGCCGCCCTGCCGTCGGGACCGCGCGCGGGGCGGGCGCGGGACCGCCGTCCTACCTCGTCAGTGCCGACGCCATCGCGTCCAGTGCCTGCTGCGCCGGGTCCGGTGCCGGGGTGTCGCCCGCCAGGAACGCGAAGGCCAGCAGGCGGCCTTCCTTGGTGACGACCGTTCCGGCCAGGGTGTTGACGCCGGTGAGCGTGCCCGTCTTGGCACGGACCAGACCGGTGCCGGCGGCCTGGCCCGCGTAGCGCGTCTGCAGCGTGCCGCTGAAGCCCGCGACCGGCAGCCCCGTGAGGACGGAGCGCAGAGCGGGGTGCGCGGGATCCGCCGCCCGGGCGAGGAGGGCGGTGAGCAGCCCCGCCGAGACCCGGTCGGCCCGGTCGAGACCGCTGCCGTCGGCGAAGTGCGCGCCGGCCAGGAGGCCGTCCGCCGGCAGGTCCAGCGCGGCGAGGCGGTCGTACACCGCCTTGCCCGCGCCCGCGAAGCTCGCTTCCTCGCCCGCCGCGAGCGCCGTCTGCCGCGCAAGTGCCTCGGCGATGTCGTTGTCGCTGTTGGTGAGGGTGCGCTCGACGAGGGCCGAGAGGGGCGCGGAGAGCGTCTTGGCGACCGGTTGCGCGTCGGCGGGGGCCTTGCCGGAGGCCGGGTCGCCGGTCACCTGCACGCCCAGCGCGCGCAGTTCCGCCGCGAAGGAGCGGGCCGCGTCGCCCGCCGGGTCGAGGGTGCGGCTGCCGATGCCGCTGCGGGTGCCGTCGGTGCGGCCCTCGTTCACCATCAAAGAGGTGACGCGTGCGAGGTTCTCGTTGCCCGCGCCGATGGGGTGGACCTCGGAGCCCGTGTAGAGGGTCGTGTCGTACGAGAGCGAGACCTTGTCCGCGCCCTTGTCACGCAGGGCGCGGGCGGTGTCGGCGGCCAGGGCGCGCAGGCCGTCCTTCTCCAGGGTCGGGTCGCCGCCGCCCTTGAGGGTGATCCGCTTGCTGTCGGGGGCGGCCAGGACCGTGGTGGCGATGCGGTGGTCGGGGCCGAGGGCCGACAGTGCCGCGACCGTCGTGGCGATCTTGACCGTGGAGGCGGGCGTCATCGCGTCCCGCTCCCCGCGCCCGTACAGCTGCTTGCCGGTGGCCGCGTCCACGACCGATGCCGTACGGAGCGCACCGAGGGCGGCGGTGTCCAGGAGCGGCGCCAGCACCTCTTTGAGGCGGTCGGGCTGCGCGGACGGCGCGGCGGGTGCCCCGAGCGCGCTCAGGACACCGCGGGCGCTCGGTGCGGGGGCCGGTTCGGCCGGGTCCGGGGCCGGTGCCGCGTGATGTGCGCCACCCGTACGGTCCTTGACGGCCGCCAGGTCCCGCTCGGCCTTACGCTGACCGGAGTCCCAGGGCCCCGCCACGGCCACGGCACCGGCAGCCAGTGCCAGTCCGGCAACGGCGGAGCCCGCCGTGAGCTGCCAGGTTTTGAGCTTGGGCACTGCGGACCAGCCCCTTTCGCGATCACACGTCTGCGTGAGGGACACTTAATCACTGCGTCTTGCGCGAGCACGGCACCCCGCGGGGCAGATCCGGTCCATTCGGCCGGGGCTCCGGGGGGTCGGTTTCCTCCGGGAGGACGCACCACCCTTGAAGACTGTGTTGATCATGGAGGAGCCACCCGTGGAGTTCGACGTCACCATCGAGATTCCGAAGGGTTCGCGGAACAAGTACGAGGTGGACCACGAGACCGGTCGGATCCGTCTGGACCGTCGACTCTTCACCTCGACCAGTTACCCCGCGGACTACGGATTCGTCGAGAACACCCTCGGTGAGGACGGTGACCCGCTGGACGCGCTGGTCATCCTCGACGAGCCGACCTTCCCCGGCTGTGTCATCAAGTGCCGCGCCATCGGCATGTTCCGTATGACGGACGAGGCCGGCGGCGACGACAAGCTGCTGTGCGTCCCGGCTTCGGACCCGCGGGTGGAGCACCTGCGCGACATCCACCACGTGTCGGAGTTCGACCGCCTGGAGATCCAGCACTTCTTCGAGGTCTACAAGGACCTGGAGCCGGGCAAGTCGGTCGAGGGTGCGGACTGGGTCGGTCGCACCGAGGCGGAGGCCGAGATCGAGGCCTCGTACAAGCGCCTTGAGGCGCAGGGCGGGGCGCACTGACTGCGCATCGGCGCTAGTTAGTCCCTGCGGCGGGCGGCACACCCTCTATGAGGGGGTGGCCGCCCGTTTGCATGGGTGCGGTGGAGGCGGCTCAGTCCACGGGGCGGGGGGCGTGGATCCGTGAACATACTGGGCAGGCGGAAGTTTTACAGGACTGGAGTGGTGGGAGCGAGGCGAGTGGTGGCAGGGGCGCAGGGCGGCGGCAAGGACGGTGGCAGGAGCGGCACCGGGGACGAGGGGGCCGAGGACCGCAAGCCGCAGTCGGACGAGGCGCACAGTGCGTTCACGGCGCCGTCCGACGCGAGGCCTGCCCCGGCGTCCAGCACCACCTCCGGGATCGGGGCGACCCAGGCCATCCCGGTGGTGACCCTGGACGAGGACCAGTCGGTGACCTCGGAATTCGCGCTTCCGCAGGGGTTGCGGACCATGCCGGTCGCCGAGGAGGACCAGCCGACCTCGGAATTCGCCCTTCCGGAGGGGCTGACGCCCGAGGCCTCGCAGGCGCAGGAAGGTTCCGCCTTCGACGCGCCCAAGACCGCCGCCCAGAAGCGGAGCGGGTTCGACCCGCCCAGGACGTACAGCGCCAGGCACTCCCCTCCCGCGTTCACCCCGGCGCAGGGCATACCCGTCGTCAGGCTGACGAAGGAGGCCCCCTGGCAGGACCGGATGCGCACCCTGCTGCGCATGCCGGTCGGCGACCGGCCCGTACCGGACAGCGTGCAGCGGCACGGCGACGAGGAGGACGCGGGGCCCGCCGTACCGCGCGTGCTCGACCTGACGCTGCGTATCGGCGAGCTGCTGCTGGCCGGCGGCGAGGGGGCCGAGGACGTCGAGGCGGCCATGTTCGCGGTGTGCCGGGCGTACGGGCTCGACCGGTGCGAGCCGACCGTCACCTTCACCCTCCTGTCGATCTCGTACCAGCCCTCGCTCATCGACGACCCGGTGACGGCCAGCCGGACGGTACGGCGCCGGGGCACCGACTACACCCGGCTGGCGGGCGTCTACCGGCTGATCGCGGACATCACCGCCGAGGACATCGACGTCACCCTGGAGGAGGCCTACCGGCGCCTCGCGGAGATCCGGCGGAACCGGCACCCGTATCCGGGCTGGGCGCTGTCCGGCGCCAGCGGGCTGCTCGCCGGATCGGCGTCGGTGCTGGTCGGCGGTGGGGTCATCGTGTTCGTCGCGGCGGCGATCGGGGCGATCCTGGGCGACCGGCTGGCCTGGCTGTGCGCGGGGCGCGGGCTGCCGGAGTTCTACCAGTTCGTGGCGGCGGCGATGCCGCCCGCCGCGATGGGCGTCGGCCTCGCCTTCGTACCGGCGGACGTGGTGAGCGGAATCCTGCCGTCCGCCGTGATCACCGGTGGGCTCTTCGCGCTGCTGCCCGGACGGGCGCTGGTCGCGGGCGTGCAGGACGGACTGACCGGCTACTACATCACCGCGTCGGCACGGCTGCTCGAAGTCATGTACTTCTTCATCGCGATCGTGCTGGGCGTGCTGATCGTGCTGTACGCGGGGGCGGGGCTGAACCCGAACCTGCACCCGGACGCCACCATGAACGTCCAGTCCCGGCCGGTGATCCAGATCCTGGCGTCGATCGCGCTGTGCTTCGCCTTCGCGATCCTGCTCCAGCAGGAGCGCAACACGGTGATCATGGTGGCGCTGAACGGCGGTGTCGCCTGGATCGTCTTCGGCGCGATGAACACGACGGGCAAGATCTCGGCCGTCGCGGCGACGGCCGTCGCGGCGGGTCTGGTCGGCCTCTTCGGCCAGCTCTTCTCGCGCTATCAGTACGCGTCGGCACTGCCGTACGTGACGGCGGCGATCGGGCCGCTGCTGCCGGGTTCGGCGACGTACTACGGCCTCCTCGGCATCGCGCAGAACGACGTGAACACGGGTCTGGCGTCGCTGTCCAAGGCCGCCGCCATCGCGCTGGCGATCGCCATCGGCGTGAATCTGGGCGGCGAGATCTCACGGCTGTTCCTGCGGATGCCGGGGGGCCGGGACGGCGGCAGCCGCAGGGCGGCGAAGCGGACGCGCGGCTTCTAGGGCCGACTCCAGCTGTACGTACGGAAAAGGGGCGCCCGGGATCGAAATCCCGGGCGCCCCTTCGCGGTGCCGGTGGCGCTGTCGCCCTGCGGGCGTCGGTCTCAGCGCTTGGCGTGACGGCCGCGCTGCGGCGGGGCCGGGGGCTGCTGCGGCGGGAAGCCGGGGGTGCCGGAGTCGTCCGCCCGGACGGCTGCCGGGGGGTTCTTCTTGGACTGGCTGCGGGCCTTCAGGACCTCGATCACGATCGGGACCACCGAGATCAGCACGATGCCGATCAGGATGTACTCGATGTTCTTGTGCACGAACTCGACGTTGCCGAGGGCCGCGCCGAGCAGGGTCACGCCCGCGCCCCACAGGACGCCGCCGATGATGTTGTACGTGATGAAGGTGCGGTAGTTCATCTTGCTGACGCCGACGATGATCGGCGTGAAGGTGCGCACGATGGGCACGAAACGGGCCAGGATCAGCGCCTTCGGGCCGTGCTTCTCGAAGAATTCGTGCGCCTTCTGGACGTTCTCCTGCTTGAAGATCTTCGAGTCCGGCCGTCTGAAGAGCGCGGGGCCGACCTTCCGGCCGAAGAGGTAGCCGACCTGGTCGCCGATCACCGCCGCCAGCACGATCAGCAGGCAGAGCAGCCACAGCGGGGTGTCCAGCTTGTTGGTGGTGACCAGCAGGCCCGCGGTGAACAGCAGGGAGTCGCCGGGCAGGAAGAATCCGATCAGCAGGCCGGACTCGGCGAAGACGATGGCGAGCAGGCCCCACAGGCCGAACGTGTTCAGCAGATAGTCCGGGTCCAGCCAGGCCGGTCCTAGCGCAAGCGTATTCACGGGTTCCGGACTCCAGGGGGATCGTCTGCGGTGGGCTGGCCAAAAGTATCAACGCGCGCATGCACGTCCGGGTTCCCCCGGCTCTCCCAGGGTGCACTCTGCACAGACCGGCGCAAAGCTCTCCGGTAGGAACCGGAGAGAAGTCGACTGGAAGAGGTGGGTTCGCATGGGCATCGAGGAGTACGGCGGCGGCCAGACTGGCAAGTCGGACATTCTGGTCGTCACCACCAATGACGTCCCCGGTCACCGGGTGGAACAGGTCATCGGCGAGGTATTCGGCCTGACCGTACGGTCGCGCCACCTGGGCAGTCAGATCGGCGCGGGCCTGAAGTCACTGGTCGGCGGCGAGCTGCGCGGCCTCACCAAGACCCTGGTGGAGACCCGCAACCAGGCCATGGAGCGCCTGATCGAGCAGGCGCGGGCGCGCGGCGCCAACGCGGTGCTGATGTTCCGCTTCGACGTGACGGAGGCCGCCGACGTCGGCACCGAGGTGTGTGCCTACGGCACCGCGGTGGTCCTCAGCAAGGAGTGAGCCGGAGGAGGGCGTGGGCCGCCCTCGGCGCGGAGTGAGTGGTTCCGTACGGGGCGGGTCCGAGCGGACCCGCCCCGTACGGCTCAGACGTGCCGCAGCGCGTTGGCCAGGATGGCGTCGCGCATGTAGACGGCGAGGCCGGTCCTGATCGCCTCGTACGTGGCGGTGAACCGCTCGTCCGCGACGTACATGTCCCCGAGGCTCGTGTGCATCTCGTAGCCGCACTCGTAGTGGTTGCCGGAGATGAACCGGCGGTGCTCCTCGGCCACGTCCATGGCCTGCTCCGAGTCGGCGGCGACCCCCGTGGTGAGCAGGTCGGCCATCCGGCGGTGGATGGCGTCGAAGCCCTCGGTGAGCCGCTTCCAGTCCTCCTTGGTGTACGTGGCCGCGTTGCGCTGCGACTCGCGGTACGCCTCGGTGTCGCCCCAGCGCTGCTGGACCTCCTCGGCGTACTGGTCGGGATCGAAGTCCCCGAAGACCTCGAACTTCTCCTCGGGCGTGAGGTTGATGCCCATCTTCCGTGCCTCCATGGCGGTTTCGACGGCGGCGGCCATGTCCTGGAGCCTGGTGATCCGGTCCGTCAGCAGCGCGTGCTGGCGCCGCAGGTGTTCCCGCGGGTCCGTGTCCGGGTCGTCCAGGAGGGCCGCCACCTGGTCGAGAGGGAAGCCGAGCTCCCGGTAGAACAGGATCTGCTGCAGCCGGTCGAGGTCGAGGTCGCTGTAGCGACGGTGGCCCGCGTGGCTGCGCCCGCTCGGGGAGAGCAGGCCGATCGTGTCGTAGTGGTGCAGGGTGCGCACGGTGACTCCGGCGAGCTCCGCGACCTTTCCCACGGGGTGGCTCATGGCTGTCCGCTGCCCTCTCTATGAGGTGGGGTTCTCTTCGGTACGTGGTCCAGCCTGGAGCCTCACGTCACGTGAGGTGCAAGTCCGCCCGCCGGTTTCCCTCCCCTCCTCCCCCACGATCCGGACCGTCGGTATTTCCATGGACTCCTCTAATCAAGCTTGACTAGAGTGGGGGGCATGGCCGAGAAGACAATTCCCCTGCTCCCCTGCCAGACGATCCAGCCGGTGGTCGACTTCTACACCGCACTGGGCTTCGAGACGACGTACCTCCAGAAGAGCCCGTACCCGTACGCGGCCGTGCAGCGCGGCGACATCGAGCTCCAGTTCTTCACGATGAAGGCGTACGACCCCACCCAGTCCTATTCGGGGATCTACGTCCTCACCGACGACGTGGACACCCTGTTCGCCGACTTCCGCAAGCGCCTCAAAGAGGCGTACGGGAAGATCCCCGCGCGGGGGCTGCCGCGCATCGGGCCGCTCAAGGACATGAGCTACGGGATGCGGCAGTTCCTGATGACCGATCCCGGCGGGAACACGCTCCGGGTCGGGCAGGAGATCAGCGAGGACCAGCACATGCGGAAGGCGCCCGCGGAGACCTTCGCACGGGCGCTCCACCATGCGGCGCTGTTCGTGGACTCCAAGGAGGATCTGGTGGGCGCCGCGAAGGTGCTGGACCGGGCGCTGGCCGTGACGGACGAGGTGCCGACGCCCGCGCAGCTCGTACAGCTGCTGGTGCTGCGCGCGGACGTGGCGCAGCGGACGGGGCAGCCTCAAGAGGCGGCGGGGCTGCTGGACCGCGTGGAGGCGGCGACGCTCACCGCCGCCGAGCGGGAGCCCGTACGGGACGAGCTGCGGCGGGCCGCGGACCTGCGGGACGCGCTCCTCGACCCGTAGGAGCGGCTTCGGGCGCCGCTGCCACCTCCACTGCCACCCGTCGCCGCCACCCGCCTCTGCTACTCACCCAGTTCGTACGAATTCTTGCCGTCCAGGGACTCGCGGACGATGTCCGCGTGTCCCGCGTGCCGGCCCATCTCGGTGATCAGGCGCAGCAGCACCCAGCGCAGCGAGACGTCCTCCTTGGGGAACCAGGGGGCCTCGGGCAGCGAGAATTTGGAGTCGAGGTCGGCGGCGCGGCTGAACTCCGCGCCCCTGCGGGCCACTTCGGCCCACTCGGCGAGCTTCGACGCGACCGTCTCGCCCTTCTCCGGGACCAGCCGGAAGCTCTCGTCCCAGTCGGCCTCGGAGCGCTGGACGGGCTCGATGTCGCAGCCGGCCATGGCCAGCCAGTTCTGCTCGACCTCGGTGACGTGCTTGAGCAGGCCGGAGAGGGACAGCTCGCTGGCGCTCGGCGTGGTCGCCGCCTGCTCGTCGGTGAGGCCGCGCAGCGCGTTGCGGATGCCGGCGCGCTGCTCGTCCAGGAAGGCGAGGAGGGTGCTGACCTCGTCGGTGCAGTTGTCGGCGCTGACGTGCAGGACCATGATGGCCGCCCTTCGGTGGGGTTCGAGGAGGGGACTCGCTCGGAACAAGCACTACGTTAGGGCGGCTTGCGGACAGTTTCTGTCCTGAACCGCGGACGCTAGAAGGGGAATTCCGAGCGGCCGTGCTGCACCGAGATCCACTTCTGGGTGGTGAAGACGTCGACCGTCGACTCGCCGTTCATTCTGCCGATGCCGGACGCCTTCTCGCCGCCGAAGGCGACGAGCGGGTCGTCCTGGATGGTCGAGTCGTTGATGTGGATCATGCCGGTCTCGATGCGCTGGGCGAAGCGGACGCCGCGCTCCACGTTGCCGGTCATGACGGCGCCGCTCAGGCCGTACGGGCTGTCGTTGGTGATGCGTACCGCCTCGTCCTCGCCGTCGAAGGGCAGGAGGAGGGCGACGGGGCCGAAGATCTCCTGCTCCAGGATGGGCGAGCCGTCGGGCAGCCCGGCCAGGACGGTCGGTTCGACCAGGTTGCCCCGCGTAGCGCCCCGTACGAGAGCGGTCGCGCCCTCGGAGAGGGCCTGCTCGACCAGGCCGGACAGGGCGTCGGCGTGGAAGGTGTTGATGACCGGGCCGAGCTGGGTGTCGGGGTCGGCGGGGTCGCCGGTGCGCAGCGCCCGTACCTTCGCCACGAACTTCTCCGTGAACTCCTCCTCGACGGACCGGTCGACGAGGATCCGGTTGGCGGCCATGCAGACCTGGCCCTGGGAGACGAAGCGGCTGAAGACGGCCGCAGACGCCGCGTAGTCGAGGTCCGCGTCGTCCAGGACCACCAGGGCGCTGTTGCCGCTGAGGGAGAGGATCGTGCGCTTGAAACGGGCCCCGGCGACGGCGGCGACGTGCCGGCCGGTGCGGTCGGAGCCGGTGAAGGAGATCACCTTGGGGACGGGGTGCTCCAGGAGCGCGTCGCCGATCTCGGCTATGTCGGTGACGAGGACGTTGAGGAGTCCGGCGGGCAGCCCCGCGTCCTCAAAGAGGTGGGCGATGAGCCCGCCGCCGACGACGGGGGTGTTCTGGTTCGGTTTGATCACGACGGCGTTGCCGAGGGCGAGCGCGGGGGCGGCGGCCTTGATGCCGGTGAGGAAGGGGAAGTTGAAGGGGCTGATGACGCCGACGACGCCGACCGGGAGCCGGTGGACGCGGTTCTCCTTGCCGGGGACCGGAGAGGCAAGGATGCGGCCCTCCGGGAGGGTGGCCAACTGCGTTGCCTCGCGCAGGAATTCCATGGCAAGGCGCACTTCGTACGTCGCCTTCACGTGCGTACCGCCGACCTCTTCGGTGATCGCGGCGACGATCTCCGCCTCGCGCTCCTCGACGAGACGCAGCACCCGGTCCACGACGTCGCGGCGGCTGTACGCGTTCACAGCGGCCCAGTCGCGCTGGGCGCGTTCGGCGGCGCGGTAGGCGTCGTCGACCTCGGAGACCGACGCGACGGTGATCGCGGCGAGCTTCTCCCCGTTGTACGGATTGAAGTCGATGATGTCCCACGAACCGCTGCCGGTCCGCCACTCGCCATCGATGTACTGGTGCGCCAGGTCGGTGAAGAAGGACATTCGATCCCTTACTGCTGCCACTGCTGTTGCCACGGTCTCCCTGCGGAGTGTGATGCTCCTGGGGAGTATGAGGTTCCGTCAACGTACATATGGATCAGATCAGTTGAAGGAGTCCACGCAGGACGTCCCGGGTGGCGGAGGGGCTCGGGCAGTCCTCCTGGAGGCGGTCCATGACGCGCTCGTACTGGCCGACCTCTTCGCGTTTGTCCAGGTAGAGCGCGCTGGTGAGCTGCTCCAGGTAGACGAGGTCGGAGAGGTCGGACTCGGGGAAGCGGAGCAGGGTGAAGGCGCCGCTCTCGCCCGCGTGGCCGCCGAAGTTGAACGGCATCACCTGGAGCGTGACGTTGGACCGCTCGGAAATGTCGATCAGGTGCTGCAACTGCCCCCGCATGACGTCCCGGTCGCCGTAGGGGCGGCGCAGGGCCGCTTCGTCGAGCACGGCATGGAAGTGCGGGGCGCGCTCGGAGACGAGGATCTTCTGCCGCTCCAGCCGCAGCGCCACCCGGCGGTCCACCTCGGCGGCGGTGGCGTGCGGGATGCCGCGCGCGACGACCGCCTGTGCGTACGCCTCGGTCTGCAACAGGCCGTGAACGAACTGGACTTCGTAGATCCGGATCAGTGACGCCGCACCCTCCAGGCCGACGTACGTCTGGAACCAGCCGGGCAGTACGTCCCCGAAGCTGTGCCACCAGCCCGCGAGATTGGCCTCCCTGGCGAGCGCGAGGAGCGACTCGCGCTCCGACCCGTCCGTGACGCCGTAGAGCGTGAGCAGGTCCTCTACGTCCCTGGCCTTGAAGCTCACCCGTCCCAACTCCATGCGGCTGATCTTCGATTCGGATGCACGGATCGAGTAGCCGGCCGCCTCGCGGGTGATGCCGCGGGACTCGCGGAGCCGCCTGAGCTGGGAGCCCAGCAGGATGCGGCGCACCACTGATCCGCTCGACTCGCCTGCGGTCACTTCTCCGGCCCTCCCACTCGTTCATCTGTGCGCGAGGCCCTCCCCCAGGGTCCCGAGAAGCCGAAGTCTGCCACCAAAACGCTTCAGCCCGTACGCATTCGGTTACGGAAATGGCAGGCCCGCGAAAGTGGTCGAAGGAAGAAATGAGCAAGAAACGGCACGCTGTTGGCCAAGTCAGGCGCGTGCACGTGCATCTGCCCTTGCATCTGCCGTACGCATTCGGGAACCTTGGTCCGCGCGCACGTATGACTACTGCTGCATCGCCGCTGCATTCGCTGTTGCACCGCCGCCGTAGAGCTGCTGCATCACCGCCGTATCGCCACGACCGCGAACCCGGGAGCGCCTCGCATGGGGATGAATGGATCGACCATGCTCGTGCCGTTACGGCAGGGCCTGCCCCCCATCGACCCCTCGTCGGTGTCCACCTCGGCGTCCTGTGCGCTGCCCGCACGGTACGAAGCGGTCGGAGGGGCGCGGAAGTTCACCCGCAGCACGCTGTGCCAGTGGGACCTGGAGAGCAGATTCGACGACGTGGCCCTGGTGGTCTCCGAGCTCGTCACCAACGCCCTGCGGCACGCCCTGCCCGCCGACACCCCGCGCGAGAACGACCCGCCGGTGCGGCTGCATCTGATGCGCTGGAGCTCGCGGCTGGTGTGCGCCGTGCGCGATCCCAGTCACGACGGCCCGGCGGCGCGCGAGAGCGACGACTTCTCGGCGGAGTCCGGGCGCGGGCTCTTCCTGGTGGACTCCTTCAGCGACAGCTGGGGATGGCACCCGCTGGCGGGGACGCTGCACGGCAAGGTCGTGTGGGCGCTGTTCCGGCTGCAGGGCGAGCAGTAGCGCTCCCCCTTTCCCACCGGACCTCGCGGTAGGCCTCCCGCGTGATTCTCCTGCGCGTGCCCGGCCCCCGCCCCGTACGTCAGCTGCCTGCCGTCAGGTGGTCGAACTCACCGTCCTTGACGCCGAGCAGCATCGCCTCGATCTCCGCAGGCGTGTAGACGAGCGCGGGCCCCTCGGGGTGCCGCGAGTTCCGTACGGCAACGTTGCCGCCGGGCAGTTTCGCGAACTCCACACAGGAGCCCTGCGAATTGCTGTGCCTGCTCTTCTGCCAGACCACCCCGTGGAGCTCTGTGGCAGCCATGCCGTTGTATGCGTGGTGCACAGGTCGCTCCCGGAAGTACTGGTGTCAACTGACCCGGATCATAGCTTCGTTCACCTGCTGATGCATGGGCAGATGCACGTGCACGCGGGGTTGCCTCTTGACTACAGAACCGGATGGCCCTAAAGGCACCCCCTCCGCACGGATTTCTTCAGTAGACGCCCTGGTAGCTTGACGCGTTCCTTCCACCTGCCAATTGATCTACTGGCAACAGCACATGGGGAGTCTGGAGTGCACAGTCACATTCGTACCGGCGCCGGAGCGGCCGCGCTCGCGGCGGCCCTTCTGCTGACCGGATGCAGCAGCGACAGCGGTGGCAACGGCGGCGACGCGAAGAGCCCCAGCGCCAAGCCGCCGGCCGGATCCGGCACCGGTGGCGGCGAGACCCCCGAAGCGCCCTCCGGGGACGCGGGGAACGCCGACATCAAGGGCTCCTGGACGGCGACCACCAACGGCAAGCTCGTCGTCCTGACCGTCCAGGACGACATGGCGGGCATCGCGGGCGAGCACCTGTGCACGGGGCGCGCGGTCCGCACCGGGAAGATCCTCCTGGACCTCAAGTGCGCGAACGGCAACACCGACCGCACCAAGGGCAACGTGACCCCCGGAGCGGACGGCAGGACCCTCACCGTGAAGTGGGAGGGCAGCGGCATCGAGGACAAGTTCTCCAAGGCGCCGTCGGACGCGGTGCCTTCGGGGATGCCGACGGGCCTGCCGACGATGCCGAAGCTGCCGTAGTACTGACACGGGCCCCTGTCGGGGGGCCTTGTCGGGGTCTTTGCCGGGTCCTCGTCGGGGTCTTTGCAGAGGTCCTTGTCAGGGGCCTTGTCGGGACCGCCTCCTCTATGAGGTGACGGCGGCCGCGTTTCCCTTGGGGCGCGGCCCTTCGCCCGCCAGGGCTTCGGTGAGTTCGTCCAGCGCTTCGAGGAGGAGCCCGGCCCCCTTGCGTACGACCTTGTCGTCGCCGGTGGTGTCCTCGGCGTCCCAGGCGTCCAGGGCGGCGCGGAAGGTGTCCCATTTCGGGGCGCGGCGCTCGCGTACGGCGCGGGCCGCGTCGGTGACGTCGCGGTGCAGCGCGTCCGCGAGGGTGGCGGCGGCCGGGACGGGCGTGGTGTCGCGGGCCGGGAGGTGCGCCTCCATCAGCATGGCGACGCGGGCGAGCTGGGCGAGGGCGTCCGGGGCGTCCGCGGCGGCGGCGCGGGACAGGCCGCGGTGCCGTACCGGTTCGTTGGCGGCCCGCTCCAGGGCGTCCTTCCAGGCGACCCGCGCCTCGCGGGTGCCGAGCAGGGTCTCCCGTACGGCCTCGCGCGGTGCGCCGGCGGGGTCGGCGTACCGCTGGAGGACCGCGGAGGCGTAACGGCCGTCGGCGATCAGCCAGTCGGCGAGGCGGGTGCGCAGGCGCGGGGTCTCCCAGGCCGGGTAGACGGCGTACGCGAGCATCGCGAGGAGTCCGCCCGCCAGGGTCAGCACGACGCGCTCGGGGACGGTCTGGGTCCACTGGAGGCCGCCCATGCCGAGCAGGAAGACGACGTACGCGGCGACGAAGACCTGCGTGACGGCGTAACCGGTGCGCAGCAGCAGGAACATCAGGAACGCGCACCCGACGGCGAGCCCCGCCGACAGCCGGGTGTCCGGGTGGGTGAGCTGGACGAGCCCGGTGGCGAGGGCGACGCCGAGCAGGGTGCCGCCGAAGCGGGCGACGGCGCGGGAGTACGTCTGCGAGAAGTCGGGCCGCATGATCATGACGGCGGCCATGGGCGCCCAGTAGCTGTGGCCGAGCGGGAGCAACGAGGCAACGGCGTACCCGGTGGCGCTGACCGCGGAGACGCGCACGGCGTGCCGCAGCACCGGGGAGTCGCGGCGCAGTTCGCCGCGCATCAGGCGCAGGGCCACCGGGACCAGCTCCAGGACGGTGGGCCGGTGCAGGTGGTCGTCGGGGTCGGCGCGGTGCTCGGGGCGGCGGGCGACGCGGCGGGCGGCGTTGCGGGCGAGCCGGGTGGCGGTGCGGTGGGCGGTCTCCTCTTTGAGGCTGCGGACGGATTCGGGGCCGCGGTCGGGGCCGCGGCCGGGGTCGCTCCTGGGGCTGCGGTCGGGGCCCGTGCGCCGGGAGTTGGTGGTGCCGCTGCCCTGGGCGGTCTCGATCACGTCACGCAGCAGGGTGATCAGCCGGGACTCGGCGCGGCGAGCCGGGCCGGTGAGGACGGCGCCCTCCTTGGGGACGGCGAGCACCGCTCGGGCGGCCGGGGACATGGTGACGGGCTCGCCCTTGCGGACGGCGCGGGCGGCGGCGTCGAGGGTGGACCCGGCGGCGGCAAGCAGCTCGCGGACCCGGGCGCGCTCCTCGCCCTCGGCGGGGACGCCGAGGGCCGGGTCGGCGAGGGAGGCGAGGACGGGGCGGATGCGTTCCGCCAGCCCGCGGGTGCCGTGCAGTTCGGCGGGGCGGCGGCGGGCCTGCCGGGGTGTGATCGCGGCGGCGTGGCGGGCGGTCATCAGGGGCTCGGGGTCGAACGGGGCGACGGGGTCGTGCCGCAGCCGTCGCGCGTAGTCGGCCTCGGCCGCGAGGGCGTCGGCGAGGGCGTCGCGCTGGGCGCCCCAGCGGCGTACCGGGAAGAGCACGATCAGCGCCGCCTGGACGACCCCGCCGAACATGATCATCCCCGCGTGGCCCGCGGCGGCCGCCACGGAGGTCGGGAGGGTGACGGTCACCAGCATGATCGCCACGTTCGAGCTGGCGATCATGCCTGCGGTGGGGCCGACCGCCCACGCCATGCCCGCCAGGAACGTCCACAGGGCCAGCAGGCTGATGAACAGCACCGGGTGAGCACCGGTCAGGTACCCGACGAAGGTCGTCACGGCGAGGCTCGCGCCCGAGGCGAGGGCGAGGACGGGCCGGGTGCGCCAACTGCGCTGAAAGGTCGCCAGGGCGGCCTGGAAGGCGCCGAAGGCGGAGCTGGCGGCGACGGCGGGGCCGAAGAGGTACAGGGCGGCGCCGACGACGAGGGCGAGGCCGACGGCGGCCCGGACCGCGACCAGGGGATCGAGTCGCTGACGCTCGACCGTCAGCCCGGAGCGGGCGGTGTCCTTCAGGGATTTGAGCCAGCTCATGGGGATGACATTAATGGCTGGGAGGAGGGAGGGGACAGAGTGGGGCAAGTAGGGCGAGGTGCGGACGGGGCGGGGGCGCGCGTGTGCGGTCGGGCAAGGGTGCGCTCCGCGTGAGGGCCGCCCCCTTGCCCACCCGTTCCGCCCCCGGGGGGCGGCCCCGCTGCCCAAGGAGGCGGGGGGAACGAGCGAAGGGGTTCACGTAGCGTTCAAGGCCGCCGTCGGGTGGAGGCGGGAGGCTCGGACGGCCGGGTAGAGGCCGGCGAGTGCGCCGATCAGGACAGTGGCGCCCAGGCCCCCCGCCAGGGACCACGGCGGGACCACCGCCGTCCACCCCTGCACCCGTGCGAAGCCGTACGTCGCCGCCGCCCCCAGCAGCGCCCCCGTCGCCCCTCCCAGCACCGAGAGCAGCAGCGACTCCGTCAGGAACTGGAGCCGGATCGCTCCCCTGGTCGCGCCCAGCGAACGGCGCAGGCCGATCTCCTGGCGGCGCTCCAGGACGGAGATGACCATGGTGTTGGCAACGCCCACCCCGCCCACCAGCAGCGCCACCGCGCCAAGACCCAGCATCAGGGTCGTCAGGCCCTCGTCGGTCGCGGCCTTGGCTGCCAGTGCGTCCGAGGGCCGGGAGACCTTCACACCGCCCTCCCTGCCGGGGTTGATGGTGCGCGCCAGGACGGCCCGTACCTCCTCCACCGAGGCGTCCGTGGACCGCTCGAAGATGGTGGTCGGGCGGCCGTTGAAGCCGAAGTGGCGCTCGGCGGCAGGGAATCCGACCAGCGCCACCCGGTCCAGGGCGGGGACCAGCTCGATCGGTTCGAGGATGCCGACGACGACCACGCGCGTGTCGTTCATCATGATCGTCTCGCCGGTGCCGGCGATGCCCAGGCGGTCGGCGGCCAGCGCGCCGAGGACGGTCACCGGGAGCCGCTCGTTGGCCCGGTTCAGCCAGACGCCCTCGGCGACCCTGCCGCCGAGCGCGTCCAGCAGGTCCGTCCTGGCGGCCTGGGTGGTGACGCCCGCGGTGCGCTCCTCGGGGACCACGTCGCTGCGCCGGATGCGGGTGTCGACGTAACCGGTGGCCGTGGCGTGCTGCACCGGGCCGATGCGCTCGACCATCGCGACCGCGCTCTTGGGGAACTCGACCGGCTTCTTGTCGGGGGTCTCGCCCGCCTCCGCGGTGAGGAGGTTCGTACCGAGGCGGTCGAGCTGGGCCATCAGGTCGGCTCGGCTGGATTCGGAGAGGCCGACGACCGCGACCATCGTCGCGATGCCGATGGCGATGCCGAGCGCCGAGAGCACCACGCGCGCGCGGCGAGCGCGCAGGCCGACCGCGCCGACCCGCAGGACGTCGCGCGGCGAGAGCCGGGACGGCTTGAGGTCGCTCTTCACGAGGCGGCCCCCTCGGTGCGGGAGTCCGTCCGGACGTCCGAGACACGTCCCGCGAGGGGGACCGTCCGGACGTCCGAGACGATCTCGCCGTCCCTGAACCGGACCCGCCGCGGCAGCGAGTCCGCGATCTCGTGGTCGTGGGTGATGACGCAGACGGTGGTGCCGGACGCGTTCAGCTCGTGCAGCAGCTCCATGACGATCTCCCCGGACGCGGTGTCCAGCGCCCCGGTCGGCTCGTCCGCCAGCAGCAGCCGGGGGTCGCCGACCAGCGCGCGGGCGATGGCCACGCGCTGCTTCTCGCCGCCGGACAGCTCGTTCGGCGTGTGCGAGTAGCGGTGGTCCAGGCGCACCTTGGCGAGCGCCTCCCGGGCCCGGGCACGCCGCTCCCTCAAAGAGACGCCCGCGTACAGCAGCCCGTCGGCGACGTTGTCGACCGCGTCGCGGCCCGCCGCCAGGTGGAAGTGCTGGAACACGAAGCCGATGTGGCGGGCGCGCAGTGCGGAGAGCCGGGAGTCGGAGAGCGCGGACACGTCGTACCCGGCGACCCGGACGGTGCCCGAGGTCGGCTTGTCGAGGGTGCCCATGACGTGCAGCATCGTGGACTTGCCCGACCCGGACGGGCCGACGACGGCGAGGAGTTCGCCCTCCTCGACCGTGAGGTTCACTCCCCGCAGGGCGTGGACGCCACCGGGGTACGACTTGGTGGCGTCCCGCAGTTCGACCACAGGAGCGGGCACTGGACCGGCCATAGGCGCGCGCACTGGACCGGCCGCCGGGGCGTACGCGGGACCGGCCGCCGAAGCGCTCGCGGGAGCAGTCGCTGGGTCGCCCGCCGGGCCGCCCGCCGAAGCGCCCGCAGGAGCAGTGTCCGAGGGCCGCGTCATGACTTCGCCACCCCGACCTTCATGCCCTCGCGCACGTCCGGGCCGCTGACTTCGATCTGTCCGTCGGCGGTCATGCCCGTCTCCACCCGCACCATCTTTGATGTGGTGCCCCGGACAACCTGGAGTCCGTAGCCGCCGTTCTCGCCGCGCAGCGCGACGACCGCCTCGACGGGGACCGCGAGGACTCCCTTGCGGGCCTCGCTGACGAACTTCACGCTCGCCGACACCTTGGCGTCCTCACCCGACACGGCGCCCGCACCGCCGTCCAGGACGACCTCGACGGTGATGCCGTCCTGGGCGTCCGGAGCGCTCCCCGACCGGGACTCCTCGGGGCGCACCGTCCCGTCGACCCGGCCGGCCGCGGTCTTCCCGCTGGGGAGGGTGACCTCGACCCGGGTGCCTCTTGAGGTGAGCGCGCCGTCGCTCTGCTCCAGGTTCGCCCGTACGACGGGCTTGGTGGAGGCGACCGTCAGGACCGTCTTGTCCGGGCCGACCCGGTCGGCGAGCGCCGCGTCCGCGGAGACCACCTTGACCTGGCCGCGCTGGAAGACGACGTCGCCC
This sequence comes from Streptomyces sp. NPDC021093, assembly GCF_044333135.1. Taxonomy (NCBI): domain Bacteria; kingdom Bacillati; phylum Actinomycetota; class Actinomycetes; order Kitasatosporales; family Streptomycetaceae; genus Streptomyces; species Streptomyces sp. NPDC021093. The sequence goes on along the minus strand of NZ_JBIRQJ010000004.1, from coordinate 679,562 downwards.
ATGCCGACCTTCCCCGTGGTCTCCCTGTTCAGCGACTTCTGCCACCGCTTGACGGCGTCCTCGGTGTCCTTGTCGTACCGCGTGTCGACGTAGAGCTTCGAGCCGTACCCCAAGTCGCGGAGATTGCGCTCCAGTTGGAGTACGTCGCTGCCCCGGTCGCCCGTCTTCATCTGGCGGAACATCGGGACGGGCCCGTAGAGGAGGGTGACCGGCTTGTCGTCCAGCTCGTACAGCGCCTGTCCCGTCCGCACCGTCCTCCCCACCGCAGCGGCCACCGTCACGGTGCCCTCGACGACCGCCTTGACCGGGCGGCGCTGCGCGAAGTCGAGCGTGCCGTCGACGGTCTTGGACTGCACGAGGTCGGTGCGTACGACGGTTGCGGTGGCGGGCGGCAGATCACCGCCCTTGGCCGGGGCGCCCGCGTCACCGCCGTCGCCGAGGAAGAGGGCTCCCCCGGTGACGACGGCTGCGGCGGTCACCGCGCCGAGCGCGAGGAAGGCGGTGCGGCGCTTCACTGCATGCCGTCCAGACCGTCGAGCAGCTTCGACTTGCACGCCTCGCGGGCCTGCTTGTACTTCGGGGACTCCTGGTCGATGGCCGGGGAACCCGGGCTCGGGTCGCCGCCGGGGATCGCGTTGCCGCCGGACATCGTCGGGTTGGTGAACTTCGAGATGCCGTTGTCCCGCATGCACTTGGCGTGCGCGAGCATCGACTCGTAGGACTTCTGCTGGTCGCGCTTGGGCTCGGTGTCCATGACGACCTGCAGCTCGGGGAAGCAGACGTTGTTCTTGCCCGCCTTGATGCCCTGGTTGCGGCCTGGCTGGGAACCGAGTTCGTTGACCTTCGCCCAGTCGAGGTATCCACTGAGCTTGGGGTCGGGGAACTCCTTGTAGCCGCCCTTGGCGCGCATGCACTGGACGAACTTCATCTGGGCGTCGTAGAAGGCGCTCTTGCCCTTGGGCTTGGCGCTGGGGCTGCTGTCGCTCTGCGCGGTGCTCGCGGCCGGCGCCTTCGGTACGTCGGCGATCGCGTCGTCCTTCTTCGCCGCGCCCGCACTGTCGGCACCGCCGCAGGCCGCGGTGAGGGCGAGGACGGGGGCGGCGACGAGTGCGGTCAGGCGCAGCCGGGCGGTGGCTCGGGAAGCGGCGCGGAAGGTGGCGCGGGGAGTGGCTCGGGAGGTCGTCTGCGGGCTCATGCCCCGACCTTCACCGGGCCGCATGATGGCCTCTCCATGGCCACATGATGAGAACGTAACAATGCCCCGGCCTGCGACATCGGCCCCTGTCCGGGCGCCGCACCAGCGGCCGTGGTGCCCATAATCGACCGCATGCCGCACGTACTGCTCATCGAGGACGACGCGTCCGTACGGGACGGAATGGAGCTCGTGCTGCGCCGGCACGGGTACGACGTCGACACGGCCGCCACCGGCGAGGAGGCACTCGCCCTGCTGGCAGGACCCGGCGGCGACAAGGTCGAGCTGGCCGTGCTCGACCTGATGCTGCCCGGCCTGGACGGCTTCGAGGTGTGCCGCCGCATCCGCGCCCGCTCGGCGACCCTGCCGGTCATCATGCTGACCGCGCGCGGCGACGACTGGGACATCGTGACGGGCCTTGAGGCGGGCGCCGACGACTACGTGGTCAAGCCGGTCACCGCGCCCGTCCTGGAGGCCCGCATCCGGGCCGCGCTGCGGCGCGCTGAACCGTCCCTGCGGCAGGGCCCCGGCGCGGCTGCGGACGGCGGCCCTGGCGGCGATCCCGGCGGCCTGGTGATCGACCGCGCGGGGCTGACCGTCACCAAGAACGGCACACCGGTGCCGCTGCCGCCCACCGAACTGCGGCTGCTCCTGGAGCTGTCGGCCTCCCCCTGCCGGGTCTTCAGCCGTGAGCAGCTCCTCGAATCCGTCTGGGACCACACCTTCCTGGGCGACTCCCGGATCGTGGACGCGGCGGTCGGCAGACTGCGGGCCAAGCTGGAGGACGTACCGGCGAAGCCGCGGTACGTGCAGACGGTGCGGGGCTTCGGCTACCGATTCGGGCCGCTGTGAGCCGCACGAACGACAGCACGACGGGCAGCACGACCAGCAACACGTCCGACAGCGCGACCGGCAGCGAGGGCGCCGCCGCCTCAAAGAGGCGCTCGTTCGGTGCCACCGCCTCAAAGAGGCGCTCGCGGCGGCTCATCGGCGGGCTGCGCACCCGGCTCGTCGTCGCCTTCGTCGTCGTCGCCCTGATCAGCGCGGTGACCGCGACCGCGCTCGCCTACCGGGACGCCCGCACCGCCGTGCTCCAGCGCACCCAGAACGCCGCCGTGAACGACCTCCGCGAGCGGGTCAGCGCCGTCGCCGCCGATTTCGACGTACCGCCGGACCAGCTGTCCCTGGCCCGGTTCGCGGCGAAGGTGTCGGACGGCCTCGGCGGGAACATCGTGGTCGCCCGCTACCAGGACCTGTCGGCGTCGTCGGACTCCCTCGCGGACACGGGGGAGCGGATCAGCAGTGCGCTGCGGGCCTCCACCGTGACGGAGACCAAGTTCCAGCGGGTCACGTGGCGGGGCGAGCCCTATCTGGTCGTCGGTACGCCCGTGACGTACGCCGACGGGGACCGCCGCACCTCCGGTCTGGAGGTGTTCGCGATCACCGATCTGCGGGCCGAGCGCGACGACACGGCCGCCCTGCTGGACTCCGTACGGACGGGCGTCGTGCCGGTGGTGCTGCTGGCCGCCGTACTGGCGCTGCTGGCCGCGGGAACGGTGCTGCGCCCGGTACGGAAGCTGGGCCGGGCCACCCGGGAACTGGCCGCGGGCGACCTCGGCAGCCGGGTCGCGGTGACCGGGCACGACGAACTCGCCGATCTGGCGCGGACGTTCAACGAGACCGCCGACGCGCTCCAGGGATCCGACGCGGAGCTGCGCGAGCAGGAGGCGAAGGCGCGCCGCTTCGTCGCGGACGTGTCGCACGAACTGCGCACGCCCCTCGCGGCGATGACGATGGTGGCGACGGTGCTGGAGGAGGACGCCGACCAGCTGCCGCCGGACGCGGCGCGGGCGGCCCGTACCGTCGGCGCGGAAACGGCACGGTTGGCGCGGCTGGTCGAGGACTTGATGGAGATCTCCCGCTTCGACGCGAAGGCGGTACGGCTGAACGCGGCGGAGGCCGACCTCGCCGACACCGTGCGGGCTTCGCTGGCCCTGCGCGGCTGGACGGAGCAGGTCGACACGCACCTCTATGAGGGCGTGCGCGCGGTGGTCGACCGGCGCCGCATCGACGTGATCGTCGCGAACCTGGTGGGCAACGCGCTGCGGCACGGCGCCCCGCCGGTCACCGTGACCCTCGCGGTGGAGGGGGAAGAGGCGACTCTCGTCGTCGCCGACCACGGCCCGGGGCTGCCGCCGGGGGCCAGGGAGCGGGTCTTCGACCGGTTCTACAAGGCGGACGAGGCCCGTACGCGCGACGCCGACGACGACAGTGGCCGGGGCAGCGGCCTCGGCACGGCGATCGCCCTGGAGAACGCACGGCTGCACGGCGGCACGATCGACGCCGCCGACGGTCCGCACGGCGGCGCGGTGTTCACGCTGCGGCTGCCTCTGCGGCGTACCGGAGAGGACAAGAGTTGAAGGTCCGTCGGAAGAGCCGGCCGGGGGCCGTGGTGGCCGCGCTGGGCGTCGCCCTCACCGGCTGCGGCGTCCAGCCGACCGGGGTGATAGACGCGGGCGAGCCCGCGACCGGGCTGACCCGCGGCATCCGGCTGTACTACGCGTCCCCCGGCGGACTGCGCGGGGTGCCCCTGCTCGACCAGGAGATCAGGGACCTCAACTCGGCGCTGAAGATGCTCGCCCAGCCGCCGTCGGACGCCGACAGGCGCGACGGGCTCACCTCGCTCGTCCAGCTCGGCGGCTACACGGCGACCGGGTCGGGTGCCCGCGTCACGGTCCGCATCGAGGGTCTTTACCCGGCGACCGGCCGTGACCTGGGCACGGGCCAACTGGTGTGCACGCTGGCCCGCGCCCAGTCCGTACTCGAACCGAAGGTGCGGACCGACGACGTCGAGGTCACCCTGAACCCGACCGAGGGCGGCGCACTGGGCCCCTACCGGTGTGCGGAGTTCCTCAACGGATGAGGCGGGCCCGGGTCACCAACGTCTGAGGCGGGCCAGGGTCAACGGGTGATCCGATCCCGCGACCGCTGCGCCCCGTGCACCGAGGCCCGGTCCGCCGCCGCCGTCCCGTGCTCCCAGCCCGCCAGGTCGTTCACGCCACGCACGCGCGTGGACGTGGTGCGCGGGAACATCTGCTCCGCCCGGTCCGTCACCGCCACGTCCCGCGCCGCCAGCACGGGCAGCAGCGCGCCCGCCCCCTCGGCCCCGGCCTCCGCCACGACGTGCTCGGTGGCCTCCGCCAGCCGGGTGCCGAGCCTGCTCGCGTACGCCGTCAGGAACGACTGCCGGAAGGACTTGGTGCGCTTGCGGCCGCCGGCCCGCTGGGCGGCCTCGGCACGGGTCATCGCGGCCGTCCCCTGGACGAGCAGCGAGGTGTGGAGCAGCTCGACGGCCTCCAGGTCGGCCTCGAAGCCGACGACCGTGGAGAACCCGAACTCGCTGTTCCACACGGACCGGCAGCGGTTCGCCGTCGCGACCGCGTCGAGCAGGATCGCCTTCGCCGTCTCGTACGGTGCGTCGACGCCGATGCGGCAGGCGCCGGGCCCGTCAGCGGAGTGCCCGTGTCCCCGAGCCGCGAGGACGGCGTCGTCGATGCTGTGCCGGGCCATCAGCTCCTGCGCCTTCCCGGTGAGCGCCTCGGCCTCCTCCGGGTAGTCCGTGGCCTCCGCCTTGGCGAGCAGGGCGCGGATCCGGGTCAGCATGCGCGGCTCGCCGGGTGCGGCCTGCAGCTGCTGTACGAGGGGGGAGGCGCCCGGTGCCGGCCCGACGGGCTCGATCGTGGGGAGCCGGATCAGCAGCCGCAGCAGTTCCAGTACGGCGGTGGCCAGGGAGAAGCGGTCGGTCTTCTCGCGGCGGGCGAGCGCGTCGGCGTACAGCTCGTCGCTCTGCCACCGGACAGGACCGTCCTGGACGCCCAGTTCCCGCAGCTGCTCCTGCCAGCGCGGCGGCACGTACGCGTGCGCGGGCGCATGCCGCCTGTGCTCGGCGGCCACCAGGTCGGCGAGGAGGCGTATGTGCACCTCTTTGAGGTCGCGGCGGACGAGGCGGGCGACGTCGGCCGGCTGCCAGCCCCGGTCCCAGGCGCGGCGCACGAACTCCTCGCCCCGGCGCAGCACTTCACGTCCCGCGTCCGCCCAGGGGGCGGCGGCGAGCAGCGAGGCGCCGAGGTCGAGATCGTCGTCGCCCGTTCCGTACAGCGCGGAAAACGCCTGGTCGGCGCCCGGGAAGGCGGCAGTGTCGGTCAACGTATCTCCTCGGTCGGGCTCACCCTTCTGGTATACCGCGCCCGGCCGTGCCGCTCGTCGCCGATCCCGTGGCTCAGCTGTCGCCGCCCTCGTCGATCAGACGGCCGACCTCGCGCGACACCAGGCTCAGCCTGGCCTCCGCGACGAGCGGCACCGCACGGCGCTGGCGGCGCGCCTCGTGCACCGAGATGTCCGCGGTGACCAGTGAGGTCTCCCACTTGGGGGCCTGGGCGACGACCATGCCGCGCGGGTCGACGACGCGGGAGCCGCCCCAGAAGGACGCCCCGTTCTCGCTGCCGACGCGGTTCACGAAGACCACCCAGCACTGGAGCATGCGGGCCGTGTACGACAGCAGGCTGTCCCAGTACAGGCCGGTGTCCATCGCCTCGGGGTCGAGGGAGGCCGCGCTGTTCGCGGGGACGACGACGACTTCCGCGCCGTCCTGCACGGCGATCCACGGCAGCACCGGCTGCCAGGCGTCGTTGCAGATGAGCGTGGCCGCCCGGCCCCGCCCGCCGGGCAGGTCGTACGCCTTCAGCGACTGGCCGGGGCTGACGTGCTTGCGCTCCTCCCAGGCCAGGTAGTTGGGGAGGTACAGCTTGCGGTGGGCGTGCAGCAGGGTGCCCGCGCTGTAGTACGCCGAGGTGTTGTACGCCCTCATGGAGGTGTACTCGTGGAACCCGACGACGACATCCGCGCCGAGCGTGCTCAGCTCCATCAGCCGCGGGTCACGGGCCTCCACTGAGGTGTCCTGCTTGAGGGCGCCCAGGTGGTAGCCGTGCAGGCTGAGCTCGGGGAAGACGACGAGTTCGGCACCCTGGGCGACGGCCTGCCTGATCCGGTCCCGGGCCGCCGCCAGGTTCGCCTCGACGTCACCGAGGACGCAGTCGGTCTGTGCAAGTGCCACGCGCATGCGTCGAGCCTGCCAGCGGCCCGACCGGTCGGCATCCCGGGCGGGCCGTGCGGACGTACGCCCGGGGGACGGGGTCCGCCGCCGCTGTTACACGCGTCCCTTGCGTCGTACGACGACCACCGCGACCGCGCCCAGCAGCACCGCGGCGCCACCTGCGAGGCCGACGATCGGCAGGGCGCCGGAGGTACCGGTCGAGGCGAGGTTGGCCGTGCCGCCGGTGACGCCCGTACCGCCCGCGTTGCCCGCGAGCTGCGGGGCGGGGGAGGCCGACCCGGTGGCCGTCGGCACGGTGCTCGGGGTCGCGGTGGGCTTGCCGGACGGCTTCCCCGACTCGGAAGGACCGCCGGACGGAGTCGCTGTCGCAGTCGGCTCGGCGGTCGGCTTGGCAGTCGGCTTGGCGGTCGTCGTGGGCTTCGGCCCGGGAGTGCGGGTCGGCTCCGGGGTCGTCCCGGCCTGCTTGACCCCGAAGCTGTCCATCGCGGTCATCGAGCCGCGGCAGGGGGTCTTCGTACCGGTCGAGGGGTCGACGTAGACGTCGTCGACGGAGGCCGAGAAGTACGAGTCGATGAAGTTGATCACCTCAGGAGTGTCCTTGGCGGCCCGCATCCGCACCTCCTGTGTCACCGACTCCTTCGGCTTCAGTGTGCCGAGGGTCGTCAGGGGGCCGCCGTGCCCCTCAAGGGCGACCCACTGGCCGGTCTCCTTCGACTTGTACTCGACGTCCATCCAGGGGCCGGGCTGGTCCTCGCCGTTCTCCGTCTGGCGGGCAAGGGCCACGGACCGGCCGACGTCCTTCAGCTCGTCGGCCGAGGTGCTGGTCACCGTGACGGTGTAGGTGTACCAGTCGCCGCCGGCGACGACGGGTCCGGTCGCTTCCGACATGGTCGAATCGAGCAGCTTCATCTCGTAGCCGCTGCCCCCGGACCCGACGTCGCTGCAGGAGGGCAGCTCGGCGGGAGCGTCCGCGGCGTACGCGACGGGCGCCGCGGTGGCGGACAGAGCTGCCGTCGCGACTGCGGCGGCCAGGACATGACGGACGTTCATGGGGCTCCTCTTCCGGTGCGGACGGTCACTCACCTATGTGACTGGTGGGGCCGCCGAGAAGTTGTGCGCCAGAAGCAGGGGAAAGCGTGTAGATAGCGTGAACTGCCGTGCGAGACAAGCGCGCTCCCCGCCGCGCACACGGCCACGCGTACCCCGCCCGCACGGCCACGCACACCTCGCCCGCACGGCCAAGCCCCCTCCCGCCCACACGGCCACGCGCCCTCCCGCCTGCTCGCCGTGCATTGTCAGACCCCCCTGCCACACTCGATCTCATGAACGACCGGTGGGCTGTCGCCGCGACGGAAGGCGGCGGGGCACTGCTGGCCCCGCTGACCCGGGCCGGCCGCCCCGCCGCCGCCCCCTGCCACGAACCCGACCTCGCCGAGGCCGTCCGCTCCCGCCCCGGGGCGACCCGCTGGGTCTGGCGTTCCACCGCCGAGATCTACCCCCGCCTCCTCGCCGCCGGCGTCCACGTCCCCCGCTGTTACGACATCGAGGACGCCGAGCTCCTCCTCCTCGGCCAGGCCGGCCGCTGGGGCGAGCCCCGTTCCGCAGCGGCCGCGTACGCCCGCCTCCACCACCTCCCCGTACCGCCCGATCCCCCGCAGCGCGCCGCCGAGCCCGGCTCCCAGTCCTCGCTGTTCGAGCCGCAGCCGGTGCACGTCCCCTTCGAGGCCCTCCTCCAGGTGTACGAGGACCAGGTCGGACGGCACGAGGCGGCCGAGCACCCGGACCGCATGCGCCTGCTGACGGCCGCCGAGTCCGCCGGAATGCTCGTCGCCGCCGAGATGAACCAGACCGGGCTGCCCTGGCGGGCCGACGTCCACCGGTCCGTACTGGACGAGCTCCTCGGCGAGCGGTATGCGGGCGGCGGCGACCCGCGCCGGATGGCCGAGCTGGCTGACCAGGTGTCGGAGGCGTTCGGCCGCCGGGTCCGCCCCGAGCTGCCGGCCGATGTCATCAAGGCGTTCGCGCAGGCCGGAATCAAGATCAAGTCGACCCGGCGCTGGGAGCTCGAAGAGATCGACCACCCGGCCGTCGCCCCCCTGATCGCGTACAAGAAGCTCTACCGGATCCTGACCGCGCACGGCTGGGGCTGGCTCCAGGACTGGGTGCGCGACGGCCGCTTCCGACCCGAGTACCTGCCGGGCGGCACGGTGACCGGCCGCTGGGTGACCAACGGCGGCGGCGCGCTCCAGATCCCCAAGGTCATCCGGCGCGCGGTCGTCGCCGACGAGGGCTGGCGGCTGGTGGTCGCCGACGCCGACCAGATGGAACCCCGCGTCCTGGCCGCGATCTCCCGCGACCCCGGCCTGATGGACGTCGCGGGCCAGCCGGGCGACCTCTACAAGGCGGTCTCCGACCGGGCCTTCTCCGGCGACCGCGAGGCCGCGAAGATCGCCGTGCTGGGCGCGGTGTACGGGCAGACCTCGGGCGACGGCCTGAAGAACCTGGCCGCGATGCGCCGGAGGTTCCCGCGCGCCGTGCAGTACGTGGACGACGCGGCGCGGGCGGGCGAGGAGGGCCGCCTCGTGCGCACCTGGCTGGGCCGGACCTGCCCACCGGCGGCGGGTTCGGACGACGACTCCGGGGAGGCGGGAATCCCGCAGGACCCGGACGAATCGCTTTCCGGGGTGGACGCGCCTTCCTCGGAGGACGGATACACCCCGGGCTACGCCTCGCGCAACGACCGCGCCCGCGGCCGCTTCACCCGCAACTTCGTCGTCCAGGGCAGCGCGGCGGACTGGGCACTGCTGATGCTGGCGGCGCTGCGGCAGTCCCTGCACTCGGCGGGGATGAAGGCCGAGCTGGTCTTCTTCCAGCACGACGAGGTGATCGTGCACTGCCCGGCGGAGGAGACGGAAGCGGTCACGGCGGCGATCCGCGCGGCCGGTGAGCTGGCCGGGCGGATCGCCTTCGGGGAGACCCCGGTGCGGTTCCCGTTCACGGTGGCGGCGGTGGAGTGCTATGCCGACGCCAAGTGACTGTCCCCACGGGCCGCGCACGCGGCGTGAAGATGCGCTGCCCGCCCCCCTGTGCGTACCTGAGAGAGACGAAAAGGAGCCCGGTTCATGTCGCAGCAGCCCGCGCCGCCCCAGTTCCCGCAGTCGTCGCAGTCGTCGCAGTCGTCGCAGCCGGAGCAGCCGCCCCGGAGGCCCGCGCACGCCACGGGCGAGTCCGGGCTGGTCGTCCCGTACGGAGAGGCGGGCGCGCTCCCGGTCCTCTCCCTCTACGAGGACTTCCGCTGTCCGTACTGCGCGGGCCTGGAGCTCAGCGCGGGCGCCGCGATCCGCCGCTTCGCGGACGACGGCCGGCTGCGCCTGGAGTACCACTTCGCGGCGTTCCTCGACGGCATGCTCGGCGGCCGGGGCTCCACGACGGCGCTGAGCGCGGCGGGCGCGGCGCTCCACGAGAGCCAGCAGGACTTCAAGACCCTGCACGAGGCCCTCTACGCCCAGCAGCCCGACGAGAGCGTCGACTCCTACGGCGACCCCTCGGTCGTCCTGCGCGTCGGCGAGTCCGTGGGCGTGGTCGCGCCCGCCTTCCGCGAGGCGACCCTCTCCGGTACGTACGTCCCGTGGGCGGTCGCTGTGGCCGAGGCCTTCGGCCGCAGCGGGGTCCGCGGCACCCCCACGGTCCGGCTCGGCGAGACCTCGATCCACGGCTTCGACCGCGCGGGCCGCCCGCTGCCCGCCGCCGAGGTCACCACCCAGATAGAGGCGGCGCTCGCGCGCTCGGCGTAGGTCCTGTTCCAGGCGTAGGTCCTGTTCCACAACCCGCTCCCCACTGTCACGCTGTGGGCATGGCAGCAGTGGCAGAGGTGTTCTTCCGTCGGCTGAGCAGATGGCAGGCCGACCAACAGCGGGAATCCATCGCGGACTTGTACGAACTGACGTACCGCGACAGCAGCAGGGCGAGGACGAGCAGTACGCGCCCGAGGCGCAATCCGTACGAAACGGTGCCCCCGGACGACCCGAACGACCCGAACAACCCCTGCGACCCGGCCTTCCACGACCGGACCGCCTTCCTCACCCGCTTCGCGGCCGACGTCCAGCGTCCGGGCTTCGACCTCCTGATCGCCAGCTCCGCCACCGCCCTGGTCGGCTGCATCTACGGCTACCTCCCCGACCGGCAGGGCTCCTGGTGGTACGGACGCCACGACATCGCCCCGCCCGAGATCGGGCAACTCGCTGACTCCGGGCGGGTGTTCAACGTGGCCGATCTGATGGTCGCCCCCTCCCACCGCCGTCAGAAGGTCGCCGAACGCCTCCAGGAACGCCTGCTCGTACGGGTCGACGCCGAGCTCGTCACCACGCTCATCGAGCCCTCCAACACGGCGGCCAAGGCGGCGTACGAATCCTGGCACTGGAGCCGCACGGACCGCATCCCCGCCGCCAACGGCCGCCCCGAACTGGAGGTCTGGACCCAGCGGCCGCCCACCTGAGCCACCGCGCTGAGGGGGAACCCCCAGGCCAGCCCCCCCCTCAGCCCCGCCCCCGCCCCCCTCACCAGGCATTGACAGCCACCCCTCGCCCCTGCTTGATTCCCCTCATGTCTCTGCCGTCTCTGCCTCAGCTGCGCGTGAAGGACTTCGACCACCTGGTGCTCAACGTCCAGGACGTGGAACGCTCCCTGGCCTTCTACACCGGCCCCCTCGGCCTGGCGCCGGTCCGGGTCGAGGAGTGGCGGGCCGGCAAGGTCCCGTTCCCCTCCGTGCGCGTCAACTCAGCAACGATCATCGACCTGTTCAGCCGCCCCCGCGGCGAATCCAACGTCGACCACATCTGCCTGACCGTCGACCCCCTCGACTGGCAGGCGGTCATCGACTCCGGGACCTTCACGGTCCTGGACGGCCCGGTCCCCCGCTTCGGCGCCCGCGGCTCGGCCCAGTCCCTCTACGTACAGGACCCGGACGGCAACACGGTCGAACTGCGCTGGTACCCGGAGGACTTGGCGTAGGCACGGGCGCGCGCGGGCCTGCCCACAGGGCAGCCCTCAGACATGGAAGACCCCAGGTCACAGCACGTGTGTCCTGGGGTCTTTCCGATGAGCCGACACTGCGGCGCCCCGGTACTCCGGCACTCCGGCACTCCGGCACTCCGGCACTCCGGTACTCCGGTACTCCGGTACTCCGGTACTCCGGTACGGAGTTTCAGTAGTCGATACGGTCCGACTTGGCCAGCCACGCGTCGAACGGCTCCGTACGGTTCGCCACGTCCAGCCGCACGATCTGCGCCGGCCACATCGACTGGGGCTTCTTCTCGAACAGGTCGTAGAACTTGCGGTCGTCGAACCCGGCCACCGCGGCGTCGTCCCGGTCCGCGGCGAAGACGATCCGGTCGACCCGCGCCCACAGCGCGGACGAAAGACACATCGGGCACGGCTCGCACGAGGTGATCAGGACACAGCCTTCGAGCGAGAAGGTGTTCAGCTTCTGACAGGCCGCGCGCATCGCGCTCACCTCGGCGTGCGCCGTCGGGTCCAGGTTCGCGGTGACCTGGTTGTTCCCGATGGCGACGATCTCGCCGTCCTTGGCCACCAGTGCGCCGAACGGACCGCCACCGTTCTGCACGCTGGTGGTGGCCAGCCTGATCGCCTCGTCCATCCAGGCACTCTCAAGCTCCTGGATGCTCTTCTCCTGGGCGTGCGCGGTCACGGTGACTCCTTGGTTCGGTATCGGTGAGGTTCGGGATCAGTGAGATTCGGTATCGGTGAGGTTCGGTATCGGTGAGGTTCGGCAACGGTGAACGGGGGATCAGCCTGGTTCGGAAGGGGTGCGGGTGATCAGCGCGGTTCCCTCGCACGCCGGGCCGCCTCCGGGTGGTCGACGGCGACAGGGGCAGAGCGGCCGGCCTCGGCGTCCAGCACTTCCGCCCGTGGGGCGGGTCGGAGGAAGTCCACGCGCTCATCCCTTGCTTCGTTGCACCTTGTGTGAGGAGTACACAGCCAACCGAGCGGAGTCAGCTAGGCGTGGAAGACATGAAAACCCCGCAGGCTGAGACCGGCTCTTCGTAGACTCCTACAAGAGTCGACCCGCTCGTGATGTCACTGCAAGTGCGACGTGTCGTCGCACACTGTCACGACAAGCGCGGCCCGCGCCCGCATCCCGTCCCGGGACCACCCGCTGCACCACGCCGCCGAGGGACTCACCACCCAACGACACCCTCGTCGCCCCGCACCTCCAGCACCACCACAGCGGTAGAACCACGCCCACCTGCACGTTCCCGCACCCGACGAGCGCCGCGGCGACCCGGCCCGAGAGCCGCGAGGGCCCAAGTCCCCCACCACACCCGGCACCTGACGCCACATCAATTTCTTCTGTTGCGTGCAGCCCCCTACCACTGCCATGTGAACTGTGAAATTGTACGGTCACACTTTTCGCGGGCATGACAGCTCCGGAAGTGCTCAACTTCCGTTGCCACAACGGTCCGCTCCCCCCACCGCCGTGCCCCGAGCACGGCTGCCGACCGGCCTGGAGGCCATCGCCATGCGCAGACCCCCCACCGTCAGGAAATTCACCCGCCTGTTGATACCCACCGTGGCCGCCGCCGGCCTGGGGCTCACCCTGCTCGCCCCCACGGGCGTGGCGGCCCCGGTCCCGGCCGACGCCGGAACACCCAAGTCCGCACCGAGGCAGGCCCCCGCACTGCCGTCCGCGCTCCGGGCCGCCCCACAGCCCGCCACCGCCACCGTGCTCGACGCCGACCTCGCACCCGGGCACGCCGCCACCTCCCCGCGATCGGCCGCGCGCGCCTCGAACCCCACGCTGCGCCCCCCGCGCCCCGCACCCCAGAACGCCGCGGAGCGCAAGAAGGCCCGCGCCGAGGCGAAGGCCGCTGCGGAGTGCAACGTCAGCGACTTCGCCTCAAGGACCGGCGCCGCCCTGGTCGAGCAGATCAAGAAGTCGGAAGTCGGCTGTATCAACACGTTGTTCAGCGTGACCGGCGGGGACGCCAAGGCCATCTTCCGCGAGGAACAGATGGTCACGGTGGCGAACGCCCTCAGGGACGTCTCGGCCAACTACCCGGGTGACAACAGCACTTCGGCGAGCCAGCTGGTGCTGTTCCTGCGCGCCGGCTACTACGTCCAGTGGGGCCAGCCGGAGAACGTCGGCGAGTACGGCCCGGCGCTGAAGAGCGCCATCCAGGGTGCCCTGGACGCCTTCTTCGCCTCCTCGCACGCCTTCGACGTCACCGAGGCCAACGGCCAGACCCTGGCCGAGGCCGTCATCCTGATCGACAGCTCCGGCGAGAACATCCGTTTCCTCAACGTGGTCAAGCGCCTGCAGAAGGACTACAACGCGTCGTACGACGAGTTCTACTGGATGGTCGCGGCCGTCAACAACACCTACACCGTCATGTTCCGCGGCCACCAGCTGCCGGAGTTCGCGGCAGCGGTGAAGGCGGACCCGAGCGTGCTCACCGGAATGCGCGACTTCGCCGTCGCCCACGACGACCTGCTCGGTACCGACAAGTCCTACCTGGTCAGCAACGCCGGACTCGAAATCGGCCGTTTCCTTCAGCACGCCGACCTGAAGGACCTCGTCAAGCCGCTGGTCAAGGAGCTGCTCGGCCGCAGCCAGATGACCGGGCGCACCGCCGCGCTGTGGATCACCGTCGCCGGGATGACGGACGCCTTCGACAAGGCGAACTGTGCCGAGTACGGCACCTGTGACCTGCAGAACCGGGTGCGGGAAGCCGTACTGACGGTCAAGCACTCGTGCGGACCGAGCGCCAAGATCGTCGCCCAGGAACTGACCGCCACCGAACTGGCGGCCAGCTGCGAAAGCGTCCTCAAGCAGGACCCGGTCTTCCACAACATCGTCAAGGACCCCGGCCCGGTCAAGGACGACAACAACACCAACATCGAGATCGTCGCCTTCAACTCCAGCAACGACTACCGGACCTACGCCGGAATCATCTTCGGCATCGACACCAACAACGGCGGCATGTACCTGGAGGGCGACCCGGCCGTCCAGGGCAACCAGCCGCGCTTCATCGCCTACGAACAGCCCGCCCAGGACGGCGCGTTCCAGATCTGGAACCTCAACCACGAGTACACCCACTACCTCGACGGCCGCTACAACATGCACGGCGACTTCGCGGCCGGGCAGACCACCCCGACCGTGATGTGGGTCGAGGGCTTCGCCGAGTACGTCTCGTACGCGTACCGCGGCGTCACCTACGACAGGGCGATCGAGGAGGCGGGCAAGAACACGTACACGCTCAGCCAGCTCTTCGGGAACACCTACGAGAACTCCGACACCACCCGTATCTACCAGTGGGGCTACCTGGGCGTCCGCTACATGCTCCAGTCGCACCCCGGTGACGTGGCCACCCTGCTCGGCCACTACCGCGCGGGCGAGTACGAAGCGGCCGCCACCTTCCTCCGCGACACCATCGGCACCAGGTACGACGCCGACTTCGCCAGCTGGCTGAGCAAGTGCGCGGGCGGCGAGTGCGGTCAGCTGCCGGCCCTCAGCAGCCGCTGACCGAGGCCACGACCCTCAGCAGTAACTGAGCCGAAAGAGCCCGGTGTCCCCCGCACGCATCATCCGTGCAGGGGGCACCGGGCTCCGTTCGTCGGTCCACGCGAACGAAAGCGGCGCAGCGGACGGGTGAGGAGCGGGCGACTCATCCCTCGGACGGGTCGCGATCGTACGACCGGAGGAGATCATTCCGCCATCTGCGACGACAGCAGTGGGAATGAGGAACATGAGAAGACCACCCTTTCCGCCCGTGCGGAACCGTCGACGGAGCCGCGGGTGGAGCCGCCGGTGGATGGCGGGCGCGGTACTCGCCCTCGCCGTTCCGTCCCTCGCCGGTACTCCCGCGTCGGGCGCGCCGGACGCCCGCGCCGACGGCACCGTCACCGTGACCGTCGTACGGGACGTGGACTCCGACGGCAGCTGGACGCCCGCCCTTGAGGTGGGCGAGCCCGGCATCCCCGTGACGCTGACCGACGCAGCGGGCACCGTACGGACGGCGGTCACCGGCTCCGACGGCAAGGTGCGCTTCGCCCCGGGCAGCCTGGGGCTGACCGGCGGGCGGTACCGGGTGGAGGCCGTCATTCCGGCCACCAAGACATATCTGCGCCCCGCGCAGGCGGGCGGTCCCGCCCCTTCCCTGTCCTCGCTGGTCGAGTTCGTGAACGTCTCCGACGGCGGGAACGCCGACGTCGTCACGGGCGTGCACAACCCGGCCGACTACTGCCAGGAGAACCCCGACCTGGCCACGCCCTGCCAGCGGCAGGACGCGGCCGGAAGCGTGGGCGTCAGGGCGCTGGTGTCCTGGCCCTACGACCGCACCGGGAACTCGGAGCAGCCGACGACCGAGGCGACGTCCGACCAGATCGGTGCCACCTACGGACTGGCCCACAAGCGCGACACCGACCAGCTCTTCGTGGGCGCCCTGACGAAACGATTGATCCCCTACGGCCCGGCGGGCCCCGGCGGGATCTACCTCGTCGACCGCAAGACCGACCGGACGTCGGTCTTCGCGACCGTCCCTGACGCCGGTGACGCCGAGCACTCCACCGACCTGACCCGCGACACCATGGCGATCAACGACGCGGTCGGCAAGGAGGGCCTGGGCGACCTCGACCTGTCGGAGGACGGCAGCAAGCTGTACGCGATGGGCCTCAAGGCGAAGAGCCTCTACGTCTACGACACGGCGGGCGCGGCCCCCGGGAATCCGCAGGCCGCCCCCGCCCAGGTCATCCCGGTCCCCGACCCCGGCTGCCCGTCCGGCGCCGGCGACTGGCGCCCGTACGGCCTCGGAGTCCACGACGGCGCCGTGTACGTCGGCGGCACCTGCTCCGCCGAGTCCTCCCAGCGGAGCGCCGACCTGCGGGCCTACGTCCTCAAGCTGTCCGGCACCTCGTTCAGTACGGTCGTCTCCCACGCCCTCGACTACGCGCGGGGCATGGGTTACGCCGCCGTGCAGGGGGACACCGCCTGGCGGCCCTGGCTGCAGACCTGGGACCCGTACAAGTGGTTCATCCAGGCGAACTTCCCCGGCCCGATGCTGTCCGACCTCGTCTTCGACCGCGACGGCTCGCTGATCCTGGGCTTCCGGGACCGGCTCGGCGACCAGGCCGGGTACGAGGCGCTCGCCCCTGAGGGCAGCACGGACACCGCGCAGCGCTCCCTCTTCCCCGCCATGGGCGACATCACCAGGGTGTGCAGAACCGCGGGCGGCTGGGTGTGGGACAGCGACTCACCGGCCTGCCCCAACCACTTCGTCGACGGCACCGAGCCGCCGCAGCAGAACGGGGTGAAGGAGTACTACCCCGGAGACTCCACGCTCGGCCAGCTCGCCGAGTCGCTGCAGGGCGGGCTCGCCTTCGCCCCCCGCTTCACCAAGACGGTCTCGACGATCGTGGACCCGCTGACGATCTTCTCGGGCGGTGTGCGGAAGTTCGACAACGCCACCGGCGCGGGCGGCGATGACTACCAGATCGAAGAGGGGAAGGGCACCTTCGGCAAGGCCAACGGCCTCGGTGACCTGGAGCTGTTGTGCGACGAGGCGCCGGTCCAGATCGGCAACCGGGTCTGGTTCGACCGCGACCGCGACGGCATCCAGGGACCGACCGAGGAACCCGTACCCGGCACGACGGTCACCCTCCTGGACAAGGACGGCAACGTCCTGCGGACCACCACGACCGACGCCCGCGGCGAGTACTACTTCCAGGTCGAGCCGAGGACGACGTACCGCATCAAGTTCGACGTGACGACCGCCGACACCAGCGGCATCCCCGAACGGCCCGCCCCCGCCGAGCTCGTACCGACGGCGAAGGAACGCGGCACCAACCGCTCGATCGACTCCGACCCGGACCCGAAGACCCAGACCGACGTCCTCACCACGGGCGCGGCCGGGGACAACGACCACACCCACGACGCCGGTTACTACCTCCCGCCGACCGGAAGGGTCACCGTCGTCAAGAAGGACGCCGGCACCGGAAAGCCGCTCGCCGGCGCGGTCTTCCAGCTCTGGCACGAGACCAACGGCACCCCGGGCCTGCAGCCCTCGGACACCGCGCTCGGCACCCCCTGCACCACAGGGGCGGACGGGGTCTGCCGCAGCGAGGAACTCGCACTCGGCACCTACTACTGGCAGGAGATCCAGGCCCCCACCGGGTACGTCCTGCCCCGGCCGGGCGTCGTGGGCCCCCTGACCCTGACCGTGGACAACGCCGCGAAGGGCGTCACGGCGACCGCGCACAACCAGCCCGTCCGCCCCGTCCTGGGCCGGATCACCGTCCTCAAACGGGACGCCACCACCGGCAGGCCGCTTCTGGGCGCGGTGTTCCAGCTCTGGCGGGAGACCAACAGGATCCCCGGCCTGCAGATGTCCGGCCCCCGCCCCGACACCCTCACCGGCCCCGGCTGCGCCACGGACCGGGGAGGCCGGTGCACCTTCACCGGACTGCCGCTCGGCGCGTACTACCTCCGCGAAACAGCAGTCCCCGACGGCTACCTCCTGCCCAGCCGCCCCGTCACCGGCCCACACACCCTGACCACGGCGAACGCGGCCCGGGGCATCGAGGTCGTCCGCACTAACACCAGAGGAGAACCCCCGAAGCCTCCCAAGCCTCCCAAGGGCAAGCCCCACTAGCCCCGGCTCTGAAGAACGCCCCGGTCCCGAAGGACACCCGGACATGAAAAAGCCCCAGGTCACGGCGAGTGAGTCCTGGGGCTGATCCGGGCCGCCTTCGGGATTCGAACCCGAGACCTACGCATTACGAGTGCGTTGCTCTGGCCAACTGAGCTAAGGCGGCATTGCTGCCGTTCACACCATGGTGCGATCAGCAGCGGAGCCAAGTCTACACAGTTTCCGGGGGTGCTCCGCACACCCCCGGAACGGTGGACTCCGTGCAGGTCAGACGGGGGTCGGGACGAGGGCCGAAGAGAGCACGGGAGAGGTCAGCGGCACTGCTTGCCGTCCTTGGGAGGGGTGCCCTCCAGGAGGTAGGTGTTGATCGCCGTGTCGATGCAGTCGCTGCCGCGGCCGTACGCGGTGTGGCCGTCGCCGTCGTACGAGAGGAGGGTGCCGGAGTCGAGCTGGCCAGCGAGGGACTCGGCCCACTTGTACGGGGTGGCCGGGTCGCGGGTGGTGCCGACCACGACGATCGGAGCGGCGCCCTCCGCCTTGATGCGGTGGGGCTTGCCGGTGGGCTCGACCGGCCAGGAGGCGCAGTTCAGGGAGGCCCAGGCGAGCCCTTCGCCGAAGACCGGGGAGGCCTTTTCGAAGGAGGGGAGGGCCGACTGGACGTCCGTGGAGGACGTGAAGGCCGGAGGGAGGTCGAGGCAGTTGACGGCGGTGTTGGCGTACATGAGGTTGGCGTACTTGCCGTTCGCGTCGCGCTCGTAGTAGCTGTCGGCGAGGGCCAGGAGGCCGTTGCCGTCGCCCTGCTGGGCGGCCTTGATCCCGGCGCTGAGCTGCGGCCAGGCCCCCTCGTCGTACATCGCGGCGATCACGCCGGTGGTGGCGAGGGCCTCGCCGAGCGGACGCTTCTTGTCCTTGGTGGGGACGGGCTTGGCGTCGAGGGCGGCGAAGAGCGCCTTGAGGCGGGTGCCGGCCTGGGCCGGGGTGCCGGTGCCGAGAGGGCAGCTCTGCTGCTTGACGCAGTCCGCGGCGAAGGACCGGAAGGCGGTCTCGAAGCCCGCGGTCTGGTCGCGGTTCATGTCGCGGGCGGGCAGGGACGGGTCCATGGCGCCGTCGAGCACGAGGCGGCCGGTGCGGTCCGGGAAGAGCTCGGCGTAGGTGGCTCCCAGGAAGGTGCCGTACGAAGCACCCACGTACTGGAGCTTCTCGTCGCCGAGGATCTCGCGCAGGACGTCCATGTCGCGGGCCGCCTCGACGGTGGAGACGTGCGGGAGGACGCGCTTCGAGCGCTGCTCGCAGCCCGCCGCGAACTTGTCGAACGCCGCACTGAGCTTCGTGATCTCGGCCGGGTCGTCCGGGGTCTGGTCGACCTGCGTGTGCACGTCCATCTCGGGTCCCGTCAGACACTCGACGGGCTCGCTGCGGGCGACGCCGCGGGGGTCGACGGCGACCATGTCGTAGCGGGCGCGGACGGGAGCCGGGTAGCCGATGCCCGCGTACGCCTGCAGGTAGCCGATCGCGGAACCGCCCGGTCCGCCCGGG
This sequence comes from Streptomyces sp. NPDC021093, assembly GCF_044333135.1. Taxonomy (NCBI): domain Bacteria; kingdom Bacillati; phylum Actinomycetota; class Actinomycetes; order Kitasatosporales; family Streptomycetaceae; genus Streptomyces; species Streptomyces sp. NPDC021093. The sequence goes on along the minus strand of NZ_JBIRQJ010000004.1, from coordinate 660,058 downwards.
TTGACCAGCAGCGATCCGATGCGCTTGCCGGGGCCGGTGGCCTTCTTGCGGGCGACGGCGAGCTTGATGTCGCCACTGCCGCCGTTCCCGTCACCGGGCTTGGCGTAGTCGAGCGGCGCCTTCATGGTCGAGCACTCGAAGCCGGGGACGCCGCACTCCCGCCAGGACAGCTTCTGGGAGTAGTACGGGGCGAGGGCGGCGCGGTCCACGCCCTGGACCTTGCCCTGCACGGAGGTGGACACGGTGCGGCTCGGCGACGGGGACGACGTCGAGCCGGACGAGCAGCCGGAGGAGCCGATCAGGAGGCCGGTCGTGGCGAACAGGGTGGCGGAGGTGAGGAGCAGGCGCCTGGTATCCATGCCCGGAGCGTAGTGGGATTGTTACTTGGGGTGCGCCTCGGGTGCGCGGAGTTGCCCGTACGAGTGAGGCGGTCAACCGTGGGTCGCTCCGGGACTCGCGGCGGGGCCGGACGGGAAGGCCTCGCCGCACGACGGGAAGACCTCGCCTCAGGGCGGCAAGACCTCACGTCACGACGGCAAGACCTCGCCGCACGACGGGAAGACCTCGTCGCAGCTCGCCTCCACCGTGTCGGCGAAGGCGCGGGCGAGCGGGGACAGCGCTTCCCAGCGGCGCACGGCCCAGCCCGTCCAGAGGGTGGGCAGTTCGGGGACGGGGATCAACCGCAGGTGGGGGTGGGCGGGGCCGTGCCAGCCGGGCAGGTCGGGGACGATCGCGTGCCCCAGGCCGAGTTCGGCCAGCAGGATCGCGGTGTCCCAGTCGGCGACGCTGGTGTCGGAGGTCGGCTCGATGCCGGACGCCGCGAACCAGGCGTCCAGGCGGGAGCGGGAAGTGGCGTTCTCGGGCAGGCCGATCAGCCGTACGTCCGCCAAGTCGGCCATGTCGATACGGGACTTGGCGGCGAGCGGATCGTCGGCGGCGACGGCGAGCACCCAGGGCAGCTCCACGACGGGGCGCTGCTCGATGCCGCGGACCGGCTCGCCCAGGGTGATCCAGGCCAGGTCGAGGCCGCCCGCGAGGAGCGCGTCGAAGCAGCTGCGGCTGGAGTGCGTGGTCCGGAACTCCAGGCTGACGCGCGGGAATTGACCTCGGAAGGCGACCACGGCATCGGACATGAAGTGGCGGACCGTGGTCGCGCCGGTGGTGACCCGCACCGAGCCGCCCTCGCCGTGCACCAGGTCCCGCAGGCGGCGCAGGGCGTGGTCGATGTCACCGAGGCCGCCGGCCGCCGCGCTGTGCAGGAGCTGCCCGGCCGGGGTGGGCACCACTCCGCGCGGATGGCGCTCCAGCAGCGCGATGCCGGTCTCCCGTTCCAGCCGCTTGATGTGCTGGCTCACCGCGGACTGCGTGCAGCACAGCTCGCGGGCGACGGCGCTGAGGCTGCCGCTGCGGCACACGGCGACGAAGACGCGGAGGTCGTCGAGGGTCATGGAAGCTGAAGCTACAGCTTGGAGGTGGGCAAGGAAACCCGAGGATTGACTTGAGTATTGGGCAGGCGGGACGATCTTTTCCGGGCCCAAGGCGGCAACCCGGCCGGCTTCCCCGCACCGCTCCGGACGGTGTGCGGGGGCTTGCCGGGTGCCGACCCCGCCCGAGGGCTTGGGTGCGGATGGTCATCGGCCTCGGTGCAGCCGCATCCGCAGCTGCATCCGCTGCCGCATCCGTGGCCGTGTGAACTCCGGCCGCCCGAAAGGAAGTCACCGATGAGCCCCGACACCGGACACACCGACCGGACCGCCCGCGCCGCGTTACGACTCCTGCGCGAGCACGGTGCCGACGCCCTCGACCACCCGGGCGGCACCCTGCTGTCCCACCTGGAGCGCGTACGCCAACAGCTCGCCCGCTGGGGTGCCCGGCCCGCACTGCAACTCGCGGGACTGTGCCACGCGTTCTACGGCACCGACGGTTTCGCCCCCGTCCTGCTGCCGCCCGACCGGCGCGGGCCTCTGGAGGCCGTGATCGGCCCCGAGGCCGAGGCCGTCGTCTACTTCTACGCGAGCTGCGACAGGCGGGCCACGTACCCCGTGCTCACGGACCCGGCCATGCGCTTCACGGACAGGTTCACCGGCCTCATCCGCACCCCCGCCCTCCAGGAGAGGCGGGACCTCGCGGAACTCACCGCGGCCAACGAACTCGACATCGCGCGCATCGACGACGCCTTCCGCAAGCGCTGGGGAGCAGACCTCCTGAACCTGTTCACCGGGTTCGGCCCCCTGCTGAGCCCCGCGGCCCGGCAGGACTGCACGGCCGTACTGCTTCCCCCGACTGTCCCCCCGACTCTCCCCCAGCTCCCCTTGTCAGCCCGCCCGCAGTGACACCGCCATCGCCTCGACGGCCAGCAGCGGTGCCACGTTCCGGTCCAGGGCCTGGCGGCAGGCGATGATCGCCTCGATGCGGCGGAGGGTGCGCTCGGGCGTGGAGTCGCGGGCGATGCGGTCCAGGGATTCCCGTACGTCCTCATTGGCGAGGGCCACCGACGAGCCGAGCTGAAGGGCGAGGACGTCGCGGTAGAAGCCGGTCAGGTCCGTGAGGGCGAGGTCGAGGCTGTCGCGCTGGGTACGGGTGGAGCGGCGCTTCTGCCGGTCGGCGAGCTCCTTCATCGCACCCGCCGTGCCGCGCGGCATCCGGCCGCCGGCCGCCGCGCCGAGGGCCGCCTTGAGGTCCTCGGTCTCCTTCTCGTCGACCTCCTCCGCGACCTGCTTGGCGTCCTCGCCCGCCGCGTCGACCAGTTCCTGGGCGGCCTTGAGACAGCCGCCGATGTCGTCCACGCGGAGGGGGAGGCGGAGGACCGTGGCCCGGCGGTTGCGGGCGCGCTCGTCCGTGGCCAGGCGGCGGGCGCGGCCGATGTGGCCCTGGGTGGCGCGGGCTGCGGTCATCGCCGCTTCGGGGTCGATGCCGTCGCGCCGTACGAGAACGTCGGCGACGGCCGTCACGGACGGCGTGCTGAGCGTGAGGTGGCGGCAGCGGGAGCGGATCGTCGGCAGCACGTCTTCGAGGGAGGGCGCGCAGAGCAGCCAGACCGTGCGGGGGGCGGGCTCCTCGACGGCCTTCAGCAGTACGTTCCCCGCGCCCTCGGTGAGGCGGTCGGCGTCCTCCAGAACGATGACCTGCCACCGGCCGACCGCCGGGGAGAGCTGAGCGCGGCGGACCAGGTCGCGGGTCTCCTTCACGCCGATGGAGAGGAGATCGGTGCGGACGATCTCCACGTCGGCGTGCGTCCCGACGAGGGTGGTGTGGCAGCCGTCGCAGAACCCGCAGCCGGGGATGCCGCCCATCGCACGGTCGGGGCTGGTGCACTGGAGGGCGGCGGCGAAGGCGCGGGCGGCGGTCGAACGGCCGGAGCCGGGCGGGCCGGTGAACAGCCAGGCGTGCGTCATCTTCGACGCGTCGGCGCCGGACTCGCCCGCCGACTGGGCGGTGACCTGCGCATCGGCGTCCCTGGCCGCACCGGCCAGCTGCTCCTGGACGCGCTCCTGCCCGACCAGGTCGTCCCATACGGTCATACCGCTCCCACCTCACACCCTGACGGCCCCGGTACGGGGGCCCGGTCTCCATTGTGGGCGACACCACTGACAACGGTGACCGGTGGAGGTGACCGGTGGACCGGTGAGGTAGGAGATGGGAGGTGGCAGGTGGGAGGTGGGAGGTGGGAGAGGCTCGAACCCCTCCCCGTCAGGGGCGGCCCTTGCCCCGGCCCTTGCCCCGACCCTCGTCCGCCTCGTCCTGCCCGCCCAGCAGCTCGTCCGCCAGCGACGGCAGATCGTCCAGCGGCGTCTCCTCCGCCCAGTCCGACCGCCGACGCGGCCGGTCCCGGTCGGAGCGCTCCGACCCGCCGCCTCCCGGATTGTCCGGGTCGAGCTGGGGAAGCTCCTGCGTCCGGACCTCCCCCGCCTCGTCGCGGAAGAACCCCGGCGGAACCCGATCGGCCGCACCCGAGCCCGCGCCTGCACCAGCGGCCGTACGAGCGCCCGGGCCCGAGCCCGTACCGGCGCCCTCGTCCCGCACCGCCGGAAGCACAGCCGTCTCGTCCGCCGCCCCGCCGCCCGAAGGCTTCGGCGCCTGCGGAAGCACCGCCGTCTCCGCCATGTCCGGAGTGCGCCCGTCCAGCGTGCGCCCTTCCGGAGTACGACCGTCCGGAGTACGACCGTCCGGAGTGCGCCCCTCCGGAGTACGACCGTCCGGCGTACGACCGTCCGCCGTGCCCGGCGTCTCGTCCGCCTTCGTCAGGTTCAGCCGTACGACCGGCGTCTGCAGCGTCGTCTCGTTGTCGGGCTCCGGCACCCGCACGGCGGCCGCCGCCGCGGAGGCCGCCGATGCCGCCGTCGCGGCCGCCCGCGCCTCCTCTGCCCTCAGCAGCGCCTCTTCCGCCTTGCGCTGCTTCTCGCGGCGGCGTTCCTCCGCCTCCGCGTGCAGCCTGGCCTCCTCCTCGGCCTGCTTGCGGAGCCGTTCCTGCTCCGCCGCCCGTGCCTTGGCCTCGGCCTCGCGGCGCACCCGCTCCTCCTCGGCCTGCTTGCGCGCCTCCTCGGCGCGCTGACGGGCCTCCTCGGCCTGCCGCTCCGCCTCGCGCAGCCGCGCCTCCTCGATCTCGCGGCGCTTGCGCTCCTCCTCCTCGGCACGCAGCCGGGCGAGGTGTTCCTGCCGCTCGCGCTCCAGCCGCTCCTCCTCGGCCTTGCGCGCGGCCTCCTCCTCGGCGAGGCGTCGCGCCTCCTCCTCGGCGGCCTTGCGGGCGGCTTCCTGGGCGGCGATCTCCTGCTCGGACATGGGCAGCATCCGGTCCAGCCGGTGGCGTACGACCGTGGTCACCGCCTCGGGCTCCTGGCCCGCGTCCACCACCAGATAGCGGCTCGCGTCCGACGCCGCCAGTGTCAGGAATCCGGCCCGCACGCGCGCGTGGAACTCCGGCGGCTCCGACTCCAGCCGGTCCGGCGCCTCGGTGAAGCGCTCGCGCGCCGTCTCCGGCGACACGTCCAGCAGAACCGTCAGATGCGGTACGAGACCGTGGGTGGCCCACCGCGACATGCGCGCGATCTCCGTCGGAGCCAGATCCCGGCCCGCACCCTGGTACGCCACAGACGAGTCGATGTACCGGTCGCTGATGACGACCGCGCCGCGCTCCAGCGCGGGCCGTACGACCGAATCCACGTGCTCCGCACGGTCCGCGGCGTACAGCAGCGCCTCCGCACGGTTCGAGAGTCCCGCGCTCGACACGTCCAGCAGGATCGACCGCAGCCGCTTGCCGATCGGCGTCGCACCCGGCTCCCGCGTCACCACGACCTCGTGGCCCTTGGCCCTTATCCAGTCGGCGAGCGCCTTGGCCTGGGTGGACTTCCCCGCGCCGTCACCGCCCTCCAGGGCGATGAAGAAGCCGGTCGCGGACGGCGCCTGCGCGGGCTCCCCGCCACGGATCGCCTCGCGCAGATCGCGCCGCAGCGGCACTCCCTGACGGTCGTCCGCCTTCGCGAGCACGAGCGCGGCCACGGGCAGCAGCAACGCTCCGACCAGCATCAACGTGTACGCGGCCCCGCCGCCCTGTACGAAGACGACGCTTCCGCTCTCCAGCCGGTGCAGGCCGATCGCGGCGGCCAGCAGCGGCCCCGCGAGCACGCCGAGCGCGCCGCAGACACGTACGACCGCCTGCAGGTGCTCCGTCGTGCGGGCCCGGCGGTAGTCCTCGGTCTCCAGGTCGAGCAGGGTGTGCCCGGTGTTCGCGGCGACGCCCGCAGCGACGCCCGCGAGGAGCGCGAGCAGCAGCACGGTGGTGGTGTCCGGGACCAGCCCCATGGCCAGCAGCGCGACCCCGGTGACGGCGATCGCGAGGGCGAGCAGCCGACGCCGCGACAGCGCCGGAAGGATCTTGGCGGCACTGCGGATGCCGATGCCCACGCCCGCCGCGAGGGCGAGCACGAGCAGCGCGAACACCGCGGGCCCGCGTCCGAGATCACGCACGTGCAGTACGGAGACGGCTCCGGCGGCAGCGACCGACATCGTGACGGCAGCACCCGCCAGAACAAGAAGCGGAATCGCTCCGGTACGCCCCTTGTCGGGCCCGTTCCCGGTCGTGGGACGCCGCAGGCCCTCCAGCGGGGAACGGGCACGCGGCGTCAGCACGTCGGGCAGTTCCAGCAGTACGAGCGTGGAGACGGAAGCGGCGAAGAGCCCCGCCGCGAGATACGACCCGAGCGCCGCCTGGTGGTGCGCGAACCAGCCGATGCCGGTACCGAGCAGCCGCGCGAGCAGTACCGCGACGAGAAGCGCGGCGGCGGCCAGCGGGATCGCCGCGAAGCTCGTACGGAGGGACAGCCTCCGCAGCGCGTCGAGGTGATCGGGAAGCGGTCGTACCGCAGCGCCCTCTATGGGCGGCGCGGGCAGCAGCGCCGGGGCCGCGCTCTCGCGCGCCACGGTCCAGAGCCGCTCGGCGACCCCCATCACGAACACGGTCACCAGCAGTATCGCCGTCGCCTTGCCCGGCAGCCAGACCACCCACAGGGGGGCGATCACCAGCAGCGCGAGCCGCACACCGTCGGCGGCGAGCATCGCCCAGCGCCGGTCCAGCGGCCCGCCGGGCGCGACGAGCGCGGAAACGGGACCGAGCAGTACGGCACCGAACAGCAGCGTCGCGAGAATGCGCGCACCGAACACGGAGGCCACGGCGAAGGCGTCGGCCCGGTAGTCACCACCGAAGACATCCCGGAGGCCTGATGCCTCCAGCGTCAGCAGGAGGAGGACAAGAAGGGCGAGAGCATCCCCGACACCACCGACGAGCTGTGCGCTCCACAGCCGTTTCAGCGGCTGATGGCGCAGAAGAGCCCGTACGGCTCGCTCGCGTGAGTCTGCGGCTAGTGCGTCGGAGGTGGGGCTCACGACCGTTGGCTGCTCGGCTCGCGTCATCCCGCCAGCCTATCCGCAGTGCCGGGGGCGCATGCGCGGGCACTCGAACTGACGTGTGGACGGGGCTGGAGTTACGCCCCTAGCCCCCTTGGGCACAGGGGCCGCCCCCTGGGGCGGAACGGGTGGGCAAGGGGGCGGCCCCCACGCGGAGCCGCCCCCTCACGACCGCACGCCCGCGCGACCGCCCAACCCAACGCCCCGACTACTCGGAAGCCGCCGCCGCCTTCTTGGCAGGAGCCTTCTTCGCCGGCGCCTTCTTCGCGGCAGCGGTCTTCTTCGCCGCCGTAGAAGAAGCCGTCTTCTTGGCCGCCGTCTTCTTCGCGGCAGCCTTCTTCGCCGGAGCCTTCTTTGCCGCCTTCTTGGCCGTCTTCTTCGCCGGCCCCTTGGCCCGCTTCTCCGCCAGGAGCTCGTACCCGCGCTCGGGCGTGATCTCCTCCACGCTGTCGCCGGACCGCAGCGTCGCGTTCGTCTCCCCATCGGTCACATAGGGACCGAAACGGCCGTCCTTGACCACCACCGGACGCTCGCTCACCGGGTCCGTGCCCAGCTCCTTCAGCGGCGGCTTGGCGGCGGCCCGCCCGCGCTGCTTCGGCTGGGCGTAGATCGCCAGCGCCTCCTCCACCGTGATGGCGAAGAGCTGGTCCTCGGTCTCCAGCGAGCGCGAGTCCGTCCCCTTCTTGAGGTACGGCCCGTACCGCCCGTTCTGCGCGGTGATCTCGACACCTTCCGCGTCGACACCCACCACTCGCGGCAGCGACATCAGCTTCAGCGCGTCCGCCAGCGTCACCGTGTCCAGCGACATCGACTTGAACAGCGAAGCGGTCCGCGGCTTGATCGCGTTCTTGCCCGTCTTCGGGGTGCCCTCGGGCAGGATCTCCGTGACGTACGGCCCGTAACGGCCGTCCTTCGCGACGATCTGCCGGCCCGTCTCCGGGTCCGCACCCAGCTCGAAGTCGCCGCTCGGCTTGGCCAGCAGCTCCTCCGCGTACTCCACGGTCAGCTCGTCCGGCGCCATGTCGTCCGGGACGTCCGCGCGCTGGTGGTTCTCCGCGTCCTTCTCGCCACGCTCGACGTAAGGACCGTAGCGGCCGACCCGCAGCACGATCCCGTCGCCCACCGGGAACGACGAGATCTCCCGCGCGTCGATCGCGCCGAGGTCCGTCACCAGCTCCTTGAGACCACCCAGGTGGTCCCCGTCGCCGTTGCCCGCGTCGGACGCGACGCCCGTCGCCTCGCCCTCGCCGAAGTAGAACCGCCGCAGCCACGGCACGGACTGCGCCTCGCCCCGCGCGATGCGGTCGAGGTCGTCCTCCATCCGCGCGGTGAAGTCGTAGTCGACGAGCCGGCCGAAGTGCTTCTCCAGCAGGTTGACCACGGCGAACGACAGGAAGGACGGGACCAGTGCCGTGCCCTTCTTGAAGACGTAACCGCGGTCCAGGATCGTGCCGATGATCGAGGCGTACGTGGACGGACGCCCGATCTCGCGCTCTTCCAGCTCCTTGACCAGCGAGGCCTCGGTGTAGCGGGCCGGCGGCTTCGTCGCGTGGCCGTCGACCGTGATCTCCTCGGCGCCGAGCGCGTCGCCCTCGGCGACCTGCGGGAGGCGTCGCTCGCGGTCGTCCAGCTCCGCGTTCGGGTCGTCGGCGCCTTCGACGTACGCCTTCATGAAGCCGTGGAAGGTGATCGTCTTGCCGGAGGCCGAGAACTCGGCGGTGCGGCCGTCCGAGGCCTGGCCCGCGATCTTCACGGTCACCGAGTTGCCGACCGCGTCCTTCATCTGGGAGGCGACGGTCCGCTTCCAGATCAGCTCGTAGAGCCGGAACTGGTCGCCGGTCAGACCGGTCTCGGCCGGAGTGCGGAAACGGTCGCCCGACGGGCGGATCGCCTCGTGCGCCTCCTGCGCGTTCTTGACCTTGCCGGCGTACGTGCGCGGCTTGTCCGGCAGGTAGTCGGCGCCGTACAGCTGCGTCACCTGGGCGCGGGCGGCGGTGATCGCGGTGCCGGACAGCGTGGTGGAGTCCGTACGCATGTAGGTGATGAAGCCGTTCTCGTACAGCTTCTGGGCCACCTGCATGGTCGACTTCGCGCCGAATCCCAGCTTGCGGGACGCCTCCTGCTGGAGGGTCGTCGTACGGAACGGAGCGTACGGCGAGCGGCGGTACGGCTTGGACTCGACCGAGCGCACCGCGAAGGAGGAGTCGGCGAGGGCGGCGGCCAGCGCTCGTGCGTTCGCCTCGTCCAGGTGCAGGACGTCGCTCTTCAGTTGTCCGGCCGCGCTGAAGTCGCGGCCCTGGGCGACACGCCTGCCGTCGACCGTCGTCAGGCGGGCGACCAGAGAGGACGGGTCGGAGGCGTCCCCGGTGCGTCCGGTGGAGAACGTACCGGTGAGGTCCCAGTACTCAGCAGAACGAAAAGCGATGCGCTCGCGTTCCCGGGCGACGACAAGACGTGTGGCGACGGACTGGACACGGCCCGCCGACAGCTTCGGCATGACCTTCTTCCACAGGACCGGCGACACCTCGTAGCCGTACAGCCGGTCGAGGATGCGCCGGGTCTCCTGCGCGTCGACCATCGGCTTGTTCAGCTCGCGGGGGTTCGAGACCGCCTCGCGGATCGCGTCCTTGGTGATCTCGTGGAAGACCATCCGGTGGACCGGGACCTTGGGCTTCAGGACCTCCTGGAGGTGCCACGCGATGGCTTCGCCCTCGCGGTCCTCATCGGTGGCCAGGAAGAGTTCGTCCGACTCGGCCAGCAGCTCCTTGAGCTTCTTGACCTGCGCCTTCTTGTCGGAGTTCACGACGTAGATGGGCTGGAAGTCGTTCTCGACGTCGACCCCGAGGCGACGGACCTCGCCGGTGTACTTGTCCGGCACCTCGGCGGCGCCGTTCGGGAGGTCGCGGATGTGCCCGACGCTCGCCTCGACTACGTATCCGGGGCCGAGGTAGCCCTTGATCGTCTTCGCCTTGGCAGGCGACTCGACGATGACGAGTCGGCGGCCGCCCTGTGCGGTCTCGCTGGTCGGGGACAACTTGGCTCTTCTCTCCGGTCGACACTCGGTGGTCACAAGTGGTGGTCGATACCCGTCCGGCACGGCTGTGCCGGACGCATAACGCTGCGGAGTGTGACGGTACAACCCGCCCTCGTGTCAAACGGCAAAAGCCCGAAAGCCCGCAACGGCCACTCGGAGACGGTAACCCGACAATCGCCATTCCTGCCGCCCGGACCGACACACCACCCCTTACGGGTCCGGGGCCCGTCCGTCCGGGCCCGGTGGCGCGGCCCCCGCAAGAAGCCCTGGCCGGACCACCTGGCGCCCCTGGCCGGACCCCCTGGCCCGCCGTCCGTAAGACCGCCGTCCGTGAGACCGCCGCCCGCCGTCCGCCGTCCGTGAGACCGCCGCCCGCCCGTCGGCGGGGCCGTCGTCCGTCCGCGCCCCCGGGTCCCTCACCCGCCCGTCGGCGAGAGCGTCCCGGACTCCGCCTTCCGGTCCGCCCGGCCCACCGTGCAGACGACCTTCCTGAAACCGGTGTTCCACTCGGACGCGCCCGCCATGCTGCCGTTCACGGACAACTTGTCGCCCGGTGCCCAGACCGGCTCGAACTTGTTGCCGCACAGCTTGTTCGCGTTGTCGACCGCCCGCTGGTACGCCATCCCGGCCGGCGCCCACAGCGAGCCGATCACCTGATCCGTGTGCGGATTCGCACAGTCGGTCAGCAGCGCGGCCCAGGTGTCCTTGAGCTGCTTGTACGTCCAGCAGTCGCCGACCGCCATCCCCGACACCGGCAGGTCGAGCCCCGTGTCGCGGAACCGTCCCACCTCACTGCCGATCCCGGTGGACCGGCCGAGCACCAGGCAGACGACCTGCCCGCCCGCCGTGTCGAACCCCTGCGCCGTCGGGATCAGCGCATACGGCGCCGCGTCGGGCAGCGCCGCCACCAAGGACCGGGTCCGGCCCCGGCACAGCTCGGCCCCGTCCCGCTTCGCCTCCTGCGCGGTGTCGAACTTCTCCACCGTCATCACCTGCCCGTCGGGTACGCCCGTCGCGCAGTCCGCCGTCCCGATGTTGGGCCGGCCCGTGAACGGCTTGCTGAACCACACGGTGCTGACGCAGTCGCCCACCCCGAGCGGCTTGGTCAGCCCGACGGTCTCGCCGTACGGATAGAGCTCGCCCGAGCCACCGCCCGCATCACTCGGCGAGGCCGAGGCCTCGGCCGGTTCGGCCGACGACTTGGCCCCACCCGCGCCGGTCCCGCCCTTCTCGTCCCCGCCGATGGCCAGCACCGCCCACGTGCCGCCGCCGATCGCGAGCAGCGCCGCGACGGCGGCCCCCAGCACGACGCCCCGCCGATGCTTCGGCCTGCCGCCGTCCGGCGCCCCGGGCGCACCCGGCACGCCCGGGCCGTCGACCGGAGTGCCCGGCGTCGACGGCGTTCCCCCGCCGAGCCCGCCGACCCCCATCGCCGCGTACGGATTCGGCTCGTACGGATACGGATTCGGCGGCTCGTACGGACTCCCCTGCGGCGTCCCGCCCGGTGTGGACACCCCCCTGCCCAGCGGCACCGTCCCGCTCGGCGGTCCACCGGAGCCAGTCCCTCCACCCCCGTACGGCAGCACAGGACCGAATCCCGCCACCGGCCCCTGCCGTACCCGCTCCAGCCCCCGCGCCACCGTCTCGGGCGCGGACCGCCGTACCGGATTCTTCGTCAGGAGCCCCAGCAGCACCGGCCCCAGCAGCTCCCCGGCCCGTACCGGCGGAGCGGGAGGTTCCGTCAGCAGGGCGGTGAGCATCGCGTAGTCGTCGGGCCGGTCGAAGGCACCCCGGCCCTCGACCGCCGAGTACAGCGTCGCGCCGAGCGAGAAGAAGTCGGCGGCGGGTGTCGGCGGGTCGCCGCGCGCCCGCTCCGGGGCCAAGTACCCGGGTGTGCCGAGGATCCCGGCGGTGGCCGTCAGCCGGGGCTCGTTCGACCCCGGCTGGAGCGCGATCCCGTAGTCGGTCAGCAGCACACGTCCGTACGGGCCCGAATCGTCCGGCGCGAGAAGGATGTTGGCCGGTTTCACGTCCCTGTGCAGGACGCCGATCCGGTGCCCGAAGGCCAGCGCGTCGAGCACGGCGAGCCCGATCCGCGCGGTCTCGTCGGGCGGGAGCGGGCCCGAACTCCGCACCACCGACTGGAGATCGACGGCGTCCGGCACGAACTCCATGACGATCCAGGGCAGTCCGTGGTCCACCACCACGTCGTGCACGGTCACCACATGCGGATGGCCGCGCAGCCGGGCGGCGTTGCGGGCCTCGCTGCGTGCGCGGGCGATCCGCTCGGCGCGCTCGCCGTCGTCGACCGGGGCCGCGTCCGTGCCTTCCGGCATGACGATCTCCTTGATGGAGACCTCGATGGCCAACTCCTGGTCGTACGCCAGCCACACGCGCCCCATACCGCCCGCGCCCAGCTTCCGCACCAGCCGGTACCGGCCCGCGACGATGCGCTGTCCGCCCCGCTGCCCACCCTGCTGTCCGCCCCGTTCCGGCGTGCCGCCCGCCATGGCGCCTCCCCCGAGACCGCGTACCCGAGACCGCTGCTCTCCCGTGCATGCCGACGTGCGTCGTCACGCACCCTCTCGACGGTAGCCGCGCCTCCGGGGCGACACAGAGCCCCTTACCGGGCAAATGCCGTCACTTCATTCCCTCCCCTCCTCAAGCGGCTCCAGGAACCCCTGCTCCACCAGCAGCCGGATGGCCTCCGGCGTCCGGTCCCGGAGCAACACCGGGTCCTCCTCGATGAGTTGGGCGATCGCGTCCAGGATCTGCCCGGCGGTCAGCGACCCGTCGGACACTCCCGCGAAGCCCGCGCCGACCGTGTCGACCTTCGTCGCCCGCCGCATCCCCCGGTTCTGGCGCAGCACCACGTACTCCGGGTCCTCGGCCCCCGGGGCCCCGATCTGCTCCTGCACGACCTCGTCGGCCAGCTTGAAACGGTCGGCGAGCAGCGCCGCGTCGTCGTGGCCGCGCAGATAGTCCTGGCGCTCGAAGTGCGCCACGATCACCGGGCCGAGCGGCTGCTCGACGGGGTGCGGCCACTCCTCGACGGTGATCGACGGCGCGTCCTGTGCGGCCGCGGACTTGCGCAGCGTGATCCAGCCGAAACCGACCCCGGTGGTCTTGCGGGCCTCGAACTCGTCCAGCCACGCCTCGTACCGCGCGGCGTAGTCGGCGGGGTCCGTGCGGTGGTCGCCGCCGTCGCGCAGCCACAGCTCGGCGTACTGCGTGATGTCCTGCACCTCGCGCTGCACGATCCACGCGTCGCAGCCGCGCGGCACCCAGGAGCGGAGCCGGTCCTGCCAGTCCTCGCCCTCCACGTGCTGCCAGTTGGCGAGGAACTGCGCGTATCCCCCCTCGTTCAGCAGCTCGCCCGCTCCCTGAACGATCGTGCGGCACAGATCGTCCCCGCCCATCCCGCCGTCCCGGTACGTCAGCCGGGCGCCGGGCGAGATGACGAAGGGCGGGTTGGAGACGATCAAGTCGTACGCGGCGCCCCCGACCGGCTCGAACAACGAGCCCTCAAGGAGTTCGGCGCCGGCTGCCCCCGACAGGGCGAGGGTGAGCCGGGTGAAGTCGAGCGCGCGCGGGTTCAGATCGGTGGCGGTGACCCGCACCGCGTGCTGTGCGGCGTGCAGTGCCTGGATGCCGGAGCCCGTACCGACGTCGAGGGCGGCGCCGACAGGCGTACGTACGGTGATTCCGGCGAGCGTGGTGGAAGCGCCGCCGACCCCGAGCACGACGCCCTCCTCGCGGGTGCCCGCACCGCCCGCGCCGCCGACCGCGCGCCCCAGGTCGGACACGATGAACCAGTCCTGGCCCTCGTCCCCGCCGTACGGCCGCACGTCGACCCGGGCCCGTACGTCATCGCCCTCGGCCACCAGCCAGCCGTCGGCCAGGCACAGCTCCACCGGCAGCACGCCGGCGGCCCGCTCGGCCGGCACGGACTCCTGGAGCAGGAAGAGCCGCACCAGCGTCTCCAGCGGCCCGGTCGTCCGGGTCGCCCGCAGCGCGGGCACGGTCTCACCGCGGGCCAGCGCGCTGTACGCGGGCGCGCCGAGCAGGTCGAGCAGCCCGTCGGCGGTGAAGGCCGCGGCGAGCAGGGCTTCCCGCAACCGGGGAGCGCTCTCGGGGGCGGGCAGGGACTCGGGCAGGGGCGCGGAAAGGCTGGTCTGACTCACCCGGCCATTGTCACCGCTGCCACTGACAATCGCCGTACCCACGGAGGCGGCCCGCCCCCGTGACACGGCAACGGCGCCCCGGGCCGCGGATCCGTCGGCCCGCTCCGGGCCACGGGCCCGTCAGCCCGCTCCACTCCGCGCCCGGAACCGGGCCCGCCACTGGGCGGGCCCTACTGGCCCGCGGCCGGGCTCCCCGCGCCGTCCTTCGGCTTCTGGCAGGTCGGCTGCGCCTTGCTGAGCAGCTTGTCCGCCTTCTCCATGTCGGCGCCGATCTCCTTCAGACCCTTCGCGAACGCGTCGCCGTTCTTCGGGTCGAGGGCTTCGGCCTTCTTCTTCAGCGCGGTGTACGCGGCGGCCTGCGCCTCAAGCTGCTTGATGCCGTCCTTCTGGAGCTGCTCTCCCTTGTCGATCGGCGGCACGCCCGACGTGCGCAGCGCCTCGGCCAGCGCCCGGTTCGACTCCGCGACCTGCTGGAAGGCCGCCACATCGGCCTTCTTGATGTCCTCGGGCTTGCCGTCGGCAGCCGTCGCGACGATCAGCTGCTCGGCCTTGCTCCGCTTGTCGAGAGCGGTCTTCTCCTTCGGGCAGAAAGCCTTGGACCACTCCGCTTTCTTGTCCTCTGCGTCGTCTCCGCAGCCGGACAGCGTCGCCATCATCACGAGTACCGCACCGCCGGACAGTGCGGCTGCAAGCTTCTTGTTCACCGGATTGGTCCCTTCCAAGGTTCTCGGCCCCGGAACATACACGCCAAGTGGGCTACCACCGCGTGTCGGGCATCCCATTCACCCAGTATTGAAGCCATTTGCACCAGGAGAGAGACGGCTCACGCCCCCTCCCGCGCCCGCGCACGAAGCGGGCGGACGGCACGCCAACGCGTGTCGCCCGCCTGCCTTCTGACCTGCCATTACCAGACTCGCTACGGCACCGCCTTCGTCGTCACGGACGGTCCGGCCTGCTCGGGAACGCCCCCGGAGTTGCCTTCGTCACCGTGTCCGCCGTCACCGTGACCACCGTCACCGCCCGCTTCGTCGCCCATGACGATGCCGCGCCGCTTGGACACGTACACCGCTCCGACGATCACGCCGAAGGCGATGACCGCGACCACGGCCCGTACCCACGGACTCGCGTCGACGCCGAAGCTGAACTGCACCACGGCGGGTGCGATCAGCAGCGCCACCAGGTTCATCACCTTCAGCAGCGGGTTGATCGCGGGGCCCGCGGTGTCCTTGAAGGGGTCGCCGACGGTGTCGCCGATCACGGTCGCGGAGTGCGCCTCGCTGCCCTTGCCGCCGTGGTGCCCGTCCTCGACGAGCTTCTTGGCGTTGTCCCAGGCCCCGCCGGAGTTCGCGAGGAAGACCGCCATCAGCGTGCCCGCCCCGATCGCACCCGCGAGGTACGAGCCGAGCGCGCCGACGCCGAAGGTGAAGCCCACGGCGATCGGGGCCATCACGGCGAGCAGCCCCGGCGTCGCCAGCTCCCGCAGCGCGTCCTTCGTACAGATGTCGACGACCCGTCCGTACTCCGGCTTCTCCGTGTAGTCCATGATCCCGGGGTGCTCGCGGAACTGCCGCCGCACCTCGAAGACCACGGCCCCCGCCGACCTGGACACCGCGTTGATCGCGAGACCCGAGAAGAGGAAGACGACCGCGGCGCCGAGCATCAGCCCGACCAGGTTGTTCGGCTGCGAGATGTCCATGGAGAGGCTGACCGGGGTGCCCTCGCCGCCGGTCACGAGGCCCGCCTTCCGCGCCGCGCCCAGGATGGCGTCCCGGTACGAGCCGAAGAGCGCGGCCGCCGCGAGGACGGCCGTCGCGATGGCGATCCCCTTGGTGATGGCCTTCGTCGTGTTGCCCACCGCGTCCAGGTCGGTGAGCACCTGCGCGCCCGCCCCGGTCACGTCGCCGGACATCTCGGCGATGCCCTGCGCGTTGTCGGAGACCGGCCCGAAGGTGTCCATGGCGACGATGACGCCGACGGTGGTGAGCAGCCCGGTCCCGGCCAGCGCGACCGCGAAGAGGGCCAGGATGATCGACGTACCACCGAGCAGGAAGGCCCCGTACACGCCGAGCCCGATGAGCAGCGCGGTGTAGACGGCGGATTCGAGCCCGATCGAGATGCCGGCCAGGACCACGGTCGCGGGCCCCGTCAGCGACGACTTGCCGATGTCGCGGACCGGCCGCCTCGTCGTCTCCGTGAAGTACCCGGTGAGCTGCTGGATCAGCGCGGCCAGCACGATGCCGATGGCGACGGCCACCAGCGCCAGCATCCGCGGATCGCCGCTGTGCCCGAGCACCGACTTGTCCCCGACGCCTTCCAGATCGGCGTACGAGGACGGCAGGTGCACGAAGACGGCGACGGCGACCAGCACCAGCGAGATCGCGGCGGAGATGAAGAACCCGCGGTTGATCGCGGTCATGCCGCTGCGGTCGCTGCGCCGGGGCGCGACGGCGAAGATGCCGATCATGGCGGTGATCACACCGATCGCGGGAACGATCAGCGGGAACGCGAGTCCCGCGTCGCCGAAGGCCGCCATGCCCAGGATCAGCGCGGCGACGAGCGTGACGGCGTACGACTCGAAGAGGTCGGCCGCCATGCCCGCGCAGTCGCCGACGTTGTCGCCCACGTTGTCGGCGATGGTCGCGGCATTGCGCGGATCGTCCTCCGGAATGCCCTGTTCGACCTTGCCGACCAGGTCGGCGCCGACGTCGGCGGCCTTGGTGAAGATGCCGCCGCCGACCCGCATGAACATCGCGATGAGCGCGGCACCGAGCCCGAAGCCCTCCAGAACCTTGGGGGCGTGGTCGGCGTACACGAGGACGACGACGGCCGCACCGAGCAGGCCGAGGCCCACGGTAATCATGCCGACGACGCCACCCGTACGAAAAGCGATCTTCATCGCTTTGTGCGAGACGGTTTTGAGATCCTTCTCCGCCTCACCCTCCGCAGGAGTCGCTTCCCGCGCAGCCGCCGCGACACGCACATTGCTTCGTACGGCAAGGCGCATACCTATGTATCCGGTGGCCGCGGAAAAGATCGCGCCGACGAGGAAGAACAGCGAACGCCCTATCCGCTGCGAGGTGTTGTCCGCCGGAAGCAGCAGCAACAGGAATACCACCACCACCGCGAAGATCCCGAGAGTCCGCAACTGCCGCATCAGATAGGCATTTGCGCCCTCCTGCACGGCGGCTGCGATCTCCTTCATGGAGTCGGTGCCCTCGTCGGCCGCCAGTACCTGCCGTGTCAGCAGGCGAGCGACGATCAGTGCGGCGATCGCGACAGCGGCGATGACGATCACGATGAGCCGGTTGTTGTCGGTGAGTGAAACCGCGAGGTTCGAGAAGTGTTCGGACTGTGGGGAGTTGAAGAGTCCCGCCATTCGTCCTCCTTGACGCACAGAGCTCAAGACGTGGACGGATTGTAGGTAGCGGAAGCTGATCTCAACAGACCGCAGTGAAATCGATCTCTCGAAATGATTTTGAAACGGCCGGGAAAAAACGAAAGGCCCTGCTCAGCAGGGCCTCACGAATATCGCTTACGGAAATACCGCAAGAGCATTACCTCAGGGGTCTCAGAGACCTCAGGGCATCGCCACCGCGGAAGCGGTGGGCCAGCTCATGCGGATCATTCCGCCGTTCTCCCCGCCGACCACTTCGAGGTCGTCGACGAGTCCACTGATCACGGCGAGGCCCATGTCGTCCTCACCGTCGGAATCGAGATCCACAGCACCCGGCACCGACTCCGGTGTACTGCGCGCGCCCGGCACCGAACCGGCCGGTCCGGGAACCTCGTCGCCGACCTCGATGGAGAAGGTCTTCTCCTCCTCGGTCAGCGCGACCCGTACCGGAGCCGTAATGCCGTTCGTACGGTGCAGCCCCACGGCCCGGGAGCACGCCTCGCCCACCGCGAGCCGGACTTCGTCCAGCACCGCCTCGTCGACCCCGGCCCGACGCGCCACGGCGGCCGCCACGAGGCGGGCCGTCCTGACGTGTTCGGGCTGGGCGCTGAAACGGAGTTCCACGGTGGCCATTGCGCTCCCCCTTGACGTACGGGCGTGCATCCGCAGGAGGCCGGGCTACAAGCCCGGCACCCCGCGTTGTACTGCTCTTTGATTCTGTTCTGCCTCCGGAGACCGGAAGCCGTCAGTCGGTGGCCGCGACGGCTTCGTCGACCGTGGTGTGGATGGGAAACACCTTGGTCAGTCCGGTAATCCGGAAGATCTTGAGAATGCGCTCCTGGTTGCAGACCAGGCGCAGCGAGCCCTCATGGGCACGCACACGCTTCAGTCCGCCCACGAGCACGCCGAGGCCGGTGGAGTCGAGGAAGTCCACGCCCTCCATGTCGACGACCAGGTGGTAACTGCCGTCGTTCACCAACTCGACCAACTGCTCGCGCAGCTTGGGCGCGGTATACACATCAATCTCGCCACCGACCTCGACGACCGTACGGTCGCCGGCAGGTCCGGTCACGTTGCGAGTCGACAGGGACAGGTCCACGGATCCTCCAGCACCTTGCTATCGAGCGGCCGCCCCCCTGAGGTCTCCCCGGCGGAGCCAGAGGACGGAACGCCAGCCGCGAAACGCATTCAATCACTTACCAGCAGGCGAGCACGACGCCTTGGGACCATTGTCCGTCACGCCAGTGACACACTCGGCGGTGATGGCCAAGAATCCCCGTCCCGGACGACCTCCCCAGAGCAGGGCCCAGGCCCCGTCTCCGGGCGAGGTCCTCGCCCGTCTCGCCGCAGGGGAGAGCCGGGCCGCTCGCATCACTCATACGGAGCACTTGCCCCCGCGGGAGGGCAGCCATGCAGTATGGCCGGACCGCATCCGAACGGAAGTGATCGCGGCCATCCGCGAAACCGGGATCGAACACCCCTGGACCCACCAGGCACAAGGTGCCGAGCACGCACTGGACGGCGAGTCCGTGGTGATCTCCACAGGAACGGCGTCCGGGAAGTCCCTCGCCTACCTGGCCCCGGTCCTCACCACCCTCCTCGACGGCTCCGAGGCCCCCAACGGCCGCGGCGCCACGGCCCTCTACCTCGCCCCCACCAAGGCCCTGGCCGCCGATCAGCGCCGCGCGGTGAAATCCCTCGCCGCCCCTCTCGGCAACGCGATCCGCCCGGCGGTCTACGACGGTGACACCCCGGTCGAGGAACGCGAGTGGGTACGCCAGTACGCCAACCTGGTCCTCACCAATCCGGACATGCTGCACCGCGGCATCCTCCCCTCCCACGCCCGCTGGTCCTCCTTCCTCAAGGCCCTCCGCTACGTCGTCATCGACGAGTGCCACACCTACCGGGGCGTCTTCGGCTCGCACGTCGCCCAGGTGATCCGGCGCCTGCGCCGCCTCTGCGAGAGGTACGGAGCGAACCCGGTCTTCCTCCTCGCCTCCGCCACCGCCGCCGACCCCGCGGTCGCCGCGAGCCGCCTCACCGGCCTGCCCGTCCGCGAGGTCTCCGACGACGCCTCCCCGCGCGGGGAACTGGTCTTCGCCCTCTGGGAACCGCCGCTCACCGACCTCCACGGCGAGCGGGAAGCCCCCGTCCGGCGAACCGCCACCGCGGAGACCGCCGACCTCCTCACCGACCTGATCCTGCACAAAATCCGCACAGTTGCCTTCGTTCGCTCCCGCCGCGGAGCCGAACTGATCTCCCTCATCACCAAAGAACGCCTGGCCTCGATCGACCACTCGCTCCCCCACCGGGTGGCGGCCTACCGAGGCGGCTACCTCCCGGAAGAGCGCCGCGCCCTCGAAGCCGCCCTGCACTCCGGCGAACTGCTCGGTCTCGCCGCCACCACTGCCCTGGAACTCGGCATCGACGTCTCCGGCCTGGACGCCGTCCTCATCGCCGGCTACCCCGGCACCCGAGCCTCCCTCTGGCAGCAAGCCGGCCGCGCGGGCCGCACCGGCGAAGGCGCCCTCGCCATCCTCGTCGCCCGCGACGACCCCCTCGACACCTACCTCGCCCACCACCCCGAGGCCCTCTTCGACCAGCCCGTCGAATCGACGGTCCTCGACCCCGACAACCCCTACGTCCTGGCGCCCCACCTCTGCGCGGCAGCTGCCGAACTGCCTCTCACCGCCGCCGACCTCACCCTCTTCGGCCCGGCCGCCGCCCCCCTCCTCCCCTCCCTCGAATCAGCCTCCCTCCTCCGCCGCCGGGGGAAGTCCTGGTACTGGACCCGCCGCGAACGGGCCGCCGACCTCGCCGACATCCGGGGCGGCGGCGGCAACCCCATCCAGATCGTCGAAGAATCAACGGGCCGCCTCCTCGGCACGGTCGACGCCGAAGCCGCCCACACCGCCGTCCACGAGGGCGCCGTCCACCTCCACCAGGGCCGCACCTACCTGGTCCGCCGCCTCGACCTGGAAGACTCCGCAGCCCTCGTCGAAGAGGCCAACCCGCCCTACTCCACGACCGCCCGCGACACCACCGCCATCTCCATCCTCTCCACCGACACCACCGTCCCCTGGGGCACGGCCCACCTCCACTACGGCTCCGTCGAGGTCACGAACCAGGTCGTCTCCTTCCTCCGCCGCAAACTCGTCACCGGCGAGGTCCTGGGCGAGACCAAACTCGACCTCCCGCCCCGCACCCTGCGCACCCGGGCCGTCTGGTGGACCCTCACCGAGGACGACCTCGACGCCGCCCGCCTCACCCCGGAGATCCTCCCCGGCGCCCTGCACGCCGCCGAGCACGCGGCCATCGGCCTCCTCCCGCTCTTCGCCACCTGCGACCGCTGGGACATCGGCGGCGTCTCCATCCCGCTGCACCCCGACACCCTGCTCCCCACCGTCTTCGTCTACGACGGCCACCCGGGCGGCGCCGGATTCGCCGAACGGGGCTTCCACACCGCCCACGCCTGGCTCACCGCCACCCGCGAAGCCATCGCCTCCTGCGAGTGCGACGCCGGCTGCCCTTCCTGCATCCAGTCCCCCAAGTGCGGCAACGGCAACGACCCCCTCCACAAACGAGGCGCCCTCCGCCTCCTCACCACCCTCCTCAACGCCGCCCCCACCAGCACCCCCTCCCCCGACACACCCCCCTCACCGGGCGCCTCCAGCCCACCCGGCTCACCTCACTCACCAGACACCTCCAGCCCATCCGACGCACCCGGCCCGCCCGGCCCGCCCGACGCCTGAGAGCGCGCGGACGCAGTCCATGCGCGGGGCACAGCCCGTACGCAGGGCACAGCCCGTACGCAGGGCACAGCCCCGGGCATCAGCCCCCACCGGCACGAACCGTGCTGCTCCCGGCCCCGCGACCAGCGCCACGCGGCGGAGCCGCAACGTGCCTCAGCGGCGGGGTGCGGGCCCGGCCCGCCGCAGGCGCGACCACGCCCGCACCCTCACCTCCACCCACCGCCCCGGACCCCCACCCCGCCCGAGACCTCACCACCACTTCGTACGGCCCCACCCCCGCCGCCACCGAAACGTCCGCCACCTCCCCCCGCACCACGCACCCCACCACCCGCACCCCTTGCGCCCCAGCCACCTCCTCCGCCCTCCGGCACGCCGATCCCTCCCCTCGCGCCCATTCCCCTGCCGCCGCCAGCGCCGCCAAGTCCGCCCCGCTCCCGGCCCGGTGACGGGCCACCACCGCCTGTCCCATCGCCAGCACCCCCGTGAACACCACTCCGAGCAGCGCGACAACTCCCAGCGCCCACACGGTCGCCGACCCCCGCTCCGGCCCCCGCTCCAAACCCCGCTCCGCCCTCCCCCACCGGAACACCCCCGGCCTCCGGCCACGCGCTCTCACACCCCCACCCCCACCGTCTCCTCCGCCAGCGCGACCGCCTCGGCCCGCAGCGTCAGCCCCAGTCGGCCGGGCCCCGGCACAGGGGCTTCCACCAGCACCCGCACCAGGTCGCCCTCCCGCCGGAACCCGACCTTCGCCCCGTCCGGTGCCGCCTGTCTGGCCGTCGCCTCGGTAGCCGCCTGCGGTTCCTGCCTGGCTGCCGCCCGCGCCCCGGCCCGGGCGGCGTCCACGCACTGGATCTGGGCGGAGGCCGCCATCAGCGCCCACACCAGCGCCATCCCGAACAGCATCAGCACCGGCAGGGTCAGCGCGGCCTCGGCGGTCACATACCCCCGGTCAGCACCACGACGAGCTGCCCCTGCCCCTACCGCTTCTGTCTCCGCCCCCTCAGAACTGCACATCGAGCGCCCTCTCCACCGCCGCCTGCAACGCCGTCGAGACGGCATCACTGCTGACGACCTTGTAGAGCACCGCCGCGAAGGCGCACGCCGCGATCGTCCCCACCGCGTACTCGGAGGTCGTCATCCCTGAGTCGCCAGCCATCTGCACCCGCGCCCGCACCCGCACCCGCTCCAAGCCCCAACCCCAGCCCCGAACCTTCATCCGCTTCCACATCTCAACCTCCCGTTGATTCCGCTCACTTCTCGATTCGGATCTTTCTTCGGATCTTGCTTCGGGCCGCTTCCCGTCGCCCCGACTCACCTCACCCACCAGCCAGCAGTCCCTCCCCCAGCCCGATCACCACCGGTGCCACGCCCACCACCAGGAAGGCGGGCAGGAAGCAGAGCGACAGCGGTACGACGATCAGCACCCCGGCCCTGTTCGCCGCAGCCTCGGCCCGGCGTGCCCGTTCCGCCCTGAGCCCGTCCGCCACCCGCCCGACCTGTCCGGCCGCCGGAGCCCCGCTGGCACCCGCCCGCTCCAGACACCTGGCCAGACCGGCAGCGCCCGGTATCGCCGCCAACCGCCCCCACGCCTCGGCCGGTTCGCCGCCGAGCCGCAGCTCTGCCGCCGCCCGGGCCAGCCGCTCCCCGACCGGCCTGCCGAGTGACTCCCCGACCGCCTCGGCAGCCTCCCGTGGCCCCGCACCGGCAGCCACGCAGGCCGCCAACAAATCGGCTGCGAGCGGTAGTTGACGACCTGCGGCAGCATCCTCCGCCGCCGCATCACCCCGCGGCTGCCGCCCCCGCTGCCACCGCCGCACACCCACTGCGGCCACCGCCCCCACGAGGCACCCCCACACCCCTCCCACCAGCACATATCCCGCGACCACAGCCCCCGCGGGGCCGCCCCAGCCCCGCACCCACTCGGCCCCACCACGGAAACGCCCTCGCCGCCCCGCCCCGTACACCGCCGCTTCGACCGCCAGCAGCGTCGCCAGTCGCCGCCGCGCCTCCCGTTCCCTGCTCCGGCCCGCGACCGCAAAGGCCAGACATCCCACGGCCGCAGCAGCGCACACCACCACCCCCAGCCTGTGGACAACTTCTCCGTTCACGCGCCCTCCCCCGCTCCGGTCCGTACGATCCGGCGGGCCCACAGCAGACCCCCGGCCTCCAGCAGTCCTCCCGCCACCAGGCATCCGAGCCCCAGCGGTGTGTGCAGCAGCACCCTCAGCGGGTCGGCGCCCATCGCACTGCCGATCAGCACGCCCACCACCGGCAGCACCGCGAGCAGCGCCACCGTCGACCAGGCTCCGGCCAGCCGGGCCCGGAGCTGCTCCCGCCGGTCCCTCTCGGCCCGCAGCGCGGCCTCCAACCGGTCGAGCCCGGAGGCGAGTCCGGCCCCACTGCCCACCGACACCTGCCAGCAGACCGCCACCCCGACCAGCCCGTCCGCCCCCGGCTCCCGCGCCGCCCGGTACAGCGCCTCCGGCACATCACCCCCGAACCGGGCCGCCGCCAGTACCTCCGCCGCCGCATCCCCCAGTACGCCGGTGTCCGCGACCGCCGCGCACAGCGCCTGCCCCGGCTGGCTGCCGGCCCGCAGCTCCCCGCTGACCGCCCCGCACAGCGCGATCACCTCGTCGGTACGTCTCCCGCGCGCCCGCTCCGACTCCGTCGCCCGCAGCCGCCGTCCCACCAGGGGCACCGCCACCGCCCCCAGCACCAGCGGAACCATCGACTCCCCCAGCGCGGCGACCACCCCCGCCGCCGGCACGCACAGCCACTCCGGCCGCACCCGCTCCCGCACCAGCAGCCAGAGCCGTTCCCAGGGCGTCTCCCGCTCGTCCACCACGCCCCCGGCCACGACCAGCCGGGCCCGCCGCACCCCCCGGTCCCAGCCGACCAGCAGCCAGCCCGCAAGCCCCGCGCACACCATCGCCGCATACGCGACCGGTCCTCCCGTCACAGCGCACCCCCGATCAGCTCCCGCAGCCGCGGCCAGCCCCGCTCCCGTACGAATCCGCCGGCGCCCCACCGCAGCGCGGGCACCGTCACCACCAGCCCCGCCGGATCCCGCTCCAGCACATGCACCTCGGCGAGCCGCCGCCGGCCGTCCCGATCCCGCGCGAGATGCAGGACCACCGACAGGGCCGCCGCCAACTGGCTGTGCAGCGCCGCCCGGTCGAGCCCTGCAGCCGTCCCCAGGGCTTCCATCCGGGCCGGGACCTGTGCCGCCGCATTGGCGTGCACCGTGCCGCACCCGCCTTCGTGCCCGGTGTTCAACGCGGCCAGCAGCTCGGTCACTTCGGCCCCGCGGACCTCACCGACCACCAGCCGGTCGGGCCGCATCCGCAGCGCCTGCCGCACCAGGTCCTGCAGAGTGACCCGCCCGGCGCCCTCCTGGTTCGGCGGCCGGGACTCCAGCCGCACCACATGCGGATGGTCGGGCCGCAGCTCCGCCGAGTCCTCGGCGAGCACGATCCGCTCCCGCTCCCCGACCAGCCCCAGCAGCGCCGAGAGCAAGGTCGTCTTCCCGGCTCCCGTGCCCCCGCTGATCAGATACGACAGCCGGGCCTTGACCAGCGCCCGCAGCAGCACGTCCCCGCCCGGCGGCACCGTCCCGGCCGCCACCAGTTCCTGGGGCCGGAACGCCCTGGGCCGCACGACCCGCAGCGACAGGCACGTCGACCCGGCCGCCACCGGTGGCAGCACGGCATGCATCCGCGTCCCGTCCGGCAGCCGCGCGTCCACCCACGGCCGGGCATCGTCGAGACGTCGGCCCGCCACCGCCGCGAGCCGCTGTGCCAGCCTGCGCACCGCCGCCGCGTCCTCGAAGGACACCGGAGCGAGCTCCAGACCCGCCCCACGGTCCACCCACACCCGGTCCGGCGCGGAGACCAGCACATCGGTCACCGAAGGGTCGGCGAGCAGCGGCTCCAGCGGCCCCGCCCCCACCAGCTCGGACCTCAACTCGTCCGCGGCGCCCAGCACCTCCGCGTCCCCGAGCAGCCGCCCCTGCTCCCGCAGCACGGCAGCCACCCGCGCCGGTGTCGGCTCGGCCCCGCTCTCCGCGAGGCGCATACGCACCGCGTTCAACAGCACGGTCGCATTCATCCGGCCACACCCCCAACCAGCGCCCGCTCCCAGAACGCAGTGCAGAACCGGGCCAGCGGCCCCCGCGCACTGCTCCCCGGCGGTTCCCCTTCCGCAAGCGCATCCAACAACCCCGGCTCGGCCGGAAGTTCCCCCACCAGGGGAAGGTCGAGCGCCTTGGCCACCCACTCCTCGTCGAGCCCGGCCGCGTACGGCCCCCGCACGACGGTCCGCAAGTCCTCCAGCACCATGCCCGCCGTGGCGGCGACCCGCTGGGCGGCAGCCACGGCCCGCAGTTCACCGGGCACTACGAGCAGCCCGAGGTCCAGTTGGGCCAGGGCCTCCGCCACGCTCTCGTCCACCCTGCGCGGCAGGTCCACGACCACCACCCCACCGGACCGGCGGGCCGCGGCCAGTACCGCCCGCATCGCCTCCGGCGGGATGACCACCGCGTCGCTGCGGTCCCAGCTCAGCACCCTCAACTCGTGCAGGTGGGGCAGCGATTCCTCCAGCGCCGCACTGGCGACCCGCCCCCGCGAAGAGGCGAAATCCGGCCAGCGCATGCCCTGCACGCTCTCCCCGCCGAGCAGGACGTCGAGTCCTCCGCCGAGCGGGTCGCCGTCGATGAGCATCGTGCGCCGGCCGGCCCGCGCGGCCGTCACGGCCAGCGCGCACGCCAGAGTGGAGGCTCCGGCTCCACCCCGTCCGCCCATCACCCCGACGGTGAGTGCCTGACGGCCGACGCCCTCCGTCGCGTCGGCGATCCGGTTCACCAGCCAGGTTTCGGCGTCGGGCAGGCGCAGCACGTAGTCCGCGCCGATCTCGACGGCCCGCCGCCAGACCAGCGGGTCGTCCTGGTCGCGCCCGACGAGCATCACCCCGCGTCTGCGCACGGCTCCGCGCACCCGGGCCGCCGCGTCGTCCCCGACGAGCACCAGCGGCGCCGCTTCCCAACTTCCGTGCCGATCCGGCAATCCGTGATGAACTTCCGGCTCCGCGCCCGCTGCGGCGCACAATCTCAGCAGATCGTCGAGCAACTCCACATCTTCGGTGACGATCAGCGGTCCGCCCCGCCGCCCTTCGGCAGCCGACAACCGGTCGGGTGTGATCGGTCCAGCCACGATCCCCGCCCCCTCTCACTGCGCTCTCAAGCGATTCCGAGATCCGCGAACTTCGCGGCTGGAATCACCGTGCAGCGATCCGGAAAACCATGTGGATCTTGCTCGAAAACTGTGGACAACTCAGCAGTTGTGAATATTCCGCTCGCCCTTACCAGTGACTTCCAAGGGGAACGGAACAACTACGCAGAGTGACGAGTTGAAGGTGTGCAAGGGATCGCCGTCAGCCACGAACAAGAGAGAGGACCCGCCCGATGCACACGGATCAGAGGCCGCCGAGGGGCCCGAAAAAGCATCCGGACATGCGACGACCCCCGCCGGGGGGGAGAGCGGGGGTCGTCTGCCACGGTCCGACTCGGGGGGGGAGGAGCCGAACCGGGGTAGCACGGTCGCGAACGATCCGTGACTTCCATGGTGTACCCGAGAGGCTTCTCAGGCAAACCCACGCGCCCCAGCGTACGCCGAATGGTGGGCGCCTATGCTCGGCTCGTGGAAAACCGCTCGCTGCCCCGCACCGCTGCCTTCTTCGACCTGGACAAGACCGTCATTGCGAAGTCGAGCACGCTGACCTTCAGCAAGTCCTTCTACCAAGGCGGACTGATCAACCGCCGAGCCGTTCTGCGAACGGCCTACGCACAGTTCGTCTTCCTGGCGGGCGGCGCGGACCACGATCAGATGGAGGGCATGCGCGAATACCTCTCCGCGCTCTGCAAAGGCTGGAACGTCCAGCAGGTGCGGGAGATCGTCGCCGAGACCCTGCACGACCTGATCGACCCGATCATCTACGACGAGGCCGCCTCCCTCATCGAGGAGCACCACGCCGCCGGCCGTGACGTCGTGATCGTCTCGACGTCCGGCGCCGAGGTGGTCGAGCCGATCGGTGAACTGCTCGGCGCCGACCGGGTGGTGGCCACCCGGATGGTCGTCGGCGATGACGGCTGCTTCACCGGCGAGGTGGAGTACTACGCGTACGGACCGACCAAGGCGGAGGCCGTCAAGGACCTCGCCGCCTCCGAGGGGTACGACCTGGCCCGCTGCTTCGCCTACAGCGACTCGGCGACCGACGTGCCGATGCTGGAGTCGGTCGGCCACCCCTTCGCGGTCAATCCGGACCGGGCGCTGCGCCGCGAGGCGACCGCCCGGGAATGGCCGGTTCTCGTCTTCAGCCGCCCGGTCCGGCTGAAGCAGCGACTGCCCACCCTCACGATGCCGCCCCGCCCGGCTCTGATGGCGGCGGCAGCGGTGGGAGCGGCAGCCGCCACAGCCGGCCTCGTCTGGTACGCGAGCCGCCGCCGTACCGCCGTCACCGGCTGACTGTTTGCCCGTATTTGAGAGTAAAAGTAAAGAAGCGTTTCCAGGGGTTCCGCTTCCCCGCCAACGGGAGTACAAAGGATTCAACGGCCCGCGAGACCAAGGACATCCGAGAGGATCACCTTTCTACGCATTACGGCCCCACGGACCGCGCATGAAAGCCGAGCACCCACGCGACGTCGACCCGTCGATTACGGGCCAGCCGCACCAGGCCACGGGCGAAGATCCCGACCTGATGGGCAAAAATCCGAGGACGCTTGGTAACCCGGCGGACATGCCAGCGGCGGTACCTATTCCGGTACCGCCGCATCTCTTTGCCCTGATTGCCCTGACAGGGAAACCGGCCGCCGAACCCGACCACCGGACACGGTCACCGAACCCGACCACCGGACACGATTACCGCGGACCCAGCCACCGGACCCGGCCGCCGAACCCGCGGCCGACAGGCCTCAGGCCGCGCCGCGCTGCAGCGCCTCGCAGACCGCCGTCGACTCCCGCGCCCCCAGTTCCGCCGCACGCCCGCAGTGCGCGATCCACGCGGCCACGCCCTCCGGCGTACCGGACACGTAGCCCTCCAGCGCCGCGACGTACGCCGCCCGGCCCTGTTCCGCGTGGCCGACCTCGGCCGGGCAGACCGACTTCGGGTCGAGCCCGCTGTTGATCAGCACGATGCGCTCGGCGGTACGCGCGACGAGCCCGTTGTGCGAGCCGAACGGCCGCAGCGCCAGCAGCTCACCGTGCACCACCGCCGCCGTCACCAGCGCGGGGGCGGCCGCACCCCCGGCGATGATCAACTGCGACAGCCCCTCAAGACGCCCCGCCACTTCCCCCGCACCCGGCAGCGGAAGCTCGACGAGCGGCTCGTCCACCGGCTCGCCGGCCAGCCTCGGCCGCCCCACCAGCTCGTCCGCGATACCCGCGCCGCCGGCCGCCACCAGATGCAGCCGCGCCAGCACCCGCAGCGGCGACTGCCGCCAGATGGACAGGAGCTGCCCGGCCTCGGCCGTCAGCCGCAGAGCCCCGCCGACCACCCGGGCCTCGTCGTCACCGCTGAAGTCGGTGCGCCGCCGCACCTCCTCCAGCGCCCAGTCGGCGCCCGACAGCGCCGCCGAGCCGCGCGCACCGCGCAGCGCGGCCTCCCCGGTGATCTCGTTGCTGCGGCGCCGCATGACGCGGTGCCCATAGACCCGGTCCACGGCCTTGCGTACGGAATCCACGGCCTCGGGCACGCCGGGCAGCGCGCCCAGCGCCGCGAGCGGATCAGCGTTCGTACTCATAAGTAAGGAGCGTACGCACCGTTCCCGCACACCCCTCCACGCCCCACCTTGGAGTGGTCTTCTTCACTTGCAGTGCGCACCCACTGCATTCATGCGATTACCCTTGGTGAACATGAAGATCGCTTTCGTCGGGAAGGGCGGCAGTGGCAAGACCACGCTGTCCTCGCTGTTCATCCGCCACCTCACGGCCAACGAAGCTCCGGTCGTCGCCGTCGACGCCGACATCAACCAGCACCTGGGCGCGGCCCTCGGACTCTCGGACGACGAGTCGGCCGCGATGCCCGCGATGGGCGCGCACCTCCCCCTCATCAAGGACTACCTGCGCGGCACCAACCCCCGTATCGCCTCCGCCGAGACGATGATCAAGACGACTCCGCCCGGCGAGGGCTCCCGGCTGCTGCGGGTCCGCGAGGACAACCCGGTGTACGACGCGTGCGCCCGCCCGGTGATCCTCGACGACGGCGTGATCCGCCTGATGGCGACCGGCCCGTTCACCGAGTCGGACCTGGGTGTGGCCTGCTACCACTCCAAGGTCGGCGCGGTCGAGATGTGCCTGAACCACCTGGTCGACGGCCCCGACGAGTACGTGGTGGTCGACATGACGGCGGGCTCGGACTCCTTCGCGTCGGGCATGTTCACCCGCTTCGACATGACGTTCCTGGTGGCCGAGCCCACCCGCAAGGGCGTCTCCGTGTACCGCCAGTACAAGGAGTACGCCCGGGACTACGGCATCGCGCTCAAGGTCGTAGGCAACAAGGTGCAGGGCCAGGACGACCTGGACTTCCTGCGCGCGGAGGTCGGCGACGACCTGCTGGTCACCATGGGCCACTCGGACTGGGTGCGCGCCATGGAGAAGGGCCGCCCGTCCCGCTTCGAGCTCCTGGAGGCGGACAACCGCCAAGCTCTGCAGGTCCTCCAGGACGCCGCGGAGGACAGCTACGCGCACCGCGACTGGGAGCGCTACACGCGCCAGATGGTGCACTTCCACCTGAGGAACGCGGAGAGCTGGGGGAACGCGAAGACCGGCGCCGACCTGGCTGCCCAGGTCGACCCGGCCTTCGTGCTCGACGAGCGCCTGGCGGTCAGTGCCGCTCAGCCGGCGTAGCTGCCGCAGCGACCCGCCGTCGGCGCCACCCAGTCCTCGCAACGTCCTCGCAACCGCACCGGTCACCCCCGCACCGGTCACCCCCGCAGCGGAACCGACGGACGGAGTCCGGCGCAGCGCCCCGAAACCCGAGAGGCGCCCCGGGCACCGGACGGTGCCCGGGGCGCAGACGGCGGATCTGCCCCGGCTGCCCGGGCCGACCCGGCCTTTCGTGCTCGACGAACGCCTGGCGGTCAGTGCCGCTCAGCCGGCTTGGCTCCCGAAGCTCCCGGGGCCGTATGGGCTCCCGGGGCCGACGGGGCGTGTGCGGCGGGCCGGGCGGCCGGATTCAGGAAGGCCGCCCAGTCCGTCTTCGGCGCCTGGCCGACCTTCAGGGTGCGCAGCTTGGCCAGGACCTGCGGGTCCTGCGCGTCCAGCCAGTCCGCGAGCTGGCGGAACGACACGCACTTCACGTCGCGCTGGGTGCAGACGGTCTTGATGGTGTCCTCGATGGCGCGCATGTACGTGCCGCCGTTCCAGGACTCGAAGTGGTTGCCGATGATCAGCGGGGCGCGGTTGCCCCGGTACGAGCGCTCGAAGGCCTGCACCAGGCCGTCGCGCATCTGGTTGCCCCAGTACTCGTGCTTGTCCTCGTCGCCCCGGGTCGCGCCCGACTGGTTCATGTAGAAGTTGTAGTCCATGGAGAGGGTCTGGAAGGCCCGCCCCGGCACCGGCACCAGCTGCATCGACAGGTCCCAGAGGCGGCCCTGCTTCTCCGGCCAGATCTGGTCGTTGACGCCGCTGGTGTCGTAGCGGAAGCCCATCTCGCTCGCCGCCCGCATGAAGTTCTTGCGGCCCTCAAGACAGGGCGTACGGGCGCCGACCAGTTCCTTCTCGTAGTCGAAGGGCAGCGGCTTGGCCGACTTCAGCGCGGTGTTGGACTTCCAGTTCTTGACGAAGGACTTGGCCTGGGCGATCTCGCTCTTCCACTCCTCCTTCGACCAGGTGCCGACGCCGCCGTCCTTGCCGCAGAAGTGGCCGTTGAAGTGGGTGCCGATCTCGTTGCCCTCGAACCAGGCGCCGCGGATCTGCTCCACGGTGTCCTTGATTCCCTTGGCGTCGTTGAAGCCGATGTCCGAGCGCCCGGCGGAGTGCTGCGGCGGGTTGTAGAGGTTCTTCTTGTCCTCGGGCAGGAGGTAGACCCCGCTGAGGAAGTACGTCATCGTCGCGTCGTACTTCTGCCCGACCTTGCGGAAGTGGGAGAACAGCCGCTGGCTGTCCTCGCCCGCGCCGTCCCAGGAGAAGACCACGAACTGCGGGGGCTTCTGCCCGGGTGCGAGCTTCTTCGGTACGGGCTGGAGGGGCTGCACCCCGGTGTACGCGGTGGAGCCGTCGCCGATCAGCCGGACCGGGCTGTTGGGTGCGGCGACGGGCGCGTTCTTCTTGGCGCCGTGCGCGCCCTGTCTGCTCTCGGCCGGGTCCGACGCCTGACCGGCGCAGCCCGCCAGGGCGGTCAGGGACAGTGCGGCGGCGGTGACGCCGAAGGTGACTCTCTTCGTGGCGGCCATCATCCGCCCACCTCTTCCTCGATCGGCTGTGCAGAGCGGCCGGGGCCGGGACGGCCTGAACGGCGCGGCAAACCTCGCATGCACCCACACACCCACAGATGCGACAAGCCGTCCGAAATGCTTATTCACTAATTCGGGTGAAGGATTGCCCCATTTGACCGCAAAGAACCACCTAGATCTTTACTCTGCATTACGATTCGTTTACCGAGAGTTTTGAGTCCCCCGCTGCACGCCGTGATCCACGGCCGCGACCCCTTGTTCCGCGACCGCGCTGCCCCGGAGGAGACAAGAGCAATGTCTGCTTGCGTACCCACTCGTCCCGACCACACCTCTCGCACCACCCGAGCCTCACGCTTCCAACGGCCGCACAGCCCGCCGTCCGGCGAGGACGGAAAGCCCCACCGGGCCCGTTTCAAGATCGCGGGAGGCGACCTCGCCGCCTCGATCACTGTGTTCCTGATCGCCGTACCCATGTCGCTGGGACTGGCCGTCGCCATAGACGCGCCCCTGGCGGCAGGCCTGATCGGCGCCGCCGTCGGCGGCATCGTCGTCGGACTGCTCGGCGGCTCCCCCCTCCTGGTCAGCGGCCCCTCGGCCGGACTGACCGTCGTCACCGCAGAACTGATCCAGCGCTACGGCTGGCGCACCACCTGCGCCATCGTCATCTGCGCCGGCCTGGTGCAGATCCTGCTCGGCTCGCTCCGAGCCGCCCGCAACGCCCTGGCCGTCAGCCCCGCCATCGTGCACGGCACCCTCGCCGGCATCGGCGTCGCCATCGCGCTCGCCCAGCTGCACATCGTGCTCGGCGGCTCTCCACAGAGCTCCGCCACGGCCAACGCCCTCGCGCTACCCGCGCAGTTGGCCCACCTCGGCCCTGCCGCGCCCCTGATCGGCGCGCTCACCATCGCCGTGCTGATCCTGTGGCCGCGCCTCCCGGGGCGTACCGGAAGATTCCTCCGCAAGACCCCCGCCGCGCTCGCGTCCGTCGCGCTCGCCACCGCGGTCGCCGCCGTCGCGGCCCCCTCGATCGCCCGGGTCGACCTGCCGTCCTGGCGCAGTCACGCACTTCCCGAAATGCCGCAGGGCCCGGTGCTCGCGCTGGCCGCGGCGGTGCTGACCGTCACGCTGGTGGCGAGCCTGGAGTCGCTGCTGTCCGCGGTCGCCGTGGACAAGCTGGCCGCCGAGCGGCAGGGAGCGCCGGGCGCACCGCCCGCACCGCGCTCCGACCTGGACCGCGAGCTGCGCGGCCAGGGCATTTCCAACATGGTGTCGGGGCTGCTCGGCGGACTGCCGATCTCCGGCGGCGCCGTCCGCTCCACCGCCAACGTCCGTACGGGCGCGGTCAGCAGGGCCGCCACCGTGCTGCACGGCGTGTGGGTGCTGCTCGCCGCCGGGCTGCTCGTCGGCGTACTGGAGTGGATTCCGCTGGCGGCGCTGGCCGCCCTGGTGATGATGGTCGGCATCCAGATGGTGAGTTTCGCGCACATCCGCAATGTCCATAAGCACCGTGAATTCCTGGTGTACGTCACCACGGTCGCCGGTGTCGTACTGCTCGGTGTGCTGGAGGGCGTGGCCCTGGGGATCGCGGTCGCGGTCGCCGTCGCCCTGCACCGGCTGGCCAAGACCCGCATCGTCACCGAGACGACCGCCGACGGCGTCCATCACGTACGGGCGCGCGGGCAGTTGACCTTCCTGGCCGTTCCCCGGCTGACCCGGACGCTGAGTCAGGTGCCCCAAGGGGCGCATGCGGTCGTGGAGTTGGACGGCTCCTTCATGGACCACGCGGCGTACGAAGCGCTGCAGGGCTGGCAGGACGGCCATGTCACACAGGGCGGCAAGGTCGAGGTCACCGGCAGGTCCGGAATCCCGGTCGCCGGTCCCGTGACGAGTGCCGCGCACACCTGCTGCCGCCCCTGGACGCCCTGGCGCAACCACCACTGCGACGAGCACACCGCGCCCGTCGCGACCCCCGAGGCGCGCCCGGCCGGTACGCGTCAACTGGCCAGCGGGCTCAGCGCGTTCCAGCGCAACACCGCGCCGCTGGTGCGCGACGAACTGGCGCGCCTCGCCAGGGAGGGCCAGAGCCCCTCGCAGCTCTTCCTGACCTGCGCGGACTCCCGCCTGGTCACAAGCATGATCACGTCGAGCGGGCCGGGCGACCTCTTCACCGTACGAAATGTGGGGAACCTGGTTCCGCCGGCGGGTGCCGAGGCCGCTGACGATTCGGTCGCCGCGGCCATCGAGTACGCGGTGGACGTACTGAAGGTCGCGTCGATCACCATCTGCGGGCACTCCGGGTGCGGCGCGATGCAGGCCCTGCTCAGCGGGCCCGCGGAGGGCGGCGAGAACACCCCGCTGCGCCGCTGGCTGCGGCACGGAGCGCCGAGCCTGCGCCGGATGAAGAGCCGTCACCACTCGTGGGCGCGGATCTCCGGACGGCTGCCCACGGACGCCGTCGAGCAGCTGTGCCTGACCAATGTGGTCCAGCAGCTGGAGCACCTGCGGCAGCACGAATCAGTGAGGCGCCGCCTCGCCGAAGGGACGCTGGAACTGCACGGGATGTACTTCCACGTGGCCGAGGCGCAGGCATATCTGCTGGTCGACGGGGCACGGGTCGGGGAGACCAGCGAGGTCTTCGACCGGATCGCACCGTCGTCGCACACGGAGTTGGAGGGCCTGAGCGCCTGAACCTTTCCGGGTGTACGTCCGTGGACGGGGTGTACGTCCGTGAGAGGTACGGCCGTGGGGTGTACGTCCGTGAGTCCGTACGGCCCCCTTCGCGCACCGCCGCGGAGGGGGCCGTACGGGCGTCGCGGCAGCTCACGCCGTAGCAACTCGCGGACCCAATAGGTCTAAACCAATTTCCGGATGGCTCTTGTCACCAGGGCCCCGGACTGATGAGCTAGGTCCCGGGGACACATCGGACGCCCTGGGAATGGGAGATGTCGTGAGCAATGAAAGCCTGGCCAACCTTCTTAAGGAAGAGCGTCGATTCGCTCCTCCCGCCGAACTGGCCGCGAACGCCAACGTCACCGCGGAGGCGTACGAGCAGGCCAAGGCCGACCGTCTCGGCTTCTGGGCCGAGCAGGCACGTCGGCTCACCTGGGCCACCGAGCCCACCGAGACGCTCGACTGGTCGAACCCGCCCTTCGCGAAGTGGTTCGCGGACGGCGAGCTCAACGTCGCGTACAACTGCGTGGACCGCCACGTCGAGGCGGGCAACGGCGACCGCGTCGCCATCCACTTCGAGGGCGAGCCCGGCGACAGCCGCGCCATTACGTATGCGGAGCTCAAGGACGAGGTGTCGCGCGCCGCGAACGCCCTCACCGAGCTGGGCGTACGCAAGGGCGACCGCGTCGCCGTCTACCTCCCGATGATCCCCGAGGCCGCGATCGCGATGCTGGCCTGCGCCCGCGTCGGCGCCGCGCACTCGGTCGTCTTCGGCGGCTTCTCCGCCGACGCCGTCGCCTCGCGCATCCAGGACGCCGACGCCAAGCTCGTCATCACTTCCGACGGCGGCTACCGGCGCGGCAAGCCGTCCGCGCTGAAGCCCGCGATCGACGAGGCCGTCTCCAAGTGCCCGACGGTCGAGCACGTACTGGTCGTACAGCGCACCAAGCAGGAGACGGCGTGGAACGACTCCCGCGACGTGTGGTGGCACGACATCGTCGGCCGTCAGTCGGCCGAGCACACCCCCGAGGCCTTCGACGCCGAGCACCCGCTCTTCATCCTGTACACGTCGGGCACGACGGGTAAGCCGAAGGGCATCCTGCACACCTCCGGCGGCTACCTCACCCAGGCGGCGTACACCCACCACGCGGTCTTCGACCTCAAGCCCGAGACCGACGTCTACTGGTGCACCGCCGACATCGGCTGGGTGACCGGCCACTCGTACATCGTCTACGGGCCGCTCGCGAACGGCGCCACGCAGGTCATGTACGAGGGCACCCCCGACTCCCCCCACCAGGGGCGCTTCTGGGAGATCGTGCAGAAGTACGGCGTGACGATCCTCTACACCGCGCCGACCGCGATCCGTACGTTCATGAAGTGGGGCGACGACATCCCCGCGAAGTTCGACCTGTCGTCGCTGCGCGTCCTCGGATCGGTCGGCGAGCCGATCAACCCCGAGGCGTGGATGTGGTACCGGAAGCACATCGGCGCCGACAAGTGCCCGATCGTGGACACCTGGTGGCAGACCGAGACCGGCGCGATGATGATCTCGCCGCTGCCGGGCGTCACCGGGACCAAGCCGGGTTCGGCGCAGCGCGCACTCCCCGGTATCTCCGCGACGGTCGTGGACGACGAGGCGCGTGAGGTGCCGAACGGCGGTGGCGGCTACCTCGTCCTGACGGAGCCGTGGCCGTCCATGCTCCGTACGATCTGGGGCGACGACCAGCGCTTCATCGACACCTACTGGTCCCGCTTCGAAGGCAAGTACTTCGCCGGTGACGGCGCCAAGAAGGACGACGACGGCGACATCTGGCTGCTGGGCCGGGTCGACGACGTGATGCTGGTGTCCGGCCACAACATCTCCACCACCGAGGTCGAGTCCGCTCTCGTCTCGCACCCGTCGGTCGCCGAGGCGGCCGTGGTCGGCGCGGCGGACGAGACGACCGGTCAGTCGATCGTGGCGTTCGTGATCCTGCGCGGCACGGCCTCCGAGACCGATTCCCTGGTCGCCGACCTGCGCAATCACGTCGGTGCCACGCTCGGCCCGATCGCCAAGCCGAAGCGGATCCTGCCGGTGGCCGAGCTGCCGAAGACCCGCTCGGGCAAGATCATGCGCCGGCTGCTGCGCGACATCGCCGAGGACCGGGAGCTGGGCGACGTCTCGACGCTCACCGACGCGTCCGTGATGGGGCTGATCCAGGCGAAGCTGCCGAGCTCGGCCGGCGGCGACGACTAGTCCCGGTCGTCCCACCCGTCCCGCACCTCCCCTGAACAGCTCAAGGGCACCCCGCGCTCCCCGCGCCGGGTGCCCTTTTCGCTCGTAAAGTGAAGATCGCCGGATACGCCCTTGCGCACCACCGGTAGAGTTGCCCACGCGTCAGGAACGCGTCAAAACTCAACAGGTGCGCCGGGAAGTCTGGTCGGCAATGTGCTTCATGCTGCCCACCGACCGGAGGTATTCACCCGTGGCCGCGCCCACTCCCCCCACCAAGAGCAAGTTCCTCGGACGGCTCCCGCTCCCCGAGCGGACGTACGTCGCGGACGCCCTGCGCACCGAAACGGTCGGCGGTGTCCTGCTCCTCGTGGCCGCCATCGCGGCGCTGATCTGGGCGAACACCTTCGGAGCGAGTTACGAGTCGCTGCGCGGCCTGCACTTCGGGCCCGGCTTCCTCGGCCTCGACCTGTCCGTCCAGCACTGGGCGGCCGACGGCCTCCTCGCGATCTTCTTCTTCGTCGCCGGCATCGAGCTCAAGCGCGAACTCGTCGCGGGCGAACTGCGCGACCCGAAGGCCGCCGCCCTCCCCGTGATCGCCGCCCTCTGCGGCATGGCGGTCCCGGCCCTCGTCTACGTCGTCGTGAATGTCATGGGCGACGGGAGCACCGACGGCTGGGCGGTCCCGACCGCGACCGACATCGCCTTCGCACTCGCGGTCCTCGCCGTCATCGGCACCTCGCTGCCGTCGGCGCTGCGGGCCTTCCTGCTCACCCTCGCCGTCGTCGACGACCTCTTCGCGATCCTGATCATCGCGGTCTTCTTCACCAGCGACATCAACTTCGCGGCGCTCGGCGGAGCCGTCGTCGGCCTGGCCGTCTTCTGGCTGCTGCTGCGCGCGAACGTGCGCGGCTGGTACGTGTACGTACCGCTGGCCCTGGTGATCTGGGGCCTGATGTACAACAGCGGCGTGCACGCCACGATCGCCGGTGTCGCGATGGGCCTGATGCTGCGCTGCAGCCGACGCGAGGGCGAGGAGCACTCGCCGGGCGAGCACATCGAGCACCTGGTGCGGCCGTTGTCGGCGGGCCTCGCGGTGCCGTTGTTCGCCCTGTTCTCGGCCGGTGTCTCGGTGTCGGGCGGCGCGCTCGCCGATGTGTTCACCAAGCCGGAGACGCTGGGTGTGGTGCTGGGCCTGGTGGTCGGCAAGGCGCTCGGAATCTTCGGCGGTACGTGGCTGGCGGCCCGCTTCACCAAGGCGGAACTCAACGACGACCTGGTCTGGCCGGACGTCTTCGCGATCGCCTCGCTCGCCGGAATCGGCTTCACCGTTTCGCTGCTGATCGGCGAACTCGCCTTCACCGACGACCTGGAACTGGCCGACGAGGTCAAGGCGGCGGTCCTGATCGGCTCACTGATCGCCGCGATCCTGTCCGGCGTGCTGCTGAAACTGCGGGTCCGCAAGTACCGTGCGCTCTACGACGAGGAAGAGCGCGACGAAGACATGGACGGCATCCCGGACATCTACGAGGTGGGCAAGCCCGACTACCACCTGCGGATGGCCGAGATCTACGACACGAAGGCCGCGGAGCACCGACGGCTGGCCGAGCTGTACGCGGGTAGCGGGAACGACGATGTGCCGGGGGCGTCGCGCGACGACGGCGCCGGTCCGGCATGATCTGACTGCAGATCCGATGAGCTTGAGCAGAAGCTTGAACTGAAGCTCGAACAAAAGAGGGAGAGAGCGATGAGCGACCCCGCCCGCAACGCCCACGGCGTCGAGAGCGCCGAGCGCAGCCTCGGTCAGTTGGTCGCCACGGCGACCACCGAGATGTCCGCGCTCGTGCACGACGAGATCGCGCTGGCGAAGATCCAGCTTCGGCAGGACGTGAAGCGCGGTGCGGTCGGCGGCGGGGCGTTCGGCGCGGCGGGCGCCGTACTGATCTTCTCGCTGCCGATGTTGAGCTTCGCACTGGCGTACGGGATCCACGCGTGGAGCGACTGGCACCTCGCCTGGTGCTTCCTGCTCTCCTTCGCCGCGAACGTGCTGGTCGCAGGCTTGCTCGCACTGATCGGCGTCGCCTTCGCGAAGAAGGCCAAGAAGGGCCGGGGCCCGCAGAAGGCCGCCGCGGCGGCCAAGGAGACGGCCGCCGTACTCGGGAATGCGAAGCCGCACCCCCGCCAGGTGCAGGACAACACGGCCGTTGTGGCACGCTCATCGGTATGACCGCCCTTGATACCAACGGCTCCGGTACTTCCGCTTCGTCCGCCTCCTCCCCGGCCCCGACGTCCACCTCCTCCGTCGTACGCATCGACGGCCCGTGGACGCACCGGGACGTGGCGGCCAACGGCGCGCGCTTCCACATCGCGGAAATGGGAGACGGTCCGCTGGTGCTGCTGCTGCACGGGTTCCCGCAGTTCTGGTGGACCTGGCGGCATCAGCTGACGGCGCTCGCCGACGCCGGCTTCCGGGCGGTGGCGATGGATCTGCGCGGGGTGGGCGGCAGCGACCGCACGCCCCGCGGCTACGACCCGGCGAACCTCGCCCTGGACATCACGGGCGTCGTACGGTCCCTGGGCGAGCCGGACGCGGCGCTCGTCGGGCACGACCTGGGCGGGTACCTGGCGTGGACGGCGGCAGCGATGCGGCCCAAGCTGGTGCGCCGGCTGGTGGTCTCGTCGATGCCGCACCCGAGGCGCTGGCGCTCGGCGATGCTGTCGGACTTCTCGCAGTCGCGGGCCGGATCGTACATCTGGGGATTCCAGCGGCCGTGGGTGCCGGAGCGTCAGCTCGTCGCGGACGACGCCGCGCTGACCGGGCGGCTGATCCGGGACTGGTCGGGGCCGCGGCAGCCGGACGACGAGACGATCGACGCCTACCGGCGGGCGATGACGATCCCGTCGACGGCGCACTGCTCGATCGAGCCGTACCGGTGGATGGTGCGGTCGATGGCGCGTCCCGACGGGCTCCAGTTCAACCGGCGGATGAAGGCGCCGGTGCGGGTGCCGACGCTGCATCTGCACGGGTCGCTGGACCCGGTGCTGCGCACCCGCAGCGCGGCGGGCTCCGGCGAGTACGTCGAGGCGCCGTACCGGTGGCGGCTGCTCGACGGACTCGGGCACTTCCCGCACGAGGAGGACCCGGAGACCTTCTCCACCGAGCTGGTGAACTGGCTGAAGGACCCGAAGCCGGACCGGTAGTCGACCGGGAAGCGGTGCGACGGGCCCAGCCGGAGGCGCCCTCCAGCAGAACGCTTGTCGTACGAACAGCTAAATGCCTCCTGCATAGGCCAATTGGCGGTCCGTCAGGTGATTACCGACCTTGGACCCCGGGCACACGTCGGGGTATGGGCTGGACGCACGACTACGGTGACGCAGCACGCAACCGCCACTCGGCCGCAGCGCCGATCACCTACGAGAGGGGACGACCCTACGATGAGGGCCATCACCACTCCCATCAGGCGATTGGCATTCCACGCATCCTCCGGCGACGCGCCCGGTGGGTGTCGGCGCGGCTGAGGCATCAGCGGAGCTGACGCTCCTCTCCGGACGGGCCCGCTCCTGGTCAGTCCTTCCTGAGGTAGCCAAGTCCCGGGTGTGCGCCCCGGTAGCCCTCCAGCAGCCTGCGCGCCACCTGGACCGAGTCGACGAGCGGATGCAGGGCGAAGGCCTTGACCGCTTCCTGCGCCGACCCGCTCTCCCCCGCTGCCAGCACGCAGCGCTCCACGGCCTTCACGGCGGCCACCAGGCCCGCCTCGTGACCGCTGAGCTGCGACACCGCGACGGGGCGGGCGCCGGTCGCGTCGACCACGCACGGGACTTCGATGACGGCTGCCTCGTCGAGGATGCTCAGCACACCGCGGTTACGGACGTTGAGGATCAGCGTCGTACGTTCGTCGCGCGCGATGGCTCGCATCAGGGCCAGGGCCACGTACTCGTACCCGCCGGACTCCAGGTCGTCGGCGGTGCGCTCGCCCGCGCCCGCCGCCTCCCGGTTCTCCGCCATGTACGTCGCCTCGCGCTCGGCCCTCGTACGGTCCCAGGCGTCCCAGGCGGCGCCTTCCCGCACTGCTGGGGCAGCAGGGTCGGCGGGGTCCTGGCCGGCCGCCAACTCGTCGTAGAAGCGCGCCTGCTGGTCGTGGAGGAAGGCGCCGCGGGTCTGCTTCGCCTGCCGGTAGGCGGTCACGGCCTCGCGGTTGAAGTAGTAGTAGTGCAGGTACTCGTTGGGCACCGAGCCGAGCGAGCGCAGCCAGTCGGTGCCGAAGAGCCTGCCCTCCTCGAAGGAGGCCAGCCGGTCCGGGTCGGCGAACAGCTCCGGGAGCACGTCGCGGTCGTCGACGTACAGCCCGCGCAGCCAGCCCAGGTGGTTGAGGCCCACGTAGTCGGCGCGCGCGGCGGCGGGGTCCGCCACGCCCAGGGTGCGGGCGACCCGGCGGGCCAGGCCCACCGGGGAGTCGCAGATGCCGATGACGCGACTCCCGAGGTGGCGGGACATCGCCTCGGTGACCAGACCGGCCGGGTTGGTGAAGTTGATGACCCAGGCGTCGGGAGCCAGCCGGGCCACCCTGCGGGCGATGTCGACGGCGACCGGGACCGTACGCAGGCCGTAGGCGATGCCGCCCGCGCCGACGGTCTCCTGGCCGAGCACGCCCTCGTCCAGGGCGACCCGCTCGTCGGCCGCGCGGCCCGCCAGCCCGCCGACCCGGATCGCCGAGAAGACGAAGTCGGCGCCGCGCAGCGCCTCGTCCAGGTCGGTGGTGACCCTGACCTCGGGTGCCGGGGGCGCGTCGGGGACGCCCTCGGCCCTGGCACGGGCCGCCTGGTCGGTCAGGACCCGGGCGATGGCGGCCAGGCGGGCCGGGTCGAGGTCGTGCAGGGTGACATGGGTGACGCGGCCCTCGGCACGGTCGCTCAGCAGTGCTCCGTACACCAGAGGGACGCGGAATCCGCCGCCGCCCAGGATCGTCAGTCGCATGCTTCAGCCTCTCAGTTCGGGGTGCCGGTACGGATCAACCCGTGGGTTGGCTTTCGCCCTCCACCCACGGGTTGATCGGCAGTCTCCGGAAGAACGTCTCAGAGCGCGCAGCCCTGGCTGTCCACCTGCTGGTTGGCGGCGCGGCCCGCCTTGATGTCGTTGCGGATCTCGTCGACGGTCAGCGCGTACCCCGTCTGCGGGTCGTCCAGGGACTTGGCGAAGACGACGCCGTACACCTTGCCGTCGGGGGTCAGCAGCGGGCCGCCGGAGTTGCCCTGGCGGACCGTCGCGTACAGGGAGTACACATCGCGGCGGACCGTGTCCCGGTGGTAGATGTCGGGGCCCTTGGCGTTGATCCGGCCGCGGACGCGGGCGGACCTGACGTCGTACGAACCGTTCTCCGGGAAGCCGGCGACGATCGCGCCGTCGCCGCTGCGGGCGTCGCCCTCGGTGAACCGGAGCGGCTCGGCCCGCAGGTCCGGCACGTCCAGCACCGCGATGTCGCGCTTCCAGTCGTAGAGCACGACCTTCGCGTCGTACAGCTTGCCCTCGCCGCCGATCTGGACGGTCGGCTCGCTGACTCCACCGACGACGTGCGCATTGGTCATCACGCGGCGCTCGGAGAACACGAAGCCGGTGCCCTCCAGGACCTTGCCGCAGCCCGGCGCCGTACCGACGACCTTGACGATCGACTTCTTGGCGCGGGCCGCGACCGGGCTGCCCGCGAGCTTCGGGTCCGGGGGCTTGACCTCGGTGATCGGCTCGTTGGAGAACGGGCTGAAGACCTGCGGGAAGCCGTTCTGCGCGAGGACGGAGCTGAAGTCGGCGAACCAGGTGCTGGCCTCGCCCGGCACCACCCGGGACACCCCGAGCAGCACCTTGGAGCTGCGCACCTCCTTGCCGACGGTGGGCAGCGAGGTGCCCGCGAGGGCCGAGCCGATCAGCCAGGCCACCAGCAGCATCGCGACGACGTTGACCAGTGAGCCGCCGGTCGCGTCCAGGGCGCGCGCCGGGGACCAGGTGATGTGTCTGCGCAGCTTGTTGCCGAGGTGGGTGGTGAAGGCCTGGCCCACCGAGGCACAGACGATCACGATCACCACCGCCACCAGGATTCCGGTCGTGGAGTCGCCGAGGGACGAGCCGTCGGAGAACCACTCCCAGATCAGGGGCAGCAGATAGACCGCGACGAGTCCGCCGCCGAGGAATCCGATCACCGACAGCACGCCGACGACGAATCCCTGGCGGTACCCGATGATCGCGAACCACACCGCCGCGACCAGCAACACAATGTCCAGGACGTTCACGCCCGCCACCCTGTCATGTCCGTCATGCGTGCCAGTCGAGCGGGACCTCGCGGGAGCGGTCCCAGGGCCGCTCCCAGCCCGCGAAGTGCAGGACCTTGTCGACCACCCCTGCGGTGAATCCCCACAGCAGCCCGGTCTCCAGGAGGAAGGCGGGGCCGCGGTGGCCGCGCGGGTGCACGCTCGTCGCCCGGTGCGCCGGGTCCGTGAGGTGCGCCAGGGGGACCGTGAAGACGCTCGCGGTCTCGCCCTGGTCGACGGCTCCGACCGGGCTCGGCTCGCGCCACCAGCCCAGCACCGGCGTCACCACGAAGCTGCTGACGGGGATGTAGAGCCGGGGCAGCACACCGAAGACCTGCACACCGGAGGGATCCAGTCCGGTCTCCTCCTCGGCCTCCCGGAGCGCGGCCCGGAGCGGACCGGTGGTTTCCGGATCGCCGTCCTCGGGATCGAGGGCCCCGCCGGGGAAGGAAATCTGCCCCGCGTGCGAGCGGAGGCTGCTCGCCCGCTCCATCAGGAGCAGCTCGGGCCCCTCCGCCCCTTCGCCGAAGAGCACGAGGACGGCGGACTGCCGACCGGTCCCGCTCTCCGGCGGCAGGAAGCTGCTGAGCTGCTCGGGGCGGACGCTGCGGGCGACCGCCGCCACCGGGTCCAGCCAGGCGGGCAGGCCCCGGTCGCTGACGGTGTCCTGTGCTGCCTCTGCCGTCACTCCGGTCGCCGCCCTGCTCTCGTACGTCCCGCTGCTCTTGTGCGTCTCACTGTTCTCGTACGTCCCCCTGCGCTCGTACGTCCCGGTGCTCCTGTACGCCTCGCTCGCCGCGCTCACCGCGCTCACCGC
The DNA here is from genome assembly GCF_044333135.1 of Streptomyces sp. NPDC021093. Taxonomy (NCBI): domain Bacteria; kingdom Bacillati; phylum Actinomycetota; class Actinomycetes; order Kitasatosporales; family Streptomycetaceae; genus Streptomyces; species Streptomyces sp. NPDC021093. The sequence goes on along the minus strand of NZ_JBIRQJ010000004.1, from coordinate 616,348 downwards.
CGCGGTACTTGCCGCGCCTGTACGTCTCATGGCCACCCCCGTACGTTCCCAACGTCCGCCCCCGCCACGATCGTTCCGGACTCCGCCGCCGTTCTCGGAATCCGGAACCCGGCCGAGGTCACTTTCCGGCCGGTCCCGCTCCCATCGGCTGCGCGGGCTTGCCGCCGGCGTCCAGGAAGGACTGCGGCGGGTTCAGCCGCTGCCCCGGGTAGCCGCCCTTCTCGTACTTGAGCAGCTTCTCGGCCTTCTCCGGGTCCGTCTCGCCCTCACCGTACGAAGGGCAGAGCGCGGCGATCGGGCAGGCGCCGCAGGCGGGCTTGCGGGAGTGGCAGATCCGGCGGCCGTGGAAGACGACGCGGTGCGAGAGCATCGTCCACTCGCTCTTCGGGAAGATCTCGGCGACCACCGCCTCGACCTTCACCGGGTCCTCCTCGTCGGTCCACTTCCAGCGGCGCACCAGGCGGCCGAAGTGCGTGTCGACAGTAATGCCGGGGACCCCGAAATAGTTCCCGAGGACGACGTTCGCCGTCTTGCGGCCCACTCCGGGCAGCGTCACCAGGTCCTCGATCCGGCCGGGCACCTCCCCGCCGAAGGTGTCCCGCAGCGCAGCGGACAGCCCGAGCAGGGACCTCGCCTTGGCGCGGAAGAAGCCCGTCGGCCGGATGATCTGCTCCAGCTCCTCCGGTACCGCCGCCGCCATGTCCTCGGGCGTCGGGTAGGCCTCAAAGAGGGCCGGGGTGGTCTGGTTGACCCGCAGGTCGGTGGTCTGGGCGGAGAGGACCGTGGCGACCAGCAGCTGGAAGGGGTTCTCGAAGTCCAGCTCGGGATGTGCGTACGGATAGACCTCGGCCAGCTCCCGATTGATCCTGCGGGCGCGCCGGACCATGGCGAGGTGCGACTCGGGCTTGGCCGACCTGGTCCTGGCCGGCTTGGTCGTGGACGGCTTGGTCGTGGCCGCCTCGGTCGTGGCCGGCGCCGCTCCGGCCGTTTTCACGGCTTTTTTCGGCGCCGCCGCAGATTTCTTGGGCTTCGCTGCAACTTTCTTGGGCTTCGCCGCAGCCTGTTCGCCCACGGCGGAATTACGGCCTGCTGTCACCTGTCCAGCCCCCTTGACCTGCGCTCTCACCGGCTTGTTGGACACCCGTCCAGCCTAGAGGCAGGCACCGACATCCGCCTTGGTCACGGCCTGATGCCTACCCAATCGGCCCCCTGAAGCACGACCAGGCCCTGCGGTAAGTCATCCTTAGTGATTGATCGCACTGTTTTACCGTCCGGCATCATGGGGACCACGGTCCCCTGAGCAGGTCGACAAGGAGAGAACACGTGGACGACGTTCTGCGGCGCGCCCCGCTCTTCGCGGCGCTCGATGACGAGCAGGCCGCGGAGCTGCGCGCCTCCATGAGCGAGGTGACCCTCGCACGCGGTGACGCCCTGTTCCACGAGGGCGACCCCGGTGACCGCCTCTATGTGGTGACCGAGGGCAAGGTGAAGCTTCACCGCACCTCCCCCGACGGCCGGGAGAACATGCTGGCCGTCCTCGGCCCCGGTGAGCTGATCGGCGAGCTTTCGCTGTTCGACCCGGGCCCGCGCACCGCCACCTCGACGGCCCTGACCGAGGTCAAGCTGCTGGGCCTCGGCCACGGCGACCTCCAGCCCTGGCTGAACGTACGCCCGGAGGTCGCGACCGCACTGCTGCGTGCGGTGGCCCGCCGGCTGCGCAAGACCAACGACCAGATGTCCGACCTGGTCTTCTCCGACGTGCCCGGCCGTGTGGCCCGTGCGCTCCTGGACCTGTCGCGCCGCTTCGGCGTGCAGTCCGAGGAGGGCATCCACGTCGTGCACGACCTCACGCAGGAAGAGCTGGCCCAGCTGGTCGGCGCGTCCCGCGAGACGGTCAACAAGGCCCTCGCGGACTTCGCGGGCCGCGGCTGGCTGCGCCTGGAGGCGCGGGCCGTGATCCTGCTGGACGTGGAGCGCCTCGCGAAGCGCTCGCGCTGACGCGGCTGCTTCTCGTACGTACGAGGACGGGGCGCCCCCTTTGCGGAGGGGGCGCCCCGTCCTCGTCACTGCGCTCCCACGGCCGCGCCGTGGGGCGGAACAGGGACGGTGGGCAATGACGAGTCACCCGGGCGCCGGTCACCCGTACATCGAGCGCGAGGGGTCCCTGGACCGGGTCCAGGAGGAGTTCCGGCCCGTCGTGGAGGCGCTGCACGCGCGCGTGGCGGCGGTCTTCGGCGAGGACCGGCTGCACAGCGCCTATCTGTACGGTTCGGTGCCGCGCGGCACCGCCCGGCCCGGCCGGTCCGACCTGGACGTGCTGCTCGCCCTGCGTGCGGAGCCGACCGAGGCCGACCGGACGGACGCGCGGCACATCGGCGACGCGCTCGACGCCGAGTTCGGGCAGATCGACGGTGTGGGCACGCTGATCTTCAGCGAGGCCGTGCTGCTGAGCGAGCTGGAGCGGTACGACATGGGCTGGTTCGTCGCCTGCCTCTGCACGCCCCTGCTCGGCCCCGACCTGGCGGAGCGACTGCCCCGCTACCGGCCGGACACGCTGCTGGCCCGCGAGACCAACGGGGACCTGATCGACGCGCTGCCGAGATGGCGGCGGCTGATCGCAGAAACGGACACGGACGACGAACGGCGGCGGCTCAGCCGCGTCTTCGCCCGCCGTCTCGTCCGTACCGGGCTGACCCTCGTCATGCCCCGGTGGGGCCGCTTCACCAGCGAACTCACCGAATCCGCCGAGGTGTTCGCCCGCTACTACCCGGACCGCGGCGAGGAGATGCGGAAAGTCGCGCACGTCGCCGGGAACCCCACGGCCGACCCGGCCGTTCTCCAGTCGTACGCCAATGATCTCGGCCCGTGGCTGGCGAGCGAATACGTCGCAGTCCACGGCCGCAAGAATCCCCGGCCGTACTGAAGTACCGCAGGACCCAGGGCCGTCGCGCCCCCGCAGCTTGTGAACTGCACAGGGAAGAAGCAGTGAAGGAAGATCCGGGCGCCTCGAACAGAGGCCGCCCGGACGGCGGTTCAGATCAAGCCGTGCTCGCGCAGATACACCAGCTGCGCCCGCACCGAGAGCTCGGCCGCCGGCCACAGGGACCGGTCCACGTCCGCATACACCCGCGCCACCACCTCGGACGCACTCACCTGCCCGCTCTCCACGGCCGTCTCCACCTGCGCCAGCCGGTGCGCCCGGTGCGCCAGGTAGAACTCGATCGCGCCCTGGGCGTCTTCGAGGACGGGGCCGTGCCCCGGCAGGACGAGGTGCACCCCGTCGTCGACCGTCAGCGACCGCAGCCGCCGCAGCGAGTCGAGATAGTCCCCGAGCCGCCCGTCCGGGTGCGCCACCACCGTCGTGCCGCGGCCCAGGACCGTGTCCCCCGTCAGCACGGCCCGGTCGGCCGGCAGATGGAAGCTCAGAGAGTCGGCGGTGTGCCCCGGCGTGGGCACCACCCGCATCTCGACTCCGCCGGTGGTGATGACATCACCGGCGCCCAGCCCCTCGTCCCCCAGCCGCAGCGCGGGATCCAGCGCCCGCACCGAGGTCCGGGTCAGCTCCGCGAACCGCGCGGCACCCTCCGCGTGGTCGGGGTGCCCGTGCGTCAGCAGGGTCAGCGCGACCCGCTTGCCCGCCTTCTCCGCCGTATCGATCACCGCCCGCAGGTGTACGTCGTCCAAGGGACCCGGGTCCACGACGACGGCCAGGTCGGAGTCCGGCTCGGAGACGATCCAGGTGTTGGTTCCGTCGAGCGTCATCGCCGACGGGTTGGGGGCGAGCACGTTGACCGCACGCGCGGTGGCCCGCCCCGACAGCACCCCGCCCCTCGGCTGGCCCGGCAGCGCGGCTGCGTCCGTCACTGGGCACCTCCTGCGGCCGGGGTCTCCCCCGCCGGAATGTGCTTGGTGAACTCGTCGTGGCCGGGCCAGCTCAGCACCAGCTCACCGCCCACGAGCCGTGCCTGGGCGAGCACGGGGGTCATGTCCTGACCGGCTGCGCCCGTCAGGACCTCTGCCACCGTCCCGTACGGCTGGAGCTGCCGCAGCGTGGAGACGGTGGGCGGCATCATCAGGAGCTCGCCCCTGTCGTATCCGGCGGCCGCCTCGGCGGGGGCGATCCACACCGTGCGGTCCGCCTCCGTGGAGGCGTTGCGGGTCCGCTGTCCGGCCGGCAGCGCGGCCACGAAGAACCAGGTGTCGTACCGCCTGGGCTCGAACTCCGGGGTGATCCAGCGCGCCCACGCACCCAGCAGGTCGGAGCGCAGCACCAGCTTCCGCCGGTCGAGGAACTCGGCGAAGGCCAGTTCACGGGCGACCAGGGCCTGCCGGTCCGCCTCCCAGTCCTCGCCCGTGGTGTCGTCGACCACGGTGTCCTCGGTGGGCCCTGCAAGGAGGACGCCCGCCTCCTCGAAGGTCTCGCGGACCGCCGCGCAGACCACCGCCTGGGCCGCGCCCAGGTCGTCGGGCAGGCCCAGCCGCTCGCCCCACTGCGCCAGGGAGGGCCCGGCCCAGCGCACCAGCGAGTCGTCGTCCCGGGGGTCGACGCCGCCGCCCGGATACGCGTACGCGCCTCCGGCGAAAGCCATGGAGGCGCGTCTGCGCAGCATGTGTACGGACAGTCCGGCGCCGACCGGGGCGGTGCCTTCGGCTGCACCGTCGCTCAGCAGCAGCACGGTCGCGGCCCGCTTCGGGGCCGCGGCGGTGAGCTCGCCGCTCGCCAGTGCGCGAATCCGGTCGGGCCATTCGGGCGGGTACCACTGACCATTGGACATGGCCGGATGCTACGGCCAACCGCCTCGATGTTCGAGAGGAAGTTGTATCCCGCACTCACCTGCAACCGGCTGTTCACGTGCCGAGGGTCAGGCCCGAGGGTCAGGCGCTGACGAGCTCCACCTGGATCTCGACCTCGACCGGAGCGTCCAGCGGCAGGACGGTCACGCCGACGGCGCTGCGGGCGTGCACGCCCTTGTCGCCGAGGACCTCGCCGAGCAGCTCGCTCGTGCCGTTGATCACCGCGGGCTGGCCGGTGAAGTCGGGGGCCGAGGCGACGAAGCCGACGACCTTCACGACGCGCGCGATGCGGTCCAGGTCACCGGCGACGGACTTCACGGCTGCCAGGGCGTTCAGCGCGCAGATCCGCGCCAGGTCCTTGGCCTCCTCGGGGGTGACCTCGGCACCGACCTTGCCGGTGACCGGCAGCGAGCCGTCCACCATCGGGAGCTGGCCCGCCGTGTAGACGTACACGCCGGACTGCACGGCCGGCTGGTACGCGGCGAGCGGCGGAACCACTGCCGGGAGGGTCAGGCCGAGCGAGGCGAGCTTCTCCTCGACGGCGCTCATGCGGCCTTCTCCCGCTTGAGGTAGGCCACCAACTGCTCGGGGTTGTTCGGCCCGGGCACGACCTGGACGAGCTCCCAGCCGTCCTCGCCCCAGGTGTCCAGAATCTGCTTCGTCGCGTGCACGAGAAGGGGCACGGTCGCGTATTCCCACTTGGTCATGCGGCCGACTGTAGTCGGTACGAGCGCGACGGAAGGACGGCCTCCTGATTGCGCCGCCGGGCGACTGGTTAGGCTCGATGGCGTGAGCAGGCTCCAGGTCGTCAGCGGCAAGGGCGGTACCGGCAAGACCACGGTCGCCGCAGCACTCGCGCTCGCCCTCGCCACCGAGGGCAAACGCACCCTCCTGGTGGAGGTCGAGGGCAGACAGGGCATCGCGCAGCTCTTCGAGACGGAAGCCCTTCCGTACGAGGAGCGCAAGATCGCTGTCGCGTCGGGCGGCGGGGAGGTGTACGCCCTCGCGATCGACGCCGAACGCGCGCTGCTGGACTACCTCCAGATGTTCTACAAACTGGGGGGCGCGGGACGCGCGCTGAAGAAGCTCGGCGCGATCGACTTCGCGACGACCATCGCGCCGGGGCTGCGGGACGTCCTGCTGACCGGCAAGGCCTGCGAGGCGGTCCGCCGACGGGACAAGAAGAACGCGTACGTCTACGACTACGTCGTCATGGACGCCCCGCCGACCGGCCGCATCACCCGCTTCCTGAACGTGAACGACGAGGTCGCGGGGCTGGCGAAGTTCGGCCCGATACACAACCAGGCGCAGGCCGTGATGCGGGTGCTCAAATCCCCCGAGACGGCGGTGCACTTCGTGACCCTCCTGGAGGAGATGCCGGTCCAGGAGACCGCCGACGGCATCGCCGAACTGCGGGCCGCCGAACTGCCCGTCGGCAAGGTCATCGTGAACATGGTCCGCCCGCACCTCGTGGACGAGGACGCCCTGCGCTCGGCGGCGGGCGAGCAGCGCACCGCGGTGGCACAGGCGCTGTCCCGGGCCGGTCTGGGCGGAGCACGGCGCGGCGGGCTCGCGGAGCGCCTGGTGGACCCGCTCCTGGAGCAGGCGGCGGAGCACGCGCAGCGGGTCGAGCTGGAGCGGGAGCAGCGGGCGGCGCTGGCCGGGCTGGGCCTGGACACGTACGAACTCCCGCTGCTGGGCGAGGGGTTGGACCTGGCCGGGCTCTACCGGCTGGCGGCGGCACTCCGCACCCACCTGGGTACGGACCGGGCAGGGAGGACGGCATGAGCACGGACAGGTCGCCGGGGACGGACGCGGCACCGGGCAAGGAGCCGACGCCGGTGGCGGACGCGGCTCCGGGGATGGACACGGCGCCGATGCTGGACGTCGACCCGCTGCTGGACGACCCGGCGACCCGCATCATCGTGTGCTGCGGGTCCGGCGGGGTCGGCAAGACGACCACGGCGGCCGCCCTGGGGGTACGGGCCGCGGAGCGCGGGCGGCGCGCGGTGGTGCTGACCATCGACCCGGCCCGCAGGCTCGCGCAGTCGATGGGCATCGACTCGCTCGACAACGTGCCGCGCCGGGTGAAGGGCGTCGACGACTCGGCCGGTGGCGAGCTGCACGCCATGATGCTCGACATGAAGCGCACCTTCGACGAGATCGTCGAGGCGCACGCGGACGCGGACCGGGCCCGCGCCATCCTGGAGAACCCCTTCTACCAGTCCCTGTCGGCCGGGTTCGCCGGTACGCAGGAGTACATGGCGATGGAGAAGCTGGGGCAGCTCAGGTCGCGGGACGAGTGGGACCTGATCGTCGTGGACACCCCGCCGAGCCGGTCGGCGCTGGACTTCCTGGACGCGCCGAAGCGGCTGGGGTCGTTCCTGGACGGAAAGTTCATCCGGGTGCTGATGGCGCCGGCGAAGGTGGGCGGCCGGGCCGGGATGAAGTTCCTCAACGTCGGCATGTCCATGATGACGGGCACGCTCAGCAAGCTGATGGGCGGTCAACTGCTGCGCGACGTCCAGACGTTCGTGGCAGCGATGGACACGATGTTCGGGGGGTTCCGGACGCGGGCGGACGCCACGTACCGGCTGCTCCAGGCGCCGGGCACGGCATTCCTGGTGGTTGCCGCCCCGGAGCGGGACGCGCTGCGCGAGGCGGCGTACTTCGTCGAGCGGCTCGCGGCGGAGGAGATGCCGCTGGCCGGCCTCGTACTGAACCGGGTGCACGGCAGCGGCGCCCCCCAGCTGTCGGCCGAGCGGGCGCTCGCCGCCGCAGAAAATCTTGGTGAGCGCGGCATTGTGGATCAGGGGGACGGGAATGCTGGAGTTCGTGGCTCCACGGCCGCCTCTCCCGAGACACCCCGAACCCCCCAGCATCCGGACGCAGTCGACGGCGTCGGGCAGTTGACCGCGGGTCTGCTGCGGCTGCACGCCGAACGCATGCAGGTGCTCGCGCGTGAACAGCGAACGCGCGACCGCTTCACCGCGCTCCACCCCGAAGTGGCAGTGACCGAGGTCGCCGCCCTTCCCGGGGACGTGCACGATCTGGCCGGACTGCGGGCCATCGGCGAGCGACTGGCGACCGGTCAGGCATCCCCGCCCGATCCGTCACCTTCCGCGCCGTCACCTTCGGCCTAGTCCGCCACGATTGGGCTAGCCCACCGCGGCGTACGTCTCCTCGTAGACCTCGTCCTCTTCGAGCACCGCGGGCAGGATTCCCGCACTGCGCTCGTACTCCGTGCGCGCGGTCTCCAGGAGCCTGCGCCACGAGGTGACCGTCGGACGCCTGCGCAGCAGTGCGCGGCGTTCCCGCTCCGTCATGCCACCCCACACGCCGAACTCGACGCGGTTGTCCAGCGCGTCCGCCAGGCACTCGGTCCGCACCGGACATCCGGTGCACACCGCCTTGGCCCGGTTCTGCGCCGCTCCTTGTACGAACAGTTCATCCGGATCGGTAGTGCGGCAGGCTGCCTGCGCACTCCAGTCGGTTACCCAGCCCATCCCGGCGCCGTCCTCTCCCGAATCGAGGCTCCCCCACGGCGGTAGCGGCATATTCACCGCTGCCAGTTGAGGACGTTACGGAAGGTGGGCACAGCGCAACACCCCCTTCGGGCCCAATCTTGAATGGCCCGAACGGACTATGCGTATGCGGCAGATCACCCAACGGAGTGAGCCAAGGACATGCGTCGTCTTCCCGACAAAACGGGACGGTTCAGCTGGGTCGCGGCGGTCTCGGGCACCTACCGCGGGAGCACTCGGACCGGCTCCCGCACCTTGATGCGGAACCGCACTGCTGTGACAGTTGAGAGCAGCTTAGGCCAGAGCCTTTACATGTGTCCGGCGAATGAGAACGTAGGCTGCCCCTCATGGCAAAAACGCGCTCGGGCGGGGGTCTCACACGGACCCAGCAGGCCGCCAAATTCCTCGGTGTCAGCGTGCTCTCCGGAGCCGTGCTGGCAGGCATCGCCCTGCCGGCCGCCGGCGCGCTCGGTCTCGCGGCCAAGGGCACGGTCGAGGGATTCGACACGATCCCGGCGAACCTCAAGCGCCCGCCGCTGAGCCAGCGCACCACCATCCTCGACAGCCAGGGCGGCAAGATCGCCACGGTGTACTCGCGCGACCGGACGGTTGTCCCGCTGAAGGACATCTCGCCGTACATGCAGAAGGCGATCGTCGCGATCGAGGACAACCGGTTCTACGAGCACGGCGCGGTCGACCTCAAGGGCATCCTGCGCGCGCTCAACCGGAACGTGCAGTCGGGCGGCACGGCGCAGGGCGCCTCCACCCTGACCCAGCAGTACGTGAAGAACGTCTTCGTCGAAGAGGCGGGCGACGACCCGGACAAGGTCGCCCAGGCCACCCAGCAGACCCTCGGCCGCAAGATCCGCGAGCTCAAGTACGCGATCCAGGTCGAGGAGGAGCTGGGCAAGAAGAAGATCCTGGAGAACTACCTCAACATCACCTTCTTCGGGCAGCAGGCGTACGGCGTCGAGGCGGCGTCGCAGCGGTACTTCAGCAAGCACGCCAAGGACCTCAAGCTCGAAGAGGCAGCGGTGCTGGCCGGCCTCGTCCAGTCGCCGACCCGGTACGACCCGGTCAACGACTCCGCCGAGGCCACCAAGCGCCGCAACATCGTGATCCAGCGGATGGCCGACATCCGCGAGATCTCGCCCGCGGAGGCGGCCAAGGCCAAGGCCGCCCCGCTGAAGCTCAAGGTGAGCAAGCCCAAGAACGGCTGCATCACCGCCGTCAGCGGCGCCGGGTTCTTCTGCGACTACGTCCGCGAGGTCTTCCTCAACGACCCGGTCTTCGGCAAGACCAAGGAGGACCGGGCCAAGGTCTGGAACCAGGGCGGACTGACCGTCCGTACGACCATGGACCCGAAGGCCCAGGAGTCCACGCAGGCCTCCATCAAGGATCACGTCTACAAGAGCGACAAGGTCGCGACGGCCGTCACGCTGGTCGAGCCGGGCTCCGGCAAGATCCTCGCGATGGGTCAGTCCAAGCCGTACGGCTTCGGCACCAACGAGACCCAGATCAACTACTCGGTCGACAAGGGAATGGGCGGCTCGAACTTCGGCTTCCCGACCGGCTCGACCTTCAAGCCGTTCCTCGCGGCGGCCGCGCTGGAGCAGGGCAGGCCGCCGACGCAGGTCTATTCGGCGCCGTACCAGATGCCGTACCCCGACCGTCTGACGACGTGCAGCGGCAAACCGTGGCTCAACACCGACGGGGCCAAGCTGGAGAACGAGGACGAGAGCGAGGTCGGCCCGTACGCGCTCAAGGAGGCGATGGGCAAGTCCGTCAACACGTACTTCGTCCAGATGCTCCAGGACATCGGGATGTGCCCGATCTCGCAGCTGAGCGAGAAGATCGGCCTGCTCCAGGGCAACGGCACGAAGATCCCCGAGGTGCCGTCCTCGCTGACCCTCGGTTCCACCGGTGTCTCGCCGCTGCGGATGGCCAGCTCCTACGCGGCCTTCGCCAACCGGGGCACGTACTGCACGCCGATCGCCATCCAGTCGATCACCGGTCCCGGCGGCAAGGCCCTCCCGGTCCCGAAGACCTCGTGCTCGCTGGCGATGGCCGAGCAGACCGCGGACACCATCAACACGCTGCTGCGCGGAGTGGTCGACTCCGGTACGGGTAAGGAAGCCGGGCTCAAGGACGGCCGCGACAACGCGGGCAAGACCGGTACGACCGACGCCCGCAAGAACGCCTGGTTCGTCGGCTACACCTCGAACCTGTCCGGCGCGGTCTGGGTCGGCAGCCCCTCCCAGCAGGTGGAGATGGAGGACATCACCATCGGCGGCCGCTACCAGCCGAAGGTGTACGGAGGCCAGGTCCCCGGCCCCATCTGGAAGGACGCGATGACCGGCGCCCTGGACGGCAAGGGGTCACCGGACTTCAAGACCGTCGACATCCCGGACCCCGAGAAGGACAAGAAGGACAAAGACAAGAACAAGGACAAGGACAAGAACCGGCCCGGCGGCGACAACAAGCCCCCGAAGGGCGACCCGGGCCAGGACTCCGGTGGCGACAACGGCGGCGACCACGGTGGGGACAACGGCGACGGCGGTGGCGGCGGCGGCTGGGACGACATCCTCGGCGGCAACTGGCCGTGAGCCGGGGGAGCCGGTGGGCCGAGGGAAGCCGGTGAGCCGGTGAGCCGGTAGGCATACCGCACAGGCCGCACAGGCCGCACAGAAGGAGAGGGTTCCACCCGGTGTCGGGTGGAACCCTCTCCTCGTACAGCCGCGAGCTACGGGCTACGTGCTGCGAGCCACGGCTGCGAGCCACGTGCCGCGAGCAGCCGCCCGCCTCAGCCCGCCAGGAGCTGCTTCACCGTCGCGGCGACCCGGCCGCCCTCGGCGCGGCCCGCGACCTTCGGGTTGACGATCTTCATGACCGCACCCATCGCGCGCGGCCCCTCGGCGCCCTGCGCCTTCGCCTCCTCGACGGCCCCCGCCACGATCGCGGTCAGCTCGTCGTCGCTCAGCTGCTGCGGCAGGTACGTCGCGAGGATCTCGCCCTCGGCCTTCTCCCGCGCGGCCTGCTCCGGCCGGTCGCCCTTGGCGAAGGCGTCGGCCGCCTCGCGGCGCTTCTTCGCCTCCTTGGCGATCACCTTCTCGACCTCGGCGTCGGAGAGCTCACGGGCCTCCTTGCCCGACACCTCCTCGACCTGAACGGCGGCGAGGGTGAGCCGGAGCGTGGAGGAGCGGAGCTCGTCACGCGCCCGGATCGCGGCGGTGAGGTCTTCCTTCAGCTGGGACTTGAGCTGGGACTTGGGCGTGGTCATGGCGCAAGTGTGGCAGGTCGTACGGCCTCGCCGCCCGCACATTTCCACCGGCGGCCCTGCTCGGCGCCCGGCCCCGTACCGGTCTGCGACGATGGGCTTATGCGCGCACGTTACGGAGTACCCCTGGGAATCACGGCCGTTGGGGCGGCCGGACTCGCCTACGCAGCAGGGTTCGAGGCACGCTCCTTCCGGCTCCGACGGGTGACGGTCCCCGTCCTGCCACCGGGCGCGAAGCCCCTGCGGGTACTCCAGGTCTCGGACATCCACATGGTGAGCGGGCAGCGCAAGAAGCAGCGCTGGCTCCAGTCCCTCGCCGGTCTGCGCCCCGACTTCGTCGTCAACACCGGCGACAACCTCTCCGACCCGGAGGGCGTGCCGGAGGTGCTGGACGCACTCGGTCCGCTCATGCAGTTCCCCGGCGTGTACGTCTTCGGCTCCAACGACTACTACGGCCCGAAGCCGCGCAACCCCGCCCGCTACCTGCTCGAAAAGATCCAGGGCAAGCACGGCCTCAACGGCAACCCGCCCGTCGTCGGCGCCGTCCACAACCCCTGGGAAGACCTCCGCGACGGCTTCGACGCCGCCGGCTGGGTCAACCTCACCAACACCCGCGGCAACCTCAAGCTCCCCACCGCGGACGGCTTCGACCTCGCCTTCACCGGCCTCGACGACCCGCACATCAAGCGCGACCGGTACGCCGAGGTCGAGGGCGGCCCGGACGCCTCCGCCGACTTCTCGATCGCCGTGGTCCACGCCCCGTACCTGCGCGCCCTGGACGCCTTCACCGCGGACGGCTACCCGCTCGTCCTCGCCGGTCACACCCACGGCGGCCAGCTCTGCATCCCCTTCTACGGCGCCCTGGTCACCAACTGCGACCTGGACACCGACCGCGTCAAGGGCCTCTCCACACACCTGGCCGGCGGCCACCGCTCGTACCTCCACGTCTCGGCGGGTTGCGGCACCAACCGCTACACGCCGGTCCGCTTCGCGTGCCCTCCGGAGGCCACCCTCCTGACTCTGACCCCGGGACCTGGCCCCCGCGCCTGACCCTCCGGGCCTGAGCTCCGCACCGGCCCTCGGAGCCTGACCTCCAAGGGCCGGGACCCGGGGACCGGGACCGCCCCTTGGGCCGCCCCCATATCCGGACGAACTGGCCTACCGTGGGGATCATGACCGCCCCGACCCCCACGGGCGTGCCCGCCTCAGCAGTCGTGCCGCCCCGCCGCCGCCCGTACGCCGCCGTCTTCCGCGCGCTCCTGTGCGCGGCGGCCGTCACCGGCATCGTGATCGACCTGACCATCGGCGACCCCCTGGTCGTCCCGGTCTACTTCACGATCCAGTCCAACGCCCTGCTCGCGCTCACCCTCGGCTGGTCGGCGGTCCGCGCCTGGAAAGGCCGCCCGCCCCTCTCCCCCCGCCTGACCGGTGGCGCGCTCCTCTTCATCGTCATCACCGGCCTCGTCTACCACCTGATCCTGGCCAACGACTCCAGCGGCTTCTCCATGACCGGCGACCCCGAGCACACGATCACCGGCTGGCGCACCGTCTCCAACCAGCTGCTCCACACCGTCACCCCGATCGGCGCGGTCCTGGAGTGGCTCCTGTTCACCGCCCCCGGCGGCCTTCTCTTCCGGTACGCGGCCCAGTGGCTCCTCTACCCCGCCGCCTACCTGGCCTTCGCCCTGGTCCGAGGCGCCGCCCTCGACCCCGGCGCCGAGGCCCGCTACCCGTACCCCTTCCTGGACGCCGCCCGCCACGGCTACGCCGGCATCGCCACGAATGCCCTGGTCCTCGGCCTGGTCTTCTACTCCCTCGCCCTGGCCCTGGTCGCGCTGGACCACGTCCGCCCCCACCTGAGAGGCCGCGAAAACCGGATTTCGCCTACGCGCGCCGGTGGGCTAAAGTAATCGATGTCGCCACGGCAACGCGGTGGACATCGGGGTGTAGCGCAGCTTGGCAGCGCGCTTCGTTCGGGACGAAGAGGTCGTGGGTTCAAATCCCGCCACCCCGACAGCTGAAATACAAGATCAGGCCTGGTCTTCCTTCTGGGAAGGCCGGGCCTGATTTGTATTCCGGAGCCGCTCGGGACGAGTCATCTGCACGCGGCCGCACACACGCCCACCTGCACGCGCCACATCGTTGTGCACGCGCCACATCGTTCGGTACCGGTCCCTCCCCTGTGGGGACCGGTACCGAACGATGTGGCGGCGGCGTCAATCCGCGCCGGATCGGCGTCAGCGCGGTTCGAGGAAGTGCAGCCTCATAGAGGCACCCCTCCGGGCTTCGCACTGGTGGCCTACTCTGACGCTGCGCGGTCGGATCACTACCGGAAGGCGATCCTGCCAGTAGGACCTCCCAGCGAGGAAGCTCCACCTTCATCCGGATGACATAACCGCAGGTCAGAGGCGCAGAGTGAGTTTTCCGGTCCGGATGTCCGGGTGTGAGGGAAGTAAAAGGAAGTAAGGGGTGGAGGCCTTGAGTTCCGACCCAGGGGCGCGCAGAGCCTTCGCGGAACGGCTCGCGCTGTTGTACAAGGAAGCCGGTAACCCTCCCCTCCAGCGCGTGGCCGAGGCGGTCGTCCGACTTCAGCGGGTCGACGAACGAGGGCGGCCCGTGCGGGTGTCCGCCCAACGGATCAGCGACTGGCGACGGGCCAAGAACGTACCCGCCCAGTTCGCCGCCCTCGCGGCGGTGCTGCACATCCTGATCCCCGAAGCACGGCGAGAACGTCCCGCGCCGGTGTCCCCGGGGCTGTACGAGATGGCCCAGTGGCAGCTCCTGTGGGACCGCGCGGTGGCCGACCCGGTCGCCGGCCGCGCCGCCGCGGCGTCCGCGGAGGACGAGGAACGGCTGCAGGCCGAAGCCGCGACCGCCCCCGGTGTCTGCCCGTACCGGGGGCTGGCTTCGTACCGGCAGCAGGACGCCCGATGGTTCTTCGGCCGCGAGCGGAGCACGGAGGCCCTCGTGGCCCAGCTCCGTGCGGCGGAGAAGACGGGTGGCCTGGTCATGCTCGTGGGCGCCTCAGGGGCGGGGAAGTCCTCGCTCCTGAACGCCGGTCTGGTGCCCACGCTGCGGAACGGCGTGCTGAGCGACGAGAGCGGGCAGGCAGGTCCGGTGCTGCAGTTCGTACCGGGAGGCGATCCGCTCGCGGAGCTGACCCGCCACATACCCGAGCTTGCGCAGGCCGTCTCCGCCGTGGCGGCACCGGAGGCACCGGCGGCGCAGGAGCCAGGAACGCCGCGATTCGGGCACGGGGCGCAGGAGCCAGGTACGCCGCAGTTCGCGCACGCGGTGCGGGAGCCGGGTACGCCGCGATTCGCGCACACGGCACAGGAGCCGGGTACTCCGCAATTCGCGCACGCGGTGCGGGAGTCCGTCACCGCATGGGCGCGGCGCGCGACGTCCTCCACCACCCGTCCGGTCATCATCGTGGACCAGTTCGAGGAAGCGCTCACCCTCTGCTCCGACGAGGCGGACAGGCGTACCTTCATCCAGCTCCTCCACGCCGCGTGCTCCCCCGCCGACTCCGCCGACCCCGACCCCGACCCCGACTCCGACCCCGCTCCCGCTCCCGCGCTCGTGGTCCTCGGTCTGCGGGCCGACTTCTACGAGCAGTGCCTCCGGCACCCCGAGCTGGCCGACGCGTTGCAGCACCGGCACATGGTGCTCGGGCCGCTGACCCACTCCGAGTTGCGCGACGCGATGACCGGCCCTGCCAAGGCCGTGGGGCTGGAACTCGAACCCGGCCTCGCGGAGCTGATCGTCCGGGAGGTGAGCACGGACGGTCCCCACGGCGCACACGACGCGGGGGTGCTGCCGCTCCTCTCCCACGCCCTGCTGGCCACCTGGCAGCGGCGGAAGACGGGACGGCTGACGCTGGCCGGCTACCGCGCGGCGGGCGGCATCCAGGGAGCGGTGGCGGCGACCGCCGAGCGTGCCTGGTCCGGCCTCGATCCGGCGGCGCGCACGGCCGCGAGGCTGCTCCTGCTCAGGCTGGTCCGGCTGGGCGAAGACACCCGGGCCACCCGTAGGCGGGGGACTCGGCGCCAGCTCACAGAGGAGTCAACGGCACCCGACAAGACGGAGGAATCTCTCGAAGCGCTGGTGCACGCCCGCCTGGTGACGCTCGACGCGGACACCGTGGAGATCACGCATGAAGCGCTGCTGCACGCCTGGCCACGCCTGCGCGACTGGATCGACGAGGACAGGGCCGGGCACCTGCTGCGCCAGCGCATCGAGGAGGACGGCAAGTCGTGGGAGGAGTCCGCCCGCGACACGGCACTGCTCTACCGGGGTTCCCGGCTGGAGCAGGCCAGGGCATGGGCGAAGTCGGCGGGTGACACCTTCCTGACCCGGGGCGCGGTGGATTTCCTGGCCGCCTCGGCCAGGCTGCGCAGGCGCACGGTCTGGATCGCCCGCGGGGCGGTGGCGGCTCTGGTCGTCCTGGCGATGGTGGCCGTGTCCTCGGCGGTGGTCGCGTGGAAGCAGCGGGACGACGCGGTGTTCCAGCAGGTGGTCGCGGAGGCCGACCGCGCCCAGTACACGGATCCGTCGCTGTCCGCCCAACTCGGCCTGGTGGCACACCGCTTGCGGCCGGACGACGAGGCGACCAAGAACCGGCTGATCTCGATCGTGAACGCGCCGCTGGCCACGCCGATACTCGGCCACACCGGTGCCGTCTACCTCACCTCGTTCAGCCCGGACGGGCGCACTCTGGCCACTGCCAGCTACGACCGGACCGTTCGGCTGTGGGACGTCACGGAGCCGTCGCGGCCCAGACGCCTGGGCAACCCCCTCACCAGCCACACGAGCTGGGTGAGCAGCGCGGTCTTCAGTCCGGACGGCAGCACTCTCGCCAGCGCTTCGGACGACGGCACGATCAGGCTGTGGGACGTTCGGGATCCCCGCCACCCGCGCCCGCTGGGCCAGCCCCTGGCCGGCCGCGGCGGGACGATCTATCTGGTCGCCTTCAGCCCGGACGGGCGCACTCTGGCCACCGCCAACGACGACCACAGCGTCCGCCTGTGGAACGTGGCGGACCCGGGCCGGCCGACGGCGCTCGGCGCACTGACGGGACACACCGCCGCGGTACGTTCCGTGGCCTTCAGCCGTGACGGGCGGACGCTGGCCGCCGGGGGTGACGACGGGACGATCAGGCTGTGGGACATGGCCGATCCACGTCGCCCGGAGCCGCTGGACAGGGTGCTGACCGGCCACACGAGCACGGTGCACTCCGTGGCCTTCGGCCCCGACGGACGCACTCTCGCCAGCGGGGGCTCGGACGACACCGTCCGGCTCTGGAACGTGGCCGACCCACGTCGCGCGAAACCGCTCGGCGCGCCGCTCACCGACCACACGGGACCCATCTGGTCGGTGGCCTTCAACCCCGACGGAACCATGCTCGCGGCCGCCAGCGCGGACAGTACGGCGAGTCTGTGGAACGTCAGCGACCCGGCGCATCCCTCGCAGGTCGGCGAGCCTCTCGCAGGCAGCAGCGGGGAGATGTACGCCCTCGGCTTCAGCCCCGACGGACGCACCCTCGCCACCGGCACCGGCGACAACAAGGTCCGCCTGTGGTCGATGCCGACGGCGGACATGATCGGGCGGATCGGAGCGTTCCGCCCCGACGGGAGGGTGCTCGCCACCGCCGCGCGCGACGAGCAGGTCCGGCTGTGGAACGTAGAGCGTCCCCACCGGCCCGTGTCGCTGGGCAAACCGTTCAGACCCGGGGAGGGGGACGTGCGCTCGCTGGTGTTCTCCCCCGACGGCCGCACGCTCGCCGTACTGACGGGACGCCGTGCCGTACAGCTGTGGAACGTCACCGATCCGGCCAGGCCCGTCCCCCACGGGCCGCCCGTCGCGCTGCTGACACGATTCGCGGGCCCCCACGCTCTGGCCTTCAGCCCGGACGGACGCACGCTGGCAACCGCCCATGCCGACCGCACCATCCAGTTGTGGGACGTCAGCGACCCGGCCCGTCTGGTTCCGCTCGCCGCGCCGCTCACCGGGCACAAGGGCTACGTCAACTCCCTCGTCTTCAGCACGGACGGGCGGGCTCTCGCCAGTGGCAGCGCGGACGGCACCATCCGGCTCTGGGACGTGACCGACCCCGGTCGCGCCGCCCGGCTCGGCACTCCTCTGGCGGGGCACCTGGGCCCCGTCAACACGCTCGCCTTCAGCTCGGACAGCCGCACCCTGGCCAGCGGCAGTGACGACGGCACGGTCCAGCTCTGGAACATCACCAACCCCCTCAGGACCGACCGGCCGGAGACCTCCCTCACCGGCCACACCGATGCCATCGTGTCCCTGACGTTCAGCCAGGACGGTCGCACCCTGGCCAGCGGCGGCAACGACAACACGGTCCGTCTCTGGGACGTCACCCACCCGTCCAGCGCCTCTCCCATCGGCCAGTCGATGAGCCCCAACGCCAAGACGGGCAGCTTCCTGTCGTTCAGCCCCCAGGGCCGCTTGCTCGGCGTTTCGAGCGGCACCGATACCGTCCGGCTGTGGAACTTGGACACCGACGAGGCCATCCGCCGCATTTGCTCCACCACTCGGAGCGTTCTGACACGGGAAAGGTGGCTCGACTATCTTCCCCGCATTTCGTACGAGTCGCCCTGCGGCGAGTAACGCTGCACCGTCTCTCCCCCGCGGATCGCGGTACGTGATCCCGATCACAACCCCTCATTACGACAGGGGAGTTGACTATCCCTGCACAGGTGGCCTTGTTACGGTTGGATACAGCCCGGTCGCTGGTGCATCCCCCGTCGCCAGCGACCGGGCGTTCTCATGCCCTCGTCGTACGGTGGCCGGCGCGAGCCCTTCGCTCAACAGGGCATTCCGTCGCACGGTGCTTTTCAGCACGGCACGCGGCCACCGTGAGTTGAACGCCGCGGCATTCGCCGTATCCCCACTCCTTTTCCTATTCGGCGAGTCGGGCCGCTCCCCGAATGCGGTCCGGCAGCCGGGCCCCGGGCCTGGCGTTCCTCGAAGAGGGCGATGCCCCCTGCCGGACACGGCACTCCGTTTGATGGGTCGTACGCTGATCGGCGGCGGACGACAGGACGGTGGACTCTCGCATGGCAGTGGCGTACGGGACGAGCGACCGGGTGGTTGAGCTGTCCGACCTCATGCTCCCCGGCGACCGCACGGAAATGCTGTTCACGACTCCCGCGGAAAGGTGGTGAGCCGTGACCCGGCGCATCATCGTCGTCACGGCCGTGCACGCGCCCTCGGCGCACTTCCTGCCGGACGCGTACAAGTCGCTCCGCGACCAGGAGTTGCCCGAGGGCTGGGAGTGGCACTGGCTCGTCCAGGAGGACGGCGAGGGCGACCAGGTCGCCCCCCACGTCCCCCGGGACGAACGGGTGACCTTCCGACAGGGACGACGGGGCGGGCCCGGAGTGGCACGCACCATCGCCCTCGCCCACGCGGACGGCGAGTACGTCAAGGTCCTGGACGCCGACGACCGGCTGGCACCCGGCGTCCTGGCCCGCGACCTGGCGGCGCTCGAAACGGACCGGAGCATCGGCTGGGCGACGTCGCGCGTGCTCGACCTGCTGCCCGACGGCTCGACCGCCGGCTTCCCCGGCGACCCCGGGCCAGGACCCATCGAGCGGGGCGAAGTACTCGACTTCTGGCGGGCCAACGGCTTCCGCGCTTCGGTCCACCCGGCGACGCTCTTCGTCCGCCGTGACCTCCTGGTCGCGCTGGGCGGCTGGATGGCACTGCCGGCCTCGGAGGACACGGGACTGCTGCTCGCCCTCAACTCCGTTGCCCGCGGCTGGTTCTCCGCCGAGGTGGGGCTCCACTACCGCAAGTGGGAGGGGCAGGTGACCGGCCAGGCCGCCCACGTCGACGCTGCCGAGCGCGATGCGCGCATGGCTGTCGTGGAAGCCCGCGCCCGTTCACTGGGCTCCTTCCAGTGGCGTTACCCGGTCGGCCCGACCGACTGACCGTACCGATCAGTTCTGGCGGCGTTCGAGGCGTTGGACAGGACGGGGCGGTACCAGCTGATCCTCCCGCTCCTCCAGGCGCTCACGCAGGAGGCGCGGGAAGCCCGGTCGGCCGGTGCGCTGCGGAAGTCGGCGGGCGGGAGCACGGAGGAACGAGCGAGGTGGAGCGGGACCGGGGGATCTTGCCGCTGCCGGGGCGGGCCCGTACGGTCACGAGCATGCTTCCTGCTGCCGCTCCGTCGATCTCGGAGCTGATGGTCACCCTCGGCCGCGGTTACGTACGCAACGCCCCTGGGTCGCTGCTCAAAGGGCTGATCACGGCCAGGTACCTCAATCCTCATCTGCGCGACCGTCCCCGGCAGCGGGTCGTAGCGGCCCGCTTCGACGCCCGGACCGATGCCCGGTTCGCGGTCGACACCCGCGACCTCATTCAGCGCTTCCTCCACCTCTTCGGGGTGTGGGAGCCGCACATGACCCGGTGGCTGCAGGGCCGTCTGAAGCCCGGCGACGTGCTGGTGGACGTCGGCGCCAACGTGGGCTACTTCGCCGTCCTCGGTTCACGTCTCGTCGGCAGCTCCGGCCGAGTGGTCGCCATCGAGGCCTCTCCCGCCTTCCACCGCAGGGTGCTGCAGCACATCGAGCTCAATGGCTGCGAGAACGTCCGCGCAGTCAACAGCGCCGTCGCCGACAGCCGCAGGACCCTGACCTTCGTGCTCGCGAGCTCGCACAACATGGGCGCCAACAGCATCGTCCCGTACGACGGGCCCGCCGAGTCGTCCTTCGACATGGAGGCGCACCCGCTGCCCGAGCTCCTGGAGCCGGACGAGCTCTCCCGGGCCCGCGTCATCAAGATCGACGTCGAAGGCGCGGAAGGCGGTGTCGTACGCGGGCTCGCCCCGGCCCTCGCGCTCGGCAGGCTGCGTCAGGACGTGGAGATCGCGGTGGAGGTCACGCCCGAGCGGATGGCCAAGGTGGGTGACTCCGTGGAGGAGTTGCTGGAGACGATGCGGGAGCACGGCTTCCACACGTACCGGCTGCCCAGCGACTACAAGCCCGAGAGCTATCCGCTCGCCCTGCGTCACCCCGTCGCTCCCGTGCGGTGGCGGGGGCCGATCGTCGGCGAGTGCGAGCTGGTCTTCTCGCGCATCGACGCGGAGGAGTTGACCTGACGTCGGACGGCTGGCCTGACGTCGGGTGGTTGGCCTGACGTCGGACGGCTGCCCGTCCGGCGCGATGCGCTTCCGCCCTTCTCCCGCGCCGCCGCCTCCCACCGACGGACGAGCGCCGTTCCCCGACCGCTCACGCCGCCCCGGTCTCCACCTTCCGATCGCGGTCGAACGACAGGTCCAGCATCCGAATGGCGTTGCCGCGCAGCAGCTTGTACGCCACGTCCTCCGGCAGATGTCCGACATGGTCCTCGGCCACCTGCTTCGTGTGCGGCCAGGTCGAGTCGACGTGCGGGTAGTCGGTCTCGAAGGTCGCGTTGTTCACGCCGACCGTCTCGATCGCCTCGATCCCGTGCTTGTCCCGGAAGAAGCAGCAGAAGATCTGCCGGTAGTAGTACAGGGACGGCGGCTCCGGGATCAGGTCCTTGACCCCGCCCCACGCGCGGTGCTCCTCCCACACGTCGTCCGCGCGCTCCAGGGCGTACGGGATCCAGCCCATCTGCCCCTCGCTGTACGCCAGTTTGAGCCGCGGGAACTTCACCAGGACGCCGGAGAAGAGGAAGTCCATCATCGACGCCATCGCGTTGTTGAAGGAGAGCGAGGCCTGGACCGCCGGCGGGGCGTCGGGGGAGGCGGCGGGCATCTGTGACGACGAGCCGATGTGCATGTTGACGACCGTGCCCGTCTCCTCGCACGCGGCGAAGAACGGGTCCCAGTAGCCGGAGTGGATCGACGGCAGCCCGAGGTGGGTCGGGATCTCGCTGAAGGTGACCGCGCGGACGCCGCGGGCGGCGTTGCGCTTGATCTCGGCAACGGCGAGGTCGATGTCCCAGAGCGGGATCAGGCACAGCGGGATCAGCCGGCCGCCGCTGTCGCCGCACCACTCCTCGACCATCCAGTCGTTGTACGCCCGGACGCAGGCCAGCCCCACCTCCTTGTCCTTGGCCTCGGCGAAGGTCTGCCCACAGAAGCGCGGGAAGGTGGGGAAACAGAGCGAGGCCTCGACGTGGTTGAGGTCCATGTCCGCCAGGCGGGCCTTCGGATCCCAGCAGCCGCGCCGCATCTGCTCCCGCGTGATGCCGTCGAGCGTCATCTCGTCGCGGGAGAAGCCGACGGCCGCGATGATGCGCTTGTACGGGAAGAACAGGCCCTCGTACTCCCACCAGTCGGTGGTCTGGCCGTTCGGGTCGGTGTGGAACCGGTACCTCCCACCGACGTACTCCAGCTCGCCGATGCCGGCGGTGAAGGGCTTCGGGCCCTTGTCGCGGTACTTCTTCGGCAGCCATGTGTCGAAGAGGTGCGCGGGCTCGATCACGTGGTCGTCCACGCTGATGACCTTGGGGATCTCCCTTGTGCCGCTCTCGTTGCCAACCACGCTGTACCCCCAGTTGCTCGCCGGTTCAACCGACTCGAATCTGACGACCCATCAGTTGGAGGTTAGGGGTTCCCCCTCCAAGCGACAAGGAGGAGCAGGCAACTTGCCCCCTTGCGAGATCGCACAACCTCCGCTGAACTGACGCACCATCAGTTCTGGCGGGAGTGAGGGGTACGAGGTGGAGACGATCTGGCTCAGCGGGGCCGAGTGGCTGGCGGTCCTTCGCATTGGCCTCGGCCTGTGGTGGCTGGAGAGCTGGCGGCACAAGGACAAGAAGACCTGGTTCACCGGCGGAGGCATCGCATGGGCGGAGGGCATCGCGGCCGACCACCGCTGGCCGTTCGTACGCCATGGGTTCGACCGGATCGTGAAGCCGCGCCCGCGCCCGATGGCCTACCTCGTCGCGTACGCGGAACTCGCCCTCGGACTCGGCCTGATCGCCGGCTTCCTGACACCGATCGCGCTCGTCTGCGGTCTGATCCTCAACCTGATCTATCTGGTGCTGATGATCCACGACTGGGGCGAGCAGGGGCAGAACCTGATGATGGCGCTGATCTCGGCGGTGGGGCTGTTCGCGATGTGCTGGCAGAGCTGGTCGCTCGACAGCGCCCTGGGGTTGTTCACCTAGGGCCTGTCCGCGGGCGCCCGCATCGAGGTCTCCGAGCGATTGCTCTGGCCTGTTGGCGCCCGACGTGTCACCCTGCCCGACGCCCACAACGATGGGCGCTCCATCACCCTGTCAGGCAAGGAGATGGCCATGAGCGAACACGTCGGCACCGGTGCCCAGCAGGACAACTCACGGGCTCCGGAGCCCTCTTCCGGGGATTCGGGCGCGATCGCCCCGGAGGCAGCCCTCAGGAAGCAGCATGCCGCTCGCGCCGCGAGCGCTGCCGCCAGGGCGACCGCCGTGTGCCACTACGTCGAGCGGCACGTGCCGCGTGAGCCCCGCGAAGGCGGGATGACGAACGAGCAGATCGTCTGGAAGGCCGGCAACGCGGCGCGGGTGTCCGCCCAGGCCCTCGCCGTTCTCGCCGAGTCCGCTCCCGATCCGGCGGCGGACTCCCGCTGCGCGAGGAACGCCGCGGCTTCCGCGGCCCAGGCCGCCCAGGCGGGTCAGCTCTGCGACGGCGACGGCGACAGCAACAGCGACGGCAGCAGCAGTGAGCCTTCTGCTGCGGCCTGCCGTGCGGCCATCAAGGCCTCCCAGTCCGCGGGCGCCGCCGCCACGGCAGCGGCCAAGGGCGAGGACGAGGCGCTCAACGCAGCGGCGGACGCGGACGAGGAAGCGGCCGTGGCCGCCGCTGTCGCAGCGGGGTGGGTGAAGCCCGGCGAACAGCTTCCCGAGGTGTCGACCGGTGTCCGGAGCGCCGACCTCATGTCGATGATGCACCTGTGAATGAGCAGGTCGGTAGCGGCTCATGGGCCTGATCCCCGTGCGGATCAGGCCCCGACGAGTGCTGCTTCTCTACGGGTTGGTGCCCGGGGCGACGTAGCCCGCGCCGATTCCGTTGTCGGACTGCGGGACGCAGCCTGGCACCTGGCGCACCACCGACATCTCCAGGCCGCCGATGGCCCCGTTCGGCGCCGGCGTCGGCGTGAACAGCAGGTGCTCCCCCTTCGGGACTGCGCTGAGTCTGATCAGCGTGTCGCGCCCGTCGGCGCCGTCAGGGAACACCTTCTGGATGTCGACGCTGTTGTCGCGGTCGACCTTGGTCCGGCACGAGGCCGAGAAGTCCATCACCACCGCGGGAACGCCCGCCTCGCGCAGGGCGGCCTGCAGACCGGGGATGCCCTTGCGGTTCATCAGCTTCACGGCGATGGTGCCGTCCGGGACGGACTTCACCGTGTAGTTGGCGGTGACGATGTCGATGCTGCCGCCGCTGCTGCTTCCGGTACGGTGCGGCGCCGGTTCGGCCGACGGGCCGGAGAGGGCCACCGGCACGGCGACCGCCACGACCGCGGCAGCCGCGACGGCCCCCAGCGCGAAGGTGAGCCGAGGGCGCGCGGCGCGGGCCCGAGTGCGGTGGCCCGTCGAGGCGTTGAGGGTGTTCGCGCGGGCGTGGAGCTCGTCCGCGAGCTGCTGCTTGAAGTGCAGGGGGGTGTTCACTGAGTGGCCTCCAGAACGGCTTCGCGGTGGGCGGTGCGGGTCTGTTCGGTGGCTCTCAGGGCCTTGCGGGCCCGGTGCAGCCTGACCCGGGCGGCGGCCGAGCTGATGCCCAGCGCCTGCGCGGCCTCGCGGGTGGTCAGCCCGTCCAGGGCGACCAGATCCAGCACCTCGCGCAGTGGTTCGGACAGGGCGGCGTGGACGGCTGCCAGCTGCCGGGCGGCGCGGGTGGCATCGATCCGTTCCTCGATGGCACTGACGTCCTGGTCGTCCAGCAGCCGTCGGCCGGCTATCCGGGCGACCGCGTGCTGTTCGCGGGTGCTGCCCCGGAAGTGCGCGGAGATGACGTTGCGGGCTATGCCGTACAGCCAGGCGACGGGCGCGCCGCGCCGGGCGTCATAGGTGTGCGCGTTCTCCAGCGCGGCCACGAAGATGTCCGCGGTGAGGTCGGCCGCCAGGTGCGGGCTGTCGACCCGTCGGGTGACGAAGCCGAGCACGGTGTCGAACTGCTGCTCGTAGAAGGCGGCGAACCCGGCGGGGTCCCGCACGGGTGGTGCTGTTGGATGCTCCGCTGGCACGGATGGCTCCCTGGGGCAGGTCGGGCGTGTGGTGCCGTACACCTCTACTTGGTCGCAGCACCCGGAAGCGTTACATCCCTCCGCGGAGCACCCACCCCGCAACCGGCGCAAGGGCCGGGTCAGTAGCGCTCCACCAGGTGTTCGCGGCCGCGCGGAGGTTCGTAGGGCTCGGGCCAGAAGTCGGTGATGGTGGTGAGCAGGCCGGTGGTGGGGTCGGCGGTGAAGAAGGTGACGGCGTGGAGTTCCTCCAGGCCGACCGTGACGTGGAGCCAGGTGACCGCGTGCGTGGTTTCGACGACCGTGCGCAGGACCTGGACGTGCCAGGTGTCCGGGTACTCGCGGTTGAAGCGGGAGTAGGCGGGTTTGCCGTGGATGCGTTCCCTGGTCTGGGGGAGGTCGTAGACGACGTCGTCGGCGAGGGTCGCCTCGAAGGTGTCCCAGTCGCGGGCCTCGGCGGACGTCCAGTAGGTGTGGACGGTGGCGTGCAGGTCTGTGTGCGGGGTGTCTTGGGTCATGGTTCGAGTGTGGGTGCGGGGTCTGACAAATGGATGGATGGGATTCCGCTTTGCGAGGGGGCGGCGGGATTCCGGTGCGGTGACGGGATTCCGGTGGGGGTCCGCGGCGGGTCCTGTTTGATGGGGGGATGAGTCGTGACGAGAGCAGTGGTGTGGTGGACGTTCCCCGGTGGGAGCAGCGGTTCCGGGCGGCTCGGGTGTCGTTGCCCGAGTGGGCGGAGCAGGCTCCTGAGCGGGCGTTGTTCGTGTCCAACGCGACGGGGACGTACGAGTTGTACGCGTGGGACCGGAAGACCGGCGCGCAGCGGCAGGTGACGGATCGGGCCAATGGGACGACCGACGGGGTGCTGTCGCCGGACGGCGAAAGCATCTGGTGGTTCGACGACACCGACGGCGACGAGTTCGGGGTGTGGCGGCGGCAGCCGTTCGGGGGCGGGGCGGACGTGCTCGCCGTGGACGGGCTGGAGGCCTCCTATCCGGCGGGGCTCGCGCTGGGCGTCGACGGGACCGTGGTCGTGGGGCGGTCGACCGATGAGGACGGGTCGACCGTTCATGTCGTACGGCGGGTGGGGGACGGTGCGGGTGCGGAGCCCGTGGAGGTCTATCGGCACCGGGAGTCCGCCGGGGTCGGGGATCTGAGCCATGACTCCGCGCTGCTCGCCATCGAGCACACCGAGCACGGGGATGCCATGCATTCGTCGCTGCGGGTGCTGCGGGTGGCGGACGGGAGCGTCGTCGCGGAGCTGGACGACAGCGAGGGCGGGACCAGGGAGCTCGGCCTTGAGGTGCTCGGGTTCGCGCCGGTGGACGGGGACAGCCGGCTGCTGGTGGGGCACCAGCGGCGGGGGCGCTGGGAGCCGATGATCTGGGACCCGGTGACGGGGACCGAGACCGAGCTGGGCATCGATCTGCCGGGCGACGTGAGCGCGGACTGGTACCCGGACGGGTCGGCGCTGATCATCGGGCACAGCTTCGAGGCGCGCGGGGAGCTGTGGCGGTACGAGATCGGGAGCCGGGAGCTGACCCGGGTCCCGACGCCCGCCGGGTCGGTCTCCGGGGCGACCGCGCGGCCCGACGGGTCCGTCGAGTACATGTGGTCGTCGGCCGCCGAGCCGTCGGTCGTACGGTCGACCGGCGGTGGCGTGGTGCTCGATCCGCCGGGGGCCAGGGCGCCGGTGTCCGTGCCGGTCGAGACGGTGTGGGTGGACGGGCCCGGCGGGCGGATCCACGCGCTCGTGCAGCGGCCCGCCGACGGTGCGGGGGACGGGCCGTTCCCGACCGTCTTTGAGGTGCACGGTGGGCCCACGTGGCACGACAGCGACTCGTTCGCTGCCGGGCCTGCCGCCTGGGTCGACCACGGGTTCGCCGTCGTACGCGTCAACTACCGCGGTTCGACCGGGTACGGACGGGAGTGGACCGACGCCCTCAAGCACCGGGTGGGTCTCATCGAGCTGGAGGACATCGCGGCCGTACGCGCCTGGGCCGTGGAGTCCGGGCTCGCCGACCCCGCGCGGATCGTGCTGTCCGGGGGTTCGTGGGGCGGTTACCTGACGCTGCTCGGGCTCGGTACGCAGCCGGACGCCTGGGCGCTCGGCCTGGCCGCCGTGCCGGTCGCCGACTACGTGACGGCGTACGAGGACGAGATGGAGGCCCTCAAGGCGCTGGACCGGACGCTGTTCGGGGGGACGCCCGAGGAGGTGCCGGAGCGGTTCTCCGTGTCGTCGCCGCTGACGTACGTCGACGAGGTGAAGGCGCCCGTCTACATCTCGGCGGGGATGAACGACCCGCGCTGCCCGATCAAGCAGATCGACAACTACGTGGACCGGCTGGCGGACCGCGGGGCCGTCCACGAGGTGTACCGGTACGACGCCGGGCACGGCTCGCTCGTCGTCGAGGAGCGGATCAAGCAGGTGCGGCTGGAGATCGACTTCGTGCAGCGGCACTTGAAGGGGTAGCACCGGTTCCGGGGTCGGAAGCGGGGCGTTCGGAGTCCCGGCCCTGTCGGGCACGGGATTGCGGGCGCCCCCGCCCTCCGGCGGGGCGGCCCGGGAACGTACCGTAGAAGCGTGTACCGGTTTCTGCTGACTCCGCGCTGGTGGGGGATCAACCTCTTCGTCGTGCTCGCCATCCCCTTCTGCATCTTCATGGGGTCCTGGCAGCTCGGCCGATTCGAGGACCGGGTCGACTCGCACCGCAGTGCGGAGACGGCCCCCGATCCCGCGAAGCAGGCCGCCGTGCCGCTGGCGGAGCTGCTGCCCGTCTCGACGGAGACGTCGGGCAAGCAGGCCAGGGTGACCGGGCGGTACGCCGAGCAGTTCCTCGTGCCCGGACGGACCCTCGACGAGAAGGCCGGGTACTACGTCCTGGCGATGCTGAAGACCGACGGGGGCGGGGGCAAGGGCCTTCCCGTCGTACGGGGCTGGGTCGCCGGGGACGCGCGCGGGGCCACCGCGCCGCCCGCGCCCGCCGGTGAGGTCACCGTGACGGGGGCCCTGCAGGCCTCCGAGAACTCGCAGACGGACGGGGTCGACGCCTCCGGCGGTCTGCCGGGCGGCCAGGTCGGGATGATCAGCTCCTCGACGCTCGTCAACCTCGTGCCGTACGGGGTGTACGACGCGTGGATCACGCAGAGCGCGAGCGAGGGCGGGCTGAAGGCCGTGCCCGCCGTGGCCCCGCAGGGCAGCGGGCTCGACCTGAAGGCGTTCCAGAACCTCGGGTACACCGGCGAGTGGTTCGTCTTCGCCGGGTTCGTGCTCTTCATGTGGTTCCGGCTGGTGCGCCGGGAGGCGGAGACCGTGCGGGACCTCGCACTGGGGATCCCGACGGAGGACGCCCCTGCCGCCGGGGCGGCAGCTGCCGGGAAGACCGCTGCGGGGGAGACCGCCGCCGGGGCTCCCGCAGAAGAGACCGCCGGGGACGAAGCCGGTCAGGGCGCGTCCAGCACGCCCGTCCGGTAGATCGTTCCCGCGCACGCGTTGGGGATCGTCGCCTCCGCGCTCGGAGCGCCCGGTTCCGCCGTGTGCGTCACGGCGACCTTGCCGTCCTTCGGTTCACCCTCGCCCGTGCCCAGTTGAGTGGTCGCGCCGCCGCCCGTGGGATCCGTATCGTTCTGGCCGGTCTCGGGGACCTTGCCGCCCGTCTCGCCCCCGCTCGCGCCCGCGGCGGTGCCGCCGGCGTCCTGGCCCGGCTTGTCGCCGCCGCCGTTGGTGGGGGTGGGGTCCGGGGACACGCCCGTCGAGGGACAGGTGTCCTGCGGGACCCAGGCGAACTTCACCTCGTACGCGGCCTCCGGCGGAAGCACCAGGCTGCGGGCCTCCTTCGCGGGGTCGGGCAGGCCGGCCGCCGGGTCCCCCGAGGTGTGCTCGACGACCTTGATGCGGGACTCGTCGGCGGCGCCCATCGCCTGGAAGTTCATGCTGCCCCCGCCGGGCACGGCGCACTCGGCGCCGGACTTGTTGGCGATCCGGAAGGTGCCGTAGACCTTGCCCTGGGCGTCCGGGGCGCCGGTGGTCGCCTTGACGACCTCCAGCTGCTTGCCGTCGCAGGCGGGCTTCTCGGGCTCCGTGGTGTCCTGTTCGTACGCACCCGCTCCGTCGGTGCCGCTGTCGGTGCCGCTCTCGCCGGTGTCCGGGTTGCCCGCCTCGGACTCCTTCTGCTTGCCGTCGGGGTCCTTGCCGCCGGGGCCCTTGCCCGGGTCCTTGCTCTGTGGGCCTTCCGTGCTCCGCTCGCCACCGCCGCCGGAGCCCGCGTCCGTACCGCCGGACTCGATGCCCTGGGTGCTCTCGGAGTGTCCCGCGTTCGCGGAGTTGGCGGTGGCGGAGCCGCCGGACCTGGACACGTGCAGGAACGCCGGGACCGCGGTGCCTATCAGCAGGGCCGCGGCAGCCACCCCGACCACCGCCTGACGGCGCCTGGCGCGGCGGAGCGGGACGGCTCGGCGCAGGTGGTCGAGGGCGCCGTCGGAGGGGGCCAGGCCCTCCACCGCACCGTGCATCAGCCGGCGGACGGCGAGCTCGTCGGGGCTCAGGGCGGGGGTGCCGGGGGCGCCGCGGGTGCCGGGGTCCTGGCTGCCGTGGCCGGTGCCGAAGCCGTGGCCCGGGTGCGCTCCGCGGGTGTCGGCCCCGAAGGTGCCGCCGCCGGAGCCGCCGAAGCCACTGGAGCCACTGGAGCCACTGGAGCCACCGAAGCCGCTGAAGTCGCTGCCGTCCGTCGTCGGCGGGTTCTCTCGCCCGTGGCGCTCTTCGCGCCCGTCGCGCCCGTCGTTCACAGTCTTTTTCCCAGTCCGGTCGTATCTCGGCCCGTCCGGCCCGTACCGCGCATGGTGGTCGCGGCGGTCGTTTCCGTTCCCGCCAGGACCGCCCGGCCTGCCCGGCCCATCCGTACTCCCGCCGTTGCTCCCGTTCATGCGGTCGCCTCCATCGCGACGCGCAGCGCCGCGATCCCGCGTGAACCGTACGCCTTCACCGACCCCAGCGATATTCCGAGCACCTCGGCGACCTGCGCCTCCGTCATGTCCGCGAAGTAGCGCAGGCTCAGCACCTCGCGCTGGCGCCGCTGCAGTCCGCGCATCGCCTTGATCAGCGCGTCCCGCTCCAGGCTGACGTACGCGCCCTCCTCCGCGCTCGCCATGTCCGGCATCGGCTTGGAGAGCAGCTTGAGCCCGAGGATGCGGCGGCGCAGCGCGGAGCGGGAGAGGTTGACGACCGTCTGACGGAGGTAGGCGAGGGTCTTCTCCGGCTCGCGGACCCGCCCGCGCGCGGAGTGCACCCGGATGAACGCCTCCTGCACGACGTCCTCGCAGGACGCGATGTCGTCGAGGAGCAGGGCGGCGAGACCCAGCAGCGAGCGGTAGTGCGCGCGGTAGGTCTCGGTCAGGTGGTCGACGGTGGTGCCCTCTGCCAGGGTCTTCTCGTCAGCGGCCACGAGCGCGGGCCCGTACGTCGCGGAGTCCAGTACCGGAGCAGACTGATCCGGTGTGCCGGCGGGCGCGGTCGGGGAAGCGGGCCCGGCCGCCTGCGCCTGCGTCGGAACGCGCGCGGGCCGCGCCGCAGGCATGGGGGCGATCACCGGCATGCCGCCGGGCGCGCGGGACGTACGCCGCGGGCGCACAGGTGCACCGCGCAGCGCGACCGCCGTGATGTCGAGAACCTCTGCTGCCACGCCTGTTGGACACGCTTCTCCCCGTCAGGGTTGTACGCACAGGGCTCCGCTTTTGGCGGTGTACTCGCCGGTGAATGCAATGCACCGATTCGCCCCATGCGTAACCGCCCCTCCCCATTGCCCCAATTTTCCCCCAGCAGAAGGGATCGCTGCGGCCTCTTTCGAGGGCGACAGGAGAGACGCCCCTCGCCCAACTGCCGGTTCCCACAAGGCCAGAGGCATTTTCCCCGATCCACCGGCGGTGCCGGTCACACCGTCGCCATACCCGCCGCAAGTCCACCCCATGTGGTCCAGACCTGTTGGTCACGCACAGGGTGTTCACAGATCCTACAAAGAATTCCGATCAGTTCTGCGCGAGTTCCGAAGCGACCAATTCGGCGATCTGCACCGTATTCAGGGCAGATCCCTTCCGCAGATTGTCGCCGCAGACAAAGAGTTCCAGCGCTTGGGGATCATCCATCGAGCGGCGCACCCGGCCGACCCACGTCGGGTCGGTGCCGACCACGTCCGCGGGGGTGGGGAAGTCGCCCGCTGCCGGGTCGTCGAAGAGGACCACGCCGGGGGCGGTGGCAAGGATCTCCTCGGCCCGCCCGACCGTCACCTCGGACTCGAAGCGGGCGTGCACGGAGGCGGAGTGGACGCTGATGACGGGGACCCGTACGCAGGTCGCGGTGACCCGCAGTTCGGGCAGGCCGAGGATCTTGCGGGACTCGTCCCGGATCTTCAGCTCCTCGGACGACCACCCGCCGTCCGCCGGGGTGCCCACCCACGGCACCACGTTGAGCGCCAGCGGCGCCGGGAAGGGACCGAGGTCGTCGCCGACGGTCCGCCGTACGCCACCGGGCGTGGTGCCCGCGTCGGGCTCCCCCGCCAGCAGCGAGAGCTGGGCCCGCAGGGTGTCGATGCCGCGCTGGCCCGCACCGCTGGCCGCCTGGTACGAGGAGACGACGAGCTCGGTGAGACCGAACTCGGCGTGCAGGGCGCCGAGCGCCACGATCATCGACAGGGTGGTGCAGTTGGGGGTCGCGACGATGCCGCGCGGGCGCACCCGCGCGCAGTGCGGGTTGACCTCGGGGACGACCAGGGGCACGTCGTCCTCCGACCGGAAGGCGGCCGAGTTGTCCACCACGACGGCGCCCTTGGCGACGGCGATCGGCGCCCACTGCGCGGCCACCTCGTCGGGCACGTCGAACACCGCGACGTCGACGCCCTCCAGCGCCTCCTCACAGAGCCGTACGACCTCGACCTGCTCCCCGCGCACGGCCAGCACGGAGCCGGCCGAGCGCGGGGAGGAGAGGAGTCGGATCTCGCCCCAGACGTCGGCGTGCTGCGACAGGATCTGGAGCATGACCCGGCCGACCGCCCCGGTCGCCCCGACGACCGCGAGCGTCGGCTTGTCGGTCACCTTCCGGTGCCTCCGTAGACCACGGCCTCGTCGGATTCCGAGTCGAGTCCGAAGGCCGTGTGCACGGCGCGCACGGCCTCGTTGACGTCGTCGGCGCGGGTGACGACCGAGATGCGGATCTCGGAGGTCGAGATCAGCTCGATGTTCACGCCCGCGTCGGACAGGGCCTCGAAGAAGCCCGCCGTGACACCGGGGTTGGTCTTCATACCGGCCCCGACCAGGGAGATCTTGCCGATCTGGTCGTCGTAGCGCAGCGAGTCGTAACCGACGAGCGCGCGCGCCTTCTCCAGCGCGTCCGTGGCCTTGCGGCCCTCGGTCTTGGGCAGCGTGAAGGAGATGTCGGTCAGACCGGTCGACGCCGCCGACACGTTCTGCACGATCATGTCGATGTTGATCTCGGCGTCCGCGATGGCGCGGAAGATCGCCGCGGCCTCGCCCGGCTTGTCCGGCACTCCGACGACCGTGACCTTGGCCTCGGAGACGTCGTGGGCGACTCCGGAGATGATGGCCTGCTCCACCTGCTGGTCTCCCTGCGGCTCGTTGCTGACCCAGGTGCCGCGCAGTCCGGAGAAGGACGAGCGGACGTGGATCGGGATGTTGTATCGGCGTGCGTACTCCACGCACCGGTGCAGAAGCACCTTGGAGCCGGAGGCGGCGAGCTCCAGCATGTCCTCGAAGGAGATCCAGTCGATCTTCTTCGCCTTCGTCACCACGCGCGGGTCGGCGGTGAACACGCCGTCCACGTCGGTGTAGATCTCGCAGACCTCGGCGTCGAGGGCCGCCGCCAGCGCGACGGCGGTCGTGTCCGAGCCGCCGCGGCCCAGCGTGGTGATGTCCTTCTTGTCCTGGGACACACCCTGGAAGCCGGCGACGATCGCGATGTTGCCCTCGTCGAGCGCGGTGCGGATCCGCCCCGGCGTGACGTCGATGATGCGCGCTTTGTTGTGGACCGAGTCGGTGATGACACCGGCCTGGCTGCCCGTGAAGGACTGGGCCTCGTGGCCCAGGTTTTTGATCGCCATGGCCAGCAGTGCCATGGAGATCCGCTCTCCTGCGGTCAGCAGCATGTCGAATTCGCGCCCGGCAGGGATCGGAGATACCTGCCCGGCGAGGTCGATCAGCTCATCCGTGGTGTCGCCCATCGCGGAAACCACGACAACGACCTGATGGCCGTTCTTCTTGGCATCCACGATCCGCTTGGCGACACGCTTGATGCCTTCGGCATCGGCGACGGAGGAGCCTCCGTACTTCTGCACGACAAGGCCCACGTGCGCTCCTCGTTAGTCCATTGCGGCAGTTCATTACTGCGCTCGGGTCAGTTTAACGAGCGGGCCGGTCACACCGGGCGGGTACCGCATCGTGAGACGTCTCGCTCACACGGTGGTCCGCCCCGCGCCGTCCTGCCTGCTCGACGGGGATGCTGCCCCGGTCCCGGACACGTACGCGGAAGGTGTGCCGGGTCACACGGGAACCGTACGCGAGAAGGCGGCGTCACACCGCAGCCATCGGAACTCCACGCACCGCCCACGCTCTGTCGGAACTCCACGCACCGCCCCACGCCCCGGAGGAACCATGCACAGACGCACCCCGGCCTGCGCCGTCCTCGCCCTCCTCGCGCTCGCCACGGCCTGCGGGACCGACCCGGGCGGCCGGGCGGACACCGCACGGCCCGACCGGCCCGCCACGGCCACCTGCCCCACCGCCGAAGCGGCCCCGGCCGCACCGCCGACCCTCGTCGACGGCACCCCCTCCCACACCCCGGAGGCCCGCGCCCTGACCGAGGCCCTCGGCCCGCTGGTCCGGGGTGCGTACGCGGACGTCTACGCAAGCCTCACCACGGACCTGCCCGTCGGCGGCGTCACCCTGTGCGTCACCGATCCGGCCCGGGGGCGCGCACTGGTGGCCGAGGCCGGCCGCACCCACCCGAAGGCGGACATCTCACGCGTCGTACTCCGTACGAGCCTCTACTCGCGCCGTCAGCTCAACGCCGGCCGCGACAGGTTGACCGACGGCATGGGCCCGAAGCCGAAGACCGACTACGGCCACCCGATCCGCACGATGGGCACCGGCCACGGCGGGGACTGGATCGAGGTCGGCAGCGACGCGGCGGGCGCGGCCTCGAAGGAGTTCCGGGAGCGGCTGGCCAAGGCGGCGGGGGTGCCGGTGAAGGTGGTCGTGCAGGACCCGGTCGAGGCCCTGGTCGGCTGACGGCGACGGGAGAACGCGACGGGGGCGCGCCGCTCGCTGCGGCGCGCCCCCTCCCGTACACCTGCGTACTCCGTACTACGTCGTCCTGAGCCCCAGCGGCCCCGCGATCTCCTCCAGCATCACCTGGCCCGCCGCCTCCTCCAGGTCCTTCTCGCCCAGGTCCTCGTCGGTGTCGAGGCCGTCCAGCTCCTGGAGGGGCTGGTCGAGGCGGACGTGGGCGACGAGGGACTGGAGGGCGCGGAGGGTGGCCGATGCGGTGGAGCCCCAGTTGGAGAAGTACGAGAACTGCCACCACCACAGGGCCTCGCTGGTGCGGCCCGCCCGGTAGTGGGCGAGGCCGTGCCGCAGGTCGGTCACCACGTCGGCGAGGTCGTCCGAGATGCGGCAGGCGACGGGCGCCTTGCGCGGCTCGTACGGGTCGAAGACCTCGGAGTAGACGTCGATGGGCTCCAGCATGCGCGCGAACCTTATGCGCAGGTCGTCCACGTCCGGCTCGGGGCCGAGGTCGGGCTCGTACCGTTCGTCCGGGACGATGTCCTCGTGCGCGCCCAACCGGCCGCCCGCGAGGAGGAGTTGGGACACCTCCAGGAGCAGGAACGGTACGGCGCTGTCCGGCTCGTCACCCTTCGCCACTTCCGTGACGGTGAGGATGAAGCTCTCGATCTGGTCGGCGATCTGGACCGCGAACGAATCGGGTTCGTGGTCCGGCAGCCGCTCCTGCGAGGCCGTGTGCTCCGGTGCGGCCGCGTGCTGCCGCACGGCCGCGTGCGCGGTTTCGGTGACGTCAGACATCCAGCAATCGTCTCCCCTCGAAGGCACGCCCGAGCGTGACCTCGTCGGCGTACTCAAGGTCTCCCCCTACAGGAAGACCACTGGCCAGCCGAGTGACCTTCAAACCCATCGGCTTGATCATTCGTGCCAGGTACGTGGCCGTGGCCTCGCCCTCCAGGTTCGGGTCCGTCGCCAGAATGAGTTCGGTGACGGAGCCGTCGGCGAGACGGGCGAGCAGTTCCCTGATCCGCAGATCGTCCGGGCCGACGCCCTCGATGGGGCTGATCGCACCGCCCAGCACGTGGTAGCGCCCCCGGAACTCACGCGTCCGCTCGATCGCGACCACGTCCTTGGGCTCTTCCACGACGCAGATGACGGTCAGGTCGCGGCGCGGGTCGCGGCAGATGTTGCACCGCTCCTCCTGCGCCACGTTCCCGCACACCGCGCAGAAGCGGACCTTGTCCTTCACTTCCAGCAGTGCGTGCGCGAGCCTGCGGACGTCCGTCGGCTCGGCCTGGAGGATGTGGAAGGCGATCCGCTGCGCGCTCTTGGGACCGACGCCGGGCAGCCTGCCCAACTCGTCGATGAGGTCCTGGACCACGCCTTCGTACAACGGATTGCCTTCCCTGCTTCTTGCCCGGTGCTGCTTGGTACGTACGGTAGTTGGTGCGGAGGTCTGTGCAGAAGGGCTTGGCGCCCGTACCTCAGAACGGCAGGCCCGGCATGCCACCGAGGCCCTGGGTGAGCGGGCCGAGCTTCTGCTGCTGGAGGGTCTGCGCGTTCTCGTTCGCGGCCTGGACGGCGGCGACGACGAGGTCCGCGAGGGTCTCCGTGTCGTCCGGGTCGACGGCCTTCGGGTCGATCACCAGGCCGCGCAGCTCGCCCGAGCCGTTGACGGTCGCCTTGACCAGGCCACCGCCCGCGGTGCCGTCGACCTCGGTCCTGGCGAGCTCCTCCTGCGCCTGGGCGAGGTCCTGCTGCATCTTCTGGGCCTGCTGAAGCAGCTGCTGCATGTTGGGCTGGCCACCACCGGGGATCACGGCATGTCTCCTACGGGTCGGTCAATACGGTCGTCAATCCGAGCCTACGTGGTCGCCCGACGGCCTGCCCCGCACCGTATGAAGTGACTCTTTCGAGTGAGAGGGCCCGCACTCCCCTCCTGATCACGGCCCCCCTACGGGGGGAAATACCGGGACAACGGCCCCATGGCCCCCCATTCGCCGGTAGGAAGGGCGAGCGCACCCGTACGGACGCAGTTTGGCGGTACGCCGCAGGAACGTTCTCAGAGCAGAGTTCTCAGAGCAGAGGAGTGCCCGGTGAGTCAGCCGGAGATGCAGCCCGAGGGGCCGCCGGCCCGGCACGACGCCGGTTCCGGGTCCTGTTCCGGTCACGATTCCGGTACCGGTCACAGTTGCGGTGCCGGCGGCAGCGACGAGTGGGGCTGGGACGCCGAGGACCTGGCCGGGCGGCCCTTCCCGCTCGGCGACTGGGGCGAGCCCGCGGAGCGGCTGGACGAGCTGTACCGGTGGGTGGAGGCGGGGGCGCTGCGCACGGCCCGCTGGTACCTGGCCGACCGGGGCTGGAAGCGGCGCGGGGCACGGGCGCTGCGGATCGGTACGGCGACGGGGGTCGTGGTCGGTGCGGCGCTGCCGCTGCTGGATCTGACGGGGGCCGTACCGGGCGGGGCGGGCTGGGGCTACCTCGCGCTGCTGGTGGGCGCCGCGTGCATGGCCTGCGACCGGTACTTCGGGCTGACGTCGGGGTGGATGCGGGACATGGCGACCGCGCAGGCGGTGCAGAGACGACTCACCGCCCTCCAGTTCGACTGGGCGTCGGAGAGCGTACGGGAGATCCTCGGGCCGACGGACGGGACGGCGAGCGAGGCGGCGGAGCGGTGTCTGGGGGTGCTTCGGCGCTTCACGGAGGACGTCACGGAGCTGATCCGCGTCGAGACGACGGACTGGATGGTGGAATTCCGCTCGGGGCCCGCGCCGCTGGTCATGCAGACGCTGGGCGCGACGTCGGCGGCGGCCCGGCCGGAGGGGGGCTCCGGGCACCCGAGCAGGGTGCCGTTGCCGCCGGGGACGCGGCCGAACATGCCGCGCCAGCGCCCGCCGGAGTCGCCGAGGTAGCCGGTGGGCGGGGCGGGAGCGGGGCGGGCGGTCGTGAGGGGGCGTGCCGCAGTGGGGGCCGCCCCCTTGCCCACCCGTCCCGCCCCCGGGGGGCGGCCCCGCTGCCCAAGAGGGCTAGGGGCTAAGGGGGCAGGCTTTTAGGGCCTGCGGGGGTCAGCTGAAGACGATCATGGAGCCTTGGCCCAGGCTCCGGGTGGCGGCCGCATGCAGCCCGAGCCAGACATGCCGTTCGCGTGCGAACGGGGACGGATCGGAGGGACCGGGAGCCGGTTCCTCCAGAGAAGTGGGCCCGCTCGGCGGAAGCGGCGGGGCCGGCGGATTCGCCGGGTCGATGCCGATCGACGGCGCGACGTACTCCAGTTCACGGAGCAGCCCCTGCGCCGACCCCAACGGCCCGCTCCCGGCCAGGAGTTCGTCGCTGGTGAGCGGAGTCAGGAAGTCCACCGGGACGTACGCCCCCGCGTGGTCGAAGTGCCAGACCAGGTGCGACCGCAGCGCCGTCTCCTCGAAGATTTCGAGCAACTGCTCGTAGTCTCCGCCCAGTTCGTCGACCGGGGTCACCGCGAGGCCGCGCGCCTGGAGCAGGTAGGCCCGCCGCAGGAAGTGCAGCGCGTCGTAGTCGAAGCCCGCGACCGGGGCGACGTCGCCGGACAGGCCCGGCATGTACGGGAAGATCGGGACCGTCGGCAGACCGGCATCGGTGAGTGCCTTGTCGTATGCCGCGATCTCTTCGGCGAAGGGGTTGTCGGGGCTCTGGCACAGTACGTCGACAAGGGGCACCAGCCACAGGTCACAGGCCAAGGGGGCTCCTCCACGGTCCGAGGCGTCTCAACGAGGCGTCAACAAAGGCCGGCCCCCGTGGTCGGCGGCCGGTCCAGGCAGCGTAATGCCATGTGTACGCGGCGCGAAGACCGCCGGTCAGACCTCTCGTACGGAAGCGGCGGAGGAGGCAGCGACAGAAGCAGCTGCGGAAGCAGCGGCCGCCAGCCGGTCCGCCCACGCCAGCGCCGCCACGTCGTGCGCGGCCAGCACCTCGTACACCGCCTCCTCGTCACAGCGGGCGAGCGCCGCGACGACCTCCTCGTGGCCGCTCCACAGACAGCCGGACCCGCTCAGATCGCTCTCCGCGCGCAGGTGCGGGACGGAGAACACCCAGCAGCGGACGCGCAGTTGGTGCAGGAAGGCCGCGATGTGCGGGTTGCCGACCATCGCGGCGAGCTCCTGCCAGAACCGGAGGTCGTACCCGATGAGTACGTCCAGGTCGCCCGCCCTCGCGGCCCGCGACGCCTCCTCCGCCCGGCGGCGCATCACCGCGAGCCGGTCGGGCGGCAGGTCGCCCGCGGCCACCGCGAGCCGGTGGTGGATACCGTCGACGACGAGCCCGCGCGCCTCGACCATGCCGCGGAACTCGGCGACCGAGTACTCGCGGACCTTGAATCCCTTGTGCTGGTCGGAGTCGAGCAGCCCCTGCGCCGCGAGGTCCACGAGCGCCTCGCGCACGGGGGTCGCGGACACTTCGTACTGCTCGGCGATCTGCCGGACCGTGAACTCCCGGCCCGGTTCGAGCCGCCCGGCGAGAACCTCGTCGCGCAGTGCGTCGGTCAGCTGCTGCCGCAGGGTGCTGCGGTTCACCGTCCGGCCAGCGGGCATCGCGCTCCCCCTTCGTCCGCTCCGGACACCCTATGGGGCGCCCGGAGCGGTACAAGAGGTGGGTTACCCGGCGTATCACTACGCCTCGCCACGCCTCGCTACATCTCGTTACGTATCGTTACGTCTCGCTACCCCGCGTACTCGTCCGCCACCGTCAGCGCCTCGTCCAGTGCCGCCAGGCCCTCCTTGGCCTCGGCCCCGGTGACGTTGCACGGCGGTACGACGTGCGTGCGGTTCATGTTGATGAAGGGCCACAGGCCGTTCTTCTTGCACGCGGCGCCGAAGGCGGCCATCGGGGCGGCGTCCGCACCGGTCGCGTTGTACGGGACCAGCGGCTCGCGGGTCTCGCGGTTCCTGACCAGCTCCAGCGCCCAGAACATGCCCGTGCCGCGGATCTCGCCGATGCTCGGGTGGCGCTCGGCGAGGTCGCGCAGGCCGGGCTCGATGACGGTGGCGCCGATGTGGGCGGCGTTCTCGACGACCTTCTCGTCCTCCATCACCTTGATGGTGGCGACGGCGGCGGCGCAGGCGAGCGGGTGGCCTGAGTAGGTGAGCCCGCCCGGGAAGGGGCGCTTCTCGAAGGTCTCCGCGATCGCCGCCGAGATCGCGACGCCGCCGAGCGGCACATAACCCGAGTTGACGCCCTTCGCGAAGGTCATCAGGTCCGGTACGACGTCGTGGTGATCGGCCGCGAACCACTTGCCCGTACGCCCGAAGCCCGCCATGACCTCGTCCAGGACGAACACGATCCCGTACCGGTCGCAGATCTCGCGGACGCCCTTGAGGTAGCCCGGGGGCGGGGTCATGATCCCGGCCGTGCCGGGAACCGTTTCGAGAACGATCGCCGCGACGGTGCCCGGCCCCTCGAAGGCGATCGTGTCCTCCAGGTGCTGGAGTGCGCGTGCGCACTCCTCCTCCTCGGTCGACGCGTAGAACGCGGACCGGTAGAGGAACGGCGCCCAGAAGTGGACGGTCCCCGAGGACCCGTTGTCGGAGGCCCAGCGGCGCGGGTCGCCGGTGAGGTTGATCGCCGTGTTCGTCGCACCGTGGTACGAGCGGTAGGCGGCGAGCACCTTGTGGCGGCCGGTGTGCAGGCGGGCCATGCGGACGGCGTTCTCGATCGCCTCCGCGCCGCCGTTGGTGAAGAAGATCTTGTCGAGGTCACCGGGGGTGTGCGAGGCGATCAGCCGCGCCGCCTCCGAGCGCGCCTCGACGGCGAAGGCGGGGGCGAAGGTCGTCATCGTGGCGGCCTGCTCCTGGATCGCCGCGACGACCTTGGGGTGCTGGTAGCCGATGTTGGTGAAGACGAGGCCACTGGTGAAGTCGAGGTAGCGGTTGCCCTCGTAGTCCCAGAAGTACGAACCCTCCGCGCCGGCGACAGCCAGGGGGTCGATCAGGCCCTGGGCGGACCAGGAGTGGAACACGTGCGCCCGGTCGGCGGCCTTGACGGCTGCGCCACGTTCCGGGTCGGGGGCGAGGTGAGGGGTCATGGGGGGAGGGTAGGGAGTCGGGGGTGTTGGGCACCATGACCATCTTGTACGGGTTGGGGCGCGGGGGTCGGCAGGGTGTCGACCCCCTGGGCCCCCTGCGGGCCCCCGGGCCCAGCCGGGCCCTCGGGGCGAGCCGGGCCCTCGGGGCGAGCCGGGCCCTC
The DNA here is from genome assembly GCF_044333135.1 of Streptomyces sp. NPDC021093. Classification (NCBI taxonomy): domain Bacteria; kingdom Bacillati; phylum Actinomycetota; class Actinomycetes; order Kitasatosporales; family Streptomycetaceae; genus Streptomyces; species Streptomyces sp. NPDC021093. The sequence goes on along the minus strand of NZ_JBIRQJ010000004.1, from coordinate 576,080 downwards.
GGGGCGAGTGATTACGTGCGGGTGCGTCGTGGCTGGTCGCGCCCACGCGGCGAAGCCGCAGATCGATGCTGCCCCGCGCCCCTAGATGCAACCGACGGTGACCGAACGGTAGCGATCGGCGGACCTGATTGTCGTACGGCCGCACTATCCTCGGCCCATCGCGAGCACATCGGGGGAGGGTGGCGCAGCAGTCATGGCCATGGAGAAACTGGGGCCCTCGGACCCCCAACGCATCGGCGCCTACCGCCTGTTGGCGCGCCTCGGCGCGGGCGGGATGGGCCAGGTCTACCTGGCCCGCTCGGACCGCGGCCGCACCGTCGCGGTGAAGCTCGTACGGCGCGAACTCGCCGAGCAGGAGGAGTTCCGCTCGCGCTTCCGCCAGGAGGTGCAGGCGGCACGCCGGGTCGGCGGCCGGTGGACCGCGCCGGTCCTCGACGCGGACACGGAGGCCGAGGTCCCGTGGGTGGCCACGGGTTACGTGGCGGGCCCCACCCTCCAGCAGGTCGTCTCCGGCGGCCACGGCCCGCTCCCCGAACGCTCGGTCCTCGTCCTGGCCGCCGGCCTCGCCCGCGCCCTGAAGGACATCCACGCCGCGGGGCTGATCCACCGCGACCTCAAGCCCTCCAACGTCCTGGTCACCATCGACGGCCCGCGCGTCATCGACTTCGGCATCGCCCGCGCCCTCGAAACGGTCACCGACAGCGGGCTGACCCGCACCGGCGCGCTGGTCGGCTCCCCCGGCTTCATGGCCCCGGAGCAGATCCGCGGCGACCGGGTCACCGCGGCCTGCGACATCTTCTGCCTCGGCTCGGTCCTGGCCTTCGCCGCCACCGGCCGCCTCCCCTTCGGTACGTCCCACAGCGGCGTGCACGCGCTGATGTTCCGCATCGCGCAGGAGCCGCCGGACCTCACGGACGTACCGGAGTCCCTGCACGACCTGATCCGCGACTGTCTCCAGAAGCCGCCCGCCGCGCGCCCCACTCTCCCCCAGATCCTGGCTCGTACGGGCCCGGCCGGCACGCCGGGCGATCCGTGGCTCCCGGCGGCCCTGGTCGCCCAACTGGGCATCCACGCGGTGCAGTTGCTGGATCTGGAGAACCCGACGACGTCGCTGCCGACGGGAGCTCTGCCGCCCGCGACCGGCGGGACCGTGCTGCTGAGCAAGGCAGATCCCCCGGAAGCGGTGGATCCCCCCGGCGGCTCCGACTCGGGCCCCGGCCCCGGCCCTGGCTCCGGCACCGACTCCGACTCCGGCTCCGGTTCCGGCTCCCCCAGCGCTCCGCCCGGGCCCGGCGCTCCCGGCAACGGGGCCGGTGTGCACTCCCTGCCCACCCTCGTCGTCGGGCCCCAGTCCGGCACGCCGGACGTACCCAGCAGCCCCGACGGGCCGCCCGCGCCCGGTACGCCGCGCGGCGCCCCCGCCGTGCCCGGCCCGTACGGATACCCCAATCCGCAGGCGCAGTACGGGAGTTACGGGCCCCGCGCCCCCGATCCGTACGGCTACTCCACCCCGCCGGGCAGCTACGGCTACCCGTACCAGGGCGGTCCCCCCGGGTCAGGGGCGCCCGAGCCGCCGCCCCGCAGCAGCCGTTCCACGCTCGCGCTGATCGCCGTGGCGCTCGTCGTCGCGATCGGCGCGGGCGGTTCGGTCTACGCGATCATGCAGGGCGGTGACGGGGACAAGCAGCCCGTCGGGGCCGGGGCACCCAGCAACCAGCCCTCCACCCAGGGCTCCACGTCTCCGTCCGGCGGGCCGACCGTCTCCGACACCCCCTCCGGCCCGGGCAGCGGCACGCCCACCACGTCCGGCACCGTACCGAGCGGCTTCCTCGGCACCTGGCAGGGCACGGTGGGCGGTGACGCCGGTACGAGCAGCCGCGGTCTCACCCTCCGGCAGGGCGAGAACGGCGACACCGTCATGTCGCTCACGGCCGACGGGCCGACGGGGAACGGGAGTTACCACTGCCTCTTCGAGGCGGAGCTGACCTCGGCGACCCCGCCGGACGGGCCGATCCACCTGGGCCCGTCACGCGTCGTCATCGGCCCCGCGGCGACGTGCACGCCGGGCCGGGAATCGGAACTGGTACTGCTACCGGACGGCCGCATGCGCCGCACGACAGCCGACAACAAATCGGTGACCTACACAAAGTCGCAGTGAGGGACGCTTGGCGTGGGGCGGCGGGTGGTCACCTGCGGGTGCGTCGTGGCTGGCCGCGCAGTTCCCCGCGCCCCTAAATGCCCGCCCCCGTGGGCGGCTGCCGCCGCCGACCCCCAGCCTCCTTGGGCAGCGGGGCCGCCCCCCGGGGGCGGAACGGGTGGGCAAGGGGGCGGCCCCCACTGCGGCACGCCCCCTCCGCGACCGCACGCCCCCGCGACCGCGCCCCGTGCGGGCCGGTGGGCCGCTTCGCGGATGGGCCCCTCCCCGCCCCTCCACCTAAACCGCTCGCCGCGGGGCTGGAGATCATCGTGCGGGTGCGTCGTGGCTGGCCGCGCAGTTCCCCGCGCCCCTAACGGGGCCGGTGGGCGCGCCCACGCGGCGGAGCCGCACGTCCAGCACAGCCCCGTGCCCCTAAGAACCCACGTCCCTCCTCCTCAGCCCCGCCAGTCCCGCACCCACCAGACCCACCGCCAGCGCCCCCAGTACCAGGACCGGGGTCCAGCCCAGCTCCCCGCCCGGCAGCTTCGGCAAGTGGCCGAACGGCGAGAGGTTCATCAGCGTCGACGGCAGGTCGAGGACCGGGCCGATCCACCCGACGGCCAGGCACAGCCCGGTCAACCCCCAAGCGGCCGGAGCCGCCTGCGGCAGGAAGCCGTACAGCAGTACCGCCAGTCCGCCCAGCACCCACACCGCCGGCACCTGCACCAGGCACGCCCCGAGCACCGCCCCGACGTCCTGCCCGTGTCCGAGCGCGAGTCCCAGGCCGCCCGCGAGCAGTACCACCACCGCTCCGCCGAACGCGATGAGCAGATGGCCGGCCGCCCACCGCAGCCGTCCCACCGCCCCCGCCAGCACCGGTTCCGCCCGCTGGGACGTCTCCTCGCCGTGCAGGCGCAGGACTGAGGAGACCACGTACAGGGCGGCGACCATCCCCAGCATTCCGACCATCGCCGCCAGGAACGCCTCGCTCAATTCCTGCTTGCCGCCCATTCGTTGGAAGATTTCTGCGGTCTGCGCATTGCCTCCGACGAGGTCCGTCACACCTTCCGTCATCCCGCCGAACAGCAGCCCGCACAGCAGGAACCCGCACGCCCACGCCGCCACGCTCCCCCGCTGCAGCCGCCAGGCCAGCCCGTACGCGGACGACAGCCGCCCGTCGGCGGGGCCCGGCCGTGCGGGCAGGAAGCTCATGCCGACGTCGCGCCGCCCGGCGAGCGACTGCGCGCCCAGTGCGAGGGCCACCGCGCCCGCCACCAGCAGGGCGAGGACCCACCAGCGTTCGTCGCCGTACGGCCGGACGTTCTCCGTCCAGCCGAGCGGTGAGATCCAGTTCAGTACGGAGGAGGCGTCGGTGGTCGCCGCGTCGCCCGCCGCGCGCAGTACGAAGGAAGCGCCCAGCACCGCCACCGCGAGGCCCTTCGCGAGCCGTGCGCTCTCGCTGAGCTGCGCCGTCACCGCGGCGACCCCCGCGAAGAACATCCCCGTCGCGCCGATCGCGAGCCCCAGCGCGAGCGCCCCGCGCGCGTCCCCCGTGGACGACGCGAGCCCGCCCACGGTGATCAGCACCAGCGCCGCGTTGGCGATCAGCGCGGCGAGGAGCGCCGCCGCCAGCGGGGCCCGGCGGCCGACCATGGCGGCCGAGAGCATCTCCTGCCGCCCGGTCTCCTCTTCCTCCCTGGTGTGCCGTACGACGACGACCAGGCTCATCGCGCCCGCCATCAGCGCCACGAACCCGCCGAGCCGCCAGGCCACCAGGCCGCCCACCGAGGGGTCGAAGACCGGCCCGTACAGTGCGCGCAGCGATCCGCTCGCGGCCATCGACCCGGCCACCTCGGCACGCTGGGCGGCCGTTCCGTACAGGCCCTCGACGGTCCCCGCCCCGCTGCTCATGGTCAGCCCGAGCACCAGCACCCACACCGGCATCATGAGCCGGTCCCGGCGCAGTGCGAGCCTCAACAGGGTTCCGGTACCGGCGAGTTGACGCCCGGCCTGCCCACCCGCCGAAGCGGCTGCCGAAGTGGCCGTCAGCGTGCTCATCGCGCCGCCACCTCCTCCTCGCGGTCGTCGCTGTAGTGCCGCAGGAACAGCTCCTCCAGCGTCGGCGGCGTGCTCGTCAGCGACCGCACCCCCGACGCGGTGAGCGCGCCGAGCACCGCGTCCAGCTTGTCGGTGTCGACCTGGAGGCGGATCCGGTTGCCCTGCACGTCGACGTCGTGCACGCCGGGCAGCGCGGCCACCCCGTTCGGCGCGGACGCCAGCTCGGCCGTGATCGACGTACGGGTGAGGTGCCGCAGCTCCGTCAGCGAGCCCGTCTCCACGGTCCGCCCCTGCCGGATGATGCTGACCCGGTCGCAGAGGGTCTCCACCTCGCTCAGGATGTGCGAGGACAGCAGCACGGTCCGGCCGTCCTCCCTGGCCTGGGCCACGCACCGCTGGAAGACCGACTCCATCAGCGGATCGAGGCCGCTGGTCGGCTCGTCCAGGATCAGCAGGTCCACGTCCCGCGCCGCGAAGGCCGCGACCAGGGCGACCTTCTGCCGGTTGCCCTTGGAGTACGTACGCCCCTTCTTGGTCGGGTCCAGCTCGAAGCGCGCGATCAGTTCGGCGCGGCGCGCCGGATCGAGGCCGCCCCTCAACTTCCCGTACAGATCGATGACCTCACCGCCCGAGAGGTTCCGCCAGAGGGTGACGTCGCCCGGTACGTACGCGATCCGCCGGTGCAGTGCGACCGCGTGCCGCCAGGGGTCGCCGCCCAGGAGCTGCGCCGCACCCGAGTCGGCGCGCAGCAGACCGAGGAGGACCCGGATGGTGGTGGACTTCCCCGACCCGTTGGGCCCGAGGAAGCCGTGAACCTCGCCCGCCCGGACTTCGAGGTCCAGGCCGTCCAGTGCATGCGTCCGGCCGAACGACTTGTGCAGTTCGGCCACGCTGATTGCGTTGGTCATGTTTCTGAACGTACGCGCACTTCACAAACTTGTGAAGTTAAGGAACCGTATAAACTCCGGTGAACGGCCGAGCAGGGGAGACGATGTGCCAGTGACCAGCGACAACAACACCGAACGCCCCGAACACACCGGAGCCACCGCGGCGGGCCCTCACGAGCAGGCCGTGTCTCGCTTCGTCGAGCGCTTCGCCGGCGAGATGACGGACGCGGGCATGCAGCGGATGGCGTCCCGCGTGTTCGCCGCCCTGCTCGCCTCGGACACCGGCTCACTGACCTCGCAGGAACTCTCCGAACAGCTGCAGATCAGCCCGGCCGCGGTCTCGGGCGCCGTCCGCTACCTCACCCACGTCAGCATGGTCCGCCGGGAACGCGAACCGGGCACCCGCCGTGACCGCTACCTCCTGCACGACCAGCTCTGGTACGAGGCCTTCGGCCGCCGCGACCAGATCCTGGTCCGCTGGGAGGCGGTCCTCCTGGAGGGCGCCGAACTCCTCGGCCCGGACAGCCCGGCGGGCCGCCGGATAGCGGAATCGGCGGACTTCTTCGCCTTCGTCCAGAAGGAGATCCCGCTGATGATGGACCGCTGGCGCGAGCACCGGGCGGAACTGGACCAGAACGGGTCCTAGCGCTTCCGCATGGCCGGAAAAGCCCCGCGCCCCTATGGGGCCCTCGGCACCACCAGCCCCCAGGCCCCCTCCCGCACCGTCCAGGTCCGGGTCCGCACCGGGCCGCCCACCACCTCGTCCGCCCGGTAGCGGAAGTCCGGGCCCGAGATGGTCACGGTCAGGGCCTCCGCCGTCACCCGGCCGTTGCGGTGGGAGCCGACGGCGCCGTTGGCTCTGTCCGCATCACAGGCACCATCGGCGCCACAGGCACCATCGACACCGTCGGCGGCGGAGTCCCGGACCACCACGACCTCCGCCCGGCCGCCCCGCGCCCGTACCGAAACCCCTTCCACAGGCTCGTCCAGGTCGCTGAGCAGCACCCCGTCCGCCTCCACCCGCAGCGGGTACGTCCGCAGCCGGTGCAGGGGCGCGGGCCGCACCAGCGTCCGTACGAACGACCGGCAGGCGGTCCACGGGGACCAGGCCGACCACGCCGACGGCGGGGCGGCGGCGACCGCCCCCGGCACCCGCAGCCCGCCGAGCACCACCCCGTCGCTGTCGTCGACCAGCAGGTCGAGGCGGCGAACCGTTCCGTCCAGGACCGCGCGCGCCGCCGCCACCGTGTCCGCCGGAACACCCAGGGAGCGGGCGAGGGAGACGGCCTGGCCCACCGGAATCACCCCCACCGGGCCGCCGTCCGCCAGCTCCCTCTCCCGGTGCAGCAGGCCCACCGTCCGCAGCAGCGCCCGGTCGTCGCCGATCACCACCGGCCGCCGGCTGCCCCGGCGGGAGAGCGCCCGCGCGAACTCCTCGGGGGTCTCGGGAAGACAAATTTTGGCGCGCGCCCCGGCGCACAACACATCTTTCGCGATACGCACGGACTCGCCGTCCATGCGCCGGGCGACCGGGTCGATGACCACCATGAGCTGGTCGGGAGCCGACACCTCGGTCCTTCCTCGGGTAGCATCTTTGTGCAAGAGCCCCTTGCGCTATTGCGCCAGGGGCTTCGTCTATTCCGGGGCAGCGGTTCAGCGGTCAAGGCACGTGATGCACGCATCGACGCATCGTCGACGCACGTCATCGCGTACGCCCCTGACCTTGGACATGCCCCGCCCGGAAGGGGTGTACGCCTGTGCCCGCACTTGTGCTGCTCGGTGCTCAGTGGGGTGACGAAGGCAAGGGAAAGGCCACCGACCTGCTCGGTGGATCCGTCGATTATGTAGTGCGCTACCAGGGCGGCAACAACGCCGGCCACACGGTTGTCGTAGGCGACCAGAAGTACGCGCTGCATCTTCTCCCTTCCGGAATCCTCTCTCCTGAGTGCACGCCGGTCATCGGAAACGGTGTCGTCGTCGATCCCGCCGTCCTGCTCTCCGAGCTGAGTGGTCTGAACGACCGCGGCGTCGACACGTCCAAGCTTCTGGTCAGCGGAAACGCACACCTGATCACGCCGTACAACGTCACTGTCGACAAGGTGACGGAACGGTTCCTCGGTAAGCGGAAGATCGGTACGACCGGCCGTGGCATCGGCCCGACGTACGCGGACAAGATCAACCGCACCGGCATCCGCGTTCAGGACCTCTACGACGAGTCGATCCTCATCCAGAAGGTCGAAGCGGCGCTGGAGACCAAGAACCAGCTGCTCACCAAGCTCTACAACCGCCGCGCCATCGAGGCCGAGCGGATCGTCGAGGAGATGCTCCAGTACGCGGAGCAGATCAAGCCCTTCGTCGCCGACACCACGCTCATCCTGAACAAGGCGCTGGACGACGACAAGGTGGTCCTCTTCGAGGGCGGCCAGGGCACCCTGCTCGACGTCGACCACGGCACGTACCCCTTCGTCACCTCCTCGAACCCGACCGCGGGCGGCGCCTGCACGGGTGCGGGCGTGGGCCCGACGAAGATCAGCCGCGTCATCGGCATCCTGAAGGCCTACACGACGCGAGTCGGCGCGGGCCCGTTCCCGACCGAGCTGTTCGACGAGGACGGCGAGGCGCTGCGCCGCATCGGTGGCGAGCGCGGTGTGACCACCGGCCGTGACCGCCGCTGCGGCTGGTTCGACGCCCCGATCGCCCGCTACGCGACCCGCGTGAACGGCCTGACGGACTTCTTCCTCACCAAGCTGGACGTGCTGACCGGCTGGGAGGAGATCCCCGTCTGCGTCGCGTACGAGATCGACGGCAAGCGCGTCGAGGAGCTCCCGTACTCGCAGACCGACTTCCACCACGCGAAGCCGATCTACGAGAAGCTCCCCGGCTGGTCCGAGGACATCACCAAGGCCCAGACCTTCGCCGACCTGCCGAAGAACGCGCAGCGTTACGTGAAGGCCCTGGAGGAGATGTCCGGCGCCCCGATCTCCGCGATCGGCGTCGGCCCCGGCCGCACCGAGACGATCGAGATCAACTCCTTCATCTAGGACCTGTCCCAGGAGCGAGCGGCACCAGAAGGGGGCGTCCGGACCACGGTCCGGGCGCCCCCTTCGCCATGTCCTGACCACGGCCGGGGCACCCCCTTCGGCATGCCTGGACCACGGCCGGGGCGCCCCCCTGGGCAGGTCCGCCCCACCCCTCTTTGTGAGAACTCTGGTCAGCAGGCGTACCACTTGGTAACTTGCGGCGCTGTTACCGCTAGGTAACACCCCCACGTCATCCCCGTGTTCCACGAGACGAATCCGAGGGAACCATGCACCGCATCGCACTGGGCAAGCTGGCCACCGCCGTCGTCACCGTTCTGGCCGTCACCGCCGTCCCCATGGCGGCCACCGCCTCGGCTGCCCCCTCCACTGTTCCCGCTGCCTCGTCGGCCGCCGCGACGGACTCCTTCTACACCTACGACGGCAGCAAGCCCCTGGCCTCGTACGCCCCGGGCGACGTGCTGAAGACACGGACGCTGAACTACCACGTCCTCGGCATCGCGACGCCGGTCAAGGCGGTTCAGCTGCTGTTCCGCACGGTCGACGCCCAGGGGCGGCCGTCCGCCGGGGTGACCTCGGTCGTGCGCAGTCCGAACGGCGACAGCAGCAAGGCGGTGTCGTACCAGTCGTTCTACGATTCCCTCGACCCCGAGCACGGGCCCTCCCGGGCGATCGCCGGCGACGTCTCCCTCGGCGGGGCGATCGCCAACGGCGAGTCGCTCCTCCTCGCCCCCCTGCTGCTGTCGGGCTACAACGTCGTCATCCCGGACACCGAGGGGCAGACCGCCAACTTCGCGGCCGGTCCCGAGTACGGGACGAACACCCTCGACTCGATCCGGGCCGCGAGCAAGGCCCCGGAGACCGGGCTGAACTCCACCACCCGGTTCGGGCTCGCCGGATACTCCGGCGGGGCCATCGCCACCCACTGGGCCGCCGTCCTCGCCCCGAACTACGCGCCGGACGTCAACAGGAGGCTGGTCGGGTACGCCGAGGGCGGGCTGCTCGTGAACCCGTCCCACAACCTCAAGTACATCAGCGGCAGTTCGATCTGGGCGGGCGTCGCACCCATGGCCGTCATCGGGGCCGCCCGCGCGTACGACATCGACTTCAAGCCCTATCTGAACGACTACGGCCTGAAGGTCTTCAAGAAGCTGGAGAAAGCGTCGATCGCCAACGCGCTGGGCCAGTACCCGGGGCTGACCTGGAAGAAGCTGGTGAAGCCGCAGTACGAGAACCCCAACTCGGTGGGCCCCTTCATCGAGGCCGTGAACAAGCTCAACCTCGGCTCGGCCGCCACCCCGCAGATCCCCGGCTACATCGCACAGGGCAACGGAGGCGTCTTCGAGGGGACCCTCAGCAACCTTCCGGGCATCGGAAGGGGCGACGGGGTGATGGTCTCCGGGGACGTGCGGGCGCTGGCGCGGCAGTACTGCGACAAGGGCAACACGGCGATCAAGTACCAGCAGTTCGAGCTGCTGAGCCACGTCGGGGCCGCCGTGCCGTGGGCGCCGACCGCCCTGGGCTGGCTGAACGACCGGTTCGCGGGCAAGAAGGCCCCCTCGGACTGCGGCCGCATCCCGGCGGGCAACTCGCTGGAGCCGGAGGTTCCGACGGCGGGGTAGTGGGGGCGGGGCGGGCCGTCCGGCACGAGGACTTACGCGGTCGGCTCGCCACGCCGACGGCGCCAGTACCCGTACGTCAGGATCAGCACCAGCGGGCCCCACAGGTTGAGCAGACCGCTCATCGTCATGGCGAGCTGCCGCCAGCCGTCCTCGTACGGGAAGCCGCCGCCGAGGCCCAGCGTGACGCTCAGTACCCAGTCCACGAGCAGCGCGGTCATGATCAGGCCGCCGATCGTGGCGGGGACGACGGCCACCCACGGGCTGATGCGGCGTCCGCCGAGGCGGGGCACCCAGGCCGGGACCACCTCGCCCCAGCTGCGCACCAGCCCGAAGCTGAGCAGGGCGAACGCCTCCGAGAGGATGCTGAGCCCGAACACGTACGGGATCATCCACCAGCCCCATGGGGCGTCCTCCTGGGTGCTGCCCATGGTGAAGCCGAACGCGAACGGCAGCCGCCAGATGCAGACCGGCAGCCCGACGAGCGGGATGGCGTGGGCGACGAGCTCGGCCCAGCGGGGGACGGGCCGGGCGGTCTGCCGGGGCGGGGAAGCCGGCAGGGGAGCCGGCAGGGGCGGGGCGACGGGGGCCCATGTCGTGTTCATGGCTTCATCGTTCTCGGCCCAACGGAGCGGCGGATCAAGCTTGTTGACCATCCGTCTCCGCCGCACGGCGGAGACGGGCGCTCACCCCTCTCCGCACACCCGCAGCCCCTTCGGCGTCGCGCACGGCAGATGTCCGTGGGTGCGGATGATCTCCTGACCTCCGCCCCGGCCCATGTACGTGAGGAAGCTGGAGGCGAGCGAGTCGGCAGGCGGGCGGCCGTACGTATAGGCGTACTCGATCTCGCGGTACGGGTACGACGTGTCGCCGATGTCGTCCACCGAGGGGGCCGCGCCGTCGATGCTCAGCCGGCGGATGCCCTTGAGGGGGGTGCCGGAGCGCAGTTCGCTGTAGCCGATGGCTCCGGGGAGGCGGGCCACGGTGTCCAGCACCTCCTCGGTGCTGGTGAGTTCGCACCGTACGACCGGCGCACTCGGGAAGTCGGGACTCTCGCAGTCGCGGGAGGAGTTGGCGGGCTCCAGGCCGTTCAGGACGCGGCGCTGGAACACCTCGCGGGTGCCGGAGCTGGCGTTCCTGCTGACGAGGAGAATGGGGCGGCGGGGCGAACGCGGCACTCCCGCGAAGTGGTTCCAGTCGCGGATCTCGCCCCGGTAGATCTTCCGCAGGTCGGCGGCTGAGAGGTCGCGCACCGGCAGGGCGTCGTTGACGACCACGGCGAACACGGACACCGCGACCCGGTCCTCCCGCAGCTGCGTGTACCGCTTGGGCCGGGGCCCGTCCGACAGGGCGATCACCCCCGGCGAACCGCCCTTCGCCCCCACCCGGGCGCCCTCCCGGACGAGTTCGTCCAGGCCCGCGTTGCTGCCGTGAGTCTCGACGCGGATCGTGGAACCCGGGCAGTCCGAGGTGTACTTCTGCGCCAACTCCCTTGCCACCGGCGCGAACGCGGTCGATCCCACGACCCTGAGCGTGCCGCGCTCGCACCCGATGGGCGGCGCGTCCTCCCGTACGACGATGATCGTGGCCAGCGTCATCACACAGGCCGTCATCAGTACGGTGATGATGCGCGCGGATCTGCTGAAGAGCGGCGGCTTGTCGTCCGGCGTGGTGCTGCGGTTGGGCATCACCTCTCCGTCCCTGATCCCGCCGCTGACCCGTACCGCACTGCCCACGGGGGCGCCGGTGAGCAGCACCAGCAGCTTGAAGTGCTGACCCCTGTTGAGCGGAACGCGCGGCAGATGGAGCAGGTTCTCGGTGTTGCGCATGCCCCCTGACGGGGTGAAGTGGTCCATCAGGTGCTCGGAGCCGGTGGGCTGGGTGACGGCCACACCCCGGATCGTCCGGTCCTCGAACTCGACGGTCAGCCCGTGCAGGTCGATGCCCGTGTAGTCGTTGTCGGCGATGCTCTGCGAACCGTCATTCTCGATCCGCAGCAGGACGAGGGTGGCGTCGGACATGTCCACCCCGGGCGTCTCGCGGAACAGCCCGAGCCGTACGTTCGCCCGCCCGGTCCCCACGTCGCTGCCTATCGGCGTATCCATCTGCACCCGATACCCGACGCGCTTGCGACGCGGCACCCGGCGCTCGTACCAGAGCGCGGCGGCGGACGCGATGATGCCGAGGACGGCGGTGCACACCGCAATGACGTTCTCCGCACTGACCCATTCCACGGCCTACTGCCCCTGCCTCTGCGGCTTGCTCGGGTTGATCGTCGAGCGGGTTGCTCGTTGAGCGGAGGGCCACGGTATGGGGGTGGTTCGGCGGGGGCGAGAGAGCTAGGGGATGTTCTCGGGGAGTTCAGCCTTCCGCAGTGTCAGCTGCTGCGGTTCAGCTGGAGGAGGTCCCAGCGGTTTCCGTAGAGGTCCTGGAAGACGGCGACCGTGCCGTACGGCTCGTGCCGGGGCTCTTCCTCGAAGACGACACCGGCCGCCCGCATGCGCGCGTAGTCGCGGCCGAACGCGTCGGTGTTCAGGAACCAGCCGACACGACCGCCGGTCTGGTCACCAATCGCGGCTTCCTGCGCGGGAGTTGAGGCCTTCGCCAAGAGCACGGCCGTCTCCCGCGCTCCCGGCGGCGCGACGACGACCCACCGCTTCTCGTCGTCGATCCGGGTGTCTTCCAGCAGGTCGAAGCCGAGGGCGTTGGTGTAGAAGGCGATGGCCTCGTCGTAGTCGCGCACGACCAGGGCCACGAGGCCGAGGTGCGGCACGTGACTACGCGGCCCACGCGACGAACGCGGACCAGTCGGCGGGGGCGACGGTGAGGGTGGGACCGGTGGGGTTCTTGGAGTCGCGGATGTGGATGGTGTGGGGGCAGGTGGCGACCTCGACGCAGTTGCCGCCGCCGCTGTCGCTGTAGCTCGACTTCCGCCAGTCGTAGGCGACTTCGAGGCATTCCCCGCCGCCGCCGTCGCTGTAGCTCGACTTGAACCACCGGAGGGTGTTGCTCATCTGTACTCTCCTGCCAACCGTTCGATGAGGCCCAGTGAATCCTCCGAGCTGAGGGCCTGTGCCCGGATCTTCGCATATCGCTGGGTGAGCAGACTTACCTTTGCGGGATCGCCGATCAGCATGCTCTCGCCCTGTGCTTCAAGGTAGGCGAAGCGAAGAAGGTCGGCCGTTTCGATGAGCTGCAACTCGCCTCGCCCGCCCGCGTGTTCTCCGGAGAGTCCCCTGTTCAAGGGCATGACTTGGAGTGTGACATTGCGGCGCTTTCCGAGCTCCACCAGATGGAGGAGCTGGCCGTGCATGATTTCGCGGGTACCGAACGGCCGACGGAGTGCCGCCTCATCGATGACGGCTTCGATCAGCGGGGACGGCTCACGATCGAAGATGCTGGTGCGAGCCATCCGTGCGTCGGTCAGTTCCGTCACCCTGGCCGCTGCCAGAGGAGGGAAGTCCATACCGATCAGGGCGCGCGCGTAGGCCTCCGTCTGGAACAGCCCGGGGATCGCCATGGTTGCGTACGTCATCAGGCTGCGCGCCTTCTCCTCCAGTAGCGCGTAATCCCGGAAGTACACCGGATACTTCTCCATCCGAACCCCCTCCCGTGCCTCCTCGAAGACCCCGGTCCCATCCCCCATCACCCGCTCCAGCGCGACCAACATCTCGTCGCTCACCGGCTGGGCCAGCGTCTCCATAGCGCTCACGGCCGCCCCCGTAAACCCCAACTCCTTTCCGAGCTTTACCTGGCTCCACCCCCTCTTCTCACGCATCCTCTTGGCCACCTTGGCCACGTACCTCGCCGTCGGACCTGCGGATTCCTTGTTCTCGGAACTTGCCATCGCGACCACCACTCCGCCTCAACCGGACTCAACCGGTCTCAACTGTTCCCCGCCGAATTCAACTCGCCACAAAGGCAGTTCAACCCTTCTGGCGCGCCTGAGAAAACCGTAACGAGGCGACCACACAATGTCCCCGTGGATGCACAAACAAGAGAACTAAACCTGTCCTGGATTCCCGCTTCCGGCTTCCAACTCCGCAAAGCAGGCGTGCATTTCGACGCCGTTCGCGTCGACGACGAACCCGGCCGCGCGCTCGCCGACCGCCTGGAGCTGCTCACCGGCGGCGCACCCGGTCCGATCGTTCTGGAGGCGAACGGCCGGCGCGGCGTCTACTTCCTCTGCGCGCCCGACAGCACCGCAGGCCGCGCCTGGCCGCGCGAGGCGGAGTGCTTCAACTCGACGCCTGGGACGGTCAGTTACGTCCCTGTGCCCGCACTCCACGGCCCCACCTGGCCGCTCTCGTGGCGCTGTTCGCCACTGGAGGCGGGGAGGTTCGTACATCCGATGCTGCTGTGTGCGACGGCAGCGGCGATGTTCGAGGAATGGAGTCACTCACACGGGTGAAGAACCTCAACTCAACTTGCACATCGCGAAGTTGAACCGCTCCGATGGTCCACACAAAGGCATATGCACAAGACGGCCCCCACGGTGCTAGCAACACCTGGGGGCCCGGCAACAGGAGAAGCACCTCCCAATGCGGATTCACCGTACCGTGCCCACGCGCGCGTTTTCCATCTTCACGAACGAACTCCTTCGCGATCGCCGCATTTCGTGGTGCGCGGCAGGCGTACTGATGTACCTCCTCAGCCTCCCCGAGTGCGCCACCGCCAACGTGCGGGACCTGGCGAAACAGCGGAAGGAAGGGCGCGACCGGATCGCGGGCGCCCTCCGTGAGCTGGAAGAAGCCGGATACCTGCGTCGCCCGACGGCCAGCGACCCGGTGACGGGCCAACTCGCCACGCACTATGAGGTGTTCGACACCCCGTACGACCGGGGTCGCGAGGAGGGTGAAGACGGGGCCGGGCGGAACAATCCCCAAGATGGCCGAAACCTGGCCTCCGGTGCGGCACCGTCCGGGGACACGGGAGGCAAACCTTCGGTTTCCAATACCTCTCTGAAAGAACCAACCTCAGAGGTTCCGAGCCCGGCCCCACCCCCGCCGTCGGACGGCGACGACTCCGACTCCACCGCCGCCGCCCTCAAGGGCAAGGCGGCCCGGTTCCTGCACGCGCTCTGCAAGAACGGCCCGGCCGAGCTGTCCCTCTCCATCCCCGAGGCGTTTCGGCTCGCACCACAGGTCATGCACTGCTGGGAGGCGGGGGTGACGGAGCCGGCATTGCGGCACCTGCTGACGCGCGGGCTGCCGGAGCAGGTTCAGTCGACGTACGCGATGTTCCAGTACCGGCTGAACAACAAGTGCGACCGGCTGCCGCCGCCGAAGGCGCCCGTACAGCCGGTGCTGCGGGAGAAGTGCGAGGGGTGCGGGGCGGGCCTGGTCCGGCCGGGCCGCTGCTCGGCCTGCGCGGCAGAGAAGGCGCGGGCGGCCTCCCGTACGCCACGGGAACCGGGTGAGCCGGTCGCCCTCGGCGAGGTCGTCGAGGCCTTCGCCGAGGCGACCCGACGGGGCGCGGAAGCGGTACGCGCGGCAATGCGCCCACCGGTGGCCCCGGCCACCGCATAGACCTCCGGCCCGGGAAAACCCAGGCCGGTTCCACCGAAGAAATGGAGTGTCATGACCGTCCTACTGGAACGCCCTGAGCGGGTATACCAGCGGTATACTGAGCGCATGCCCGACACCACGATCAAGGTTGCCCCCGCCGTCCGAGACCGGCTGCTGGAACTCGCACGCGAGCGAGGCATGTCGATGCGGGACCTGGTGGGCCAGCTCGCCGGAGCCACCCCCACCAAGGAGGAGCAGCAGCAGCGGTACGAGGCGGCGAAGGCGTACGTGGAAGAGCATTTCCTTGGCGGCCCGTACACCGAAGAGGACGAGAAGGCCGGAGAGGCCCTGTGGGCCGACATCGTGGCCGGACGGATCGGTGAGGTCCAGTGACGGGGCGGGCGGAGTACCCGCCGCCGCGTGCAGTCGTCCTGGACGACACCGCGACGCTCGCGCTCGGTGCGGGAAACAGGATGGCGTCCCGGCTCGTGGTGCAGGCCGAGAAGGACCCGTCGCTCAGGGTCTACGTACCGGCGTGCTGCCTGGCATCCGCGGAAGCGGAACGGGCGGGGGTCGCCGAGCACGTGGGCGCACTGTTGTCGGTGGACATCACGGAACTCGATCTCGCGGGGGCGGCTGCGGTCGGGAAGCTGCTGCGCGGAGCGAGGGCGGTGGCTGAGCACGGCGACTGGAGCGGTGCACACGCGTTGCACCTCGCCCTGCCGTCGCTCGAGTGGCCACGGGGACGGCCGGTTCTGACCCGTACCCCTGAGCGCTACAAGGACACCGGCGTGCGAGCCATTCGTCTCGACGACTGACGAGTGGAACAGGGGTGGGGCCCGGGTGCGAGCCGGGCCCCACCCCTGGCAGCGGAGAAGGTCAGAACGCGGCGCGGGTCAAGCGGCCCGTCTCGTTGCCCTCGACGGTGGCCGTGGTGCTGGTGACGCGGGTGGGGCGGTCGGGGTCCTCGCACCGGGGATGGCTGAGGACGGTGTCGCCCGACGGGGACCGGAAGAAGACCGACGGGGCGGGATCGTCGAAGTAGCGGCGGATCTCCCACTGTTCGGTGCCGTGGGCCGCGTCGGTCTCCAGACGGAACCTGTCGAGCGTGAGGTGCACGAGGAAACCGGCGGCTGCTGCGGAGCTGCCGTGCTGCTCGGAGTGGACCAGGCCCTGGTACAGGGCTCCGGCATCCCCCGGCTCGGTCCAGTCGAGCACGGCACCCCCGCATTCCGGGGCGGGGACGGGGACGGCCGCTGCGGTGGGGACGAGCGCAGGGGCCGCGAGCAGGGCGGCCGTGGCAAGGGCGGCGGAGAGTGCGCGGCGGATGCGGGGCATGGGACCTTCCGGTGGCAACTGGCCCAACTGGCCAACTTGGTGGAAGGGGCGGCGGGTTGGCAGCCCCCCGTCACACCCTGTTCCACCCACGACGGGCGGTGCGTTGCTGATACCCGAATGGCGGCGGGGGCGCGGAGGTGCGCCGGGAGCGCACGGTGGGGCGTACGAGATCATCGTTCGATGACTGCTGAGATCGTGCTGATGGCCGACCCGAAGATCGCCGCCATACCGGTGGAGGAGTGCGGCGAGCCGCTCGTGGACGTACGGAAGAGCGGGCTGCGGACGGGGGGCGAACGGTTGGACGCGGCGGGGGCGTACGCGCACCTGAGGGAAGGTGTCGTCCAACGCCTGCTCCACGCCCAGGAGTTGCTTCCGGACGGCCTGCGGCTGGTGATCGTGGAGGGATACCGGCCGCCGGAGCTCCAGCGGGAGTACTTCGAGGAGTACGCGGCGGAACTGCGGGCCCTGAACCCGGACTGGAACGCGGCGGAACTACGCAGTGCGGCGAGCCGCTACGTATCGCCGCCGGAGATCGCTCCGCACAGCGCGGGCGGAGCGGTGGACCTGACGCTCGCGGACGCGGACGGCCGCGAACTGGACATGGGGACGCGGATGAACGCGAGCCCGGAGGAGAGCGCGGGGGCCTGCTACACGGAGGGACCGGGCGTCTCCCCGGAGGGCCGGGCGAACCGGGCGGTACTGGGAACGGCACTGACGGCTGCGGGCCTGGTCAACTACCCGACGGAGTGGTGGCACTGGTCGTACGGGGACAGGTACTGGGCGCTGGGGACGGGGGCGAGGGCGGCGGTGTACGGACCGCGTCCGCTCGGTGCGGCCGGCGCTTGAGGACGCGCGGCGCAGCCGTGCCCCTTCAGGGGCGCGGGGCTGTACTGGACATGCGGCTCCGCCGCGCGAGCGCGACCAGCCACGACGCACCCGCACACTGCCCACCGGCCCCTTTAGGGGCGCGGGGCTGTACTGGACATGCGGCTCCGCCGCGCGAGCGCGACCAGCCACGACGCACCCGCACGTACAACCCACCCACCCGCCCCGCGGCGAGCGGTTTAGGTGGAGGGGCGGGGAGGGGCCGAATCCGCGAAGCGGCCCACCGGCCCGCACGGGACGCGGTCGCGGGTCACGGGGTGCGGTGGCGAGGGCGTGCGGTCGGGGGAGGGTGCGCTCCGCGTGGGGGCCGCCCCCTTGCCCACCCGTCCCGCCCCGCCCCCGGGGGGGGCGGCCCCGCTGCCCAAGGAGACGGCGGTGGCGGTGGCGGTGGCGGTGGTTCGCTGGTTACAGGGTTTCCGTGAGGTCCTTTGCGTAGTGGTTGATCGCTGCTCGGTACTGCCGTACGCCCGGGTCCTCGCTGCTCTCCGTGAGCAGGTGGAGCAGGAGCTGCATTCCCTCGTGGGCCTCGCCCACGTTGTAGAGGGCCATCGCCAGGAAGGTGCGCAGTGCTCCGTCGGCCGGGAATTCCTCCGTCCCGGTGCGGAGGGTCCGTACCGCTTCCTCGTACCGGCCGAGGATTCGGTACGTACTGCCGAGGCCCAGCAGTGCGCCGCGCCGGTCGGTGGAGGAGAGCTGCCCGGTCAGGGCCTTCTCGTAGAAGGGCGCAGCCTCCGTCTCCAGGCCGAGCCTGTCGTGCGCCCACGCCGTCTGGTAGGCGATCTCCGCGTCGTCGGGGAAGCGCTCCCCCAGCGTGAGCAAGCACTGGCGGGCCTCCTCGGTACGGTCTGCCGTGCGCAGGGCGACGGCTTCGGCGAGGAGGGTGTCGCGGTCCTGGGGAGGGGTCATGCGGGCATGATCGCAGGGGGTGGTGGGTCAGCGAACGAAGTTCTTCAGGATCTCCGTGTCCAACTCGATGCCCACCGGGTCCGGCAACGTGATCATGGAGCCGAAGGCCACTTTGTGGGCGTCCACGTACTTGCCACTCTCCCGGTCCGGCTGGCTGAAGACCGTCACCTCGCAGCTGTCCCGGTCGATGAGCAGGTACACCGGGATGCCTGCTGCCGCGTAGGCCGGGGGCTTCTCGACACGGTCCCGGTGATCGGTGTCCGAGTCGTACGAGGTGATCTCGACCGTCATCAGCACGCCTTCCGGATCGGCCCAGTCCGGTTGCCCCGCGAAGTGTGCGACCGGAGCCAGGGTTCCGTCCGGGCGAGCACGGCCGTTGCGGTACGTCTCGACCTTCAGCCCCTGCGTGGGGTTGAGGTCGAGGTCGGGCCGCATCTGCATGCAATGGCGCAACAACCACATGGTGATCGCACCGTGGTCCCCGTCTGTCACCTTCTTGGCCCCGATCCGCCCGGCGATGAATTCCAGCCTGACGGTTTCGGACTCCACGGCGGCGAACTTCTCGAACTCGTCGACCGTCATGTGCGCCATGCGTTCAGCCATGGTTGTCATGGTGCCCCTCCTGCCAGGTGAGCACCAGTGTGGCGAGCCCGTACAGGAGTCGGGCCCGATTCCTGTCGGTTCGCCCGAACGGGTGATCACCCCCTACCCCGGCCTCACCAGCCGCGCCTCGTACGCGAAGACCGCCGCCTGGGTGCGGTCCCGCAGGCCCAGTTTCACCAGGATCCGGCTCACGTGGGTCTTGATCGTGGACTCGGCGACGACCAGGCGGGAGGCGATCTCGCCGTTGGAGAGGCCGTGGGCGATGAGGACGAGGACCTCGGTCTCGCGGTCGGTGAGGTCGCCGATCTGGGCGAGGGCCACGGGCTGCCGGGCGCCGGTCGGTTCGGAGATCTTCGAGAACTCGGCGATCAGGCGCTTGGTGACGGCGGGGGCGAGCAGCGCATCACCGCCCGCCACCACCCTTACGCCCTCGGCGAGTTGGCGGGCGGACGCGTCCTTGAGGAGGAAGCCGGACGCTCCGGCGCGCAGGGCCTGGTAGACGTACTCGTCGAGGTCGAAGGTGGTCAGGACGAGCACCTTCGCGTCCGCGTTCGCGGCGACGATCTCGCGGGTCGCCTCGATGCCGTTCAGCTCGGGCATCCGGATGTCCATCAGGACGACGTCCGGGTGCAGGGCCGCGACCTGGGCGATCGCCTGCCGGCCGTCGACCGCCTCGCCGACGACCTCGATGTCGGGCATCGCGTTGAGGAGGACGGAGAAGCCCTCGCGGACCATCATCTGGTCGTCGACGATCAGTACGCGGATGGTGGAGGCAGGGGCGGGGGTGAGCGTCACGGGGTGGCCTTTCGGAGCTGCGGGGCGGTGTCCTCGGCCGCCGGTGCAGGTCCCTGCGGGGGCACCTGCACGGGCACCTCCACCGGCCCAGGCACCGCGTCCCGCACCGTCTCCGGCACCGCGTCCCGCACCGTCTCCGGCGCGGTCGTCGCCACCGGTACGAACACCGTCACCTCGAAGCCCCCTTCCGCCGTCGGCTCCGCCGTCATCTCGCCGTCCAGCATGGCGACCCGCTCCCGCATGCCGGTCACGCCGTGCCCCGCGCCGGGCGACGGCGGGGCGTCGGCCGTACCCGGGCCGTTCACCACCCGGAGGCCGAGGCCGCCGAGCACGTACCCGACCTCGACGCGGGCGGACGCCCCCGGCGCGTGCCGCAGCACATTGCTCAGCGCTTCCTGCACGATCCGGTACGCGGACAGCTCGACGCCCTGCGGCAGCTCGCGGACCGCGCCCGTGGTGGCGTGTTCGACGTCCAGGCCCGTGTCGCGGACGTTGTCCAGGAGGCGGGTGAGGTCGGCGAGCCGGGGCTGCGGGGCGTCGGGGGCCTCGTAGTCCGACGCCCGTACGACACCCAGGACGCGGCGGAGCTCGGTGAGGGCCGCCACCGCGTTCTCCCGGATCGTGGCGAAGGCCTGCTCCAGTTCGGGCGGCGGGTTCTCCACCCGGTAGGGGGCTGCCTCCGCCTGGATGGCGACCACCGACATGTGGTGCGCGACGACGTCGTGCAGCTCGCGGGCGATGGTGGTGCGCTCTTCGAGCAGGGTGCGGCGGTCGCGCTCGACGGCGGTGACGGACATCTGGGCGACGACCTCGCGCTGGCCGGCCCTGCGGGTGTGGACGAGGGACACGACGAAGAGGAGGAATGCCGCGGCGATGAGCACCTGCGGAGCGTTGTAGGTGTAATTCGACACTCGCCCCTGGGCGACGACCAGCAGGCTGTAGGCCGTGGCGAGCACCCACATCCAGGCGGCGGTCCTCGGCCGGGTCCTGGCGGCGACGACCGTCATCACGACGAGCACCGCGGCGATGCTGCCCGGCTGCCAGGGCCAGCCGCCCTGGAAGCCTCCGATGCCTCCCGTGAGGAGGGCCGCCAGCAGACAGGTCCACCAGGCGAGCACGGGGCGGATGAGCGTCAGTGCGACCGGGACCGCGCTGCAGAGGCCGTAGATCACGCCCTCGATCCCGTCGTCCGCCGCCTCGTAGCCGATGGCGAAGGTGATGAGCGCCCAGCCGAGGACGAGTGCGTGCACGGACCAGCGTGCGGGCTCCCGTATCCGCTCGGGAAGCCTCCCCAGGACCGGCCCGTCCGTCCGCAGCGGCGGCAGCGGACGGACGGCGAAGGGCGCGCGCAGGAGATCTTCGCGCAGCCCCTGCCACGCGCGGAGGGCAAGGCGGAACTCGGGACTGCGGCTGCGGGTGCGGGGCGTCTGGGTCACGTTTCCCAAGGTAAGGCGCGCAAGGGGCCCGGTCGTCCGCCCGTACGCCTACCTTCCGCGTCCGTCCCAGGTACTACGCGGCGCCCGCCCCGCTCCGCCGCGCCTACTTCTCCTGCGCCCGCTTCCCCTGCTGCTTCGTGCGGAACGCCGCCGCGTGGTCCGCCGCCCATTCCTCGAAGGTCCGCGCCGGGCGTCTCGTGACGTCCTGGACCGTGGTCGCGACCGTGCGCCCCTCCACCGGGGTGTTCCCGTACACGTACAGCATGAAATCGATGGTCTCCTGCGGCATTCCGGCCGCCCGCATCCGCTCCACTGCCTGCCCCTCGGTGAGCTCGACGAGGCCGACGGGCTCGCCGCGCGCAGCGCCGATGACGCGCACCTTGTCGTGGAGGGTCAGCACATCCGGGCCGGTGATGACGTACGCCCTGCCGTGGTGGCGGGCGTCCCGTGCCTCGTCCAGCAGCGCCACCGCGGCGACCGCACCGATGTCCGCCTCGTGCACCATCGAGCTGAGCCGGTCCGCGTACGGCTCCTCGATGCGGCCGTGGCTGCGGATGCCGTCGGCCCAGCCCAGTGCGTTGGCCATGAACTCCACCGGCATCAGCACGGTCCACCGGAGGCCGAGTCCATTGCCGCGCACCGCGTCCTCAAGAGGTGACTCGCCGCCGCCGTGCAGGACCGTCAGCCGCCGTACGCCCGCCTTCGCGGCCAGCGCCACGATCTCCTCGCCGGTGTCCAGCGGGGCGTACCCCTCGCCGAAGACGATCAGATGGGCCGCTTCGACGCCCTCCAGCGCGGGGGCGAGCGACGCCGGGTCGGTCAGGTCGCCCCGTACGACCTCGACCTCCGCCGGGAAGTCGGCCTTCGCAGGGTCGCGGGTGAGGGCGCGGACCGAGGCGCCGCGGGCGAGGAGCTCGGCGACTACCTGACGGCCGACCGTTCCGGTGGCACCCGTGACGAGTACCTTCTGCACGTTCTCCGTGTTCGTCATGAGGGACACGTTAGGAAGGCTTGCGGACAGCTTCCGTCCGCAAGCCGGTTACCTAAGCAAGCCCACTGCCTAGTAGGCGAGTTGCGCGATCTCCTCCGCGACCACCGCGCACGCGTCCGCCGCCGGGTCGATCAGCGGGAAGTGCCCCACGTCTTCGAGGAGCGTCAGCCCGACGACCTCGCCCGCCAGGGCCGCCGCCTCCGTGTACGCCTCCGACACCTCGTGCGGGACCGTCGTGTCGGTGCGGCCCTGCACGACGGCCGTGGCGATGCCGGTGGGGAGGAGCGCGGCCGGGTCCGCGTACGGCTGCCGCTCCTCGTACGACCCTTCCCCGCCGAGGAGTTGGGGGACAGCGTCGCCGCACACCCCCATCCGTACCGCCGTCGCGAAGTCCGCGATCGGGGCGAGCGCGACCACTCCCCGCAGCGGCGGCGGCGAGGAGAGGCGCCACGGCGAGCCCTCCGGGAGCACGTGCCGGGCTGCCGCCCACAGCGCCAGGTGCCCGCCCGCGGAGTGTCCGGTCAGCACGGTGCGCCGGAGGTCCGCCTCGGGCAGCGCCTCCTTGGCCAGGTGCGGCAGCGCGTCGAGGGCGGCCGCCACGTCGTCGAAGGTCTCCGGCCAGCGGCCGGCCAGCGGCCCGTCCGCGTTCTGGTGCGGCAGCGAACTCCCGCGCCGGTACTCGACGTTGGCGACCGCGAAGCCGCGCCGGGCGAGGAAGTCGGCGAACGGGGTGATGTGCTGCCTGTCGTACGGAGCCCGCCACGCCCCGCCGTGCAGGACCACCACCAGCGGTACGGCCCCGCCGTGTTCACCGCGGGGTGCGTAGAAGTCGATCACCTGGTCGGGATGGTCGCCGTACGGAGCACTGGCGTCAGGTGCGACGGCGGGGAGCGTCGGCGGCTCGTCGAGCGGGAGCCCGGACGGCTCGTCCGGCAGGGGGACGCTCGGCATGACGGCTTCAACCTCCGGGCACTGGCGGGACGTTCGTACACCCTTGTCGATCATTAAGCGCGGACGCTACCAGGCACTTTGCGCACGCGTGGCCACGCCGGAGACCGTTCCCTCCGACGTGGCCACCCTCCGTGCACGGCCTACAGCACCTCGGTGAGGATCCGTGCCGCCCGCTCCACGTCACCGAATCCGACGTACAGCGGAGTGAAGCCGAACCGCAGCACGTCCGGGTGACGGAAGTCCCCGACCACGCCCCGTGCGATCAGCGCCCGCATCACGTCGCCCGCGTCGTCACAGCGCAGGGCGATCTGGCTGCCCCGTTCGGCGTGCGCGAGGGGCGTCACCACCTCCACGCGGCCCTCCGGTACGTAGGCCCGTACGCACTCCACGAAGAAGTCCGTGAGGGCCAGCGACTTCGCTCGTACGGAGTCGATGTCGACGCCGTCCCAGACGCCGAGCGCCGCTTCGAGCGCCAGCATCGAGAGGATGTCGGGGGTGCCGACCCGGCCGCGCACCGCACCGTCGGCGGGGGCGAAGGCCGGGGCCATCCCGAACGGGTCCGCGTGCCCGGTCCAGCCCGGCAGCGGCGAGTCGAAGCGGTCCTGGTGGCGGGCGGCGACGTACAGGTACGCGGGCGAACCGGGGCCGCCGTTCAGGTACTTGTACGTGCAGCCGATCGCCAGGTCCACGCCGTGCGCGTCGAGCCCGACCGGGAGCGCGCCCGCACTGTGGCAGAGGTCCCAGACGGCGAGCGCGCCCGCGTCGTGGACCGCCGCGGTCAGCCCCGGCAGGTCGTGCAGGCGGCCGCTCCGGTAGTCGACGTGGTTGAGGAGCACGGCGGCGGTACGGGGCCCGAGGGCGTCCCGCACCTCCTCCGGGCGCACCGGGCGCAGGGTGCGGCCGGTCATCCGGGCCGCGGACTCGGCGATGTAGCCGTCGGTGGGGAAGGTCGTCGCGTCGACGAGGATCTCGTCGCGCTCGTCGGCTGCCAGCCGTACGGCCCCCACCAGCGCCTTGAAGACGTTGACGCTGGTCGAGTCGCCGACCACGATCTGCCCTGCCGCCGCACCGACGAGCGGGGCGATGCGGTCGCCGATCCGCTCGGGCGCGGTCCACCAGCCGCTCTCGTCCCAGGAGCGGATCAGCAGCTCGCCCCACTCCCTGGCCATCACGTCCTGGACGCGGCCGGGGACGGCGCGGGGCAGTGCGCCGAGCGAGTTCCCGTCGAGGTAGACGACACCCTCGGGGAGGGCGAACAGCTCGCGGCACTCGGCGAGTTCATCGGCGGCGTCGAGAGCGGCGGCTTGTTTCACGTGAAACGCGCCGACTTCGAACATGGCTCCGCTCCCCTCAGACATGGCTGCGCGCCGTCCACAGCTCGGGGAAGACGTTCTTCTGGGCGCGCTTCTCCAGCCACGCCACCCCGGCGGAGCCGCCGGTGCCGACCTTCGATCCCATCGCGCGGCGCGTCGCCACCAGGTGGTCGTTGCGCCATCGCCACACGAGCTCGCCGACCTCGGTCAACGCCTCGCCGAGCACGACGAGTTCGGACCGCCCGGTGCCGATCTCCTCGGCCCCGTACACCTGCGCCCAGACCGACTCGACCTCGGGCGACGGTACGTACTTCTGCGAGAGGTCGCGGTCCAGGACCTCCTGCGGCACGGGCAGCCCGCGCCGGGCCAGGAGCCTCAACACCTCGTCGTACAGGCTGGGTTGGTGCAGCGCCTTCTCCAGCTCGTCGTGCACGCGGGGCGCTCCCCGGTGCGGCACGAGCATCGAGGCGGCCTTGTCGCCGAGCAGGAACTCCATCCGCCGGTACATCGCCGACTGGAACCCGGAGCCCTCACCGAGCGCGCTGCGGTACGAGTTGAACTGGGCGGGGGTGAGGTTGGCGAGCGGCTTCCAGGAGGCGTTCAGGGCCTCCAGCTCGCGGGTGGAACGCTTCAGGGCGTCCAGCGCGACGGGGATCCGCTCCTCGCGCAGCGCGGCCGCCGCCGTCTCCCACTCGTGGACTATGACCGTGAACCACAGCTCCATGACCTGGGTGGTGACCAGGAAGACCATCTCGCCGGGGTCGTCGGAGAGAGGGTGCTGGAGGTGGGTGAGGACGTCCGCCTGGACGTAGTCCTCATACGGTGTGGTGCCCGCGAAATCGAGGTTCGGGGTCTCCGAACCTTCGGCTCCGGGCGCCTCGGGGGTGTGCGTCATCGCATGCTCCTCGACACGAACTTCCAGGTAGCGGTCCGCCCCTCCCTCAGAAGGATTCTCGGGCCCCGGTCCCCTGCTCGGCATCATAGGCCGGGCCCCGACAGGGTGCCCCTCAGAGGGTGGGGCCGGTCAGATACGTCCCGTTCGCGGCATACGGCCAGGCGTTGGAGCGGCATCCCTCCAGGCCCTTGATCTGCTGCATCATCACGGGCGCCGCCCGGCCCGCACCGGGGCAGCCGAGGTGTCCGAGGCCGAGGGCGTGGCCCAGTTCGTGGTTGATGATCAGGTGCCGGTACTCGGCGGGCGGGCCCTTGAACTGGGGCGAGCCCTGCACCCAGCGGCGCAGGTTCACCACAACTCCCTTGCCTGTCTCGCAGTTGAGCTCGCCACCGGTGTCGAGGCCCGCCTCGCCGCAGAGGCGGTCGGCGGTGTCGGGGGTGGCGATCCGGATCACGATGTCGGCATGGCCCGCGACCAGCTGGAACCGGCCCCGGCCGTGCTTGGCCCAGCCGCGCGGGTGGGCGACGATCGCCTCGATCTCGGCGGCGGCCTTGTCGGGGGCGATGCCGCTGCCGTTCTCGACCTGCACCTGGTAGCGGCGCAGCGTGCTGCCGGAGCCGACGGGCCGGCCGGAGACGCGGGCGGTGGAGAAAGCGCCGGAACCGGTCCTGGGGACGCGGGAGCCGGAGGCGTCGGGGACGCGCTCGCGGCTCGGGGGGTCGGAGGAGACTTCGCCGGGGGCGGGGTCGGAGGCGGGGTCGGGGTCGGAGGCGCCGGGGGTCGCGGGGGTCCCGGATCCACCGGCCGCTGCTTCCGGCCGCCCGTCCGCACCGGGGCTCCCGTCCGCCGCACCGGGGCTCCCGTCGGCCGACCGCGGGGTGCCCTGCTTGTCGGCGCCGTTCTGCCAGGCGGCGACGGCGAGCCCGCCACCGCCGACGGCCGCGGCCACGCAGAACAGGGCCACGAGGACCCGTCCGCGCCGGGTGAGGCGAGTGCCCTGCGGGCGGTTGTTACTGCTGCGGCTACTGCTACGGCTGCGGCGGTCGGGCCGGGCGTACTCCCGGCGGTCGTCGCGCTGGCCCACGGCGGAGCCCTCCCCTGGTCTGCGTGACCGGCGGGTGGGGGGAGCGGGGCGGGTTGCCCCGAGTGCCGGTGACGATCTTCGCTGCGGTTCGCCGATCGTACAGGCGTCCGACCGGGAAGCCGCCGGGATGCGCTCCCGGGGCGCGTGTCGCCGGGCGTGCTGCCCGTACGCACCACTGCCCGGACGCGACGCTGCCCCCACGGCCTGTTTTCCACAGGCTGTGGGGGCAGCGGGCTCGGGCTCAGGGGCGGGCTCGGGCAGCGGGCTCGGGCTCGGGCTCAGCCCAGCGTGTCGGCAGCCAGCGCGGAGGAGTCGCGCAGGAAGGTTGAGCAGCGGTCGTACTCCGCCTGCTCGCCGATCGACTGCGCGGCACGGGCCAGCGCGTGCAGGGCGCGCAGGAAGCCGCGGTTCGGCTCGTGCTCCCACGGCACCGGGCCGTGGCCCTTCCAGCCGGCCCTGCGCAGCGAGTCCAGGCCGCGGTGGTAGCCGGTGCGCGCGTACGCGTACGACTCGACGACGCCGCCCTTCTCGAAGGCGTCGTCGGCCAGCTGCGCCCACGCCAGCGAGGACGCGGGGTACTTCGCGGCGACGTCGGCGGGCGCCGCACCGGACGCGAGCAGCTCGCGGGGCTCCGGGTCGTCGGGCAGGTGGGTCGGGGGCGGTCCCCCGAGGAGGTCCTGGTGAATAGCCATGCCCCTAGTCTGCCTGCCCGCGGGCGCGACCGGGGCAGTCAGGCGGAGTTGCCGGGACCGCGGTCCCGTTCGAGCGGCGGGGCGGCCTCCGGCGGCGGAGCGGCTTCCAGCGGCGGGGCCGCGACCGAGCAGTTCGTACGGCACTGGGGCACGTGCGCGTCCGGACCCGGGTTCCGTACGGTGAGGAGGGCGATCAGCGCGCCCAGCACCAGCACCCCCGCGCACATCGGCATGGCCCGGTCGAAGGTGGCGCCGAACTCCGCCGCCGAGCGGTACGCCTCCGGGCCCATGCCCGCGAGCAGCGGCAGCGCGGCCACCGCGACGAGGCCCGCGGCGCGGGCGGCGGCATTGTTGATGCCGGACGCGAGCCCGGCCCGCCCGGTGTCGACGGAGGCCAGCACGGTGGCGGTGAGCGGCGCGACCAGCGTCACCATCCCCATTCCCATCACCACGATCGCGGGCAGCACGTCCGTCACGTACGAGGACCCCGCCCCGACCCGCAGCATCAGCAGCATCCCCGCCGCGCACAGCAGCGGCCCCACGGTCAGCGGGAGGCGCGGCCCGATGCGCTGGGCGAGCGCCCCCGAACGGGCCGACAGGAACAGCATCAGCACGGTCGTCGGCAGCATCGCGGTGCCCGCCTGGAGCGCCGAGTACCCGACCACCACCTGCAGCTGCAGCGCGGTCAGGAAGAAGAACCCGCTGAACGCCGCGTACACGCACAGCGTCACGACGTTGATCGCGGTGAACTGCCGCGAGGCGAAGAGCGTCAGCGGCATCATCGGGTCCGCCCGGGTCCGCTCCACGTACAGGAACGCGCCCGCCACGAGCACCCCGCCCACCGCGCACCCGAGCACGAGGGCCGACGCCCCGCTCCCCGGCGCCTCGATCAGCGCGTACGTCACCAGCCCCAGCGCGACGGCGGCGAGCACGGCCCCCAGCACGTCGAACCGGCCGTGCGCCTGCGGATCCTTCGACTCGGGTACGTGCCGGAGCGCGACCGGCACGCAGAGCGCCGCCAGCGGCACGTTGATCAGGAACGCCCACCGCCACCCGGGACCGTCCACCAGCCACCCGCCGAGGAACGGGCCGACGGCGGCCCCGATGCCGCCGAGCCCAGACCACAGGCCGACGGCGCGGGCCCGGTCGTCCGGGTGGAAGGACGCCTGGATCAGGGCGAGCGAGCCCGGTGTGAGCAGCGCCCCGCCGATGCCCTGCAGGGCGCGGGCCGCCACCAGCACCGTCGCGTTCGGCGCGAGGCCGCAGAGCAGGGAGGCGGCGGCGAACCACACCACCCCGACGACGAACACCTTGCGCCGGCCGTAGCGGTCGCCGAGCGCGCCACCGAGCAGGATCAGTCCCGCCAGCGTCAGCATGTAGGCGTTGACGGTCCACTGGAGCCCGGCGAGGTCGGCCCCGAGGTCGCTGCCGATCCGGGGCAGGGCGACGTTGACCACGGTCGAGTCGAGCATCGCCATGCTGGAACCGAGGACGGTGGTCAGCAGGACCCAGCGGCCGGTGGGGCTGCCGACGCGGAGTCCTCCGGAACTGTCACTTGCGGCCATAGGGGGATCGTCGCCGCAAATGTGCGCCGGGGCCATCCCGCGGGGGCGAATCGGTCGCGGGGCGGTCGCGGGGAGGGGCGGCAGCGAGCGCGTGCGGTCGTGGAGGGGCGTGCCGCGGTGGGGGCCGCCCCCTTGCCCACCCGTCCCGCCCCCGGGGGGCGGCCCCGCTGCCCAAGGAGACGGCGGTATCGGCGTGCCCAAGGGGGCTAGGGGGCTCAGGGGCTCGGGGGCAGGCATTTAGGGGCGCGGGGAACTGCGCGACCAGCCACGACGCACCCGCACGAAGCCCACCCACCACCCGCCGCCCTGCGCCAAGCAGCCCGCACGACGCACACCCCACCCTCCGTACGCGAAACGGGCTTGGCCCCTCGGATGCTCCGAGGGCCAAGCCCGTTTCGTCAAGCCCAGTCCGCAGGACTACTTCAGTCGCGTGCCCGTCGACCGCAGCGCCGCACACGCCTCAGTGACCCGTGCAGCCATGCCCGCCTCGGCCGCCTTGCCCCACGTCCGCGGGTCGTACTTCGACTTCGTGCCGACCTCGCCGTCGACCTTCAGCACCGCGTCGTAGTTGCGGAACATGTGGTCCACGACCGGACGCGTGAAGGCGTACTGCGTGTCCGTGTCGAGGTTCATCTTCACGACGCCGTTCTCCAGCGCGGTGGCGATCTCCTCGGCGGTCGAGCCCGACCCGCCGTGGAAGACGAAGTCGAAGGGAGAGGACTTCCCGTACTTGGAACCCACACCCTCCTGGAGGTCCTTCAGGAGCTCCGGACGCAGCACGACGTTGCCCGGCTTGTACACGCCGTGCACGTTGCCGAACGAGGCGGCCAGCAGGTAGCGGCCCTTCTCGCCCAGACCCAGCGCCTCGGCGGTACGCAGCGCGTCGTCGACGGTCGTGTACAGCTCGTCGTTGATCTCGTGGCTGACGCCGTCCTCCTCGCCGCCGGTCGGGGTGATCTCGACCTCAAGGATGATCTTGGCGGCGGCGGCCTTGGCGAGCAGCTCCTGGCCGATGGCCAGGTTGTCGGCCAGCGTCTCGGCGGAGCCGTCCCACATGTGGGACTGGAAGAGCGGGTTCAGACCACGCGCGACACGCTCGGCGGAGACCTCAAGGAGCGGGCGGACGTAGCCGTCCAGCTTGTCCTTGGGGCAGTGGTCCGTGTGCAGCGCCACCGTGATGTCGTACTTCGCGGCGACGATGTGCGCGAACTCGGCCAGGGCGACCGCACCGGTCACCATGTCCTTGTTGTGCTGGCCACCCAGGAACTCCGCACCACCGGTGGAGATCTGGATGATGCCGTCGCTCTCGGCCTCGGCGAAGCCACGGAGCGCGGCGTGCAGAGTCTGGGACGAGGTCACGTTGATCGCCGGGTAGGCGAACTTCTCCGCCTTCGCCCGGTCGAGCATCTGGGCGTAGACCTCGGGGGTTGCGATGGGCATCTGTCCGCTCCTTGGGATATGCGGGTGTGCGTGCTGGTCCCTGACCTGGGGGCGACGTCATCGTCGCCCCCATCTTTCCAGACTCTTCACTCGGCTCCACCCGGCGGACGCGCGCCGACCCCGTCCCGGAATGCACAGAGCTCGGCGTGTTTCACGTGAAACACGCCGAGCTCGGACAAAACACCAGGTCACAGCCGTGCAGCAGCAGGTCCGGGACCTAGGTCACCACTTCAGGCGAGATCCAGGTCCACCAGCTGGTAGCCGGTGAGGTACGGCACTCCCGCGTCCGCGATGGCCTTCGCGGCGCCCCGGTCGACGATCGTGGCGACCGCGACGACCTCGCCGCCCGCCTCACGGACCGCCTCGACGGCGGTCAGCGGCGAGCCGCCGGTGGTCGAGGTGTCCTCGACGACCAGGCAGCGGCGGCCCTTGACCTCGGTGCCCTCGATACGGCGCTGCATGCCGTGCGCCTTCTGCGCCTTGCGCACGACGAACGCGTCGAGGCGCTGCCCGCGCGCGGCGGAGGCGTGCAGCATCGAGGTGGCGACCGGGTCGGCGCCCAGCGTCAGACCGCCGACGCAGTCGAAGTCCAGGTCCGCGGTCAGGTCGAGCATGACCTGACCGACCAGCGGCGCGGCCTCCCCGTCCAGGGTGATCCGGCGCAGGTCGATGTAGTAGTCGGCCTCCAGACCCGAGGAGAGGGTCACCTTGCCGTGCACCACGGCCTTGTCCTTGATCTGCTGGAGCAGATCGGCGCGTACGTCAGTCATGGGAATGAGCTTAAGTGGCGGTCGGGAGAGCCGCCGCCACACCCACGCACGGCCTCAGCCCAGCCGCCGCCACGCCCACGTCGTCGACGCCTCCAGCGGGTCGACGGGCGTGACCAGCCTCGGCAGGGTGTTGAGCCCGTTCGGCGGGCCGGTCTGCGGCTCGACGCAGACGGCCGCCTCCTGCTCGTCGTAGACGACCACCCACTCCTCGCGGCTGGTCACCTTGATCTCCAGCTGTCCGGGCCAGGTCAGGGTGACGTCGACGCCGTCGGGCATGCCGAAGCAGTCGTCCCAGGGGCTGGGGGTGGGGTCGATGCGGCGGCCCGTGGGGAGGTGGTCGTCGCCGCGCTCCTCCTGCCAGGCGGCGTCGAAGGCGAGCTCGACGTCCGCGCCGGAGCCCAGGTTGCGCCGGAACCAGGGGTGCCAGCCGAGCTGCGCCGGGAAGGAGTTGTCGTACGTCTCGACGCCCATGGTGAGCGTGAGCGCGTCCGGCGTCAGCTCGAAGGTCTGGGTGACCCGGCCCGCGTACGGCCACGGGCTGCTGAGGTCGTACGTGAACGAAGCAGCCGCGGCGCTGCGGGCTGCGGTGCGCCAGCGGGTGTCGCGGCCGGTGCCGTGGATGGCGTGCGGCGGGGAGTTCACCGGCAGCTGGTGGACCTTGTCGCCGTCGCGGAACCGCCCGTTCTCGGTCCGCCCGCACCAGGGCACCATCGGGAAGCTGCCGAAGTGCTTGCCGTTCTCCGGCTGCCGGAGCACCTCGGTGGAGCCGATGCGCAGGCTCTCGACGCGACAGCCGTCGGCCGGGTCGACGGTCAGCTCGACGTCACCGGCGCTCAGCAGGACGCCGGAATCCTTGTTCTGTTCGCTACTCACGCTCCGGACACTACCCAGCCCGGGGCACCGCCCGGCCCGAAGCGCTATCTGCGCCGTCGAAGTACCCGTCCGACGACCACGGCCGAGGCGACCGCGAGGGCGGCGGCCGGGGCGAGGCGGCGCAGCGTGAACGTGCCGGACGCGGGGGCGGGTGCCATGACGGGGGCGTACCGGCCGCGCGGCGGCGCGTGGTCGACCTCCTCGGCGCTGCGGCCGATCATGGTGCGGCGGGCGTGCGCGGCTTCGGCGGGCGGCTCTTCGGGGAAGGCGTCGGGGAGTTCGCCCGGCAGCCCTTCGAGGGCTTCGCGCAGTGCTTCGTTCTCGTCCTCGCGCGTGGGCGGGGCCGGCAGCTTGTCCTCGAAGTCCAGCTCGTCGTCGCTGAGGCGGTCGAGGGACGGCGGCGGCACGGCGGTGTCGAAGACGGAAGCGGGCGCGTCCGGCGCCGACGGCGGGGCGGCTTCGGCGCCGAGCCGGGTGCCGAAGCGCTCCAGGAGCCGCTGCACCGCGGACTCCACCGCGGGGGCGTCGAGTTCGGCGATGCGGCCGTCGCCGTGCGCGGTGCCGGTGAAGCGCAGGGTCGTACCGCCGTCGGACTCTTCCGTCCGTACGGTCAGGGCGATCTTGACCGAGCCGTTGCCGCGGGCCTCGGTGCCCTCGCCCGCCACGGTGAAGGTGGCGCCGTCGGCGCTGCCGGTGACGGCCAGCGCACCCCGGTAGGTGATGGTGTGGCCGCCGGCCCGGACCTTCAGCCGGCCGGTCAGCGGCGGGGACGTCTTGTCGGCGTCCTGCTGGAGTCCTGGCACGCAGCGCGCGACCCGGGCGGGGTCGGCGAGCGTCCGCCGTACGGACTCGGGCAGAACCGGAACGAACACCTCATGCTCCATGGTTCTTGAGCCTACTCACGCGGACCGCGTTCACACCCGAAACTCTGCGCAGAAGTACCGAAGCAGCAGAAGTACGGAAGCAGAAGACGGAAGATGGACGGTCGCCGTCACGGCGTGTAGCGCGGGTGGACCAGGGTCGAGGCGGGCAGCCCCCGCATCCGGGACGCTTCCGCCGACCGGGCGCCGGAGAGCAGCAGCGGGACCGTGAGGGAGCGCAGCTGCGGGACCTGCGGGGAGAGGGCCAGGCCGGGAGGGACGCGGGCGGCGAGGAGGAGGCCCCAGTCGCGGGGTGCGCGGGAGTCGCCCGACGAGCGGTCGGGTCCGGCGCTGAACCCGGAGAGGCGGCCGGTCGCGCGGTACGGGCGGGTGTGCAGGCCCGCCGCGCGCAGGGTCGCCTCGACGGTCCAGTAGACGAAGGGGCGGGCCCCGATCGGGCCCGCGTGGACGGCGATCCGGCCGTCCGGGGCGAGCACGTCGGCGGCCAGCCCGTAGAACTCCTGGGAGTAGAGCTTCGTGGAGGCGGTGATGCCGGGGTCCGGCAGGTCCGAGACCACCACGTCGTACGGGGGGTCGCCGAGCGGTGCCGAGCGCAGCCAGCCGAACGCGTCCGCGTGCACGACGTGCAGCCGGGGGTCCCGGTGGGCGCCGCCGTTGAGCGCGACCAGGGCCGGGTCGGTGCGGGCCAGCCGGACCACCTCGGAGTCCAGGTCGACCAGGGTCACCGAGGTGACGTCCGGGTAGCGGAGGACCTCGCGGGCGGCCATTCCGTCGCCGCCGCCGAGGATCAGGACACGGGAGTGGGGGCCGCGCATCGCGGGGTGCACCAGCGCCTCGTGGTACCGGTACTCGTCGCGGCCCGAGACGCGCAGGCGGCCGTCGAGGAAGAGGTCGGGCGGGCCGGCCGGGCTCCCGGTGATGACGACCTCCTGGACGTCGGTCTGTACGGCGACCCGCACCCGGTCCCCGTACACGGCACGCCTGGCGGCCCGTTCGAAGTCGTCGACGAGGACGGTCGCGGTGGCGAGCGCGACCAGCACCGCCAGGTTGACCGCGATCAGCAGCCAGCGCGAGCGGCGGGTGAGCTCGCGGCGGAACAGCCAGAGCACGAGGGACCCGCCCGCGGCCGTGTTGACGGCGCCGGTGACCAGGGCGCCGGTCAGCTGGCCCAGCATCGGGAGCAGGAAGAACGGGAAGGCGAGGCCGCCGACCAGGGCGCCCACGTAGTCCGCGGCGAACAGGTCGGCCACGTCACCGCTCGTGTCGTCCTCGTCGTCGGCGGCAGCGGCGACGACCGCCCCCACGGTGACGGCACCGGCAACCGCCATGCCCTGCCGGCCGACCGCCCTCTCCTGCCGGCCGATCCGCTGGATCAGGGTCATCAGCAGCGGGATCTCCGCGCCGATGAGGATGCCGATGGCCAGCGAGAAGCCCACCAGGACGTACCGCGCGCCGCCGAACCAGGCGAACGACGCGTACAGCACCAGCGCCGAGCTCCCGCCGACCGCCGCGAGCCCCGCTTCGAGCAGCCCGAACCCGACGGCCGCCCGGCAGCGCAGCCGCTTCGCCAGCAGCGAGCCGATGCCCATGGCGAAGACCATCGTGGACAGCACCACGGACGCCTGGGTGACCGAGTCGCCGATCAAGTACGAGGCGAGGGCGACCAGTTCCAGCTCGTACACCAGCCCGCAGGCGGCGCAGATGAAGACCACTCCGAGCACCAGGTACCGGGCCGTCCGCGGCCTCACCGGAAGCGGCGCCATCGCTCTGCGCACCCGCCCGGACGGCATGCGCAAGGAGGCACCCGTCGCACGCGAGGCGGGCGCCGGAACGCGCGGTCCTGAGGGCCCGGGGCCACCGGACGCGCAGGAAGCGCCGGAAGGGACGGACGGGCCAGGGGCGTTGGGGCCGGCTGAGGCGGAGGCCGGATGGATCATGTCGGCAACGCTACGTCACCACTTGCTCGCGACTTGTCACCCACAAGGGTGCAACTGAGGCGCGCCAGGCATACCTGCCGTCACACCGCCGCACACCTCCCCTCACACCGCCGTACGCCTCCCTTCACACCGCCGCGCACCTCCCGTCACACCGCCGCGGGCACCCTGATCCCCACCCGCGTCCTGGTCACCACCAGTTGTCCCTCCTGCGGGTACGCGTGCCAGGTGCGCCAGCTGACCTGCGCCTCGCCCTCGCGCTGGGCGAGCAGCGCCGTGAAGGCGTACGGGCTGCCGGGGAACGTACCTGCGAGTCCGTTGGGGTGGTCGGCGACCAGCGCGAGCAGCTCCTGCGCGCGCCCCGCGAACGCGACGTCGGAGAGCGTCTCGACTCTGGCCGCGAATTCGTAGTCCCAGTCGCCGACCTGCTTGGAGACGCCCAGCGGCAGCGGGGTCCTGCTGCCCGGGATGCAGGCCACGGTCTCCGAGCAGTAGCCGTCCCCCTCCTCCAGGAGCACCTGGTGCGAGGCACCGAGCAGACGCAACTGCAGCCTGGCACCGAACAGTTCGAGGTCCAGCACGGCGAGTGCCGACAACGGCTCCCGGCCGAGTGCCCAGGCCAGGTCGGAGGCACACGTGTCGGTGTAGTCGGTCTTGAGGGTCGTGAGCATGTGGGGGCTCCGCAAACACGCAGTGGGGGGTGGACCAGGGGCACGCCGGAGGGATACGGGGTGGAGCTGGGGGGACCGCCCGTTCGGGTCCGCAGGGGACCGCGGGATTCCAATGACGGATTTTCAACAGCGAGGGAATCATGAAGTGCGCGGCGCTCATCGCGCTTTTACCCAACTTGGCGTGGTTTCCACCCCCTCGGGGGCCACACGGTTCAACTGTCCAACAAAACGGCGCCCGGGGGGAGTTCGGGACGGCGTTCGAGCCGTCCCTCTCCCACCGGGCGCCACCGGCGCGCAGTGCCGGATCACGACCGGACCAGCTGCCCCGTGTCAGCTGCCTCCGCCGCATCCGCCACCGCCGCCGCCCCCTCCTCCCCCGCAGGACGAACCCCCGCCGCAGGACGACGAGCCGCCGCAGGAGGACGAGCCGCCGTCACCCCCCAGCCAACCGCCGCCGCCCCCGCCCGAGCTGCTCCGGCCCGGCCGGCGGGACTTGTTGGTGATCCGGTACGGCCGCCCCGCCGGCACGCGCCTGGACCTGCGCGGGTTGGGCGTGCGCAGGACCTTCACCGTGATGGCGAAGATCACGGCCACCGACACGCCCAGTGCGATGAAGAGACCGGTCATGGCCCTCACCGTCCTTTCCGTTCCCCCGTCGGGCGGCAGGTCGCCCGCACGTGCAGCGGTGATTCCCGGACGCCTTGTCGGCCAAAGCACACTTGAGCAAGTCCAGAGGTTCCGCGCAGGATGGCTGCCATGAACACCCCCGCGACCTCCAGCGCCCCCGGCGCGCCCGGCACCCCACGTCCCCTCCTCAACCGCCGTCTCGCCGAGTTCGGGACGACGATCTTCGCCGAGATGTCGGCGCTGGCCGTCCGTACAGGATCGATCAACCTCGGGCAGGGCTTCCCCGACGAGGACGGCCCCGAGGAGGTGCGCGAGGCCGCGGTGCGGGCGCTGCGCGACGGCCGCGGCAACCAGTACCCGCCGGGCCCCGGCGTCCCCGAGCTGCGGCAGGCGGTCAGCGCGCACCAGCAGCGCCGTTACGGGCTGCCGTACGACCCGGACACCGAGGTCCTGGTCACCGCGGGCGCCACCGAGGCCATCGCCGCTTCCCTGCTCGCCCTGGTGGAGCCGGGCGACGAGGTGATCGCGCTGGAGCCGTACTACGACTCGTACGCCGCGTGCATCGCGATGGCGGGCGGCCGCCGCGTCCCGGTCACGCTCCGGCCGCGCGACGGGGCGTACCACCTCGACCTCGACGAGCTGCGCGACGCGATCACCCCGCGCACCCGGCTGCTGCTGCTCAACACCCCGCACAACCCGACCGGCACCGTCCTCACCCGCGAGGAGCTGGCCGCGATCGCCGCACTCGCCGTGGAGCGCGATCTGCTGGTGATCACGGACGAGGTGTACGAGCACCTGGTGTTCGACGGCGAGCACATCCCGCTCTCCTCGTTCCCCGGGATGCGGGAGCGGACGGTGACGATCTCGTCGGCGGGCAAGACCTTCTCGTTCACCGGGTGGAAGGTCGGCTGGATCACGGCGTCGGCGGCACTGGTGGCGGCCGTACGCTCCGCGAAGCAGTTCCTGACGTACGTCTCGTCGGGGCCCTTCCAGTACGCGGTCGCCGAGGCGCTCGCGCTGCCCGACTCGTACTTCGACGGGCTGCGGGCAGAACTGGGCGCCAAGCGCGACCTGTTGAGCGCCGGTCTCGCGGACGCGGGCTTCGGGGTGTATCGGCCGGCCGGCACGTACTTCGTGACCACGGACATCCGGCCGCTGGACGCTCCGGAGGGCGGCGACGGCTTCGCGTTCTGCCGGGCGCTGCCCGAGCGGTGCGGGGTTGTCGCGATCCCGAACGCGGTGTTCTACGACGACCGGGAGGCAGGCGCCCCGTTCGTACGCTTCGCCTTCTGCAAGCGGACCGAGGTCCTCCAGGACGCGGTGGGCCGACTGAAGGCGCTGTAGCCGCAGGAAAGGACAGAGCTGTAGCCCAGGAGAGGACAGAAAGGGGCCGCCGCCGTACGAAGTCCCGTACGGCGGCGGCCCCTTCTGTCGGCTCAGACCCGCACCCAGCCCAGCAGCGCGCCCGTTCCCAGCAGTCCGTCCAGCACCTCCGCCAGGTCCCGCGCGCTGTCCGCGCCGGTGACGGAGAGGGTGGCGCGCAGGCTCTCGCAGTGCCCCAGTTCCGCCGTCCAGCCCGCAGGGAGCTGGACGATCAGACGTACCGCCGCGGTCTCCGGGGCGGCCCCCGCCGGCGCCCGGTCGGTGGCCTCGATCCGTACCTCGTACGGCGGGCGGGCGGCGGACGCGGTGCTCATCGGAGTGCTCCTGCGGAGGGGTGGAAAGGGAGGTGGCGGGTGGTTCAGCGGGCGGACGCGAGGGCCACTGCGGCCGCCGGGTCCAGGAACGGCAGGGCGGGCCCGCCGCTCCCGCCCAGTGCGGCCAGCACCGCGAGGACACCCGCCGAGCCCGTCGCCAGGTCCGAGGAGAGCCGCAGCGCGTGCTCGCCGAGGAAGGCCAGACGGCCGTCGTGCGGGACCGCGTGCCAGCCGAGTCCCGCCAGCTGGGCACGGAGGGTGCGGCGGGCCGCCGCACTGTCGTCGTACGTGTGCAGGAGCGCCGCCATGGCGCCCGCGCGGCCGGTGAACAGGCCGATGCCGGGGTGGTAGTCGGTCGCCAGGTCGGTGCGCATCGCCTCGTACACCGCGACCAGCTCCGGGTCCTGCCGGTACGTCAGCAACTCGTGCAGCGCGATGATCTGGCCCGCGCTGCCGCACGCGACGTGCGGTCCGCGCCACGGGGCCTGCTCCAGCACCTCGGGGCCGCCGGGCAGCCGCCCCGCCTCCACGAGGTCGTGCCGGAGCATCTCGGCCGCCGCGTCCACCAGCGAGTCGGTGTGGGAGTCGACGGCGGCGTGCATGCGCAGCAGGAAGAGCGCCTGGCCCGCGCCGCCGTAGAGCAGTCCCGGCAGGTGGCGCTTGTCCCGGCGTTCGGCGGGCTCCGCGCCGCTGGGCACGTCGGCGGCGCCGAGCTGGATGCGCTGGGCGAGGGATCCGGCCAGGACGCCCGCCTCGGCGGTGCGGTCGAGGGCGAGGAGGGCCAGGCCCAGGCCCGCCGTACCGGAGTTGAGGCTGTCGCCCGCCTCGTCGCGGGGCAGGGCGACGGCCCGGTCGATGAGCTCGGCTGCCTCGTCGGTGCGGCCGAGTGCGTGCAGGACGCAGGCGATGCCGGACAGGCCGTCGTAGAGGCCGGGGCGCGGCTGGTCGACGGTGCGGGCGGCCGAGACGAGCCAGTCGACGTGCGCGGCCGGGACGTCGCCGCCCGCCCGGTGCAGTGCCCAGAGCACGCCCGCCGCGCCGTGCGCGACGGACAGGCCGCCGCCCGGGTGGGAGAACTGCTCGATGTCGCCGGGGTAGAGGCGGTCCTCGCGCTCCGGGGTGGCGGTGGCGAGGATGCCCTCGGCGACGCGGGCGGTGAGGGCCGCCAGCTCGTCGCCTTCGGCGAGGGAACCGTCGGCGGGGACGGCCGGCTTCGGCCAGGTGCGCTCCGCGGACTCGCCGTCGGCGAGGCCGAGTTCGCCGCGTACCCGGGACGCGAAGTCGGCCGGGACCGGGAAGCGCTCCTGGACCAGCTCGATCAGCTGCTCCGCCTTGGTCGGGTCCCACGGCATGAGGGTGGTCAGCGGCAGGAAGACGCTGAGCCGCAGGCAGCCCAGCGCGTAGCGGTCGACGGCGGTGCCGGTGGTACCGGCCGGGGCGCAGTAGCCGGGGGCGCCCATCGCCTGGCCGCTGTGGCCGTCGACGGGGCGGGTGGTCTCCAGGTCGATGAAGGCGACGGTGCCGTCGGGGCGGATGAGGACGTTGTTGGGGTGCAGGTCGCCGAAGACGAGGCCGCGCTCGTGCATGGTGGCGACGGCGGCCTCGATGCGGTCCAGGACGTCGAGCGCCCAGGCGGTGTACGCGGCCGGGTCGAGGGTCTCGGACTGGTCGGTCGCGGAGTGCACGACCGGGTTGAGGCGGACCATCTCGCCGCCGAGCTGCTTGCCGTCGACGTACTCACGGGTGAGGAACCAGTGCTGGCTGCCCTTGCGGTAGTCGAGGACCTTCGGGAACGCGGCGAGCCCTTCGAGGGCGATCATCGCGTCGTGCTCGCGCTGGAGGCGGGTGACGGCGTCGTCGCCGGACTGGTCGAGCCCGGCGTGCGGGCGGCCCTCCTTGACCAGGACCTCGGCCTGGTCGCGGGTGTCGACGGCGCGGTAGACGCCGCCGCCGTTGGAGAAGTGCAGCGCCTGGGTGATCTTGAAGGGGAAGGCGCCGAGGCCGCCGCCGCTGTTGCGCTCGGCGAGCGCCTCGGCGACGACGGGCGGCAGGTCCACCCAGGCCGGCGGCTTGAAGGACGGGCCGCGGACGTCCGGGACCAGACGGCCCTCCGGGTCCTCGATGCAGTGCACGGTCTCACCGTTGGGCTGGCGGGACAGGCGGGCCGCGAAGCCGCCGTAGCGGACGTACAGCGGGCCCTCCTTCCAGCGCAGGTCACTGAGGATGTACGGGCCCTCGCGGCCTTCGAGCAGCGCACCCAACTCCCGCAGCACGACGGCGAGATGGGCGTCGTCGCGCGGGTACATGGTGATGAACTTGCCGCTGCTGCCCCGGTCGCCGTACTTGCTGTTGCGCAGCATCAGCATCGTCGGACTGGTGAGGAACTTGAACATCATCGGGTGCGCGAAGCAGTAGTCGCGGACGATGTCGAGGACCTCGTCGGCCGAGTCGAGCGTCGCCGAGACGTGCACCTTCCAGCCCTGGAGCGGGATCTCGGGCTCCGGCGGCCCGATGCAGGTCCACTCGCCGAGGGCGGTACGGGTCCAGCCGTCGGGCAGTTCGGCGCCCGCGAGGGGGTAGTCCTCGCCGGAGGCCGGGCCCGAGGTGGGCTTGTCGAAGTAGACGGTTCCGGGCGGGCAGTAGGCGATGTGTCGCAGGCTCATGACGGTCTCTCAGACTCTCCAGTGGTGATGGTCAGGGTGATCAAGTCGTGTGCGCTGTGCGCTAGTTCGGCAGCAGCGGGCTCAGGTAGGTGACCGCGAGCCACTTCCACAGCGGGTGGGTTCCGGCCTTCACCTCGGCGACTCCGGAGCGCTCCGCGGGTACGGCGTCCAGGGCGAGCGGGTAGGCGCGCACCGGCAGCAGGTCGGAACCGCCGGACACCGGGATCAGCGCGGACAGCGGCGCGTTCCGCGCGGTGGAGTCCGAGGAGGTGAGGGTGCCGGTGCCGATCGGCGGCCGGGACAGCAGCCCGTTGCGGCGCAGCTGGACGTCGGCGCCCTCGGCGATCAGCGAGGTGCTGGTGCCCTCCGGGACGACCACGTGCGCGGTCCGCCCGTCGGCGCTCACCGTGTATCCGGCGGCGAAGCTCGCGGGCAGCTTGATCGCGGTGGCGGCGAACCCGAGGAGACCTGCGACCAGTACGCAGACGGCGACGATGCGGGTGTACGAGGCCCCGGCGAGGCGGGCACTGCTGCACAGCTTCCAGAAGCCCTTGGCGAGGCGCCACACCAGGTAGCCGATGCCGGTCAGGAAGAGCACGGAGCCGGTGACGCCGAGCCGCTGGAGCATCCCGGACCACAGGGTGAGCGCGGTGGCGACCAGGTACAGCGGGAAGAGCAGGCAGGCGAAGCCGTACGGCACGGACCACGGCTTGTGGCTCAGCTCGCGGACGTACGTACCGCCGAAGAGGACCCGGGACATGGCGCACAGCGCGTCCGTCATGGCCTTCTCCCGCAGGTGGGAGATGTCGAGGTGGCTCATCAGCGCGATGTAGCCGTCCAGCTTGACCAGCGGCAGGAGGTTGATCGCGCAGGTCAGGTAGATGGCGAGGGCGGTCACCAGGAGCGGGCCGCACCAGGCGCTGTCCGCCCCGACGAGGAGGCCCGCGACTCCGGCGGCGCCCGCCGCGACGGCCTGCACGAAGATCCCGGCGAGTGCGATCTGGACCCGCTGCTGCGGCTTGCCGAGCCGCCAGCCGTCGGAGACGTCGCAGAAGAAGGCGGGCGACATGTAGAAGAGCATGAAGCCCATGCGGGTGGGCCGGCCGCCGTGGTGGGTGAGGACCGCGCCGTGCGCGAACTCGTGGACGGCGGTGGTGCCGAGGATGCCGAGGACGACCGCCAGGTAGGCGTACGGGTTCATCGGCCGCGACACCGCGTCGGTCAGGTTCGGCGAGCAGATCGCCAGCGCCATCAGCCCGGCGAGGGCGAGCGCGGTGGCGGCGACGGAGACGGCCTTGTGGGACAGCAGCCGGGTCAGCGGCTGCATCCGCAGCAGGATCCTGTCCGGCTTGAGGACCGTGAACTGGATGGTCAGCGGCGGTACGAGCTTCACCCGCCGGGTCTTGCGGGGCGGCGTCCCGTCGTCGAGGAGCTTCTTGTCGGCGAGCGAGCGGACCGCGTGGTCGACGTCGCCCGGCGTCCAGGGGGCACCGAGTTCGTCGGCGATGCCCTGGTGGTCGCGGGTGCCGTCGAGGGCCTGGAGCAGCTTGGCGAGGTCGGGGCCGACCCGGAAGTGCTGGCTCTCGCCGCGCTGGACGACCCAGGGGAGGTCGGGCTCGGCGGGCGGGTGGACGGAGACGTGGCCGGCCGTACGCGGGTGCTCCAGGTCGGGGGCGGAGGTCGTGGGCGGCTTGGTAAGGGTGAGTGCGGGCATGGGAGCACCTCGGGGCCGGGTGGGCGGGAGTGGGTCCGGACGGGAGTGCGTCCGGACGGGAGCGGGGTCAGACGATGTCGCGGGTACGGACCAGGCGGTGGGCCGCGTAGTACGCAGCGGCCAGCCAGGCGGCGATGACGGCGAACGCGAGCGGTACGGACAGCAGGTCCGGCTTCACGTCGCGGTAGACGGAACTCATCGCGATGGTCAGGAGGTACTTGGCGAACTCCGGGGCGAGCGCCTGGATGCCGGTGTCGACGACCAGGGTCAGCGTGATGATCAGCGCGACCGACGCGACCTGGTTACGGACGATCCAGCCGAGCAGGGCGCCCCAGGGAGCCGCCAGTACGGAGCAGGCGAGGCAGCCGAGCAGGATCAGCCAGGTCTCGCCGGTAAAGGCGGGGGCGTCGCCGTACGCGCTGCCCGCGACGGCGCAGCTCAGCGCGCCGAGCGCGAGGGCGAGCAGACCGAAGGCTCCACCCGCGAGGGTGGCCACGGCGGTCTTGGCGGCGAGCAGACGGCTCCTGGACCCGGCGAGGAGGACGGAGCGGCCGACGGTGCCGGAGCCGTACTCGCGGGAGACGAGGATCGCACCGAACAGGGAGGAGAAGAGGAACATCATCATCCAGGCACGGGCGATGTTGTTCGTGACGTCGGCCGCGGACCCTCCGGCCACGATGGACTTGTGCCCCTCGGAGGCGAATCCGAAGGTCGACAGGAGGCAGAGGAAGGTGCCGGCCAGCGGCAGGATCCACCACTGGCGGCCGGTGAGGGCCTTGCGGACCTCACCGCGGACGACGTTGCGGAAGTCAGACATGGGCGGGGGTCCTTATCGAGCCGCTGTGGTCGGTGCTGTTCTCGACCAGCTCGAAGAACCGGTCCTCCAGGCGGTGTTCGCCGTTGTTCGTGAGCTCGGCGAGGGTGCCGCAGTAGCGCAGCGAGCGCTGTACGACCACCACGTCGTCGACGGTCTGCTCGACCTCGGCGAGCTGGTGGCTGGAGACGAGTACGGTGCGGCCCTCGGCCGCCAGGGCGCGCAGGGTGTCGCGCAGCCAGCGGATGCCGTCCGGGTCGAGGCCGTTGGCGGGCTCGTCCAGGATCAGGACCTCCGGGTCGGCGAGGAGCGCGGTCGCCAGGGCGAGCCGCTGCTTCATGCCGGTGGAGCAGCCCGCGACGGGCCTGGCCTCGGCGCCGTCGAGTCCGGTGCGGCCGACGACCTCCTCGACGCGGTGCTTGCCGAGCCCCAAGTACGAGACCCAGGTGAGGAGTTCACCGCGGACGGTGGCTCCGGTGACCGGGCCCAGGGCGTCCATGGCGACACCGACGCGGTGCGCCGCGCGGGGAAGGTCGCCGTAGGAGTGGCCGAGGAGGGTGGCGCTGCCCGCGGTGGGGCGGGCCAGGCCGAGCAGCATGCGCAGGGTGGTGGTCTTGCCCGCGCCGTTGCGGCCGAGGAGGCCGGTGACGCGGCCCGCGCGGATGTCGACGCTGAGGTCGTCCACTGCGGTGAAGTCCTTGAATTTCTTGCTGAGTCGTTCCAGGCGGATCGCCGGGGTGGTGCTCATCACGGCTCCTTGTGAAGTGGGGGCCCGGGGCCGGGGCCCGGCCGGAGGGTGCGCGTTCGGCGCTGACGGATCGCGCGGTCTGCCGCCGCAGTACGTGCGCGGTGTCGCGCCTCGCGGATGCTCCGGCCGGGGGCCCTGGCTCACGCGGTGCCGGTGTGGTGCGGTGTTCGGCCGGTCTCGGCCGGACAGCCCCTAGGTGATGATGATTCCGGCGGACACGATCGCCGAGACGCTCGCTCCGGCGGAGATGCCGCCGATGGTGCCCCAGCCCGGCGCTTCGAGGGTCTCCAGCTCCTGGAGCCCCAACTCCAGGTCCTGACCGTTGTCGGCCGCCGGAAGGGCAGCGGTCTCGATCTTCTTCTCGCTCATGGCGTGGTACTTCCTTTACGGGTACGTGAGTTGAGGGAATGCGGATCAGGTGGCGACGATCGCGGCGGACGCGATGGCCGCGCCGCTGACGGCCGTACCGGCCGAGAAACCGGTCCAGAAGCCCGGGGCCTCAAGGGCCTCCAGCTCCTGCAGGCCGAGTTCGAGGGAGGCGGTGGGGTCGGTGTCGACCTGCGCACCCGGGTTCTTGTGCTGCTGCTCGCTCATGACGGACTCCTCAGGTGATGACGGCGGTCGCCGAGACGG
The DNA here is from genome assembly GCF_044333135.1 of Streptomyces sp. NPDC021093. Classification (NCBI taxonomy): domain Bacteria; kingdom Bacillati; phylum Actinomycetota; class Actinomycetes; order Kitasatosporales; family Streptomycetaceae; genus Streptomyces; species Streptomyces sp. NPDC021093. Next base: position 531,915 of record NZ_JBIRQJ010000004.1, on the reverse strand, counting down.
CGGCCGAGACGCTGGCGGCGGCGGAGAAGCCGGTCCAGAAGCCCGGGGCCTCAAGGGCTTCCAACTCCTGGAGGCCGAGCTCCAGGGCGGCGGTCGGCTCGGTGTTGACCTGCGCCGCCTCGTTCTTGTGCTGCTGCTCGCTCATCGCGAACTCCTTTGCAGGGAGGGACAGTTGAGGTGGGGCGAATTACGTGATGATGGTGGCCGAGACGACCGCGGCGGAGGCGGCGGACGCGACACCGGCCGAGAAGCCGCCGATGGTCGCCCAACCCGGCGCCTCCAGCGTCTCCAGCTCCTGCAGACCCAGCTCCAGGTCCTGCTCGACGGGGACGGCAGCGGTCTCAGCGGCGTTGTTCTTCAGCTCGGACATGTCAGATCTCCTGTGAAAGTGAAGGGGGTACGTGTGCGGATGACGGTTCGGCTCAGGTGGCGATGGCGGCCGACGCGATGGCCGCACCGCTGATCGCCGTACCGGCCGAGAAACCGGTCCAGAAACCCGGCGCCTCAAGCGCCTCCAGCTCCTGCAGACCCAGCTCCAGCGAAGCCGTCGGCTCGGCGTTGACCTGCGCGGTCTCGTTCTTCTTCAGCTGCTCGCTCATGACGAACTCCTATGTGACGAAGGGAAGTTGGAGGGGATGCGGATCACGTGATGATGGTGGCCGAGACGACCGCGGCGGAGGCGGCGGACGCCACGCCGGCCGAGAAGCCGCCGATGGTCGCCCAACCCGGCGCCTCCAGCGTCTCCAGCTCCTGCAGACCCAGCTCCAGGTCCTGCTCGACGGGGACGGCAGCGGTCTCAGCGGCGTTGTTCTTCAGCTCGGACATGTCAGATCTCCTGTGAAAGTGAAGGGGGTACGTGGACGGGGGTGGAACTCAGGTCGCGATGGCGGCCGACGCGATGGCCGCACCGCTGATCGCCGTACCGGCCGAGAAACCGGTCCAGAAACCCGGCGCCTCAAGCGCCTCCAGCTCCTGCAGACCCAGCTCCAGCGAAGCCGTCGGCTCGGCGCCGACCTGCGCGGTCTCGTTCTTCTTCTGCTGCTCGCCCATGGCGAACTCCTTTGAGGTGAAGGGTGATTGGTGGTGCCCCGCGCCGCTCGGGCGGCACGGAAGTCAGTGGTGGTGCGGGGCGGCGCTGCCCGCGAGGGCGGGCTCGCGGCGGTCGGCGCCGCAGGCCTCGTACAGCAGTCGCTGTACGTCGGCGGTGAGCAGGCCGCCCAGCATCGGCAGCCCTGCGCCCCAAGCCCTGGTGGTGCGGCGGGCGACGACCGCGAGGCGGTCGGCGTCGGCGGTGACGGTGCGGCCGATGCCCCAGTCGTCGATCAGTACGGTGATGCCGTGTGCCGGGTCCTCGGGGAGGGCGGTGGGTGCCGCTTCCCGGATGCGGGCCCAGATCCGGTGCAGCCGGGCGGCGGAGCCGTACCGTTCGTCGCCGTCGAGCACCGCCCGCCACAGCGGCGGGAGGAGGGCGGCGACCGCGGTCATCTTGCGGACGTTCAGTGCGGTGGACAGCTCGTTGGCGATGATCCAGCCCTCCGTGGTGAAGGGCGAGCGGCCCAGCCTCATCCACGTGGAGTGCGTCAGTCCGCTGAGCCGGGCGATGTCCAGCCGCAGTTCCGGGCCGGCCCGACGGCCCGCTCTGCGCAGTGCGCCGAACCGGTGGCCCAGTACGGCGAGTTGGGCGGCGGCCGCCTCGCAGAAGGCGTCCTCGACGGGCCGTTCCCTGTGGTCCCCGGCATAGGGGGTGACCGTACGGAACAGCGCTTCCAGGATCCCCTCGGCGAGCAGCTCGCCCGGCAGGGTCTCGGTGGCCGCCGCGTCGAGCAGTGCGGCGTCCGGGGTCAGTGCCTCGGCCGACACGAGCCGCTTGCCCTGCTGGTGCGGCATGCAGGCCACCCGGCTGAGTTCCGAGCCGGGGCCGACGGTGGTCGGCACGGCCAACAGGGGCCGTCTGCGCCGGACTTGGGGTCCGAGGGCGAGCAGTCCGCAGCGCGAGCGGCTGCGCAGGGCGGTGGCGGCCTCTTCGCTGTCACCGGCCACGACCGCCAGCTTGGCGCGGTCGACGCAGGTTCCGCCGCCGACGGCGACGAAGAGTTCGGTGCGGGCGGTGCGGCGGGTGAGGTCGAGGATCTCGTCCGCGTCGCCGGGGCCTTCGGGGACCAGGCGGCGGACGGCGTGCCCGGCCCGGTCCAGTTCGGTCTCGACGAGTGCGGTGATGGCGGATTCGGTGAGTGCGGGGTCGACGAGGAGGGTGGTGCGGCCGAGCGGTGCGTACGACAGCCAGTCGGCGAGCCCTTCGGGGCCGAGCAGCAGCCGGGTCCGCCCCGACCAGGGCAGGTTCACGCCCGTACCCCTGCGGCTGCGGTGGCCGCCGAGGCTGCCGCCGCGTGCGCTTCGACACCGGCGAGCACGCACTCCACCAGCTCGTCCAGTTCGGCGTCCGTGCAGGTCAGCGGCGGGAGCAGCTGCACGCCCCGGACACCGGGGTGGACGATGGCACCGGCCTCGCGGATCGCGGCGACCAGCGGCATGACCTCGCTCTGCGGGAGCGGCTGCCCGTCCGGGGCGCTCACCCGCACCGAGCGGAACAGCCCGAGTCCGGTGGCGTCGCCGATCAGCGGATGGGTGGCGACGAGGTGGCCGAGGGCGGCGTCGAGCCGGTCGGCCTGCCGCTGCCCCTGGGCGACGGCGTCCAGGCGGCGCATCTCGTCGATGGTGGCGAGGATGGCGGCGCAGGTGGCGGGAGTGCCGGCCTGGGTCTCGCCGTGCGTGAGCATGGCGTCATGCGTCTCGAAGGTGTCGGCGATGCCCCGGGACACGATGATCGCGGAGGCGGCGCAGGTGCCGTTGGTGAGGCCCTTGGAGGTGACCAGAAGGTCCGGCCTGGCACTCCAGCACTGCGAGGCGAACATCGTTCCCGTACGGCCGAAGCCGGTGGCGACCTCGTCGGCGACCAGCAGGAAGCCGTACTCGTCCCGGAGCCTGAGCAGCTCGTCGACGTACTCGCTCTCCAGGGGCACTGCCCCGCTGCCGAGCACCGGCTCGATGACGACGGCGGCGATCTGCGACCCGGAGCGCTCCATCAACTCCCGCATCCCGGCAGGGTCGTTGGGCTGGACGTGCCGGACGAAGCGCCCGTCCACTCCGTACATCCGCTGCCCGAGGTTCTCGCCGGTGAGGGCGAAGGAGCCGTACGTCAGACCGTGGTAGCTGCCGCGCAGACCGACGACGATCTTGCGGTCGTGGTCGTCGCGGAGGGCGTGGTAGTGCCGGGCCGTCTTCATGACGACGTCGTTGGCGCTGCCGCCGGAGGTGGAGAACAGGACCCGGCCGTAGTGGTCGGACCCGGCGAGCTCGACGAGCGCCTGGGCGGCGCGCCGGGCGTAGTCGTGCTCGAACCGGAAGATCGAGAGGTACGAGGCGTCGCGCAGGGCGGCGGAGACGGCGTCGGCGATCGCGGTGTTGCCGTGGCCGAGGTTGGCGTTCCACAACCCGCTGTCGCCGTCGAGGAGTTCGCGCCCGTCGGAGAAGCGGATGCGCATGCCGTGGGCGGAGGTGGCGCAGAGTTCGTCGCGGCCGTGCTGGGACGGGGGGACGAGGCAGGTCCAGAGGGCTTGGTACGTCATGCGAGGTCTCCAGCGGTGAACTCGGCTTCTCCCGCAGTGAACTCGGCTTCTCCCGCGGTGAACTCGGCTTCGATGAGTACATCGTGGTGCCGGCCGCCACCGCCGTCGATCGGGGTGACGGAGCGGATGGCGTACCCGGCGGCTTCGAGCTCGGCGACGAGCTGCTGCTGCGGGAGGACGCCGATGGTGGTGGTGCAGACGGTGACGGGGCTGTCGTCCTCCGGCACCTCACCCGGAATCACGGTGACGGTCCGCGAGCTGTCCCCCACGGTCCACTGCTCGAACATGCGGTACGTGCGCCCGCTGTGCCCGGTGACGACGATCTCGGACTCGTCCGAGCCGTCATCGGCGGCGTCGACGTCGACGGTGGTGAGGAAGAACCGGCCGCCGGGGGCGAGGTGTTCACGGACGCAGCGGTACAGTCCCGGCCGGTCGTCGGCGGGCAGCAGCGAAATGGTCGTCGTGCCGAGCAGCACCACCCCGAAGCCGTGCTCGCGCCCCTCGATGCGGAAGTCGCTCATGTCGGCCTCGACGGAGTGGGCGCGCTCCAGGACGTCGGCCGGGGCGCGGCCGAGCCGACGGCGGAGCAGAGCGAGCATGTCGGGGGAGAGTTCGAGGGCGGTGACGTCGCGGCCGGCGGCGAGCAGCGGGAAGGTGAGCCGCCCGGACCCGGCCGCCAGATCCAGCACCGGACCCTCGAACGGCCTTACCGCGTCAAGGATTTCACGGATCTCGTGTGTCGTGGTCCCGGCGATGTCGTGGTAGACGGGGGTGCCGTCGGCGTCGTACAGGTCGCAGATCCTGGCGCGGTCGCCGAGGGCTTCGATCTCGCCGCCGGCACGGCCGGTGACGGCGGTGCCCGCGCGGGCGGGGCTGAGGAGGGTACTCATCGGGCGGTCTCCTTGGTGTCCGGAGCGAGTGGTGTGGTTCCTGGGGTGAGCGGCAGGCCGATGCCCGCGAAGTAGGCGTCCACGGCGTGGACGGTCTGCGGGTCGGCGTACCGGGACGCGGTGTCGCGGTCACCGGTGACGAGCAGGGCGTCGGCGGCGCGGGCGGCATCGGCGGAGAGGGAGATCTCGCGACCGGTGCGGGGGTCGTGGACGGTGGCTTTGACGCCTTCGCCCCCGTCGCTCCACAGGAGGAGCGGAGCGTCCGCCACCTCCTCCACCTCCGGGAGGCGGGCGACGAGCCGTCCGCCGAAGCCGGACACCCGGGGGCGGGAGACGCCCCGGGCACGCGCCGCCCGTACCGCGCCGACGGCGGCCAAGTAGCGGGCGAGCGCGGGCCGTTGACCGATCTCGGTACGTACCGTACGGGCGTCCCGCCAGGCGGCGGCCAGCTCGTCCGGTGTCGAACGGAGATCGCCGAGGACGGGTCCGCCGGGGGCGTGCGAGACGCTGCCGTCGGCGGCGACGTACAGCCGGAGCGCGGGCCCGTCGCCGGTGTCCGGCGCGCCGAGATCGGAGAGGTCGGCGAGCTGGACGGCGGGGTGGGTCAGAAAGTCCCGGAACTCACCTTCTCCCAGGGCGAGTTCGGCATCGGCGAGGTAGGCGTCGAGGTCGGCGTCGTCGGTGAGGCGGACGAGGGTGGGCCCGAGGAGGACGGTCCGGGCGGCTGCCCGGTACCCGTCCACCCGGAGGTAGAAGTCGGGGTGGAGCCCGACGTCCTCACCCGGGGTGTCGAGCTTTCCTTCGTACGTGAGGACGGTGACGCCGTGGTGATCGACCCGCTCACCGGGTTCGTCGCCGGGGACGAGGACGGTGGTGCCGGGGGCGGGGAGGGGGGATCGGAGGAGGCCGGGGAGGAGGCCGGGGACGGCGAGGACGATGACGGCGGGGGCGGGGGTGCGGGGGGTGCGGGGGCGGCCGGTGCCCCATTCCATGGCGTAGAGCCGGATGTCGGGGAGCAGGGGTGTGGACATGGGGGACCTCCTTGGGGGGGGTGAGCGGTGGCGAGCGCGTGCGGTCGCGGAGGGGGTGCGCTCCGCGCGGGGGCCGCCCCCTTGCCCACCCGTCCCGCCCCCGGGGGGCGGCCCCGCTGCCCAAGGGGGCTAGGGGGTCGGCGGCGTCAGCCGCCAACGGGGCTAGGGGCAGGCATTTAGGGGCGCGGGGAACTGCGCGATCAGCCACGACGCACCCGCACGAAGCATCCCCCAGCCCCGCGGCCAGCGGTTTAGGTGGAGGGGCGGGGAGGGGCCCAATCCGCGAAGCGGCGCACCCACCCGCAGGGGCGGCGGACCACCCGCAGGAGCGGCGCACCCACCCGCAGGAGTGGCGGACCACCCGCAGAACAGCGTGCGGTGGCCAGCAGACGCCAGTCGGGTCAGGACCTACCGAGAAGCTGAAGGAGCCGCTTCAGCTCATGAGAAGCCGCCGAAGGCCCCTCCAAAGACGCCACGCCCGTGACGTTCAGGACGATCTCATCGACCCCGGCATCCCGATAAGCGCCCAGCTTGTCGAGCACCTCCTCCGCCGCCCCGTACACAAACGCATCCCCCTTGACCAGAGCCAGCGCCTGCGCCTCCGCGTCGGCAGCGTCGAACTCCCCCTCGGGCAGGGCGATTCCGCCCCTTCGCAGCATGTCCCGGTAGTGCGGCAGCGACAGGTGCGCACCGTTGGAGGCGAGGGCCAGTTTCGCCGGGTCGCGGCCGTCCGCGGCCAGCGCGACCGGCACGATCGCGGCGATCCGCGGAACCGCACGTTCCGCCGCACCCGCCCCCGCGGCCAGCGCAGGCACGATGACCTCGGAGAGATAGCGCGCCGGAGTGAGCCAGGTGATGGCCACGTCGGCCAGTTCCCCTGCGACCTTCGCCATGCCGGGCCGCAGCACGCCGAGCCCGAGTTCCACCTGCGGCCCCGGCAGCGGTGCGAGACGTCCGGCCTGGTGCCAGTACTCGCCCGCCATGACTTCCGGGGTGCCGGTCAACGCCCCGCGCACGGCGGTCAGATACTCCCGCGCCGCCGTCAGCGGACTGCGGTACGGCTCGCCGCGCATGGCCCGCTGCATGTCCTTCGAGCCGGGGCCGAACCCCGCCACCACCGACTCGCCGGTGATGAGGGAGAGCGACTTGGCCTGGAGGGCCGCTTCGTACGGGTGGCGCATCGGCATCAGCGTCACACCGAGCCCGGTCGGGACCCGGAAGCCGGCTCCCGCCGCGTGGGCGAAGCCCTGGTAGGGCTCGGTGGTCATGCCCTGCCCCTGCCAGAGCCGGCTCGCACCGGTCCAGTGGACCAGCCCGGCAAAGGGGAGGAGCTGTTCCGGACGACGCGGAACGAACGGGACAAGAATGGAGTATTCGGTGCTGCGGCCTGAACTGCTGTCGGCACTGCTGTCGGTACTGCTGTCGGTACTGCTCACGGGAGCTCCTCTCCTTGCTCGGGGCGCGGTTCCGCGGGCGGACTACTTGGCGGAGGGCCCGTCCCACTGGTTCGTACCGATGGAGCGGAGTCCGGGCACGTCCCACTGGTTCGTGTCGATCAGGGCGGCCTTCGTTCCGAATCCCGAGACGGGCGATGAGACGGAGGCGGAAAGCGAACCGGCTCCCACGGTCACTCGCCCAGTGGTCGCACCGTGTCCCGCGCCACCCGTCTCGACGGCCTGTGCCCCACCCTGACCGGCCAGGCCGAGTGCGGCAGCGGCGAGCAGTGCGACAGCGGCGGCACGCCGGGCGGCGCGGGCGGTACGGGCGGCGCGGTTGCCAACTGCGTTCTGGGATGTGGTGGTTGCGCGGTTCATGGTGTTCCCCCTGATGTGACGAGTCTCTGTGCGTCCGGTGAGCCGTAGTCCCGGTCTCTCCCTGACGAGGACAACTCTGCCGCCCCTGGCCCCTCCTCAGCGGGCGAAAAACGTGCAGCTTCCTGCGCTCCGCCCTGCCGCTTGCTGCGCACCCCCACGGCCGTCGGCCCGTACTCCGATGCAGGTCAGCAGTAGCGCGAGGGGATCGCGGCGGGGTACTTCTATGAAGGGACTGTATGGATCGTGAAATTCCGCTTAGCGATTCCGCAGGAACCAGCGGTTCTGTCGAAGTGGTGCATTGCCTGTGGGGGGACGTCATGTCGCAGTCGCGACCACAACCGAATCTGGAGTTCCTGGGGATAGATCCAGGGGTCGAGGACGCGTACCGGATGCTGCTGCGCACGGGTGGCGCGGACGGTTCCGACCCGCAGCTGGTCGAACTGGGGCTCGCCGCGTCCGGGGCAGGCGGCCGACTGCGGCCGACGCCACCCGCGAAGCTGGTGGACCTGCTCGTCGCACGGCGGGTCGCCCGGCTTCAGGACGAGCTGGAGACGGCCGCGGTCCGTACCGGAATCGTCGACTCCCTGCTCGCCGAGCGGGAGTCCGCGCTGGCGGCAGGCGCGGGATCGGGTCCTTCCGGGGCCGGCCAGGGCGCCGGAGGCCCCATCCAGCGGCTGGAGGCCCTCGACGACGTGATGGCGGCCATCGACGAGATGACGTTCTTCGCCCGCACCGAGAACCTGACCACCAACACCCGGGGCATCCTCAGCCCGCAGGCCATCGAGCGGTCCCGGCCCAACGACATGCGTGTGCTGCGGCGCGGCATACGGATGCGGACGTTGATGGCCGCACCCGCTCTCGACGACGCGCCCACCATGGCGTACCTGCGCGAGCTCGTCGACAAGGGCGCGGAGATACGCATCTCCCAGCAGCCCCTGGAACGCATGATCGTCTGCGATCGGACCGCCGCGCTGACCCCGCTCGACCCGGCCGACAGCAGCAGGGGCGCACTCCTCATCCGCGAATCCGGCCTGGTCTCCGCCCTGGTCTCGCTCTTCGAGCGGATGTGGAGCACGGCGCAGGAACTGCCCGCGGCCACCGACGGCGCTAACGAGGGGCCCGGCCGGCCCACCGGCATGGAACTGAGGGTGCTCGAATCCCTCTACTCCGCCGAGAAGGACGAGACCGGCGCCCGCGACCTGTGCATCTCGGTCCGTACGTACCGCAAGCACGTGGCCTCGCTGATGCACCGCCTGGAGGCGACGAACCGCTTCCAGGTGGCGCTGCTGGCCCGCGAGCGGGGCTGGCTCTAGGCCCGGTCCGCACAGAGCCGGTCCGCACAGAGCACCCACGGAACCACGCACAGAGGCCGTCCCCCCTGCCCGGACGGGCAGGGGGGACGGCCGGCCAAGACGTAATTCCACTACTGCTTGCCCCGCTTCACCGCGGCGCCCACGAACCCCGCGCACACGATGATCGCGACGCCGAGCGCGACGGTCACCGTGGTGCGCAGCGCACCGTCGAAGACCGTCAGCCCGACACCCAGGGCGATGACCAGTGCCACGGCGATCATCGCGGGCTTGCTGACGTCCTGGTTGCTTCCGGCTGCGGACATGACGTTCTCCCCGAGAAAAGCTTGCTTGCCGTGTCTGACGTATCTGACGTGTCTGACGCGTCTGACGTATCTGACGCGTCTGACGTGTCTGACGTGCGGAAACTCCGCTCCCCCAGCCTCCCACCGGCGCCCGCGCCACCCCGCCGCTCCGCCGCGCAGCTTCCTGCACGCCGGACCGCAGCATCCTGCACGTCTCGGCCACCGGGGCAACCCGTTCCCCCGGAAACGGGTCTGACAGACCGTACTGACAGCGCGTACACCCGTCCTGACAACCCGTACGCTTCCCGTACACCCGGTCGGCCGTTCAGCAGTCGCGGCCCGCGCCGGGGCCGATCAAGGTCGGGATGACCGCCCCGGTCGTCCCGCGACCGACCCCGCGCCGGAGGTAGCCCCGTGTCCCCCGTGTCCGCCGGCACCGCCACCGCCGACACCGTCGTCCCCGCCCAGGCAGCCCGCAAGCCCTCCCCCGCGCCCGCGCGCGACGCCCTACGCGCCGCGCTGCGCCGGGCGGCGCCCGCGCTCGGTCTCTTCGCGGCGGCGCGGCTGACCGGGATGCTGCTGATGGCGGTGTGGGCCTGGCGCATCGGTGACTCGCCGCTGCATCTGCTCGGCCAGTCCTGGGACTCCCTCTGGTACACCCGGATCGCCGAGCACGGCTACGGCCACACGGTCACCTTCGCGGGCGGCGACGTCGTCCAGAGCGATCTGGCCTTCTTCCCGCTCTACCCCGGGCTGATCCGCGCGGTGTCGGCGGTCCTCCCGGTCACGCCGGGCGGCGCCGGGCTGCTGATCTCCTGGGCCGCCGCGCTGGCCGCCGCCTGGGGCGTCTTCGCCGTCACCGACCGGCTGTACGGGCGCCGCACCGCCACCCTGACCGTCCTGCTCTGGGGCCTGCTCCCGCACTCGGTCGTGCTGTCCATGGCGTACACCGAGCCGGTGCTCGTCGCGCTGTCCGCCTGGGCGCTGTACGCGGTCCTGGCCCGCCGGTGGCTGCTGGCGGGGACCCTCGCCCTGTTCGCCGGGCTGTCCCGCCCCAACGCGGTCGCCCTGGTCGCCGCCGTCGTCCTCACCGCCGCGTACGAGCTCCTGCGCAAGCGGCAGCGCGGCTGGCGGGTGTGGGCGGGCGCGGCCCTCGCACCGCTCGGCTGGGCCGGGTACGTCCTGCACGTCGGGATCCGCACCGGCGATCCGCTCGGCGGCTACTTCGCGGTGCAGGCCGGCTGGTCGTCCCGGTTCGACTTCGGGATGGGCACGCTGCGCTTCATCCGCCACCTGGTCAGCACCCCGGAGAAGTTCGGCTTCCCGATCGCGCTGGTCATCGTGGTCGCCGCGGTGCTGCTGCTCGCCCTCATGGCGTACGGGATGGAGCGCAGGCCGCCGCTCCCGCTCCTCGTGTACGCGGGCGTGCTCGTGCTCATCACGGTCGGCGGCGCCGGCTTCTTCGAGTCCAAGCCGCGCTTCCTGCTGCCCGCCTTCCCGCTGCTGCTGCCGCTCGCCTGCGCCATGGCGAAAGCCCGGCCGCGGGCCGCGGTCATGGTGACCGCCGCCCTGGCCGGGCTCTCGATGGGCTACGGAACGTACCTGGTGACGGTCGCCCCGATGCCGATGTGACGGCCTACCGGCCCGGTCCGGCAAGGTGAAGGCGTACCGGCCCGGGTCCGGCGAGGTGAAGGCGTACCGGCCCCGGTTCGTCCATGTGACGCGGCCTACCGGCCCCGGTCCCGTCCTCACGGCCCCGCGATCGGACCCTGCATGTGCTCGCTCAGCCACTGGATCGAGCCCTCGGCCATGCTGCCCACATAGGTCTTGGCGTTGTGGCTGCCGTTCTCGATGACGTTCAGCCGGGTCTTCACCCGGCCCTTTCCGTACTTCTCGGTGAAGCGGCGGACGTTCTCGACGCCCGGCTCCCTGGTCCCGACCTGGAAGGCCAGATAGACGTCCTTGTCCGGTGCCGAGGGCTGCTTGGACAGTGCGGCGGCCAGCTTCTCCGGGGCGTTGGCCGCGCGCTCGGCCTCGTGGCCCTTCCAGAGCGGGGAGTCCGGGACGGTGTCGGGGCCGGAGGCGATGACGGCCTTGAACCTGTCCGGGTGCTTCAGCACCGACTTCAGCCCCACGAAGGCGCCGGACGAGGAACCCATGAACGCCCAGCCGTCGCGGGACTTGAAGGTGCGGAAGTTGGCCCGTACGAAATCGGGGACGTCCTCGGTCATCCAGGTGCCCATCCTGGGCTGCCCGGGAATGTCACTGCCGTCGTAGTAGTACTTCGCGTCCGGGTTCAGCACCGGCATCACCACGACGAAGGGGAGGCTCTTCCTCTCCTTCGACCAGGCGGCGATGGAGCTCTGGAGCTTGAGGTCGGTGCCCATCCAGTAGTTGTTGGGATAGCCGTTGCCGCCGGGCAGCGCGATCAGCACCGGGAAACCGCTCTGCGCGTACTTGGGGTCGAAGTACTCCTTGGGCGCCCACACCCAGACCTTGCCGGTGAATCCGGACTTCTTCCCGGCCAGGGTGGTCACCGCGATCTTGGTGCCGTCGGATATCGAGTTCTGGGTGGTGAACTCGGCCTTCGGACCGGTCGGCAGGAGCGTCTTGGCGGCGGCTTCCGAGAGGGGCGCGCCCGGCTCGGGGTTCTTCGCAGCGGAGCCCCCCTCGGGCGCCGTACCCATCGGCCCGCCCGCCGTGTCGAAGGAGACCGGATCGCCCTGTTCGAACCAGCCGGTCCGGTACGCCCAGGAGCCCGCGACCCCGAGGCCGACGCCGAACAGCATGCTGACCACGACCAGCAGCACCAGCCATATTCGGGACCTCCGCCGCCGGCGCGGGGCGGGTCCGCCAGTGTGACTCATGTGAACTCCGTTCGGCCGAGCGCGGGGTGGGCGCGGGGTGGGCGCACAGAGAGAGGCGACTTTCGCCCGTTTGGTTCGCCCACGCGCCCACAACGTGCGTCATCGCACACAAACCCGGACAGGACGGAAGCCCGGACAGGACGGAAGCCCGGCCGCCGCGGCGGCCGGGCTTCCGTCCTGTGCTGTCTGCGGCCGGAGCCTCAGGCCTCGCCGTTGCTCTCGCCCTTGTCCGAGGAGTCGCCCTTGTCGGCGGCGCCCTCGGCGGAGTCGACGTCCTTCTCCAGGCCGAGCTGCTCGACGACCCACTTGTCGAACTCGATGGAGGCACGGACCCAGCTGACCGTGGACGAGACGAAGTGCTCCAGCGAGACACCCGTCCCGATCAGCATCTGCGCCTCGCCGATGAGGCGGACGGAACCGTCGTCGTGGGTGTGGCTGTAGACCTTCGGCCACAGGGTGCGGCGGTTCCAGTCGTCGAGGAGCTCCAGGAGCTGGAGCTTGTCCTCGATGCTGTGCGGCCGGTCGTAGAACGTACGCACCGAGAAGACCTGCTGGTCGTCCTCGCCACGGAACATGAAGTACGTGCGGAACTCTTCCCACGGCGCGGCGAGGTCACCCTCGTCGTCGACGACGTACTTGAGCTCCATCTGGTCGAGCAGCTGCTTGACCAGGTCCTGGTCGGGGACGACGGGGCCCGCCGGACCTTCGGCCTGCGGTTCGGGCTGACCCCCGAAATTGGGGATCGAGGAGGGGTCGATGGACACCGTGATTTCCCTTCGTACGGTTCCGGTCATCCTCTCCCATCCCGGGAGGGTGATGGCAAGCCCACCGGGGCGCGATCCGCTGCGCGCTGAAAGAACGCCGCAAATCGCACCCCTTGAGACCCCTAAGTACCCCTTACAGGTTCTTCTACGGCTTCTTCTCCGTGGAGACCTTCGGCCCGCCCGCCGCGGGCCCACCGCCCGTCACCGGACCGACGAGCAGTTCGTCGCCGACCCGCTCGACGCGCACCGTGTCGCCGTCCTTGACCTCGCCGGCCAGGATCTCCTTGGCGAGGCGGTCGCCGATCGCGGTCTGGATGAGACGGCGCAGCGGCCGGGCGCCGTACGCCGGGTCGTTGCCCTCCTCGGCCAGCCAGGCCAGGGCCTCGGGGGTGACGTCCAGGGTCAGCCGGCGGTCGGCGAGACGCTTGGCGAGACGGCCGACCTGGAGCTCGGCGATGTGCGCCAGCTCTTCCTTGCTGAGGGCGGAGAAGACCACCAGGTCGTCCAGCCGGTTGAGGAACTCGGGCTTGAAGGAGGCCCGTACGACATCCAGGACCTGCTGCTTCTTGACGTCCTCCGCCGTCGCCGGGTCCATCAGGTACTGGCTGCCGAGGTTCGACGTCAGGATCAGGATGGCGTTGCGGAAGTCCACCGTCCGGCCCTGGCCGTCCGTGAGGCGGCCGTCGTCGAGGACCTGGAGCAGGACGTCGAAGACCTCCGGGTGCGCCTTCTCGACCTCGTCGAGGAGCACGACGCTGTACGGGCGCCGGCGCACGGCCTCGGTGAGCTGGCCGCCCTCCTCGTACCCGACGTAGCCGGGCGGGGCCCCGACCAGCCTGGCGACGCTGTGCTTCTCGCCGTACTCACTCATGTCGATCCGGACCATGGCCCGCTCGTCGTCGAAGAGGAAGTCCGCGAGTGCCTTCGCCAGCTCGGTCTTGCCGACACCGGTCGGGCCGAGGAAGAGGAACGACCCGGTGGGGCGGTCGGGGTCGGCGATCCCGGCGCGCGTGCGCCGGACCGCGTCCGAGACCGCCTGCACGGCCTCGCTCTGCCCGATCAGCCGCCTGCCGAGCTCCTGCTCCATCCGCAGCAGCTTCTGCGTCTCGCCCTCCAGGAGGCGCCCCGCCGGAATCCCGGTCCAGGAGCCGACCACGTCCGCGATGTCGTCCGGACCGACCTCCTCCTTGACCATGGTGTCGACCTCGCGCACCTCGGCCTCGGCGGCCGCGGCCTCCTCCAACTCCCTTTCCAGGCCCGGGATCTCCCCGTACAGAAGCTTGGAAGCGGTGTCGAAGTCGCCGTCCCGCTGAGCCCGCTCCGCCGTGCCCCTCAGCTCGTCCAGCTTCTCCTTCAGCTCACCCACCCGGTTGAGACCCTGCTTCTCCTTCTCCCAACGTGCGTTGAGACCACGGAGTTCCTCCTCCTTGTCGGCGAGGTCGCGGCGCAGCTTCTCCAGGCGCTGTACGGAACCGGCGTCGGTCTCGTTCTTGAGGGCCAGCTCCTCCATCTTGAGCCGGTCCACCGACCGCTGGAGCTCGTCGATCTCGACGGGCGAGGAGTCGATCTCCATCCGGAGCCGGGAAGCGGCCTCGTCGACGAGGTCGATCGCCTTGTCGGGAAGGAAGCGGGAGGTGATGTACCGGTCCGACAGCGTCGCCGCCGCGACCAGCGAGGAGTCCGCGATCTGCACCTTGTGGTGCGCCTCGTACCGACCCTTGAGCCCGCGCAGGATCGCGATGGTGTCCTCCACGCTCGGCTCGGCGACCAGCACCTGCTGGAAGCGCCGCTCCAGCGCCGGGTCCTTCTCGATGCGCTCGCGGTACTCGTCGAGGGTGGTCGCGCCGACCATCCGCAGCTCGCCGCGCGCCAGCATGGGCTTGAGCATGTTGCCCGCGTCCATGGCCGAATCCCCACCGGCGCCCGCACCCACCACGGTGTGCAGCTCGTCGATGAAGGTGATGATCTGGCCGTCGCTCTCCTTGATCTCGGAGAGGACGGTCTTCAGCCGCTCCTCGAACTCGCCGCGGTACTTGGCCCCTGCGACCATCGCGCCGAGGTCGAGGGAGACCAGCTTCTTGTTCCTCAGCGACTCGGGGACGTCGCCCTTCACGATCCGCTGCGCCAGCCCCTCGACGACGGCGGTCTTGCCGACGCCCGGCTCACCGATCAGCACCGGGTTGTTCTTGGTGCGGCGCGACAGCACCTGCACCACCCGCCGGATCTCCTGGTCACGGCCGATGACCGGGTCCAGCTTGCCCTCGCGCGCGGCGGCCGTGAAGTCGGTGCCGAACTTCTCCAGGGCCTTGTACTGGCCCTCCGGGTCCGGAGTGGTCACCCGGCGCCCTCCCCTGCTCTTCTCGAATGCGTCGAGCAGCCTGTCCGCGCTCGCGCCCTGGTTCTTCAGTACGTCGGCGGCCTGCCCGCCCTTGGCGGCGAGACCGATCAGCAGGTGCTCGGTCGAGAGGAACTCGTCCCCCAGCTCCTTCGCGCGCTGCGCGGCGTCGGCGACGACGGCCAGCATCTCGCGGTTGGGCTGCGGCGGCGAGACGGTGGACCCGGTCACGCTGGGCAGCGCCGCCAGCAGACGCTCGGCCCCGGCCCGTACCACCACCTGGTCCGCCTCGACGGCGGCCAGCAGATCGACGATGTTCGCGTTGTCCTGGCCCTCCAGCAGGGCGAGCAGCAGGTGCGCGGGGGTCAGATCGGGGTGGCCGTCGGTGACGGCCCGCTGGGTGGCCGCGTTGATCGCGTCCCGGCTCCTGTTGGTCAGCTCGGCTTCCACGTCTGCTCTCTCCTCCTGAACACCGTCGGCGGCTCTACTGCGCGCTTCTACGACACGCTCTCCATGACTTTTCCAACCTGCACAAAGTTGAGTCTATTCCACTCAGGTTTGCGTGAGGCCGCCGGGCTAACCTGCCTCCATGCCCATCGACATACGCAACCCGAGTCCCGAGTACCGCGCCTTCTGGGACGCACACCACTACTGCACCCTGACTACCCCGAGGGCGGACGGCTCGCCACACGTCGTGCCGGTGGGAGTCACCTACGACCCGGACCGGGGCGTCGCCCGGGTGATCTGCTCGGGCAGCAGTCGCAAGGCGGCGAACGTGCGGGCGGCGGGCGAGGCGGGGGCGCGGGTGGCGGTGTGCCAGGTGGAGCGCGGCAAGTGGGCCACGCTGGAGGGCGTCGCACGCGTACGTACGGATCCGGCCGAGATCGCGTACGCGGAACAGCGCTACAAGGAGCGCTACGGGCGCACCCCCCGGGAGAACCCGGAACGGGTCGTCATCGAGATCACCCTCGACCGGGCCATGGGCAACGCGTAACTCTCGTGCCCCCTGCGTCCGCGCAGCACAGCGGCGCCCTCGTGTTCAGGTTCACGAGGACGCCGCTGTGTGGGGGAAGCGCCTGAGCGATCAGGTACGACGGGGGAATCGCATCAGGCACTGCGGGGGGTGGTCATGCGCGAGGCGGAGCGAGGAACGCTCTCCGCCTCGAAGAGCTGGTGGTCGGACTTTTCGAGGTTGACGAAGATGTTGCCGTACCGGATCTCGCACCGGATCGGCTGCGGGGCGCCCCGGGGCCGGCGAAGACACCGGTAGGCCCGGACGTCCTCGTCCTGCTCGCGCACGACCAGGATCGGATCGCCGAAGAGGGTCACCATCAACGAATCGCCACGCTCGGGGATCGCGGAGACGAGATCGATGAGGTGCCACCCGCCACGGATCACCTTGGCCATTTCACGTCTGAAGGAGGGGTCGTCCGACGGCATGATCAAGCACCCTTGGAGACTGACGCGACGTTCCACGCGATGTCCGACGGCTGGATCGCCGCCTTGTCCGCCCCCGACTTCGCGACGTTCCAGGCGATGTCCGCCGGCAGGGCCGCCTTGTCCACCTCCGCCGACGCGAGGTTCCAGGCGATGTCCGACGGCTGCGCCGCCGCGGTGTCCACCCCTGCCGGCGCGAAGTTCCAGGCGATGTCGAGAGACGCAACCGCACCGAGAATCACCCCGGCGGAGAAGGCCACCGCAAGACCTGAACGAAGCATTCGCTGATACATAGTCGGCTTTGTCCTCACTTCCATGGGTTCCTCACCCCCGCCGTTAAGACGATGGCTTATTGAGCCATGTCAGCGCCACAGGGGCGGTGCATCATGTTCTTGCACGTTCAGGACCCTGGGGGACGGACCTATGCCTACAAATGACACCAACTCAGCACATCCCCACGCGATAACCGAGATGTGTGATGCCGCCAAGCAGCTCTATGCGAGCGCCCTGCGCTCCGGACGGATCCCGCGGGACGAAGTCGTCCCCGCACCATGCCTCATGGATCTCGCCCTGCTGCATCCCGACCCGGATGACGCGCTCTGGCTCCGGCCGGTTCCGCCGGCCGCCGCTCTGGCCAAAAGGCTCCACACGATCGAGAACGACATTCAGGTCAACCGTCGCCTGAGCCTGGAACTCACGGACACCTTTGAGCCGTTCATGGCCATCAGCGCGCAGAGCCCGCCGCCCACGTACGCCATCACGGTCCTTGAGGGCGACCGCCGGATCAACGAGGCCATCGATCTGGCCCTGGCGGACACCAAGTTCGAGGTGCTCACGATTCAGCCGGGGGGCGGACGCAGAGAGGACGCCCTGAACGCGGCGGTCTCGCGCGGCCAGGCGCTCAACGGCCGCGGCGGCTCCATCCGCACCCTCTACCAGCACACCGCACGCCACAGCCAGGGGACCCTGGCCTACGCGGAGATGATGGCCGGGGACAAGGTGGAGATACGCACCCTGGAAGAGCTCGTGGACCGCATGCTCATCTTCGACCGCACGGTCGCCATCGTCCCGGCCCAGGACGACCGGCGGATCGCCCTGGAGCTCCGCCACCCCGGCCTCGTCGAATACCTGGCCAATGTCTTCGAGCACTTCTGGCGACGCGCGACCCCCCTCATCGAGCCCGTCACCTACGAGCCCACCCCCGAAGGCATCTCCGGCGTCCAACGCTCCATCGCCAAACTCCTCATCGAGGGGTACGTCGACGAGGCCATCGCCCGCCGCCTGGGCATGAACGTCCGCACCTGCCGCGCCCACATCGCCAAGCTGGCCGCGGCCCTGGGCAGTGGCAGCAGAGCGCAGCTCGGTTACCTGATCGCCCGCTCCGACATCCTCAACGCCTGACGGTGGGGGCCACCCAGCACCTCCCCGGCCCCCGCCCCGACCGGCCCGCCGGTTCTGACCAGACCGCCCGTTCCGACCGCGCCGAAGGACCCACCCATGAACGACACCGCCGGGCCCCCGCACACCACGAGGCCAGCACCGAGGACAACCAGCCCCGCACCCTACCCGGCTCCACCGTGGACACCCTGTTCGGCGAGATCGCCGTCCGGCTGGACGGACAGGACCGGCTGACCGTCGAGGGCGAGCAGATCCCCACCGTCGTCCTGGAACGCGACCCCGCCTCCGAGACCGACCCGCTGATCGCCATCGGCACCCGCGACCCGGCCGCCCTGACCATGTCCGTCGGCGGCACCGAGGCCGAGATCACCCCCGCCAAGGGCAAGCTGCGCAGGCAGACGTACCGGATCGACGTGGAGCACGACGGGGCCCACTACCAGCTGGAGCCCGACTCCGTACCGAGCAGCAGGCTCACCCGCGACGGCACCCACCTCGGCGACTTCTCCTCCGACGGCGACGAGACCGTCATCGCAGAGTGGCGCGAAAGCGCCGAAGTCCACCCCGCCGACGCCGCGGTGGGCTATGCACCCGTTTGGATGATGCTCGTAGATTACTACGGGTTGATGTGCCGTTCTTCGCTCTGCGAGAACCACAGGACAAGACCGTGAAGAGTCTTAATACCCGTCCCCCTGTACAACTCTTCCAAGTGTTTATCTATGTACCGTGATGAGACACCCAAAGCCTTTGCCACTTCTGTTTTTCTAAGGTCATCTGTGTAGAGGCGCAGGATACGACGGGAGTGCTCCGTAGTGAGGGCCCCCTCACGCGCCGCTGGACCCTCACCGATCCAGCGTTCTGACCTCTTCCAGAGGTGCCGGAAGTAGATTTCCATCCACGAGACTAGCGCGGGAATCTGAATGAGCCACGCAGACCTATCCTCAGTGGGCTTGGTTGTATCCAATATCATAGCCGCGTCATCAATTATATAGACCCGCTCTACGTCTTCATGAGTGGTACGTATCTGCACTCCCTTCTCTGATACCTGAGCAGCCCACCACTTGAGCTTTTCATCCGCGCGGTGGTTTCTGCTATAGATTTCTTTCCATTCACCGACAACTGCTGCATGAATGAGGTCCTGAGGCAGGCGCGCCTCTAGATCCGCCCTCTTGCGGGGAGTTCTGCCGGGGTGGACCGTAAGGACTCTCTTTGAGGCGTAGGCCATCGCCTTAGTTATTGAGGCATTCGCCTCGCCTTCGCTAGCAAGGTATTGAATACCCTTGATGTTTCCATCCCTGCCTCTAATTAACTGCTCAAGCTCTTCGTATGCATCGGGGATTGCTGCGATGGTCTGAGCCTGGGAAATCAGCGACTCAAGCGCACTCCCGAGATGGCACCGTTCGAGTGTCCGGGGATCTGCGATGATCCAAGGAACCCCTTCGGGGCCCTCTACCAGAACCGCCTCAATGATCCTGCGCTCCTGGAGCTCGGCTACTCCAGGGTGGGAGGGGTCGGGGTACCGATGGGTGCGGATGAGTTCCAGAGCCTCCCTCGCAGCCGGCGACAGCCGACCCGGCCCGAAGGACCTCCCCGATTCAACCTTGATGTCCTTTTTCATCACCCTTTGCCCCCTGATTTTTTGCGCATGCGCAGATGCGACCCCGGCAAGTGCTTGTCTGGACTTAACCAGTTGGGACAGCCTACTGAGTGTGACGACAGCAAGGCGTCATGCAACGGAATGAGTGCCGTACTGGGGCACTCGCGCCTTGTGGGCTGTATGGGTCAACTCTGCCGTCGTGCCAGGTAGTCGGATTCTCCATTCGCTGTATCGGTGGATACCTGGGGCCCACCGGGAGGGAACGGCATGTTCAAGACATGGATTGCCCCGGGGTTACCCCCGGCGTGCTGCTGGCTGGCATTGGCGCTGTGGATGTAGCAGGCACCGCTGCTGCTAGTGCTCGAGATGTCAATTGGGGTGTGGCTCCGGCGGAGTCGGCTGCCCTAAGCGTGTCGCCTGTCCGTGATTCCACGCGCCTGCATCGGCCACTGGAGCTCCGAGGCCAAACCGTTCACGTGGACCGCCCCCGAAGAGATCCTGTCGAAGATCCGACTCACCCAGACAAACATCACATAACTCGTGGCAAACAATTCAAAGTGACACAAACTGTGCCCCGAGACACTAGGTGCAGGCTGCATTCAGGCGACGAACCGCACCAACCGCGCGAGCAAATTTCCCCTCTCACGTCCCGCCCTGCCCTGCCCTGCCCTGCCCTGCCGGAGGAGTAAATGCTCTTTTCGATACTCGGCCCCCTCCAAATCCAAAACAACGATCAGGTATTCACCATAGAGAGAGCCCCGGTAAGGACAACTCTCCTCTCTCTGCTCATCGATGAAGGAAAGCCAGTAAATACCTCCACCCTGCTGCGAAGAATGTGGGATGACCCAACCTACTCAGCCACCAACAACCTAAGACTTCACATTTCGCGCCTACGAAATCAACTCAGTTCAATCGACCCCTGTCTTAGCAACAGGATTTCCACAGTCCGAGGGAGTGAAGGCGAGGCGGGAGGGTACCACCTCAGAACCTGCCCAGAAGAAATAGATTTCACCCGATTCAAGATGCTGGCAAACAAGGGGTTCCAGGAGTTAAGAACTGGCCACCCTGCGCAAGCCAGTGCGTTTTTCGCTCAAGCACTGAGCCTATGGCGCGGCCCCATCGGCCAGGGTTGCAGGATCTCAAACGAGGTCCGGATAAAATTTGACGCCCTTGAGCAACTACAGCTCGCCTCCCAAGAAGGTCAGATCGAATCACTCCTATCCCTTGGACAATCGACCGAACTCCTTCCCGAAATCCTCGCCATCCTCGACACCGATCCGCACAGAGAGAAGTCCTGGGTGAATTTAATTCGGGCATACTACCTCAGTGGAAATATAACAAAATCCCTGGAAGCTTTCAAAACAGCTACGGAAACCTTCAAGAATTCTCTCGGACTGGACCCTTCCCCGGAGATAAATAGGATCCATATTTCAGTCCTAAAAAGAGACTCTAATGCCGTTCGCTACTTCGGCGTGGGGGACTGAAATAGGCCGTGCCCAAATTTGGCGTTGCAGCCTAACTGGATCTTCAAAGTTGAGCAGTGTGAAAGTGTCCGCGCGCTCACCGGGTAGACACCGTGAGGCTCAGTGAGGTGATCTCAGGGATCATCGCCAGGCATTGTTGAGGACGAGGGCGGCTTGGGTGATGGCACCGATCCGGCTGGGGCTGAGGGTGACGTGCTGGAGAGTGCGCCAGCGTTGTTTGAGTACGGCCATGGCGCGTTCGCCGGGGAAGCACAGCCCGCGGAGAAGCTTGTTGTAGGTCTGATTGCCGAATCCGATATCTCCGGGCAGGTCGGGGTGCTTGCGGACGGGAACGTGTATGCCGCCGCCCGCGCCGAGGTAGCCGATGTCGGCCAGTGTGGGCAGGCCGTCGCGGGCCGCCCGGTAGAGGTCGGGCAGCGCATGGATGCGGGTCGCCACCAAATCGTGGGTACTGCCGGGCTCGACCTCGGAGACCCACAGGGGTGTTCCGTCGGACGTGGCCAGGAACTGCACGTTGCCGGCGAAGTGCTTGATCCGGATCGCGTACCAAAGATCGGTGCCGCGCGCTGTTTCTCCCCCTGTGCGATCGCATCGGACGAGGGTGCCGTCCAGAACAGAGTCACGGACCGCGGGCCCCGATCCGGTTGTACAAGGTCTGCGGGGTGAGGCCGAAGCCGCGTACCGGCGGTTCGAGGAGATCCGGAGGGAGAACGTCTCCGGCAATGTGCAGTACCTGGATACCACCATTCTGCCACGCTACCTGGGTGCCGTCTCAGACGTCGAACTGGCCACGGGGAAGAAGTACTTGCGAGCGCCCCAATCGGTGGGGGTCAGTTCTGACTCCACGTCAAGGACGTGGAATTTCGGCGACATCGACATGCTCTCGGTCAAGGCAGCGTTCCGGCACACGCAGGACGCGCCCAACCACCGGCGCTGAACGCGTCCACCCGCCGGCGGCCCTAGAGTGAAGCACTCTGTTGACATAGCCCAGGGACGAAGTCCTCTGGGCAGTGCCGCGCCCTTGCCTCACGTTGCAGAGTGCCCGAGACCATTTTCCTGCTCAGGCTCCCACGCGGCAATGTCGCGGAGGGCATACAAGTGACGAGTGAAAGCCACACGGCCCTTATTTGTCAGGGAAAGCCAGGTACGCGCGCGCTTGCCGACGAAGGCTTTGCGGACCTTCACATACCCGGCCTGCTCCAAGAGGGCGATCTGCTTGGACAGGGCCGAGTCCGTGATCTCGATGGTGTCGCGGAGCGTTTTAAAGTCAGCCTCGTCGACCGAGGCCAGCGCAGCGACGATGGAGAACCGCACCGGAGCGTGGATCACGTTGTCGAGGGCCTTGCGCGGATGCGTCACGGCATGGACCCGGGGGCGCGGGTCGCTTTGTGCTCTAGAACGCCGACCACGAAGAAGGGCACGCCGCACAGGACGGCTCCAGGTACCCACCAGAGTGGTTCGCCGGAGAAGAACACCGTGCCGAGGGTGACAGTGAGGGTGTAGATGGTGGCGCCTGCCGTCGTCGTGAGGGCATACAGGGTCCGGTGATGGCGGGCCATCACCGGACGTGTCGCCGTGTAGATCACAAGAGCAAAAAAGGGAACGAGCAGGACGACCGGAATGGCGATCTGCGAGGAGGGCTCGACCAGCAGTCCGTAGGTGGCTGTCATCATCATCATCGCCAGACCGAGGAGGAACACCACAGGGCCAGGCCGTCGGTTCCCCCTCCGCATCCGGGAACCCAGTGCGTCGGCCGAAGCAAGGGCTTCCCGCGCTTCCTTCTTGTCCATCATGGTGCCTTCCTTGCAGGACGGGAGTGGAGGATACGGTCGCGGTCCCGCACCTACGCGGCCTCGCCCTGGTCCCATTTGAAGGTGCGGATGGCCAGAACGACCGTCACGGCGGTGGTGAGAGCAACGACCAGGATGGACAGCCACACCGGGTGGGTTGGTTCGCCCTGTGACATCTGCGTGAGCATGAGGTCTGCGAAGAAGGACGTAGGCAGCAGGCTCAGCGTGGCGTGGACGGCGTCGGGCATGAGCTCGAGCGGGAACGCGAGACCGCTTAGGAACAGAGCCGCCAGCTGCACGAGCGTACCGACGTTGGTGGCAGCGTCCGGCGAGGACAAACGGCCGCCGATCAGGTAGCCGATGCCTCCGAACATGGCGAGGCCGAGCAAGGCGATGCCGAAGAGGGCCGGGAGCCGACTGGGTTCCACCTTGCCGAGGGCGACCGCCAGCGCGAGCAGGACACCCGTCTGTGCGGTGACCATGACGACCCTGGCGATCATGTGCGTGAAGACAAGGCGGGCCCGCCCCACAGGCGTGGTGCCCAGGAGCCGGAGGGTGCCCTTGGCACGCAGGTTGGCCAGCGGTCCGGTGGTGGCGGTCAGGGCAGCGCTGGTCACGGCGAGAAAGATCGCCATCGGAAAGACGAGTTGAAGGAAGTCCGGGGCGTCGGAGTCCTTCGGCATGGCGAAGCCGAGGCCGAGGAAGATAGCCAGCATCCCGAAGGGGAAGAACAGGGCGAAGTAGAAGTACTTGGGGTCTCGGACGAGCTCGCGGGCGTGCATGAGGGCCAACTCACGGGAGGACGAGGACATCACGCCATCACCCCTTTCGTCTTCGTGGGCTGAGCGTCGTCGTGCTCTGCGGGGGGTTGCGTGCCGTCGCCCGCTTCGTGGAAGGAGACTCCGGTGAGGAGGCGGAAGACCGCTTCCAGGCCGGCCTCCTTGATCTGGATGTGGCGGGCTCCGAGCGGGTCGGCAAGCAGGCGGAACACTGCGTCGGAGTCGCTGGTCCGCACTACGACCCGGGTGATATCGCCGGAGTCTAGGCTCTCGATGTGGGACACCCCGGGCGCGGTGCGCAGCCGTGCGAGGTCGGTGCCGGTCGGAATGGTGAAGTGCACCTCGCGTTCGGGCGCATGGGTGCTGATCAGGTCCTGCGGCGTTCCGCAGGCGGCAACCCGGCCCTTGTGCAGCACGGCGACCCGGTCGCAGAGCATTTCGGCCTCCTCCATAGAGTGCGTCGACAGCAATACGGTTCCACCGGAGCCACGGTGCACGCGGATCGCGTCCCACAGTTCCTTGCGCGCATTGGGATCCATGCCCGTCGATGGTTCGTCGAGCACCAGCAGACGAGGGCGGGAGATGAGCGCCGTGCCGACAAGGAGACGCTGACGCTGTCCGCCGGAGAGCTTCGCCACCCGGACATCGCGCGAGGCCGACAGGCCCATCCTGTCGATGATGGCGGCAGGGGTCTCGGGGTCGGGGTAGAGGGACGCCCAGACCTGCAGCAGTTCCGCCACCGTCTGCTGCTCGAACACAGCGGCGTGCTGCGGCTGGATCGCGACAACCTTGCGGATCTCGTCGCGCTGCGCCACAGGGTCGTAACCGAGGACCCGAACAGTGCCTCCAGTGGGGCGGCGCAGACCGACAAGAGTCTCGATGGTGGTGGTCTTACCGGCGCCGTTCGGGCCTAACAGACCGAAGATCTCCCCTGGCTGCACGGAGAGGTCGATGCCCGCCAGAGCAACGACGTCCCCGTGGGGGGACGAATATCGCTTGATGACGTTCTCGAGAAGGATCGCCGCGTCGTGTAACGAGCTTCGTTCAGCCATTCCGCATCTGCCTCTCATCGTTTTCCATCGAGGTCTCGCCGTGCGTGTCGCTGCCCATCTGAGTTGCCAGCGTGACATCAACTTTCCAACATGGCAAGTAGATGCGTGAGGGGTAACTAGGTTTATTTGGGCACTAGTTGGATGACGCGAGCACGCCGAGGAGGCTCTCCTCGGCCGGAACGAAGCCCCAGCGGTTGAGATCCATATGCAGATAGTGGAGGAGTAACTCCTCCCTCGGCACGGGGTTCTTGTCGGCCATCGCCACGTCGAGGGTGTGCACGACCGTTTCGACGTGTCGTGTCGTGCTCTCCTGAAGGGGGGTGCTGAGGCGCGCCAAGGCCTCCCCCGTACCCCTCGCCGCGCGGTCGAGGAGACCGCGCAGGTCCTCCTGGCCAGGTGCCGCCATCCGTAGCTGCCGTCCCCATTGGCGGCGGTGGGCGGTCCAGAACGCAGTCCGCGCCCGAGGCTCGGGGAGCGCTGCCCGTACGAGCGCGCTCATGTACGAGACGGCCAGCGCCGCCCGATCAAAGAGCGGGTCGAGAGCGCCGATCCGCTGGTCGTCGTACCACCGGCAGGAGGCCGTGAAGAGCTCCTCCACCCTGGCCACCCCACGCGCGCCACCGTATTTGGCGAGTTCAGGTGCGTACAGGCAGCAGCGGGCCTGCTTAACCATCGGCAGCCCCTGCGGCACGGAGCCCGGCACGAGGCGTGCCGAAGGGGTGGGTCTGTCGAGTGCGTACAGCAGCCCGACCAGTTCGGGCAGGCGTTCGTGAACGCGGTCGATCCCGTCTGCGGAGCACTTGAGGCGCAGCCGCAGGTGATGGCCGCTCATGTCCCAGTAACGGGTGAAGAACCATGCGGACGCCGCCTCTTCGGACGCCAGCGCTGACAGCCAGGGGATCAGTACCCGGGTGGCCTCGTCCATTGCGTCCGGATGTCCGGGGTAGGCGCGGACATACCACCAGTCCGTCTCTACGCCCCGGTCCGTTCGGGCTGTGCGGTCCAGTGCCAGCGTCATCGGTTCTCCTCGGGCCAGGCCAGCAGGGCCACATGCTCGGTGACCCGAGGCCGACCGAGGGTGTCGCGCTGGGCATGCAGGGAACGCTCGGGAAGTGCCTCCACGAGCCGAAGGTGGCTGGTCTGCGGGCTGAGCCAGTGGTGCAGGACCTCCACGGACAGCGGAGAGGCCAAGGACACCCACATCGGTTTTCGGTCGGCCGTCATACCCAGGGCGTTGCCCGCGCCTCCGAGCTGGTGCACGAAGACCTCCTCGGGAATGCCGTGGGCACGCCGGAGGGCGTCGAGCCGGACGGCGAGGGCGGTCTCGCCCCGCTCGCCGCCTTCCGGGCGCGGGATTGCCGAGGCCGGCACGATCCACGAGGCGCGGCGGGTGACGAGACGGCCCCCGGGGCCGTCGGTGACGCGAGGCAGTTCCACCACGCCGTCGCCGCAGAGCGGACCCAGCTCGTGGGCCTTCGTCATGGTGTAGTCAGAGTGTGGCGAGCCGTTGACCCAGGGATCGGCGAGTATCGCGAGCAGCCGGACGTAGGACTGGAGCAGATGCTGCGGGATGAGTCCCAGGTAGGCCAGCCCGACGGGGCCGCCGTTCTGGTCGAACAGGGACAGCGTGTCAGTGCAGGTGTCGTGGGCAAGCACGGTGTCGTCTAGGGTGATCCCGTTCTCGACCTCGACCTCGCCCGGCAGCACCAACGGCGGTAGAATACCGCCGCATTCGGACTGCACGGTGTTGCAATCGGTCCACACCACCAGCTCACGGCGGGAAGCTCCGGGCCAGCAACGTTCGGTGTGTGCGGCGAGACGTTCACGGAAGCCATCGCCGAGGAGCTGGCCGAAGCGGCTGAACAGCCCTCCAGTGCCTGCCCCGTACTGGTTGACCACGAGCCGGTAGCGGCCCCCCTCGATATCGGGCTGGGTTGCCGCCTCCATCTGGAAGAAGACTCCGGCGTTCGGCGGGGCGCTGGTCGGCCCGACCGGGAGCCAGGCCCGGTCCCCCGGGTTACGGCGGCTCGCCATGTCCGCGAACAGTGCGCGTTCGAGCGGCGGGTTGGCATCACGGTCGATAGTGAGCCGCATGAGGAAGCCGAGCGGGTCGCGGCAGACACCGCCGACGCCGAACTCGGTAGTGAAGCGCTCCAGGAGGAAGTCGTAGAGATGCGACCGGAAGAGGTACGGCCGCACCTGCTCGCCCAGTGCCGTGAGGTCGGCCCGAACCTCGGGGACGGTCAGCGGGTCGGGGAGGACCAAGTCGGTCTCCCGGTCCTCATAAACCAATCCGCTGGGCTTTCGCTCCCCGCGGTCGCTGTGCTCGTTCCAGCCACCAGTAAGGTCCCGCAGCTCCTCGGCCGCGGCGATCCGCCCCTCGGTGTCCTGCCGCCACACACCGTCCCCCAGGGTGTGGGCCCGCACCAGATCGCCGCGCCCGATCGGTGAAGCGGGCTGGCCGTCCTCCAGCAGCGAGGCCAGAGCAGGGAGCGGCGCTGCGCCCCTGCGCCAGGGCGGGACGGGCTGCACGATGCCGGCGTCCAGCAGCCGGACAAACCTGGCGAAGGGTCGGGCACCGCCGATGGCGGCGAGGAGTTCGACGAACGTGGCATCGGAGCGCAGGCCGATCAGCGAGGACAGGGCGTAATCGGCCTCGACCACCCGGTCATGGCGCCAGACGACGCCCTCGGTGATGACCACCTCGCTGTGGAGCAGCAGGCCCTCCGGCTCGGTGGGAGTCCCGGGGCGCACGGGCGCGACGCGGTAGCGCAGCAGACCGGCCGTCGACGGGTCGCACGCCAGTCTGCGCAGCGCCAGGTAGGCCGTGGTCGCGGAGGTACGGCTGCCCCCTCTGCCCTGCCCAGCAGCTCCGGCCTCGCCGACGGTGGTCAGCCCGGAGAAAGGGCTCGTCTTGACGGCGGCGCGGGTGACGTACGAGTACAGCGTCTTCAGCTTCTTCGTCGACCGGGCCTTGTGGTCGCGGTGGCGGATCCAGTCGGGCGCGGCGATCGCCAGAGATGCGGCGAAGCTGTTCTCTCCAGCGCCGCCTACAGCTTCCCCACCAGGTTCGAGGGTCCGGTGCAGAGCCTGGACGGCCCAGTCCCGGTCGCTGGCTAGCTGGAAGCCCAACTGCTCCAGCAGTAACTGCCGTTCGCCGACGAGTCGGCCCCAATCGTCCACGAGGGCGGCCTCGGCGGGCGGGAGACGCTCGATCAGGCTGCGTCGTACGTCCTCGTCCCAGGGCAGTGGGTCCAGCCGGTTGACCGACCGCTTGGCAGCCAGGGCCTTGCGGCGCAGCGGCACGTCGTCGTCGAGCCGGGGGACGAGGGCGAAGAGAGCCTCCGTGAGTTCGGGCGCCAAGGCGCTCAGTCCCTCCGAGGCGGCGGCGTGTTCGACCAACAGCTTGCGGGTGGCTGGGGTGACCAAGTCGAGTACGTCGGAGGGCAGGCCCGCCACCCGGGTCAGCAGCACAGGGGAGATAGCGAAGGAGGTCATCGGCCCACCACCGAAAGAGCGAGGTCCACGGTGATCGGGACAGCGTGGAACATGGTGTAGGCGAGAAGGCAGACATAGGCCACAGAGAACAGCCCGTACGCCATGTGGCCACGGCGGGCCGTCTTGCTGAGTTTGGCGAGGTGCGCTGGGAGTTCCTCGCGCCGGACGGTATGGCGCAGCAAAGCGAATGCGCGCCCCCTGGCGTTAGTCAGTCCGGACGCTGCTTCGAGAGCCGTGTAACCGTCGCTGGGCATGAGCGGATTGAGGTTGATGATCAGCATCAGGAGCTGCATCCCCAACAGCAGTGCGGCCGTGTCCCTGAGGATCCCAGCCGAGTTCAAGGCGACCACTCCCGACAGTGCGCAGAACCAGCCGTCACTGAGGATGCCAGCCATGGCCAGGGTGACTCGGCCGCCGCGTCCCCGGAATCGGTAGGCGTCCGTACGGTCCACGTAGGCGACCGGCATGAAGTAGAACAGCAGCGCGACTCCCAGTCCGCGGACGGGCGTTCCGAGTATCTGGGCAACCAGGGCGTGGGCGGTCTCGTGCATCAGCACGTACAGCAGCATCACGCCGGTAGCGAGCAGGAACGCGGGCCCCGCCAGATCCTGCGGAGGTGGCATCGCGGCGAAGAGGGTGTGGAATCCGAACGCATACCCTGCGAGCGCACCGAGTGCGGCGATCAGCACCAGCAGTTTGGCCGGCACGGCACGCAGTACTGCGGCCAGAGGTTCGAGCACGCGGGGCAGGGAGCGGGTCAGGATGATCCGCGGCATCAGCATGGATGTACGGACGCGGCCGACCTTCTGGGACTTGTCGGCCAGTTCGGGTTCGGAGCCCTCGAGGAGCCCGCTCCTGTCCAGGGCGGCGAGGAAAGTATCGATCTGCCGGGAGAGCGCTTCGGCGCGCGCCTGGTCGGCGCGCGAGAGAAAGGCGATGAGGTCGTCGCGAGTGCGGGTGCCGTCCAGATAGGTGAGCA
The DNA here is from genome assembly GCF_044333135.1 of Streptomyces sp. NPDC021093. Lineage (NCBI taxonomy): Bacteria > Bacillati > Actinomycetota > Actinomycetes > Kitasatosporales > Streptomycetaceae > Streptomyces > Streptomyces sp. NPDC021093. The sequence continues at coordinate 502,983 of NZ_JBIRQJ010000004.1, read as the reverse complement.
CCACCTCGCCGGCACGGGTGATGCGGTGGTAGTTCCCGGTGACCGGATCGAAGATCAGCGGGATGTCGTCCATCCCGCGGATGACCTCCAGCTCGTCTCGGAGCTTCGGTGGCGAACTGATCACTGTCTACCTCTCCTGTACTCCTTGACGCCCGGGGTCAACGGGCCGCGACCCGTTGACCCCGGGCCCTGCGTTGCAGGATGCTGCGCAATGAGAAAGCCGCCTTCCAGCGGCGCCGGTGACGGCACCGCTGGAAGGGAGGAGCCGAGCCCGGCGGGCAGGTGCTGAAACGGTGTCAGCCAGTACGGCACCGCCTGCCGGGGCCGGTCACCCGTACGACGACGCCGTGGTGGCGCTGCTGGCCGAACTGACTGGACAGGACGCGCACGCGGCGGACGTCGAGGTGGAGAAGGAGCCCAGGGCGTTGCCCTGAGGCAGTTCCTCGACGGACAGTTCACCGTCCAAGGCGTAGAGATCGAACACGTGCGGGTCGCTGTGCTGTTCGTTCATGGGGTGTCACCTCTTCTCTGCTTCTTGGGTGCCGGCCCGGGAGGGCGGCTGGCGGGGACGGAGCGAATCAGCCGGCGCAGGAGGCCGAGGTGGCGCTGCTGGCCGAGCTGGTGGGACAGGAGAAGGAGCTCGCCGAGGTGGCGCTGGAGAAAGAGCCCAGGGCGTTACCCTGCGGCAGCTCCTCCACGAAGAGCTCCTCGTCCATCGCGTAAAGGTCGATGAGCTTGTCGGTGCTGTTCTCGTTCACAGGAGATGTCCCTTCTGGCGTTGGCGTGACCGCCTGGGTGCGCTCAGCCGGACGACGAGGCGCTGCCGACGCTGCCGACCGAGGACACTGGGCAGGAGGCCGAGCCGACCGACCCCGCAGAGGAGACCGATGCGAGGGCGTTGCCCTGCGGCAGCTCCTCGAAGGACAGCTCGCTGTCCAGCGCGTACAGGTCGAATGCGTCTTCGTTGATGTCCATTGATCGTTTTCCCTTCGAAAAAGGTTCGTGTGACGTGTGTGGTGCGGAGGTGCCGGTGGGGCCATCTGGCCTGTCAGGTGCAGCTGGAGAGACAGACAGTGGTCACCGGTTAGGAGGCGAGCCGAAAGCCCCCCGCCCTGACATCGGCGTGACCGTGTGAGTACGGTCAGCCGAATGTCGAGGCGCTGCCGACGGTTGCAGCCGAGCTCCCCGGGCAGGACGCGGTCGACGCCGACGCGGCGGAGAGCCAGCAGCCGAGGGCGTTGCCCTGCGGCAGCTCCTCGACGGACAGGTCGCCGTCCAGCGCGTACAGGTCGAACGCGTCTTCGTTGATGTCCACTGATCGTTTTCCCTTCAAACGAGGTTCTGTGCGAGACGTGCGTGGAGCGGAGGTACCGGTGGCACCTCCGGGCCTGTCACGTGTAGCTGGAGAAGGAGGTGAAGGTGGAAGCGGTGGTCGCCGGGCAGGAGGCTGAGCTAGCCGATCCCGAAGTGGAGACCGACGCGAGGGCGTTGCCGTCCGACAGCGTCTCCATCTCGAGGGAATCCCCGAGGATGTCGTCGAGGACGTAGAGTTCCAGTTCAGACATGGTGTGCTTCCTTTCTTCCGAGTGAGCCGGACTCAGCCGGTGCAGTTGGCGGTCATGATGCTTCCAGCGCTGCTAACCGGGCAGCTGGCCGTGGTCGAGCTGGAGGCGGTGCTGAAGGTGCCCAGCGCCACGCCCTCGGGGATCTGCTCGATGGTCAGGGCCTCGTCGCCCAGGTCGACGCTGTGGAGGTCGAGCACCCACGCGCTGGCGTCGGTCATCGGATCACTTCCTTCTGTCCGTGACGGTTCTCGGATCGCCGGTGGCCGGTCGGCCCCGGAGTTATGGGGGGCGGCATGGGTGCGCCGCCCAAGGCCAGGGCGAAGAGCTGGTGCCGGCTGGCCCCGTCGCTGCGCAGCGGCAGCCGTACGGAGGCCGGGATGAACCCGGCGAAGACAGTGCCGACGAGTCCGACAGCCACGGCATCGAGCCACATCGTGTAAGCGGCTGCCGCAGCACGGGTCATGAGCGTCCGGTAGCCGTGGGCACCGTGCAGCTCGCTCGCCCGGTCGGGGTCGGCGGCGAGGGAGACAATCGCGGCGGAGTCGCAGAACTCCCGCTGGATCGTGAGACCCCGCAGGGCTTCGCCCTCCGGCAGCGGTGCGACCGGGACGTAGGACCGCTCCGTGCCGCTGCCCGTGTCGAGGCTGTACATGCCGGGCTCCAGGCCGCCGAGCCGGAAGGCGACGACGTTGATCTGCAGCGGCACCCGTTCCCCTTCGTCCGGCCAGGACAAGAGATCCGCCTCGATACCCCGGGCAGCCACGTCGGCGACCAGTGAGGCGTCGACGGGGTCTGGGCCGAAGAACCGTACGGAGCGGCGCTTCTCCAGCACAGTGAGCAGGGACGACCTGTCCTGCTGCCGGGCGGCGAAGCGGACGGACGGTCCGAGGGGTACGGGCGGCTGAGGCGTGGGCCGTGCGGGTGCCGGCACGGTGGCGGTGCCGGTGGGCGAGGGGGCGGGTGCCCGGAAGGCAGTGAGGAGTTCGGCCGCGAGGTCGTGCGGGCTACTCATGTGGCTTCTCCCAGGTCGATGACGGCCGTGACCGGTTCCATGTCGGGGTTGATGCCGAGCGCCGCAGCAATGGCGTCGTCGTCCCAGCGAGGGCGCAGGACGAAGCCGATGCCGAGGCTGTGGGCCGTCTCCCGGGCCGTGGCCTGGGCACAGCCGCTGTCAAGCAGCACGATCCGCAGGGCGAAGGCGGAGTATTTACGGGCGACTTTGGGAAAGTCGCCGGTCAGCACGATGCTGAATGGTCGGTCACCGGGCACGGCGTCAGCGAGGGAGGACAGCCGAGCGAGCCGGTGGCCAGAAGCGACGTAGCCGTAAACGCCTGGGGTAATGCCCGGTACGTCGCGGACGACGGCGTACGCGGTCACCGAGCCGATGTTGCCGCCACTCGCCGTCCAACGGGCCACCTTGTCGGGGTTGTCGGCCCTGATCCCTGCTGTGACGGAGAGCAGCAGCGACAGCGTGTCCAGCCCGGGCGGTACGGCGTCCCGGGGCGAATCCGACCGGTTGGAGTGGTTGAGCCGGTCATGGTCGGGCAGCGGAAGCTCGACGGCGGGGGCGACCGGCCAGGTCCGGGAGACGCGCTGCAGAGCCAAGTTGGAGGGCTTGTAGTGCATCTGGTGGGCCTTGAGGTCGGCGAACTCCTTCGGCGGCATGGCCACCGATGCCTCGAAGCGTGTGGCCGGAGCGGCGCGTTCCACAACCGGCCCATCGGCGACGGAGCAGCGCGGACATCCGGGTCGGGTCGCGGAGGAGGTGTCTCGCTGGCCAAGGGTCTCCAGGTCCACCAGCCGCCAGCGCATCGGCAGCGGTGAGGGGGTTGTCCGGGAGACCGCGGCGAACACATCGCGGGCGAACAGTGCGGCGGCGAGTTCGTGGTCGCCGGCGACCGCCGTGCGGTCGTCGTCCTCATCGTCGACGGTCAGGCAGTCCAGGCACGGCGTCGTCCGGGGGTCGACCAACGGCCCCAGTGCGGCACGGCGACCGCGCACGCTCAGGCGCAGCAACGGGATGCCCTTGTCCCAGCAGTGCTCGGCGAGGATGTGCAGGCCGGTACCGGGAGCGGCGTCCTGTCCGCCGCCTCCGGCATCGGCCCAGACCGCGAGCGTCGCCCGCTCGGTGGGGGTGTCACCCGTGCTCAGGTTGACCGGCATGGAACTGGTGAGCTCGTCCCGGAGGAGCGCGGCGAGCGCCGGGGCGCCGAAGACTTGGATCTCGGCAGTGCGGAGGCGGGTGGCCGCCTCCTCCCAGCAGGGGTTCACCTCGGTGGCGCTGCCCACCCGGGACAGGTAGTCGGCAAGGCGGTCGTCGACGTCCGTGAGCGCTTCGCGTTTTGTCCCCCGGGGCGGACCTTCTTCAATGACGCCACTGGTCCACAGCAGCGAGAGTGCCTTGAACACCACCTCTTCGGGCAGCCCGAGCTCTGCCGCGAGTTGATCGTGGGTGCGCTCGCCATCGAGCAGGTCGAGCAGCTCGGGCAGCATCCCCGTGGCGGACTTGCCGCGGAAAAGCTGTTTCTTGGGTGGGCCCATCACCACCATCTGGTCGGCCTCTGTGCTGACTACGAGGCCCCGGCGCAACCGGGGCTGCCGAGGGATGCGCAGCTGCGGGTCGAACCGGGCGGCGGAGCCGACGGTTTCGGCCGTCATCATGGATCGGTCGTTCACGCTGTCCGCCCTTCGGTGATCGATACCAGTCGGTGCCACAAGTCGTCGCCCGTGGCAGCGGTGCGGCAACGCGCGCATCGGTCCACCGCGATCACGATGGCCCTGTTGGTGGCGCCGGTGATCTGATCGAACTTCCGCACGGTGCCACCGACCGCCTCCTCATCGCCCGGTATGCGCAGCGCCTCCTCGACTGCCTGCCGGGCGAAGGCGGCAGCGATACCGACGTGGTGAACTGGGTAGCCGGTCGGGTGGTGATCCCCCGTGTCGGCGGTTCCGTACTCGGGCCGCTGGTGCTGGTTACGGCGGCGCACATAGCACTGGTGACAGGCCGTGCGGCCGGGGACCACCACGGGGCCGCACAGCACCTCGGTGGCGGTGGTGTGCACCCCGAACCAGGGAGTGCCCCAGGCGAAGGCTGCCCGGTCTGCCGCCTCGTCAATACGAGGCCGCTCATGGGAGGTGGCCAGCATGATGAGGTCGGCGCGGGGCCACATACTCGGGTGGGTTCCCTCGTCAATCTCCATCAGGGTGATGTCGTGTCCACGTTTCCGGGGGTCCTGTTCCAGACGTCGTGCGACGTCTTTACCGAACGTCCCCGAGGCGAGTATGAGCAGGTGACGATTCATGACCCACCTCATGCGAAGGGCTGCGGATTGGGATTGATGCCGCCCTCGTCATGCACGGGGTGACCCATGGCGCGAGGAGCCTGGTAAAGGCGGGGATGGGCTAGGTAGCGGGCCCGGTGAGCGAAGGAGAGCGGCATCAACTCCGGCACCATGACCCGTACGACGGTCGCACCCACCTGGCGGGCCTCGTCGGTCGTGATGTCGACGACCACGACCTCGCATCCGACCCGGGACAAGCGCTCCAGCAGCCACGGCAGCTCCTCCGCTCCCTTCGCGGGGCGCGGAAGGTCGGCGAGGGCCCGCGTGGGGCGCTCGCCCTCCAGCAGGAAGTCGAACCGGTGGCGCTGGTCCGGTTTCCCGGCGAGGAGCGCGCCACCGATCACACTGACGATGTCCTGCGGGTCGTGGGGGTTCGTGTGCCGGCTCGCATGGGAGCGCAGCGCGATGCGCAGCGAGGCCGCCTCACGGTGCAGTTTGGCGATGGCCTTGCCCGGGTCCGTGTCACAGGTGGCGACGACGAGTTGGGCGAGAGCGCGGTCATGGTCGGCGAGCTGCACCCCGTAGATGACGGGGATGCCGAGGTCCGTTGTGGCGTCGAAGAGGTGGGTGCGGATGTTCTGACTGGCCGCCCGTTCGACGAACGCCCGGTGCTCAGGAGCCAGGTCATCGAGCGCAAACTCAAGGCGGGGCAGCCGGAGGCGCTGGAGCCAGGTCAGGGCGATGGAGTCCCGTTCGACGACTTCCATCAAACCGTTGGCTATCGCGGCCAGCGGGTCGGTATGGGTAGCGCAGCCCGTGGAAACCGGGTGCACGTATCGCTCCGCGGCCGACTCCGGTGAGCACTTCAGGTAGACCTGGACAGCCGGTACGTACACCTTCCTGCCGCGGGCCAAGGACCACCCCTCGACCCAGCGCAATGGCATGCTCCGGTCGGTGGGCACCAGGCCGCAGCGGGGGTCGGCCAGCTCAGCTGGGGAGAGGCTCGGCCATTGCCAGGGTGGGATGGCGTCCTCACCGAGCTCTTCGGCGGTCGCCCAGATCATGTCCTTCGGGGACCAGGCACACGAGGAGTACCGCTCCAGCGATTCGGCGGCGGCGAGGTGCGCCGCCGTCTCGCGGTCCAACGCTCCGCCGGCCCCGTCGAAGTTGCCGGAGGAAGCATCGTGCGTCCATTCCGACTGCGCCGCGAGAACCGCTCCCGGGTCGCCCAGCGATCCGGTGTAGACCGCGAATTCCGGCTCGCCCTCTGTGACAGGCAGCCAGGTGAGCCTCGATATGAGCCCGTATGGCGACACCAGTTTGCCGAACCGGCGCAAGGACTCGGGCACCGCGGCACCCTGGGGTGTCGCCTGGAGCGTCCTCATTTCTTACCCTCCTCGACCAGCTGAGATCTGGCCAATCCACAGGCGAGACGTCTTCCCATTCGCATCCGTTGAAACCGCAAATGAATTCCCTCGTTCCGGACAGTACAAGTCTGCTTCACGCCATGAGACCGGAGCATTGAAGGCGCGCTTCTTCTGGTCACCAGAGAGAGCAGAGGTCGTGTTTGGCTCCGTTGGGCACCGCACAGGGCTTGGGTTCGCCACCGCGAACGGTTCCAACCTTTTACATGCGGCGGGCAGAGTGGGGCACTGTTCGACGAAATAGAGAATCTCGAAATGGAAGGCGAAAAAGTTGACTGAACTTCGCGAACATCCCCACCTCCTTCATATTCATAAATCTCTCATCGACTTGCGCCGACCCCGTAAAGCTACCTGCAGATCGCATCACCTTTGCATTTACATAAAAGTGTCGCATTCATTAGAAGTGGGAGCTTTGTCCTATTTTATTGAATACGCAGTACCAGGCACCTCAAAGCCTTGATGATCAAGAGGATGTGCCGGCCACGGCATCATGACGATGCCTCGGTGGTCTGCTGCGCACGCATCGAAGCCACGTTGTGCAGATGACCTTGCCCAAGTCGCCCTCGCCCAACGGAGCTTCGATGTGCCACCAGTCCGCCACCGCGTGTCTGACCAAATCCCCCCTCGGGTCAGCACCGCTCGATCGCGGGTCGCCCGTCCCGACTGGCGGCCTTGGCTGATCCGCGTACCGGCGCGGGAAGCGTCACCAGTTCGTGGACTTACTGCTGATGGCATGCCCGGCGGTGCCTGACCGACGCAAAGCCGTACGCCGTGATCGACCAGTGGGCGACAGGCACCCCGCAGGACACCCTGGCCCGGCTCGGCGCCCGCACCAGGACGGTCTTCCACCTGCGGATCGCGCCCAGTACCGTCTCGCAGGCCGCGGAGAGCTGCACCGTGCTGCTGACCGCCCACCGTTGTCCACCGTTTCAGGCGCCGACCGGCTGATCCTCTTCGCGGACGAGCAGGTGCGCGACCACGACCGCCACCAGGAACTCCTGGAGCGCAACGACCTCTACCGCGAGCCGGCCGCGACTGAACTGGCCACCGCATGATCCGCATTGTCCGCCGATACTGATTTACCGGCCGGGTTCCCCCTCAGGAGCCCTGCCGTGGGACTCCCACCGAACTCCGCCCGCCCGAGGTCCGGTTCTGACCAGACCGCCCGTTCCAACCACCCCGAAGGACCGCCCCATGAACGACACCGCCAAGCCCCCCCCCACGGCCCCCGAGACCGACCACGCGGCCAACGACAAGGCGGCCAGCACCGGGGACAACGAGCCCCGCACCCCACCCGGCCCCACCGTGGACACCCTCTTCGGCGAGATCACCATCCGGCTGGACGGCCAGGACCGGCTAACCGTCGACGGCGAGCAGATCCCCACCGTCGTCCTGGAACGCGACCCCGCCACCGAGCCCGACCCCCTGATCGCCATCGGCACCCGCGACCCCGCCGCCCTCACCCTCACCGTCGACGGCGCCCCTGCCCGCATCACCCCCGGCAAGGGCAAGCTCCGCCGGCAGACGTACCGCGTCGACGTCGAGCACGCCGACGCCCACTACCGCTTCCAGCCCGACTCCGTCCCCTCCAGTCGCCTCACCCGCGACGGCATCCGCCTCGGCGACTTCTCCTCCGACGGCGACGAAACGGTCATCGCCGAATGGCAGGCCGACGCGACCCCGACGGCCACCGACGCCGCCCTCGGCTACACCCTCGCCGCGGCCTTCGGCACCGGCGGCCAGCCGATGTGGATGATGATCGTCGACACGGTCAGCGCCGCGCTCCCTTAGTGGAGCCCTGGCGGGCGATACGGTCGCGGACAATGTCGAGGGTGGTCACGGCCTGCTCCCTGACCGTTGGATCGTTCTCGGTCTCGCTCACACAGGTCAGCAGGGGCACGAGCTGTTGCCCGTTCATGACGGACGCGGCGAGCAGGGCGTTCCGCCGGACCAGCGACTCAGGGTCGTGAAGTGCCCAGCGCAGCAGGTCGTAGGAGACGCTGTCGAACTCTCTTCCCGCGTAGTTGATGCCCAGCCTGCGCAGAGCACGCATGAGGGCCACGTCATCGCGGGTGCTCGCCGTCATGTGCGACAGGGACTGGTCGGAGTGAAGCGGCAGTTCGCCGCGCAGCCACTCGGCGAACGACTCGTTCTGGTCTCCCTCGACCGCGAGGCAGCCGACCTGGAAGCTGTGGTCTTCGATCCAGTGGACCACCACTGGATCGATGTCTTCGGTGTCCTCGGGGCTGTCGGCGTCGACGAGGCCGAGAACCCACGCCAGTTCCTCGGTGGCCCCCTCGGGCTGATTCACTTCCGCGGGCGTCCAGTCGTTCTCCTCGGCGTAGGCCTGGATGTCCTCGCGTCCGAACGGTTCGCGGGGAATGAGTTGGATGAGGGTCGTCATGTCACACTCGTCTGCTCGTCTGCTCGTCAAGGACCGTACGGCTTCTGCCACCAGGCCACCCCCACTACCCCGCCAGCTCGAACCACACCCCCTTCGCGAAGCGCCCGCCCCGGTCCGCCGTGACTCCCCATGCGTCCGCCGTCCCGGCCACCAGCACGAGGCCGCGCCCCCAACAGCCGTCCTGGTCGAGGGGTGCGGGCACGACCGGGTCCTCGTCGTACACACTCACCCGCAGCCGCAGCGGGTCCACGTAGATGCGGATCATGGTGGCCCCTTTGGTGTGCAGATGGACGTTGGTCACCAGTTCGGAGGTGCAGAGCACGGCGGAGGCAATGGCGTCCGTACGCCGGAGGGCCAGGAGCACGGTGCGCACGAAGTCGCGGCACACCTTGGCCGCGATCGCGTCCGCGTCCATGAACAGGCTGTAGGCGTAGGTGAGTTGGAGTTCCCGGTGCGCGGGGTTGCGCTGATCCATGACCTGACGTCCCTCCGTACGGAGTGAGTGGTCCGCGCCGTTCCGCGATGGCAATGCCCGGCACTTACGCGTGCCGGGTGCGCTTTCGACTTACGGGCGCGGGAGCGGTAGGCGACCTCACTGGGTGACCGTCGCCACACTCACGGTAGATGATTAGGGTTACATTGTTCAACCTGTTCGTCAGATTCAATGGACCAACTCCCCTGACCAGGGCAGACTTTGACGGAACGTCGGAGGAGACACCCTTGGGACTGCGGACCACCATCAGCGAGCGGCAACGCAGGCTCGGCCTTGAACTCAAGCGACTTCGCGAGTCGGCCGGTTTGAGCGCTGCGGATGCCGCAGCACGGATCGGCATGGGTCGAGCCCAGCTCAGCCAGATCGAGACGGCGAAGACCACGATCCTCACGGATCGGCTGCTCGCGCTCTGCGAAACGTACGGGTGCACTAATAAGCCCTACGTGGAGACGCTGGTCACTCTGTCCGAGTCGACCGGCAAAAGCTGGTGGAGCGCGTACAAGAACCGCATCGGGCCAGGGGCCCTGGACTTGGCGGAACTTGAGTCCACGGCCACCGCGCTGCGCTGCCACGAATCGCTGTTCGTACCCGGCCTCCTCCAGACCGAGGAGTACACCCGTGCGATCCTCGGCAGCGCCAAGCCCGCGTACGGCTCCATCGACGACGCCGTCGGCTTCCGGATGGACCGGCAGCGCATCCTCACGTCTGACACAGCGCCCACCGTGCACGCGGTGATCCACGAGGCGGCCCTGCACATGCGGTTCGGCGGCTCACGCGTGATGCGCGCCCAGTTGCTTCACCTCATCGAGCTGGCCCAACTTCCTCACGTATCCGTCCAGGTCTTCCCGTTCGAAGCGGGTGTGTACGCCGCCTACACGGGCAACTTCCTGCATTCGACGCCCGCCGTGGAGGAATTGGGCACCGTTCTGCTGGAGCACCCGATCGCCTCGCTGCATCTCTCGGAGCCCCATCACCTTGCCGAATACGAATCGCTGTTCGATGCTCTGACAGAGCATGCGCTCGCTCCGGTCGATGCACAGGCCGCACCGGCCTCGCACGAGGCCAAGGACTCGCTGGCCCTGATCCAGCACCTGCTCTACACCCTCTAGGAAGCAGAGAATGCCCACTCTCCACTGGCAGAAGTCCTCGTTCAGCGGGGGCGCCGAAGGCAACTGCGTCAACGTCGCCGCAACCCCCGACGGCACCCTCCGCCTTCGCGAGAGCGACGACCCCGCGACCGTGCTGAGCGCGACCGCCGGTCAACTCGCCGCTCTGCTCAAGCACCTCTCCGCCGGGGACAGCCCCCGCTGACGGTATGACGAAGGGGCCCGGGAGCAGATGCTCCCGGGCCCCTTTCACAAGACACAGCCTCAGTCCGAAGACCGCTTAGGCCGCCACACCACCAGCGCGCTCGCCTGCTGCACGTCCTGGTACGGGACCAGGTCGCGGCGGTACGAGGCGTGTACCTGGGCCTCGCGCTGCTGGAGGGCCGCCGCCGCGCCGTCCACCGCCGCCGAGAGTTCGGCGACGCGGGACTGGAGGGCGGCGACCTGGTGCTCCAGCTCGATGATGCGCTTGATGCCGGCCAGGTTGATGCCCTCGTCCTGCGACAACTGCTGCACGGTGCGCAGCAGTTCGATGTCGCGGGCCGAGTAGCGCCGGCCGCGCCCGGCCGTGCGGTCCGGGGAGACCAGGCCGAGGCGGTCGTACTGGCGCAGGGTCTGCGGGTGCAGACCGGAGAGCTGAGCGGCGACCGAGATGACGTACACCGGTGACTCGTCGGTCAACTCATAAGGATTGGTGCGTCGTCGGCCGTCCATGGCTCTCCTATGCTCCCTTCGCGTCCTGGAACAGTGCGGCCCGCGGGTCTTCGCCCGCCGTGGCCTCACGGTAGTTCTCCAGGGCTTCCCTGGCCTTGTCGTTCAGTTCGGTCGGTACGGCGACCTCGACGGTGACCAGCAGGTCGCCGCGGGTGCCGTCCTTGCGGACCGCGCCCTTGCCGCGGGCCCGCATGGTGCGCCCGTTGGGCGTGCCCGCGGGCAGTTTGAGGGTGACGGCGGGACCACCGAGGGTGGGCACCTTCACCTCGCCGCCGAGCGCCGCCTCCGTGAAGGAGACCGGCACGGTGACGGTGAGGTTGTCGCCCTTGCGGCCGAACACGGGGTGCGCGTCGACGTGCACGACCACGTACAGGTCGCCCGCCGGGCCGCCCCTTTCACCGGGGGAGCCCTTGCCGCGCAGGCGGATGCGCTGGCCGTCCGTGACCCCCGCGGGGATGCGGACCTGCATGGTGCGGGAGGACTTGGCCCGGCCGGAACCCTTGCAGATCTCGCAGGGGGTCTCGGCGATCAGGCCGCGGCCCTTGCAGTCCACGCAGGGGTCGGTGAGCGAGAATCCGCCACCGCCGCCGCGCGAGACCTGCCCGGTGCCGACGCAGGTCGGGCACACGCGGGGCGTGCCGTTCTTGTCGCCGGTGCCGGAGCACGCCTTGCAGGGGGACTGGGAGGACATACGGAGCGGGACGGTCGCGCCGTCCACGGCCTCGGTGAAGCTCAGCGTCACCTCGGACTCGATGTCCTGGCCGCGCCGGGGCTGCGTGCGCGTCCCCGTGCCGCCGCGGTTGAAGAGGCCGCCGAAGACGTCCCCTATGCCGCCGCCGAAACCGCCGGTCTGGGCACCGCCGCCGGCCGCGCCGCCGAAGAGGTCGCCCAGGTCGAAGTTGAACGAACCGCCGCCCGCGGCCCCGGGACCGGGGCGGAAGCCGCCGTTCCCGAAGAGCGCGCGGGCCTCGTCGTACTCCTTGCGCTTCTTGGCGTCACCGAGGATGTCGTTCGCCTCGGAGATCTCCTTGAAGCGCTCCTCGGCCTCGGCGTTGCCCTTGTTGGCGTCCGGGTGGAACTCGCGGGCGAGCTTCCGGTACGCCTTCTTGATCTCGGCCTCGGTGGCGTCCTTGGGGACGCCGAGAACCTTGTAGTAGTCCTTCTCGACGAAGTCCTTAGTGCTCATTCCTCGACGTCCCTCCTCTCGGACTCCTCGACACGTCAGCCCTTTTCGGGGCCACCGCTCTCCTCAGCGTCCTCGGTGTTCTCTTCGCTCTTCTCGGCGGCAGCGCCCGGCTGGGGCTCGGCCACCGCGACCCGTGCGGGACGGATCGTACGCTCGCCGATCCGGTAGCCCGGCTGCAGGATCGCCACGCAGGTCGTCTCGGTGACGTCCGGTGCGTACGAGTGCATCAGGGCCTCGTGGATCGTCGGGTCGAAGGGCTCGCCCTCCTTGCCGAACTGCGTCAGGCCCATCTTCGCGGCCACGGTCTCCAGCGACTCGGCCACCGACTTGAAGCCGCCGACCAGTTCGCCGTGTTCCCGGGCCCGGCCGATGTCGTCGAGCGTCGGGAGGAGCTCGGTCACGAGGTTCGCCGCGGCGATCTCCTTGACCGTGACCCGGTCCCGCTCCACCCGGCGCCGGTAGTTCTGGTACTCGGCCTGGAGCCGCTGGAGGTCGGCCGTGCGCTCGGAGAGCGCCATCTTGGCCTGGTCCAGCTGGGCGGTCAGTGCGACGTCCTTCGCGGCGTTCGCGTCGTCGGCCGGGGCCGCCGAGCCCTCCTCCGGAGAGGGGGACTCAGCGGCCTTCGGCTCGGCGTCGTCCGCGCCGGAAGAGACGTCGGGCTTCTCGTCGAAGCCCGGAGTCTCCTCCGTCATCAGGCAGCGCCGCCCTTCTTGTCCTTCTCGTCGTCCACGATCTCGGCGTCGACGACATCGTCATCGGCCTGCGCCTGACCGGCGCCCGGGGCCGCACCCTCGGCGCCCGGGGCACCCTGGGCGCCCTGCGCGTCGGCGTACATGGCCTGGCCCAGCTTCTGCGAGACGGCCGCGACCTTCTCCGTGGCCGTACGGATCTCGGCCGTGTCCTCGCCCTTGAGCTTCTCCTTCAGCTCGGTGACGGCGGTCTCGACCTCGGTCTTCACGTCGGCCGGAACCTTGTCCTCGTTGTCCTTGAGGAACTTCTCCGTCTGGTACACGAGCTGCTCGGCCTGGTTGCGGGTCTCGGCGGCCTCGCGGCGCTTGTGGTCCTCGTCCGCGTACTGCTCGGCCTCTTCGCGCATCCGGTTGACCTCGTCCTTCGGCAGCGAGGAGCCACCGGTGACGGTCATCTTCTGCTCCTTGCCGGTGCCGAGGTCCTTGGCAGCGACGTGCATGATGCCGTTGGCGTCGATGTCGAAGGCGACCTCGATCTGCGGCACACCGCGCGGGGCCGGCGGCAGACCGGTCAGCTCGAACATCCCGAGCTTCTTGTTGTACGCCGCGATCTCGCGCTCGCCCTGGTAGACCTGGATCTGCACGGACGGCTGGTTGTCCTCGGCCGTCGTGAAGATCTCGGAGCGCTTCGTCGGAATCGTGGTGTTCCGCTCGATGAGCTTGGTCATGATGCCGCCCTTGGTCTCAATGCCCAGGGACAGCGGGGTCACGTCGAGGAGCAGGACGTCCTTGACCTCACCCTTGAGGACACCCGCCTGGAGCGAGGCGCCGATGGCGACGACCTCGTCCGGGTTGACGCCCTTGTTGGCCTCGCGGCCACCGGTGAGCTCCTTGACGAGCTCGGCCACGGCCGGCATACGGGTCGAGCCGCCGACGAGAACGACGTGGTCGATCTCGGAGAGCGCGATGCCCGCGTCCTTGATGACGTTGTTGAACGGGCTCTTGCACCGCTCAAGCAGGTCGGACGTGAGCTGCTGGAACTGGGCGCGCGTGAGCTTCTCGTCCAGGTGCAGCGGGCCCTCGGCGGACGCCGTGATGTACGGGAGGTTGATCGACGTCTCGGTGGAGGACGACAGCTCGATCTTCGCCTTCTCCGCGGCCTCGCGGAGACGCTGGAGAGCCATCTTGTCCTTGCCCAGGTCCACGCCGTGGTTGCCCTGGAACTGCTTCACCAGGTAGTCGACGACGCGCTGGTCCCAGTCGTCACCACCGAGGTGGTTGTCACCGTTGGTGGCCTTCACCTCGACGACGCCGTCACCGATCTCCAGGAGCGACACGTCGAAGGTGCCGCCACCGAGGTCGAAGACGAGAATGGTCTGGTCGTCCTTGTCGAGACCGTAGGCCAGGGCGGCGGCAGTCGGCTCGTTGACAATACGAAGGACGTTGAGGCCCGCGATCTCACCGGCCTCCTTCGTCGCCTGACGCTCGGAGTCGTTGAAGTACGCCGGGACGGTGATGACCGCGTCGGCCACCTTCTCGCCCAGGTAGGACTCGGCGTCGCGCTTCAGCTTCTGCAGGATGAAGGCGCTCATCTGCTGCGGGTTGAAGGACTTGCCGTCGAGGTCGATCGACCAGTCGGTGCCCATGTGGCGCTTGACCGAGCGGATCGTCCGGTCGACGTTGGTGACCGCCTGACGCTTGGCGACCTCGCCGACGAGGACCTCGCCGTTCTTGGCGAAGGCGACGACGGACGGCGTGGTCCTGGCGCCTTCGGCGTTGGTGATGACGGTGGGCTCGCCGCCTTCCAAAACGCTGACGACGGAGTTCGTCGTGCCCAGGTCGATGCCGACCGCACGTGCCATTTCAATTCCTCCTGCAGTTCTTACTTGAGTGGATCTGGCTCAAGGATGCATCACCCACTCGCAGGAGTCAACAGACCTGAGTCGCCATGACTCAACTTGTCAGCCCTTATCTCACTCATACACCTCTCTATGGGGCGCTGACCTGCATCTTTCTCCTACGGAACGGCTTGAGGACGGGTCCTGAGGACCGTTCCACACCGTCACTCCGGTCACTCGTACTCGTCGTGGACCGGCTCGAACTCCGGCTCGGCCGGCTCCTCGGCCGGCTCCTTCTGCGCCTCCTTCAGCGCGGCGCGCACCGGCCTGTCCTTCTTCACGGCGTCGAACACCCGCCGCGCCTCGGGCTGCTCCAGGTCGAGCCGGTACCAGTGGTCGGGCGCCTGGTGGTGCGGCAGCGTGGTGAAGGTGAGCGCGCCGGGCGGCAGCGCGCTGAGGCTGTCCGCGACCTCGTACAGCTCGCCGAGCGAGTCGAGCCCGGAGTCCGCGGTCAGCGCGGACGTCGCCGCGTCCAGCACCGGGTAGAGGCGGGCCGGGTTGGTGAGGGTGCCGTTGCCGCGGATCTTGGCCACGAGCCGGTTGACGAAGTCCTGCTGGCGGCCGATCCGGTTCAGATCGCTGCCGTCCCCCACGTACTGCCGGGCCCGGACGTAACTCAGCGCGTCCTCGCCCTTCAGCAGGTGCCGTCCGGTGCTGAGGTCGAGCCCCACGTTCGGATCGTGCTCGGGCTCCTTGAGGTCGACCTCGACGCCGCCCACCGCGTTGATGATCTTCGTGAAGCCCTTGAAGTCGACGATCAGGTGATGGTCGATCCGGATGCCGGTCAGCTTCTCCAGCGTACGAATCGTGCAGGCGGCGCCGCCGAACTGGAACGCCCAGTTGAACTGGGCGTTCTGCTCAAGGCTGTAACTCCCGTCGTCCCGGCGGCAGCTGGGCATGTCCACCCGCAGGTCGCGCGGCACGCTGAGCACCTCGGCGCGCTTCCGGTCGGCGGCCAGGTGCAGCAGCATCACCGTGTCGGAGCGCTCGCTGCCGGCCGCCTTCCGGTAGTCGGAGCCGAGCAGCAGGATGTTCTGCGCCTTGCTCTCTCCCTTGGCGGGGCGGTCGGCGCCGTGTTCGGCGAGTACGGCCGCGGTCACCTCGTCGGTACGGATGTTGCCGTCGACCTTCCGGTACGCGAGCCAGCCCGCGACCCCGGTCAGACCGACGAGCAGGGCGAGGCCGCCGCACACCAGCCCGAGGGCGCGGCGGGCCCTGAGGCGCACGACCAGGGCGGCCAGCGCGGTGGCTCCGGGCAGCCCGGAAAGTCCGGGTCCGAGTCCGAGTCCGGGTCCGGGTCCGAGTCCGGGCAGTTTCGGCATCCGTGCCACCCCCTCAGACCCCCGTCGCCGATGCGTCGAGCAGCCGCCCGTACGAGTCGCCGCGCAGACCGAGCAGCCGCCCGTACGCATCGCCGCGCAGGCAGAGCAGCCGCCCGCACGAACGGGGGCCGGTGCGCCCGGCCCCTCCTGTCACCACGGCACGCATGCCACAACCACCTCTCCGAGCTCCGCCGGCCTGCGAGACGCGCACGCGTGGCGCCGCCGTCCACTGGTGTTCATCGTGCGAGAGTCCTAGCCATAAAGCCGACTATTCGCATGAAGTCGGACAAAGATCCCACGAAAGGATGCGGCGATGCGGTCGCTGTCCGCGAAACGCGCACTCGATCTGGCCGGGAGCCTGCTCCTCCTGCTCCTGCTCGCACCCGTACTGGCCACGGCATACGCCGCCGTGGCACTCACCTCGCCCGGCGGCGCATTCCTCCGGCAGCCCCGGGCGGGTCTGCGGGGCGAGCCGTTCCTGATGCTGAGATTCCGCGCCGACCCCCGCACCGACCCGGTCGGCCGGCTGCTGCGCCGCCTCTCCCTCGACGGACTCCCCCAGCTGATCAACGTCGTACGCGGCGAGATGTCCCTGGTGGGACCGCGCCCGCTGCCGGTGCAGGACTCCGGCCGCACCAGCCCGACCCACGGCCGGCTGGCGGTCCTGCCCGGCATGACGGGGCTGTGGCAGGTCAGCAGCCGGTCCGAACTCCCGTGGGACGAGATGGTGTTGCTGGACCTGGAGTACGTCGACACGCACTGCCTCGCCGTCGACCTCGGCATCCTGGCGCGGACGGTCCCCGCGGTACTGACGGCGCATCGAGCCCGTCCGGCGGTCGAGGGCGCGCGGGCGCAGGCCGTGCAGGGGTCCGGGGCGTAGCCCCGACAGGAACAGCGACCAGCCACGGGCCGCACGAGGAGCCCGCCCCCACTGAGGGTTGCCTGAGCGACGCAGATCACCGCCCGCCTGGATACTGTGCGACGGCATAAGTGGGTAATCTCAGCTCGACTGGATAAGTTACCGCTTAGTAATCAAGCTAGTGATCCCATCTGAGGTCCCGGGGTTCCCGGAGCGCCCCAGCCCCTCTGTTACCCACCCTCGCAGGCCCGAGGAGCCCCCAAATGCAACTCGCCGCGATCATCGTGTCGCTGGTCCTCATGGCTGTCGGCGCCGCGCTGTTCGGCCGTGCGATCTTCCAGATCTATCGCTTCGTACGGCTCGGACAGCCCGTGCCCGCCGGCACCCGTACCGACAACCCGTGGCAGCGCGCGGTCACCGTGGCCAAGGAGTTCCTCGGCCACACCCGGATGAACAAGTGGGGCGTCGTCGGCGTCGCGCACTGGTTCGTGGCGGTGGGCTTCCTCACGCTGCTCCTGACGATCGTGAACGCCATCGGCCAGCTGTTCAAGGCCGACTGGATCCTGCCGATCATCGGCGACTGGGCCCCGTACAACGTGTACGTGGAGTTCATGGGCACCATGACCGCCCTCGGCATCCTGGCCCTGATCGTCATCCGGCAGCTGAACCGGCCGGGCGGGGCGGGCCGCAAGTCCCGCTTCGCGGGCTCCAACACGGGCCAGGCGTACTTCGTCGAGACGGTCATCCTGATCGTCGGCATCTGCATCTTCACGCTGCACGCCCTCGAAGGCGCCCAGCACCACGTGAACTCCTACGAGGCGTCCTTCTTCATCTCGTACCCGTTCGTCGCCTGGTTCCGCGGCATGGACCTCTCCACGCTGCAGACCCTCACGTACTTCTTCGCGGGTCTGAAGATCGCCACGTCCTTCATCTGGATGATCACGGTCTCACTCAAGACCGACATGGGCGTCGCCTGGCACCGCTTCCTGGCCTTCCCGAACATCTTCTTCAAGCGCAAGGCCGACGGCGACGTCGCGCTCGGCGCGCTGCTGCCGATGACCAGCGGCGGCAAGGAGATCGACTGGGAGGACCCGGCCGAGGACGCCACCTTCGGTGTCTCCCAGGTCGAGCAGTTCAGCTGGAAGGGCATCCTCGACTTCTCCACCTGCACCGAGTGCGGCCGCTGCCAGTCGCAGTGCCCCGCCTGGAACACCGGCAAGCCGCTCTCGCCGAAGCTCCTGATCATGTCCCTGCGCGACCACGCGCACGCCAAGGCGCCGTACCTGCTGGCCGGCGGCGGCAAGGACATGGAGGGCAACGAGAAGGCGACGCCCGAGCAGCTCAAGGACGTCCCCGCCGCCGCCCTCGCGGAGGCCGAGCGCCCGCTCATCGGCACCCTCGAAGAGAACGGCGTCATCGACCCGGACGTCCTCTGGTCCTGCACCTCCTGCGGCGCCTGCGTCGAGCAGTGCCCGGTGGACATCGAGCACATCGACCACATCGTCGACATGCGCCGCTACCAGGTGATGATCGAGTCCGCGTTCCCGTCCGAGGCGGGCACGATGCTCAAGAACCTGGAGAAGAAGGGCAACCCCTGGGGGCTCGCCAAGAAGCAGCGCGTCGAGTGGACGAAGGAAGTCGACTTCGAGGTGCCGATCGTCGGCAAGACGATCGACGACCTCACCGAGGTCGAGTACCTCTACTGGGTCGGCTGCGCCGGCGCCCTCGAAGACCGCGCCAAGAAGACCACGAAGGCCTTCGCGGAACTCCTCCACATCGCGGGCGTGAAGTTCGCGATCATGGGCGGCGACGAGAAGTGCACCGGTGACTCGGCCCGCCGCCTCGGCAACGAGCCGCTCTTCCAGCAGCTGGGCGCCGAGAACGTCGCGATGCTCAACATGGCCTACGGCGAGGACGACGAGGACGAGTCGACCAAGAAGCCCAAGTCGTCGAAGAAGATCGTCGCGACCTGCCCGCACTGCTTCAACACGATCGCGAACGAGTACCCGCAGCTGGGCGGCGAGTTCGAGGTCATCCACCACACGCAGCTGCTCCAGCACCTCATCGACGAGGGCAAGCTGATCCCGGTGACCCCGGTCGAAGGCCTCATCACGTACCACGACCCCTGCTACCTGGGCCGCCACAACAAGGTCTACACGCCGCCGCGCGAGATCATGTCCGCCGTCCCGGGCCTCCGCCAGCAGGAGATGCACCGCCACAAGGAACGCGGCTTCTGCTGCGGCGCCGGCGGCGCGAGGATGTGGATGGAGGAGCGGATCGGCAAGCGCATCAACAACGAGCGCGTCGACGAAGCCCTCTCCCTCAACCCGGACATCGTGTCGACGGCCTGCCCGTTCTGCCTCGTCATGCTGACCGACTCGGTCAACGGCAAGAAGAACGACGGCAAGGCCAAGGAGTCCCTCACCGTCGTCGACGTGGCACAGCTGCTGCTCGAATCGGTGAAGACCCCGGTCGAACCGTCGGACACCGACGAGACGGCGGACGCACCGGAGCCCGAGCCGGTGAAGTAGGTACGTCCGCACGCCCGTACATCCGTACGCACGCGTGAGCGGCCGGTTCTGCCTCGGGGGCGGAACCGGCCGCTTTGCCGTTCCGGGGCCGCAGAGGACGCCACAGAACGTCACACAGGCCCTCTCCCGCACCCCTCCAACACCCCCTCCGGCAGCCCCCGGACAGCCCCCCGGGGTTCCCCTAGGGGATGTCACAGCTCGGCCGCAAAGGCCCTCCGCTTTCCCGCTGCCTGGCCCTGGGCCCATCCGGAGCGGGTACGTTCATTCGCGTGGCTGGATTCAGGATCGGACGCGGCCGGGACAACCGCACGCAGCAGGAACCGCAGCGGCAGCAACCGCAGCAGCAGCCGTACGGGGGGCAGCAGGCACCGCCTCACCCCCAGTACGGCCAGCAGCAGTGGCCGCAGGCCCAGGGGAACGCCGGTTACGGCGACGCCCCCAGAGGCCACGGCGGATACGGCAACGGCGGATACGGAGGCGGGGGCTCCGACGAGCCGGAGTACTTCGGCGACCCGCACCAGGGCGGCTACGACCCCCGGGGCGGACAGCCCCCGTACGGCCACGACCCGTACCGCCAGGGCGCACACCCGGGCCCGCACCCCCAGGGCGGACCCGCCCACGACCCGTACGCCAACAACCCGGGCCACACCCAGGCCTTCAGCGTCAACGAGGACCCGTACGGCGACGGCAACACCTACCAGGCGGGCAACACCCCCGCCCCGCCGTCCGGCCCCCGCCTGCCCTGGAAGCAGCTGATCTCCGGCATCGTCCTGCGCCCCGGCGCGACGTTCTGGCAGATGCGCGACCACCAGGTCTGGGGCCCGGCGCTGATCGTCACGTTCCTCTACGGCCTGCTCGCGGTCTTCGGCTTCGACAAGGCCCGCGAAGAGACGATCAACTCCACCTTCGCCAGCGCCATCCCGTACGTCCTCACGACCGCCGTAGCGATGATCATCTGCGGCCTGGTCCTCGGCGCCGTGACGCACACGCTCGCCCGCCAGCTGGGCGGCGACGGCTCCTGGCAGCCCACCATCGGCCTCTCCATGCTGATCATGTCGCTGACGGACGCCCCCCGGCTGCTCTTCGCCCTGTTCCTGGGCGGCGACAACAGCCTCGTCCAGATCATCGGCTGGATCACCTGGCTGGCCGCCGGCGCACTCTTCACCTCCATGATCAGCAAGTCCCACGACCTCCCCTGGCCGAAGGCCCTGGGCGCCTCCGCGATCCAGCTGGTCGCCCTGCTCTCGCTGATCAAGCTGGGCACGATCTGACGGCCGTACCCACAGCAGGAACGAGGAAGGGCCCGGAACGAGAAAACCTCTCGCTCCGGGCCCTTCCTACTTCTCTGCCACCTGCCACCTGCCACCTGCGGGCGGCCTGCCGACTACGAGTCGAGAACCTGCCCTGCCCGCCGGACGACGGGCTTCTCGACGGACCACGGGAAGTTGATCCACTCGTCGGTCCGCTTCCACACGTACTCGCACTTCACGAGCGAGTGCGACTTCTCGTAGATCACCGCGCTGCGCACCTCCGCCACATGCTCCAGGCAGAAGTCGTGCACCAGCTTCAGCGTCTTCCCGGTATCAGCGACATCGTCCGCAATAAGAACCTTCTTATTGCTGAAGTCAACGATATTCGGAACCGGTGCGAGCATGACCGGCATTTCCAGAGTGGTCCCCACTCCGGTGTAGAACTCGACATTCACCAGGTGAATGTTCTTCACGTCGAGCGCATAAGCCAGCCCACCCGCGACGAACACACCACCGCGCGCGATGCTCAGAATGATGTCGGGCTCGTACCCGTCGTCGGCGACCGTCTGCGCGAGCTCGCGCACCGCGTGCCCGAACCCGTCGTACGTCAAGTTCTCTCGTACGTCACTCGTACTCATACCGGCTATCACACCTGCGTCCGATGGAAATTGAGGAAGGACCGCGAGGCCGTCGGCCCACGCTGCCCCTGGTAACGGGACCCGTACCGCTCGGACCCGTACGGAAATTCAGCCGACGAGCTCAGCTGGAACAGACACAGCTGACCGATCTTCATCCCCGGCCACAGCTTGATGGGCAAGGTCGCCAGATTCGACAATTCCAGCGTCACATGCCCGGAGAACCCAGGATCGATAAATCCCGCGGTCGAATGCGTCACCAGCCCGAGCCGCCCCAGCGAACTCTTCCCCTCCAACCTCGAAGCGAGATTGTCGGGCAGCGTGATCGTCTCGTACGTCGAGGCGAGGACGAACTCACCCGGATGCAGAATGAACGCCTCGTCGCCGTCCGGCTCCACCAGCCGAGTCAGATCACCCTGCTCCACGGCGGGGTCGATGTGCGGGTACCGGTGGTTCTCGAACACCCGGAAGTAGCGGTCGAGGCGCACATCGACACTCGACGGCTGCACCATGGATTCGTCGTACGGATCAATGCGTACTCGTCCGGCGTCGATCTCGGCCCGGATGTCCTTGTCTGAGAGAAGCACCCACCGAGGATACGCAGAGCGCGCGGGCCCGCCCCAATCGGACAGCCCCACGCGCCTGAACCACTACGTACCGCTACTTACCGCTACCGCTTCTCCTGTCCCACCGGGACGGCATGCCGAAGCCGCGCACACCGAGGACATCGAACGAGCCTCCCGGGCCCGATCCGCCCCTCCCCGAGCTGCCGCAACGGGAACGAAGAGGTGCTGAACACGTGCCCTTCGGCACAGCGGACGACGGTGCGATCCATCAAGTCCCTTCCCCAAACTACGCGTGGACGAAGCTGCCACATTAGGGGATATACAGGACGCCCACCCAAGCGGCACTCCGCACCTCCACCACCCCACTCCCTCCACCGGGATCCCGACATGGGGTACAGTGTCCGACGATGCGGCAGCAGCTCAACGGCCGTCTCTGCGGGTGTAGTTTAATGGTAGAACATGAGCTTCCCAAGCTCAGAGCGCGAGTTCGATTCTCGTCACCCGCTCCAACGCAAAGCCCCAGGTCAGCGACCTGGGGCTTCCTTGTTGTCTAGACCATTTCGGGCTCGCGTGCCATTCGCGTGCCATAACTTCCCTGACTGGGCGTCAGGTTGGTGCGTGTGGGCCCCACACTCAGGTGGTGAGACCTGTCACGATCCGCAGCAGCCGCCCGTCGGCGCCTGCTCGTTGGCGACTGCGGACGGGGCGCCGACACCCAGTTGCACCGGCGCGGGCTCGGGGGCGCAGCAGCCCCCACCACCGGCCTCTTCCGTCGCCGGGTCGTCGAAGAGCCCGGCTCCACCGCACACCCCGGTTTCGGGGAGGGTGAGTTCGACCCGGTCGGCGGACTCAACGTCACCCGCGAGGGCGGCGGCGACGGAGCGGACCTGCTCGTAGCCGGTCATGGCGAGGAAGGTCGGGGCGCGGCCGTAGGACTTCATGCCGACGAGGTAGATGCCGGATTCGGGGTGGGAGAGCTCACGGTGGCCGTGGGGGTAGACGGTTCCGCAGGAGTGCTGGTTGGGGTCGATCAGCGGGGCCAGCTCGGTGGGGGCCTGGAGGCGCTCGTCGAGGCCCAGGCGCAGTTCGTTCAGGAAGGTGAGGTCGGGGCGGAAGCCGGTGAGGACGATGACCTCGTCGACCGGGTCCAGGCGGCGGCCGTCTTCGCCGACCAGGACCAGGCGGCCGTCGCTGTTCCGCTCGACGGCTCCCGTGCGGAAGCCGGTGACAGCGTCGGCGTGGCCGTTGTCGACGGCGGCCTTGGCGGCGAGGCCGAGGGCACCGCGGGCGGGGAGTTGGTCGGCTTCGCCGCCGCCGAAGGTGCTCCCGGAGATTCCGCGCCGCAAGACCCACACACCATGGGTGCCTGTGCCGTCGTCGGACGTGGCGAGGTCGGCAAGGTAGGCGAGTGCGGTGAAGGCGGAGGCGCCGGAGCCGATGACGGCGGTGCGCTTGCCCGCGTAACGGGCGCGGACGGCCGGGTCCTTGAGGTCGGGGACGCGGTAGGCGATGCGGTCGGCCGCCGCCTTCTCCCCGAGGGCGGGCAGGCCGCTGCCGCCGGCCGGGCTCGGGGTGCTCCAGGTGCCGGAGGCGTCGACGACCGCACGGGCCAGTACGCGCTCCTCGGTGCCGTCGGCATGGGTGACATGGACGACGAATGGCTGGGCTTCGCGGTCGGCGTCGACGACACGGTCGCGGCCCGTGCGGGAGACGCCGGTGACGGTGGCGCCGGTACGGACCTTGTCGCCCAGGACGTCGGCGAGGGGCTGGAGGTAGAGGTCGGCCCAGTCGCCGCCGGACGGGTAGCTCGCTCCGCCTGGGCGTACCCAGCCGGTGGGGGCGAGGAGCTTCTCGGCGGCCGGGTCGACGACTTCGGACCAGGGGGAGAACAGCCTGACGTGCGACCACTGGCGCACCGCTGCGGCGGCCGTGGGTCCGGCCTCCAGAGCGAGCGGCTCAAGCCCCTGCTCGATGAGCTGGGCAGCGGCGGCGAGGCCGATCGGCCCGGCGCCGATCACGACGACGGGCAGGGCTTCGGTGGATGCGTTCACAGCAGGCTCCCCTTGATTCGACGGTTGTCGATATCTTGATGAGCCTCACCCTGGCATCCTGTATCGACATCCGTCAACATAGACATTCGTCGAAGTTCCACGGATGATGGAGGGCATGACTACGAAGGCGCTGCCGCTGCTGGAAACGGAAGCCGTCACCCCGTGCTGCCCGCCGCTCTCCGAGCGCCCGCTGACAGCGGAAGAGGCCGAACGGACTGCGGTCATGTTCAAGGCCCTCGGGGACCCCGTGCGACTGCGGCTGTTCTCCCTGGTCGCCTCGCACGAGGGCGGCGAGGCGTGCGTGTGCGACATCTCCGACGTCGGCGTCTCCCAGCCGACCGTCTCCCACCACCTGAAGAAGCTCCGCGAGGCCGGATTGCTGGCCTCCGAGCGACGCGGTACGTGGGTGTACTACCGGGTCGAGCCGTCCGTCCTGGCCGCCATGGGCCAGCTCCTCACCCGCGCGGCCACCGCATGACCGTCCGCGTCGCTCCACTGACCGATGCGCACGCGGACGAGGTCCTGGCGATCTACCAGGCCGGAATCGACGAAGGCAACGCCACCTTCGAGACCACCGCGCCCACCTGGGCGGAGTTCGACGCCGCGAAACTGGACGCACACCGCTTCGCCGCGCTGGACACCGACGGCAAGGTGCTCGGCTGGGTAGCCGTGACCGCGGTCTCCGACCGGTGCGCGTACGCGGGTGTCGTCGAGCACTCCGTCTACGTCCATCCCGCCGCCCGGGGCCGCGGCATCGCCGGGCACCTCCTGACGTCTCTGGTGCAGTCGACGGAGGCCGCGAGGCTCTGGACGATCCAGTCCGGAATTTTCCCCGAGAACACCGCCAGCCTCGCCGTCCACGCACGGGCCGGATTCAGGGTCATCGGCACCCGCGAACGCATTGGCCGCCACCACGGCGTGTGGCGCGACGTCGTGCTCCTGGAGCGCCGCAGCACAGTGGTGTAGGCGTCTCGTTATGGCGCTCAACCGGTGAGGTCCTGGCTGGTCTGGTTCCATGTGTCGCGGTAGAGCTGCAAGTCCTCTGGGGAAATATCCAGTTCACCGCTGGTGTAGCTGGTGGTGGTGTCCCAGAGGCGCCTGCGGTCGCGCCGACGTGGGGTGAGAAGAACTCCCAGTGTGGAGGTGTGCTCCGCCTTCCTGGTGTGCTCGCATACTTCGACGTGCCGTAGCTGCACGTAGGCGGAGAAGGCCGCTTGGACAACTGAGTCGAAACGGCTGGCGGCTCCCACGATGACCTGCCGGGTGCCCTCGGCGTCGACCAACCGCCGAAAGCGCCACTTGCAGTGCTCCTCGGGCACGCGTGGCACATCGCGGAGCATGTCGAGGAGCAGGTGCCCCCACTCGGCCCGCGCCGACACCGGAAGCCAGTCGAGGGCAGAGAGCAGGGTGAAACGGTCTGCTTCGTCGAGCGTTTCACCCAGCGGAGTGAGCGCGATGTCCTCCAGCATGAAGCGGATCATCAGATGCGCGCGGGTGCCATCAGCTCCTGCAGGGACTTGAGGAAGCTGTGGCGCGGAGAACTGGACTCCACCGAGGCCCTTGACTTCGGGGGACATGGGGGCAGGCAGGGCGTCCACGTCGGCGGCAGCGAGTTCGTAGTAGCGCACGGGCTCGTCGCCCAGAGGGACGGCTGGAAGGGCCGCCGCCCGGAAGAGGTAGTCGAGCACCGCCGTGGTGGAGCGCAGCTGGTCGAAGAGGAAGTCCCAATCGCGGCGGGTCAGTGCAATGGCGGGCATGCCCGGCGGTTGCCATGTCGGCACTGTCTGGTCAGGCACTCCGGGGTGGTCCAGCAGGAACACGGCGATCCATTCAAACGCGTGGCCGTCCACAGCCATACGGTTGTCGCGCCCGTTGACCATTACGGCGGGTGCCATGCGCAGCTGCCGTACGGTTCCCTTGGCCTGCCGTATGGCCTTCGCGGCCACTTTCTGGATCCATGCCGTCTCCAGGCTGTCCGGCTTGGGCGCGACGGTGCGGGCCTTGACCTGGACCACCGCACCCCACTGCCCGGCAAGAAGCAGACGGTCTCCCAGTTCACGCCGACCGGAGCCCTTCGCTGCATGGTCCGCCTGCTGGAACACGAAGTCGGGCATGCCCCAGGCGGCCGCTGCAGTCTGGGCAGCAGCCTCGGCACCAGGTCCGTGCTCGACATGCGTGGGCAGTGGGAGCGCTGGAGGGATCCGGCGCAGGTGCGGCCCTTGCGGCGTGTCCACGATGAGAGTGAGCCCGCTGGCATCGGCGGTGTCCACGAAGTGCTGCAGGGCGGCGGCGTGCTGATCGGTCACATCGCACATTAGACAGACAACCCCCGCAGCACGAAGGGACTTTTGTCCCAACTGCTCCTCCCGCAGATCCCCAGACGGTCTGCGCCCGTCGAAATATGCCGCCGTCGGGGTGCTTCAGGGACGTTGGATGAACCGTGTCCGCCAGGCCAGAGCGACGTACACCAGGCCGATGAGTACGGGCACCTCGATGAGCGGGCCCACCACACCCGAGAGGGCCTGCCCAGAGGTGACGCCGAAGGTGGCGATGGCGACCGCGATGGCGAGCTCAAAGTTGTTGCCCGCTGCGGTGAACGCCAGGGTGGCGGTGCGGTCGTAGGCCAGGCCGAGGCCCTTGCCAAGGAGGAACGTCCCGAAGAACATGACCGCGAAGTACACCAGCAGCGGCAGCGCGATCCGTACGACGTCCCACGGCTGCGAGGTGATCGTCTTCCCCTGGAGCGCGAAGAGGATGACGATCGTGAACAGCAGCCCGTAGAGCGCCCAGGGGCCGATGCGCGGAAGGAACTTCGTCTCGTACGTCTCGCGGCCCATCCTCTGCTCGCCGACGCGGCGGGTGAGGAAGCCGGCCAGCAGTGGGATGCCGAGGAAAATGACGACGTTAAGGGCGATGTGCCAGACGGACACGTCGAGGCCCTGGCCGTCGCCCAGGTGCAGCCACCGGGGCAGCAGGTCGAGGTAGAACCAGCCCAGCAGCCCGAACGCGAACACCTGGAACACGCTGTTGAGGGCGACCAGAACGGCGGCGGCCTCGCGGTCGCCGCAGGCGAGGTCGTTCCAGATGATGACCATCGCGATGCACCGCGCCAGGCCGACGATGATCAGGCCGGTGCGGTACTCGGGCAGGTCCGGCAGGAACACCCACGCCAGCGCGAACATCACGGCGGGGCCGACGAGCCAGTTGATGACCAGCGAGGAGACCATCAGCCTGCGGTCGCCGGTGACGCGGTCGAGCTTGTCGTAGCGGACCTTGGCCAGGACCGGGTACATCATCACGAGCAGGCCGAGCGCGATCGGCAGGGAGATGCCGCCGATCTCGATCTTCGCGAGCGCGTCGTTCATGCCCGGGACCAGGCGTCCCAGTCCGAGGCCGACGGCCATGGCGAGCAGGATCCACACGGCGAGGTAGCGGTCGAGGGTGGAGAGCTTCTTGACGACCGACGCCTCACCGGGCGGTGCGGTGGCGGGTTCCGTGGCGGCCATCAGCAGGCCCTCTTGTTCTCGGCGGCACCTCGGGCAGAGGCAGCGAGCTCGGCGAACTGCATGGAAAGGCCCTCCAGGACCTCGGGCTTGAGCTTGTAGTAGGTGAACCGGCCACACGGCTCGGTGTCCACGATCCCGGCCTCGCGCAGCACCTTCATGTGATTGGAGAGGTTGGTCTGCTTCGCTCCGGTCTCCTGCACCAGGTGCGTGGTGCAAAGGGTCTCGCGAGCGAGGAGGGTCACGATCTTCAGGCGGAGCGAATCACCCAGCACCCGGATCACATCAGTGTCGACTGAAGTCAGCATGCGCTGATACTTTCACATCACCACCCGCTGATACCACTGGCAGCCGAGTGCCGCCCCGCGAGAGAGACCTTCACCATGGCCGACAAGCCGTCCGTCCTGTTCGTCTGTGTCCACAACGCCGGCCGCTCCCAGATGGCCGCCGCCTGGCTGTCCCACCTGGCCGGGGACCGGGTCGAAGTCCGCTCCGCCGGGTCCAACCCCGGCACCGCTGTGAACCCCGCCGCCGTGGAGGCGATGGCCGAGGTCGGTATCGACATCTCCGCCGAGACCCCGAAGATCCTCACCGTGGACGCGGTGAAGGAGTCGGACGTCTGCATCACCATGGGCTGCGGCGACACCTGCCCCGTCTTCCCCGGCAAGCGTTACCTCGACTGGAAGCTCGACGACCCCGCAGGCCAGGGCGTCGAAGCAGTCCGCCCGATCCGGGACGAGATCAAGACCCTCGTTGAGGGGCTGATCGCCGAGATCGCGCCTGAGGCGACCGCGTAGACGGGGTGCGGCCCAGAACCGTGCCGGACCGCACCCCGTCGCGTTACCTCCTTCGGGCGCCTTGGGCAGGAGCCGGAAGCGGTGGCACGATCCGGTGGACAGTGCCGAACGATCCGCCGCCGGGGACCGGCTCCTTCGACGCGTACTGACGGCGGACATCCAAGTCGATGGCGTCGGCGAGCTTGCGCTGGTGCTCCGCAGTCGAGTGCTGGTAGATCAGCTGCGCCTTCTCGGTCGAGTGGCCCGCGCGGACCATCAGGTCCTTCATCTTGGCGCCGGTGTCGGCGGCGAGATTGTTGCCGGTGTGCCGCAGGTCGTAGAAGCGGAACTCCTTCGGCATGCCGACCGCCTCCTTGGCCTTGCGCCATTTACGGCCGAAGGTAGTACCCCGGAGGGGTGCACCACGCTCGCCGACGAAGACGAGGCCGTCGGGACCGTCCTGCGCGAACCATTCCAGGTGCCTGCGGACGTCGATGAGGATGAAGCCGGGCAGCATGATCTCCCGTTTCCCCGCACGGGACTTGGGGTCGCCGATCACCCGCTCGCCCGTGTTCAGCTCCGGAGCGGCCCGCCGCACGTTCACGGAACCGGTGTCGAGGTCGATGTCGGAGTGGCGCAGTTCGGCCAGTTCCTCCGGCCGCATCGAGGCGAAGGCGCCGAGGAGGACCATCAGCCGCCAGCGAATACCGATGGCCTCGGCGAGCGCGAAGACCTGCTCGACGGTGGCGACGGGTCTCTCGTCCGCGTACTCGCTCCCTGCTCCGTCGATGAAGCACGGATTGCGGCGGATGAGGCTGTCCCCGACCGCCGTCTGCATGATGGCTTTGAGCAGGCGGTAGGACTTGGCCGTCGTGGTGGCGCCGGTCGCCGTCAGCCGTTCGGCCCGCCAGGTCCTGACCTTGGCGGGGCTGATTGCGTTGACGTACTGGTCGCCGAAGGTGGGCTCCAGGTGGAGGCGCAGGAGTCGGCGGTACAGCTCTGCGGTCGTGGCCGCGACGCCGCGCTCGTCGATCCACTTCTTGGCGTACGCGGCGAACAGCTCCTCGCCAGCCTGCGGGTCGATCCAGTCCCCTCGCGACTGATCGGCCTGGACCTGGGCGAGGTAGACCTCGGCTTCACGCTTGGTCTCGTACGTCTGCGGGGCCGCCTGAAGCGTGCCGTCCGATCCGGGGTACCGGGCCTGGTAGCGACCCGAGGGGAGTTGGCGGATTGCGCCGAAGCTACGGCGCTGCGTCTTCTTTCGGGCTCGTGCCATCAGGCCACCAGCCCGAAGCCGGTGCGGCGGTTGCTGCGGACCGGTTCGACGGTCCGCTCCTCGACGTACGCGGTCAGGACGCTGTCCGCGATGCGTACGTGCTTACCGAGCTTGACGTAGCGGATGCGCCGCTCGGTGATGAGGCGGCGGATGAAGCGCACGCCGGTGCCGAGTCGTTCGGCTGCCTCCTCGACGGTGAGAAGGCGGTCGTTGGTGTTCACCTCCTTCGCGGTTCGGGACTGCGCGGAGGTGTGGGGTATCGCCGTGTGGCGCAAGCAGGGGCCTTTCCTGGCTCGACGAGTGGGGCGGTAACCCTCGGCCGAGCCGGTGTCGTTCAGTGGCGGGAGGGGCGGTACTGGCCGCACCCTGGGGTTTTCGGGATCAGGTCGGCCGGAGGAACGGGCTACACAGCGGCAGCCCGAATTCCTTCGCATTCCATGCCCTCATGTCAGAAGGGGGTCTTGCGTGCCCGCAGACCACCTTTGGCCACTTCAATGATGTGGAGAATCGCCGATTTCGCTAACCGGCGATCTGCGGCTATATTGCCGCGCACTCCTCGCCGAACCCTGCCTATCCAACGAAAAGTTGCGCAATATAGCAGCGAATCGCCGGTCGGAGAAATAACAGGCCGTCAGATGCGGCATCCCCACTCGGACCTGGTGAGTCAGGGCCGTGCACCCTGCGCGCGGGGCGCGGCTCGATTGACCGGAGCGGCACGGAGAACTGGCCTCCGAAGCGAGGTGAGTTGCCCATGTTCGTCCGGATGAATTCCCTAACTATTTCGTCAACCGGCGATCTGGGGATACCGTTTTATTGCACGCGCTCGACGTGTTCGCCGTGAGCTGTTTACTTTCTCGGTGGAATGCTGGACTTGTCCGGGCGCGTGTGGCTGTCTTGTTCGGGCGCCCGGAGTTCCGACACCGGGTCGCGAGAATTCCCGGCGCACCCGTGCCCGGGGGCACGAACGCCTCTCCGTGATTTCACGGGCTTCGCCATCCCCCGCCCGGGGCTGCGGACCACACCGCTCCGCGCGCCGCCGAACCGGGCCAGCGCCCTCACCTGACGTAGGAGTCACCACTCGATGAGCCACGACGCCCGCACATGGGTGTGGGACCACAGCCGCAGCAAGGGCACCGCCCGCATGGTTCTTACCCTGATCGCCGATCGGTGCATCGACCTACGCTGCGTCGCGTACGCCTCGGTCCCCGCTCTCATGAAGCGCGCGAATGCCAGTCGCACGGCCGTACGTGACGCCCTCGCCGCGCTGACCGCCAGTGGCGAGCTGGTGCGGCTCGACAGCCGCAAGGGGCCTCGTGGAGAGACGTACTACCAACTCCCGGAAGCCGCCCGGTTCCTCGCCGAGCGTGCTGCTGGCGCGAGCCCTGGTGCGAGCGCCCAGGGGGAACGGATTCCGACCCCCGACGGGCCGGAATCCGACCCCTTTGGCCCTGTCGAAGAGGGACCGGATTACGGCCCCGGGGGCCGGAGTTCGACCCCAGGGGGGTACGGATTCCGACCCGATGCAGGCACGGATACCGGCCCCCAGAACAGTAGAGAACCGAAGGTGAACGGTAAGAGCAGCAGCACAGCCCTCACCTCTGCCATCGAGTGGGAAGTCGACGACGCCACCCGCACCTGGCTGGAGCAGGACGGGCACCTGGCCCGGCTGGGTGAGCACGGGCTGCGTGCCGCCGACGAGAAGTGGCGTTCGTACAGGGCTGCGTGGACACCGCGCTCGATCGCTGCCTGGACCGCCGACTGGCGTGCCTGGATCGCCCGCGAGCACACCCCCGCTCCCGGTCGCCCTCACCTGCGCGCTCTCCCCGGAGGCGGCGGTTCTGGCCCGGCCGCCGGCATGACTCGCGCCGACGCACACACCGCTGCCCTGCGCGCGGCCCTCAACGAAATGAACGGAACGGAGTAACTCCCCTGGAAGATAATGAAATCGCCGCCCTGCTCGCATACACCGGCCACCTCGACCACCGCGCCGTCCGGACCGATGCCGGTGAAGCGGGTGCCCAGATCGCCCAATGGCACGAGCTGCTGAGCGACGTGCCCTTCACCACCGACCACGGCTGGGACGTACGCCAGGTGGTACGGGACCACTACCGCAGATCCCCGTACTCGATCCTCCCCTCGGACGTCGGCCGCCGCTGGGAGGCGTACAGGCAGGACCGCCTGGCCAGGCACACCGACCCGACCCCCACCGCCGATCCTGACGACCCGGCCGCCTGGCGGGCCGAGCTGCTCGGCACTCGGCAAGCGGTCGCCTCCGGTGCGGCTTCGCCCTCAACGCTCCGGCAGATCACCGGCGGCACCACGCGGGCCGACCTCAAGGAACGCCTTCGCACCATCGGGTCGTGCTACCGCCGGCCGCCCGAAGCGAGCTCGCCCGCTTCCGGCCGGACCGAGCCGCCCGCGAGGCCGCCGTCGCTGCGGGGCAGACCGATGCCCTCGGCGTGCCGTGCCCGTGGTGCCGCGCCCCCGTGGGCAAGTCCTGCTGCCGTCGCCGCCCCGACCTCGACGGACGCACCCGGGGGAACATACCCATGGCCACGGCCCATCCGGCCCGCGTGGACTTGGCCGCTACGGAAGTCACCCGGCAGACGACCGGGACCGCCCGGCCCAACTCTCCGGCTCCCGTTGCAGCTCCTCCCCCAGGCGGTCCGCGGGGACCACGGCGCTGACGCCTCGGTCCCCCGGACCGGCGGGACCGAAGATCTGCGGGGACCGTCCCCGCGACGGTCCCCGGACAACATGAGGACGGTCCCCCTGACGGACCGTCGGTCCCCGCGACGGGACCAGCATGCCCGGGGACCGGGGACCGGGGACGGTCCCCTGCAGCACGTGGCCCTGGTCCGGGGACCGTGCTCGGTCCCGGAGACGGTCCCCTCCTCCAGACGGTCCCGACCACCGCCGGACTGGACAGCAAGCAATCAGAAAGGCCAGGTCAGCGGCGGGGACCGGTCCCGAAAACATCATGAACAGGCCAGGGGACCGAGCTAGTCGGCGGACCGTTTCGGCTGACTCCGGTCTGCGGGGACCGTGCCTCGTCCAGGTCCGGGACCGGTCCTCAGAACCCGGTTCGCACGGTCCCCAGGCCGGACCGTCCCCGCCGGTCCGTGGAACCGGTCCACGCGGACCGGACCGAAGCGAACGGACCGGAGGCGGACCGGACCGCGACCGCCGTGGCCCAGACCGGTCCCCCGGACCGTACTCGCGTCACGGACCGGACCGTCCACTGGCCACTCCGCGCACGGTCCACCGTCGAGCCGCCGCTGCGGCCACGAACCCCACCCCATGCGGACCACACCAACCTCACGCCACCCACACCCGAGAGGCTCCATGCCCCATCCTCACACCCGCCCCGAACACGTCGTCCGCCAGCAGCAGCACAAGCGCAGCAAGTTGTCGGGTAAGGAGTCCTTACCCGGCCTCCGCCCCACGGGGAGCGGGGGCTTCCGGCGCCGGGGCGGCACCGGAATCGGTCGGCCCGGGGGTGCCGACCGAGGGAGAGACCAGAACCTCGTCGTCCGTCGCGCACAAGTCAGTGCCACGTCGTCGACTTCGTGACCGTCAGCTGCGCGAGCGCCGCGTCCACCCTCGCTACAACGAGCACGAGTTCGACCTCGTCAAACACGCTGCCGCCGTGAGCCAAATGGCGCCAGGCGGCTACGTCGCCGAGAGCTCGTTGGCCGCCGCACGCGCCGACGACCCCACTGCCGCCGTGGCCGACTACCGCGCCACCGTAAAAGCGCTGCTCGCCGCGAACGGGCAGCTCGGATGGGTCGGCAACAACCTCAACCAGCTCACCGGACACCTGAACAAGGACGGAGACATGCCCGCAGCCGACACCGTCCTGCGGATCCTCCACCGCGTCGAGGCATCTGTGGAATCGCTGGACGATGCCGTTGCACGGGTGATGGAAGGGCGGTGAGCCCGTGATACCCAAGATCATCCTTGGTCAGGGTGGTACTCGCGGACTGATCCGCTACCTCTTCGGCAAGGGGCGGGCGAACGAGCACGTCGATCCACACCTGGTGGCATCCTGGAACGACTTCGCCCCCGACCCCGGCCGCAGCCCGCACCGCGACCCAAAAGAGGTGGAGAAGCAGCTCGCCGCACAGCTCGACCAGCCCGTGCAGATGTTGGGTGACCTCGCACCGCAAACCACCTTCTGGCACTGCCCCGTCCGCGCCGCCCCCGAGGACCCGATCCTCACGGACGCCCAATGGGCGGAGGTCGCCCGCAGGATCGTGGCCGCCGCCGGCCTCGCCCCCGGCGGCGACGAACAAGCCTGCCGGTGGGTGGCCGTACGGCACGCGGACGACCACATCCACATCGCTGCCACCCTGGTGCGCCAAGACGGACGTCGCCCTCAACGCAACCACGACAAACGGGCCGTGCAGAAGGAAGCCCGTCAGATCGAAATCGACTACGGGCTCAGGCGGTTGAAAGCGGGCGATGGGACCGCGGCCAAGCGCCCCACCAGCAAGGAACACTTCAAGGCCAAGCGGCTGGGCCGGGACACCACGGCCCGCGAAGTCCTCCGCGTACGGGTGCGCAGGGCGGTCGCCGCCGCGCACAGTGAGGCGGAATTCTTCGCCCTGCTGGAGGCGACCGGCGTGAACGTACGCCTCAAACGTGGTCCCTCCGGCGACGCACTCGGCTGCAACTTCGCCCTGCCCGGAGACACCAACGAGAACGGCGAACCCCTCTGGTTCGCAGGATCCACCCTGTCCCCCGACCTCTCCCTGCCCAGGATCCGCGAACGCCTCACCACCACCGTCCCCGAACCGGTCACCGCACGCCCAGGCGACCCGTGGCACCAAGCCACCGCCGCCACCGAACGCATCCCCCGTCACCTCTCCGCCGCCGACGCCCATGTCGCCCAAGGGCAACTGGTCGCTCTCGGCGCAGCACTCGACCTGCTGCCCGTCATCGCGCCGGCCTCAGCCAGGGCCGACCTGCAACAGGCCGCCATCGCCTTCGAACGCGCCACCCGCTCCCGTATCTCCGCCGACCTCGACAGCACCCGAGTCCTGCGCCGCAGCGTCCAGGCCATCTGGCGTGACCACCCCCAGGACAAGGACGGCGCCGGATTCGCCATGCTCCTGGACGCCATCTTCACAGCAGTGGCGTTCGCCGCCCACTGGCACCGCACCCGCCAGAACGCCCAGCAAGAAGAGGCCGCCGAGCGGGCCCTCCTCCACCTGCGGGCCGCCTACGGACAGGTCGCCGAGCCAGCCCTGGCCAGCCTCGCGCGACGTGCCCCCGCCCAGCAGACGAAGCACCGCCTCGCCCACCACATCCAGCAGGCAGTACCGGACTACGCCGAACGCATCCTCGACGACCCCGCCTGGGAAGCGCTCGCCACCGTCCTGGCCGAGGCAGAAGCAGCAGGGCACAACGCGGCCACCATCCTCAGCCAGGCCCTGGGCCAGCGCACCCTCGAAGACGCCCATAACCCTGCCCGCGCGCTGACCTGGCGCATCCGTCGCCTCAGCCAACGTCACACACCCAGCCCCCGGGCCCAAGCAGCCAGGGCCATAGGTGCCGCACAGCACCCCGGCTTCCCAGCCCGTCCGACGCCCGTAACTCCTCTCCCGCAGCGTTCACCGGCTCAGCGACGCTGAGCAACGAGCGGCGGAATATAACCGACGATCGCCGGTTCGCCGAACCGGCGATCGTCCGGAGAGTTGATGCCTCACCCCCTCCGGAAGGACCCCCTGTATGCCCCAGACCGACATACGACCCCGCGCCATCGTGCTGCTCACCGACGTGGACACCTCCCGCCGCGACGAACCCGGTTGCCTGTACCACCGCGACGGGCGCCCGCTCACGACCGCCGAATACCACCTGCTTGCCACCTGCACCCCGGCGGAGATGGACACCGCAGTCGCGCACACGCAGCCGGTAGGCAACTGGATGAGCGAACGCCACACGATGCAAAAGGCACTCATCAGCCTGTACATGAAGTACGCACACCAGATGCCCGATGACTTCCCTGGCAGCGTCTACGACCTCATGACCGACGACGACTACGCAGAGTTCGAGCACCTGGCCGAGATCCTCAGCGCCGACGACGCACTCGAAGAGCCCATCGGACACGACCTGGATTGACCGGCCGCACGCCAACGGGCAGCTCTTCAAGACTCCGTCTGTCGCAAGGCGCCCTCAGGGCCACGCACCCGTCGACGTGAGCTTTGGCCCCGCACATGCCGCAGGCCCGACCGGAAACACCGGTCGGGCCTGCGGCATACACACCAGCTCAAGTGCCAGAACGGCGCCAAGCCGGGTCTCCCTTTCGGGAGGCCCGGCTCATAGAGCAGACCTCAGCTCAGCCAGCAGGGGCGCACAGGAGCTGATCCCGCGTGCTCTCCGGCAGCACTCGCCGCAGCACCGGTGCCGTCGAGCTCAGCGAGACCGCGAACGCCGCGACCAAGCCGTGCGGCACGCTCGCGCTGAACGACGCGGCCCACAGATACGGGGCACCCTCACGAGCTTGAGCCCACACCTGCCAGCCCCTCGCCCCCGGATCATCCACCTCGGCCAGGAGGGCACAGGGGTCGCCGTCCTGGACGAGGGACAGAACCTCCGCGAAGCCGAGTCGGCCCGTGAACGTGGGGTGCATCGCCCCCGCCTGGGGTTCGTCGGCATCGCGGAACCACCCATGGGCGGTGGCCGCCTTCAAGACCGCCTCATGGTCTGCGGACTCAGCCGTGGGCCGGTCACACGCGTCAAGCGCTTCAAGGAAGTCGGCGACGGCCTCACCTGGCACGCCGGGGGTGAAAGTAGGCCGACCAGTCCGCCAGCGGACTCGTCGCGTCCTTACGGGCCGAAACCTGCCACGCCACCGGCAGTCCACCGAGGTGAAACGGCTCGTCCGCCAGGACCCACTGGGCCCAGCGGAGGGCGTCACGGCTGAGGTGCAGCACGGTGCTGCGGAGCACTTGATGGTCTTCCGGCAATTCGTCGGGCTCGCGGTGCCCTCGGACGACCGCCAGGCTCGTCCAGCCCAAGTCGGAAAGGCTGTCCGCGACGGCGTCGTAGAGGCGGCCGTCGTCGCCGGCCAGGTGGCGGGGGCCGACCCAGTACGCGGGAGATACACCGGTCGCAAGGGACGGATCAAACGGAAAATGGGGATTCAGGAGCGCCTCCAAAGGCACGAAAGGGGCTCTTCAGGCCATCGCCGGGAAGGGGCGAAATGCCGTGGAATACCACGGCGGAAGCGGCGATGAATTGCTGTCGCCGACCGAGCTGCCGTGCTGCGGACGCCCGACCTGAAGATGCTCTGGCAAGGTCGTTTACGTTGACATCCCTTGCCCCGCATAGCCAGTCATTCGCCGATCTTTCCTGTCTGCCCCCGGCGAACTGCACTCCCGGCTCCGCCGAACCGGACGGTGTCGAGAGAGGGGAACACCGCGCTGTAGCGTCGACGTTGAGGTCAACGGAGAGGAATCCCGCAGCATGCCGCAGCCCACGGACACCGCCCACCGCCCCACCCCGCGCGGTCTCATCCTGGACTTCGCCGGGGTACTGACGGGCGACCCGCGCCCCGTGCACCGCGCCTGGTGCGAGTCCGAAGGGCTCCTCGCGGAAGCCTGGCGGGCGACCCTGAACGACAACCCCGAGGGTCGACGGCTGTACACGGCCCTGGAGATCGGCCAGATCGGCCAGGCCGAGTGGAATGAGGGAACCGCCGCCCTTCTTGGCACGCACGTCGCCCCGGAGAACCTGATGGGTCGCGCCTGGGCAAAGGTGCCGCCGGCCCGCCGGATGGCAGCACTCGCCCGAGCCGCGAAAGGCGCGGGCTACCGGCTGGCGCTTCTGTCGAACAGCTTTGGGCTGGAGCCCTTCAACCCGTATGAGCAGGCTGGCATTTGGGACCTCTTCGATGTCCACGTGGTCTCGGAGGTGGTGGGCCTGGCGAAGCCCGACCCGGCGATCTACCAGCTCACCGTCGACCGTCTCGGCCTGCCCGGCTCATCCTGCGTCTTCGTCGACGACCACCCGGTGAACCTCCCGCCCGCCGAGGCCCTCGGCATCACCACCGTCCTCGCGACCACCGAGGACAAGACGGTCGACGAGCTGGAACGCCTGCTCGGGGTGAGCGCGGTCCTCCCGGTGTAGGAGCTTTCCGGCCAGTCCACCAACTCCCCTTCCTCCAAAGGGTGCACGTACCCACCGCGAAATGGGTACGGTCCAAGCCTGGCTTGATCGGCCCGGGGAGTTACTGCCATGCAATGGTCGGAATACACCACCGCTGAACGACTCAAGACCCTCCGCAGCGGAATGACGCAGGAGCAACTGGCGGAAGCCGCTGCGGTATCGGTCGGTGTCGTACGGAAGTTGGAGCGCGGCGGCACCGCGTCTCTCCCCTCCCTGCTGGCCATCGCCTCCGCGCTCGGTACGGACATCGCCGTACTCCTCGGGCAGCAGGCGCCGCGCCGCTCGATGAACCGAGACGAGCGGGCGGCCCTGCGCACCCTCTCGGCCGCCACGCACGACGCCGCGATCGGCATCCCCACCGACACCGAGCCGGGCACGGTCGACGAGCTGCGTACCGTCGTCCAGCACGCGGACGACGCCTACTGGGCGGGCCGGTACACCGAACTCGGCACCCTGCTGGCCGCCTTGCTGCCGGAGGCCCGTGCCCGGTACGACGCCGCTGGCACCGACGAGAGAGAAGCCGCGGCTGGCGTGCTGGCCGATGTCTTCCAGACCGCGGGCATGGCCGCGAACGTCTGGGGCTCTCGGGACCTCGCGTACGCCGCCCTCACCTACGGCCGCCAGATCGCGGTCCAGGCCGGGGACGACCTGCGCGAGGCGCACCTCGCCGCCACAACGGCCTGGGTGAACCTCCGGGACGGGCGTACGGCACAGGGCTTCGCGCTCGCCGCCGCCCGGGCCGACCGGATCGAGCCGAAGATGTCCGAGCACGACCCCGACCGGCTGTCGGTGTACGGGCAGCTCGTCACCAACGCCGCCGTGGCCGCCTCGCGGGGAGGAGCCTCCGCTGACACCGCGCGCGAGTACTTGTCCCAGGCACACGCGGTCGGCGCCCGCCTCGGCGGCGAGTACGCGCGCGGAGGCCACGCCCAGCCGTACACGGTCCGCTGTACGCCGCCACCCAGGCCATGAGCATCGCCGTGGCTCTGGGCGATACGGCGGGGGCTCTGCGGCTCATGGACACCGTCCGGCTGGACGAGACAGTTCCGCTCGCGACCAGGGCCCGCTACGGGCTCGACGTCGCCCTGACCCATGTGGAGTGCCGTAGGTGGGAGCGAGCGGCTGACACCCTGGAGGCGGTCTGCGCCATGGCGCCGGGGTGGGTTCAGCACCAGATGCTGCCGGGCGTGATCATCTCCCGGCTGGCAGGAGTGTCCGTGGGCCGACTCCGGGGGCTCGCGCACGCGGCAGGCGTCCCGCTGGGCGTGCGCTGACAGCCACGACCCGTGGTAGTTCGGTAGTCAGGAACTTGCCGACTGCCACGCTCCGTGGCAGTCGGCACCTCGCTGGTGGGCTCTTCCGGTACGGGGCGTGACATCCCGGCCTCTCCCCAACTTCCTTCGTAGCCACGGCCCGTGCCTGTTCGCGGGAGAGCGTCCTCAGCACGCTGGGAACATGCCGAACTCCTCGTCCGGCGGCCTCGGGCACGTTCCCGTCGCCGTCTACTCCTGCGCCGCCGAGCCCCCTGCCGTACACGAGGCGGAGCGTCGCGCTCGCCACTACGCCGAGGCCCGCCACTGGCATGTCGCCGGGGTCTGGTCCGACAACGACCCCACCATGCCCCTGGACACCCGGTCGGGCTGGTCGGCCATCACGGACGCCCTGTCGTCCGGCCTGGTTCGCGGCATCGTCGTCGCCGGAGCCATGCATGTCACCGCCGACGCCGCCCAGTTCGCCGCTCTCGGCGTCCTCATCCGCGATCGTGGCGGATTTCTGGCCGAGGCGACGAACAGCTCCTCGCGTCACACGCCCGGCCAGCACGAGCGCCGCCGCATCCTCTTCGAGGCGGCGGCCGGCTGGACTCCGTGGGTGCGCCTCATTCCCGGAGGCGTCCAATGAGCGGCGTACGTGCGGAGATCGGCGACCTCGTCCGGGACAGCACCGGCGAGCAGGCGATCGTGACCGACATCAAGCAGAAGCGGACCTGGGTCCTGCGCCGACCGGCGGGCGGCATGGCGCACCAGTGGGAGACCGACGACCCCGACTCCCTCCACGTGCTGGAGACCCGAACATCTCGGTCCGCACGCCGACGGGACGCACCTTGAGCGACCACCACAGCCCATCCCCATCCCTGCCCCAGGAGAGCGAGCCCGCTGTGTACGCATTCGGCTTGTGCCTCGACCAGCGCTACCTCGTCCCCGGACTCGCTGCCGTCACCGCCCTCGCGGACAGCCTCACGCCACGGGCTCGTCGGGACGTGGCACTGCGCGTCCTCACCCTCGACCTGACTCCGACCGAGGTGGTGCTCCTCTCACACCTCGCGCGACGCGTCGGATTCGGCTCGTTCGACCTGGCCCACCGCTCCCCGCTGCGTACCGCGCGGATGGCCGACGCCTCGTACATCAGCGTCGCCACCTACCTGCGGTTCGAGTTCACCGCCGCGTTCGTCCGACGCCCGTACGTGATCTACGTCGATGCCGACACTCTCGCACGAGGCGACCTGAGCGCACCGCTGAACGACCTGCGCGCGGGTGAAGTAGGTGCTGTACGTGACGAGTTCGGCCCGTCCGTCGGAGACAGCCACGCACTGCCGGGTGTCGCGGAACGCTGGCCACATCTGAAGGGCAGGGCGTACTACAACGCCGGCCTGCTGTGGGCCCACGTCGCCGACCTGCCCCGGATACGTCGCGGAGTCGGCCACGCGCTGGTCCAGCAGCGTCAGCACATCCACCACAACGACCAGGACGCCCTGAACCTCTGGCTCCTCCACACCGGCCGCGTCCGACCGGTTGCCGCCAGATACAACCGCTTCGAACTCGGCCGGTTCCTCGAACGCGGCAACTGGGTCCGCCGCGTCGTCGCCCGCTCCCCGCGCCCAGACACCGCCGCGCCCCTCGTCCATTTCGTGGGCCCCGAGAAGCCGTGGCAGGCCGACTGCCCGCGCACCGAGGACGTCCGGGAGTACCGCACGCATCTGCGACGCACCATGCGCCACGTCCGCGCCCTGGGCTCCGCCCACCCCGAGCAGCCGGAGCTCCGATGAACGCCTCCCCCGTAGTCCCAGCCGTCCCGCCGATGGTTTCGCGTGCCTGCGGCCTGTTCCTGAGAAGTCCCGCCAAGGCCGCTGAACGCCTGGCGACGAGCTCCCGTACCGCCGTCTACCGGGTCGCCCTCCACTACGGCCCGAGCGTGATCGTGAAGCTGTACTCCCACACCGCACGCCGGAACGCCCACACCGAAGCCGCAGCGATACGTTCGGTCTCGGCCTCTGTGCCCGTACCGAGTGTGCTCGGCTACGGCACCACCTCCACCGCAGGTGCCACCGCCCTGATCACCTCCGACTTGGGCACGGACACCCTCGGCTCCGCGATGCGCTCGGGCGGCATCCCCCGTCCCCAGGCCCTCAGGGACCTCGGAACGCTCCTCGGCCGCATGCACGAGGCACCAGTCTCCGGCACGGCCCCTGGGAATCCCGCGATCGAGAGAATCGCCTCCCTGGGTCGCCGCTGCCCGCCCGACGTACTCGACCGGCTCGCACCCGCGCTCTCCGTCATCACCAACGCACCCCACGAGGGGGCTTCTGCCGTGTGGTGCCACGGCGACCCGCACTTCGACAACGTGGTCCTCGCCGGAACCCAGCAGACCCGCCACCTGGTCGACTTCACCGACGCCGCCCCAGGACACCGCGAGGCAGACCTGGCGCACGCCCTCGTCATGACCGACGCCCACGCGCCGTGGGACCGGCACGCCCTCCTCGGCGCCTACCCGCACCCCGTGAACGACACCCGCCTCGCAGCATGGGCGGCCTTCGCCACCGTGAGCTGCTGGACCTATGCCGGCCCCGGCAACGACCGGCCCCTCTGGTCCTACCGGCTGGCCGAACTGTCCCGCCGGACGCCGCACCTCTTCCGGCCCCACCTGGGGCACTCCCACGCACCGCACGCGAGAAGGAGAGCCCGATGAACATCCCCGGCCTGACGGTCGTCATCCCCGCCCACAACGAGGCCACCTACCTCCCTCGCTACCTCCCCACCGTCCTCGCATCCCTCGCTCAGTGGGAGGCAGCGAGCGGCGAACGGGGCGAAGTGATCGTGGTCGAC
This sequence comes from Streptomyces sp. NPDC021093, assembly GCF_044333135.1. Taxonomy (NCBI): domain Bacteria; kingdom Bacillati; phylum Actinomycetota; class Actinomycetes; order Kitasatosporales; family Streptomycetaceae; genus Streptomyces; species Streptomyces sp. NPDC021093. Next base: position 461,182 of record NZ_JBIRQJ010000004.1, on the reverse strand, counting down.
AACGCCTCCACCGACGCCACCGCCGACATGGCTGCCTCCTTCGGCGTCCGTGTCATCAGCGAGCCCGTCCGCAGCATCAGCCGGGTGCGCAACGCCGGTGCGACCACTGCACGCAGCCCCCGGCTGTTCTTCACCGACGCCGATGTCGCCCTACCCACCGAGGCCCTCAAGGCGGCCGTGACCGCGATGGACTCCGGCGCCGTCGGCGGAGCGATCCCACCCCTCTACACACCAGACCGCCTCGGGGCACGGCTGCTGTGCGCGTACTGGGACCACTACCGCACCCGCCACGGCGGCGCACAAGGAGTCGCCCAGTTCGCCACCGCCACCGCATTCGAGACGATCGGCGGCTACCGCGAAGACCTCCTCATGAGCGAGGACGTCGACTTCTTCGCCCGCCTGACCACCCACGGCCGCGCCACCAACGCCCCGGTCAAGATCCTGGACGACCTGCGCGTACGCCCCTCCACCCGCCGCTACGACCAGTGGTCGAGCCTGCGGATGCTGTGGTGGCAGAACCCGGTCACCGCCCGCCTCCGGCTCAACTCCCCACGCATGTGGCGCCACTGGTACGAGACCACCGTCCGATGAATCAGGAGCCCCGGATGAACGTCCCAGCCGCACTCCCCCACACGCCCTCGCCACCGATCGCCCTGCCGGTACCGGACGCAGCGGGGATCTACACGTTCCCTGACGACCTCGACCACGCCCACCGGCAGTGGACCCATCAGTTCCTCACCCGCCACCGCGCCCACGACCACCAGGTCATCGAGCTGATGGCCCCACACAGCGGCCAACCTCACTTCATCGAGCTGCGCCGCCCGGCCGGCCGCCCCGTCCTCGCACTCGAACCGCACCACGACGACTTCGCACTCTCCGCCTCCGGCACCTTCCTCGCCGACCCCCGCCCCCTCACCGTGGCCACGGTCTTCACCCGCTCCACCAGCGTCCACCCCACCCTCGAGGACGCCTACAGCACTGAGCACGCCGTCTCCCACCTGCGCGACCGCGAAGGCGCTGCCGCCCTGGCCCCGCTCGCCGCAACCCGTATCGCACTCGGCCACAAGGACGCGGACCCTCCGTACCGCCCGTACGACGAGGACCGCCTCGACCAGATCACCGAGCAGCTCCGCGCGATCGTCGCCGCCCACCCGGAGGCCGAACTCCTCGCCCCCGCCGCCGTCACCCGCCACCCCGACCACCTGCTCGTACACGAGGCCGCGGTCCGCATCGGGTGCCGGTGGTTCTGGGAGGACCTGGCGTTCTGGTCCACCTACGCCCTCGCAGGCTGCGACCAGCACCTCTTCCGCTCCCGTACTCGGGCGGCGCTCGTCCCCTCGCTCGTCGACATCACCCCGGTCGTCCTCGACAAGTGCACCGTCCTGCGGATGCACGGCTCGCAGATGTACCCGGCCCGAAAGATGTACCGCCCGATCCGGCACGCCTGGACCGTCGCCGCCGACCTCCTGGGCAGCTCCGGCACGTACGCGGAACGCTTCTACCGGACGGAGTCGATGTGAAGGTCATCGCACTCGAAGGGCCCTCGTACGCCGGAAAGTCGACGGCGGTACGTCACCTGCGCAGGCAGGGCTACGAGGACCGGGCCTACATCGCGGACTGCTACGTCAAGCAGATCGGGCACCGGGACGCTGTACCGCCAGCACGCACGGCATCCGCCGCCGAACAGATCGCTGCCTTCGAAACGTTCATGGCCGTCGAGGAAGAACGGGTCCGTACGGCCCTCGCCGCCGCGAAGCCATTCGTGATCCTCGACCGCTCCGTGGACACCCTCCTCGCACACGCTCACGCCCTCGACGCCTTGTTCGGGTACGCCGTCCAGCACCGGCTGCGCGACCGGCTCCAGGTCCTTCCCTACCTGTGCCCCGACCGCACGCTGTACTTCGACGTCCCCGCCGAGGCACTCGCCCTACGTCGCAAGACCGCAGGCCACACAGTCGCCGAGCCCGACTACTTCCTGCACGAGCCCGCCTTCCTCACGCACACCTGCGACTACTTCCACGCCCGCGCGCAGCCCCCGGTGTCCCGCGAGGTCACCGTTCTCCCTGCCGACACCAGCAGGGACGACATCGCCCATGCGGTGGAAGCCCTCGTCTCTTTCTGGATGAGGTGAACCGCCCATGCCCACCGCCCTCTTCGCCTGGCGCCGCACTCCGCCACCACTCCTCATCGGTGGCGCCGAAGTCACCCAGCAGCTCCTGGCCGAAGAACTCGCCGCCGCAGGCTGGCAGGTCTTCTACCTGGGCTCACACCAGGCCCCTTGGGACCAGACCACGCAACTCCCTCAATTGCGCAGCCTCCTCAACACGCACCACTCTCTGTACGAGGAGGCCGAGAGAGTTCTCCGCTACCGGTGGAACGGCGTGGACTGCATCGCCGTACCGCAGGACCGGGTTACCTTCACCCTCCAGGAGCTGCTGGCCGACCTACGCCCCGACCTCGTGTTCACCTCTCAAGAGGGCGCTGCCGACATCGCCGAGCAGGCCCGACCGACAGCCCTCGTCGCAGGTATCCTGCACTCCGTATCGAGGACCGGGCTCAGAGTCCTGGATGGCAGCCCTCAATACGGCCTCGCCGTATCGGAGTTCGTACTCGGTCGAGCGCCTAAGCGCAACGGCACTCGCCTCGCAGTTCTCCACCCGCCGTTCGTACAGCCCAAGCAGGTTGCGCACGTGCCGCGAACCGGGTCGGTGCTGATGGTCAACCCGATCCCGCCGAAGGGTTCAGCCCTCCTGCACGAGGTCATCCGCGTGATGCCCGACCAGCACTTCACGCTGGTCGAAGGCTGGTGGAACACCGCCGCCGAGTTCGCCGCCTGCCCGAACGTGACCTACGTCCCCCGCACCTACGACATGGACACCCTCTACCGAAGCCACCGCCTGCTGCTGGTGCCGTCCACGGTGGAGGACGCGTTCCCCCGCGTGATCGTCGAAGCCGCGCTGCACGGCACCCCGAGCATCGGCAGCGACCGAGGCGGCATCCCGGAAGCGATCGGCCCTCACGGGATCGTCCTCCCACACACCGCAGATCCACGGGCCTGGGCGCACGCGATCAACACCGCCGACCACCGCACCCTGGGCAACCAAGCCCAGCGCCACGCGGCACGCTTCTCCGGCCCCAAGCTGCCGGAACTCGCAGTGCTTGGGATCTACCCCGCGACGAACGCGCCCTCGACCTGATCGAGCCGCTCCGTCCACCAGTGCAGCAACGCCTCGTCCGCAGTGAAGAGTTCGTCAAACGAGAAGTCACCGCGGTCGTAGTGGAACTCCAACTGCCAGAAGTCCGTCATCCGCTTCCACCACAGCCGCCGCACGCCGTCCAGCAGCGCGGGCGCCTCCAGCGGCACCACCGACCGATAGCCGCCGACGAACGCCGACACCCGGTCGAGGTCGAACACCCCGTCCACACCGAACTGCACCTGGGCCGTCCGCGCGACCTCCTCGGCGTACGGACGGACACCGACCCGGTCCCAGTCGAGGATGGCGGTCAGCTCGCCGCCGTCCCACAGCAGATTCCGGTACTGGACGTCACCATGCGTCCACCCGTGCCTGCCCCCAGGGGCCTCGTCCTGCGGGCGTCGGTCCGCGTGCTTGCCGATCAGCTCCCGTCGCTGTTCCAGAGCTGCCGCTGCCGCCGTATCGAAAGCGGTGCCGGCCCCATTGCCCTCCACTAGTCCGGCCAACCATTCCGACTTCTCCACCGCTCGCTCCGGCCTCGCCACGTCGGAAGTCACCGTCTCAGGCACCGCAGGCAGCAGACCTCTGCCGCAGGCCCGGCCGAGCCCCTCGTGGAGACGCCCCAGGTGCGTTCCCAAGGAAGCGGCCTGAGACAAGCTGAGGTCCACACCACGGAGGTGGCTTCCGCTTACCCACGGGAAGAGGCACCAGACACCACCGTCAACCTCGGCCACCAGGGCGCCAGAGGCGGTGGGGACGGGAGCACTGACCGGGAGGCCCTCTACAGCCAGCGCATCCAGCACCCCAAGGTTGCGCACCAACCGATCGAGCGACACGTCGGTGACCCGCTTGAGTGCGAACACCCCGGCCGCGGTGTCCACCTTCCAGTTCGCGTTCATCAGCCCATCAGCGAGGTAGCGCTTCTCGCGCACTGCCCCAAGGCTGAATGCGCTGGCCAGACCGGAGAGAGAGCTGCTGGAAATCCCAGCCTTATCTGTAGCAACGGAATCAGTCACGCCTTGAACAATACGGGATCGCTCCATACAAGCGCAGCATCTCGCGGACCAGTCTCCATATTTGAGGAGCGGGGTAATGATCTCTCACCGTTAGACGAAAGTCCGCACGTACACAGTGAACACAGGAACCGCCCAGTTCCCTTTTCTGCAGTTCCCTCGCTGCGGGCGGGAAGATGAGCCCATAGCTCACCGGGCAAGTAACGAGGGAAAACCTGTCTACATGGGCCCTGGAGACCCACCAGATCCCCCTCCTATGAAACCCAAGGATTCCAGCTTTTCGAGCGCCTTTCCTCGGAAGACGATCACCGCTGAGATGACTACGGAAGCCCCAATCGCAACGGGCTGAATCCCCTCAGGGATTCCAAGTAGATGCAAGATGCCAACGGAAGCACTAGAAAGGATCAAGCAAAGTCCCGCCCCAATGGCCAACCGGACTGACTCGCGCTCCCGAACCGGGGAACCCGCAAGAAATTCCATTTCAACCAACTCCAGGTACCGTCGCTCCGAGGCGCGCTCCGACATCAAGAAAAGAGCCTGAGCTAGCTCCTTAATGTCGCCATCAGAAACCGTCTCAACACGGCTTTCGAATTGCCTAAGCCTTGCCGATATCCTCCGTGCGTGCAGACCAACCCGCTTCCGCCGACGACGTATTCCGTTGCGTGGCCCATAGTCTAGGCGAGCGAGCCCCCCTAGAGACCGACGCACCACACTCAACTCATCTGCCAGTTCATGCAGAACCGTAACCCTCCGCTCTCCTGCCTTCCCAATTACTTTGGCGCAAGCAGCCAAAGCGGATGCAGAGCTCGCAACGACGAGACTGTGATTACGCATCCTGACCGCTCTGCGACCAGGGATCGGGAGACCTGCATACCCGCGCCGTAACCGGTAACACAGTACGAGCGGACCAAACATGACCACGAAATAGAAAACAGAAACAAAGATCGTTCCGAAAGCCAACCGAATGAGAGATTCGAGCATTGCGCTCGAATCTTCAATCGCAAGTGCGACCTTAAAAAAACCTGCGACTCTCGTGCACATTTCACGCACCGCACCCGGCCGCTCATCGATCAACATTGCTACAGGAACTGGCCACCAGATACCCATGACAAAGTTAGTAAAGAAGCTGACCAAGACTACACTGCGTCGATATCGGTCAAATATCCGCAATGCCAGTCTAACTCTCAGTGGGATCGGCCGATTTGGGATGAGCAACGAGACACTCTGCTGCAATCTTTCAATCTCGCTACTGGCGGCACCCCTTACACGACGGGTCCGCCTGGCATGATTCCAAGCCCGCATGCAGCAATCATGTCACCGATGGGTCTAGCACACATCGCTTCCTTGAAATTGCAGCTCGTTCACGCAAAATCCCTCACACACTTGGGCTGCGCGTTGTCTACTGTCTAGACCAATTCGAAACGTCCCTGACCCACGCGGCGAACCACAGCAAGTGCCGGGCAAACCGGCCCGCCGCAGCCACGAGAGCATCCCCCTGGGGCGCACATTGCTCGCCGAAATCAACCCAGCAGGGACCCGAGAGCATCGGCGAGCGCTGCCCCACCTTCCTGAACCACCGTGCCCGCGACCAGGGCGGGTAACGCCTGCGCGATCCCGCGCAGTGCACCCGCTTGCTCATCGGGTGCACTCAGCGAAGTGTCGACAGTGTCCGCCATGGCACGCAGGACTGCCACGTTCTGCAAGCTCGGCGCGTTCAGCTCCACGTTGGAGCGGAACGAGGCGAGGAGGTCACGTACGGCCTCAATGTCGACCGTTCCTCGGACAGAGGCGTGCTGGTACACCTGAGAGATGTTCTGACCCACAACGTTTTGAAGCGGGGCGTTGTTGCTGCCGCCGACGCTGATGCCTGAGCCCTGTCCCTGCTCAGGTTCCGGGCGGCGCCTTCCCACGACCATTCAATTGCCTCCTTGGGCGTTGTTGTCCTGGCCAACGTTGCTGATGCCGTTGCCGGCGACGTTCTGGATGGGGGCGTTGTTGTCGCCGAAGACCTGAATGTTGGTGATGACCGCGGCCACCTGCTGTTCGTAGGCGGCGGTATCGATTCCCCGCTCGTCGAGGTAGATGGCGACGGTCCGGAAGACGCACGACTGCATCAGGACCACATGCCGCTTGGCATCGTCGCTCTGGTGCATGTCCGTGAGCTCTTCCATGGAGTACCGATCGCGCAGGCTGACCGGATCCGCTTCTTCAGTACGACCATCGGCCCTATTACCCAGTCTGGCGACCAGCCGCCACAGGGCGACGGGCCCCATCAGAGCGTCAAGAAATGACTGCGCCGTCAGCCACCCGAGCAAGCGCACTCCGCGCTTGCCGACCGGCACGGCAGTGCCACGCAGCTCGTTGTGGAGGGGTGTCATGACGTGGGGACGTACAGTCAATCGCAGATCACCAGCCTCCAGCGCGGCGTGGACGAACACGCTGACCGCGACCTGCCCATCCCAGCTGATGCACTGCGCTCGCAGGTAGAGCCGATCCGGCCGGCTCGAAGGAGACCTACGACCCAATCCGCTCAGGTCCGGAAGCTCCACCTTTTCTGCACGAGTGCGCTGCAGCCACAAAGCCGACGGAAGTCCGACCACCTCAGTCATGGAGAAGCCAGGGAGCGGATCGGTAATCTCTCGCGCGCCACGACCCAGCTCGTTCAAGGCCCGGCCGACACGACGCAACAGGTCCGCGTCTCCGAGCTCCTTGACCGATTCTTCCTGCTCCTTTGCCTGCAAAGGGATGTTGATGTGTACAGGTCCCCACACATCACGCCCGGCACCGACGAAGCGTTCCATCGAGTCGTACGGCAACTCCGGTCGGGTCTGGTCCTTCCGAGTCTCAGACATCCGGCGGCTGGCTCTCGGACCGACCCACGGCAGACGGTCAGACGACACGCCTTCTCGTACGAGTACGCCCACGGCCGCCCGTGCGACCAACCGGTCCATCGCGTATATCAACCCCGCTCCGGCCATAAGGACGAACGGCAGAACGCCCAGCCCCAGACGGAATCCAAGCAGCTCGCCATCGACCTCGTACGGCAGTAAGGCCAGCACCCATGGTGCGCACAGCACGAGGTACGCCAAGCGAGGAGAACGTGCCAGGCGGGTAAGCCGCCCTCTGCGAGCCGCTCGATGTGCAGCCCACCGCACCGTCAGTGCGAGAAGAACGGCAGCGCCCCAGACGGCGGTCGTCCACGGCATCGCATATCCGGTCAACGCGATCACGACGACAACCCATATCCGCCGCATCCACCGCCGCCTGCGCGCCCGGAGGCTGTGCGCCATCACTGGAACGAGATCGAACCCGTACGACGGCACAGGAAGTGGAGGCCCGTGCAGCACATGGTCGATGACCCACTGCGCCTTCGGCTCGCCCAAGGGAGGGCAGTCATCGCTGCCGTCCAGATAGATACGCCTCCGCGCACTGCGACGCGGCTTCTTCGGCGATCCTTCCTTTCCCCGAACCTTGCGCCACCATCCCCTGAGCGCCATCACGTTGTCAGGACGCGCGTAGACCGCCTGGCAGAGGAGCCGGGTCACCTCCGATGCGGAGGGCTCCCTGCCTGCAGTCTCTGCCGCACCAGTCGACGACGCGCCCCCGTTGGTCGGAACCGCCGGACCTTCCACTACTTCTGATGGCGTCCCCTCCCTAGCACGCAGCCCCCAAGCCATGCCCATCCCCCGTCCTCTACTACGCCGGGCATCTTCACGGTGAATGGCGAGGGCCGCCAGACCACAAAGGCCGCAATGCGCGCAACTAGGTGATCTGAGGAGAGATTGGCTGAATGACGCCCACCGCCGAGCCGCTTCCCGACGCCCGCACGCTGGTCCGCGATATCAGTCGACGTCGAACGCATCCGAGAAACCCGGACCCCGGGGAGTGCCAGGACGAACCTGTCATTCGCGCCGCACACAGTGTCGTGCCACAACGTGCCAGTAGGAACGGTAAACAGCGGTCACCAGGGGATTCACCGGAGCCGTGGGGGAATGGCCGCGAGCGGGCGTCTTCCCAGGTCAGGGGGCATCCTCAAGTCGAAGTGCAGAGTGATTCCCAAGCTCAGAGCGCGAGTTCGATTCTCGTCACCCGCTCCACAGCACGAACCTTGAAGCCCCAGGCCAGCGGCCCGGGGCTTTGTTGTTGTGTAGACCGGATCAGGTACCGCGTGCCCGATCCGTGCCCGATGACTGATCGCCCCGCTTCTTCGCCGACTCCTTGCGCACCTTGCGGATCGTCTTGTCCAGCTTCTTGGCCGGCACGCACCATGGTGTCCTTCAGCGTGGCACCGGAGCGGGTCGACAGGGTGTGCCCGGTGCCGGAGATCGTAGAACCGGAACCCCTCCGGCAAGCCGACCGCAGCGCGGGCCCTGTGCCACTTCCGCCCGAAGGTGGAGCGCCGGAACGGCTTGCCCCGCTTCACGACGAAAGCAGCCCGTCCGGAGCCTTCTCCGGCTCAGCACGGTCCACCCAGATGCCCACCGCGTCCAAGTCGACATCCGTACGGCATGCTCCTCTCCGCGCTCGGCCTGCTGCTGATCACCCTGCCGCTGACCGCGGGCGGCAAACACGGCTGGCCGGCCTGGCTCGCCATGAGTATGGTCCGCCGCTACGGCCGCACCGTCCTGCAAGCCGGAGCTCTGCTCGCCGACCTCGCCCTCAACAAGGTCCCCCACCACGATGCCGGATCGGCCTTCGGGGATGTTCCTGCTCTCCCGACGAACCCGCTCCAGCTGAGATGCGAGGGGCTGACCAACCGGCTGCGGCATCGCCCTGGCAGGAGGTCAGGCCCAGGGTGATCGCCACCGGACCGCACCCCGGCGCATCACCTCCTCCGGGAACTGGTTCGGACGACGTGTACCGGCACCCTGGCCGTCGTCACTCGCCGGGAGCGATGCCGTCGCGTGGTCGCCTGCGCAGGCCGTTCGGGCTGGGGTCCCGGTGAAGGTCCGCTCCGCCATCGGAAACGGAGCCGACGACGAGGACACCGTGCGGCTCCTGGAGCGGGGCGCGCGCCGGTCCCTCGGGAATGTGCGTCTTCCCCGCCCGGTCGGCCCGGGAACGTCGGGCGCGGGCGGCTGCGACGGCGAGCAGGACGGCGACCACGACCGAGGTGGACAGGAGCTGCGGACGGGTCCGATCGCTGGTCGCCATCAGGGCCATGCCCGCGATGATCACCGCGAGCGCGACCCAGGACAGATAGGGGAAGCCCCACATGCGTACCCGCAGGGTGTGCGGGGCTTCGCGTTCGAGGCGGGGACGGAGCACGATCTGGGAACCGACGATCGCCAGCCACACGAAGAGCATGGTCGCGCCGATGGAGGTGGCCAGGAACGGGAAGACCGTGTCGGGGGAGAGCCAGGTCAGCAGCACGCCGACGAAGCCGAGGCCGGTGGAGAGCAACACCGCCGGCCACGGGGCGCCGCGGCGGGAGACGGCCGCCATCCTGCGAGGAGCCTCGCCGCGGTCGGCCAGGGAGCGGACCATGCGCGAGGCGGCGTAGAGGTTCGCATTGAGCGCGGACAGCAGCGCGACCAGGATCACCACGTCCATGATTCCGGCAGCTGCGGGGATACCGAGGCGGTCCAGGACCGCGACGAACGGACTGCGCCCCTCCGCCGCCGAATCCCACGGCAGCAGCATCACGATCACTGCGATGCTGCCGATGAAGAACAGCAGGATCCGCCAGAGCGTCGCGCGCACCGCCCGTACCACCGCGGTCGACGGATCACGCGACTCGGCCGCCCCAATGGCCACGACCTCCATGCCGCCGAAGCTGAACAGGACCGTCACGAAGCCGGTGACGACCGCGGCCCAGCCGTGCGGCAGAAACCCACCGTGGCCGGTGAGAAGGGAGGTCCCCGGGGCCTCGACCCCGGGGAGCAGCCCCGCGATGGCGAGCGCACCGAGGACGAGGAAGCCCACCAGGGCCGCCACCTTGATGCCCGCCAACCAGAACTCGAACTCCCCGAAGACGCCCACCGCGGCGAGGTTGAGCACCGTGAACAGCGACATCACGGCCAGCGTGAAGCACCAGTGCGGGACGGCGGGCGCCAGCCCGTGCAGCACCGCGCCCGCCGCCGTGGCCTCGGCGGCGATGGCGATGCACAGGGTCCACCAGTGCAGCCAGCCCACCGTGAACCCTGCCCAGCTGCCGAACGCCCGTTCCGCGTACGCCGAGAACGATCCGCTGTCGGGCAGTGCTGCGGCGAGTTCGCCGAGCATCCGCATCACGAGGGTGGCCAGGGCCCCGGCCAGCATGAACGAGAGCAGAATCCCCGGTCCGGCGCTTGCGATACCGGCGCCCGAGCCGACGAACAGGCCGGACCCGATCACCCCGCCGAGGCCGATCATGGTCAAGTGCCGGGATTTCAGGGCGGGTCGGCGGTCCGCCTGCTCCGGTGTCCCGCCGTCGGTCATCTGCTTCACCAGTGCATGAGCTTGCTCGGCGGATTGCCGTTCAGCAGGAAGTCACCCGCGGCCTGCAGGTTCTGGTCGCCCGTGGCAGCGTGCTGGCAGATGGTGTTCAGGTCGCGCATCCACCGGTCGAGCGGGGAGCGCCGCTGGTAGATCGCCGAGCCGCCGAGGAGGTCGTACAGGTCGGAGACGACCGAGCGGGCGGTGTGGAAGGCGTGGTAGCGGGCGAGTACGGTCGCGCTGCGTTCGTCTGCCGTGAGGGTCTCGCCTGCTTCGAGGCGCTCCCACTGGCGCTCCAGGCTGGTGTAGACGGCGCTGCGCGCGGCCCCGAGGGCCATCTCGGCACGGGCCACGACGGTCTGGACGCGGTAGCCCTTCGACCAGAGCTCGCCGGTCGCCCGGTCGATGCGCCCGACGGCCAGCGCACGGACGTGGTCGAGGGCGGCGCGGGCCACCCCGAGCGGCACTCCGGCGATGTTGCGGATGTGCGCGTCGGGCATCGCGTGCAGCGGTCCTTCGCGGCGCGGCACCAGGAGGTGGAAGGTGTGCTCCTCCGGCACGAACCGATCGGTGATCTCGTAGTCCCGGCTGCCGCTGCCCGCGAGGCCGGTGGTGTACCAGGTGTCGAGGATCTGCACGTCCTTCGTGGGCAGCAGCACGATGCGCCAGTGCGGCCCCTCCGCCTCGGGGTCCTGCTCCACCGTGCCGCCGTCCTGGACGAGGCAGCCGGCGGCCACCCAGTCGGAGTGCGTGATGCCGCTGCCGAACGGCCAGCGCCCGTTGACCCGGTAGCCGCCGGGAACCCGCTCGGCCCGGCCTGCGGGGGCGATGAACCCGGCGCAGACCGTGTCCAGGTCGGCGAACATGGAGCGGGCGACGGAATCCTCCAGGTAGCCCGAGTACAGGCCGGTGTCCGAGCCGATCATGGCGCACCAGGCGGCGGAGGTGTCACCGGTGGCAAGGGTCTCGATGACCTCGGTCTGCTGTACGGACGTCAGCTCGGGGCCGCCCCAGGAACGGGGCATGGTCATCCGGAAGGCCCCGGCGTCCTTCAGCAACTGCACTACATCGTCCGGCAGTTGACGCTCACGCTCGATCTCGGCGGCGCGTTCGCGCAGGACCGGGACGGCCTTGCGTACGCGGTCGAGGACCTCGTCGGCGGTGCGGGGGCCGGTGCCCTGGCGGGTGTCCGACGCGTCTTCCGTCGTCTTCGTCGGTTCGAGGAACCCGGTGTCTGCCATGACTTGGCGCCTTTCAGGCTTTCGGTTCGGTGGAGAGGGATCGATCTGGGTACGGCCGGCCCGGTCGGCCGTCAGCGGGGGCGGCCGGTGGGCAGTCAGCAGGGACGCGCCTGCAGCGCCGCGTTCCCCGTGGCCGCCCGCGGCGACCAGGGGCGACGGGCGGTGCGCAACAGCGCGTCGGCCCGTGCGAGGCCGCCGGGGCGCAGCTCCTGGGCCAGCCCCAACTGCCCCAGGCGTACGGCCGTTTCCTCACCCAGGTACAGACGGGCCAGGTCTCGTACATCGAGCTGCAGGTCGGCCGGGCGTGCGCTGCGGGCGCAGTCGGCGCCGTCGGGGCCGGCCTCCAGGAGCCAACGGCCCTGTGCGTGTCCCGCCGCGTCGTCGACCTGGAGCACCAGTGCGCCCTCGGCGGCGTAGCCGCGTGCGGCCAGGGCGCGCGGCACGTCGAGGATGCGCAGCCACATGTAGTCGCTGAGTGCGGTGATCCGGGCGGCGCGCGGGTTGCCGAGCCACTGCGGCAGCAGGGTGTCGGGGGCGCGGTAGGGCAGATGGACGGTGCTGACCCAGTCGGCGGTGACCGCGTACCGGAACAGCGCCCGCTCCGCCTGAGGGGTGGCGGCGACCAAGTCCCGTACGTACAAGGGCGTCCGGGGCAGCATCGACTGCCAGGTCTCCTCCGCGGTGAAGCAGAGCAGGCCGTCGATCCCGCCGCCGGCGGGATCCTCGTGGACGGCGTAGAACGGCTCGGTCCAGGAGGAACCGGGGCTGATCCGCTGCCCCGTGGCCTCCTGCCACCAGGTGTCGTCGCGGCGCAGTGCTCCGGCCTGCGTGGTGCGGAAGCGTTCGTACGCTTGTGGGGCGAGCTTGGCGTAGGCGGCCGCGTCGACGAGTTGTACGCCGGGGGCGGCGCTCGCCCAGGCGGGGTCGATGCCCGCGCGGTGCACGTCGATCTCGTACCAGGCCATGGAGGTGGCGGGTCCGAAGCCGAAGCGGCCGTACAGCGGGTACTGGGCGGCGTCGAGGACGACGAGCGGCACCTCGCGGTCGGCGGTGTCGCGCAGGTCCTGCTCGGTCATCCGGCCGAGCAGCCCGCGGCGGCGGTGGGTGGCGGCGACGCTCACCTTGGAAATGGCGGCGGCGGGCAGCGAGGCGCCGCCGGGCACGGTCAGCTCCTGGGCGGAACTGCGGTACGTGCCCACGCACAGGTCCTTGTCGAAGGCCCCGATGAGGCGGTCCCCGGCGAGGCTGTCGGACAGGAACTCGATGTCGTCGTCCCCGGCTCCCGGCCGCAGATAGCCGGTGTTCCAGGCGCGTACCCACTGCGGCAGGTCGGCGCCGTCGATGTGCCGTACGTCGACGGCCGTGCCAGCGGTCACTGGTGCTCTGCCCCCGTCAGGAGTAACGGCCGGGCGCGATGGTCCCGTTGGGGTCGACGAACTGCTTGAGGCGGCGTGCGAAGGTGCGCGCCCCGGCGTCGGGCGAGAGCCGGTCCACCCACTGGGAGTGGTCGGCGTCCAGCCGGTAGGGCAGGAATCCGGCCTCCGAGAACAGTTCGTAGGTACGGTCCAGGGCGCGGTGGGCGCGCTCGGCGTCCTGCTCCGTGCGCGGGAAGCGGAAGGACACCACGAGGTCGATGACGTCGGGGTCCAGGGCGTTGATGGTGGAGCCGGGGCGCACCCCCGTCTCGGCGTGCACCTGGTCCAGGAGGTCCTGGGCGTGGGTGACGGACGCTCCGGTGAACGGGATCAGCGGCAGGAAGAACAGCCAGCCGCCGCCCTCGCTGTCGACCCGCTCGGCATCCTGGCCGACGGCGGAGAACAGCATGGCCTCGTTGTGCGAGGGGTCGCCGCGATAGGCGTGCTCGACGGCCCGGCCGACCTTGTCGTCCTCGGTGGGCGGCTGCTCGTCGGAGCGGGTGATCCGGGTGAACAGGCCGCTGGCGGCGGCCTCTTCGGCGATCACCCGGCTGAGCGCTTCGACGGAACGCGCGGTGCCGTCGACGCACAGGTGGGCCAGGTACTCGCCGACCTCGCCGCCGTACGACTGGGTGGCGACCTGGTCGTACACCTTGAGGACTCCGGAGACCAGGCCCTGCGAGGTCCAGCGGCGCAGCTCGTCGATGGCCGCGGTGAGCCGGTCGTGCGGGAAGCCGAGGCGCAGCACGCACTGGGCCTCGGGCCGGGGCAGCAGGCGGACGCTCGCAGCGGTGACGACACCGAGGTCGGACTGGGTGAACAGGGCGAGCGGCGACGGGCCGAGCCCCTGCGGGTTGACGGCGGTGGCTCCGTTCTTGTGCGGCCACCAGCCCACCCGGATCAACTCGCCGTCCGGCAGGACCACTTCGAGCCCGGCCAGGTCCAGGGTGCGCTGGTGGCGCAGGCCGACGCCGCGGTCGACCATGTTGCCCAGGACGCTGGTGTGGCCGGAGGAGGCGGTCACGTTCAGCATGCGGTCGCTGCCGTCGAGGAGCTGGGCCAGGCGCAGTTGGGTCACGCCGGGTTCGATGACGGCCCAGCCGTCCTCGGTGTGGAGATCGCGCACCTGGTCGAGGCCGGCGAGGTCGAGGGTGACCACGCCGTCGTGGGCGCTCTCGCGGGAGCCGAGGCCCCAGTTGCGCCCGGTGGAGACGGCGTGCAGGCCGCGCCCCGCCCCGAACCGGTCGAAGGCCGCGACGACTTGGCGGACCTCGTCGACGCTGCGCGGCCGGATCACGGCGTGCACCTCGCGCGGCGGGAACATGCTCACGTTCGCCGTGGCGGGCAGCGGCACCGAACCGTCGTCGGAGGCGCGGACCACCCGGTCCTCGCCCACCGCCTCCGCCGCCGCGGACAGCGATTTGAGCAGGTCGGCCCGGTACGGGGCGGGGGAATCGGGCATCGCGAGGGACTCGGGCATCGGCACACCTTGTGTTGGGAAGTCTGCACGGCGGTGGCGGGACGGGGACGTACGGCGGTACCTGACGACGCACAGCGCCACGTCACCACGGCGTACGGCGGCACGTATCTCCACCGGTCAGGACCGACGCTAGAAGTGACGGCCGATGCGGTGTTAGGCAGAACGCGCAGACGCCCTTGCGCAACCGCGCAAGGGCGACCGCACCACCCGTGGCGAGGGCCGGTCGGTGAGCCGGGCACCTGCCTTCGGGTGCCTGCCTTCAGGTGCCTGCCTTCAGGCGCTCGCCTTCACGTGCCGACCCTCAGACGCCCGCCTGCTGCTCCTGCGGCTCCCGGCCGGCGTCCGCCTGCGCCCCTGTGGCCTGCTCGGGCGTACGGCGCGGCGCGATGAGGAAGGCGAGCGCCACCATCACGGCGCCGACCACCGGCAGCCACTTCACGTCCGAGAGCCCGATGATGGCGCCGCCGATGGTGCCCGCGGCACCGGTGCCGAGATAGAGGGCGCAGATGTTCAGGGCGAGCGCGGTCATGCCCACCTCCGGGCCGACGGTACGCAGGATGCTGCCCTGGATGGGCGGTGGAAAGCCCCAGGCGAAGATCGCGTAGAGGGCGACCACGATGCCCACGGCGACCGGGCTGCCGAGCCCGGCGAAGCCGACTGCCGCGGCGAGCGCGAGGGCCACGGTCAGGCCACCGGCGACCATGCGCAGGGTGCGCGCCGGGCCCATGCTGTCGGTGATCCGCCCGGTCACCAGGGCCCCGACGAGTCCGGCGACGCCCACGATGAGGAGCATCACCGAGAGCAAACCGTAGGAGCCGCCCGCGAGTTCGCCGGTGAACTCGCCGAGGTAGGTGTAGAACATCAGGCCGCCGCCGGCCAGCAGGAACGTCACCGTGATCAGACGGAGCACTGCGGGGTCGCGCAGCGGGCCGAGCCGGGTACGCAGCGGTGCGGGCGTGCTGCCCGCGATGCGCGGCGCGGACACCAGGAGGCCCAGCGCGGCCACCAGCCCGACCCCGGCAATCAGCCAGAACGTCGCCCGCCACCCGAACGAGCCGCCCAGCCAGGAGCCGATCGGCACGCTGGTGAACAGGGCGGTCGTCATCCCGGCAGTGACGACGCCGATGTAGCGGCCCTGTTGGCCCTCCGGCGCGCCCATCGCGGTCATGGTGAAGGCCGCCGAGGTCACGACGGCCGCGGCCAGGGCGGCCACCACCCGGGCTGCCATCAGCGTCCAGTAGTCGGGGGCGAGGGCCGCACCGATGTTCGCCACGACGAAAGCGCTCAGCCCCACGACCATGACGATGTGCTTGGCGAATCGCTCGAATATCACTGCCAGTGTCGGGGCGCCCAGGGCGTAGACGACGGCGAACACCGTCACCAGCTGCCCGGCGGCCGAGACGCTGACGTCGAGGTCCGCGGCAATGCTCTTGAGCACACCCGCGATGATGAATTCATCGGTGGCCGTGGCCAGGAGAGTCAGAAACAGTAGGAACAGCCAGCTTGGATAGGCGCGTTTCATGATGGTCAAGTCCTTCGATCTCATGGAAGTGCGCGGAATGCGAGCGGCTGCGCGAGGAGCGGCGCAGTCGGCGGGCGCGCACGTGAGCGACCGTAGGCCTTGCCATTGGTGTCAAGGTCAAGTCGGGCGGAACGGGATTACCCGCAGTGTCTGTGCCGGCTGTCGTCGTGCGGGTTCTCGGGGTCGGCCTCGGCCGCCGCGTCGACGTAGGCGCGAATGGCATCGCGATTGCGTACCAGGACGTCGATCCGCCGCTCGATGACGGCCAGTTCGACGGAGAGGTTGGCGGCGAGTACGGGATCGATGATGGGCCGCATCGCCGCGCCCGAACCGATGAAACACGGCACGATCTCTCGGATGACCTGGGTGGAGAGCCCCGCCTGAAGCAGCCCTCTGATCTGCTCGACCCGCTCTACCGAGCCCTCCGGATAGCTGCGGTAGCCGTTGGACTCGCGCTGCGGGTGCAGCAGTTGCTGCTGCTCGTAGTAGCGCAGCAGCCGGGTGGAGACCCCGGTGCGGCGGGCCAGCTCACCGATCTTCATGCCGTCCCCCGTCACTTCCGTTCGGCGATGTCCCGGATGGCGGCGAGCGTGTGGTCGACTTCCTCGGGAGAATTCACGATGCCGGTGCCGATCCTTGGATAGTGGACACGGTACGCGGCCACGCTGGCCCGAATGCGCCGCGCCTTCAGCTGGTCGATGACTTCCTGGTGTGCGATCCCGTCGATCTCGAAACAGGTCATGCCTGACGACATGGCCGGGTTCAGAGGGGTGTGCACGGTGACACCGGGAATATCGGCGAGCCCTTCCTTGACCTGGGTGCTGAGCCCGTGAATGCGTTCTTGGACCGGGCGCCGTCCGAGCTTCTGGTGGAAGTCGACGGCAGCCGGCACGGAAAAGGTGTGCTCGAAGGCGAAATAGGCGCCGGGGGCGATGTCTGCCGGCCCGGTCGGGCTGTTCTGGTCGTGCTTGGGGTACGTCGCCGAGATCACCGGTGACAGCTGCTTCCAGGCCTCGGGGCGGCCCCAGACGAATCCGGTGCCGCGCGGCCCGAACAGCCACTTGTGGGTGCCGGATATGAAGAAGTCCCCGCCCAGGCGCGCCGCGTCGGCGTCCTCGATGCCGAAACCGTGCAGCCCGTCGACGACGAGGAAGCAGCGGTCCTCCTCCGCCCGCCCCCGGTTGGCCTCGGCCACCACCTCGGCGAGGGCGGGGATCGGCAGCTTCACACCGGTGCTGGAGTGCACCCAAGTCGCGCCGACCGTACGGGTCTTGGGTCCGATGGCCGCGCGCAGCCGCTCCATTGCCTCGGTCGCGGAGGCCTTGGCCGGGGTGTCGTAGAGCTTGCCGTCCCGCACCACCGCCCCGCACCTACGGGCCACCAGGTCGACCGTGCACCGGTGCACCGGGTGGTCGTGCTCGCTGATGAACATCTCCTGCCCGGGGCGGATGTTCAGGCTGTTGTAGACCAGGCCGATGCCGACCGTGGTGTTGGGCGTGAGAGCGATCTCATCGGGCCGGCCCCCGGTGTAGCCGGCCAGCGAGGTGCGCACCCGCGCCGATTCGGCGTCGAAGTGGTCCCAGATCCACACCGGATCGCGGTCCATCAACTCCCGGTAGTGGTCGATGGATTGGCGCACGGTGCGCGGGTGGGAAGTGAGCAGGAAGGCGGCCAGGTGCGTCCAGGAGCGGTCCAGACGGAATTCGTCGCGTACCGCCCGCCAGTCGATCCGGCCTCGTCGGTCCGTGTACGAGACGGGCCCGCTCGGGGGCAGTGCGCGAGCCGTACCCGTGGAGGCGACGGCCGACGCTGCGGCGGCGGCCCCGACGACCGCCCCCGAACCGAGCACGAAACGACGGCGGGCCAGATCCAAGGCCATGGGGAATGCTCCTTCGCTGCGGGTGGAAAGCCGTACACCGCTTGAAAGTGAGCACGCTCATCGAACAACCCGGCAGGAAAGAGCAGGAGAGAACGACCTCGGCGGGCCGACGCCGCCATGCCCGCGAGCAAGCGACGCACAACGTAACACGAAGGACAGAAACCCAAGGCTCAACCCGTCGCGAGGCGGGTAGAACGAAGGCATATTAAGTTTTCGACCTTGGAATGCCTTGCGTGTGGGGGCAGTCTAGAACTCGCCGAATCGCCGCATCCCGTAGAGCAGCGGGCCGGCCTCCTCGGCCGCGTCCTGAGTGACGCGGTACACCTCGCCGAACACCACGGTGTGGTCTCCGACTTGAAGGGTCCTGGCCACCCGGCAGTCCGCGATGGAGTGTGCGTCGGCGACGAGATGCGGACCCCCGAAGGACGGGTCGAGCTCCCACTCGACCCGTCCGAAGCGGTCCGCGGCACTGGAGGCGAACAGCTCGGCTGCGGGGCGGCCGCCGCCGTGCAGCAGGTTCACCGCGAACGTCCCGATCCGCAGCAGCGGATCGAGGGTCTTGCTGCCGCGCCGTAGGCACACCAGCAGCGTCGGCGGTTCGACAGAGACACTCGCCACGGAGGAGCAGGTCAGTCCCCATACCCCCTCCCCCGCACGGCCGGTGGTGACAACGGACACACCGGTCGGGAACGTGGCCATGAGAGAGCGGAACTCTCCCGGGTCGACCCGCGGAAAGGCGGCGGACTCCGGTGCGGGGGAGAGAAGTTGTTCCGTCAAGGCGCTGAACGACCTTCCTGGCAGAGGGCTTTGCGTGGTCGCTCCCGACGCTAGGCCGCGGCGCTCACCGCTGGTTAGTCGAGAAGCGCAGCGCCACTTGCGGAACCGCGCAGAGCCCGAACGGCACTGGGCGTACTTCCGTACCGGGCCCGGAAGAGGCGGCTGAACTGCGAGGCGTCCGGCAGCCCCCAGCGCTGCCCGACCGCCCCGACCGTGTGCTGCGCGAACCGCGGATCAACCAGCTCCCGGTAGGCCCCGCGCAGCCGCTCTTCCCTGATCCACCGCGCGGGACTCGTTCCCTGCTCCTGGAACAGCAGCTGCAGATACCGCAGCGAGATGTGGTGCCGTCGGGCGAGGGCGGCCGAGTCGAGCTCGGGATCGCCGAGCTGTGTACGGGCGCCCGTCTGTATCCGCAGGAAGAGGGCCAGGTTCGGACCGCCGGGCTGCTCGTCGGGGACTCCGCCGAGGCGCTCGGCGAACAGTGCGGACGCCAGATGGGAGATGCTGCTGCCGACCGCGACGGAGTCCCCGCGGGAGCCCTCCAACTCCCCGACCCGCCCCATCACTCCGCCCAGCATCTGCTGCAGCAGGGCGCCGACCCCCCGGTCACCACGCCACGGCGCCACGGTCAGAGCCCGCGAGGCGCCCGGCGTGAGCCCGGTCCCGTCATGCGGCAGCAGCAGTACGATCATCCGCAGCCGCTCGTCCGTCATGAACGCATGCTCGCGCGTCCCGTCGAAGGCGATCAGGCTCCCGGCCCCGGCCAGCGACTGCCGCCCGTCCTGATCGACGTACACCTCCCCGTTTACAACGCTGCACAGACTCACATAGCGGCAACTCCGGTCCGCCGCACGCACCTGGTCGCGCACCAGGAGATGCGGATCGACGTCGACGGTTGACACCTGCACCTCCCCGAGCCTGCACTGTGTGATGGTCCCGGAGATCTCCGACCCCCGCAGCGGATCGACCTGCGCCCCGCCGAACGAGTCCCGCACCAGCTCCTGCCAGTCGACCCTCGTCCCCCGTTGCCCCTCCCGTGTCGAGAACTCCTGCACAAAGCCACCCGGCCGCCGCCCCTGAGATTCGGTCACAGTGCTTGCGCTGCCTTCCTTTGCCAAAAAGCGTAGAAACGGGCGCGCATGTTACCAGCATGCGATCAATTACCCGAGAATGATTGAATCGCGAATAACAAAGCCGCCCTCGGGGTCAGTTGGCTATCGCCCGAACAAGGCGTTTACGGTTCCGCGCCAGAACTCGACCAACGAGTTTCCGGCAAGGTTTTCCGCAAGCCCCCACCACGCCTTCGGGGGCAGCCTTGCGCCACCCTCGGCGGACCGGGCCGCTTACCCCGGCCAACTCCCGCACCCGCGAGCCCACTTCGGCCCGCAGCATTGCGGCATCGGCCAGGCAGTCTCCGCCAAGAGCCGTCGCGAGCGCGACATCCAGCAGTCCTTGCCCGGGTCGTGCACCGCCCACGGCTTGCGCCACGGCACCAGCGCCGCCGATATCGAACCGCCCAGCCCCGTCTTGCGGACTGTCTCGACCAGCGGCACCGACCCGGCCTGCGGGACAACCGAACGGCCATCGCCCCGGACAGGGATTACGGGTATGCCCCGCTACCCTTCCTCAGCAGCCTGGCCGAACCCGACTTCGCAGCCACGTACCAGGACTCGTGCCATAGCGTGCCAGTCGGAGCGGCAAACAGCGGTCAATACCGGGGTTCAGCAACAGCGTCCGGCACAAGCCCGAAGCAACGATTCCCGGGTCAGAGGCCCTTTACTAGTTGAAGTACTGGATGATTCCCAAGCTCAGAGCGCGAGTTCGATTCTCGTCACCCGCGCCACGCAGCACACACGAAAGCCCCAGGCCGGCGGCCCGGGGCTTTGTTGTTGTCCGGGGCGGTTCGAGCGCCCTGCGCCAGGTACGTGAACGAGGTCCGCGTGCGATCTGCTCGAAAGCCGAGCGGCCGGTACGGGAACAGGCGGCCCGTGCGGCGCGGTTGCATCGACCGAGGGGCCGGCGCCGCACCGGTGGGGAGCACGGAGAGCGCGAGGTCGTCCGCCCTGCCGGGTTCCGGGCCCCCGGATCGCGGTACGACCGCCGCGCGCTCGGACCAAGACGTATCTCTGCAGGAGGACTGTTTCATGACTGACCGGCCCTTGACGCTCATGGCAGTGCACGCCCACCCCGACGACGAGGCCACCGGGACCGGAGGGGTCCTCGCGCGGTACGCGGCGGAAGGCGTCCGCACGGTTCTCGTGACCTGTACCGACGGCGGTTGCGGTGACGGGCCGGGGGGTGTCAAACCGGGCGACCCCGGGCACGATCCGGCGGCCGTCGCCCTGATGCGCCGTAAAGAACTCCAGGAGAGCTGTGACGTCCTGAAGATCAGCGATCTGGAGACGCTGGACTACGCCGACTCCGGGATGATGGGCTGGCCGAGCAACGACGCTCCCGGTTCCTTCTGGCAGACCCCCGTGGCGGAAGGCGCCGCCCGACTCGCGGAGCTCATGCGGCACTACCGGCCCGATGTGGTCGTCACCTACGACGAGAACGGCTTCTACGGCCACCCCGACCACATCCAGGCCCACCGCATCACCATGGCGGCCCTGGAGATGACCGGCCTGACGCCGAAGGTGTACTGGACGACGATGCCCCGCTCGGCGATGCAGCGGTTCGGGGAGACCATGCGGGAGTTCCAGGAGGAGGACATGCCGGAGCCGGAGCCGGAGCCGGATCCCGCCGAGGCCGCCGCGATGGCCGAGATCGGCCTCCCCGACGATGAGATCACCACGTGGGTGGACACCACAGGATTCAGCGGCCAGAAGTTCGATGCGCTGGCCGCGCACGCCAGCCAGGGCGAGAACATCTTCTTCCTCAAGATGGGCAAGGAGAGGTTCGGCGAGCTGATGGGCATGGAGACCTTCCTACGGGTCAAGGACACCACCGGCGCGGCCGTACCCGAGAACGATCTCTTCGCCGGACTGCGCTGATCCACTGCTGATCCGCCGCTGGCCCGCCCGTCCCGTCCGACCGGGGACCGGGGACCGGGAAAGCTGACGCTCAGTTCGTCGATTCCGTCCGTCGCGCGTCCGTATGGGGCGGGGCGGTACGGGCTGCTTCCCGTACCGCCCCGCGGTGTCCTCGCTACCTTCCGGATCTTCCGGAAGATCCGGAAGATCCGGACTTGGCTGTCAGGGTCAGCGGCCGCTCCGGTGGGCGGACCGGCGCCTGAGTACGAGGGTGGTGCCGGTCAGTACGGCCGCGCCTGCCACCATCCCGAGCCACGTCAGCCACTCCGTCGAGGTACCGGCGCCAGTGTCGGGCAGGGATCCACCCGTCGGCTTCGTGGGTTTCGTGGGTTTCGTGGGCCCGGTCGGATCGGTCGGCTTGGTCGGGTCAGTCGGCTTCGTCGGGCCGGTCGGGTCGGTCGGTTTGACCGGTACCGGCGGCGTCTTGCACTCCGGGTCGTTGCCGGATGCCGGGCAGCCTGCGCCCGGGCTGGTGCCCGTCACCCAGTTGGTGAGTTTCCCGTCGCCCGCGCCCAGCGGCCGTACGGTGACCGAGTAGGTGACGGTGACCGTGGCGCCCGGTTCGATGTCGCCGTTCCAGGTCAGCTCGGGGGCCTGGTAGGCGACGGTGCCGCCGCTCGCGCGGGCGTCGTTGTTGTACGTCGCGTCGTCGAGCAGGTGGGTCAGGTCGTCGGTGAAGGATCCGCCGGTGTAGCGGGCGGTGCCCTTGTTGGTGATCTTCACCGTGTACGTGACCTTGTCGCCGGGGCGGACGTCCTTGCCCGCGTCGGAGGACTTGGCCGGCTCCATGGTGGCCACCTTGGTGGTGGTGGCGTGGATGCGGCGGACGTCGCGCAGCGCGCGGTGCCCGTCCAGGGACGTGGTCAGGGTGTTGGTGATCAGGTGGTCGCCCAGGTCCCGGTGGCCCTTCACGGTGACCGTGTAGGTCAGTGTGACGGTGGCCCCGGCGCCGATGTCGCCGTGCCAGGTGAGCTTGTTGGTCGTGGCGTCGAAGACCGGTGCCGGGACGGGAGCGGTCGGGTCGGAGGTGGCGGTCAGGCTTGCCGTGTCCAGGGTGGCGTCGTCCAGGACGTTGGTCAGGTTGTCGATCGCGTCCACGCCGCGGGCGGGGACGCCGCCGGTGTTGTGCAGGGTGACGGTGTAGGTGATCTTCTCGCCGGGCCTGGCCACGGTCTTGTCGACGCTCTTGGCGACCTTGACGTCGGGCTTCTCGTGCACGACGTGGCAGTCGGCGTTCGTGGCCGCCTGCTGCGGGGTGCAGTTGCCGTGGTCGGCGGTCACCAGGTTGCGCAGCTTGCCGTCGCCGCCGAGCCCGACCCTGACCGAGTACGTGATCGTCGCCGTGGAGCCGGCCGGCAGGTCGCCGGTCCAGGTCAGCTTGGGTGCCTGGTAGGACACTGAGCCCGAGGAGGCGTTCGCGTCGTCCTGGTAGTCGGCGTCGTCCAGCACCGCGCTCAGGTCGTCGCTCCAGGTGGCCCCGGGGAAGTCGGCCGTGCCCGGGTTGGACACGGTCACCGTGTAGGTGATCGTGTCGCCGAACTTCACCGAGTCGTTCTTGTCCGCCGTCTTCTTGATCCGCAGGTCGGCGATCTTCCCGCCCGGACTGGTGCACTCCGGGGCCTTCGAGCCCGGCTCGCAGTTCGACCCCTCAGGACCGGTCACCGCATTGTTGAGCTGCTTGTCCCCCTTGATCGGGTTGTCGACGGTCACCGAGTACGTGACCGTCACCGTGCCACCGGCCGGGACGGTCCCGGACCAGGTCAGCCTGGGCGCCGTGTACGACACCGAACCCGACGTCGCCGACTCGTCGTCGTTGTACGTCGCGTCGTCCAGGACACCCGTCAGGTCGTCCTCGAACCGGGCGCCCGTGTAGTCGCCCTTGCCGTGGTTGGACAGCGTCACCGTGTACGTGACCTGGTCGCCCGGCTTGACCGGGGACTTCGCGTCCGAGGTCTTGCGCAGTGCGAGCGCGGCCACCGGAGTGGCAGTGGTGCACGCCGCCCGGTTCAGGCGGGTGACCGCGCAGCCGCCCAGCGAGGTGGTCACCGCGTTGCGCAGCAGGTGGTCGCCCAGCTCGCCGGTCTGCTTCACGGTGACCGTGTAGGTCAGCGTCACCGTCGCCCCGGGGGCGATGTCCCCGGCCCAGTCGACCCGCTTGCCCGCGGCGTCGTAGGTGGGCGCGTCGACCGGTGCGGCCGGGTTCGCGGTCGCCTTCAGGCTCGCGGTGTCCAGGACCGCGTCGTCGACCACGCCGGTGAGGTCGTCGCGGACCGTCATGCCCAGCGCCGGGGTGGTGCCGGTGTTCTTCAGCGTCACGGTGTACGTGACCCTGTCCCCGGCCCGCGCGCTCTGCTTGTCGGCCTTCTTGGACACCTCGACGGTGGGCATGTCCAGCGTCGTACTGCATTCGGGGGCCGAAGTGGCCTCATCGGCAGCGCAGTTGGTGTCGGGCGCGACCACCTGGTTGTGCAGCTGCGCGTCCCCGCCCAGCTTCACCGTCACGGTGTAGGTGACCGTGACGGTGGCACCGGCCGGTACGTCACCGGTCCAGGTCAGCTTCGGCGCCGTGTACTCCACCGAACCCGACGTCGCCGACTCATCGTTGTCGTACGTCGCGTCGTCCAGGACACCCGTCAGGTCGTCCTCGAACCGGGCGCCCGTGTAGTCGCCCTTGCCGTGGTTGGACACCGTGACCGTGTAGGTGACCTGGTCGCCCGGGTTGACCGGGGACTCGGCGTCGGACGTCTTCTTGACCCGCAGGTCGGCGATGTCGCCCCCGCCCGGCGGGGTCTTGCAGTCCGGGTGGGTGGAGCCCTTCTCGCAGTTGGAGCCCTCCGGGCCCGTCACCGCGTTGTCGAGCTTGCCGTCCCCGGTGGCGGGCTTGTTCACCGTCACGCTGTACGTGACCGTCACCGTAGCGCCCGCCGGAACGTCACCGGTCCAGGTCAGCTTCGGCGCCGCGTACGACACCGAACCCGACGTCGCCGACTCGTCGTTGTTGTACGTCGCGTCGTCGATGACGTCCGACAGGTCGTCCTCGAACCGGGCGCCCGGGTAGTCGGCCCTGCCCTCGTTCGACATCGTCACCGTGTACGTGACCTTGTCGCCCAGCTTGATCGGGGACTTGGCGTCCGAGGTCTTCTTGAACCTCAGGTCGGCGACCTCACCGCCCGGACTGGTGCACTCCGGATCCTTCGAACCCTGCGGGCAGTTGGTGCCGGGAACCTCCGAAGTGACTGCGTTCTTGAGGACCTTGTTGCCCTGCGGAGGCGAGTCGACCTTCACCTTGTAGACGACGGTGGCGGTGGCCCCGGCGGGAACGTCGCCCTGCCAGGTCAGCTTCGGCGCGGTGTACCGCGCGGTGCCGATGTCGGCCGATTCGCTGCCCGTGACGTACGTCGCGTCGTCGATGACATCGCTCAGGTCGTCCTCGAACGACGCCCCCGTATAGGGCAGTGAGCCGGTGTTCTCCACCCGGACCGTGTAGGTGATCTCCTGGCCGGGCAGCGGCTCGCTGGTCGAGACCGACTTGGTGAGCTTCAGGCTCTTGGTGCCCAGCTCGTGCACGTCCTCGTGCGCGCACGGCCCCTTCTTGTCGGGGCAGTTGGTGTCATCGGCGTCGGTGGGGCCCGTCGCCGTCGCCGTGTTCCTGACCGGGTCATTGCCCGCGGTGGTCCGGAGGGTGCCGGTCACCGTGATGACCGCCGTCTTCCCCGCCTCGATCCTGGCGACGGTGGTGTCGACTGCCGGGCCGGTGCCGGAGCCGCAGTCGGTGCTCCCGTTGGCCCTGCACGACCAGACGACGCCGGTGAAGTGGGCCGGGACGGTGTCCTGGATCCTGACCTTGAGCGCGTCGGACGGTCCGTTGTTCGTGGTGGTGAGGGTGTACGTGACCTTGTCGCCCACGGTGGCCGGGTCGGGTGCCGCGGTCTTCTTGATCTCCAGCGCGATGCTGCGCCGGCCGATGGTGACCTTGT
Source organism: Streptomyces sp. NPDC021093 (assembly GCF_044333135.1). Taxonomy (NCBI): domain Bacteria; kingdom Bacillati; phylum Actinomycetota; class Actinomycetes; order Kitasatosporales; family Streptomycetaceae; genus Streptomyces; species Streptomyces sp. NPDC021093. The sequence continues at coordinate 435,235 of NZ_JBIRQJ010000004.1, read as the reverse complement.
TGGTGTCCTTGTTGTTGCCCAGCCACTCGGCGGGTTCGTTGGACGTGGTGCTGGTCGTCGCCGTGCCCGTGACGGTGCCGGGTGCGGCGTCCGCGGGGACCTTCAGCGTGATGGTGTGCTTCGCGCTGGCTCCCTCGGCCAGATCGCCGATGACGCAGGTGACCGGGCCGCTCTCCGTACTGGTGCAGCCCGCGGGCAGGGACGAGGTGTCGACCGTGGTGCCCGGCGGGATCTCGTAGACGGTCTTGACGCCCTCGGCGTCGTCGGGGCCGTCGTTGGTCGTCGTCAGGGTGATCTCGCCGCTGGCTCCCGGCGCGATCGTCGCGTCACTGGCCTCGACCCTGATGTCCACTGTCGAGTCGATGTCCGTGACGGTGGTGTTGGTCTCGCGCTCCGTGGTGTCCTGGGCGCCCGCCGTGTCCTTCCAGCCCGCCGTGGCCTGGTTGACGACCTTGCTGCCGCCCGGCACCTTGCCGACCTTGACCTGGTACGTCATCTTCCAGGTCTCGCCGGGCGCCACCTTGCGCGGGTTGCCGCTGCCGATGGGGGCCGTGACGCGGTTGTTGGCGCTGTCGTAGCCGTCGGCGTCCGAGATCGCCGTCGTACTCCCGTCGGGCCCGGTGACCGAGATGGAGCCGGGGACGAAGTCGGAGTTGGCGGGGACCGGGTCGCGCAGGAAGGCGTCGAAGGCGTCGGAACCGCCCTCATTGGTGGCCTCGACGGTGTAGGTCAGGATGTCGGTGGGCTGTGAAGGAGTCCGGTCCGGGGTCCTGACCACGGACTTCTTCGGTGCCAGGCAGGCCGGTGTGCCGAAGCGGACGCCGTCGAGAAAGTTGCCCACCGCGTCGTTGCCGCCCGCGCTGCTGACGGCGGCGAAGGCGAAGCGGGTGATGCGCTGCCCGGCGGGCACCGTGTACGTACCCCGGTACTCCTTCCAGGCGCCCATGCCGGTGGTGATGTTCGGCGAGGAGGCACCCGTCGGCGTCTGGGCGGTCAGCGGGCCGTCCGACGAGCCGATGCGGACCTGCATGGTGTCGTCGCCCTTGCGGCCCCGGTGGAACATCCGCCAGTGCATGGTCAGGCCGGGTGTGGTCGCCAAGTCCTGGTAGAGCGTGGACACTTCGTTGGCGTTGAGTTCGGCCCACTGGTCGCCGTCGGCCGCCGGGAACGTGCCCGCCGGATGGTTCGGTCCGCGCCAGGTCTCGATCTTGCGGTCGGATGCGGTGGTGAGCCAGCCCGGTACGTTCGGGGGCGGCTGGCTGGCGTCGCCGCGGAACTGCACGGGCTGGGTGTTCTTCGGTGCCTCGAAGCTGCCGTTGGTCAGGTTCGAGATCTTCGGACAGGCGCCGGCCGGGCCGACCTTCAGCGTCACCGAGGCGGAGCTCGTACTGGGGTTCAGCTCGTCGGAGACGGCCTGCCCCACGGTGTTGACGATCTCGCCCTGTCTGGTGGTGTCGGCCACCAGGTTGAAGCTCTTGGTCTCCCCCGCCTTCAGGTTCCCGACGCTCCACACTCCGCTCGCCGCGTCGTACTTCCCGCCCGAGTCGTCGGAGACGTAGGTCAGTCCGGCCGGGAGCTTGTCCGTGACCTTTACGTTCGTGGTGTCGTCCGGGCCCTTGTTCGTCACCGAGACCGTGAACAGGACCTCGTCGCCCAGGCGCGGCGTCGTGGTGTCGGCCTTCTTGGCGACCTCCAGTCCTGCGGCCCTGGTCACCTGCGCCGTGTAGTCCTCGACCTCGCCGGAGTCGGCCCAGCCGGTCGGCTTGCGCACGTCGGTGGCGTCGTGTCCGAGGCGGATACGGGCCTGATGCGTGCCCCCCTTCACGTCCTCGGGGATCGTCCAGTTCAGCCGGGCGGTGGTGGCACCGGCGGCGGGCGCGGCCTCGGCCCGCTCGCCGTCCTCCAGGGTGCCGTTGCCGTTCCAGTCCACCCAGCCCGCGAGGATCGAGGCCGAGGGCGAGGTGAGCGCCACGTCCACCGCGTAAGGCTCACCAGCCTTCTGCGACCCGGTGGTCGGCCACGAGGCGACGCCGTCCGCGTCGTCGTCCGCTCTGACACCGGGGGCGGTGACCACCGCGTCCGGGCTGTCGCCCGTCGACAGGGCGCCGAGCTTCAGGTCGGAGAGGGTGTGCGCGGCCGCGGGCAGAGCGGCGGAGTTGGAGAAGTCCTCGTCGACGGTGGCCATGAAGCGTGCGCCGTCGGACTCCTGCTGGCCCTTGGTGTTACGGGCGTCCACGGCGAGCGTGACGCTGCTGACCGTGCCGTCGACGCGGACCGTGCCGCAGCCCGCCTTGACCACCGTCGCCGTACTGGTGAACGCGCAGCCGGCATTCGTACCGTCGAGGGTGTTGGAGATCTGGGTGCCGGAGACCGTCCAGTCCTGGAAACCCGCCATCCTGGTCCAGGTCTGCGCCGCCCCGGCCGGTGTACTGCCGGTCAGGCGCAGCCGGATGTTCGTGTTCGGCGACGCGCCGAGGCCGGCGATGTGCAGCCGGGGGTCACGCACCGGGCGGCTGAACGTGTAGGTGACCGTGCCGCGTTCCCCGTAGTCGGTGCTGCCGCCCGTGGGCACCTGGATCCCGACCGCACCGGAGTCCACCAGGCCGTCGGGCGCGGTGGGCGTCGCCTTGTCCAGGCCCGGGGAGAGGACGTTCTGGTCGGTGGCGGTGGCGGTGATGGTGACCGTGGTGCCGCTGGGCAGGGTGCCGGTTCCGGTCTTGCCGGAGACCGCGTAGCTGTCCGCCTTCTGCGCCCTGGTGCGCGTCCCGTCGTCGTCACCGGTGCTTCGGGCCGGTGCGGGCAGGGACTTGCGTCGTGGCGCCGGGCTGGCTTCCGCGGTGTGCCGGGGTTGCGTCGACGGCGAGGAGGTCGGCGAAGAGGTCGACGAGGGGCTCGGTGAGGAGCTCGGTGTCGGGCTCTGCCCAGCGCCGGGGCTCGCGCTCGGCCCCGGCATTGCCGAGGCGCTCGCCGATGCACTCGCGGACGGGCTCGCGGATGCCCCGGGGTCCGCCGCGGACCACGCCACGCCCATGCCCGTGCCCAGGCCCGCCAGCTGAGTCGCCGCGAGGACGCCCACCAGCATCGTCCGCATTCCGCGCGACAGGGACGGTGCGGGGCGTCTGCCCCACACCGCCCTCCATGGAACTCCGCCCGACATCCTCATGACCCCTGCCTCGTCCCATTGTTTTCTGCGACATCGCGAAGAACTCGCTGGGACTCCGTGCGGGAAGGCCGTCGGACCGACGGCAGGGCAGAACGCACACCTGCCGTCCTCGCCCGAAAGGTCTTCTCCATGCCCTCACGTCCCTGGCCTCGCTCCGGTCGACCACCGGTTCTCGGGCACATTCACAGGAGACGGACGGAAAAACAGATCATTGGCTTGCCATACCCACCCGTCCGGCCCAGCCCCGGTACACAAACGGCCCTGCCCGTACCGGTGGGAATTCACTGCTGCGAGGGCTGTGCGGACGACGAGGGCAGCCGTGCGCCGCTCGCTGGCGCTGCGGATCCTGGCGAGGTGGGGTAGGAGTGGCTCAGGCGATCCAGCGGGCAGCCGCGTCGAAGGTGTCCGTCGGGTTGGTGTTGAACGCGATCGCCGCGTCGGGAGCGTGTCGTCGAATCAGGTTGATCACCTGCTCGAACAGCTCAAGTTGGTCTTCGGGCTTCCGCACACCGCCGCCGACAACGACGCACTCCCAGGGCCGGGCGGCCAGGGCGGCAGCGACGACCGCCGCCACGTCGTCGCTGCCGTCGAGCCCGAACAGACAGGTCTCCACGCCGACGCCGTGCTCGGCGAATCGGGCCAGGCCCACCTCCATCGCGTCGGCCACCGGCTGGGGATCCCAGGGCCCGGGAACCCGATACGGGTCGAACCCGATCACGAGGACGCGGGGTGCCGGGTCCGTTGTGTCCATCCCTGGACCCTACGCCGTGGCGGGGTCGGAGGAGTGGGCGGCGCATGGAGAGGTGACAGTCACTCAGGTCTTGTACGCCGCGCAGGAGTTGAAGGTGCCTGGGGCGCCCTGTCGGCGGTGACCGAGGCCGGCGCCGGCGTCGGTCTCAGACCAGCCCGTCGGTGTCGGCGCGCAGCCGGGTTCCGCTGTGGAACGCCTGGGCCACGGCGCCGACGAGCAGCGCCAGGAACACCGGCAGGACCGCGTAGTCCTCGGCGGGCCGGATCGCCTCCGCCAGTGGTGTCCCGCGGACCAGGAGGTTCGTGGTCATCATGCCGAGGAGGGGGACGAGGGTGCCCATCAGTACGAGGGCACCGGCGATGGCGGTGAGACGCCACGTGTTCCGAGGCACGAAGAAGTCGCCGACCCGGAAGGTGCGGGCCATCCGCAGGAGGACGGCGAGGACGGCGATCAGCAGCAGGCCGCCCACGACCCCGGGGAGGGCGAGGAGCAGGCGGTCCCCGAGCCCGGCGTCCGTGAGGACCAGCTCGGCGTGGCCGGAGCCGCGCAGTGTCACGGTTCCGGATGTCGCAGTTCCGGATACTGCGGTCCCGGATGCTGCGGTCCCGGATGCTGCGGCTTCGGGCAGCTGCGCGGCGTCGTCGACGCGGACCGTACGCGAGTCCGCCGGCGACCACGGGTCGGCGATCCCGAGTACCGGGAAGAGGACGCGGAAGAGCGCCACCAGCAACAGGGCGAGACCCAGGGCCAGTTCCAGGATGTGGTCGTTCGCCCTCGTCCACCAGGACGTGTTGTTCATGTTCCTCGGCCTCCCCGCGGCATATCGTTTTTCGATGCTATCGAAAAACGATATGCGCCGTCAACGAGGCGAGTCCCACCTCGGCCGTGTGACTGGCATCTCAAGGGCCGTACTCGACTCAACTACCAGCGGCCATACAGGAAATGCATGAGAGATGCGGGAGATCGTCTTGTAAGGAGGGGGTTCGGTGTATGTAATTCCTTCGTTTGCAAGCTGCGTGCGGAGAAGGCCGTGGTGACCGGACCGGTCGTCCGCTTCCCGCCGCGGCCGACAGATCAGCACCGAAACGGACTTGGAGCGCCTCGGATGAGCGCCACACAGAACAGCGCCAGACAGAACGGCGCCACAGAGAACAGCGGCACGCAGAGCGGCGGCATGCAGAACAGCGCCACGAAGAGCGGCGGCACACAGAGCGGCGCCGCACAGGCACCAGGCGCCGCGCAGGCCAAGGGCGGCCGTGGCAAGTTCATCCCGCTGCTGGCGCTGGGCACGTTCGCGCTGGGAGTGGACGCCTATGTGATGGCGGGGCTGCTGCCCCACGTCTCGGCGGATCTGCACATCTCCGCTTCGTCGGCCGGGCAGATGGTCACCGTCTTCACCCTCTGCTACGCGCTGGGCGGGCCGGTCTTCGCCACCCTCCTGGCCAAGCGGTCCGCGAAGGTGGTGCTCGGCGTGGCGCTCGTGGTCTTCACCATCGGCAACGCGCTGACCGCCCTCGCCCCCTCGCTGGCGGTCCTGCTGATCTCCCGCGCGGTGGCGGGCATCGGCGCGGGCGTGTACTCCCCCACAGCCGCGGCCACGGCAGCGGGCCTGACCACTCCGGAACGGCGCGGTCGCGCGCTCGCCACCGTCATGGGCGGACTGAGCATCGGCACCGTCATCGGCGTCCCGGTCGGCATGCTCCTCGCCGACCACATGGGGTGGCGCGGCACGTTGTGGCTGATCACCGGACTGGGCGCGGTCGCTCTGCTCGGCATCGTGCGGCTGCCGAAGATCGATGTGAGCCCGCCGCCCCCGCTGGGCCAGCGGGTCCGCGCCCTCGCCAGCGGCCGGGTCACCGGCATCGTCACCGTCTCGCTGCTCGGCGGCATCGCCAGCCTCGGTCTCTACACCTACCTCGCCGAGTTCCTCGCCGACGCCGCCCACACCGATCAGACGGTCTGGGCCATGTGGGCCTGGGGCGCGGGCGGCATCATCGGCAGCCTCCTCATCGGCCCCGTCGTGGACCGGACCCGGCGTCCCTTCACCGCGGTCACCTGCGTCCTGGTGCTCATCGTGGCCAGCCAGCTCGTCCTGCCCGCCGCCGCTCATGCCGCCGCGGCCGCGGCCATCGTCCCGCTCGTGATCTGGGGCGCGGCCGGCTGGGCCGTACAAGTGCCGCAGCAGCACCAGCTCATCGCGGCCCAGCCCCAGCAGCCCACGATCGCCGTCTCGCTCAACAGTTCCGCCGTCTATCTCGGCAGCGGCATCGGGTCCGCGCTCGGCGGCCTGGTGCTGGGCCTCGGCGCCGCCCCGTCCACCCTGCCGTACTGGACGGGCGGACTCTCCCTGGTCGCCCTCGTGCTGCACCTGACCGTGGTGCGGGGCGCCGTCCGCCGCGGGGAGAAGGCCGCATAACCAGCCTGACCCGCCTGACCTGCGAAAACAGTCATATGGGAAGCCAGTTGCAACTGACTAGCATTGCCCCCATGGATATCGGGCTGCGTCACTTGCGATGTTTCCTCGCGCTGGCCGAGGAACAGCACTTCACCTGGGCCGCCGACCGTCTCGGCATCTCCCAGCCGACTCTCAGCCGACAGATCCAGCGCCTGGAGGAGGTGCTGGGGCGGACGCTGGTGGACCGCAGCAGCCGCCACCCCCGCCTCACCGCGGAGGGGCGCCGGCTGCAGGCCGATCTCCAGGTCCTGCTGCCCCAGCTGGACACGGCGCTGAGGCCCGCCGAGCCGCAGCACTCGCTGCGGCTCGGCTATGCCTGGGGCTTCCCCCTCCAGCGCGGCCGCCAGGCGCAGGCCACGCTGGAGGAGCGGGATCTCGTCCTCGTGCAGACCGTGCGCCGGGACGACCGCACCGCCGGGCTGCGCGAGGGCGCCGTCGACGCGGCCCTGCTCTGGGGGACCGTCCACGATCCGCGACTGGTCACCACCGAGATCCTGCGGGAGCCGTACATCGCGGCGGTCTCCCGCAGATCCACCCTGGCCGTGCGCGAGCGGGTCACCTGGCGCGACCTCGGACGCCGCTGTCTCATCGTCAACACCGTCAGCGGCACGCTCACCCCGCAGGACTGGCCGGCCGACGCCGCCCCCGAGATCGGCGCGGAGACCGGCAACATCGAGGAGTACCTGCACGCCGTCGCCGCCCGCCGCGGTGTCGGTGTGCTCCCGGTTTCGGTGGCCGCGCAGCATCCGGACCCGGACGTCCTGTACCTGCCGCTCTCGGGCGCCCCGTCCGCCGTCCTCACGTACGCCTATCCCCGTGCCGACCCCCACCCCTACGCGGCGGCCTTCGGCCAGGCACTGCGGCAGGAGGGCCGGACCGGCGGGCGGTCCGGCTTCGTACAGGGCTCGAAAGTGACGGTCCCAGCAGGGGCGTAACCATCCGACCAGCTGGCCGTGATCGACGCGGCACCCGACCTCTCCCGCCCCGCTCCCCTCGGTGAACGCATCATCGGGGTGGTCACGCTGGTGGGCCTCTACGCGGGTCTTGTCGTCGCGCTGGAGAGCGATCTGCCCCGGTGGGCGGGCATCTGCGTGTACCTCGCCGCCCTGACGCTGCTGTTCGGATGGAGCGGCCACCATGAGGTAGCCGTGCGCAGGAGGCCCCACACCAAGCCGGAGATGGCCGTCCGGTTCTGCGGCGTCGTCTCCCTCTCCCTGCCGGGCGCCGGCCTCGTCTTCGACAACGGACCCGGCACGCTGACCGGTCACCTGGTGGCCGCCGCCGCGCCCACCCTGGCGGCCGCCGTCTACCTCGTACTGCGCTGGAGGCGGTGAACGATGACGGATGACACGGCAGCCCGACCGCCGCGCGAGGCGTTGGCCGATCTCATCCACTCCCCCAACCGGCTGGCCATCATCGCCGTCCTCAACCGGGTCCAGCGCGTCACCCACGTCGGCCTCTCCGAGAGCGGGCGGGAACGCTTCGCCGTCTACCTCGCCGATCTGCGCGCCATCGTGGACGGCGGGAGCTGAACGCCCCCAGGGGTACGTGCCGGAGCGCGACCGGCCCACCCCCAGGAGTACGGAGAGACGGAACACACGCGAGCGGGGCTTCCGGCACACAGCGCACCGGAAGCCCCGCCCCTGCCGCCCCGCCTCAACCGGCGAGGAAAGCGGCGGTAACCGACACCCTGGTCAGGCCCCTGTGGTGGAGCCCGGGCGGACGATCATCAGAACGACGACGACACCCCAGAGCAGATTGAAGATGCCGGTGGTCATGGCGAGCCTGGTGGCGGCGGCGCGGCGGGTCGTCACATCCGTCGCCGTCCCCGCCCCTGTCCCCGACTCCGTCCCCTTCTCCGCATCCGCATCCGGCTCCGCAACCGGCTCCGCATCCGGCTCTTCGAGCAGTTCCTCCTGGCCCGGGAGCACCAGCGCCAGCAGCACGCCCGCGGCCACGCCCGTCAGCACGATCGACGCGATCAGCCACGCATCGCCCAGCACCCCCATCACCGCACCGGTCGCGATGCCGAGGACCGGTACCGCGATGCCCACGGACGTATAGGCCCGGCAGATCTTGTGCAGGAACGCGGCCGTACGGAGGTCGTGGTCGTCGCCGTCTCCGCGCACGGGCCCGCCCTCCGGGGCCGGCGGTTTGGCGTAACGGGGGAACATCGACGCCGCCACGGTGATCGGCCCGATCGCCACGATCGCGACCAGCACATGGAGGGAGAGGAGCACCTTCGTCATGGGGAGGCCGGCCCTTCGGGAGTTTGCTGGCAATAGGTTGTCTGCCAATAGGTAAGCACGGATGCAGGTAAGCACAGATGCGGGGGCTTGTGTAGGCTGCCTACGCATGAAGCAGGATGCGGTACGCGGACACCTGGACGGCTTGCTGCTGGCGGTCGTCGAACCCGGCCCGTTGCACGGGTACGCGATCATCACCGCCGTGCAGGAGCGCAGCGGTGGCGCACTCGAACTGCGGACCGGGACCATCTACCCGGCACTGAACCGGCTGGAGCGGGTCGGGCTGTTGCACAGCAAGTGGGAGGGCGACGGCCAACGCAAGCGCCGTTGTTACGAGTTGACCGACGCCGGGCGGCGGTTCCTCGCCGAGGAGCGCACGGCCTGGCAGGACTTCACGGCGGCGATCGGATCGGTGCTCAACCCCGCACTCAACCCCGCCACGCTCAACCCCGCCGCACCCGCACCCCGGGGACTGGCCACATGAGCGTGTCCACCGAGCGGCACGGGGACCCCGTCGAGGAGTACGTCGCCGGGCTCGACGCCGCACTGCGCGGTCCCGTACGCGCCAAGGCCCGCCTGGTCGCGGAGATGCGGGACGGTCTCGGGGACACGGTGGCGGCGCTCGTCCACGAAGGCGTTCCGTACGAGCGTGCCGTGCACAGGGCCGTGGAGGAGTTCGGGGAGGTCGGTGAGCTGGCCGAGAGCTGTCAGCGCGAACTGACCGTCGCCCAGGCCCGGCACACCGCCCGCGTCGTGGCCCTCACCGCGCCCTTCCTGGTCGCCTGCTGGTACTTGGTGAACAGGGCCGGGCACGCACAGGACGGGGCCTTGCCGCGCGCCGCGCACTTCGTCGCCGTTCAGCTGGCCTCGGTCGCGGGTGGTGCGGTGCTGCTCGCCGGGGTGGCGCTGGCGGCCACCGGCGCGTTCGCACGGTGGCTGCCCGACCTGCGCCGGCTGCCGGTCGCCGTCGCCTGGACGGGGACCACCGCGAGCGCGGCGATGGCCGTGGCCACGCTCGCGCTCGCCGGTGCGTCGGTGCTCGCCGAGGAATGGGTGCTGACGGCCGTGGCCTGTGCGCTTGCCGCGGCGTCGCACGCCGTTGTCGCGGGCTCGGCCAGGGCGTGCCGGGCCTGTGCCCTGAAGTAGCGGCCCGGGAGAAATAACCACAGGCCGTCGGCCCGTACGCTCCGTAGCATGCCGCGCATGGAGACTTCGATGCGTGAACTGACCGCGGATGAAGAGGAGCTCGTCGCCTACGCGCGGGAGATCGTCGACACCCATGGGGACGGCGAGGCCGGTATCCACACCATGGGGGCCGCCGTGCGCGGTGCCGACGGGCGGATGCACGGCGGGATCAACGTCTTCCACTTCACCGGCGGCCCCTGCGCCGAGCTGGTCGCGCTGGGCAACGCGCGGGCCTCGGGCGCCCGGGAGCTGGTGGCGATCGTCGCCGTGGGGGACGGCGGGCGCGGGCCGGTGAACCCGTGCGGCCGGGACCGGCAGGTGCTGCTCGACTTCCATCCCGGGATCCGGGTGATCCTGCCGACCACGGACGGCCTGCGGAGCGTACGGAACGAGGAGTTGATGCCGTACGCGACCCGGTGGACGCCGGAGGACGGCGCGGGCACCGTGCTGGAAGAGGGGTAGGGACAGTCATGAGTGCTGCGGCGGGGAACGCGTGGCCCGGGGCGCTGGTCGGGGCCGAGTGGCTGGCAGCGCACACGGGAGCAGCGGGACCGGTGGTGCTGGACGCGTCCGTGGGCGCGCATCGGCGCAAGGGGCCCTGGATTCCGGGCGCCCGGATCTTCGACATCGACGGGGAGATGTCGGACCACGGGACCGGCCTGCCGCCGCACACCATGCCGGAGATCGAGCAATTCGCCGCACGGGTACGGGCGTTGGGGATCAGCAGCGACGAGCGGGTCGTCGTCTACGACGCGGTCGGGATCTACTCCAGTGCACGCGCCTGGTGGATGCTGCGCACCCTGGGCTTCGACCGGGTCGCCGTACTGGACGGCGGGCTGCCGAGGTGGTTGGCGGCCGGCCTGCCGGTCGAGGACCAGCCGGTCACCCAAGTCGCTTCTGCTGACGGTGAGTTCGTCGTACGGGAGAAGACCGGGGCGTTCGTTGGGCGGGACGAGGTGCGGGCGGCACTGGAGGACGGACGCACCACGGTGCTCGACGCGCGCAGCCGTGGGCGGTTCGCCGGTACGGACCCTGAGCCCCGGGCCGGGCTGCGCGGAGGGCACATGCCGGGGGCGGTGAACCTGCCGTTCGGAGAGCTGCAGGACGGGCACGGACGGATGCGTCCGGCGGTGGAGCTGCGGGAGGTGTTCCGCGAACTGGCGGGAGTGGAGGGGCCGTTGGTGGTCAGCTGCGGCTCCGGGGTGACCGCGTGCGTGCTGGCGCTGGGGGCCGAGCTGGCCGGGCGTACGGACGTTTCCGTGTACGACGGGTCGTGGAGCGAGTGGGGGCTGGAGGGGGCGGGGACGCCGGTGGTGACTGGGGAGGCGTGAAGGAGCGGGTGGGGCTGCGGATGCCCCGCATGACTCCTGCGCCTCCGGTGTCTTCTGCGCCGCCAGCGCCGCCAGCGCTTCCAGTACGTCAAGCGCACATCAAGTACTCGCCAGGATTTGACGGCATTCGTCAGTGACGCGTCAACTCCCGTCGACCCGGTGGATTCCCCCGCATAGCCTCCCCCTCATGGGAGCCGAGGGAGGACCGGCGTGCGGCCCGGGGGGCAGCCGTGCGTACGACACCGAGTGGGGCGATGACGTACGGCATGCCGTGCGGTGCGCCCTGATGTTGCTGGTGATGCTGTTGGTGATCGACGTGAGTGCCGATTCGGCGAGCTGGCCGCGAGCGGCGCTGTGGGCCGGGCTGGCCGGGCTGCTGCTGGTGATCCTGGTGCCGGTACGGGTCAGCGCGGGGGCCGGGTGGCTCGTCGCCCGCGGGGTGTTCGGCGTGCATGTCGTCCGTACGGACCGGCTGGTGTCGGTGCGGTGGGCGGACGGGGTCGCGCAGCGGATGGTGCTGCGGGACGCCGACGGGGGCAGGGTCGAGCTCGACCCCAAGGTGCTGGTCGCCAATCCGGCGCTGTGGCGGCTGCTCGACACCGACGCACGCGCGTGCGTCGCGCACGGCACGCTGCTGTGCGGGACGACGGCGCTGCGGCAGCTCGGGGACCGGATCGACCGGGAGACGGCGCGGACGGTGTTCCGGGTCTCGGGGCTGGAGTAGGCCTCGGGGCTGGAGTAGGCCTCGGGGTTGGAGAAGCGGGGGCGGCTCCTTTGCACCCGCTGCCCCAACCCCCTTCCTCATGGCCCTACTTGCCGCAGTACGCATCCTTCGCGGGCCGCGCTCCGGTGGTCAGGTACTTGCTCACCAGGTCGTCGCCGCACGCGTTGCCGTTCTTCAGGTAGGCCCCGTGGCCGCCCGGGTCCTCGACCGTGACCATACGGGCCCGGTCGCCGAGCGCCTCGCGCATCTTGAGGGCGCCGAAGTACGGGGTGGCGGGGTCGCGGCGGTTCTGGACCATCAGTACGTTCGAGGGGCCTTCAGAGGTGATCCGGGTGGGCTTCTCGGCCGGGGCCCGCCAGAACGAGCAGGGCGTGATGTTGGCGGGCAGGCCCGCGGTGAGGGGGAAGCGGGCCCGGTTCTCAGCGACGCTCTTGCGGTACGCGTCGACCGTGCCGGGGCCGGTCGGCCAGCGCACGTCGTTGCAGATGACGGCCATCGTGATGGCCGCGTCCTCGTCCGGCAGCGGCCCTGACACGTCGGGCGTCAGCACCGGCCTGTCCTCGGGGTCCGCCTTGAGGGCCTGCTGGATCATCGTGGCGAGCGGCCCGAACTCGTTGCCGTACAGGGCGTTGTGGAGGGACTGGCGCAGCCGGTTGCCGGTGAGGGGGACGCCGCTCGTGGTCGACTCCATCGGGGAGCGGTCCAGACGGGCGGCCAGCCTGAGCACCAACTCCCTTACCTGACCGGGCTGTTGGGCGAGTCGCAGCTTGCCCTGCGCCGGGTCGGCGGCCCACTTCGCGAAGTCGGGGAAGCGGTCCTCGACGGCCTGTCCGGTGTTCACCATCCAGCCCTGTGCGACCCGGTTCGGGTCGGGGTCACCGATGCTGTCCAGCACCCAGCGGTCCGTGCGGTGCGGGAACTTCTGCGCGTACACCGCGGAGACGTACGCCCCGTACGAGACGCTCCAGGTGGAGATCTTCCGCTCGCCGAGCGCGCGCCGGAGCAGATCCATGTCCCGTGCCTGGTTGGCGGAGGTGAAGCTGCGGAGGACGGCGCCGCCGTTGCGGGCACAGAGGTCGGCGGTGCGGCGGGAACGGTCGACGTTCTCGTCGATCCGGCCGTCCGGTCCCGGCCAGGACCGCAGGGTCACCACATGGCGGTCGGCGGGCGGGAGTTGGCAGCTCGCTCTGGTGCTGCCGCCGACCCCGCGCGGGTCGAAAGCGACGAGGTCGTACGTGCCCTCCATGCGGGGCAGCAGCGCCTTGCTCTTCGGCGCGAGCTGCTGCACACCGGAGCCGCCCGGCCCGCCCGGGAGGACCATGAGCACCCCCCGGCGCTTGTCGGGGCGGTCGCTGCGGATGCGGGAGACCGCGAGGGAGAGCCGGGGGCCGGTGGGGTCCCGGTAGTCGAGCGGGACGGGAAGGGTGGCGCACTCCTGGGCGGCGGGGCCGCCCGGCTGGACGCAGGGGGTCCAGGTGAGGGAGGGAGTGGCGGGGGTCGCGGCGGCTGTGTTGCCGCCGGCCATGGAGAGGGACGTGGCGACGGCGGCCGTCGACAGGGCGAGGAGGAGGCTCTTGGTGCGGTAACTGGGCATGCACTGAAGCTAGTTGGGCGCTCGCACGAGCCCCATCGGGCAGGCTGGCGGGTGTGGGGTGGGGGTAGCCACAGGGTGGGGCGGATGGGGTGGCACGGGTGGGGCGGCAGGGGTGAGGTGGGCCGGGACGGGTGAGGTGGGCCGGGACGGGTGGGGCGGTTTGGTGCGTGCGGGCTGTGGAGCGGTGCTGTCACCGATGCCCTCACACGTCGGCCGGGCCGAATCTTCAGCCCGGCCGACGTCGAACAGCCGGTCCCGAAGCGGACTCCGGGGTTCGCCCCGGGCCGAGCCCGGGGGTCCGGACGCCGGGATCCGGGGTCCGAGTCCGGGGGCCGGGGCCGGGGCCGGGGGCCGGGGCCGGGGCCGGGGGCCGAGGCCGGGGGCCGGGGCCGGGGGCCGGGGCCAGGGGCCGGGGCCAGGGGCCGGGGCCAGGGGCCGGGGCCAGGGGCCGGGGCCAGGGGCCGAGGCCAGGGGCCGGGGCCAGGGGCCGAGGCCAGGGCCGGGGCCAGGGGCCGAGGCCAGGGCCGGGGGCCGGAGGCCAGGGCCGGGGGCCGGAGGCCAGGGCCGGGGGCCGGAGGCCAGGGCCCGGGGGCCGGGCCCAGGGGCCAGACGCCGGGGGTCAGGGGCCGGGACTGAGAGTCCGGCCCCTGGGCCGGGACGGGCCCCGGGGCCCGTCCCGAGGGGGTGGACGCGGGCAGGGCCGCCCCGGCCCCGCCCCCCCAAGCGGGACGGGGGAAGTCCGCTGCTGTTCGGCAGCGCCCCATAGGGGCGCGGGGAACTGCGCGACCAGCCACGACGGCGCCGCAGATGAGCAACGGCACCCCGCGGCACATCCAGCGGAGCGCTCAGCGCTTGCCGTGGTCCGTGTCCGGGGTCCAGCTCTCGCGGCTGCCCGCGTGTTTGGCGCGGAGGCCTTCGTCGTACTCGACTTCTTCCTTGCGGATCTGGCCCGAGACCTCCTGCTGTTCGGTCACCTTGTAGACCTCCAGGCGGACCCGTTCCACCGGGACGGTCTCCTTGCTCATCACCGCGCGCTCCTCGTGGAGGACCACTTCCACCTGGCCCTCGCCGATGTTGGCCGCCGTGCGGCCCGTTCGGCGTTCCTCGTCGGTGATCGGCACGCGGGTGACGCGTACCTCTTCGTGGCTGACCTCGACGGCCTTCGTCACGTCCTCCGTCACCACACGCTTGCGCAGCTGTGCGCGGCCGCTCTCGTGTTCCTCGGTCGCGACGTTCAACCGCTCCTCGGAGAGCAGGATTTCCTCGGTCTGGCCCTTGGTGCCGGTCGTGCCGGGGGCGGTGCGTCCTGTCATGTCGGCTGCCGCGCCGCGGGTCGGTGCGCCCGCGCCCGCCAGGGTTCGGGCGCCGCCCGTTCCGGCTCCGGCCAGGGGACGGGTGGTGGCCTGCACTCGGCCCGAGGCAGAGGCAGAGGCGGAGGCAGGGGTGGTGAGGGGGGCGGAGGTGGGCCTCGCGTGGGTTGCGGCCGTTGCCGCGCCGCCGGCCGTTCCGCCCGCAATGCCGCCCGCCATTCCGGTGCCCATCGCCGCCGTCGTGCCCGCGAACGCGGTCGCGTGGTGGTCCGTCGAGGTGTCCGCGGCGGTGTCCGCGGCGGTGTCCGTGGCGGTGTCCGTGGCGGTGTCCGTCAACGTGTCCTGCGAGGGCGCCTCGCGGGCCACGAAGCCGTCGCCGTACACCTCTCCGCCCCGGCCCGTCGTACCGTCCTGGCCCGTCAGACCGTAGTGCTGGTAGAGGGTGCCCTCCTCCGTACGGTCCAGGTGGCCGTCGACGTCGATGCGCGGCGCGTCCTTGATGAGGTCCTTGCTGTGCGGGACCCGCAGACCGTTGTCGGTGCGGGTGGCGCCCGCCAGCGGGACGAAGGTCTCCTTGGTGCCGAACAGCCCGGTCCTCACCGTGACCCACTCCGGTTGCCCGGTGCTGTCGTCTCGGTAGACCTTCTGCACGGCCCCGACCTTGTTGCCCTCGGCGTCGACCAGGTTCGCGCCGGACAGGTCCTCAGGGGTGTAGCCGTTGGGAGCGGTCATGGGCTCTTCTTCTCCTTTCGCGCAGCACCGATGCAGCACCGATTCAGTGCGATGCCCTGCGCATACGTCCAGTGCGCGGGACCGCCGCGCCGCCCGCGACCGCAGTGATCGCCCCGGCGGACGATCGCCGTACCCGCCGGGGCCGCCCCTCCCGCCTTAGCAGGCCTTTCGGGGGCCATCGGGCGGGTTCCCCACCATGTACTCCGTTCGAGTGAACCGGCCGGGGCATGCGCTCTTGCCCGCAACCGTCACGACCGGTCACCGTGCGGTCCTTACGCTGACAGTGACGCCCTAACGAGCCACACTGGTACGCACATTGAGAGCACATCGAGATCCGCGTGTGGGGGCGACATGGCACTCGGCTACACCCGGCGCACCGGCACGCTGCCCGTCGAAGTGACGGGCTTCGTCGGCCGCGTCGCGGAGCTCGACCGGGTCCGGGAGCTGCTGCGCCGGTCCCGGCTCGCCACCCTGATCGGGCCGGGCGGCGTCGGCAAGAGCCGTCTCGCGCTGCGTACCGCGCTCTCCCTGAAGGGGGAGTACGACGACGGAGTCGTACTCGTCGAGCTGTCCGCCCTGCACGACCCCGAGCTGCTGCCCGGCGCCGTCGCCGACGCGCTGGGGCTGCCCGAGCAGTCCGGGCGGGTGATGGTGGACGTGGTGGTCGAGCATCTGGAGGACCTGCGTCTGCTGCTGGTGCTGGACACGTGCGAGCACCTCCTCGACGCGTGCGCGCTCCTCGCCGACCTGCTGCTGCGCGAGGCGCCGGGCGTCACCCTCCTCGCGACCAGCCGCCAGCCGCTCGACGTCCCCGGTGAACACACCCTGCTCGTACCGCCGTTGGGCGACGAGGACGCGATCGAGCTGTTCGCCCAGCGGGCCGCTGCCGTCGTCCCCGGCTTCGCGGTGACCGACGGCAACCGCGGGGACGTACTCGCCCTGTGCACCCGTCTCGACGGCATCCCCCTCGCCATCGAGCTCGCGACCGTACGGCTGCGGGCGCTGCCCCTCGCACAGCTGGCCGCCCGCCTGGAACAGCGCTTCCAGGTGCTGACCGGCGGCCGGCGCAGCGCGGCCCTGCCCCGCCACCAGACGCTCCGCACCGCCATCGACTGGAGCCACGACCTCTGCTCCGAGCCCGAACGGCTGCTGTGGGCACGGCTCTCGGTGTTCGCCGGATCCTTCGACCTGACCGCCGTCGAGGAGGTCTGTTCCGACGACGAGGAGCACGGCAGTCTCGCCCGTTCGGAGATCCTGGAGCATCTGGTCGGGCTCGTCGACAAGTCCGTCGTCCTGCGGGACGGCGACGAGGGCGCCCGCTACCGGCTGCTCGACACGATCCGCGAGTACGGCGCCGACAGGTGTACGGAGGCGGAGCGCGAGCGGTGCAGACGGCGCCACCGGGACCACTACCTGGGGCGCGCCTCGTACTTCTTCGAGATGCTGCTCACCGCCGAACAGGTGCCGCTCTACTGGCAGTTGCACCGCGACCTCGCCGATCTGCGCAGCGCACTGGAGTACTCGCTGTCGCGGCCGGACGGGGTGCGGCCCGCCCTGGTGATGGCGGGCAGGCTGTGGCCGTTCTGGTCGACGGCGGGGCTGCTCAAGGAGGGCAGGTACTGGCTGGGCAAGGGCCTCGCCCTGGACCACGAGCCGTCGCGGGAGCGCTCGCAGGCACTGCTCTGGGGGAGCCTGCTGGCCGTCATGCAGGGGGACGTCGGGCCCGCGCTCGCGGGTTTCCAGGAGACCTGCCGGATCGCCGAGGCGTGCGGCTCCGAACTCGACCGGGTGCTGGCCCTCGGCTACATCGGCGGCATCGCCTGGATGTCGGGCGACGAGGCCAACGGGCGCGGCACCTCCTCCGAGGCCCTCGCCGGGCAGCTCCGCATCGGCGACCCGCTCGGCCTGGTGGTGCACCACCACACCAGCGCGTACATCCAATCGCTGATACGTCGCTCCGACGAGTCCGACGCGCACGCCGACGAGGCACTGCGGCGGATCTCCGAGGCCCCCGGCGGCGGCGTCGGCGAATGCATGATCACCAGCCAGGTGCTCGGCATCAAGGGCATGGCCGCCTGGACCAGGGGCGACGCCCCCGAAAGCGTCCGGCTCGCCCGCGAATCACTGCGCTCCAGCCGGGAGTTGAGAGACTCCTACGCCGCGACGAACTCCCTGGAGCTGCTGGCCTGGGGGTCCGCCGAGACCGGCTGCAACCGTCTCGCCGCCTGGCTGCTCGGCACCTGCAGCGAGCTCTGGCGCAAGATCGGCTCCCCCATGATCGGCGTGGCCATCTACCAGGACGACCACTCGCGGGTGGAGGAGCAGGTGCGCGGGGCGCTGGGCCCCGCGGAGTTCCAGCTGCTCTTCGCACAGGGCGCCCAGCTCTCGCTCGACCAGGCGGTGGAGCTGGCCCTGGCCGGTGCCACCCGCCCGTTGAACCCGACCGGTCCCGGCGACCGGCCGCCCTCGTACGAGAGCCTCACCCGGCGCGAACGCGAGGTCGCCACCCTCGTCTCGGCCGGTCTCACCAACCGGGAGATCTCCGAGCAGCTGGTCATCTCCAAGCGGACGGCCGACGCGCACATCGAGCACATCCTGGCCAAGCTGGGCTTCTCGTCCCGCACCCAGATCGCGGCCCTGGCACAGGGGCGGGGGCTGCCGCGACCCAGGACGTCGGAGCGCGGAGCGAACGGCAGCGCGCGGGGCGGCGGCATCCCGGGCAAGGAACCAGGCGCGGGTACGGGTACGGGCGCTGGCTCCGGCACGCCCAGGCGGCGTTCCGACGGCCGGAGTTAGCCGGGACTCCCGGTAGCCGGAACCGTACGCTGGGATGCGGTGCCCCCGACGGGCCGCACCGGTACGCACCTTGAGCACCGCACATGGGGGCGACATGGCACTCGGCTACACCCGGCGCACCGGCACACTGCCCCTCGAAGTGACGGGCTTCGTCGGCCGCACCGCTGAACTGCACCAGGTGCGGGAGCTGTTGCGCCGGTCCCGGCTCGTCACCCTGATCGGGCCCGGCGGCGTCGGCAAGAGCCGGCTCGCGCTGCGTACCGCGCTCGGTGCGAAGGGCGAGTTCGACGACGGCGGCGTCCTCGTCGAACTGTCCGCGCTGCACGACCCCGAGCTGCTGCCCGGCGCCGTCGCCGACGCGCTGGGGCTTCCCGAGCAGACCGGCCGGGACATGCTCGACGTCGTCATGGAGCACCTCGCGCCGCGCCGGATGCTGCTGGTGCTGGACACGTGCGAGCACCTCCTCGACGCGTGCGCGCTCCTCGCCGACCTGCTGCTGCGGGAGGTGCCGGGCGTCACCGTCCTCGCGACGAGCCGCCAGCCGCTCGACGTTCCGGGCGAACACACCCTGCCTGTACCGCCGTTGGAGAACGGAGACGCGGTCGCGCTGTTCGCGCAGCGGGCCGCAGCCGTGCTGCCCGGCTTCACCGTCGACGCAGGCAACCGCGCCGACGTCACCGCCCTGTGCAGGCGCCTCGACGGCATCCCGCTCGCCATCGAGCTCGCGACCGTACGGCTGCGGGCGCTGCCCCTCGCGCAGCTCACCGCACGTCTGGAGCACCGCTTCCAGCTCCTCACCGGCGGGCGGCGCAGCGCCGTGCTCCCGCGCCACCAGACGCTCCGTACGGCCATCGACTGGAGCCACGACCTCTGCTCCGAGCCCGAACGGCTGCTGTGGGCACGGCTCTCGGTGTTCGCCGGGCCCTTCGACCTGACCGCCGTCGAGGAGATCTGCGCGGGGGACGAGGGAGAGGAGGGGGACGAGGAGGGGGACGAGGAGGGGGACGAGGAGGGGCACCCGGAGGGGGACGCGCTGCCGCGTGCGGAGGTGCTGGAGTTCCTGGTCGGGCTCGTCGACAAGTCCGTCGTCCTGCGGGTCGGCGAGGACGGGTCCCGCTACCGGCTGCTCGACACGATCCGCGAGTACGGCGCCGACCGGTGCGCCGAGGCGGAGCGGGTACGGCTGTCGCGGCGGCACCAGGACCACTACTTCGCGCGCGCCCGGCACTTCGCCGAGCACATCGTCACCTCAGAACAGGTGCCGCTGTACTGGCAGTTGCACCACGACCTGGCCAATCTGCGCAGCGCCCTTGAGCATGCGCTGGCCCGCCCGGACGGGGTGCGGCCCGCGCTGCGGGCGGCGGCCGGGCTGTGGCCGTTCTGGGCCGTCGCGGGCCTGTTCAAGGAGGGCAGGTACTGGATCGACAAGGGCCTCGCGCTCGAACCGGAACCCTGCGAGGAACGCGCGGCGGGCTTCCTGTGGGGTTCGCTCCTGGCCACCATGCAGGGCGACGTCGAACCCGCGCTGACGGGCTTCGAAGCGGCCCGCCTGGTCGCCGCCCAGGCCGGTGACGAGCTGGGCCTCGCCCTGGCCCTCGGCTATGCGGGCGGCGTCGGCTGGCTGTTCGGCGACGAGGCGAACGGGCGCCGGATGCTGGACGACTCCCTGGTGATGCAGCACCGGCTGGACGACCACTTCGGCCTGATCGTGCACCACTACCAGCGGGCCTACATGCACTCCCTGCTGCGCCATGCCGACGAGGCCACCCTGCACGCCGACGAGGCGCTGCGCCGGATCGCGTCGGGCCCCGGCGCGGGCTCCGACGGCGCCGCGGGGGAGTGCATGGTCAGGAGCCAGGCCCTGGGCGTCAAGGGGATGGCCGCCTGGGTGCGCGGCGACCCGGCGGAGGCCTTCCGCCTCGCCGTCGAGTCGGTGACGCTCAGCCGCGAACTCCAGGACGTCTTCGGCACCACGAACTGTCTGGAGCTGCTCGCCTGGGGCGCCGCCGGTACGGACCGCACCCGCCTCGCGGCCTGGCTGCTGGGTGCCTGCGGCGAGCTGTGGCGCACGATCGGCAACCCGATGATCGGGGTCGCCCTCTATCCGGACGACCGCGCCCGGGTCGAGGCCGCCGTACGCGAGCAGCTGGGCGAGGCGACGTACGCGCGCCTCTTCGCGCAGGGCGCCCGGCTGCCCCTGGACCGGGTGGTCGAGCTGGCGCTGGCCGAGTCCCCGGTCCCGGCACCGGCCCCGCCGCCGCGCCGGGGCGCCGGCCGGTCCGCCGCCCGTGGCCCCTTCACCGGCCCGGTCACCGGGCCGCTCGCCGACCAGCTCACCGACCACCTCACCCGGCGCGAACGCGAGGTCGCCGCCCTCGTCTCGGCGGGCCTGACCAACCGGGAGATCTCCGAACGCCTGGTCATCTCCAAGCGCACCGCCGACGCCCACGTCGAGCACATCCTGGCCAAGCTGGGCTTCTCGTCCCGCACCCAGATCGCGGCGCTGGCCGACGAGCCGTCGCCGGCCCGGCTTCAGTCCTTCGACGACGGCCTGCGGTAGCGGGCGGCGGCGCTCAGCAGCGCGAGGACGAGGACCAGACCGAGGACGACCCGGGCGGCGACGGGCAGATCGGGACCGGCCGCGGCGAGACCGACGGCGAGGCTGTCGACATGAAGGCTGTCGACGTGGCCGTCGACGCAGCTGTCGACGAGGCTCGCGGCGTGCATGAGGTTCATGGCTGCCGTTTTCCCCGGCCCCCGCGCCGACGAACGCGCTGTCCCTCCGACGAGCGGTCCCCTCCCCCCTCCCATTGACGCCTGCCCCGTCGACGCCTGCCCCGTCCCTCCCTCATCCCCGCATCTCCCGGACTTCCCATGACTGAAAACGCCATGATGGGGAAAGCGCGTCAGCAGAGCACCGGACAACACGGGGGTCGTCAGGTGTACGGAGAAGACGGGTGGTGCGGACGGTGCGGGAAGCGACCATGGCGGTGACCATCCCTTTCAGTGCCAGCGCGACGTACGACGGTGCGCCCGGCACGATCGGTGAGGCACGGGATTTCGCCGCCGATTTCCTGTTGCGGGCCCAGACCCTCTACGGAATCCCGGTGACGCCGAAGATCTCCGGCACGGTGAAGCTCGTGGTCAGCGAACTGGTCACCAACGCCGCGAAGTACGCCCCTGGCCCCTGTCTCCTCGACCTGTCGGTGGACCGGCACGGCCCGGACCGGGGCAGCCTCCAGATCACCGTGTGGGACACCGACACCAGCCTCCCGCAGCCCGGCACCCCCGACCCGGAACGGATCGGCGGCCACGGCCTGGAACTGGTGCTCGCGCTCTGCCACAAGTACGACATCCAGCGGCTTGCGGGCGGCAAGCGGGTGCGGGTGCACCTGGTCCTGGGGTAGGCGTAGAAGGTCCACTCCCTCACCCGGAGGTGTTTCTTCCATGCCGAACCCGCAGATCAAGGACGAGAAGACCTACCAGGCGCTGCGCCGCGAGGGCGCGGGCAAGGAGAAGGCCGCCCGCATCGCGAACAGCGCGGCCGCCACGTCCCGCAGGGCCGTCGGGCAGCGGGGCGGCAAGGCCGGACCGTACGAGGGCCGCTCCAAGGAGGACCTCTACGCGGAGGCCAGGAAGATCGGCATCGAGGGCCGCTCCCGCATGACGAAGGCCGAACTCATCAAGGCCCTGCGGAGCCGTTGACCGCACGGAGGCGACCGCCCGCACGAAGCCGACCCGTACATACGCACGTGTGCGGGGCGGGCCCGGACGACCGGGCCCGACCCGCACACGTCTGCCCGGACCCTCGCGCACCCTGGATGCGTGTTTCGCTGTATACCGGCACAAAGCCCCCCACTTTGCGCGGAGTAGGGTAATGGAAAGTTAAAGTTGATCAGTTTTGCCCGCGTATTCGAGCTTCCATGGAGGCCCTCATGGGAACCCGCCGCTCCACTCTCCCCGGCATAGGTACCCAGTACGACTTCACCACCGAAGGCGGGCGGCACCTCTCCGTCGTCGTCCACCACGACGGCCGCCGCTTCATCGGCTTCTACGACCAGGACGACCCGGACGCGTGCCAGCAGGCGATTCCGCTCTCCCAGGACGAGGCCACCGCGCTCGCGCACCTCCTCGACGCCGCCCCGATCGACGCGGTGCGCACCGACGGCATCGACCTCGTGACCGAGCACATCCAGGTGACGTCCAAGTCGCTGTACGGCGGGAAGGTGCTCGGCGACACCAAGGCCCGCTCCCGTACCGGCGCCTCGATCGTGGCCGTACTGCGCAGGACCAGCGCGCACCCGTCCCCCGAGCCCGGCTTCCGGCTCGCCATCGGGGACACCCTGGTGGCGGTCGGCACCCGCGAGGGCGTGGACGCGCTGGCCGAGATCATCGCGGGCACCGCCTCCGGCGCCACCGCCGACGAGGACTGAGGGCGTAGAGAACCGTGCACAACACCACCGCCCTCCTCATCGAACTCGGCGCCGTCATCCTCGCGCTGGGGATCATCGGGCGCCTCGCGGGCCGAATAGGCCTCTCCCCCATCCCCCTCTACCTCCTGGCCGGACTCGCCTTCGGCCACGGCGGGCTGATACCGCTCGACGCGAGCGAGGACTTCACCGCCGTGGGCGCCGAGATCGGCGTCATCCTGCTGCTGCTCCTGCTCGGCCTTGAGTACAGCGCCAGTGAGCTGGTCAGCAGTCTGAAGACGCAGTACCCGTCGGGAATCGTCGACTTCCTCCTCAACGCGGTGCCCGGCGCGGTCGCCGCCCTCATCCTCGGCTGGGGCCCGGTCGGCGCGGTCGCCCTCGCGGGCGTCACCTGGATCTCGTCGTCCGGCGTGATCGCCAAGGTCATGACCGACCTGGGACGCCTCGGCAACCGCGAGACCCCCGTCATCCTCGGCGTCCTCGTCATGGAGGACCTGGCGATGGCGGTCTACCTGCCGCTCCTCACCGCGATGCTCGCGGGCGTCGGCCTGGCGGGCGGCAGCGTCACGCTCCTCATCTCGCTCGGCACGGTCGGCCTGGTCCTGTACGCGGCGCTCCGGCACGGCCGCCTCATCAGCCGGGCGGTCTCCTCGGACAACCCGGAGATGCTGCTCCTGGTGGTCCTCGGCCTCACCGTCCTGGTCGCGGGGATCGCCCAGCAGCTCCAGGTCTCGGCGGCGGTCGGCGCGTTCCTGGTCGGCATCGCCCTGTCGGGCGAGGTCGCGGAGGGCGCGCACAAGCTGCTCGCCCCGCTCCGGGACCTCTTCGCCGCCGTCTTCTTCGTCTTCTTCGGCCTGTCGACGAACCCGGCGGACATCCCGCCCGTACTCCTCCCGGCGCTCCTCCTCGCGATCGTCACCACGCTCACCAAGATCGGTACGGGCTGGTACGCGGCCCGGCGCGCGGGGATCGGCCCGCGCGGACGGCTGCGGGCGGGCGGCACGCTGGTCGCACGCGGCGAGTTCTCGATCGTGATCGCGGGCCTCGCGGTGGCGACCGAACCCCGGATCGGGCCGATCGCGACGGCGTACGTACTGATCCTGGTCATCATCGGCCCACTGGCAGCCCGTTGGACGGAACCGCTGGTCACGAGGGCACAGGGCCGACGCAAGCGACCGGCCGCAGGTCCGCCGACGCTGGAGGACATGATCGCGGCGGAGTCGACGGGGTCGGCCGGGACGAATGGGTCGGTCGGATCGAATGGATCGACTGGGACGGCGGGTTCAGCCGGGTCGGCCGGGGCTGCCGGGTCCACCGGGTCGGCGACGCAGACGTCGCGGTCCTGACCGTACGGAGGGCGCGGTCCTGACGTACGGAGACCGCGGTCCTGACGTACGGAGGAGGCCCCCGGCCCTCCGGTCCCTCGATCAGACGCATTCTCACAACCGCCCGTGACACCGGGAATTCCTTGGAAATCCAAGGTCACAGAGCTGCCCGCCACCCGGCGGGCAGCTCTGTTTCCTCGCGCTGAGTGGCCGAAATATTGCGATAAGTCATCACCCTCCGGACGGTGGAGGTGAGCACTCCGCTCTCCTCCGCACCTCCGAAAGGACCCCCTTCATGCGCATGCCCCGGAAAGCCGGCCTTCTCGTCTCGACCGCAGTGTGCGGTGCCCTCGTACTGGGCACCGCGGGCCCGGCATTCTCGGCCGTAAGCAACCCGGCGGTGACCGCAGAGGCCGCCGCCCCGGTACCCGTCCCCGTACCCGGCGCGGATGCGCTCGCCGCACAGTCGAAGCTGCTGGGCGATGCCGGTGGCGTCCTCAAGCCGGTCACCGACCTGGTGAACGCCGTACTCAAGGCGCCGGACGGCAAGCTGCCCGCCGGCGAAGCGGACAAGCTCGGCAAGGCGGTCAAGGACGCGCTGGACGCGCTCACCAAGGTGGCCCCCGCGACCAAGGCCCACGCCGAGCCCGACCTGAAGACGCAGGCACTGGCGGACCTCCAGGCCAAGGTCGACGCGCTCCTGAAGGCGATCACGAGCGGCGACGTGGCGGCGATCGTCCCCGCAGTCCAGGGGGTCCTCACCGCCACCGTGAACGTCCTGGTCAGCATCGTGCTCGGCGGCGGCCTCCCGGCCCCGGACCTGAAGGGCCTCCCGAAGCTCCCGACGCTTCCGGGCGTGCCGCCGCTGCCGCCGGTGGCGGGCGTTCCCGCGGTGCCCGCGGTACCGGGTGTGCCGCCGCTGCCGGCAGTACCGGCGGTACCTGCGGCGCCCGCAGTGCCTGCCGTGCCCGCGGTGCCCGGCGTGGCTGCGGCACCGGCGGTGCCTGCGGTTCCTGCAGTGCCCGGCGTGCCCGCGGTACCGGGCCGCTAGGACCGACCGGCCCGGACAGCACCACAGCACCACAGCACCACAGCACCACAGCAGCACAGCTCCACGGCACCAACGACGAGGGCCCGCGCGGACGACCGCGCGGGCCTTCGCCGTTCCAGGGGACCGCCGGGGGCTCTTAGAGCGCCTTTAGCTCACTCCCTGTTAGGTTCTACACGTCTGTAGATTATGCAGTCACGCCCCCGACGTACACCCCTGACGTACGCCCCTGACGACGGAGACACTTCATGGCCCTGTGGGACCGCCTCAAGGAAACCGCCTCGACGATGCAGAGCCAGCTGGAGTCGAAGAAGAACGAGCTGAAGAGCGGCTCGTTCCGCGACGCGAGCATGGCCATGTGCGCACTGGTGGCGGCGGCCGACGGCACCATCGACCCCTCCGAGCGCCAGCGCGTGGCGACCCTGATCGCCACCAACGACGTCCTGAAGAACTTCCCCGCCGACGACCTCCAGCGCCGCTTCAACGACTACGTCGGCAAGCTGACGGCGGACTTCGCGTTCGGCAAGGTGAGCATCCTCCAGGAGATCGCCAAGGCGAAGAAGAAGCCGGCGGAAGCGCGCGCGGTCATCCAGATCGGCATCGTGATCGGCGGCGCGGACGGCGACTTCGACAAGACGGAGCAGGCGGTCGTACGGGAGGCGTGCTTCGCGCTGGACCTGCCGCCGCACGAGTTCGACCTGTAGCCGCTCCCCTCCTCCTGGAGGTACGCACACGGAGGCCGGGCCCCACGGGGGGACCCGGCCTCCTCCTGCCGCACCCACCTGTACGGCCTCAGCGCGGAGCGACCGCCTCCAGCTCCTCCACGTTCCCGGCCATGACCACCCGCACGTGCTCCGTCAGGTGCTCGACGGGCCAGTCCCACCAGGCGAGCGCCAGCAGCCGCTTGATCTCCTCGTCACCGAACCGCTTGCGGATCAGCCCGGCCGGATTCCCGCCGACGATCCCGTAGTCCGGCACGTCGGAGGTGACGACGGACCCGGCGGCGACGATCGCGCCGTTCCCGATGCGTACGCCGGGCATGACGGTCACGCCGTACCCGATCCAGACGTCGTGGCCGACGACGGTGTCACCGCGCACCGGCAGGTCCATCAGCAGGTCGACATGCGGCCCCCAGGCACCGCCGAGCGACGGGAACGGGAAGGTGGACGGGCCGTCCATCCGGTGGTTGGCACCGTTCATGATGAACCGCACGCCGGTGGCCAGCGCACAGAACTTCCCGATGCGCAGCCGCTCGGGCCCGTAGTGATAGAGCACGTTCCGTGTCTCGAAGCCGGTCGCGTCGACCGGGTCGTCGTAGTACGAGTACTCCCCGACCTCGATGAGCGGCGACGTCACCAACGGCTTGAGCAGCACGACACGCGGCTGGCCCGGCATGGGATGGAGCGTCCCGGGATCGGTGGGCAGAAGCGCTTCGGCGGGGGAGGTCGGGGGGTGGGAATCAGTCACGGGGTGGCTCCTTGCTCAAGGTCGTACGGGTCAAGAACGTTCGGTATCACGGCAGTTCGGCACGGCAGTTCGGCATCAGGGCAGTTCAGCATCAAGGCAGTTCGACATCAGGGCAGTTCGGATCACATCAGTTCGGATCACGGCAGTTCGGGTCGGCGCCGAGACACCTTCCGGGGTACGGGGAGACCTCACGCGGCGCCAGGTGCCACAGCCGCCCCGGCGAGCGCCGCCACGCCCTCTCCCGGCGCGGCATAACAATGCACGCCGACGAGCTCCCCCGCACCCCAGTTCTGCTCACCCGATCCGAGCCGCCGCCACCCGATCCGCTCGTAGAACGCGACGGCGTCGGTGTCGTCGGCCACGACATCCAGGACCGGCCACACCCCCAGCTCCCGAGCGGCCCGCACCAGTTCGCGCATCAGCGCCCGCCCGGCACCGGCTCCCCGCGCCTCGGGCGAGACGAACAGCCGCCCCACGACCACGGCCTCCTCCTCGCCGCCCCAGAGCCCGGGGGCGACATCGCCGTCCCCCGCCCGCGCCAGCGCGACGTGCCCCAGCACGCGACCGTCCGCCGCCACCCGGGCCACCCAGGCCCCGAGCTCCCCCTCCAGTACGAGCCAACTCGCCGCGTCCACCGGCCAGTTGCGCGGGTACCCGCTCGCTTCATGCACCGCACGCAGCGCCCGTACGCACGCACCGAGATCGGCGTCCGCCCGCCCCCGCACCACCACATCAGCCATACCGGCCGCACCAGCACTCATCCGCCCATGGAATCACCCGTACCGCACACCTCAGAGAGCCACCCCGTGCTCCCGCAGCCACGGAAGCGGGTTGATGCCCGAGCCCAACTGCGGTGTCACCCGCACCTCGAAGTGCAGATGCGGCCCGGACACATTGCCCGTACGCCCGCTGAGCCCGATCGTCTCCCCGGCCGCCACCCGCTGCCCGGTCCGCACCCCGAACACCGACAGGTGCGCGTACTGCGTGAAGTAGCCGTTGGCGTGCCGCAGGATCACCTGGTTCCCGAAGCCGTCCCCGCACCCGATGAAGTGGACGGTGCCGTCCCCCACGGCCCGCACGGGCTCCCCGTCGAACACGGCGAAGTCCTGCCCGGTGTGCCGGTGCCTCCACCGTCCGCCCGAATCGGCGAACCCAGACGACATCGGTGCGGGATCAACGGGCTTGACCCACTTCGGCGTTCCGGCCCGGTCACTCGGCTTCCGGGGCCGCGACCCGAGCGGCTCCACGTCCGCCCCGCTCCCGCACGCGGGCCCGGGAGCCCCGCCGGCCGGCGCCCACCCGCCACCCGCCTTCCCCGCCCTGGCCGCAGCAGCCGCCGCGAACGCCGTCCGCCGGGCCGCCTCCGCCGCCCGCAACCGCTCCTGCGCCTCCTTCAGCTTCCCCTCGATCCGGTCCCGGGCCGCCGACTGCCGGGCGAACTCGCCCTTCAGCGCCCCGAGCACCCGCGCCGACTCCGCCCGGTCCCGCGCGAGCCGCGCCCGGGACTCCCGTACGCGCGTCAACAGCGATGCGGTCGCGTGCCCACCGCGCCGGGCCAGCGACACGCGTTCCATCATCTGCTCGGGCGATTCGGCACTCACCAACAGCAGGGTGTACCCGAGCCCGCCCCCGCTCCCCCGGTACTGACCGCGCGCGAACTCCCCCATCACCTCCCGGAGTTGAGCGAGCCGAGCCGCCTCGGCCGCCTCCGCGGCCCGCAACCGCCCGACCTTCTCCCGCCCCCGGGCCACGGCCTTCCGCGCCACCTCGTGCGCCTGCACGGCCGCGGCCGCCTCCCGGTACAGCCGCTCCACCTCGACCGCCTCGGAACCGGGCCCGGCGCCGTACCCGGTCCCGCTCGCCCCCACCACGAGACAGCCCGCAACCGCCACCGACACCGCATACCTGCGTGTGAATCCGACTCGTCGCATTGAACGACTTTGACCACCCGACACCCGATCGGCCCCGCACCGGCCCGGGAAACGCGCGTGAGGGTCACTCCGGTGCAGCAATGGAGGCGGGGGCGGTACGGTCGCGAAAGCGTCCGCACCGCGAGAGCCCATGCCCCCCACCGAGAGCAGGTTCCGTCCATGGCATGCCGCATCAGTGAGCTCGTGCTCGAATGCCGCGACCCCGAGGCGCTGGCGCGGTTCTGGTGCGAGGTGCTGGACTTCGTCGAGCTCGACCGCGACGAGGGCGCCATCGAGATCGGACCGCGCGAAGGGTTCGGCGGCCCGCAGCCGACGATCGTCCTCAGCCCCAACGACGAGCCGAAGAAGGCGCAGCTACGGCTGCACATCGACGTCAGCCCCACCGACCGCGACCAGGAAGCCGAGCTCGCACGCCTCCTGGCCGCCGGGGCCGTGCCCGCCGACGTCGGCCAGACCGGCGAGGAGCCCTGGCACGTGCTCGCCGACCCCGAAGGCAACGAGTTCTGCCTGCTGAGGCGCCGCATCGAACCGGCCTGACGGACGGCCCTGGTCGAGCGAAAGTCCCCGGTCAGCGGGCCGGCGGACCGGCGGACCGGAAATACGTTGCCCGGATCACGGAGCGGTTGCTACCTTCACGCCGACGCGAGAGGCGCGTGATCAGCGGGACGGGGAGGTTGATGAACATGGCTGCCGTCGGCCCTCTTCAGCATGGCCTCGTCCGGCCCGCGCGCTAGCAGAACAGAGCAGAGCGTGGCCCGGGTCGTTTCCCACACCCAGGAGCAACACGTGACTTCCTCTCCCTCCTCTTCGCCCACCCACGCCGACGTGCTCACCGAGCGTCTGACTCTCCGGCCCTGGACCACGAGCGAGGCCACCGCGGTCCTCGACGGCACCAGGTCCGCGCGCTGGGCGGACGATTTCCCCGCCGAGGGCGACCGCGTGATCGCGGGCCTCTTCACCCAGTTCCCCGCCTGGCTCGGCGAGTACGGCCACCGTCTGATCATCGAGCGCGAGAGCGGCTCGGTGGTGGGCTCGATCGGTCTGTTCTGGCCGCCCAGCGAGGGCGTCCTCGAAATCGGATACGGCATCGTGGCCTCCCGCCGAGGCCGGGGCTACGCCCCCGAGGCCACCCGGGCCCTGGCTGAGTTCGCCCTCGCCGCGTCGGACGTCCACACCGTGTTCGCCAACGTGGAACTGTCGAACCCGCCCTCGGTCCGAGTGCTGGAGAAGGCCGGCTTCCACCGCTGGAGCACCGAGGAGAAGACGGCCCGGTTCAGGTTCACGAGCCCGGACCACGCACAGAGCTGATCCCACGGGCTGCGCGCGTGCACTCGGTTCGGGGATCGCCCTCAGACCAACGTCGAGATGCAGAACGGGTGGCCCGCCGGGTCCAGCAGGACCCGCCACCGGTCCGGGTCCGGCTGGGAGTCGGGCAGGGTGGCTCCCAGGGCGAGCAGCCGGGTCTGGGCGGTGTCCAAGTCGTCGACGCCCAGGTCGATGTGGGCCTGCTTCTCCTGGGCGGGGTCCGGCCAGGTGGGGCGGCG
This sequence comes from Streptomyces sp. NPDC021093, assembly GCF_044333135.1. Taxonomy (NCBI): domain Bacteria; kingdom Bacillati; phylum Actinomycetota; class Actinomycetes; order Kitasatosporales; family Streptomycetaceae; genus Streptomyces; species Streptomyces sp. NPDC021093. The sequence goes on along the minus strand of NZ_JBIRQJ010000004.1, from coordinate 405,203 downwards.
GTAGTCGGCCAGCCGGTTGAAGCCCAGGCCTGCCGTGCCCTCCTGGCCGAGCAGGACGAAGTCGTCGGTGGAGAAGGCGACGGGCAGGCCGAGTATCTCGCCGTAGAAACGGGCCAGTTCAGCCGGGTCCTGGCAGTCGAAGGTGACGGCCGAGTAGCGGAACGCGGGGGCGGAGACGTTTTCCTGAGTCATGGGGAGGACGCTACGGCGGGACCAGGACGGATTCGGTCCTGGTCATGCCCTGGTCATGCCCTGGTCATGCCCTGGTCATGCCCTGGGTCATGGCTGGGCCATGTCTGAGCCATATGGAAAACTTCCGCGCGTGATCAGCGCATCCGCCCGCCTGCTGAAGCTGCTCTCCCTGCTGGTCGACCGGCCCCTGTGGACCTGCGCCGAGCTCGCCGAACGCATGGCGGTCACCGACCGCACGGTGCGGCGGGACGTCGCCAAGCTCCGTGAACTCGGCTACGCCGTCGAGTCCGAGCCCGGACCGTGGGGCGGTTATCGACTCCGGGCCGGATCCCGGGTGCCGCCGCTGATCCTCGATGACGAAGAAGCACTCGCCGTCGCCGTCGGGCTGCGCGAGGCCGCGCTGAGCGGCACGCTCGGCGGCGACCAGGCCGCCCTGTCCGCGCTGCTGAAACTGCGGCAGGTGCTGCCTCGGCGGATCGCGGACCGGCTGGGTGAGATGGACGCCGCCTTCGTGCACACCCCCAGGCCCGACGAGCCTCAGATCACGCCCGGCATGCTGCTGGAGCTGGCCGCCGCGTGCCGCCGGGGCGAGCGCGCCCGTCTGTCGTACCGCGACTGGGAGGGGAGGGCCACTCTCCGGGACGTCGACCCGTACCGTCTCGTCCACACCGAACGCCGGTGGTACTTCGTCGCCCGGGACGTGGCGCGGGACCAGTGGCGGACCTTCCGGGCCGACCGCGTCGACCGGCTGCAGCCGACCGGGCTCCCGGTGGAACTCGTCGACCCGCCCGACCCTGCGCAGCTCGTGTCGCGCTCCGTCGCCACCGGGCCCTATCCGCTCTCCGCGACGGTCCGCCTGCCCCTGTCCATGGAGCAGGCGCTGCGGCTGATCCCCTCGACGGTCGGTTCGCACCGGTCCGAAGGCCCCGACGTCACGATCGTCGACGTCGGCGGCCCCGACGCGGACGGGCTCGCCCGATACCTCCTCGGCCTGGCCACACCCCTGCGGGTCCTGGCACCGGAGGCCGTACGGCAGGCCCTGTTGCGCCGTACCCGGGAGCTCTTCGAAAGCAACGGCCGGAACGCCTGACCGGCCCGAGCCGCGTCCGGAGCGATCAGCCGGTCAGCCGGTCAGCCAGTCAACCGGTCAGCAGACCTGGCCGTGGGCCGCCGCCGTCGCCCTGAGCAGGCTCCGCAGCAGATCGAAGTCGACGCGTTCCGGGTTGCGGAAGCGCAGGCAGCCCTTGCCCATGTCGTGGCCGGCCAGCTGCTCGGCGAACGCCTCGCGGACGTCGGTGCGCAGCAGGTAGAAGGAGATGTACTGCTTCTGGCTGGCGAACGCGATCTCGCCCACGCCGTCCCGCTCGTACGCGGGCATTCCGTACGCCATGACCTCCTCGAACCCCACCAGTTCCTCCCGGCACAACCGTCGGAGCCCGGTCAGGACCTCCCTGCGCTCATCGGGCACCTCGGCCAGGTATCCGTCCACGTCCCGCGCGCTGCTCTGCACCATTCCACGAGGGTATGGGGAGTGGGAGGGGGTACGAGGGACGCGCGTGCGTCGCAGTTCGGCGTCCGAATGCCGCCGGTGCGCGGTGTCCCGTCTCGTCATGCTGGCGGCATGACGAACCCGGAAGTTTCCTCACCGACGGACTCGATGTCCGTCCTCACCGGCATGTACGCGGCCGAGGCGGACTACCTCTCGGCCGGAGGCCCCGGAAAGGCCTCGTTCCAACTGCTCGCTCCCTTCTTCTCGCCCGACGTGGTGCTGCACCAGGCCGCTTCTCTGCCGTACGGCGGAACCTGGCGCGGGCACGAGGGCCTGGAGCGGTTCTTCCTCGCGATGAGCCGCACCTGGGAGTCGTTCGACTTCGCGGACCGGCAGTTCCTCGCCACCGGCGACACGGCGGTGGTCCTCTTCCAGGTACGGGCCAGGGCTCGGGCCACCGGCCGTGAGCTCGCGTTTCCGCTGCTGCAGACGAGCAGGGTCGTGGACGGGCGGATCACCGAGGTCCACCCGTTCTACTGGGACACCGGGGCCATCGCCGGCGCGTGCCAGACCAGCGTGTAGCGCCAGAACAGGCGGCGGCGCAGCCGGGCGCCCGGCAGGACCCGGCGGGCGCCCCGGGAGATCTCCGCGAAACTCATGCCCGCCGGGCGTACGGGGGCCGTCATCGCCGCAGGTCGCCCCACCTTGCGGCCCTTGTTCTTGAGGACGGCCATCGCGACGTTCGCGGGCACGGCGGCCGTGCCGATGAGGCGGTCCACCCGCGACTCCGTACGCGCGACGCCCACGACGATCAGCGTTCCGCCGGGGGCGAGTTGCTGCCGGAAGCGGGCGAGGGCCTCGGCGAAGGGCAGGTGGTGCAGGACGGCGACACAGGTGATGACGTCGTACGGGCCCGGCGGCATGCCGTCTCCCATCGCGTCCCCGGTGGTGAACGTCAGCGGGGCGCCCGCGCGCGTGAGCCCCCGCGCGCGGGCGACCATCGCCGGGTCGGCGTCGACCCCCACCACCGAGCCACCTGAACCACCGGCGCCACCACCACCAGCACCACCGGCACCCGTGGCCCGTGCGGCCAGCCTGCGGGCCAGGTCGCCGCTGCCCGAGCCGACGTCCAGGGCCCGGTCGAAGCGCTCGGGGAGCTGGCGCAGGATCCACCGGTGGTAGTGGGCGTTGTGGTCCCACGGCCGGGCGGCGTGGAAGCGGTCCAGGGCTCGGAGGAGGCGGGGCGGCAGGGTGGTGGTCTTCGGCGTCATGACCGTGCACCGTACAGAGCGATCATCGCTCGATTCGACGCACGGTCCGCGCTCAAGTCCGTTCACCGGAGGCTGAGTTCCCTGGGCTGCCGGATTCCCTACTGCCCCGCGAGCCGCTCCCGTACCCGTACCGCCGCCGCCTTCAGCAGTTCCGCGATCCGGGGGTCCTGGAGGTCTTCCGGGGCGGTGAGCTTGATGTGCCGGGCCTTCTTGCCCGTGCCCTCCAGCAGGGCGCCCGCCGCGTGCGTGGCGGCCAGCTCCGCGCCCTCGCCGAACATCAGGTTCACGTGCCGGGTATGCAGGACGAGTCCCGCCACCAGTCCCTTGTACGTACCGGGTACGAAGGTGAAGGCCAGGAGGCGGGCCGACACGTCCAGTTCCTCGGTGGCGTCGGGGATCGCGGCGCGCGCCGCCTGCCGCGCCTGCCGGGCGACCCCGGCCACCTCTTCCGAGGCCGCTTCCACCAGTGACTCCCAGCCTTCCGGCCCTTGTCGTGTCATGGGCAAGAGCCTAGGTCCCGCGCGGCCCGATCCGCCGGAAGGACCCCCCGCGGCCGACGACTGCCCCGTTCGTCAAGTCCGCTTGAAGGGGGCCGGGGATTGCGTGCACTCTGGGATGCAGTGAAGGAGACGCCGTTCGGAAGAGTGCGGCATCACACATCGGGTGGCCCGCGCATCGACGCGGCGTTCGGAGTGATGGGGCATGTACGTGTACAGGTCCGGTGAACTGACAGCGCTGATCGACTCGTTGAATCCCGATGGGCCCGGGCCTTCGCCCGGGTGGGCCGCGCGCTGTGCCGAACTGCTTGAGCTGGACGGACTATCCGTCTCCACACAGGGAAACTCGTCCGAACTGATCTGGTACAGCAGCGAGTTGAGCGCACGACTGGACGATCTTCAATTCACCCTGGGGGAAGGGCCGAGCACCGTGGCCACCAGGGACGGAGCGCTGTGCCTGGTCGGCGATCTGCGGCACGCGCCGCACCACCACTGGCCGGCCTTCGTCCCCGGCGCCACCGAACTCGGCGTGCAGTCCGTGTTCGCCTTCCCGCTGCGGCTCGGCGCCATCCGGGTCGGGTCCATGACCGGGCACCGGCAGGAAGCCAGGGGGATGGCGGAGGAGGCCGTCGACGCCGCACTGATGATCTGTGACGCGCTCACGGTGTTCCTGCTGTCCGCCATGCGTCCGCACGGCGGCGAGGCCGCGCCCGCACCCGTCCAGGGCGAACGACCCGGCGGACTGCACCGGGCCGTCGTGCACCAGGCGACCGGGATGCTCAGTGTCGATCTTGGCGTGGAACTCACAACCGCCCTTGACCGATTGCGCGCTTATGCATTCGCACACAACAGGCCTATCGTCTCCGTCTCCCGCGACATCGTCGCCCGCAGACTCAGGCTGCCCGACGACCGGCCGCAGCCGCGCGGAGGCCGGGGCGGGGGCTGATCAGGCCGAACGGCCGGGACAAATCAAACGGGGGAGCTCGAAGCACGTGTACACCGTGGGCAATTGTGGCAACCGAGGAAGCCGAAAATGAGCCGGGAACATGAACTGACGCTCGCCGACGCCTTCGTCGAGTTGGCGGACACACTCGTCGAGGAGTTCGACGTCATCGATTTTCTTCAGCAACTGTCCGTGCGCTGCTGCCAGTTACTCGACGTCACCGCCGCCGCGGTACTGCTCGCCCCGGAGGGCGAACCACTGCGGCCCGTCGCACCCTGCGACCCGGGGGACGAACTCGCCGAACTCCTCGACATCGCCGCCGACGAGGGGCCCGCCCTCGACTGCCATCTCGGGGCGGCCCCGCCCCCGCCCGGCGACTTGACGCGCGTCGACCTCACCCGGACACCGCACGACCGGTGGTCCGTCTTCGTGCCGCTCGCCCGGCGGGCCGGGTACACCTGGGCGAGCGCGCTGCCGCTGCGGCTGCGCGGGGAGCGGCTGGGCAGCCTGCTGCTGTTCCGTACCGACCCGGGGCCGCTCACCTCCCCCGACGTACGGATCGGGCAGGCGCTCGCCGACGCCGCCGCCATCGGACTCGTGCACGAGCAGACCCTGCGCGCGCACCGGGCCACCGGCATCCAGCTGCGCACCGCCCTGCACAGCCGCATCCTCATCGAGCAGGCCAAGGGGGTCCTCGCCGCCCGGCTGGGGGTCGGGGTCGACGAGGCGTTCGCGGTGCTGCGCAAGCATGCGCGCAGCCACAGCCGACGGCTGACGGCGGTGGCGCGCGAGGTCGTCGACGAGGGGCTGGTCCCGGTGGCACCGGGGCGGTGAGCCAGGAGAAGGCTCAGGAGAAGGCTCAGGAGAAGCGGCGCAGGTGTTCCTCGGTGGGGCGGAAGCGTTTGGAACAGTTGCCGCACCACCAGCGCCAGTGGTGCTCGTCCGTCTCCCGAATCTCGGCCCGGGTGTCCTTCCAGAGCAGGCCCTGACGGCAGTTGGGGCAGGTCGGCGGGATCGGCGGCGGGGAGGGGACGGTGCGGGCTTCGGTACGAGCGTCGGTACGGGCGCCGGTGCGTGTGGACATCCCGGCAGCGTGCACCTCCGCGGGGGCCGGTGGGGCGGATTCGTGCAGGGGTCACCCCTTCGGGGACGGCTCGCTCGACCCGGCTCCGGTTAATCGCTCGACAGTTGCCACCGGCACGGGGACCATTCCGCTCGATGACAACTGAGAAGACGGACCCGAACGCCCCCGCCCGTACCGACAAGCCCGTTGCCTGGGACGAGCGTTCCACGCTGACGAACCATCTCGACTATGCCCGGCGCACCGCCTGGGAGAAGTGCGCGGGCGTCTCCGCCGAGCACGCGGCGGCCGCCCCGCTGCCCGGGTCGCCGCTGATGTCCTTGTGGGGGCTGATCAGCCACCTGCGCTGGGTCGAGCACTGGTGGTTCGACGTGATGTTCCTCGGCCGCGAGGACGAGGGCCCGTGGACCGACGAGGACCCCGACCGCGAGATGCGGGTGGTGGACGGGGTGTCGATGGACGCGCTGATCGCTGAGTACGCGGCGAAGTGCGTCGAGTGGGACGCGCTCGTCGCCCGGACCGACCTGGACGCCCTCGCCGTACGGCCGCTGAGGGACGGCCGGCAGCCGACCCTGCGCTGGGTGCTGATGCACCTCGTCGAGGAGATCTCCCGGCACAACGGGCACCTGGACATCCTGCGGGAGCTGGCGGACGGGACGACCGGGGACTGAACCGGGGACTGAATCGGGGGGCTCCCCCGGGGACCGCCCCGGAGGGCCCGGGGACCGCCCCGGGGGAGCCCGGGGACCGCCCCGGGGGAGCCCGGGGACCGCCCGGCCGGGGCCGGTCACGTACCGGCGAGTGCTTCCGTCGGCGGGAGCCTCGCCGCCCGTACGGACGGATAGACGCCGGCCGCCACTCCCACCAGCACCGCACCGCCGATGCCGCCCGCGACGCCGACCGCCGGGACGACCGGGGGCCAGCCCTGGTAGAGGGCGTAACCGAGGGTCGCGGCGACGCCCAGGACCGTGCCGGCCAGGCCGCCGAGGGCGGAGAGCGCGACCGACTCGGTGAGGAACTGCCCCCGGATCTGGCCCCTGTTGGCGCCCAGCGCGCGACGCAGGCCGATCTCCTTCCTGCGTTCCAGGACCGAGATGACCATGGTGTTGGCGACGCCGATGCCGCCGACGAGCAGTGCCACTCCGGCGAGGCCGAGGAAGAGCGCCGAGAAGGTCGACTCCGTGGCGCGCTTGGCGAGCAGGGCGTCGGACGGCCGGCTGACCTGGATCAGGCCCGGGGTCTCGGGGTGGAGGGTGGGCGCGAGTACCGCCCGTACGTCTTCAAGCGCCTCCTCGCGGACCTGTGCGTACAGGACGGTCGGACGGCCGTCGAAGCCGAGCTTCGCCTTCGCCGCGTCCCAGCCGACCAGTACGGAGCGCTCGACGTCGGGCGACAGCGGCATCGCGTCGAGGACGCCGACGACCGTGAACCACGTGTCGTTGATACGGACCTGGGGCGCGGCGCCCGCCGCCACGACAGGGATCCCGAGGCGGGCGGCAGCCGCGTGGCCGAGTACGGCGGTCGGGAATCCCGCCGTCGTCGCGTCGAGGAAACGACCCGACTGGACCCGGCCCTTGAGGGTGGTGAGGAGGTTCAGCTTGGTGGCGAGGACGGTGAGTCCCGAGGTGTCGTTCTCGTTGACCCGGTCCGAACGGCGCACCAGGGCATGGGTGTTGGCGACGGCGCTCGACGACTCGACGGGCCCGATCCGGTCCGTCATGCCGACGGCCTGCTCGGGGAGCTTGACCGGCGGGTTCTGCTCGGGCATCGGTTCGGCGCGCAGGGTGTTGGTGCCGAGCGCGGACAGCTCGGCCATGAGGGCCTTCTGGCTGGACGCCGGAATGCCGACCACGACGATCATCGTGGCGATTCCGATGGAGATGCCGAGGGCGGACAGCGCGGCCCGCATCCTGCGCGTACGGATGCCGAGCAGGCCGAGGCGGAGCAGGTCACCGGGGGAGAGCCGGACGGGCTTGGCGGCGGCCTTGGTTGCGGTGGTCTTGGTTGCGGTGGTCTTGGTTGCGGCCTTGGTTGCGGTGGTCTTGGCGGTCTTCTTGGGCGTCTTCACGGCTGGGGGCTTCCCGTGTCTGCGATCAGGCGGCCGTCGAGGATCTCCACGCGGCGCGGCAGCGAGGCGGCGATGTCGCGGTCGTGGGTGATGACCGCGATGGTTGTGCCCTCGGCGTTGAGGGTGCGCAGGAGGTCGATGACGGCGCGGCCGTTGGTGGTGTCGAGGGCGCCGGTGGGCTCGTCGGCGAGGACCAGGGCCGGATTGTTGACCAGCGCGCGGGCGATGGCGACGCGCTGGCGTTCGCCGCCGGAGAGCTGGTGGGGGAGGTGCCGGGCGCGCCGGCCGAGCCCGACGCGCTGGAGGGCCTCGACGGCGAGGGCGTTGCGCCGGCGGCGGGGGACGCCGCCGTACAGCAGACCGGTCGCGACGTTCTCCGTGGCGGAGAGGCCGTCGGTGAGGTGGAACTGCTGGAAGACGAAGCCGAGTCGGCGGGCGCGAAGGGTGGAGAGGGCACGGTCGGAAAGACCGGCGACGTCCTCTCCGTCGATCTCGACGGTGCCGGTGGTGGGGAGGTCCAGGGTGCCCATGATGTTGAGCAGGGTGGACTTCCCCGAGCCGGAGGGACCGAGGATGGCGAGGAGTTCGCCCTTGCCGATGGTGAGGGAGACGTCGGAGAGCGCGGTCACGCCGCCGGGGTAGGACTTGGTGGCGTGACGGACCCGGAGGACCGGGGGACCGCCGGGGGGAGGATCGCTGGGCAGCGGGACTGCCGGGGCGGTGAAGGCGAACGTGAGGGTGTCGTCGTCGACGGACGGCCGTGAGGAAGGGACGCACGACGCGGGCGGGGCGCTGTCCCCTGCGGGGGCGGGGGTACGGCTCGCACCGGGGGCGGGGGCCTTGGCCAAGACGGGGGCAGGGACCGGGGCGGAGCAGAACGCGGGGGCCAGGGCCGCGCCGAGGGCCGGGGCCGGGGCACAGCTCACGCCAGAGGCCGGGGCCGAACCGAGGACAGGGGTGCGGTTCGCACCGAGGGCGGGGGCGGGGGCTGGGGCGGAGCCGGGGGTGGAGGTACGGCTCGCACCGGGGGTAGCGGCGGGGGCGGCGGCCCCCGAGCCGACCGCCACAGGGCCGACCGCCACAGAGTCGTCCGTCACAGAGCCGACCGCCACAGGGCCGACCGCCACAGAGTCGTCCGTCAGAGGATCGTCCGTCATGAGGCGGTGACCACCTTGGTGCCTTCGGTGAGGGTGGGGGACGTTATTTCGACCAGGCCTCGGGCGAACATGCCGGTCCGTACCGCCACCAGCTCGTTGGTGCGGGCCAGTTGGACCGCGTAGCCGCCCTCGCGCAGGGCGGTCAGGGCGCCCACCGGGACCGTCAGGACGTTCTTGTGGGTCTGGGTGGTGAAGCGGACCGTGACCGACGCCGCGTCCAGGTCGTCGACCTTCGTGCGGTCGGAGAGGAGGACGGTGACGTCGAGCTTCTGGGGCGCGTTCGGCGTGCCTTCGCCGCCCGCTCCGGCCGCTCCCCTTTCCGGGGTGGCCGCGCGGCCGATCCTGTCGACCCTGCCCTCCGCCTCCGTACCGTTCGGGAGGACGACGGTGACCTTGGCGCCCTTCTTCACCTGGCCCGCCTCCGTCGCGTCGACGGGGACCGTGACGGCCTTCGCCATCGAGGAGACGGTGAGGACCGGTTCGGTCGCCTCGTCGCCGAGTCCCGCGGTGACCGCGCCGATGCGGACCTCGCCCGGGAGTACCTGTACGTCACCGACGGCCAGGGTGCCCGTCGGGGTCGTGCCGATGTGCTTCTGCCAGCGCTTGAGGGCCGCGGAGAGTGCCTGGGTGAACTCTCCCTCGTCGCCCGCCGTGCGGCCCCCGGCCGTCGGGGAGCCCGTCGCGTACCCGGGCGCCGGCTGGGCCCCGATGTCGTAGCCCAGGGCCCGCAGGTTGTCCGCGACCATCTTCACGTCGCGCCCGCGCAACGGCTTCGCCCCGGCGTCCTTGGGCGGGGTCAGCGTGCGGTAGAGCGGGGTGGCGCCGGTGAAGGCGACCACCGGGCGGTCGTCGACCCAGAAGAGGGGCCTGCCGCGCTTGATCGTGTCGCCCTCCGCGGGGAGCTTCGTGATCAGGCCCTTCCTGCCGCTCTTCAGCGTCTTCTCGGCACCGAAACCGAGGGTGCCCCGGATCTCCTTGGTGTCGGACAGGTCGGCGCGGGAGACCGCGACCGTCTGCGTCCTGGGGATGTTGACCTTGGCCGTACCGTCGGCCTTCCCGCTGCCGCCGAGCACGAACGCACCGGCCGCGACGGCCGCCAGCGCCACGACCGCGACGGTGAGCAGGAGGGGTTTGCGGCGGGAGCGGGGGCGGCCGACACCCTCGTCGTCGGGCCCGTACTCGCCCCCGGTGTCAGCCCTTGTCACGGAATGCCTTCACCTTGCAGTCGTTCTCGATCTTGTGGGCCTGGGCTCCGGGCATCTTCAGGTCGCCCGTGTAGGTCCAGCCGGAGCCGTCCGCGAGGGCCTTCACCCCGACGCCCCCTTCGTTGATGCAGCGCACCCACTCGGTGAAGTCGTCCTGGTAGCGCGGGTTGGTCTTCGGGTCCATCTCCGGCGGCATCAGCGGCAGCTTGATCAGGCACTTTTCATACGCCGCCTTGGGCTCGCGCGGGCCCTCCACGGGGGTTTCTCCGCTGCCGACGACCATGCCCTGCTGCATCTTGACGCCGTTGTCCTTGAGGCAGGAGTTGTACGTGTTCCACATGCGCTGCTCCTCCTCGTCGGAGGTGTCCAGGCGGCGCTGCGGACGGCCGGACTCGGCGGCGTCGCGCTTCGCCTCCTCGGGCGACTTCGCCTTCTCGGAGGCGTCGCGGTCAGCACCCTTCCCCTCGTCCCCCTTGTCCCCCTTGTCGAGGGAGGCGACGTCGGACCTGCCCTCCGTGCCCTTGGCGCCGTCGCCCCCTCCTCCCCCGCCCCCGCAGCCGGTCAGCAGCGACAAGGACACGAGGACAGCGGCGGCGGCGAGCGAGCGCTTCCCGGGAATCAGCGAAGTCAACGAAGTCGGCATGGGCGCCATGCTCCGCACCCCGTATGAAGAAGTTGTCAGGTCCGGATAGCGATCGCGTTGTCCTCGCCCCGGGCGTCGACGTTCGCCCGGAGGTCTTCCGCCCCAGGCGGTTCTGAGCTGCGGGAATAGTTCGCCGGGGTCACCCGTTGACGGGTTTGTTCAACATTCAACAGACTGACTCTCGGCAGAGCCGGAAACAGACTCCAGAGGTGGCCTCGATGAGCGCGATGCAGTTCGGAATCTTCACCGTCGGCGACGTCACGCCCGACCCGACGACCGGCCGCACCCCGACCGAGTACGAGCGGATCAAGGCGATGGTGGCGATCGCGCAGAAGACGGAGGAGGTCGGCCTCGACGTGTTCGCGACGGGCGAGCACCACAACCCGCCCTTCGTCCCGTCCTCCCCGACCACGATGCTCGGCTACATCGCCGCCCGCACCGAGCGCCTCATCCTCTCCACCTCCACCACCCTCATCACCACCAACGACCCGGTGAAGATCGCCGAGGACTACGCGATGCTCCAGCACCTGGCCGACGGGCGCGTGGACCTGATGATGGGGCGCGGCAACACAGGACCGGTCTACCCGTGGTTCGGCCAGGACATCCGCCAGGGCATCCCGCTCGCCGTCGAGAACTACGCGCTCCTGCACGAGCTGTGGCGCAAGGAGGTCGTCAACTGGGAGGGCAAGTTCCGTACGCCCCTCCAGGGCTTCACCTCGACCCCCCGCCCCCTGGACGGCGTCCCGCCCTTCGTCTGGCACGGCTCCATCCGCTCCCCGGAGATCGCCGAGCAGGCGGCCTACTACGGCGACGGCTTCTTCGCGAACAACATCTTCTGGCCCAAGGACCACTTCCAGAAGCTGATCAACTTCTACCGGGAGCGGTACGCGCACTACGGCCACGGCACCCCTGAGCAGGCGGTCGTCGGGCTCGGCGGGCACGGCTTCATCCGGAAGAACTCGCAGGACGCCAAGCGCGAGTTCCGCCCCTACTTCGACAACGCGCCGGTCATCGGACACGGCCCGTCCATGGAGGAGTTCATGGCGGAGACCCCGCTCGCCGTCGGCTCCCCCCAGGAGTTCATCGAGAAGACCCTCACCTTCCGGGAGAGCTTCGGCGACTACCAGCGCCAGCTCTTCCTCGTGGACCACGCCGGCCTGCCCCTGAAGACCGTCCTTGAGCAGCTCGACATCCTCGGCGAGGAGGTCGTCCCCGTACTGCGCAAGGAGATGGCGAAGGACCGCCCGGCACAGGTCCCGGCCGGACCGACCCACGCGGCACGCGTCGCCCAGGCACTCACCTCGCACCCGAACCCGAACCCGGACACGAACTCGGACACGAACTCGGAGGTATCGGCATCATGACCACGAACCTGGTCGTCGTCTCTGCGGGCCTGAGCGTCCCCTCGTCCACCCGCCTGCTGGCGGACCGCCTGACGGACGCGGTACGGACCGAACTCCCGGACGTCTCGGTCCACTTGGTCGAACTGCGCGAACTCGCCACCGCCATCGCGAACCACCTCGTCACCGGCTTCCCGAACGCCGCCCTGCGCGAGGCGATCGACGCGGTGGCGGAGGCGGACGGCCTGATCGCCGTCACCCCCGTCTTCAATGCCTCGTACAGCGGGCTCTTCAAGTCCTTCTTCGACCTGATCGACCCGGACGCGCTGACCGGCACCCCGGTGCTGACCGCGGCGACCGGCGGCACTGCCCGCCACTCACTCGCCCTGGACCACGCGGTCCGCCCGCTCTTCGCCTACCTGCGGGCGGTGGTCCTCCCGACGGCCGTGTTCGCGGCCTCGGAGGACTGGGGCGGCACCGGCGACAGCTTTACGGAGCACCTGCCGGGCCGCATCACCCGGGCGGCGGCGGAGCTGGCGACGCAGCTCCGGCAGCGGGCAGCCCGGCCGGACGCCGGAACGGACGCCGGGACGGACGAGATCGTGCCGTTCGCCCAACAGCTCGCCGACCTCCGCCTCAATTGATCTACTTCGCGTAGATTTGCCGCAATGGTCGGTCGGCTCTTCTGGGAGGCAGTCATGGCAGCAGGCAGGATCGTCGTCGGCGTGGACGGCTCGGAGCAGTCCGTACGGGCGTTGCAGTGGGCCGCCACGCAGGCGGGGCTGACCGGCGCGGAACTGGACGCCGTCACCGCCTGGGAGTTCCCGACCTGGGGCGGCCTGATCCCGGAGAACGCGACGTACGACCCGGAGAAGCAGGCGGCCCACGTCCTCGCCGACACCGTGACCAAGGCACTCGGCAGCCAGGCGGCCACGTCCGTCACGTGCCACACGGTGAAGGGCAACGCGGCCGAGGCACTGCTGACCCGGTCCGCGGGCGCCGACCTTCTGGTGGTCGGCGCCCGCGGCCACACGGGCCTGAAGGCGACGGTGCTGGGCTCCGTCTCCCTGCACGTGGTGCAGCACTCGGCGGTGCCGGTGACGGTGGTGCGGGGAGAGTAGGACGGGGCCACCGCACCGACACCGCTTGCGAACCGCTCCTGTGCACCCCGTCCCCGGCATCGACAGCGGAACAGCGCACGTCAGGGACAGATATCGGCCACCGGCTTCGAGCAGCTCCACGCGACCTTCTCGGCGGTCGCCCGGATGCCCCACCGAAATCCTGGATCCACCACCGGAGGAGATCAGTGAGATCACTGGTCCCGGCCCGTCGCACCCGTCGTCAGCGACCCGGGCCGCAGCCGCAGCCGTCGGCTTCCTGCGGCTGATCCGCAGCCGGGTCCGCCGCCGGCCGAGGGGCGGGTACGCAGCACCCCTTTCCCCGCCAGGCATCGCACCCTTCCCTCACCGCGACAGCCGCAATGACGAGGGCCGCGAAGGGGTCGGCCCAGGACCAGCCGAGAACGGCGTTGAGGACCAGGCCCCCGAGGAGTACGGCGGAGAGGTAGGTGCACAGCAGGGTCTGCCTGGAGTCGGCGACCGCGGAGGCGGAACCGAGTTCGCGCCCGGCACGGCGCTGGGCGGTGGACAGGAACGGCATGATCGCGAGCGAAAGGGCGGCGATCACGATGCCGGGCAGCGAACGGTCCGCCTCGCCGGTGCCGGCCAGCGCCCGGACGGCGTCGAAGGTGACGTAACCGGCGAGGGCGAAGAAGGACCCGGCGATGATCCGCAGCGCGGTCCTCTCCCGGGCCTCGCGCACCGCGTGGTCACGGGCGGAGAACTGCCAGGCGACCGCGGCGGCCGAGGAGACCTCGATGACCGAGTCCAGCCCGAACCCGACCAGCGCGGTCGACGAGGCGAGGGTCCCGGCGGTAAGTGCGACGACGGCCTCGACGACGTTGTAGGCGATCGTCGCCGCGACCAGAAGCCGTATGCGCCTGGCGAGCACATCGCGGCGGGCGGCAGAAGGCCCCGGGGACATCGCGGTCACCTCAGCAGCAGCCCTTCTCGGCAGCGTCCGGACATGTCGCACCGGACCCCGACTCGACCGCGAGCACGGAGGCCAGCAGATGCCCCAGGGCATGACCGAGGCGGGCATCGGCGAGCTCGTAACGGGTACGACGCCCATCGGGCACGGTCACGACCAGACCGCAGTCCCGCAGACAGGCGAGATGGTTCGACAACCGGGTCCGCGAGATCCCCAGGGCATCGGCAAGCTCGGAAGGATAGGCCGGAGCCTCCCGCAGCGCGAGCAGAATGCGACACCGAATCGGCTCGGCGAGCGCCCGCCCGAACCGCGCCAGCACCTCGACGTCGGAAGCAAGAGTCAGCATCCGGCAGACAGTACAGCGAATCTTGAATTCAGGTAACCCTGAACTACCTCTGTCGCGACGAGAGCGTGGGCGTCCCGCCGCAGGACCGGCACCACTGCCGGAGTCCCTTCGCATTCAGGGGCGGGTCCTTCGGCAGTCCGTGGAACAGCGGCGGGCAGTGCGGGTGGTTGCGGATCTCGACGTTGCGGTCCACCCGATCGGACAGATCCCCCCGCCCGGACAGGTCGCAGTGCGGGCCGTACCCGTCCGTGCAGGCACACCGCCACTCGGCCGCGAGGGCGCAGCACTCGCAGTCGAGTGCGGGCTGCGGCTCGTCGTTCGCGAACGAGGGCACCTTCCTCGAAGGTCGGTCCACGACCCCTTACACGTCGCCCCCAGAGGGCGTTGAGTCCGTTCCTGCCGGAGGCCTCGTCCGGGTCGGGCGAGGAAGCCTTGGCGGGTGAGACGTCCGAGGCCGCTGCGGGTGACGTTCACGGCCCGGCAGTTCGGCCCGGGGCGGGACCGCCCATGTTGATGTCGGACCGGGACGCCAAGGGCCTCCCACCAAGATCGGCAGGTGGCGGCCCCGGCGACTGTTGGGGGTTGGCCGGTGCGTCCCGTCCTCCGCGCCGGCCACGGCAGGCGACTTCCTCCCCGGCGACGCTTGCGGTCACTGCCTGATCAGGCGGAGCGCGTCGAGGTTGTGTTCACATACTGACGCTCCGTCAACTCGTGGTGCTGCACACTCCGCCTGAGCTGGTGGTTCCGTCTTCGCGAGCGTGTACGGCCCCGACAGGCGGGCACCTTCCGTGATCGATGGAGTGAAGGGCCTCACGTGCCCCGGGCAAGTGTGGGAACGTGCATGGCTTGGCGCGGGGTAAGGGACAACCTGCCACGGAGGCACGCGATGCTCTCGGAGCGTGGATGGCTACTACTGGCAACAGCGATTGAGACGGGGGTCGTGGTGAGTGCCGTGGTCCAGCAGGCGCTGCTGGACTGGGCCCTGCTCGTCGTCGGGCCGCTGCTCGCAGTCCACGGCCTGTGGACGGTCCTGATGGCGCACGACCGCATGCGCTGCAAGAACTCCCTTGCCCGCATGACCCGCGTCGCCGAACTCACCCAACGTGCTCTCGTACGCCCCTTGCCCACCGATCTGGGCGGCCTGGCCACGGCCGTACGGACCCGCTCCGCGAGCGAGGGCGCCCTGGTCGGCGGGGACCTGCATGACGCCGTACTGCTGCCGTCCGGGCCGCGCCTGATCGTCGGAGACGTGACGGGCCACGGCCTGGACGCGGTCCGCATCAGCGCGGCGGTGCTCGCCGCCTTCCGCCACACCGCGGCCACGGAGCCGGACCTGGTCCGGCTTGCGCACATCCTCGACGACCGCGTACGAGACGACCTCGGAGACGAGGACTTCGTCACCTTGCTCCTCGCGGACTTCGTGCCCGGCGCGGTCCGCCTGGTCAACTGCGGGCACCCGCCGCCGCTGCTGGTGGGCCGGCGCCTGGAGGTCCTTGAACCCCCCTGCTCCTCCCCGCCGTTGGGGCTGTCGCCCACGCCGAGCGTGCAGGCCGTCCTGCTCACCCCCGAGCAGCGCATGCTGCTCTACACCGACGGTCTCACCGAGGCCCGGGACGCGCACGGCACCCTGCTGGCCCTCGACCGCCGGGTCCGGGCCGCGCTGAGCGCCTGCACCCTCGACGAGGCCCTTGCGAACCTGGTCGACCTCGTCGACCACCACGCTGCCGCCCACGACGGCGACGGCCACGGCGACGACCTCACCCTGCTGCTCGTCCAGCCCACCGCCGACCTGCTGACGGGACCGGTACTCCCCGTGCCGAAGAACGAAGGCGCACCGAGCGCGCCACAGGGCAACCTCGATCGGTCGTGATCGGGCGGCAACACTTCCGGTCACTTTCGTCCCGACCGTCCCGCGACCCGAGCACAGCCGCCATGCTGCCTTCCCAGAGTGGGAGAGCGAGGAAGGGTGCGGCCATGCGGCGGCAAGGAGCGGGGAACCTCCCTCCGGAGACAGGCGAGTTGTACGGCCGACAGCAGGAACTGGCGCAGATCCGGCGGGTGTTCGACGAAGGCGCCCGGCTTGTGACGCTGGCCGGGGTCGGCGGGGTGGGCAAGACGCGACTCGCGCTGCGGGCCGCGCACGAGGTGCAGCCGTCCTTCCGGGACGGGGTGTGGTGGGTGGAGCTCTCGTCGCTGCGCCGGGGCGCGCTGCTCGCACACGCCGTGTCCGAGGTGCTTGCGCTGGTGGACCAGACGACGCGGCCCATGATCGATGTGCTGGCCGACTACCTGGCGGGGCGCGAGGTACTGCTCGTCCTGGACACCTGCGAGCACCTGGTCCACGAGTGCGGGCTGGCCGCCGATGTGCTGCTGCGGGCCGCGCCGGGGCTGCGGATCCTGGTCACCAGCCGCCGCCCCCTGGGAATCCACGTGGAGCGGCTGCTGACCGTCGACCCGCTGCCCGTGCCCGAGGGCGAGGGCGCGGCATGCGGTGGTGCGGACGCGATGGCTCTGCTGGCCGACCGGGCCGCCGAGGCGGTGCCCGGCTTCGAGGTCACCGATGCCAACCGGCCCGATCTCGTACGCCTGTGCCGCTGCCTGGACGGTCTCCCGCTCGCCATCGAACTGGCCGCGGCCCGCCTGCGAGACCTGTCCGTGGCCGAGCTGACCGAGAAGCTGGACGACCGCTTCGCCGTCCTGGGCACCACCGACGAGGTGGTGGACGACGCCGAGCCGCCCTGGCACCAGGCGCTGCGTACCGCGATCGGCTGGAGCCACGAACTGTGCACCCCGGCCGAACGGCTGCTCTGGGCCCGCCTTTCCGTCCTCGTCGGCGGCTTCGACGCCGAGGCCGCTCGGGCGGTGTGCGCCGACGCGCGCCTTCCCGAGGAGGCGATCTTGGGGCTGCTCACCTCCCTGACGGACAAGTCGGTCGTGATGTGGGAGCCGACCGGCGGTGGCGAGCGCTACCGGATGCTCGACACCATCCGCGAGTTCGGCGCCGCCTGGCTGCGCGGCCTCGGCGAGGAGTCCACGCTGCGCCACCGGCACCGGGACTACTTCCGGGCGCTGGCCCAGGCCGCAGACGCCGCCTGGATGGGGCCGGAACAGATCGCCTGGCACGACCGGACGACCACCGAACACGCCAATCTCCGCGCCGCCTTGGATTTCTGCCTCGCCGAGCGGGACGGGCAGAGCGGGCTGCAGATGGCCGGGGCGCTGTGGTTCTTCTGGTACGCCTGCGGCTTCGCCCAGGAGGGTGAGTACTACCTCGACCGGGCCCTGGACCTGGATCCGGCCCCCGGACCGGACCGCGCCAAGGCCCTGTGGGCCCGCGGCATGGTCGGCCAGACCGTGGGTGACATGAAGACCGGCCTCCGCCTCCTCGACGCCTTCCGGAAGGTCACGGCCGACGAGGCCGATGAGACCGCCCCGGTCGCCGCTGCCCTTCTTGAGGGCACCTGTCTCGCGCTGAGCGGTCGGCAGACGCAGGCGGCCGAGGCGCTCGACACGGCGCCGCGCACCCCGCCGTCCCCCGGGCGCTACGACGCGGCGTGGTCCCTTGTCCAGGTCGCCCGGTCCTTCGTCCACATCCAGCTCGGGGAGGTCGCCGAGGCCGCGGTCGTCGCGGACCGTCTCTGCGCCGTATGCGACGACCGCGGCGAGACGCATGCCCGCGCCTGGGGCGACCTCCTCCGCGCCCTCGCCGCGCTGGCCCTGGGGCGGGCGAGCGAGGCCGAAGCTCATGCCCGCGACTCCCTCAACGGCAAACGCCGCGTCCACGACAGCGTCGGTATCGCCATGGCCCTCGACGTGCTCGGCTCCGCGACGGTCGCGTCCGGGCACGCCGAGCGAGCCGCCCAGCTCCTCGGCACCGCCGACCGGGTATGGCAGACCCTCGGTACCCCCCAGATGGGGGCACCCGAACTCGTCGCCGCCCGCCAGGCGTGCGAGGCGCAGGCCCGTCAGGCCATCGGCGACGACATCTACGAGACCGCCTTCCGTGCCGGCTACGACAGCGACCCCGACGCCGGCATCACCCATGCCCTCTGCACACCCGGGACCGCCCCACCGCACCCCGAGATCGGCTGACCGCAGCGGGCGGCCGTCGTACAGGTACGTCGTCGTGCGGCCGGAGCGCTGCCGTCGACTCCGAATCCAGGGTTCCGGCGTCTTCCTTGAGCTCCCGTACCGCTGTCACGTGTGGGGGCTCGTTGGCCTCGGACATGCCGCCCGGGAGGTCCCAGCCCGGTTTGTACGTCGGGTTGACCACGAGGAAGTCCTTCACCGGGCGGCACCCGCGATGCTGGGCCAACGGGGCCCGAGGGGTTCACGTGTCACCTCAGGACCGGCACCACTGCCGGAGTCCCTTCGCGTTCAGGGGCGGGGCTTTCGGCAGCCCGTGGAAGAGCGGTGGGCTGTGCGGGTGGTTGCGGATCTCGACGTTGCAGTCCACCCGCTTGGACAGGTCGTAGTGCGGGCCGTAGCCGTCCGTGTGGGCGCGCCGCCACTCGGCCGAGAGGGCGCAGCACTCGCAGCCGAGTGCGGGTTGCGGCTCGTCGTTCGCGAACGAGGGCAGCGGGAGGTCGAGCGGGGGGCCTTGCACCCCGTGGTGTGCACTCACCGGACACCCCCCACCGGGGTCGACAGCAGCCGCGCCGTCTTCAGCTCGTCCGCCGTCGGGACCCGAAGGTCGTCCGGCTGCACGGACCACTCGGCCCCACCGCCGGGCGGCCGGAGCCACACGGTCCCCGCCGGATCCTCCGCAACCACCTCACCCAGCTTGCCCGTGCTGTCGACCCGGTACGTAGTCCGTGTGCAGTCGCTCATTCGCCGTCTCCTCGCGTGTTGCTACGAGACGACGCTAGAGAGCCCGGTGAACGAATGCCCAGCCACTTCTACGGAGTTCTACGGCAGTTACTCCAACGCGTCCACGGCCGAAGTGATCAGCGCCCTCGCCTCCGCCCCGTGGACTGCCAGCTTGGAGAATTCGCCGAATGCCCTGAGGTACTGCCGCACCTCGCTCGGCGCAGAAACATTCACCTGTGCCGTAAGCAGCTCGACTTGTGCCTGCTCCTCGTCGTAGACGCTGAACGTCTCGACCATCCACATCCGGCGCTCCGCAGAGAAGGGGATCACGCCCAGCGAAACAGCCGGAAGGGCCATCACCGAGAGCAGGTGGCCGAGTTGGCCCGCCATGGCTTCCGCATCGCCCACTCGATGGCGCAGCACCGCTTCCTCAACCAGCAGGGCGAACCGGTGGTTCCCCTCCCGGATGACCCGAGAGCGTTCCAAGCGGGCGGCCACGGCTGCGGATACGTCGTCCGGGGCACCCCGGAACTCAGCGATGGACGACAGCAGCGCATGGGCGTACGCATCCGTCTGGAGCAGGCCCGGCACGACGTTGGAGCAGTAGATCCGGAACACCCGTGTGCGCTCGAACAACGGGACATAGGACTCTTGCAGCCGGCGCAGACCGGTGCGCTGCAACCGCCGCCATTCGACGTACGCGCTCTCGGCCGTACGTGAGGCCGCGATCACGTCGGCGGCCTGGTCCTCTGCACCGCAGGCACGGCACCACGCGCGGATGTCGTCATCACTCGGGGGCGTGGTGCCATTCTCCAGCCGAGACACCTTGGACGCATACCAACCGGTGTGCGCAGCAACGTCCTTGGCATACAGCCCGGCATCTCTACGGATCTCGCGAAGCCTGTCGGCGACGGCCTTTCTGGCAGCTTCGACACTGGTAGAAGTAGACGCAGGCATGGGCGGTTCGAGCCGTCAGATCCTGTACTCCTCGTGCGGTGTCGCCCGCTCCCACACAGCCTCGAACGCGTCGGCGCACAGCTTCGCCACATGGGGCTCGTCCGTCACGTCGTCGCCCAGGTATGCGCCCTCCCCGGAGAAGTACCCGAAGCGCACCAGCCGGTCGTCGAACAGCCAGAAGTCATTGCCGGGCAACGCCAAGTCGGACGCCCGCCGACGGGGAAGCCAGCGAATCAGCTCACCCCCTGCCACATTCGTGAACGTCCCGTCGTACAGGTACCGCGTGTATTCACTGACGGGCTCCGAGACGATCCGGGCCCGACGAACCACCACCCCTCGGGCAACAGTCTCGGACACCATGTCCAGCCACGGACGCCACCACGACGCGCGATCGTCAGGATCGGGGCGATGCCCGGCTTTCCAGGCATCCACCCGGGGCTTCTCGTCCGGGTCGTCATAGTGGTCCCGCATCTCCAGGTGAACCGCAGACCGCTGGCAGCTCTCCAGCAGTTCACCGAACGGCGGCGCGCTCCGCCACATCACAAGCCTCCCGAATTGCGGCCACCATGCTCAGCGGCAGTCGAACTACCGTTTCATAGTCAGGAATCGGACCCGATTCCAGACATTCGGCCTGAGTCTCCTCATCGGCCTTCCGTCCTTGGAACACCAGCTCTTGGGTTGCCTCGTCCACCCATGCCGTAGGGCAGTTCGCCCCATCCGTGTTCGGGTCCTTGGAGATGAACCGCAGGGCCATTGCCGCCTCCGGTGCGCCGTGGCTTCTACAACCTTCCACGACCATCACTCCTCCTGGGAGTGCCGTCAAGAGCGCCTTTTGCGGGGCAAGTTCAACAGAATTCTCCACCGTGCGGCAGCACACGAGAAGGACCCGAGATCCGGTGGTCGGGATGCTTTCTCTTGGGGACGGACGGCAATGCCCTACCCCACCCCCCACCCTTTCCCGCGTACGTACGCGCACGCGTGGGCGCGCAGGTGTGCGCGAGGCGCCAACTCGCTTACCCACCACGCCAGATGGCAAATTGTGACCGTGTGGCGACTTGACGTGACGAGCGTGTACTGTGCGTCGCAACAGAAACAGAACGACCCCCGAGGGTGCTGTAACACCGCATCGGGGGTCTGACCACAGAACGATCGTGAGGCGATCACCATGGCTGTCGAACAGCTTAGTCCTGCCCCGTCCCGCCCCGCGCACCCGATGTCCGCCCCCGGGTACGGAAAGCGGACCGCGCCGCACCAACTCCCCCGCACCGCGAGCGACTTCGACCACCTCGCGCACCGCGAAGCCGCCATCGCGTACTACATCGACCGGCTGCCCGACGGCTCCAACATCGGTATCAAGGCCCTCTCCCAGGAGATCGCCGGGTACGGGCAGATGGCCGTCGCAACCGCGCTGCGCCGCCTCAAAGCCGCAGGTCATCTCTTTCACCAGGTGGACACCGTGGTCGACGCGGACGGCCGGACCCTGCGCGTCACCCGCACCTACTTCTCCCGTACCGCCCGCCCCGACGCCTGGTGGCGCTCGCACCTCACCGACGAGGAGACCGAGAACCACCCGGAAGAGGTCGCCGACACACCTGGGGAGCCGGAGCGGCGCGCCTACCGGGCGCTGTCACGGCTCTCGCACCGCGCGCCCAAGCTGCCGTTGTCCGACAACGAGTGCGTGGAGCTGATCCCGTACGCGGCGGAGTGGTTCCGGCGCGGGGCCTCCGAGGAACGGCTGATGAACTCGCTGGCGATGATCCTGCCGGCCGTCGTCTTCAGCCCCTTCGCCTTCGTGCAGCAGAAGCTGGTCAAGAAGCTGCCACCGCCGCTGCCCGAGCCCCGGCAGGGCAGGCCGATCCTGGAGTGCCGGGAGTGCGGGGTGCCCGGTGAGGCGGCGGCGCTGCCGGGTGGACTGTGCAGGCCGTGCCGCAGCCAGCCGTACGTCCCGGAGAGGAAGGGCCTGGCCGCCGACGTCGTACGCGGGAAGGCGGCGACGCTGCGGCGCCAGTTGCGGGAGGTGTGGCCGCCGAGGGAAGGGATGCTGGGCGGCCACGGAGGGCTCGCGGCGACGTCGTAGCATCCCTCGGCATGAGGGATGAAGCTGCGCGCTACGTACGGTTCCAGGGCACCGCCCCACACCCACGTGGCCACTTTCCCGGCGTCTTCGCGCTGGTCAACGGCCTTGCCAGGGACGGGAAACTGACCCCGGAGCAGGAGGTGTTCCGGCGGGCCAACAACGACTGGTACGACGCCGCGTACCCCGAGCCGTCGAGCATCGACCCGAGTGTCTACGACCACTCCGTGAACCCCGGTGCGGTCGCCTGGTTCAAGAGCACCTCGACCGGACTGATCGCGCGCGTTCCCGGATATCTGGAGATCCTGGACGCCCATGGCGTCGAGTGCGTCGAGGTCCGGTCGGCCGGTGCCCCGGGGCGGGTCGTGTACGAGGACGAGTGGCAGGTCGTCGTGGTGCCGACCTGCGGCAAGGGCTGAGGCACTACTTCCGGTTGTAGAGCCGCATCGTCGCCGTCCCGAACGCCACCAGGAACAGTGCCGCCCAGCCCAGCGACCACGCGATGTCCGCGCCCGGCCAGTTGCCCGCCATCAACTCCCTTACGGCGGTTGCCACATGGCTGACCGGGCTGTTGTTCACGAAGGCCTGGAGCCAGCCCGGCATCGTCTTCGGGTCGACGAAGACGTTGGAGAGGAAGGTGAGCGGGAAGATCACCATCATGCTGACGCCCATCACCGACTTCTCGGAGCGCAGCATCAGGCCGAACATCGTCCAGATCCACGAGAAGGCGAACGAGAAGATCATGAGCAGGACGACACCGGCCGCCACGCCCAGCACGCCGCCCTGCGGGCGGTAGCCGATGATCAGGCCCACGGCCAGGATGACCACCGAGGCGATCAGATAGCGGACGACGTCGCCGAGGAGGTAGCCGACCATCGGGGCCGGGCGCCACATCGGGAGGGTGCGGAAGCGGTCGAAGACGCCCTTGGAGATGTCGGTGTTGATGGCCACGCCCGTATACATCGTGATCATGACGATGGACATCACCAGGACGCCGGGGAGGAGGAACTGGATGTAGGAGGAGACGGATCCCGCCAGTGCGCCGCCGAAGAGGTAGGCGTACATCAGGACCATCATGATCGGGAAGGCCGTGACGTCGAAGAGCTGTTCCGGTACGTGCTTGATCTTGAGCATCGCCCGCCAGCCGAAGGTGAACGACGCCGAGAGCGCGCTCGGGCGCGGCGGGCGGTCCTTGGCGACGAGCAGCGCGGCGAGTTCGTCGACCTTGGGGGCTTCGAGGAGGAGTTCGGCGGCGTCCTGCTTGGTCGTGGTGGTCGTCGGTGCCGTACTCATGCCGCGGCCCCCTTCTTGTCCGTGAGGGCCATGAAGACCTCGTCGAGGCTGGGCTGGCCGAGCGCGAAACTGTCGACGGTGATGCCGGAGCGGGCGAGTGCGGCGAGTGCGGCTGCGGCCTGTTCGGCGGCGCCCCTGTCGCTGCTGTGGCCGTCGACCGTTGCCGTCAACGCGACCGGATCCGGGTCGAGTTGGACCGTCGCGTTCATGGATTCGGCGAGGATGCGCTCCGCCTCGGCGCGCTGGTCCGCCTCGCGCAGCCGCAGGTGTACGGAGCCGGAGCCGACCGACGCCTTCAGCTCGCCCTTCGTCCCCTCGGCAATGACCCTGCCGTGGTCGATGACGGCGATGCGCGAGGCCAACTGGTCTGCTTCGTCCAGGTATTGGGTGGTGAGGAGGACCGTGGTGCCCTGCGCGACGACCGCGCGGACGATGTCCCAGACCTGGTTGCGGCTGCGCGGGTCGAGGCCGGTGGTGGGCTCGTCCAGGAAGAGCAGGTCGGGGGTGTTGAGGATGGACGCGGCGATGTCGATGCGGCGCCGCATGCCGCCGGAGTAGTTCTTGACCTGTTTGGCGGACGCCTCGGTCAGACCGAAGGCTTCGAGCAACTGGGCAGCGCGGGAACGGGAGTTGGGCTTCGAGTGGCCGAGCAGACGGGCGAGGAGGATCAGGTTCTCGCTGCCCGTGAGGTCCTCGTCCACGGAGGCGTACTGGCCGGTGAGGCTGACCCGGGAACGTACCGCGTCCGCGTCCTTCACCACGTCCTTGCCGAAGACACGGGCGCTGCCGCCGTCCGGGCGCAGGAGGGTGGCGAGCATCTTGACCGCGGTGGTCTTGCCCGCGCCGTTGGGACCCAGGACGCCGTAGACGGTGCCGGTGGGGACGGAGAGGTCGATGCCGTCGACTGCGCGGTTCTCACCGAACACCTTGACCAGGCCGGTGGTTTCGATCGCGATTTCCGAGGTGGTGGTGGTGACTGGGTGGCTCACGTTCCCGTACCCCTGCTTCTTCGGCACGTGCAGTACAGACAGGTGTTCTACTCCGAGTGCGGGGCATGCGTGGCCCTCGTACCCAACTCGACCGTATCTGAAGGGAGTTGGGTGATGTCGACCAATTTTCCTCCGCCGGGTGGCAGGGAGTGCGCGAGTGGCAGGCCTAGGGTGCGTGCGAGTAGAAGGCGTAGTACGACGCCACGAGCATGCCCGCGAAGAGGGCCAGCGCGTACACCACCGAGGTGAGGATGCTGGCTCCGCCGAGGCTGAAGAGGAAGCCCATCCCCGCCCCGAAGGGCACGGCGAACGAGAGCGCGCGCTGGCCGGGGCCGAGGCGCTTGCCGGCCTTGCCGACGCCGTACGCGATCGCGGTCATGATGACCCCGCACAGCACGCCCAGCCCGACGTTCGCCCAGGTCAGGGGGGAGCTGCCGCGCGCCATGAAGGCGATGTAGACGCCGTAGACAACGCCCAGGGTGAGGGGGATGCCCCAGCTTGCGCGCGAGGCGTGGGCGGTGCCTGAGGTGTGTGAGGTACCTGAGGTGTGTCCGGGTACTCGTGAGGCATGTCCTGGTGCTGCTGCGTGTGCGCCCATCCGACGACTCCTCGGTCCTCGAAGCGACCCCCCTGCTCCCCTCCAGGTCACACCCGTCGGCCGGGACCGGCAAGTGGATCACGGGTGGGCGCGGGGGATCACGGGTGGGCGCGGGGGATCACGGGTGGAGCACGGATCGCCTCACCGTTCCGGCGGCGCCCCGCTCGCGGCCCGCGCGGCGCTGCCCTTGGCTGGGGGCCATGCGCCGATTCCTCCCTCCCCTGCTGCTCGCCCTCGTCGCACTGCTCGTACCGGTGAACGCGGTCGCGGTGTGGGCGGACGCCGGGATCGAGGACACCGGGCGGTACGTCACCACCATGGCGCCGCTGGCCGAAGACCCCGACGTACAGAAAGCGGTCACGGACCGGCTGACCAGCGAGATCATGAAGCAGGTCGACCTCGGTCCGCTGCAGAACGGCGCCGAGCGGCTGCTCGGCGAGGCGGCCCGCTCCTTCGCCGGCACGGATACGTACGACAAGGCGTGGAACACCGTCAGCCGCGTCACCCACGACGCCCTCCGCAACGCCCTCACCGCCGACAAGGGCTCCGGCGACACCGTCGCCCTCGACCTGGCGCCCGTCATCGCCGAGCTGAAACAGCGGCTCACGGACGACGGCGTACCGCTCGCCGGGCGCATCCCGGTCGTCCACACCGACATCACCCTCCTGCGGACCGACCAGCTCGACACCTGGCGCACCGTCTACCACACCCTTGCCCCTACTGCCCGTTGGCTGCCGCCGGTGACCGCGCTGCTGGTGGTGGGCTCGATCCTGCTCGCCGTACGGGGCCGCCGCCTGCTCACCACCGCGCTGGCCGGTCTCGCACTGGTGGCCGGGGCGCTGCTGCTGGCGCTCGCCCTCGCCGTCGCCCACAACCTGGCCCTGACGGACCTCCCGCAGGACGTCGGCCGGGCGGCGGCCGAGGCCGTGTACTCGACGCTCACGGGGGCGCTGCGCACCACGGCGTGGGCAGTGGGGGCCGTGGGGCTCGTGGTGGCTGCGGGGGCCGGGGGAGCGTGGTGGGTGGCGGGGCGGCGGCGGGAGAGCGGTCCGCTGACCCGTTCGGCCCACTCGCCTCGCGATGCAGCGGGCAGCGACGCAAGGTGACGCGCATGAAGATCATCCGTACAGCCAGCGCCGCCGCTCTCGCCGCCCTCCTCGCCCTGACCGTCTCCGCCTGCGGCGAAGACGACAAGTCGAAGGCCTCGGACGTCGTCTCCAACGCCACCCAGAAGGCCGGGGAGGTGGCCGCGAGCGCCACCGCCAAGGCCGGAGAGGTCAAGGAGAAGGCCAAGGAGGCGTACGCGTCCGCCTCTGCCTCCGCCTCGGCCAAGCTCGCCGAGGTCAAGGACGGCACCGACGCCAAGGACGAGGTGAAGCTCGGCGATGTGAAGGCCGAAGGCGACCGCTCCGCCACCGAGGTCACCGCCACCAACAAGCAGACGAAGAACGAGAGTTACCTGGTCCAGGTCAACTTCCGCGACGCGGACGGCAACCTCCTGGACACCGTCGTCGTCACCCTCAAGGACGTCGCGGCGGGCAAGGACGCCACTGCCACCGCGCGCAGCAACCGCACGCTCCAGGGCGACGTCAAGGCGGAGGTCGGGAAGGCGCTGCGGCACTGACTGCGGCCTCACCCCCGCTGAGGGACACTGCGTTCGTCGACGTACGCGAGACGCGGTGAGCAGTAATCGGTGAGGGGAATTCCTTGGACACCCGAGAGGCACGCCTCGACCCGGAACGCCCTGAACACCCCGAACCCGCCGAAGGCCCGGCCCGGCCCGCCGTCACCCACCGGTGGCGGCGGGCCGCCGCATGGGCCGCCGGGCTGCTCGTCGCCGGTACGGGCACGGTCGTCGGATGCCGGGCCGCCGACGTCGACGGCATCACGCCGGTCCCCCAACTCCTGGCGTTCCTCCCGTGGTTGCTGGTCCCGACGGGCGCCGCCCTGCTGCTTGCCGCGTTCGCGCGGCGGCCGGTGCTGATCGGCCTCGCGCTCGTACTGGCGGCCGTGAACGGCTGGTTCCTGCAGCCGTACGGAGACCTGGACACGAGCCGGGGGCCGGTCGTCGCGCAGCTGCGCGTGCTCACCGCGAACGTCGAGTTCGGCGGGGCGACGGACGATCTGATCGCCGCCGTACGCCGCGAGAAGCCGGACCTCGTGTACGTACAGGAGTGCAACCACCCCTGCTCGCGTGCCCTCGCCCGAAAACTCCCGGCGGCCTCGTACCCGTACCGCAAGGTCGTCGAGGCGAGCGGCGCGGAGGGCTCCGCGATCCTCAGCACCCACCCGCTGCGACCGGCCCCCGGAATCGCCTCCGCGCTGGCCATGCCGGGCGCGGTCGCCGTCGTCGGCGGCCGGCAGGTGCGGCTCCAGCTCGCGCATCCGCTGCCGCCGGTGCCCCGGCTCGTGGACCGGTGGGAGAGCGAACTGGGGGCGATCCGGGCGTACGTCGCGGCGGGGAGCGGTCCGACGATCGTGGCGGGGGACTTCAACGCGTCGCAGGACCACGCGGCGTTCCGGCGCGTGCTCGACGCGGGGGCGGGGCTGCGCGACAGCGCGACGCTCGCGGGAGCTTCCCGCACGCCGACCTGGCCCGCGAAGACGGCGCCGCCGCTGGGGGCGCAGATCGACCACGTGCTGGTGAGCAGGGAATTCGGGGTGCGTAACGCGCGCTTCCTGGACTTCACGGGAACCGACCACCGGGCGCTCCTGGTGGAGCTGGAGCTGCACGGGGGCCAGGGAACCTGAGGCCTGAAGCCCGCCGACCCGATTGCCGCCCGCCCGGATGCGGTGCCCGGCTTTCTCGCCCACCCTGGGAGGAGGGCGAGCGAGAGGCGGGCCACCGGATGGACACCCCCGAGATCATCGGCCGGATCGACGAACTGGTCGCAGAGGAACGGGAGTTGCGCAGTCGCGCCGCGGGCACTCCGGGCCTCGACGCCGACGGGAAGGCGCGGCTGAAGGCCGTCGAGGTCCACCTCGACCAGTGCTGGGACCTGCTGCGCCAGCGCCGCGCCAAGTCGGAGTTCGGCGAGAACCCGGACGAGGCGGCAGTCCGTCCGCCCGACGAGGTCGAGGGCTACCTCAGCTGAACGGCCCGCAGGACACCACCGACCCCGGGGACTCCACCGGCCCCGGGGACTCCACCGGCCCCGGGGACACCACCGGCACCACTCCCTCCCGCACGCCCTCGCACGCCCGCCCCCGCGCCACCCTCCTCCCCCCGCCCTGGCTGGTCGCCGGGCTGCGGCCCGCGCCCGCCTCTCCGGGCATTCCCTGGGCCGCCCTGGTCCGTGCCGCCCTCGCGCTCGCCCTGCCGCTCGTCGCAGGGCTGCTTCTCGACCGGGTGGCGTACGGGGCGCTGGTCTCCATGGGGGCGCTCTCCGCCGTCATCGGCGACACCGCCGACGCGTACCGGATGCGGCTGTTCAACATCGCGGTGCCGCAGCTCTTCGGCGCGGTCGGCGTCACCCTCGGCGCGCTCGTCTTCGGCCACGGCTGGGTCGCGGTCGGCGTGCTCACCGCCCTCGCCCTGATCTCCGGAATGATCTCCTCCATCGGCGCGGTGGCCTCCGTCTGCGGACTCCTGCTCCTCCTCAACGCCACCGTCGGCGCGGGCCTGCCGATGCCGGGGCCCTGGTGGCTGGCCCCCGCCCTCCTCACCCTCGGCGGCCTGCTCGTCCTCCTCCTCACGCTCCTCGGCTGGCCCTGGCGCGGCGGTGTTCCGGAGCGCGTCGCGGTCTCGTCCGTGTACCGCGAGGTCGCCGCCCTCCTCGAAGCCGCCGGCACCCCCGACTACGCCGACCGCCGCCAGGCCGTCTCCGCGTCCCTCAACCACTCGTACGACCTGATCCTGGCCCGCCGCACCCGCGAACACGGCCGCCGCGGCACCCTGGTCCGCAGCCTGGCCCAGCTCAACGCCCTGATCCCGCTGCTCGAAGCCGCCCCCGCCGTGCACTTCCAGGGCGGCGCGCTGCCCGCCGAGATCCCCGCGACGGTACGCAACCTCGCCGACGCCATCGAGCACGGCGCCCCGCACACCGCCCGTCCCCCGCTCTGCCCGCGCCCCGCCACCCCGGCCGCCCGCGCCCTCGACGAGGCCCTGCACCACGCCGCGCAGGTCGCCCGCGACGAGGACCCCGACCCGTACAACATCGACGACCGGCTCGGCCGCCCCGCGTCCCTCCGCGTCCGCGTCCGCCGCACCACCCGTAACGTGCTGCGCTCCGGCACCTCCTGGCGCTACGGGCTGCGCCTGGCGACCTGCATCGGGCTCGCCCAGTGCCTGGTCTCCCTCATCGACGTCCCCCGCTCCTACTGGGTGACCCTGACCATCGTGTTCGTCATGAAGCCGGACTTCGGCTCGGTCTTCTCCCGCGCGGTGCTGCGCGCCGTCGGCACCGCGGCCGGCCTGGTCGTCGCGGCGGCCGTCCTCTCGCAGATCCCGCGCGGCTGGTGGGACGTACCGGTGATGGCGGTGCTCGCCGCCCTCATCCCGTTCCTCTCGCAGCGCGGCTACGCCTACCAGACCGCCGCCATCACGCCCGTCATCCTGCTCCTCTCCGACCTCCTCAACCGGCAGGGCTTCGGCCTGATCGCCCCACGGCTCCTCGACTCGCTGATCGGCTGCGGGATCGCGCTGGTGGCGGGCTATCTGCTGTGGCCCGAGAGCTGGGGCACGAGGGTCGGCGACCGCCTCGCCAAGGCGGTGTCCGACACGGCCGACCACGTCGCGCTGGCCTTCCCGGCCGACGCCCGCTCCGCTGCGGACACGGTCGCCCGCGCCCACTCCCGCCGCCGCCTCTACCGCGACCTCATGTCCGTCCGTACGGAGTTCCAGCGCGCCCTGACCGAGCCTCCGCCCATGGGCCGCCGGGCCGCCGCCTGGTGGCCGCTGGTCATCGCGGTCGAGCGCATCGTGGACGCCACGACCGCCGCCCACGTACGCGTCGAGCACGGCGCACCGCCGCCCGCCCCCTCGGACGTGGCGGCCATCGCCGGCCAACTCCGCGCGCTGTCGGAGGGGTTGAGGGGCTCCACCACCCTGGTGTCGGTACGGGCGGACCTGCCGGGCGCCGCGAGCGACGGAGCCGGCCCGGACGACGTGCTCGCCCCACTGCGCCAGGAAGTCCTGGCGGCACGGGCGATCGCGTCCCCCCGGAGGTGAGACCGCGCCCGAGCCGGTCACCCGTAGCCCCCCTGTCGCCCATGCGCCCGGCCGCCCACGGATCGCCCATACGGGGCCCAGCGCATGCGGTCCCCCACGGACACGCTCACCCTTGGCCCCAAGGTCGCAACGGCAGGAAACAGCCAGAACCGGAGGGAGCCGGAGAGAACCAGCAGTAAACCGGCAATAATCGGGCGAGAACCGACAAGAAGCAGCGAGAGAGGCGCACGCAGTGCCAGCAGAGCGACACGAATCAGTGCGGCGTACGGCGGCGGAATCCGGCCGTCGGACGCGGAGAGCCCCCGAGACAGCGGGCCGCACCGTGCCGTCCCGCGCGCGCTTCACGCGATCGGCCCTCGCCGCCGCCCTGACCCTCACCCTCGCCCTCACCGCCTGCGGCGGCAGCGACGACACCCCCACCGCCGCCACCTCCCCCTCCGCACCCCCGGCCTCCCGCAGCACCCAGGCCGCCCCTCCCGTCCCGCCCGTCCCCACGCCCGAGGCCGACTGGGAGGACTGCCCCCTCACCGGCCAGCCGACCCGCGAGTGCACCACGCTGAAGGTGCCGGTGGACGCGGCGAAGCCCGGTTCGGGGACGCTCGAACTGGCGGTGTCACGGCTCCCCGCCACCGACCGCAAACGCCGCGTCGGCGCGCTCGTGATGGACCCGGGCGGCCCCGGCCTCCCCGGTCTCTACACCTCGGCCGCCCTGCTCCCGCCCCAGCTCCGCGCCCTCTACGACATCGTGGGCTTCGACCGGCGCGGCTCCGGGGCGAGCACCCCGGTGGACTGCGGCGAACCGGGCGAGGCGGTCAAGGACCTGGCCCTCACCGACGACCCCGCCAAGGCCACCGCCGCCGACCCCGCCACCCTCACCGCCGTCACCCGCGCATCGACGGCCTACGTCGCCAAGTGCCGTGCCAAGTACGGTGAGTTGACCGCCCACCTGGGCACCCGCGACGCCGCCGCCGACCTGGAGTCCATCCGGCTCGCCCTCGGCGAGGACAAGATCAGCCTGCTCCTGAGCTCGTACGGCACCCTGCTCGGCCAGGAGTACCTGAACAACCACCCCGACCGGGTCCGGGCCGCCGTGCTCGACGGCACCGCCGACCCGGACCGTACGGGCGCACAGATCGCCGTCGACGGCGTCCTCGACCTGGAGACGGCCTCCGGCACCAAGGGCGAGACCCCCGCCGCACAGGCCGCCGCCAAGCTGCGCTCGTACACCGCGGGCTTCCGCGCCTGGTGCACCGTGTCAGGACCCGCCGAGTGCGCACTCGCCCCTGACCCGGACAAGCCACTCGCCCAGGTGGCCGCCAGGACCCCCGACCTGCTCAAGGCGGCCGAGGCGGTCATGGTGGTCCCCTCCGACTGGCCCGGCTTCAGCCGCGCCGTCGCCAGGGCCGCCGACGCCCTCCAGCCCCCCGCGAACACGCCCGGCGGCACGGAAACCCCGGACGCCACCCCCTACGCCGACCTGAAGGCGTACGCCGCCAAGGGCTTCCCGAAGGACGTCGCGGCTGCCACCAAACCCACCCCGCCCACGCTCGCCCTCACCCTCGGCAACCACTGCGCGGACTTCCCCTGGCCGCGCGACACCAAGGAACTCCTCACCCGGCTCACGGACACCGCCCGGCGCGCCGGGAAGGCGGAGAGCGCCCCCTCGCTCGCCTCCGAGTACGTCCCGTGCGCCGCATGGCCCCGCCCCGCCGAGGACCGCGACCCGCTCGGCCCGCTCGGCCCGCTGACCGCGAAGACCGCCCCGCTCCCCCTGATCGTCAACACGGAACACGACCCGCGCACCCCGCTCCCCGGCGCGGAAGCGGTCGCGAAGCGCCTGCCCGGCGCACTCCTCAAGGTGGCCGGCCAGCTCCACGGCACCACCCTCAACGGCAACCCGTGCGTCAACGCCGCCGTCGTCCGCACCCTCGCCGACGGTGCCAAACCCACCAACGGCACCTGCCCCGCGGCCTGACCGCCGACGCCCGCTAACCCACCAGCTTGTCCACCCCGAGCACCACCATCAACAGCCCGAACAGCGTGAACGCCCCCGTGATCGTGATCCCGAAGAGCTGCCCGAACAGCGGCGACCACACCCCGCCGCGCCCCATCACGGTCGCCGTCCGCGCCGGATTCTTCCCGAGCCGGTACCGCACGGTCACCGCCTGCCCCTGCTGCACGAAGAGCGCGTCCTCCTCGAACTCGCAGTACCGCCCGTCCGACGTCGTGAACCCGTACACGTGGTGCGTGTGGCTCCCCCCTTCGGACCCCTCGGTGAAGTACCGCCGCACGCACGTCCCCTCGGCGACCAGCCCGCCGAACATCGACCGGAACCGCCCGACGAGCTGCCACACCAGCCACCCGCAGAGCACCCCGAAGGTCGCCAGCAGGAACACCCCGAACCCCACCATTTCCATGCCGGGCAGCGTAAGCCGCCGCTGACCTGCGGAAACAGCCAGGGGTACGGGGTGCGGGGTACGAGGCGCGGGGTACGGAGCGAGGGCCACGCCGTGCCCCGGTCGCGGCCGTCCCCCGACCGGCCGCGACCCGGGCACGTCGCCGCGCGTCACCGCACGCCGCCGCGGATCGGCGCTACACCCCGATGTCGCGGCCGTCCTTGCGCCAGACCGAGACGACCGACGGGCGGACCATCTTGCCGGGGCCGTCCGGCCATGCCGAGAGCGGCTTCTCCGCGGTGGCGCCGTCGAGCTCGCCCGGGTGCTGGACCGCGACCAGGACGCGGCGGTCCTGGATGAGCGGGCCGCAGGTCTCGGCGCCGGACGGGACGGTGAGGAACTGCTTGAGCTCGCCCCGGCGTTCACCGGCGGTGGCGACGCCGAACAGGCCGTCGTGGGAGCCGAGCTGGTTGCCGTCGGTGGAGATCCACAGGTTGCCGTGGGCGTCGAAGGCGACGTTGTCGGGGCAGGAGATCGGGGAGACCTTGTCCTTGGGGAAGCCCGCGAAGTACGTGGCGGGGTCCTTGGGGTCGCCCGCGACGAGGAAGAGGCGCCAGGAGAAGGAGTCGCCCGCCGGGTCGTCCCAGTGCTCGGCGAGTTCGAGGATCTGGCCGTGCTTGTTGAGGTTGCGCGGGTTGGCCTCGTCGGCGCCGGGCTTGCCGGGCTTGCCGCGGTCGGTGTTGTTGGTGAGGGCGACGTAGACGCGGCCCGTGCGCGGGGAGGGCTCGACGTCCTCCGGGCGGTCCATCTTCGTGGCGCCGACCTTGTCGCCCGCGAGGCGGGTGAAGACGTACACCTCTTCGGCGCTCATGCCCGCGACGTGCGACTTCGAGCCGGTGGCCAGCGGGATCCAGCTGCCGGTGCCGTCGAACTCGCCGTCGTTCGGGTGCTTGCCGGTGCCGTCGATCTCGGCGGCCGGGGAGTCGCCCGTCAGCTTCGCGACGTACAGCGTGCCCTCGTCGAGGAGGGTGAGGTTGTGCTCGCGGGCAGCGCGCGAGTTGCCCTTCTTCATCCGCTTCGACGAGACGAACTTGTAGAGGTAGTCGAAGCGCTCGTCGTCACCCATGTAGACGACGGGACGGCCGTCGTCGGTCAGGCGGGGCTGGGCCGCCTCGTGCTTGAAGCGGCCGAGCGCCGTGCGCTTGCGCGGGGTCGAGTCCGGGTCGTACGGGTCGAGCTCGACGACCCAGCCGTGGCGGTGCGACTCCTGCGGCTCCTGCTTGATGTCGAAGCGCTTGTCGAAACGCTCCCACTTGCGCTCGGTCGCGCCCTTGGTCATGCCGTAGCGCTTGTCCGTGGCGGTGGGGTTGTCGCCCGCGTTGGCGAAGTAGCCGTTGAAGTTCTCCTCGCCGTGCAGCGTGGTGCCCCAGGGGGTCGTACCGCCCGCGCAGTTGGCGAAGGTGCCGAAGACCTTGGTGCCGGTCGGGTCCGCGGACGTACGGAGGAGCTTGGAGCCCGCGGCCGGGCCCGTCAGCTTCATCGGGGTGTTGACCGTGATGCGGCGGTTGAGGTGGTGGCGGGGGACCGCGGTCAGGCCCGCGCCCCGGCGCATCTCCTCGACCACGACGACGCCGAGGCCGTGCGCCGCCCAGGCGATCTCGACCTGCTCGCGGGTCGGGTTCTCCGCGTCGTAGCCCTTGAACATCAGGACTTCGTCCGTGTACTCGTGGTTGGCGACCAGGAGCTGGCGCTCCCGGCTGCCGAACTCGCCGCGCATCGGGAGGAGCGAGAGGAAGTCGTTGTTGTAGCCGAACTGGCCGGCCTGCGCCTTCGCCGTCTGCTTGTCCGGGTCGAAGGCGGGCGCGCCGCGCAGGATCGGGTCGCCCCAGCGGATGACGACGTTCTGCTCGTAACCGGCCGGGATGGTGACCTTGTCGTCCTTGTTGGGGGCGACGGGCGTGAAGCGCAGGCCCTTGGCGCCGGAGGACTTCGTACCGCCGCCGTTGCCGTTG
The DNA here is from genome assembly GCF_044333135.1 of Streptomyces sp. NPDC021093. Lineage (NCBI taxonomy): Bacteria > Bacillati > Actinomycetota > Actinomycetes > Kitasatosporales > Streptomycetaceae > Streptomyces > Streptomyces sp. NPDC021093. The sequence goes on along the minus strand of NZ_JBIRQJ010000004.1, from coordinate 370,624 downwards.
CCCGGACGGTGCCGGTCCGCCGCGACCGCCTCGGACGTGCCGCCGGCCGCGAGCGCGCCGCCCGCCGTCGCGGCGACGGTGACGACCGCTGCCGCGCGCATCATCGAGCGGCGGGACAGCGATCCGGCGATGATGTCGCCCACGTACTCGTTCTCGCTGGTGTTCGGGACTTCCTGGAAGCAGGCGTCACCGCAGCGGTAGCGGCACGTCAGCGCGGAACGTCCGCCGGCGTGCGGCGACGAGTTGAGCAGCGGCAGCAGGTTGCGCACGGGTCGGGTCCCCTCCGATGGTGCGGCCGTGGTGCACAGGATGGAACACCCGACCGATTGGCTTTCGGCCGTGACATTAGGGGGCGCACGGGGCGCACACGGGGCATGCCGGGTGAACGGGGGGTGAAGTCCAGCCGACTGGAAGAACCACCGGCACCGTGACCTCCTTCGGGTCAGTGGGCGGAGGTCGCCGGCACCTGTTCCCCGGCCGGGACCGCAGTCCCCTCGGCCGGAACCGCAGTCCCTTCGGCCGGGGCCGCCGTCTCCGCGACCGGCTCGGCCGACTCGACCTGCTCCGCCGACTTCTTCGGGTCCCGCATCATCAGGAAGGCCACCACCGCGGCCGCCAGCACTCCCGCCGCGCTGACCAGGAACGTCGTCCCCATTCCCGAGGTGAAGGCGTCCCGGGCGGTCCGGGCGAGTGCGCTGTCCCCGGTACGGGCCGCCAGCGCCAGGGCGTCGCTGACGGAGTGCCGCGCCGCGGCCGGGGCGGCGTCCGGCATCGAGGCCGCGTACCCGGCGGTGAGGATCGAGCCGAGGGCGGCGACGCCGAGGGCCGCACCGGCCTGCTGGATGGTGTCGTTCAGCGCGGAGCCGACACCGGCGTGCTCGGCCGGAATCGCACCCATCAGCGCGGTGATCGCGGCGGGCATCGCCAGCCCGGCACCGGCACCGACGGCGACCATGGCGGCGGCGAGGAGCACGAAGCCGTCACCCGGGCTGAGCGTGCCCAGGAGGACGAAGCCACCGGCCAGGACGGTCATGCCGACCGCGGCCATGGCCCGGTTGCCGATCTTCTGGCCGAGCGTCGCGCCGAGACCGTTGAAGACCAGGGCGGCGAGCGCCATCGGGATGAAGGAGGAACCGGCCTCGGTCGGCGAGTAGCCGAGGACGAACTGCACGTACTGGGTGACGATCAGGAGCAGACCGCCGTTGGCGACCTGGACGAGGGTGAGCGAGAGGCTGCCGCCCGCGAAGTTGCGGTCGCGGAAGAGGCGCAGCGGGACCATCGGCTCGTCGGTCTTCAGCTCCCAGCCGACGAAGGCGGCCAGGCCGAGCACGGCGACGGCGAGGGAGATCAGGGTCGGGGTGTGCGAGAGGCCGCCCTTCGGCAGCTCGTTGATCGTCCAGACCAGGGCCACCATGCCGACGACAGAGAGGATCGCACCGACCGGGTCGGCCTTCTTCCAGGGCCCCTTGGACTCCGGCATCAGGAAGACCGCCGCGGCGATGGCGAGGACCGCGACCGGCACGTTGATCAGGAAGACCGCACCCCACGAGAAGTGGGTGACGAGCGCACCGCCGAGCACCGGACCGCCGATCAGGCCGAGCATCGAGACCGAGCCCCACACCGCCATCGCCTTGCGCAGCTCGTCGGCGGCGAAGACGTTCATGAGGATGGAGAGGGTCGACGGCATGACGAGCGCGCCCCCTATCCCCATCACCGTGCGTGCGGCGATGAGTTGGGCCGGGTCGGAGGCGAACGCCCCTGCCAGCGAGGCGAGTCCGAAGAGCCCGAGCCCGACGATCATCACCCGGCGCCGGCCGAACCGGTCGGAGAGGCTTCCCGAGGTGAGCAGAAGTCCGGCGAAGACCAGGATGTAACTCTCCAGCACCCACTGGATGTTCTGCGGACTGGCGCCCAAGTCCTCGGTGAGGGCGGGGACTGCGACGGTCAGCGCCATGTTGTCGATGACCAGCACCAGGGTGGCCAGGCACAGCACCATCAGGATGATCCAGCGGCGCGGGTTGCGCGCCGAACTCGCCGTGTCCGTCGCCGACTTGATCTCTTCCATGACCAACCTCCGTTGTGCGACGCCCCGTTGAAGGCGTTGCGTACGACGTGCTCTCGTTGCGAACACTGTACGCACTGCGCACAGTGTTCGCAACGGGTAAACGGTGTGCGCTACGGTGGGCCGCGGAGAGCAGCCGCGAGCCGCAGAGCGGAACCGGAAGAGAGAGGGAGGCCCTGGCCATGGCCACGAGCGAGAAGCCGAACAAGCAGCCGAACAAGCAGCCGAGCGAGAAGCCGGGCGGGAAGCCGGGCGAGAAGCCACCGCAGCCGATCGCGTCCGTGTGGACGCGCCCGCGCACCAAGCAGCGGGAACAGCTGAGCCGGGAGCAGATCGTCGCGGAGGCGGTGCTCCTGCTGGACGCCGACGGCATCGAGTCCTTGAGCATGCGGAAGCTCGGCACCCGTCTGGGCGCCGGCGCGACATCCCTCTACCGGCATGTCGCCAACAAGGACGAGCTCATCGAGCTGGTCGTGGACGAGATCTACGGAGAACTCGAAGTCCCGGCCGTGGGAGCCGAGTTGGGCTGGCGGGAGGCCGCTGTCCGCAGCGCGTACAGCATGCGGGCGATGGCGCTTCGCCACCCGTGGATGGCTTCGGTACTGGGTCAGGTGGGACTCGTCCACCTGGGGCCGAACGTGATGCGGATGTCAGAACGCCTGGCGGACATCGTCGCGTCGGCGGGTTTCACCGGCGAGGAGACCGATCAGGCCATGAGCACGGTCTTCGCGTACGTCATCGGGGTCGCGACCACGGAGGCCGCCTACCTGTCGCTGATCGCACGCAGTGGCATGAGCGAACCGGAGTGGATCGAGGGCCTTTCCAGCGCCGCGACACAGGCCGCGGAGGATCTTCCGCGACTGCGGGAGGGACAGGAGGCCTACCGGGGCAGGACTCCGGAGCAGGTCCGGGACGAGAAGTTCGACTACGGACTTCAACGCGTCCTGGACGGACTGGAGTTCAGACTCGGTTCGCTTCGTACGGAGGGTTAGCAGTCGGCCGGTCCGGTCTTGCGGGGGACTGGCTCGTACGTATGACTGGCTCATTCCGAGAGCCGTCTCGCACGGAGGGCTGGCTCGTACGGAGGCCTGGCTCGTACGGAGAGCTAGGCGGCCGTCTCGTAGTCGGCGCGGACACCCTGTGCACGGTCCAGCGCCGGGACCTGCCGCACCGAGGGGGAGCCGCCGTGCGCCTCGGCCCGGATGCGCTGCTTCATCGTGGGCGGCACGGAGCGTGTCGGCAGCTCCGCCGACCAGCGTGCGGAGAGCGGTGCTTGGACCGTCCGTTCCGCCGCCCCGTCGCAGTGGCGCGCGGCGGAGGCCGGCGACTGCTGCGCGTCGGAGGAGTTGTCCGCCGTGGCGGCCGGGGCAGTGGCGGCGGCCGGGGCGGCGAAGCCCAGCATCGCGAGGAGCGCGACAATCGCGCTGATCAGTGCGGTCCACATCGTCTTCATGGCACAGCTCCCTTGAGGAAGGTCGAATCCGGGATGTCCGGTTTTCGTACTTTCCTCATGATGCGGATGAGGCACGAGAAGGCACGGACCGCCACCCCGATTCGCAGTTCTTCGGACAAACGCCACCCGTGCGGAGCAATCGAGGGCTAAAAACGTTGTCCAGGGGGCCGTGGAAGCCGCTGCTCCGGCTGTGTCAGGACGGCCGCTAACCTTACGTGTCACCCCTGGTCAGGGATCAATCCCCCCAGTACGGACATACAACGCACCCCACTCACTCGAAAGGCCTCGCCCATGGGCATTCGGAGCTTGCTGCGCAAGGTGTTTGGCGGCCGAACGGAACAGCAGGACGAATCCTCGGCGGTGTCGTCGACGCCGTCGGTGCCGTCCCAGGCCGAGCGCACGCAGGGGGCCGTCGAGACGGCCGATGCCCCGGAGAAGGCCTCCAACTCGGCCCCGGAGAAGGCGGATTCCCCTTCTCCGGCGGCGGACCTGGTGGCCGAGGCGTTCGACAAGGCCAAACAGAGGCCTGCGGCGGAGGAACGGGAGCGGGAGCCGGCCCCGGAGCCCGAACCGGTTGAGGTGAACGTGCCGGCCCAGTCGGCGGCCAAGGAAGAAACGGCCCCGGCTGCCGCATCGGCAGAGGGCCAGGTTCCGGCCCAGACGGACCGCGACTCGGCACCCGAGGTCGCGGCCGCGCCGCTTCCCGCACCGGAAGAGGTACTTGAGGAGAGGGCGACCTCAACTCCCGCTGCCCCGGAGCAGGTTGAGCCCGAACCGACGAAGCCGGAAACCGAGCCGGAGCCGGAGGCCGCCACCACCGCCCCCGAGCCGGTCGCTGCCGCCGTGGAGCCCGAACCGGTGACGGCTGCCGCCGAGGAAGCGCCGGTGTCGGAGTCCGAGCCCGCCACTGCCACCGTGGAGCCCGAGCCGATCGCCGCTGCCGCCGAGCCGGTCGCGGAGCCGACGCCGGAGGCCGAGGCCGTGGCCGTGACGTCTGCCGCCGAGGAACAGCCGGAGCCGGTCACCGCTGCCGTGGCACCGGAGCCGATCACCACCGAGCCCGAGGCCGAGCCGGTCGCTGTCGCCGTCGAGGCTGAGCCGGTCGCAGCCGCCGTCGAGCGCGAGCCTGAGCCCGTGGTCGTAGCCGTCGAGGAGGAGCCCGAGGTCGTCACCGCCGCCGAGCCCGCGACCGCCGAGCCCACGGCCGCCCTCACCGCCGCCCAGGTCAAGGCCCGCGCGCCCAAGGTTTCCGCCGCGTACCGTGCCGCCGGGACCGTGCTCAAGAAGGCGGAGCTGACCGGGGCGCGGGCCCGGGTGTACCTCGTGCTCGACCGGTCCGGGTCCATGCGTCCGTACTACAAGGACGGCAGCGCCCAGAAGCTCGGCGAGCAGGCGCTCGCGCTCTCCGCGCACCTCGGTGACAGCGGGGAGGTCCCGGTCGTCTTCTTCTCGACCGACATCGACGGGACGGGGACGGTCTCCCTCGACGACGTCGACGGGAAGATCGACGCGCTGCACGCCGGACTCGGGCACATGGGCCGTACGAGCTACCACCGCGCGGTGGAGGAGATCGTCGACCACTACGAGAAGAACAGCGGGGAGTACGAAGGACCCGCCCTCGTGATCTTCCAGACGGACGGCGCCCCGGAGGCCAAGGGTGCGGCAACCGCCGCGCTCGCCGAGGCCGCCAGGCTCCCCCTCTTCTGGCAGTTCGTGGCCTTCGGCGAGAGCGACGCGAAGGGCTTCGACTACCTGCGCAGGCTCGACGTCCCGAACGCCGCCTTCTTCCACGCGGGCCCGGCCCCCGCCGACCTCACCGACGCCGCCCTCTACAAGGGGCTCCTGGCGGGTTCGGCGGAGTGGCTCAAGGGCTGACGTACCCGGGCACCAGGAGCGAGGGCCGTCCCGGTCGGGGCGGCCCTCCGCTTATGCAGGTGAGGAGGCCGCTCCGTAACACTTAAGATTTCTGCATGGCGGCCACTGGAACCGAGAAGCAGGGGGCGGCGGCGTACTACGTCACGACCCCCATTTACTACGTCAACGACGCTCCTCACCTGGGCCACGCCTACACGACCGTCGCAGGCGACGTGCTCACGCGCTGGCACCGTCAGCGCGGCGAGAAGGTGTGGTACCTCACCGGCACGGACGAGCACGGTCAGAAGATCATGCGCACTGCCGAGGCGAACGGGGTCACGCCCCAGGAATGGTGCGACAAGCTCGTCGAAGAGGCCTGGAAGCCTCTCTGGGAGCACCTCAACATCGCGAACGACGACTTCATCCGCACCACGGAGAAGCGTCACACCGACCGCGTGCAGGAATTCGTCCAGGACCTCTTCGACAAGGACGAGATCTACAAGGGCGGGTACGAGGGTCCGTACTGCGTGGGCTGCGAGGAGTACAAGCTCCCCGGGGACCTCATCGAGGCGGAGGACGGGACGAAGCTCTGTCCCATCCACAAGAAGCCGGTGGAGATCCTCAAGGAGGAGAACTACTTCTTCAAGCTGAGCGAGTACGGCCCGAAGCTGCTGGAGTTCTACGAGGCCAACCCGGGCTTCATCCAGCCGGAGTCCGCCCGCAACGAGGTCGTGAACTTCGTCAAGCAGGGTCTGCAGGACCTGTCGATCTCGCGCTCGACGTTCGACTGGGGCGTGCCGGTCCCGTGGGACGACAAGCACGTCATCTACGTCTGGGTCGACGCGCTGCTGAACTACGCGACGGCGGCGGGCTACGGGTCGGACGAGGAGAAGTTCAAGTCGGTCTTCCCGGCCGACGTGCACCTCGTCGGCAAGGACATCCTGCGCTTCCACGCGGTGATCTGGCCCGCGATGCTGATGGCGCAGGGTCTGCCGGTGCCGGGGCGGGTCGCCGCCAACGGCTGGCTGATGGTCGGCGGCGAGAAGATGTCGAAGTCGAACCTGACCGGCATCAAGCCGCAGGACCTCACCTCGCACTTCGGCGTGGACGCCTACCGCTGGTACTTCCTGCGCGCGATCGCCTTCGGCAGCGACGGCTCGTTCTCGTGGGAGGACTTCACCGCCCGGTACACGTCCGAGCTGGCGAACGACTACGGCAACCTGGCGTCCCGGGTGGCCGCCATGGTCGGGAAGTACTTCGGCGGCACGCTGCCGGAGGCGACCGCTTCCGGTGACGCCGAGAAGGCCGTGCAGGAGGGCCTCGCGAAGGCCGTCGCCGACGCGGACCGGCTGATCGGCGAGGAGCTGGACTTCCAGGCCGGCATCCTGGCGATCTTCGACTTCGTGAAGCAGGTCAACGGCTACATCACGGAGCAGGAGCCGTGGAAGGTCGCCAAGGACGAGTCGGCGGAGGGCCGGGCGCGTCTCGCGACCATCCTCTACACCTCGGCCGAGTCGCTGCGCGCCATGGCCGTACTGCTGAATTCGGTCATGCCGGAGACGTCCCAGAAGCTGTGGGACTCGCTCGGTGCGGAGGCGGCCGGGCTCGGCGCGCTGGCCGACCAGCGGGTGCAGGACGCGGGCAGCTGGGGTCAGCTGCCCGTCGGCGCGACGGTGACGAAGGGTGCGGTGCTGTTCCCGCGCCTGGAGGAGAAGCCGGCCGCGTAGGCGGACGTACGTCGTGGGTGAGGGGCCCGGAGTCTTCGCGACTCCGGGCCCCTCCTCCGTATCCGGTCCTACTCCGGGGTACCAAGTGCTGCTGCGGAGGCGGAAGTTGCGTCTGGCAGACTTCGGGGGCCGGTGACCGGCGGAGCACGGACAACTCTGGGGGAATCAGACATGTGGGGGCGGGGGACCGTGCTCGGCGGCCGGTACACGCTGGGCGAGCGCATCGGCGGCGGCGCGATGGGCGAGGTCTGGCGGGCCGAGGACGGGGTGCTCGAACGTTCCGTCGCGGTGAAGATCCTGCTGCCGAAGCTCCTGGAGGAGGCGCAGTTCGCGGCCCGGTTCCGGCGCGAGGCCAAGGTGCTGGCCTCGCTCAGCCACCCGGGGATCGTCGACGTCCACGACTACGGCGAGCAGTCCGGCGCGGAAGAGGGCGACGACCGCATCGCGTACATCGTGATGGAGCTGGTCGACGGGCAGCCGCTGGACGAGGTCCGCGAGGACGAGGGGCCGATGCCCGTGGGGCGCGCGCTCGGCATCGTCGCCGAGGCGCTCGACGCGCTGCACGCCGCACACCGGGGCGGGATCGTGCACCGGGACCTCAAGCCGTCGAACCTGATGCTGCGCGCGGACGGCCGGGTGACCGTCACCGACTTCGGCATCGCGCACAGCAAGGCCGCGTCCCGCCTGACCGCGTCGCACGCGGTGCTGGGGACCGCCCTGTACATCGCGCCGGAACAGGCCGAGGGCATCGCGACCGTACCGGCTTCCGATCTGTACTCGATGGGTGTCGTGGCGTACGAACTGCTCACCGGGGAGCCGCCGTTCACCGGCGAGACGGTGCTGGAGATCGTACTGAAGCACATCCGGGAGCCTGCGCCGGAGCTGCCCGAGGCCTTTCCCGAGGCGGTACGGGCGTTCGTCGCGCGGGCGATGGCGAAGCTGCCGGAGGAGCGGTACGCGGACGCGGCGGTGATGGCGGCGGCGGCGCGGAGGGCGGCGGGGGCGGCCGGGGTGTCCGGTGCGTCCGGTGCGGGGGAGACCTCTCGGCCCGCGGCCGAGCCCGTCGTGCCTGTCGTGCCCGTCGTGCCTGTCATACCTCCTGTCGTACCTCCGGCGGTGCCTGCTGGTCCTGGGTTCGGGCCTGCACCCGCTCCTGCAACTGCCCCGGACCCCGTTCCGGTTCCTGTTCCGGTTCTTGTGTCGGGGCCGACGACGGCCACCGTTCCCGCGCCGGTTCCGTGGTGGAAGCGGCAGCGCATGCCCGTGCTCGTGGTCGTTCCGGTCGTACTGACGGCGGCCACCGTGACCGTACTGAACATCGGACTGACGCCGGACCGCACGGACAAGGAGAACGGCAAGGCCGCGGGCCCCGCAGCCACGAGCAGCGCCGATCCCGGCAAGCAGCCCCTCCCGAAGACCCCTCCCTCGACGCCGGGCACCACCCCCTCCGCTCCCGCCACCGGCTCCGCCGCGTCCGCCGAGGGTGCGAACACCGGCGGCAAGCAGGCCGCCGTCGCAGGGCAGAACGGCGGCGGCGCGGGCGCGTCCGGCGGTGCTACGGGCGGCAAGGAGGCCGGAGCGGGCGGCGCCGGTGCGGGCGGCGGCAGCGGCAGCGGCGGTGCGAAGGACAAGCCCAAGCCGCCGCCCCCACCGCCCTCCGACGGCAAGCCCGCCAACTGCGGCGGCGACGGCTGGGGTGCGATCACCAACGTCGGCACCGGCCGGAGGATGGGGCTCGCCAACGCCTCCTCCACCGGCACCGGCGGCAAGGTCGTCGCGGGCGGCAACACCCAGTTCGGGTGGGTGCTGGGCGGGAACCAGTTCACCGAGTTCCGCGCCTGCAACCTGGCCGGCAGCGCGCTCGGTCTCAAGCAGGCCCCCGCCTACGACGAGAAGACGGGCACCGTACTCGCCGAGACGAGCGGCTACTCCGGCTACGTCACCGGCTGGAAGACCACCCCCGCGGCCGGCGGCGCGCATCAGATCAACTACTACGTCGGCGACGGCTGCGTCACCGACGTCGGCGCGGGCCGCCAACTGGCCGTCGAGGCCTGCACCCCGGGCAACAAGGCGCAGATGTGGCGGCTGCCGTAGGGCGGGACCGCTAACGGATGACTTCGACGGCGCAGCGTTTGCCCGGTGCGGTCCGGAACTTCCCGTCGCCTGTCACCAGCGTCGCTCCGAGCTGCTCCGCCAAGGCGATGTACGTCGCGTCGTACGGCGTGAAGTTGTCGCGGAGCTCCCAGAGGCGAGGGACGAGGCCCTGGCACGAAGCACGCCGGACAGGGAAGGCCGGCAACTCGCCGGCGGCCCTGTCGGCCTTCTCCCGTGGAAGTTTCCCGGACCGGAGCAAGCGCTTCAAGACGCTGAGCACTTCGAGATCGATCAGCTCCGGAGCGACCAGTTCCTCGCCGGAGAGACGGGCCGCGCACGCCTTGCCCGTGGGTCCCGCGTCGATGAGGACGGACACGAGGAAAGAGCTGTCAACGACGATCAACGTTCCCGGTCCTCACGCTGAGCGGCGACGATGTCGTCCATCGAGACCTCGCCGGTCAGACCGTCCCGGACCCGGGCTAGGGCCTCGTCGACCGTGGCGCGGAACGCCTGCTTCTCCAGCTCGATCCGCAAGTACTCCTGGAGCGACCGCCCGCTCTCGCCCGCGCGCCGGCGCAGTATTTCGTAGGCGGCGTCGTCCAGGTTCCTGATTTGTACGGTAGCCATGCTTCAAAAGTAGCGCTGCCGTAGCGCTACAGCAACGGGAATGTACATGCGAGAGCGCCCCCGATCGAGTGATCGGGGGCGCTCGTCACGTACAGCCGTCGGCTACTTCTCGACCGGCTTCCGCAGCTGGATGTTCAGCTCGCGCAGGCGGGTCTCGTCGAGGACGGTCGGGGCGCCCATCATGAGGTCCTGGGCGTTGCCGTTGAGCGGGAAGGCAATCGTTTCGCGGATGTTCGGCTCGTCGGCGAGGAGCATCACGATGCGGTCGACGCCCGGGGCGATGCCACCGTGCGGCGGGGCGCCGAGGCGGAAGGCACGGAGCATGCCCGCGAACTCGTGCTCGACGGTCTCGCGGTCGTAACCGGCGATCTCGAAGGCCTTGAGCATCAGCTCGGGCTCGTGGTTGCGGATCGCGCCGGAGGACAGCTCGATGCCGTTGCAGACGATGTCGTACTGGAAGGCCAGGATGTCGAGCGGGTCCTTCTCCTCCAGGTCGGCGAGGCCGCCCTGGGGCATGGAGAACGGGTTGTGCGAGAAGTCGATCCTGCCGGTCTCCTCGTCCTTCTCGTACATCGGGAAGTCGACGATCCAGCAGAACCGGAAGACGCCCTCCTCGAAGTGGCCCGCACGCTTGGCGGCCTCGACGCGCACCGCCGACATGATCTTGGAGACCTCGTCGAACTCGCCCGCGCCGAAGAAGATCGCGTGGCCGGGGACGAGGCCGAGGCGGTCCGTGAGGGCCTTGACGTCTTCCTCGGTGAGGAACTTGGCGATCGGCCCTGCCAGCTGACCGTCCTCGCCGACGCGGACCCAGGCCAGGCCCTTCGCGCCCTGCTCGACCGCGTAGTCGCCCAGGCCGTCGAAGAACTTGCGGGACTGCTTCGCGGTGTCCGGGACGGGCAGCGCGCGGACGTGCTTGCCCGCGAACGCCTTGAAGCCGGACTCGGCGAAGACGTCCGTGACGTCGACGAGCTCCAGCTTGGCGCGCAGGTCCGGCTTGTCGTTGCCGTACTTCAGCATCGACTCGCGGAACGGGATGCGCGGGAAGGGGGAGGTGACCTCGCGGCCGTTGCCGAACTCGGTGAAGAGCTCGGTCATCAGCTTCTCGATGGGCTGGAAGACGTCTTCCTGCTCCACGAAGCTCATCTCGACGTCGAGCTGGTAGAACTCGCCCGGCGAGCGGTCCGCGCGGGCGTCCTCGTCGCGGAAGCACGGCGCGATCTGGAAGTAGCGGTCGAAGCCCGAGATCATCAGCAGCTGCTTGAACTGCTGCGGCGCCTGCGGGAGGGCGTAGAACTTGCCCGGGTTCAGGCGGGACGGGACGACGAAGTCGCGGGCGCCCTCGGGGGAGGTCGCCGTGAGGATCGGGGTCGCCATCTCGTTGAAGCCCAGCGCGACCATCTTGGAGCGGATGGAGGCGATGACCGAGGAGCGCAGCATGATGTTGCGGTGCATGCGCTCGCGGCGCAGGTCGAGGAAGCGGTACTCCAGGCGCCGCTCCTCGTTGACGCCGTCCTCGGCGTTGATCGTGAAGGGGAGCGGGTTCGCGGCGCCCAGCACCTCGACCTCGGTCACCTCGATCTCGACCTCGCCGGTCGGCAGCTCGGGGTTGACGTTGTCCGCGCCACGGGCGGAGACCTTGCCGTCGATGCGGACGACGGTCTCCTTGGTCAGCTTCGCGAGGGCCTCGTTGGCGGGGGTGCCGGGGCGGGCGACGAGCTGGACCAGACCGTAGTGGTCGCGCAGATCGATGAAGAGGATGCCGCCCAGGTCTCGGCGATTGTGCAGCCAGCCGCTCAGCCGGACGTCGGCGCCGACGTCGGTGGCGCGGAGCTCGCCGCACGTGTGGGACCTGTACCGATGCTGCATCGTTCATCCAATTCTTCGCGAGATTCTTCGCGAGACAGGCGGGAATCAACTTCCGTCAAGGTTACCGGGCTGGCGCACCCCGTTCTCCGGGCCCGCCCCCACCCGTGTTTCACGTGAAACACCGCTTGCCCGCGCCCCCTCGGCCGGGGGTCCGGGGGTTGCCCCCGGGAAGGCGCAGCACGTGAAACGTCGGTCCTCTCGCCCCGAGCGGCCGGTCCCCGCGCGACCTGGAAGGATGTGCCCATGCGCACCGAGGACGTGCTGGCCGCGATCGACACGGGCCTGTGGCGGTGGGACAACGCCTCCGGGACCGTTGTCTTCGACGCCGAGGCGGCCCGCCTTGTCGGCCTGCCCGCCGAGGAGACCACGCTCACCGAGTCCGCCGCACGGGCCCGTTTCCACCCCGTCGACTGGAACGAGATAGACGGCATCGTCGCTCTCGCCGTCGCCGAGGGCACCGTCGCCGAGGCCCGGCTGCGGGTCATGGCGGAGGGCGGCCGCCAGGTTCTCCGTACGGTACGGAGCCGGTCGAGGCCCTTCACCACGGAGAGCGGCGACTACCAGCTCATCGGCACCATCCAGGAAGTCGCCGAACCCCCGCCCGGCACCGCGGCCCGCACCCCCGTGACGGGCGACTGGCGGCGCTCCCGCGAGGCGTTCCTGCTGGATGCGGGGCGGGCGCTGGCGGAGGCGCGGTCCACGGCGGAGGTGCTGCGGGTGGCGGCCTCGCTGTCGATGCCCGGATTCTCGCCCGAAGGGCTCGCGGTGTTCGGGGTGGCCGGGGACCGGCTGACGACGATCGGGCACCACGGGCACAGTCCGGGCGACGAGGACCCGTTCCGGGACATGCCGCTGGACACGGACTATCCGGCGGCCGAGGTCGTGAGGACCGGGCGGGCCATCTATCTGCCGACGCCGGAGGAGTACCGGAGACGGTTCCCGGCGACCTGGCCGATGGCCGAGCCGTTCGGACGCAGATCGTGGGCGTATCTGCCGCTGATCGTGGCGGGGCGGACGATGGGCGCGTGGATGGCGGGCTTCGCGCACCCCGTCGCGTTCACGCCGGACGAGCGGTCGGTGCTGACGACGGTCGCGCGGATGCTGGCGCAGGCGCTCGCGCGGGCCGGGGTGGAGGAGTCGGAGCGGGCCCTCTCCGAGGGGCTGCAGCGCTCGATGATGCCGACGCTGGGGCCCGCCGTCCCCGGTATGAAGGTGGCGGCGCGGTACGTGCCGACCGGGGGCGGGCTCCAGGTCGGCGGCGACTGGTACGACATGATTCCGCTGCCGTCCGGGCGGGTGGCGCTGGTCATCGGCGACGTGCAGGGGCACGACGTGCGGGCGGCCGGGCTGATGGGCCAGCTGCGGATCGCGCTGCGCGCGTACGCCTCGGAGGGGCACCGGCCGGACGCGGTGCTCTCGCGCGCGTCCCGCTTCCTGCACGGCATCACCGACACGTACGCCCCGGACGACCACTCCAGCCCGCGCTTCGCGACCTGTCTGTACCTGGAGGTCGACCCGGTGGACGGGACGGTGGAGCTGGCGCGGGCCGGCCATCCGGAGCCCGCCGTACGGATGCAGGACGGGACGGTTCTCGTACGGACGACGGCGGGCGGGCTGCCGCTGGGCATCGACGCGGACACCGACTACCCGACGACGAGGCTCGCCCTCGAACCCGGCGAGACGCTCATGGTCTGCACGGACGGGCTGATCGAGACGGGCGGCCACGACCTGGACTCCGGCTGGGCCAGACTCCGTACGATCATGGAGAACCACCGGGAGCTGGACCTGGAAGCGCTCGCCGACGACCTCGTGCAGGCGGTCCACGGCCCTCCTTCGCACCACACCACCGGACCGCTTTCCGACCGCCGCGAGGACGACATCGCACTGCTGCTGCTGAGCCGGGACGGAGAGAGCACGACCGCTGCCGCGTCGTCGGTACGGTCCACCGCGCTGACCGTCGCGCAGGCCGAGCCCGAGCGCATCGCCGGCACCCGCCGCCAGCTGCGCGAGCTGCTGCACGACTGGGCCGACGAGGACCAGGTCGACTCGGCGGTGCTGATGGTCTCCGAGATGGTGACCAATGTGCTCGTCCACACGGACGGCGACGCGCTGCTGACCGCGCGGGCGACAGGACCCGTCGGGGCGCGCCGGCTGCGGGTCGAGGTCACCGACGCCAGCGACGAGCTGCCGCACAAGCGGCGCCCCGGCGAGATGGCCTCTTCGGGGCGCGGGCTGCTGCTGATGGAGATGCTCGCGCACAAGTGGGGGGTGGACCCGCGCGGCGAGGGCAAGTCGATCTGGTTCGAGCTCTACGAGGACGCGCCACCGGTGTCGTACGACGACGTCTGAGCCTGTGCGGAGTCCTGTGCGGAGCCCTGTGCGGGCGCGGGCGCGTAGTTCTTCCGGATCTCGGAGAAGACGCCGAACGCGGCAGCCGTCAGCGGCACCGCGAGCAGCATGCCGATGATCCCGGCGACCGACGCCCCCGCCGTGATGGCCAGCATCACCACCGCCGGGTGCATCTGGACCGTACGGCTCTGGATCATCGGCTGCAGGATGTGCCCCTCCAGGACCTGGACGGCGAGGACGACGCCCAGCGCCCACAGGGCGATGACCACGCCCCGGTCGGCGAGCGCGACGAGGATGGCGACGGCGCCGGAGAGGAACGCGCCGAGGTAGGGGATGTACGCGCCGACGAACACGAGCGCACCGAGCCCGACGGCGCCGGGAACGCGCAGGATCAGCAGGCCGACGGTGATGCAGAGGGCGTCGATGAGCGCGATGAACGTCGTCCCGCGCATGAACCCCTCCACCGCTTCGAAGGCGCGGCGGGCCATCGCCTCGGCCATGTCGCCGGTGTCGCGGGGCGCGAAGCCGCGCAGAGAGGTCACGGCGCGGTCGGAGTCACGCAGGAAGAAGAAGATCAGCAGCATCGCGAGGACCGCGGTCGCGACGATCTCACCGACGATGCCGAGCCCGGCGAGCACCCCGGACGCGGCGGTCCCGCCGAACTTGGAGAGCAGATCCTGGGCCTTGTCACCGAGGTCGCCGAGTGTCGTGCCCTTGCCGCCGAAGCGTTCGATGAGATCGGTGGCGGCGCGCTGCACCGACGCCACGATCTGGTCGCCGCTGTCGATGAGGGCGCTCACGACGATCCAGGACGCCCCGCCGACGACGGCGACGACGGCCGCACAGGTGAGGCCCGCGGCCAGGGACCTGTTCACCTTCATCTTGATGAGCCGGCGGTGGAGCGGACCGAGCAGCGCCGTCCCGAGCAGCGCGAGCAGGACCGGCGTCACCGCGGTCTTGAAGGTGATGCACAGCCAGACCGCCACGGCGACGACCCCGGCCACGAGCAACGCGACGACGCACCAGGCGGCGAGGCGGCGGGCGGGGACGGGGAGGAGGGACGACTTGGGCGACGTCGGGGATGGGGACGGGGACGGGGACATGGGGCAACGAGAGCACGGGGCTTGCGGGTGTGCTCCTTGAGGGGGGCCGGGTGGGTGACGGTGCGTCAGACACACCCCGGACACCCACCCCAGCCCTCTCGGGTACACGCCACCCATCTTGGGCACACGCCCCCAGCCCCCTTGGGCGCAGCCGATACCGCCGCCCTCTTGGGCAGCGGGACCGCCCCTCACCCGCGCCCCCCGCCGCCGCCTCCTTGGGCAGCGGGGCCACCCTTCCTGCGCGCTCCCGCCCCGCCTCCTTGGGCAGCGGGACCGCCCCCTCACCCGCTCTCTCTCCCCCCCCGCCGCCTCCTTGGGCAGCGGGGCCGCCCCCCGGGGGCGGAACGGGTGGGCAAGGGGGCGGCCCCCACGCGAAGCCCCACCCTCCCGACCGCACGCCCTCGCGACCGCACCCCCGCTCCCGCGACCGCGTCCCGTGCGGGCCGGTGGGCCGCTTCGCGGATTGGGCCCCTCCCCGCCCCTCCACCTAAACCGCTCGCCGCGGGGCGGGTGGGTGGGTTGTACGTGCGGGTGCGTCGTGGCTGATCGCGCAGTTCCCCGCGCCCCTGACGGGGCTGCTGATCGCGCCCGCGCGGCGGAGCCGCACATCCAGCACAGCCCCGCGCCCCTAACGGGGCCGGTGGGCGTCGTAGCTGGGCGCGTCCGTGCGGCGGAGCCGCAAATCCAGTGCAGCCCCGCGCCCCTGACGGGGCGGCTGGTCGCGTCCGTGCGGCGGAGCCGCAGATCCAGCACGGCCCCGGTTGCCGTGGCCGGTGCGCGGGGGTGCGTCCTCACACGCCGCACGGGAGAGCGCACCCGACAAGAAGAACAGTGTGGGCACGGGCCCGAAAGCCCGTGCCCACCGCCCCGACCCCCGCCAACTACATCCCGTGCACCGCCGGCACCTTCCCCAGCCTCCCCGCCTGGAAGTCCTCGAAGGCCTGGCGGAGTTCGTCCTGGCTGTTCATGACGAACGGGCCGTAGTGCGCCATCGGTTCCCGGATCGGGCGGCCGCCGAGGAGTACGACCTCCAGGTCGGGGGTGTGGCCGTCCTGGGACTCGTCCGCGCGGACCGTCAGCGAGCCTCCGTCGCCGAAGACCGCCGTCTGGCCGACGTGGACCGGGCGTCGGTCCGTACCCACCGTGCCCCGGCCTGCCAGCACGTACGCCAGGCCGTTGAAGTCGGAGCGCCAGGGGAGCGTGACCTCCGCGCCCGGACGGATCGTCGCGTGGATCATCGTGATGGGGGTGTGCGTGATGCCGGGTCCTTCGTGCCCGTCGAGCTCGCCCGCGATGACGCGCAGCAGCGCGCCGCCGTCGGGGGAGGTCAGGAGCTGGACCTGGCCGCCGCGGATGTCCTGGTAGCGGGGGTTCATCATCTTGTCCGCGGCCGGGAGGTTGACCCACAGCTGCAGGCCGTGGAAGAGGCCGCCGGACTGGACGAGGGACTCCGGCGGCGCCTCGATGTGGAGCAGGCCGGAGCCGGCCGTCATCCACTGGGTGTCGCCGTTCTGGATCGTGCCGCCGCCACCGTTGCTGTCCTGGTGGATGAAGGTGCCGTCGATCAGGTACGTCACCGTCTCGAAGCCGCGGTGCGGGTGCCAGGGCGTGCCCTTGGGCTCTCCGGCCGCGTACTCCACCTCGCCCATCTGGTCCATCATGATGAACGGGTCGAGGTACTGGTAGTTGATGCCCGCGAACGCGCGGCGCACCGGGAAGCCCTCCCCCTCGAAGCCGCTCGGCGCCGTCGTGACGGCGAGCACGGGGCGGGACACGGCGTCCGCCGGAGCGGACACCCTCGGCAGGGTCAGCGGGTTTTCGACGGTCACTGCGGGCATCTTGAGCCACCTCCAGGCGGGATGTTCAACATTCAACTTAGTTGAAGGCTGAACTTCCTGCAAGGCGGGGCACCCGCAAGGAGCGCAGGCTCAGGGAACGGCGCAGGTCAGCCGTGCATCAGCCGTACATGCGGCGCATCGCGAAGTCGACCATCTGCTCCACGGCCTTCGCGTCGAACACCATCCGGTGCTCGCCCTCCATGTCGAGCACGAAGCCGTAGCCGGTCGGGAGGAGGTCGATGACCTCGGCGCCGGTGATCACGAAGTACTTGGACTCCTTGCCCGCGTACCTGCGCAGCTCCTTCAGCGTGGTGAACATCGGGATCACCGGGTGCTGCGTGTTGTGCAGTGCCAGGAATCCGGGTCCTTCCCCGCGCGGGCAGTAGACCTTCGACGAGGCGAAGATCTGCTGGAAGTCCTCCGCGGACAGCGTCCCGGTGGTGAAGGCCCGCACCCCGTCGGCCAGCGAGGGCGGCGACGGCTCGGGGTACAGCGGCTGCTCCGCATACGCCTGCTGCTGGGGCGGCGGCTGCGGCGGGGCGTAACCCTGCTGGGCTCCCCCCGGCGGGGCGTAGCCCTGCTGCGCGCCCGGATTCTGCTCGTAGCCATACATGCGGCCAAGAGTACTGATCCCACCCCACCGGCCGTACGGACACCGGCCCTGGCCGAGCGGCTGCCCGGGGCCCGCGACCGCGCGCAGGCCGCGGACGCACGCCGCCGTCACCGGGACCAGCGCCTCGTCCGCCGAAGCGGGCTCCTGCGCCGACGCCAGCGCCTCGATCTCACCGCCGAACGCACCGAAGGAGCCGTCCGGTTGCTGCTGCGCGAGCAGGAAGTCAGCCGCCCTCAGGACCGCCGGGTCGCCGGATCGCCGGGGCCGAGCAGCGCCGACACCGCGCGCAGCAGCTCAGGGCCGAACACCAGGTCGTAGCAGCGCAGCGCCGCGACCAGCACCGCGGGCAGCGTTCCGGCCAGTTCCGCACGGGCCTCGGCCGACAGCCGGTCGGCCGCCTCCGCCGCCCGGCACGCCTCCTCCAGCCGCACCCGGTCCGCCCGCAGCAGGGACGCACCCGCGCCGGGACGGTAGGAGGAAGGGGGAGGCGGCTGTACGGGGTGATCGGTCTGGGCACAGTCGTGCAGGGCCCGCTCCGCCGTGCGGAACAGTTCGCCGGACGGGTCGAGCCGGTCCATCGCGCCGCGCAGCCAGTCCGCCGCCCGCGCGAGCGCCCGTACGGTCGCCTCCGCCGTGCTCGGAGGCGACACGGTCACGGCCAGTGTCGTGGTCGCGTTCGTGGTCGCGTTCGTGATCGCGACCGTGGTCGCGTTCGTCGTGGTCATCGGGCGGCTCCGTTCCGTGCGGCGGGCCTGCCGGTTCCGCCGGTTCCGTACAGCCGGTCGGCCAGGGTCATCGCGACGACCAGGGTGGTGTGGTAGCTGCGGGCGAAGGCGCAGCTCCGGCGACGGGCGGGCCGCGGGCACCGCCGGACGCGACCCGTCCGCAAGTAGACCCTCGTCACATCCGGCCGTCCGGGGTTGCGGCTTATTACCGGTGGGTAGCATCATCGTGACTACTTGCTGGTAGTAGTTACGAGGATCCTGCCTCCCCGAGTTATACGGAGCCGTCGCCATGGGGCACTACAAGTCGAATCTCCGGGACATCGAGTTCAACCTCTTCGAGGTGCTCGGTCGCGACAAGCTGTACGGCACCGGCCCGTTCGCGGAGATGGACGTCGAGACCGCCAAGAGCATCCTCGACGAACTGCGCCGCCTCGCCGAGAACGAGCTGGCCGAGTCCTTCGAGGACGCGGACCGCAACCCGCCGGTCTTCGACCCGGCGACGAACACCGCGCCCGTCCCGGCCTCCTTCAAGAAGAGCTACCAGGCCTTCATGGACTCCGAGTACTGGCGTCTGGGCATCCCGGAGGAGATCGGCGGCACGACCTCCCCGCGCTCCCTGATCTGGGCGTACGCGGAGCTGCTGCTCGGCGCCAACCCGGCGGTCTGGATGTACTCCTCGGGCCCGGCCTTCGCCGGCATCCTCTTCGAGGAGGGCAACGAGGCGCAGAAGAAGGTCGCGCAGATCGCCGTGGAGAAGCAGTGGGGCTCCACGATGGTCCTCACCGAGCCGGACGCCGGTTCGGACGTCGGCGCGGGCCGCACGAAGGCGATCCAGCAGGAGGACGGCTCCTGGCACATCGAGGGCGTGAAGCGCTTCATCACGTCCGGTGAGCACGACATGTCGGAGAACATCCTCCACTACGTCCTCGCCCGCCCCGAGGGTGCCGGCCCCGGCACGAAGGGCCTCTCCCTCTTCCTGGTCCCGAAGTACAACTTCGACTGGGAGACCGGCGAGCTGGGCGAGCGCAACGGCGCCTACGCCACGAACGTCGAGCACAAGATGGGCCTCAAGGCCTCCAACACGTGCGAGATGACCTTCGGCGACCAGCACCCCGCCAAGGGCTGGCTGATCGGCGACAAGCACGACGGCATCCGCCAGATGTTCATGATCATCGAGTTCGCCCGGATGATGGTCGGCACGAAGGCCATCGCGACGCTCTCGTCCGGCTACCTCAACGCCCTGGAGTACGCCAAGGAGCGCGTGCAGGGTCCTGACCTGGCCCAGTTCATGGACAAGGCCGCGCCCAAGGTCACCATCACGCACCACCCCGACGTGCGCCGCTCGCTGATGACGCAGAAGGCGTACGCGGAGGGCATGCGCGCCCTCGTCCTGCACACCGCCTGCGTCCAGGACGAGATCGCGCTGAAGGAGGCCAACGGCGAGGACGCCAAGGCCGAGGTCGCGATGAACGACCTGCTGCTCCCGATCGTCAAGGGCTACGGCTCGGAGAAGTCGTACGAGCAGCTCGCGCAGTCGCTCCAGACCTTCGGCGGCTCCGGGTACCTGCAGGAGTACCCGATCGAGCAGTACATCCGCGACGCCAAGATCGACACCCTCTACGAGGGCACGACCGCGATCCAGGGCCAGGACTTCTTCTTCCGGAAGATCGTCCGCAACCAGGGCGCCGCGCTGAACCAGCTCGCCGAGGAGATCAAGAAGTTCCTCGCCGTGGGCACCGGCGGCGAGGAGCTGGCCGGGGCGCGCGAGCAGCTCGCCAAGGCGGCCGTGGACCTGGAGGCCATCGTCGGCGCCATGCTGACCGACCTCGCGGGCACCGAGAAGGACGTCAAGTCCATCTACAAGGTGGGCCTGAACACGACCCGTCTGCTGATGGCGTCGGGTGACGTCGTGGTCGGCTACCTGCTGCTCCGCGGTGCCGCTGTCGCCGCCGAGAAGCTGGCGACGGCCTCGGCCAAGGACACCGCCTTCTACACCGGCAAGATCGCCGCCGCGAAGTTCTTCGCCGCCAACGTACTGCCGGGCGTGGGCGTCGAGCGGGCGAAGGCCGAGTCGGTCGACAACGAGCTGATGGAGCTGGACGAGGCCGCTTTCTAGTCTCGCCGTCCCCCTGAACAACGGGCCGGAGGTGTTTCACGTGAAACACCTCCGGCCCGTTGTCGGTGGTGCGTGCGAACCTTGGTGACATGGCAGGACAGGAACAGCAGGGCGGCGGCAGCGGGTACTCGGTCCCGACCGGGCTCCCGCACGCGCTCAAGGAGCTGCGCAGCAGACTCGGCTCGGCGAACGACCTGGTGAAGGAGTTGTACGACGGCGCCCACCCCGCCGAGTACGAACCGGTCGCCGACTCGCTGTACAGCGCGTACCGCACCGCGTCCGAGCTCGCCCCCGCGCGCAACGTCACCGGCTGCAAGGAGCACCCGGACGGCGCCGTCGACCCGACCGCGCCCGACGGCTGGGGCCGCTGCCTGATCTGCAACCACCGCCGCAGGCTCACCGAGCGCGGGGCACCCACCCCGGCCGAGGAGACGCCCCGGCTGCCCGACGGCTCCGCGCAGCGCACCGTCCTCGCCACGCTGACCGCACAGTTCGCGCTGGTCAACGAGCGGTCGTTCAACCTCGGGACGGCCTCCAGGCCGGAGGAGTTCGGCGCGCTCGCCGAGGCCCTGCACCGGGCGTTCGTACTGGCCCGGGAGCTGTCCCGGCCGCGCAATTCCTCCGGCTGCGCACAGCACCCCGGCGCCCCCGTCGACCCGGACGCGCCGCCCGGCGAGGAGTGCATCTTCTGCGCGGGCCGCCGCCGCCAGGCGCAGCGCGCGGCGGGCACCCCGCAGATGCTGCCCAGGGTGGCGCGCGGGGAGCGCCGGATGCCCCTGCGCAGAAGGTTCGAGCGGCCGCCGGGGCTGTAGTCCCGCCGGGGCCGTGCTCCGCCGGGCCATCGGACCCCGCCGGACCATCGGACCCCCGCCGGACCTGCCCAAGGCCGGTATCCGGCCGTGACCTGGGTGTCGGCGGGCCTCGTTACCCTGGCCACATGAGCACAGCAGCCCGCTTCGATCGCGGACACACCGACGACCTGATGTCCTTCCTGGCGGCCGGCCCTTCGCCGTACCACGCCGTCGCCGCAGCGGCCGAGCGGCTGGAGAAGGTGGGCTTCCGGCAGGTGGCCGAGACCGACGCCTGGGACGGCAGTACGGGCGGCAAGTACGTGCTGCGCGGCGGCGCGATCGTCGCCTGGTACGTCCCGGAGGGCGCGCAGGCGCACACCCCGTTCCGCATCATCGGCGCGCACACCGACTCCCCCAACCTGCGCGTGAAGCCGCTGCCCGACACCGGCAACGAGGGCTGGCGCCAGGTCGCCGTCGAGGTCTACGGCGGGACGCTGCTGAACACCTGGCTCGACCGGGACCTCGGTCTGGCCGGCCGGCTGACCCTGCGCGACGGGACGTACCGCCTGGTCAACATCGACCGGCCGCTGCTGCGCGTCCCGCAGCTCGCCGTCCACCTCGACCGCCAGGTCAACGAGGGCATGAAGCTCGACAAGCAGCGCCACATGCAGCCCATCTGGGGCCTGGGCGAGGTGCACGAGGGCGACCTCATCGCATACGTCGCGCAGGAGGCGGACGTGGACCCCGAGGACGTCGTCGGCTGGGACCTGATGCCGCACGCCGTCGAGGCCCCCGCCTACCTGGGCCGCGACCTGGAGCTGCTGGCCGGCCCCCGGATGGACAACCTGATCTCCGTGCACGCGGGCGTCGCCGCGCTGGCCGCCGTCGCGAGCGGCGACGAGAAGCTGTCGTACATCCCGGTGCTCGCCGCCTTCGACCACGAGGAGAACGGCTCGCAGTCCGACACGGGCGCCGACGGCCCCCTCCTGGGGAACGTACTGGAGCGCTCCGTCTTCGCCCGCGGCGGTTCGCCCGAGGACAAGGCGCGCGCCGTCGCGGGGACGATCTGTCTCTCCTCCGACACCGGGCACGCCGTGCACCCCAACTACGCGGAGCGGCACGACCCGACGCACCACCCGCGCGCCAACGGCGGCCCCATCCTCAAGGTCAACGTGAACCAGCGGTACGCCACCGACGGCGCCGGCCGTGCGGTGTTCGCGGCGGCCTGCGAGAAGGCGGGGGTGCCGTGGCAGAACTTCGTGTCGAACAACGCGATGCCCTGCGGGACGACGATCGGCCCGATCACCGCCGCCCGGCACGGCATCCAGACGGTGGACATCGGCGTCGCGATCCTCTCCATGCACAGTGCCCGCGAGCTGTGCGGGGCCGACGACCCGTACCTCCTGGCCAACGCGCTGACGGCGTTCCTGGAGGGCTGAGCCGACCGCGGAGTCCACGGCCGGCAGGCTGAACTCCGCCTCCGCGCATGGTCGTTCCGGCCCCGGGTACTCGCCCTCGTACCAAGAGGTCCGATTGATTCCGGGCCCGGAACGGTCACGGCCAAGCGCATTCGGAGGCGAACTGACATGGGACTGGGCGGCTGCATCGTCCTCGTCGCGGTGGGGGCCATCCTGACCTTCGCGACGGACTGGGAGATGAAGAGCGTCAACCTCGACCTGGTCGGGGTGATCATGATGCTCGTCGGCGTCATCGGGATCGTGGTCTTCACCAGCATCCTCAAGCGGCGGCGCGGCGTCGGCACCCCGCCCGTCGGCGGCGGCGTGGTCGAGGAGCGCTACCGCCACTACGAGTGACGCGTCACATCGGCGCTGACACCTCAATATCGCCCCCGGCCTGCGGAACCTCCCCCGGTAGTCTGACCCTCTTGTCCACCACAGGGTTCACAGGTGTTATCGGGAGGCATCAGTGGAGTTCCGGCTGCTCGGCGCGGTGTCCGTCGCCACCGAGACCGGAGAGCTGCCGCTGGGCCCGGCCAAGCGCCGCAGCGTGCTGGCCGCACTGCTGCTGCGCCCCAACACCGCCGTCCCCGTCGACCAGCTCATCGACACCATCTGGGACGAGACGCCGCCCGCCCACGCACGGACCGTCGTCCAGGGCCACGTATCGCGGCTGCGCGCACTGCTGAACGACGGCGAGGCGGCGGCCTACGGGGTGGAGCTCGCCACCAGGGGACGGGCGTACGTCCTCCAGATGTCGGAATCGCTCCTTGACGCGCACCGCTTCGAGGAACTGGTGCAGCTGGCGAAGCGTCAGCGGCAGCCCGCCGACACGGTGTTGATGCTGCGTGAGGCACTCGCCCTGTGGCGGGGCCCCGCCCTCACCGGAACGGTCTCCTCCGAGCAGCTGCTCGCGGCGGCGCACGCGCTGGAGGAGACCCGCCTGGTCACGGTCGAGAACCTGGCCGAGGCGTACGGAGCGCTCGGCGAGCACGGCCGTGCGGCGGCAGTGCTGCGCGCCGAGGCGGTCGCCCACCCGATGCGCGAGTCCCTCGCATCGGCGCTGATGCTGGCGCTGTACCGGGCGGGCAGGCAGTCCGACGCGCTCGACTGGTACCACCGCACCAGGCGCCTGCTCGCGGCCGAACTGGGTGTCGACCCGGGGCGGGCGCTGCAGGACGCGTACGGGGCGATCCTGCAGGGGGAGGCGATCGAGGAGACGGCGGGCGGCCCGCAGGCGCACCCGCGCCCGCACCCTTCCACGCACACGTCCGCACATACGCATACGCATGCGGCGGACTCGGCGGCGATGCCCGGACGTGCGCACGAAGCCGCGAGCGTGCAGAGTCCGGCCGTGGGCGGCTCCTCGCCCGGCGGCGCTCTTCCGGGGCGGCCCGGCCCTCTGCCCGGTCCGGTCACCACGGCGACGGCGCCCCGGGGGGCGGAGGCACGCGTGCCCGGCCAGGGCGTACAGGGCGACCAGGAACGGCACGTGCCGAACCAGTACGTGCCGAACCAGTACGTACAGGACCAGGACGTACGGCACCAGGACGTACGGCACCAGCACCCGGCCGATCGGCATCCGTCCGGACAGCGGGCGCCGGAGACGGTGGACGCCACGGACGTCGCCGGGGCCGGGGCCGGTCCCGGGGTTCCGGCGCTGCCCGCCGGGTCGCCCGCCGATTCTGGCGCGCCCGCCGATGCCGTACGGGTCGCCCAGGGCCGCACGACCACAGCCCTCGCCGTGGGCTCCGCCTTGGACACCGCCGAGGACTCCGGGGCCAGGGCCGGTTCCGGGGTCGGTTCCGGGGTCGGCCCCGATGCCGGGCCCGGTTTCGGCCCCGCTTCCGACTCCGACCTCACCGCCCCCTTCCCCGCCGACGCCGTCCCCGTCACCCCCGGCGCACCCACCCCCGGCGCACCCACCCCCGGCGCTCCTGCTCCCACCCCCACCCCCACTCCCACGCCCTGTGCGCTCACCCCCGGCACTCCCGTTCCACAACGCGACTGCGCGCCCCATGTCCCGTACACCGTCCCGGAGTTGCTCGCCCGTCGCCCCCGTGGCTTCCTCGGGCGGGGTGCGGATCTCGCGGCGGTCGACACCGCCACTGCCGGTGCTGAGGCGCCGATCGCCGTCGTCACAGGGCCCGCCGGGGTCGGTAAGACCGCCCTCGCCCTGCACTGGGCGCACGGGCAGCGCGAGAGCTTCCCGGACGGGCGGCTCTTCGCCGACCTGCACGGCTTCGACCTGCTCGCCGATCCCGAACCGGCCGATGTCCTGAGGGAGTTCCTCCTCGCACTCGGCGTTCCGGGGTACGCCCTGCCCGAGACTCCGGCCACCGCAGCGGCGCTCTACCGGCGCCTCACCACGGGCCGCCGGCTGCTCGTCGTACTCGACAACGCCCGCAGCTCGGAGCAGGTGCGGCCGCTGCTGCCCGCGGGCGACGCCTGCGTCACCGTCGTGACCAGCAGGAACCGGCTCGGCGGGCTGATCGCGGGCGACCTGGCCCGGCCCGTGCCACTGGACACGCTCGGCCCCGACGACTCCGTCGCGCTGCTCGCCAGGGTGCTCGGTGAACAGCGGGTGGCCGCCGAGCCGGAAGCCGCACAGCGCCTCGCCGCACTCTGCGAAGGGCTGCCGCTCGCCCTGCGCATCACTGCCGCCCGGCTCACCTCCTACCCCGACCGCCCCCTGGAACGCCACGCCGCCGAACTCGCCGACGAGCAGCGCAGGCTCACCCTCCTCCAGGTCGAGGACCGGGGCGTGGAGGCCGAACTCCGGCTGAGTCTCCAGCAGTTGGACGCCTGCACCCAACGGGTGTTCCGGGGGCTCGGCACGCACACGGGCCCGACCGTCGACCGGTACGCCGCCGCCGCGCTCGCCGGGCTGCCGGTCGCGGAGACCACCGCCGCCCTCGACCGGCTGGCCGCGGCGCACCTGGTGCAGGAGTCGGGAACCCCCGGGCAGGGCCGGTACGCGCTGCACGACCTGGTCCGCCTGTTCGCCCGCTCCACCTCCGACGACCCCGGCGCACTGCCCCGTCTGCTCGACCACTACCTGCTGACCGAACTCGCCGCCAACGCGGTCGCCGAGCAGGGCAGCCGCCCGTGCTGCTCTCTCCCCGACGACATACAACGCCCCGTACAGATACGGCAGTTCGCGTCCCGCGACGAGGTCATCGAGTGGTACGCGGCGGAGCGCGAGGCGCTCGCGGGGGCGATGACGGCAGCGACGGCGGCAGCAGCGGCAACGGCGGACGGTCCTGAGTCCGGGCTCGCCGACCGCGTGTGGCGGCTGGGGATCCTCCAGTGGCCGTACATCCTGTGGCGGGTGCGGGACGGCTGGACGCCGATGCTGGAGGTGGCCCTGGCGGCCGCCGTCGCGCTCGACGACCCGGAGGCCGAGTCACGGGTGCGGGCGCTGCTCGGCTGGGTGCTGGTCGAGGAGGAACGGACCGAAGAGGCGTACCCGCACCTGGAGTTGGCGCCGGTGCTGGCCGCACGGACGGGCGATCTCGTGGACGAGGCGATCGGCCGCGTCAACCTGTCCGTCGCCCAGTGCCGGCGCGGCTCGGTCGCCCAGGCGCAGGAGAACTGCGTACGAGCGGCGGCGCTCGCCCGACGGGCCGGAGACCGGCAGACGGAGATGCTCGCCCTCCAGTCGCTGGCCGACCACTGCCTGCGCGCGGGCGAACCGGAGGCCGCCCTGCGGCACTCCCTGGACGGTCTCGCGCTGGGCCCCGCGGACGTCGGCGTGATCCGCCGGGTACTGCTGCGGACCGCGCAGGGCGAGTCGCTGACCCAGCTCGGACGGGTGCCCGAGGGCCTCGAACTGCTCTGCCTCGCGGCACAGACGGCCGAGCGCGAGGGGTTCCACGAGGGAGCCTGCCGGGCGTTGAGCGTACTGCTGCGGATCACCGGGGACCGGGCCGCGTACGAGGACCGCTACCAGCGGGCGATGGCGGCACTGGCGGACCATGGGGAGCCGGGCCGCCCGTAGCGCGCACCACGGGGAGCCCGGCCGCCCGTAGCGCGCACGACGGGCGACCGGACTCCCGTACGCAGCACCGCTACTGGCCGTCCAGCCCTGCCAGGACGAGCGCGAGCCGGGACTCGCCGCCGTCCGTGACCCGTACCGGAACTCCCCAGTCCTGCTGGTGGACATGGCAGGCGGGGTACTCGTTCGCCGGATCGTCGTCGCAGGAGGCGGCCATCGCGGAGACGTGCAGGACGCCTTCCGTGACGCCCGGGTCCAGCAGGATCTCGCGGCCCAGGTCGGTGCCCGTCCCCGCTCCCTCGGCGATCAGCGCGGGCGGGGTGGCCGAGACCAGCAGGCGGGTCGAAGGACCGTACCGGGTGTCGAGCTTCTGGCCGCTCGGCGCCTGGAACACGACGTCCAACCGGAGCCTGCCCGGGGCGACTTCGGTCGCGGCCCGCTGCGTACGGTGGGCGACGGCCGCCACCCGTACCGCCTCGTCGGGCAGCCGCAGCCGGGTCAGCCGGTGGCGCGCCGACTCGACCACGACGATGTCGTCCCCGACGAGGACGGCGTCGCTCGGCTCCCGCAAGTCCGTTGCCAGGGTGGTGACCCGACCGCTGCCCGGCTCGTACCGGCGGAGGGAGTGGTTGTACGTGTCGCTGATCGCGACGGAGCCGTCGGGCAGTGCGGTGACGCCCAACGGGTGCTGGAGCAGCGCCTGTTCCGCCGGGCCGTCCCGGTGGCCGAAGTCGAAGAGTCCGGCGCCGACGGCGGTGTGCACGACGTCCTCCGCGTCCACCCAGCGCAGTGCGGAGGTCTCGGAGTCGGCGACCCAGAGGCGGTCCCCTGCGGCGGCCAGGCCGGACGGCTGGGCGAACCAGGCCTCGGCCGCCGGGCCGTCGACGAGCCCCTCGTTGGTGGTGCCCGCGGCGACGCGGACACGGCCCGACTCCGGGTCGTACGCCCAGAGTTGATGCACACCGGCCATCGCGATCCAGACCTCGCCGCGCCACCAGGCGACGTCCCACGGGGACGACAGCGACACGTCGAGGGCGGGCCCGGAGGTCGGCTCGCCCTGCCACCACTGCTTGCCGGTCCCGGCGAGTACGGCGACCTCGCCGCTCTCCGGGTCGTACGACTTCAGTTGGTGGTTGACCGTGTCGGCGACGATCACCCGGCCGTCGGGGAGGAGGGCGAGGCCCTGCGGCTCGTTGAACGCACCGGCCCCTGCTTCGGTGCCGTCGATGCGGCGCAGTACGGTCTCGCCGTCGGCGGCGAGCTCGACGAGCTGGTCGCGGGTGGTGTCGGAGACGAGCAGGGTGCCCGTCCGCGGCAGCAGGAGGGCCTTGCCGGGGAACCGGAGGTCGGTGGCGACCGGCTCGGGCTCCACGTACGGACCGTCGCCGCGCCGCAGCGTCCCCTTGGCCTCGTGCTCCGCCTCCAGCTCGGTGACGAGCCGCTCGATGGCGTGCGCATGGCCCTCGCCCGCGTGCTGGGCGACGACGTACCCCTCGGGGTCGATGACGACGAGCGTCGGCCAGGCGCGGACGGCGTACTGCTTCCAGGTGGCCAGCTCGGGGTCGTCGAGGACGGGATGGTGGACCTGGTAGCGCTCGGTGGCGTCGACGACGGCCTGGTGCTCGGCCTCGTGCACGAACTTCGGCGAGTGCACGCCGAGGATCACCGTGGTGTCACTGTGCCGCTGCTCCAGCTCGCGGAGCTCGTCGAGGACGTGCAGGCAGTTGATGCAGCAGAAGGTCCAGAAATCGAGGATGACGATGCGGCCCCGCAGGTCGGCGAGGGTCAGCTCCTTGCCGCCGGTGTTGAGCCAGCCTCCCTTGCCGATCAGCTCGGGGGCACGGACGCGGGCACGGCGAGGTGCGGGCGTGGGGGTGGGGGCGGGGGTGGGCACCTGGGCGGCATCGTTCATGGTTCAAGATTGCCACCCTGCGGTGGCTTGCCGCAGGGTGGCGGGTGGTGCGCTCGCGGGGTGGCCGGTCGTGCGCTCCGTCCGGCTACTTCGGGTCGCGGTTGAACAGCGACGCCGTCCAGCAGTAGCCGAGTACGGACAGGCCGAGGCACCAGGCGATGGCGATCCACCCGTTGTTGCCGATCTCGGTGCCGAGCAGCAGGCCGCGCAGGGTCTCGATGGCGGGTGTGAACGGCTGGTACTCGGCGATCGGCTGGAACCAGCCCGGCATCGTCCCGGCCGGGATGAAGGCGCTGGAAAGGAACGGGAGGAGGACCAGCGGCATCCCCTTGTTGCTGGCCGCCTCCGCGTTCGGGCTGGACATGCCCATCCCGACCGCGATCCAGGTGAGCGCCAGGGCGAAGAGCGCGAGCAGCCCGAACGCCGCCAGCCACTCCAGAGCCGTGGCATCCACGGACCGGAAGCCGATGGCCACGCCGACGGCGCCGACGAAGAGCAGGCTGGCGAGCACCTGCAGGACGCTGCCGACGACGTGCCCGATGATCACGGAACTGCGGTGGATCGCCATCGTGCGGAAGCGGGCGATGAGGCCCTCGGCCATGTCCGTGGAGACGGACACGGCGGTCCCCATCACGGTGGAGCCGATGGTCAGCATCAGGATGCCCGGGACGATGTACGCGATGTAGTCGGAGCGGTCGGCACCGACGCCGCCGATGCCGGCGCTCATCACGTCTCCGAAGATGTAGACGAAGAGCAGCAGCATGACGACCGGCGTGAGCAGCAGGTTCAGGGTGAGGGACGGGTAGCGCCTGGCGTGCAGGAGGTTGCGGCGGAGCATCGTGGACGAATCGCGTGCGGCGAGGGAGAGGGCGCTCATCGGACGGCCTCCTTGGCCTGGGTCTGGGACTGGGTCTGGTTCTGGGACTGGGTCTTGGCCTGGGTCTGGGACTGGTTCTGGGACTGGTTCTGGGGCTGGTTCTGGGGCTGGTTCTGGGACTGGTTCTGGGACTGGTTCTGGGGCTGGTTCTGGGACTGGTGCGTCGCGGGCCGGTCGGTCGCGGAGCGGCCGGTGCCGCTGGTCAGGGCGAAGAACACGTCGTCGAGGTCGGGGGTGTGCACGGTCAGCTCGTCCGCCTCGATACCGGCCGAGTCCAGCCGGTCGAGGAGGGCGCGCAGCTCGCGCTGGCTGCCGTCGCTGGAGATCTGCAGCGACATCGCCTCGTCGTCCCCGGTGGCCTCGTGCAGGGCGGCCGCTGCGGACCGGTAGGCGACCGGGTCGGTGAAGCGGAGCCGTACGTGACCGCCGGGGATGAGCCGCTTCAGCTCGTCGGCGGTCCCTTCGGCCGCGATCTTCCCGTCGCTCAGCACCGCGATGCGGTCGGCGAGTTGGTCGGCCTCCTCCAGGTACTGGGTGGTGAGGAAGACGGTGACGCCGCCGGAGACCAGCTCGCGGATGATCTGCCACATGTTGTGGCGGCTGCGCGGGTCGAGGCCGGTGGTCGGCTCGTCGAGGAAGATGATCCGCGGATTGCCGACCAGCGTCATGGCGAGGTCGAGACGGCGCTTCATGCCGCCGGAGTACGTGGAGGCGGGCTTCTTCGCGGCCTCGACCAGGTCGAAGCGCTCCAGGAGTTCGGCGGCGCTGCGGCGGCCCGCGCGGCGGGAGAGGTGGTGCAGGTCCGCCATGAGGAGCATGTTCTCCTCGCCGGTGATCAGGCCGTCGACGGCGGAGAACTGCCCGGTGACTCCGATCGCGGCCCGTACGGCCTGGGGGTCGGTGGTGAGGTCGTGGCCCGCGACCTGGGCCTGCCCGCCGTCGGCGGTGATGAGCGTGGAGAGGATCTTCACGGCGGTGGTCTTGCCCGCGCCGTTCGGGCCGAGCAGCGCGAACACGGTCCCGGCCGGGATGCGCAGATCGATGCCGTCGAGGACGGTCTTGTCGCCGTAGGACTTGCGCAGCCCGACCGCGGAGACGGCGGTCTGCGCGGAACGGACGTCACCTTGAATGGACGTGGACATGACAGAAGAAGACATGGAACCCTCCATGAGAAGGCTGAAGTGGGCCGATGTGGGCCGAAGTGGCCGGGAAGAAGCGGGAAGAAGCCCGGAAGGAGCGGAGGTGTCGGGGCGCGGGCGCCGGGCCGGCGCGCTCAGACTCGGGCGGATACGGGTGCCGAGCCGGGCGGATTCGGGTGCCGAGCCGGGCCGGGCCGGGCCGGCACGCTCATGCCGCAGGCGGGTGCAGGTGCCGGACCCGCCCGGCGCGCTCAGGCCCTGGCGCGGCGGACGTCGATGTTGCCCCAGCGGGTACGGGCGCGGACCTTGACGGTCTCCTCGGACTCCCCCGGTGCCCCGGACGCGGTGAGCGTGTTGCGCGCCTGCCCCTTCTCGGAGCTGACGTCGAGCCAGGCGGCCGTGCCCTCGCGGACACCGACCTCGATGGCGCCGTAACCGGTCTCCAACTGGACGGTGCCGCGGACGACTTCGCCGACGCGCAGGGTGCCGTGGGCGGTGGTCGCGGTGACCGAGCCCTCGGCGCGCACGATGTCGATGTCGCCGTTGGCGCCGCTCACCCGCAGGTCGCCGATGGCGGCGCCGACATGCGTGCTGCCGTGCGAGTTCTTCAGGACGGCGGGGCCCTCGACGAGGCCGACGCGCAGGCTGCCGGAGCTGGTGGTGATCTCGGCCTTGCCCTCGACGCGCTCCACGGTGATCGAGCCGTGGGAGGCGGTCAGGTCCAGCGGACCCGTGGAGTCGAGGCGGACGTCGCCCGCCGAGGTCTTCACCCGGACCTCACCAAGCTGCCCCTCGCCGAGCAGCTGGACCCAGGAGCCGGTCACCTCGACGCGCGAGCCGAGGGGCAGTTCGACCGCCACGTCGACGGCGCCGGTGGGCCCGATCAGGTAGCGCTCCTTCGTCCTGATGGTCAGGACGCCCCGCACGTACGAGACCTCGGTCTGCTCGGCGGCCCGCACGTTCTTCTTGTCCTTCTTCGCGTCGCCGGGCAGGACCTCGACGACGGTGTCGGACCGGTCGCTCGCGGTGAACCGGATGGAACCGGCCCCCACGTGCGCCGTGACCGAGATCGGTTCGGGAGTGTCGAAAGAAGGCATGGCTGTCCCGTCCTCTTGAGTCGTTGGTACTTCCCCGCTGGTGGGGCGTGGTTCGGTGAAGGGGTGCGGACGGGGCGCGGCTAGCGCATCCAGCCCGTGATGGTCTGTCCGACGGTCTGGGTCTTCTGGGCCGTACGCGGCCGGACGTCGCCCTCGACCGCGGCCGACACGGCGCGCACCAACCACGCGTTGACAGACAGGCCCTCTCGGCTCGCGGCGCTCTCGGCGTGGGCCTTGAGGTGGGCGGGGAGGCGGAAGTTGATCCGCGCCGTGGCGCTGTCGTCGGCGTCCGCGGGCGGCAGCGGCGAGGCGGCGGCGGGGGCCGCGGCCGGCTCCCTTACCTCCTGGAACGGCTCCGCTGCGGGCGGCGCCGTCACCACGAACTCCGGGTCGAGTCCGCGCAGCCGCACGTCGACCGAGCCCGGCGCCAGCTCCCGCGTGACCTCGCCCATGGCTGCGGACAGCGCGTTGAGCAGGGTCAGGCGGGCGGCGGACTCCAGGGGGGCGGTCAGCCGCTCGGCGAGGGCGCGGGCGTCGTCGCCGCCGGCGTCCGCGGCGACGGCCAGCTCGTGCCGGAGGTTGTCGACGTAGGGCGTAAGGTCCATGGTGCCATCATGGCACATCCAATGCACCATGGCGAGCCAGAGTGCCTCCCTCTTGGCACACACCACGCTGACCTGGCCCTTCTCCTCCAAATTGACACGCCTTGGCGCCGCCCCGACAACAAAATGGCCTACCTCCACGCCACGATGACACCACCATGGCACCACTCGAACGGGGTCGGTGCACCATCGCCTGGCGGCGGGCGGCGGGCGGCGGGGCACAGGCTGCCGGGTGGCGGGGTGCTGGCCCGCTGGGCACGGCTTCCTGGACACCGTCCGCTGAACACCGCGTCCTGGACTCCGTCCCCCGGCACCGCCGGGTGGGCGCCATCCCGCTGGACACCGCCCACCGGGCACCACCCGCCAGGCGCCGGTCCGCCGAACGCCGACCGCCGACCGCCGACCGCCGACCGCTGAGCGCTGCCTCTTGGACTTCGGTCCGCCGAGCATCACCGGATGGACGCCGACCCGCCGGACACCGGACACCGTGCACAGCGCGCCGCCCGCCGCACGCCGCGCGCCGTGCACCCAGCACCACGTACCCCCGCCTCGCCCCCAAGGCGCGCCAGCCAGGACCACCGGCCACCGTCCCGCTGTCCCGCCGTCCCGCCGAAACTCCCTTGCCCCCGCACCGCCCCTCTGCAAAGGTTCGGGCGGTCCGGCGCCAGGATCCGTACCGCACCAGCCCGGCCCGCGCCCCCGCCCGCGCCCCCGCCGCCACCCCTCGCAGCCCTGTCACCAGGAGTCCTCCCTTGTCCCACGCCATCCCCGACCTGACCACCGACCGTCTCCTCCTCCGCGCCTGGACCCCCGAGGAGATCGAGGCGATGGGCACCGGGGAGCGTCTCCCGCAGTGGGCCGAGGACTTCCCCGGCGAGGGCGACAAGGCGCGTGCGGGGTTCTTCGCGGAGAACCCCGCCTGGTACGGCGAGTACGGCCACCGCCAGATGATCGAGCGCGAATCGGGTCAAGTGGTGGGCGCCATCGGCCTGTTCTGGCCGCAGACGGACGGGAAGGTCGAGTTCGGGTACGGAGTCACCCCGTCCCGCCGCCGCCGGGGCTACGCCAGCGAGGCGGCCCGCGCTCTCGTGACCCACGCGCTCACCGCCCCCGGCGTCCACACCGTCTACGCGAAGGTGTCGCTCGACAACCCCGCCTCCTCCCGCGTCCTGGAGAAGGCCGGCCTCACCCCGTGGACCGGCCTGGAACTAGCCCCCGGCCTGACCGCCTTCCGCACCGCACCCGGAGGCCCCACTCCATGCCCGACCGCCCCCTGAGGCCCCACGCCATGCCCGACCGCCCCCTGAGGCCCCGTCCCATGCCCGAGCTCCAGCGTCTGCGCGCCGAACACGCCCCCGCCCTCCTCGCCTTCGAGCGCGCGAACCGGGACTTCTTCGCCGGGTCAGTCCCCGACCGGGGCGATGCCTACTTCGCCGACTTCGACGCCCGGCACGAGGCACTGCTCGCCGAACAGGCCACCGGCGCGATCGCCTTCCACGTGCTGGTCTCCGGCCACGAGATCCTGGGCCGGTTCAACCTCGTCGACCTCGCCGACGGCGAAGCCGAACTCGGCTACCGCCTCGCCGAGAAGGCCACCGGCCGGGGCCTCGCCACCGCCACCGTCCGCACCCTCTGCTCCCTCGCGGCCACCCGGTACGGCCTCCACACCCTCCGCGCCGAGACCACCCTCGACAACGCGGCCTCCCGCACGGTCCTCTCCCGCACCGGCTTCGTCCCGACGGGCCGGGCGGACTTCGACGGCCGCCCGGGGCTGACGTACGCACGCCACAGCCCAGCCGCCGCCACCCCTGAGTTCGAGGCCTTCCGCCTGCGCGCGGAGGCCGACCCCCGCGTCGTCGGCCTCGTCCTGTCCGGCCCGCGGGCCCGCCGGGAAGTGCCGACCGCGCGCTGTGGCCACGACGCGCACGTGTACGTCATCGCCGCCGACGGTACGGAGACCGGGCTCGCCGCCGCCGAGTCGCGGCGCGGCGCCCTGCCGGGCGTGACCGTCCTGCCCCTGTCGGCCTTCCGTACGTACGCGCTCCCCGGCTCCGGCACGGAGCGGAACCGGAACGCCTTCACGCACGCCGTCGTCCTCAAGGACACCACCGAGGGCACCGTCTCCGAACTGACCGCCGCCAAGGGCGGCCTGCCCCTCCAGCCGGCCGGGACCGACCCCGAACTCCGCGACCACGGCCTGAATTGAGCCCTCGGCAGCCCGGCGGACTACGGCCAAAGGACCAGGGGCCCGGACCGCACGACCGATCCGTGGCCCGCACCGGCCCGCCTACGTTTCCCGTATGCGAATCGGAATTCTCGGAACAGGAAACGTGGCACGGACAATCGCGACCGAGCTCGTCGACACGGGACACGACGTACTGCTGGGTTCGCGCGAACCCGACGGGAGGACGGGCCCCGGCCTCACCTTCGTCACCCACGCAAAAGCCGTCGCGCACGGCGAAGTGATCGTCAACGCGACCCCGGGGGATGTTTCGTTACCCCTCCTGCGCCGCATCGGCGCGGACGCCCTCGCGGACAAGGTCCTGCTGGACATCGCGATCGGGTTCAACGAGGACTGGACGCTCACGCACCCGGGCACCAGCCTCGGCGAGCTGATCCAGGAGGAGTTCCCGTACACCCACGTCGTCAAGACACTCTGCACGATGGACTCGACGGCGATGGTGAACCCGACGGGGCTCGAAGGACCCAGCACCGTGTTCCTGTCCGGGGACGACTGGGCCGCCAAGCAGACCGTCGGACAGCTCCTCGGCGACCTCGGCTGGCCGGAGTCGTACCAGCTTGACCTCGGCGGGATACGGACCGCCCGCGGCCAGGAGCACTACGCGCTGCTGTTCATCGGCATCGCACTCACCACCGGCAGCTTCGGCTTCAACATCAAGGTCGTGCCGCAGCGCGCGTGACACGGCCCCGGGTGCGGGTAGTCGTCATGTCATGAAATTCCTCGTACGCGACAAGCTCTTCTCCCTCGGCGACGACTACTGGATCGAGGACGAGAAGGGGCAGCACGCCTTCCTCGTCGACGGCAAGGCCCTCCGGCTCCGGGACACCCTGGAGATCAAGGACCCCGGCGGGCGGGTGCTGATCACGCTCAAGGAGAAGATGCTCAGCTGGCGGGACGCGATGCGGCTCGAAAGGGACGGCGAGACCCTCGCGACCGTACGCAAGAAGCGGCTGTCGCTGATCCGCAACCACTACCGCGTCACGCTCAACGAAGGCACCGAACTCGATGTGAGCGGGCGGGTGCTGGACCGGGAGTTCGCCATCGAGTACGACGGCGAACTCCTGGCGCACATCTCGAAGAAGTGGTTCCGGGTGCGCGACACGTACGCCGTCAATGTCGTACGGGAGGACACGGACGCGCCCCTGCTCATCGCGGTCGCGGTCTGCGTGATCC
This sequence comes from Streptomyces sp. NPDC021093, assembly GCF_044333135.1. NCBI lineage: Bacteria > Bacillati > Actinomycetota > Actinomycetes > Kitasatosporales > Streptomycetaceae > Streptomyces > Streptomyces sp. NPDC021093. The sequence continues at coordinate 334,907 of NZ_JBIRQJ010000004.1, read as the reverse complement.
GCATGGCGGAGAAGGAGCGGGACGGGGACTGACCCGGCCGGCACCGACCGGGCCGGTCGGCCGGGGGCGAGGCCGGGGGCGGGGTTCCGGAGCCCCGCCCGTACCCTCTCTTGCCCTCGCCCCCCCCCCCCCTGTCCGCCTACGGCCGACGCGGTTCCGCCAGCCCGAGCAGCCGGTCCTTGAGCGCCGGGAACTGTTCCCGGGTGACCGCGGGACGCGCCGGGTCGAGGTCCACGACCAGGACCTCCTCGCCCGCCCCCGCCTCGGCCAGCACCTCGCCCCACGGGTCGACGACGATGCTGAACCCGGCCTGCTCGACACCGGCGTGCGTCCCCGCGGTGCCGCAGGCCAGGACGTACGCCTGGTTCTCGACGGCCCGCGCGCGGGCCAGCAGCGTCCAGTGCCCGCGCCGCCTGGCCGGCCACCCCGCGGGGACGACGAAGGTGTCCGCGCCCCGGTCGACCAGTCCGCGGAAGAGCTCGGGGAAGCGCAGGTCGTAGCAGGTGGCCAGGCCCAGGTGCAGGTCCGGCGTGCGGACGGTGACCAGTTCGCCGCCCGCGCCCATCAGCACCGCCTCGCCCTCGTCGAAGCCGAACCGGTGGATCTTCCGGTACGCGGCGGCGAGTTCGCCCGCGGGGGAGAAGACGAGGGAGGTGTTGAAGAGGGGCCCCTCCGGGTCGCGCTCGACGAACGATCCGGCGTGCAGCCAGACCCCGGCGTCCCGCGCCGCCTTCGCCATCACCTCGTACGTCGGGCCCTCCAGCGGCTCCGCCTCGTCGGCGAAACCCTCGTACCCCCAGGCACCGGTCGGCCACAGCTCGGGGAGCACCACGAGGTCGCTGCCCCGTTGCTCCCGCACCAGCGAAGCAGCCCGCTCCCTACGGGAATTGACCGATTCCTCGTCTTTTACATCGATCTGGAGCAGAGAGGCGCGCACACTACCACCGTCCTGGCATTCGAGCCGTCAACACGGGCCTACGATCGTCACACGAAAGCACTGCCGGGGTGCCTTCGGGCAGCGTAACTTAGCGTCCAAGTCCGTCACCCGGAACGCACCTGCCCGCACGCACGCACGGCAACCCAGCCGCACCGCCCGCGCCGCCGCCACTGAACCGCCCGAGGGGTCCCGTGACCGTCCACCATCTCAGCCTGCAGACCTACGCCGACGCCTGGTCGCACTCCATCGAGGCGATATCCGAGCTGGTGAAGCCGCTCGTCGAGGGCGAGTGGAACCGCCGTACGCCGTGCCCCGGCTGGTCGGTGCGCGACATGGTCTCCCATGTCATCGGTGCCGAGTGCGAGATGCTCGGCGACCCCCGTCCGATCCACTCGCTGCCGAGCGACCTGTTCCACATCACCTCCGACCTGGCCCGGTACATGGAGGTGCAGGTCGACGTACGACGCCACCACACGGCGCCGGAGATGACCTCGGAGCTGGAGTACACGATCATCCGCCGCAACCGCCAGCTGCGGAACGAGACCCGGTCCCCCGACACCGTGATCCGCTCGGTGCTCGCCGGGCGCGAGATGACCCTCGAAATGACCCTGTGGATGCGGGCGTTCGACGTGTGGGTGCACGAGCAGGACCTCCGCACCACCCTCCAGCAGCCCGGCAACCTGGACTCCCCCGGCGCGTACATCACCCGCGACTTCCTGCTGCGCAACCTGCCCAAGGTCGTCGCCAAGGACGCGGGCGCGCCCACGAACTCGGCAGTCGTCTTCGACGTCCACGGCCCGGTCGAGTTCCTGCGCACGGTCCGCGTCGACGACCGCGGCCAGGGCAGTGTGGACGGCACCCCCTCGCTCGGCCCGCTCGTCACGATCGCGCTCGACTGGGAGACCTTCTACCGGCTGGCCTGCGGCCGGGTGCGGTACGCGGCGGTGGCCGACCGGGTCAAGATCGAGGGCGACCAGGACCTGGCCGACGCGATCCTGCGGAACTTCGCCGTCACGCCGTAGGAGCGACGTGGCGACGTTTCACGTGAAACACGCTCACGCGGGGCCCCCTCACGCAGGTACGTGCACAGCCTCCACCCGGCTCGCCACCAGGTGCTCCCGCTCGCGCCGTGCCGTCCGGTTGCGCAGCCGCAGGATCTGGGTCAGCCCCACCGCCTCCAGCACGAACACCGAGGCGAACGCCATGCGGTAGTTGTCGCCGGTGGCGTCCAGCAGCACGCCCACCGCGAACAGGGTCGTCATGGAGGCGACGAAGCCGCCCATGTTGACGATGCCGGAAGCCGTGCCCTGCCGCTCCGGCGGGTTCGCGGGCCGCGCGAAGTCGAAGCCGATCATCGAAGCGGGACCGCACGCCCCGAGCACCACGCACAGCGTGACCAGCAGCCACATCGGCACGTGCGGCGCCGGGTAGGCGATCGTGGCCCCCCACAGCACGGCGGTCGCCGCGACCGTGCCCAGCGCGAGCGGCACGCGCGCGGCGTGATGCCGCGCGATGACCTGCCCGTACACCAGCCCGATGGCCATGTTGGAGAGCACCACCAGCGTCAGCAGCTCACCGGCCGCCGCCCGCGACATCCCCTGCGCCTCCACCAGGAACGGCATCCCCCACAGCAGCAGGAACACCATCGCCGGGAACTGCGTCGTGAAGTGCACCCACATCCCGAGCCGCGTCCCGGGCTCCCGCCACGCCGCCGCGATCTGCCGGCGCACGAAGGTGGCGCCCCCGCGCGGGGCGGCGGGCGGCTCGTACCCCTCGGGGTGGTCCTTCAGCAGTACGAGGGTCAGTACGAGGACGACCACGCCCGCCGCCGCACTGCCCACGAAGGTCGCGGTCCAGCCGTACCCGTGCAGCGCCCGGGCGATGACCAGCGTCGAGACGAGGTTGCCCGCCATCCCGAACAGGGCCGCGACCTGCGCGATCATCGGCCCGCGCCGGGCCGGGAACCAGCGGGTGCCGAGCCGCAGCACGCTGATGAACGTCATCGCGTCGCCGCAGCCGAGCAGCGCGCGGGAGACGAGTGCCGTGCCGTACGTCGGCGAGAGCGCGAAGCCCACCTGGCCGACGGTGAACAGGACGGCGCCGAGCGCCAGGACCTTCTTGGTGCCGAGCCGGTCGACCATCAGGCCGACGGGTATCTGCATGCCCGCGTACACGAGCAGCTGGAGGATCGAGAAGGTGGAGAGGGCGGAGGCGTTGACCTGAAAGCGGTCGGCGGCGTCCAGGCCCGCGACGCCCAGGCTGGTGCGGAAGGTGACGGCGACGAAGTAGACGGCCACGCCGATCGACCAGACGGCGAGGGCCCTGCGGCCGCCGGGCGGATCACCGTGCAGCCGTGGCATCGCCGGTGACTTGCTCATCGGTCGTCACCCCTGACCAGCACCTTGACCCGGCTGACGTGCCGGCGCACACAGGCCGCGGCGGCGTCCGCGTCGCCCGTCCTGATGGCGTCCAGCATCTCGGCGTGCTCGGCGATGTTGAGCGCGATGCGGTCCGGGTGCGCCTCCATCACGGCGACGCCCATCCGCAGCTGCCGGTCGCGCATCTGGTCGTAGAGGCGGGACAGGATCTGGTTGCCGGCGTTGCGGACGATCTCCGCGTGGAAGCAGCGGTCGGTGACGGCGACCTCGGCGAGGTCCCCGGCGAGCGCACGGCGCTGCTGCTCCGCGAGGAGTTCTTCGAGGCGGGCGATCAGACGCGGTGACGCCGGTACGGCCTTGCGCACGGCGAACTCCTCGACCAGCAGCCGGGTTTCGACGACGTCGGCGATCTCCTGCGCGGAGACGGCGAGGACCAGGGCGCCCTTCTTCGGGTAGAGCTTGATCAGTCCTTCGACCTCAAGGCGCAGGAGCGCTTCGCGGACCGGGGTGCGCGACACCCCCACGGCTTCGGCGAGATGGCCCTCGGTGAGGAGCGTTCCGCCCTCGTAGCTGCGGTCGAGGACACCCCTCTTGATGTGGTCGTAGACACGTTCGGCGGCAGGAGGTGCGGCAGGCATGCGCACAGCATAGATACAACAGGGGTGCAAGGAGGAGGCCCGTCCGCATGTCGGACGGGCCTCCTGCTCGTGGAACGTGGAATCAGGTCCGGGCTACCGCCTGCCCGCTACTTGCCGATGCTCAGCCACGGCGAGTACGCCGAGGAGTACTTGGGCCTGCCGTTCGCCCCGTTGCGCACATCGACCTTGAACTGGACCTTCTTCCCCTTCTTCATGTTGTAGTTGCAGATCGTGCTCTTCCCCCCACCGCGCGTCTCCTGGCACTTGCCGGACCGGCCGTAGTTGGTCCGCCAGGTGACGACCGCGCGCAGTCCGTCCTTGCGGTGGTCCCTGACCCCGATGTCGTCGCCGTTCGACTGGAAGCAGCCCGTCGCGACCAGCTTCCTGTTGCCGTAGAGGTCGATACAGGTGATGCCCTTCGCGTTCACGGACACGGACGCCGTGGGCTGGGCCGCCCGAGCGGCGGCGGGCGCGGTCTGGACGGGGGCCGTCTGGACGGGGGCGGCCTGGGCGGGCAGGGCGGAAACCCCGAGACCCGCGACACCGGCAACAGCAACCCCGGCTATGCGCAGCTTCAACACGTTTTTCTCCCCTGTGTGTGTTCTTGCTACGGATGTGTGCGTTGGAACTGTCTTGCACCACCGAAGCTAGCGGGGCATCGAGGGCAGCAGAAGCACCTCCGGCAACCCTGACGACTTCCCGCCACACGGGAACCGAACGGCGGAAAACATTCGGCCGACCCCGGGGCCAGAAATTGGCCTTGCCGTCAACAGGCGTGACGGAGGAGGGTACTTGGGACCTTGATTCCACTGGTCCACGGGGGGTGGATACGAGTCATGAGGCACCACCGCGAGGAGCGCCGGATCGTCGAACTGCTCGCACGGGGATGGGGGGACGAACAGATCTCCCGGGAACTGGCCCTGAGCGTACGCACGGTGCAGCGTCGGATAGGGCCGCTGATGAACGAGCACCGGTGTGCGAGCAGGTTCGCACTCGGCTTCAAGATCGGGAAGCACATCAGGACGGAGGCGTAAGGACTGCGCCTCCACGGAAAAGGGCCCACACCGCACGCGCGGTGTGGGCCCTTCCGTGCGACAACTGACCTGCTACGCCCAGGTGATGAGGCGCTTCGGGTGTTCCAGGATCGCCGCCGTGTCGGCCAGCACCTTGGAGCCGAGTTCGCCGTCGATCAGGCGGTGGTCGAAGGCCAGCGCCAGGGTGGTGACCTGGCGGGGCTTGACCTTGCCCTTGTGGACCCAGGGCTGGAGCTTGATCGTGCCGACCGCGAGGATCGCGGACTCGCCCGGGTTGAGGATCGGCGTACCGGTGTCGACGCCGAAGACGCCGACGTTGGTGATGGTCACCGTGCCGCCCTGCATGGCGGCCGGCGAGGTCTTGCCCTCGCGTGCGGTGGCCACCAGATCACCGAGGGCGGACGCCAGTTCGGGCAGGGTCTTGGCGCCCGCGTCCTTGATGTTCGGGACGATCAGTCCGCGCGGAGTGGCCGCGGCGATGCCCAGGTTCACATAGCCCTTCTGCACGATCTCCTGGTTCGCCTCGTCCCAGGCGGCGTTGACGGCCGGGTTGCGCTTGATGGCGACGAGGAAGGCCTTGGCGACGAGCAGGAGCGGGTTGACCCGCAGGCCCGCCATCCCGTACTTGTCGGGGTCCTCCTTGAGCTCCGCCACGAGCTTCATCGTGCGCGTCACGTCGAGGGTGATGAACTCGGTGACGTGCGGGGCGGTGAACGCGCTGTTCACCATCGCCGAGGCGATCGCCTTGCGCACTCCCTTGATCGGAATGCGCGTTTCCCGTGCTGCGGCCGTTTCACGTGAAACATCGGCCGTGACCTGCTGCGGCGCCGCGGGGGCCGCAACCTGCTCGGTGCGTACGGGCGTTGCCGCCGCGTGCACGTCCTCGCGGGTGACGACCCCGCCGGGACCGGTCGGGGCGACCGTCGCCAGGTCGACGCCGAGGTCCTTGGCCAGCTTGCGGACGGGGGGCTTGGCGAGGGGCCGCGCACGGTCCTCGACCGGCTGCGCCGCCGTCGCCGCCGATACCTGCGCCGCCGATGCCTGCGCCGCCGTCGACGTGCCGTTCAACTCGGCCTGTACGGCGGCGGAGTAGGCCGCCTTCTCCGGCGCGGGCGTGTCCGTCCTGCGGGCCCGCCGCTTGGTGGAGGACTCGGAGACGCCGTAGCCGACCAGGACGGGCTGGCGGCCCTTGGACGCCTCGTCCTCCTCCGGCTCCTCGGCGGGGGCCGGGGCCGCGGCCGGTGCTGCGGCCGGCGCCTCCGGGGCCGCGGTTCCCGGCGCCACGTCGACCGTGATGATCGGGGTGCCGACGTCGACCGTCACGCCCTCCTCGAAACGCAGCTCGTGCACCACTCCGTCGTACGGAATGGGCAGCTCGACCGCCGCCTTCGCGGTCTCGATCTCGCACACGACCTGGCCGTCGGTGACGGTGTCACCGGGCTGGACGTACCACTTGAGGATCTCGGCCTCGGTGAGGCCCTCGCCCACGTCGGGCAGCTTGAACTCGCGGTAGCGAACAGAAGTGTCAGTAGTAGTCATGTGGTCGGCCCCTTAGTACGCGAGCGAGCGGTCGACGGCGTCGAGTACCCGGTCCAGGCCGGGGAGGTACTCCTCCTCCAGGCGGGCCGGCGGGTACGGCGAGTGGTAGCCGCCGACCCTCAGCACCGGGGCCTCCAGGTGGTAGAAGCACCGCTCCGTGATGCGGGCGGCGATCTCCGCGCCCGCGCCGTAGAAGACCGGCGCCTCGTGCACGACGACCAGCCTGCGGGTCTTCTCGACCGAGGTCTGGAGGGTGTCGAAGTCGATCGGGGACATCGACCGCAGGTCCACGACCTCGACCGACTTGCCCTCGTCGGCGGCGGCTGCCGCCGCCTCCATGCAGACCTTGACCATCGGGCCGTACGCGGCGAGTGTCAGGTCCGTGCCCGCACGGGCGACCCGGGCCTTGTGCAGCGGTCCGGGGATGGCCTCGGTGTCGACCTCGCTCTTGTCCCAGTAGCGCCGCTTCGGCTCGAAGTAGATCACCGGGTCGTCGCCCTGGATGGCCTGCTGCATCATCCAGTAGGCGTCGGAGGCGTTGGAGGGCGAGACCACCTTGAGGCCCGCGACGTGCGCGAACAGCGCCTCGGGCGACTCGCTGTGGTGCTCGACCGCACCGATGCCGCCGCCGTACGGAATGCGGATGACGACCGGCAGCTTGATCTTGCCGAGCGAGCGGGCGTGCATCTTCGCGAGCTGCGTGACGATCTGGTCGTACGCCGGGAAGACGAAACCGTCGAACTGGATCTCCACGACGGGCCGGTAGCCGCGCAGCGCGAGGCCGATGGCCGTGCCGACGATGCCGGACTCGGCGAGCGGGGTGTCGATGACCCGGCCCTCCCCGAAGTCCTTGAACAGGCCGTCGGTGACCCGGAACACCCCGCCGAGCTGACCGACGTCCTCGCCCATGATGAGGACCTTGGGGTCGGTCTCCAGGGCCTTGCGGAGGGACTCGTTGATCGCCTTGGCGATCGGAAGCTTCTTCACGGCCATGGCTTACTTGCCCTCCTCGGCGAACGACGCCCGGTAGGCGGCGAACTGGGCGCGCTCCTCGTCGACGAGCGCGTGCCCGTCCGCGTAGACGTTCTCGAAGATCGCCATGGTGTCGGGGTCGGGCATCGAGCGCACGGTCTCCCTGACCCGCTTGCCGAGGGTCTCGCTCTCGGCCTCCAGCTCCTCGAAGAAGGCGGCGTCGGCGAGCCCCTCCTTCTCCAGGTACGTACGGACGCGCAGGATGGGGTCCTTCGCCTCCCACGCCGCGCGCTCCTCGTCGGCCCGGTACCTCGTCGGGTCGTCGGTGGTGGTGTGCGCACCCATCCGGTACGTGAACGCCTCGACCAGGGTGGGGCCTTCGCCGTTGCGGGCCCGCTCCAGGGCGGCCTTGGTGACGGCCAGGCAGGCCAGCACGTCGTTGCCGTCGACGCGGACGCCCGGGAAGCCGAAGCCCTGGGCGCGCTGGTAGAGCGGCACCCGCATCTGCTTCTCGGTGGGCTCGGAGATCGCCCACTGGTTGTTCTGGCAGAAGAAGACCACGGGGGCGTTGTACACCGCGGAGAAGGTGAACGATTCGGCGACGTCGCCCTGGGAGGACGCCCCGTCGCCGAAGTACGCGATCACGGCCGAGTCCGCGCCGTCCTTGGCGACGCCCATGGCGTAGCCGGTGGCGTGCAGGGTCTGCGAGCCGATGACGATCGTGTACAGGTGGAAGTTGTTGGTGCTGGGGTCCCAACCGCCGTGGTTCACACCGCGGAACATGCCCAGCAGGTTCGTCGGGTCGACGCCGCGGCACCAGGCCACGCCGTGCTCGCGGTACGTCGGGAAGACGTAGTCGTCGTCGCGCAGCGCGCGGCCCGAGCCGATCTGGGCGGCCTCCTGGCCGAGCAGCGAGGCCCACAGGCCCAGTTCGCCCTGGCGCTGGAGCGAGGTCGCCTCGGCGTCGAAGCGGCGGGTGAGGACCATGTCCCGGTACAGCCCGCGCAGTTCGTCGGCCGAGAGGTCGATCGAGTAGTCCGGGTGCTCGACCCGCTCGCCCTCGGGCGTCAGCAGCTGGATCAGCTGCGGCTCGTCAGGGGCCTGCGGCGTCTTCTTGGCGCTGGCGCGCTTGGTGCCTGCTCCGCTGCTGCGTCGCGGTTTACGCGCGGCAGTGCTCTCCACGGTCACGTGCGTGCTCCTCCGTCGGTCCGGCCCCCGGGGTCTGCCGGGCGACCAGTGCGGCTCGCCCTGAATCCGTACCCGCGCACGGGGTGGGTGCGGCTCGGCCGGGACAGGGCGTGACAGGTGCCCCGGCGAACGCCTGTCTAAAGCACGTTACCCAGTGCTTCGCATAACTGCGAAACCCCGTTTGACCTGCGATTTTGCTTGGATTTCCAAGTAAATCGAAGAATGCGGGAACAATCACTGGTCAGAGCCTTGCAGGCCACCGGAACAGGGGCACGTTATCCCGGTGACCTCGGGCACGGGAAGGGTTGATGTGTGAGGATGGCGTCGTGCGCGAATCAGGCAAAATCACTGTTTTCCTTCTTGATGACCACGAAGTCGTCAGGCGTGGCGTCCATGAATTGCTCTCCGTCGAGGAGGACATCGAGGTCGTCGGAGAAGCCGGCACAGCGGCAGACGCCCTGGTCAGGATCCCTGCGACGCGCCCCGACGTCGCCGTGCTCGACGTTCGGCTGCCGGATGGAAGCGGTGTGGAGGTCTGCCGCGAAGTCCGTTCGCAGAACGAGGACATCAAATGCCTGATGCTTACTTCTTTCGCGGACGACGAAGCCCTTTTCGACGCGATCATGGCCGGTGCGTCCGGCTATGTCCTCAAGGCGATCCGCGGCAGTGAACTGCTCTCGGCCGTACGGGACGTGGCGGCGGGCAAATCCCTCCTCGACCCGGTGGCGACCGCCCGCGTCCTGGAGCGGCTGCGGGCCGGCAACAACGTCAAGGGCGACCAGCGCCTGGCCAACCTCACCGACCAGGAGCGGAAGATCCTCGACCTGATCGGCGAGGGCCTGACCAACCGCGTGATCGGCGAGCGGCTGCACCTCGCCGAGAAGACGATCAAGAACTACGTCTCCAGCCTGCTCTCCAAGCTCGGCATGGAGCGCCGCTCCCAGGCCGCCGCCTACGTGGCCAGGATGCAGGCCGAAGAGCGCCGCTGAAGCGGGCCGAAAGAAGCGCCGAAGAACACCGAAGAACACGTCCCACCAGTGGTTTCACGTGAAACCACACGCCCCTGATCAGGCACTTCGTGACTTTTCTCGGGACCTAGGTCTCTTTTGGCGCACCCGTCGCATGGCGCACAGTGAAGTCATGCCCACCTCCGACAGCCGCCGCGCCATCCAGCTGCTGACCTCCGTGCCGTACGGCAGGGTCGCCACCAGCATGCGTGCGCTGCCGTTCCTGGCCGTCGCCCGCCATGTCGTCGTGGACGGCGGGATCCTGCTGCGGATGCACGCCGGTTACGGCTACCACCAGGCCTGCAACGGCAGCGTGGTCGCGTACGAGACCGACAACTTCAACTCCGGCGACAGCCAGCTGTGGTCCGTCCAGGCCACCGGCGAGGCCCGCATCGTCGAGCCCACCCCCGCCGGCCTGAAGCTCTTCGGACCCGGCCCGGCCGAGGTCGAGGGCAAACCGTTCGAGGCGGTCCACATGCGGATCGATCCGCAGTTCTTCCTGGTCCACACCCTGCAGGGGTCCTGCGGCCGCACCCTTCAGCACGCAGGGTGAGCACTCCTCACCTCCCGTGATCTAACATCTGCCGGGTGCCGCGCTCATCTGTACCCGCTCCCGCCGTCGCCACCGACGCACCCGCCCGGCCCGTCCCGCCCGTCGACCGGCTGCTGAGCCGGTACCCGGCCCTGGGCGAGCCGGTGTCCTGCAAGCCCGTCGCCCAGGGCCTGCTGAACCACGGTTTCCGGCTCGCCACCACCCGCGGCGACTTCTTCCTCAAGCACCACCTCGACGGCGACCGCCCGGCCATCGCCCGCCAGCACCGCGCCACCCAGCGCCTCCAGGAGCTCGGCGTGCCCGTCGCCCCGCCCCTGCACGACACCGGCGGCGACACCGTCGCGGTGATCGGCGACCGCTGTTACGCCCTGCACCCCTGGATCGACGGCAGCCACCGCGACGGCGCCCAGCTCACCGAGACCGAATCGCTGCGCCTGGGCACGCTGCTCGGCGTCGTGCACACGTGTCTGGACCAGGTGATGGAGGCGGAGGCAGGCCGGGACGGCGGGCAGCTCAGCGCCGATCCCGCGGACAGCTTCGAGACCATCGCCGAACTGCTGCTGCTGGCCCGCCGGCGGCACCCGCAGGACGCCTTCGACGTACTGGCCGAACACCGCCTCCTGGAGCGGCGGACGCTCCTGGAGCGGTACGCGCACCGGCGGCCGGCGGCGGGCGCCGAGCCCAGCGCGGGGTGGGTGCACGGCGACTTCCACCCGCTGAACCTGCTGTACCGGGACGCGGAGCCCGCGGCGATCGTCGACTGGGACCGGCTCGCCGTGCAGCCGCGCGCCGAGGAGGCGGTCCGTGCGGCGGCCATCTTCTTCGTCCGGCCCGACGGGGAGCTGGCGCTGGCGAAGGTGCGCGCCTACGCGCGCGCGTACCGGGGGGCGGCGGGCGCGGGGGAGGCCGAACTGGCCGCCGCCGTGCACCGGGTGTGGTGGGAGCGGCTCAACGACTTCTGGATACTGCGCTGGCGCTACCAGCTGCACGACCGAAGGGCCGACCCGCAGTTTCCTGCGGCGTCGGCCCTGGCGGTCTGGTGGACCAAGGAGTACGAAGCCGTGCTGGACGCCTTCGCGGGGTGATCCCGGTGGTGGACCCGGCGGGTCCTACGGGGTGGCGGCGCCCGCCACGGCACCCTGGTTGGCGTTGCCCTCGGGACCCGTGCCGCCGTTGGGGTCCGTGCCGCCGTCGTTGCCGCCGACGGGGTCCGTACCGCCGTCGTTGCCGCCGTTGGGGTCCGTACCGCCGTCGTTACCGCCGTTGGGGTCCGTACCGCCGTCGTTACCGCCGTTGGGGTCCGTACCGCCGTCATTGCCGCCCGGGCCGGTGGGCGGGGGCGTCGGGGGCTTGGTCGGGTCCTTCGTCGGGTCCTTGGTCGGATCCTTGGTCGGGGGCTTGGTCGGGGTCGTGGGGGGCGGGTAGCCGCCCGTGCCGCCGCTGTTGCTGGTGCTCGACGAGCTGGAGTTGGAGCTGGAGTCGCTGTCGCCGGAGGAGGTGTTGTCGTCCTCGGTGGGGGACTCCTCGTCCTTCGGGCTGGAGGGGGTGCTGCTGACGGACGGCGAATGGCTCGGCTTGACCGGGGGGTCCTTCTTGTCCATCGCGTTCACCGCGTAGGCCACACCACCCGCGATCGCGAGGATCGCCAGGATCGCGAAGATCCACATCTTGCTGCGGCTCGGGCGCTCCGGCCCGTACCCGTCGTCGTACGACCCGTCGTGCGGGTTCCTCGGCGGCAGCATCGCGCCGCCCTGCCGGAACTGCGAGGTCTCCCCGTGCTGCGGGTGGCCCAGCGCCATCGTCCCGGCGGTGCCCTGCGCCGGGGTGTAGCCCGACTCGTGCATCTCGACGGGGCCCGTGTTCCACGTGCCGGTGTGGCTGCCCTGCTGCTGGAGCATCTGGAGCCCGTACTGGACCAGGCCGCGCATCTCCTCCGCGCTCTGGAACCGGTCGTCCGGGTCCTTCGCGAGGGCGCGCATGGCGAGGCCGTCGAGCTCCGGCGGGGCCACGTCCGACATCTCGGAAGGTGGCACCGGAATGTCCTGGACGTGCTGGTAGACCACCGACAGCGGCGTCTCACCCATGAAGGGGGGCCGCAGCGCGAGCAGTTCGTAGAGCAGACAGCCGGTGGCGTACAGGTCGGAGCGGTGGTCGACGGCCTTGCCGAGCGCCTGCTCCGGGGAGAGGTACTGCGGCGTGCCCATGACCATGCCGGTCTGCGTCATCGTCGACTGCACGCCGTGCAGGGCGCGCGCGATGCCGAAGTCCATCACCTTGACCGCGCCGCCGTGCGTGATGATCACGTTCGCCGGCTTGATGTCGCGGTGCACGATGCCGTGCTGGTGGCTGTAGGCGAGGGCCTCCAGCACGCCGGAGACGATGATCAGCGCCTGCTCCGGGCCCGGGGCCTCGGCGTTGAGCAGCAGGTCACGGATGGTGTTGCCCTCGACGAGCTCCATCACGATGTACGGAACGAGGTTGCCGCCGATGCGGTCCTCGCCCGAGTCGTACACGGCGACGACCGCGTGGTGGTTGAGCCCGGCGACCGACTGCGCCTCACGCGTGAAGCGCGCCTTGGCGACCGGGTCCTCGGCGAGATCGGAACGGAGCAGCTTCACCGCGACCGTACGACCGAGCCGTACGTCCTCCGCGGCGAAGACCTCGGCCATGCCGCCGCGGCCGAGACGGTGCGTCAGCCGGTAGCGACCGTCACCGACAAGTCCGCCCATACCGAACGATTCCGGCAGGTCAGACACTCCACCGCCGGTGTCCTCGGATTCGGGTGCCATCAGTCCTCGCCGTCATCATCTGTCCGCGCCGGCGCATGTATCGCGTCGCGGGGGTTCACAGGGTTCTCCGCCACGTCACGCTACAGCCTCGTACGAGGGAGCCCTGCTGCGAGATGGACCTGCCATCAAAACCGTTGCGCCTGTACCCGTGCAAATTACCCGTCCTTCGCGACACAGCGGACACCCCGCTGATAACGCTTCCGAGACTCTTCCTTGCGCGTACGGTCACGGATCGGGCACCTGGCTTGACGTGTCGATGCCCTCGGGCAGACTTGGCCGGTAATGAGGGATGATCGCGGATTGTCCCGGCAGGGCCCGGAGAAGCACACAGCGGGACCCGGAGAAGCACACACAGCGGACTGACGCGGAACCACCGCGCCGAGGGGGAAGCACAGTCATGAGCCAGGACGGCACGCAGGGCCGGTATGCCGGCGGCTCGGTGGCAAACGGTCGGTACCAGCTCCGCGACCTGCTCGGCGAAGGCGGCATGGCCTCCGTCTACCTGGCCTACGACTCCGCGCTGGACCGCCAGGTAGCCCTCAAGACGCTGCATGCGGAAATGGGCCGCGAGGCCGCCTTCCGCGAGCGCTTCCGGCGCGAGGCACAGGCCGTCGCCAAGCTCTCGCACACCAACATCGTCTCCGTCTTCGACACCGGCGAGGACGAGCTCGGCGGCATGCAGATGCCGTACATCGTCATGGAGTACGTCGAGGGCCAGCCGCTCGGCTCGGTCCTGGCGGCCGACGTCCAGCAGTACGGCGCGATGCCCGCCGACAAGGCCCTGAAGATCACGTCCGACGTGCTCGCGGCGCTGGAGACCAGCCACGAGATGGGCCTGGTGCACCGCGACATCAAGCCAGGCAACGTGATGATGACCAAGCGCGGCGTCGTCAAGGTCATGGACTTCGGCATCGCCCGCGCCATGCAGTCCGGCGTCACCTCAATGACCCAGACCGGAATGGTCGTCGGCACCCCGCAGTACCTCTCGCCCGAGCAGGCGCTGGGGCGCGGCGTGGACGCCCGCTCCGACCTCTACTCGGTCGGCATCATGCTGTTCCAGCTGCTCACCGGGCGGCTGCCGTTCGAGGCCGACTCGGCACTGGCCCTTGCATACGCACAGGTCCAGGAGGAGCCGGTCGCCCCGTCGTCCATCAACCGGACGATCCCGCCGGCCGTCGACGCGCTCGTCGCCCGCGCACTGAAGAAGAACCCGAACGAGCGCTTCCCGAGCGCCGCGGCGATGGCCGACGAGTGCACCCGCGTGCTCGCAGCGGTGCAGCCGGGCGCCGCCCCGGTGATCATTCCCGGCAGCGGACCCGCCGGGAACAGCGGCTCGGGCATCAGCTCGGCGGTCTTCCCGCCGGTCGACCAGAGCGGTTACGCGGCCCCGGCCAGCGGCGTGCAGATGCCGTACCAGCCGCCGACCCCGGGCCCGAGCCCGTACGGACCGGCGACGCCCACCCCGATGCCGACCCCCGCACCGCAGGGCTCGTACGGATATCCGCAGCAGGGGTACGCGACGCCCGCGCCGCCCTCCTACGCGCAGCAGAGCCCGCTGACGGTGCCCACGCCCTCTCCCGCACCGGGCAAGAAGAAGAACCTGCCGGTGATCATCGGTGCGATCGTGGTCGCGCTGCTCGCGATCGGCGGCGTGATCTTCGCCATGCAGCCGACGGACAAGCCGGACCCGGAGGCGGACAGTCCGGCGGCCGGTCAGCAGGAGGGCTTCAAGGGGCCCGACCGGGCGAAGACGATCAAGAGCACGGAGTGCACCAGCCCGGACGAGAACAGCCTCGACCCGGCCAAGGTCGACACCCCGGACTTCGTCTTCAAGAACTCCCGCTCCGTGAAGGAATGCCTTCAGGCCGCGGGGTGGAAGTTCCAGGAGAAGTCGACCGACGAGAACCAGTGGGGCCAGGAGACCGTGATCGAGCAGTACCCGCGCGCGGGCTCGCCGATGGACCCGGAGAAGACGACCATCGAGCTCACGGTCTCGACGGGCAATCCCGCCAAGTAGCCCGCCCGCACGGCCTTCCCCGGAACGGCCCGGCACCCTTCTGGGGTGCCGGGCCGTTTCCTTGTCCTGCCCTTCTGTCCTTCTGCCCTCCTTGCCCCGTCGGGGCCGTTTCCCGGCCCGGTCAGGACCGCTGCCGGGCGGCTTCCGGACCACGCCCGAACCGCGTCCGGACCACTTCCGTGCCGCGTCCGGATGGCTCGACCCGCGTGCCCGTTCTGTTGCCATATGTGACGCTGAGTCCGACGGCTCGGCGGTACCGGACGGGAGGCGGTCACCCATGGCTCCAAGGGTCCGTGCACAGGTCACCGCTCTCGCGGTGACGGCTTCGCTGGGGATCGCGGTTTCGCTGGGGCTGTGCGCCCCGTCGTACGCAGCACCACCCGCACCGGCCCCGTCGGACTCCCCGGCCCCCTCAGCCCCCTCGGCCCCGTTGGACCCGTCGGCCCCCACGGACCTGTCAGCCCCCACGGACCCACCGGTGACCGCGGACCGCCCCGGCGAGCGGCTCGCCGGGCGGCGGGCCGGGGTCGGGCGGGTCCGTCCCGGCCGGGCGCCGGAACCGGAAGCGGTACGGCCGGTCACGGCGTACGTACCGGTGGCGCCGCCCGCCCCCCGACCGCAGGACGCCACTCCCCGTACCCCTGAAACGGCACGTGGGACGCACCCTCCCAGGTCTCTGCGGCAGGCCTCCGCACGCCCCTACACGCCCGGCGTCAGAGCCCTGCCGCTGGGAACCGGAATCGCCCTGGTGGGGCTCGGGCTGGGGTTCCTGGGGATGCGGCTGCGCCGCCGGTAGGGCGCGGCCAGGATGCGGCCCGGCCCAGGCAGGAGCCCCGGTAAGACTTGCCAGCAGGTCCATACTCGGTATACATACTCAGTATGTCGATCCGCCACGGGCTCCTCGCCCTCCTCGAACAGGGCCCCCGGTACGGCTCCCAGCTGCGTACCGAATTCGAGTCCAGGACCGGCGCCACCTGGCCGCTGAACGTCGGGCAGGTCTACACGACCCTCAGCCGCCTGGAGCGCGACGGCATGGTCGCCCCGCACGGCGACGACGACGCGGGTCACCCGCTGTACGCGATCACCGACGCCGGACGCGACGAACTGCACCAGTGGTTCGGGCGGCCCGTCGACCGCACCAGCCCGCCCCGCGACGAACTCGCCATCAAGCTCGCCATGGCCGTCGGCGCACCCGGCGTCGACATCCGGGCCGTCATCCAGTCCCAGCGGCACGCCACCCTGAAAGCCATGCAGGACTACACCCGGCTCAAGGCGCAGGCCCTGATCGCGGTGGAGTCCGGCAGCGCTCAGGGCGACTTCCAGGAGAGCGCCGAGGGCCGCGACGACGTGGCCTGGCTGCTCGTACTGGAACAGCTGATCTTCCAGACCGAGGCCGAGGCACGCTGGCTCGACCACTCCGAGTCCCGGCTCGTCCGGCTCTCCGCATCGGCCGCGCGGGGAGCCACTCCGCCTGCGGCCGACGCACCGAAGACCACCGGCACTCCGATGTCCGCCGCCGCTGCGGCGCCCTCGGGCATTCCAGAAGCCCCGGCGCCACGGCGCCGCGCAGGACGGCGCTGACCCCGCACACCGCACCTTTCCCGCCACGCGTCCCGCGCCCGGCGGCCTTCCCAGGGGGGACCCCACACCGATGTCCGAACAGTCCCATCTGACCCACCAGTCCCACCAGCAACAGCAGTCCCAGCGACCCGTGCTGCAGCTGGAGGAGCTGACCCGGGTGCACGGCAGTGGCGCCACCGAGGTGCACGCCCTGCGCGGCGTGAACCTCTCCGTCTTCCCCGGCGAACTCGTCGCCGTCATGGGCCCCTCCGGGTCCGGCAAGTCCACCCTGCTCACCATCGCGGGCGGCCTCGACAACCCCACCTCGGGACGGGTCGTCGTCGAGGGCACCGACATCACGCAGGCCGGCCGCAAGGAACTCGCCGCCCTGCGGCGCCGCAGCATCGGCTACGTCTTCCAGGACTACAACCTCATACCGGCGCTGACCGCCGCCGAGAACGTGTCGCTGCCGCGCGAGCTCGACGGGACGTCCGCCCGCAAGGCCCGCGTCTCCGCCCTCGCCGCCCTGGAGGAGATGAACCTCGGCCACCTCGCCGACCGGTTCCCCGACGAGATGTCCGGCGGCCAGCAGCAGCGCGTCGCCATCGCCCGCGCCCTGGTCGGCGACCGCCGCCTGGTCCTCGCGGACGAGCCGACCGGCGCCCTCGACTCCGAGACCGGCGAGTCCGTGCTCGCCCTGCTCCGCGCGCGCTGCGACGCGGGCGCGGCCGGCATCCTCGTCACCCACGAACCGCGCTTCGCGGCCTGGGCGGACCGGGTGGTCTTCCTGCGCGACGGCTCCGTCGTCGACGAGACGGTACGCACCGAGGCCGACTCCCTGCTCGCCGTCGGCAACGCCGCCGGCCCCGCCGGAACGACCGGGCAGGCAGGCGCCAAGTGAACCGCTGGTACCACTCCTGGGTCGCGGCGATCCGGATCGCCCGCCGTGACGCCTGGCGCTCCAAGGGCCGCAGCATCCTGGTCCTCTCCATGATCGCCCTGCCCATCCTCGGCGTGAGCGCCGTCGACGTGACGCTGCGCAGCTCCGAACTGGGCGTCGCCGACCGGATGGACCGCCGGCTCGGCGGCGCCGACGCCCTGCTGACCGACAGCGGGATGGCCGGGACCGCCATCGTGCAGAACCCGCACGACGGAACCCTGGGCTCCGACAACTACGAGCCCGTCGGCGGCTGGGAGGCCTACCAGAACAAGCCCGCCCCCGACGGGAAGACGGACCTCGCGAAGGCCGTTCCGGCAGGGGCCAAGACCCTCACCGACACGAAGGGCACCACCCCGATCCGCACCGGGCACGGGCTGCTCCAGACCGAGGTGCGCGAGCTGAGGGCGACCGACCCGCTGGCGAAGGGCCTGCTGGTCCTCGGCGAGGGCCGTTTCCCCGAGAAGGCCGGCGAGATCGCCGCGACCCACCACTTCCTGGAAGCGGGCGGCCTGTCCGTCGGCGACAAGGTCAAGCCCCGTTCCCTGGACACCGAGTTCACCGTCGTCGGCGCCTACGAGGTGCCCGACGAACTGAAGCTCGACCAGATCAACGCGCTGCCCGGCACCTTCCTCGCCCCGCTGAACAAGTCCCTCACCGCCCAGGGCCTGTCGACCACCGGTGGCGAGACGAAGTACCTGGTGCACCTCGGCAGCAGCGGCGCAGGTTTCACGTGGAACATGGTCAAGGAGGCCAACACCAAGGGCGTCACGGTGCTCTCCCGCGCGGTCGCCCTGAACCCGCCCGCCGACTCCGAAGTGCCCTACTTCAAGCAGAGCGGGCCGCGTGACACCTCCGGCGGTTCGGGCGGCGCCCTCGCCGCGGCCGCCACCGTCGTCGGTCTCGCCCTCCTGGAGATCTGTCTGCTGGCCGGCCCCGCCTTCGCGGTGGGCGCCCGCCGCTCGCGCCGCCAGCTCGGCCTGGTCGGCGCCAACGGCGGCGACCGCCGCCACATCCGGGCCATCGTCCTGTCCGGCGGCCTGGTCATCGGCGTCGCCGCCGCCGTCATCGGCACGGCACTGGGCATCGCGCTGACCCTGGCGCTCCAGCCCGTTCTGGAGAGCTACCTCGGCAAGCGGTTCGGCGCCTTCGACCTGCGCCCGCTGGAACTCCTCGGCATCGCCCTGCTCGCCGTGTTCACCGGCCTGATGGCGGCGATCGTGCCCGCCGTCACCGCCTCCCGGCAGCCCGTGCTGGCCTCCCTCACCGGGCGGCGCGGAGTCCGCAAGGCCAACCGAGTACTGCCGGTCGTCGGCCTGATCGCCGTCGTGGTCGGCGCGGCCATCGCCCTCTACGGGGCCCTGGCCAGCGACAGCATCCTCATTGTCGGAGGCGGCAGCGCCCTCGCCGAGCTGGGTGTGGTGGCCCTGACCCCGGTCCTGGTCGGCCTGTTCGGGCGGATCGGCAGCTGGCTGCCGCTCTCACCGCGGCTCGCCCTGCGCGACGCCGTACGCAACCGGGGACGCACGGCACCCGCCGTGGCCGCGGTACTGGCCGCCGTCGCGGGCACCGTCGCGGTGGCCACGTACACCGCCAGCAGCGACGCCAAGCAGCGCGCCGAGTACCAGGAGATGCTCCCGTACGGCGTCGGGTCCGCCACCACCGACGAGGCGGGCGGCCGGGATGTGAGCGCCATGCGCTCCGCAATCCAGGCGAACGTGCCGCTCGACGTCCTCGCCGACGTCCAGCGCATCGTCATCGGGAGCAAGAACTGCACCGAGTACAGCGACGACGCCAAGTGCGGCCAGTACGAGGTCTTCGTGCCGAAGGCCAACCGCTGCCCGCTCCACGAGGGCGGCAGCCCGGGCAGCGACCCGGCCGAGCGCTTCTCCCTCGAAGAGCGCCGCAAGCTGGCCAAGGACTGGCGCTGCACCCGGGTGTTCAGCGGCGGCACCCCCGGCTCCAGCGGAGTGACCGTCGGTGACGAGAAGGTCCTGAAGGTCCTCGGCATCACCGACCCCGGCGTCGTCAACGCCATCAAGCAGGGCAAGGCCGTCTCCTTCGAGCGCGCCTACACGGAGAACACCAGCAACAAGGTCGGCATCAAGGTCATCACCGACCGCAAGAAGGCCGACGAAGCGGTGATGGCCGGCAAGGAGGCACCCGGCAAGTTCACCTACGTGCCGGTCCACCGGGCCCCCGAGAGCGTCAAGCCGTACGGCACGGGGATCCTGATGCCGCCGGCCATGGCCAAGGCCGCCGGGTTCACCACGGTGCCCTACGGACTGCTCTTCTCGACGTCCACGCTGCCCAGCACCGAGCAGACGCAGGCCATGAACGGCGCCTTGGACAAGATCGGCATCACCGAGATGCCGTACATCGAGTCCGGGTACACCGGCCGCACCGGCATCGTGCTGCTCGCCCTGACGGTGTTCGCCGGACTGATCACCATCGGTGCGGCCGGCATCGCCACCGGCCTCGCCCAGGCCGACGCCGAACCCGACCTGAAGACCCTCGCCGCGGTCGGCGCACCGCCTCGGGTACGACGCGCCCTCAGCGGTTTCCAGTGCGGGACGGTCGCCCTGATGGGCGTGGTCCTCGGCTCGGCGGCGGGCGTCCTGCCCGCGATCGGGCTGCTGCTCAACCAGCGGCGGGCCGACGCGGCCAACGCCCAGGCCAACCTCGACCAGGGCTGGTCCGGCGGCATGGGCACGACCGAGATCCCCATCGTCGTCCCGTGGGAGACCCTGGGCGCGCTCCTGATCGCCGTACCGGTCGGCGCGGCGCTGCTCGCCGCCCTGGTCACCCGCTCCCGGGGCGCGCTCGCCCGGCGTGCGGAGGCCTGACCCGAACATCTCGCACAGGCTGTGCCCCCGTACGAAGGTGGATCACCTTTGCACGGGGGCACACCCACTTGTGATGCAGGTGTACGAGAGAATGGCGGCATGGAGATGCCGAGGAGTGAACGGTCGCAGGAGAGCCCCCAAGTCCTGGTCGTCGGGCAGGACGGAATGGCGCTCGGCGGCGGTGACGACGAGTCGCGCGAGGTGCCAGTGACGGACATGGTCGAACAGCCCGCGAAGGTCATGCGGATCGGCAGCATGATCAAGCAGCTCCTGGAGGAAGTCCGCGCGGCTCCCCTGGACGAGGCGAGCCGGGTGCGGCTCAAGGACATTCACGCCAGCTCCGTGAAGGAGCTGGAGGACGGGCTCGCCCCCGAGCTCGTCGAGGAACTGGAGCGCCTGTCGCTGCCGTTCACCGAGGAGGCCATTCCGTCCGAGGCGGAACTGCGCATCGCGCAGGCCCAGTTGGTGGGCTGGCTCGAAGGGCTCTTCCACGGCATCCAGACCGCACTGTTCGCCCAGCAGATGGCGGCACGCGCACAGCTGGAGCAGATGCGCCGGGCACTTCCGCCGGGCGCCTCGCACGAGGACGACGAGGACGACGGCCACCCCGCGGCGCGTACGGGCGGTCCGTACCTGTAGGTCTGGCGGGTCTCGTACGACGGTGGGTCCGGTGTGCAGGCCCACGCACGGCGGTGGGCCCGATGTGCCAGGCCCACGGACGGCGAGGGGCCCGGGTGTGCAGGCCCACGCATGGCGAGGGGCCCGGTTCCGTGCGGAACCGGGCCCCTCGCCGTGTGCCGCTGCTCAGTTCACGGTGAGCAGGATCTTGCCGATGTGGCTGCCCTCGTCCAGCGCCTTGTGCCCCTCGGACGCCTGGTCCATGGGGAAGACCCGGTCGACCACCGCACGCACCCGCCCGGCCGCGATCATCGGCCACACGTGCTCGCGCACCGCCGCCACGATCGCCGCCTTCTCGCCCAGCGGGCGACCGCGCAGCGACGTCGCGGTGATCGCGGCCCGCTTGCGCAGCAGGGTGTTGAGATTGATCTCGCCCTTCACACCGCCCTGCAGACCGATGATCGCGAGACGGCCGCTGGTGGCGAGCGCCTTCACGTTCTGGTCGAGGTACTTGGCGCCGATGATGTCAAGGATGACGTCCGCGCCCTTGCCGTCGGTGGCCTTGCGCAGCTCCTGTACGAAGTCCTGCTCGCGGTAGTCGATGAGGATGTCCGCACCCAGCTCGGCGCAGCGCGCCAGCTTCTCCGGTCCGCCCGCCGTGACGGCGACGCGCGCGCCGATCGCCTTGGCCAGCTGGATCGCCATGGTGCCGATGCCGCTCGCTCCGCCGTGCACCAGCAGGGTCTCGCCCGGACGCAGGTGGGCGATCATGAAGACGTTCGACCAGACCGTCGCCGCCACCTCGGGCAGCGCGGCCGCCGTCACCAGGTCCAGGCCGTCCGGCACGGGCAGCAGCTGCCCGGCGGGGACGGCGACCTTCTGCGCGTACCCGCCGCCGGAGAGCAGCGCGCACACCTCGTCGCCGACCGCCCAGCCGTGCACCCCGGTGCCCAGCGCCACGATCCGGCCGGAGCACTCCAGACCGGGGTAGCGGGACGCACCGGGCGGCGGGTCGTAGAAGCCCTGCCGCTGGAGCAGGTCGGCGCGGTTGACGGCGCTCGCGGCGACCTCGACAAGGACCTCGCCCTCGTTCGGGACGGGATCGGGGACCTCCGCCCAGACGAGCGCCTCGGGGCCACCGGGTTCAGGGATCGTGATCGCATGCATGGCCGCGAGGCTACCCCCGCTGCCTTTGATCAGTCCGTAGGCCCTTATGAAGAACCTTCCGAAGAGTCACGGGGACCCGTTTCCCGCCCTACTCGGCCGAGGTCACGCGTACGCTGTCGGACCCCTCGGAACCCGGCGACGCCCGTACGATCGTGATGACCCGGTCGGTGAGCTGGAGCGGGCTGGCCTTCGGGTCGTCGTAGCCGAGCAGCCGGTGCCCGCGCAGCACGCTCACCACCAGGTCCTCGGTCTCCCTGACGTTCTTTCCGACCTCGCTCTTTATGACCGGGCGCTCGATCAGGTCCAGGCCCGAACCCTGCTGGATCAGATCCTCCATCACGGTGCCCGCGCTCGGGCTGAGCACGGAGAGGCCGAGCAGGCGGCCCGCCGCACTCGCACTGGTGATGACCGCGTCCGCACCGGACTGGCGCAGCAGCGGTGCGTTCTCCTCCTCGCGGACCGCGGCGACGATCTTCGCGCCCCGGTTGAGCTGGCGCGCGGTGAGGGTGACCAGCACCGCCGTGTCGTCGCGCTGGGTGGCGATCACGATCTGGCGGGCCCGCTGGAGTTCGGCCCGCAGCAGTACGTCGCTGCGTGTCGCGTCGCCCACCACACCGGTCAGACCCTCCGCGTTGCAGGTCTCGATGACCTTGGCGCTCGGGTCGACGACGACGATCTGGTCCTTCCGCAGGCCGGTGGCGATGAGCGTCTGCATCGCGGACCTGCCCTTCGTCCCGTACCCGATGACGACAGTGTGGTCTCGCAACTGGGACCTCCAGCGATTCAGCCGGAACTCTTCGCGGGTCCGCTCGGTGAGGACTTCGAGAGTGGTGCCGACCAGGATGATCAGGAAAAGAACCCGCAGCGGCGTCACGAGCAGCACATTGGTGAGCCGCGCGCCGTCGCTGTACGGGACGATGTCGCCGTACCCCGTGGTGGAGAGGGTGACGGTCGAGTAGTAGACGGCGTCGAGGAGATCCACACCGCCGTCGGAGTTGTCGTGGTAACCGGAGCGGTCGATCCACACGATGACGACGGTCACGGCGAGTACCGCCAGCGCCATCATCAGCCGCTTGGCGACCTGCCGCAGCGGGCGGTCGACGACACGCTTGGGCAGCTTCACCGGGGCGGTCGTCAGATGCTCGTCCGCACCTCGCGCCATCGCGTCATGGCCGGGCAGTTTCACGTGAAACATCCTTCCGTGCGGGCCGGTTGTTTCGGCTGTTTCACGTGAAACACCCTTCCGCCCAGGGCAGGTCGAGGATTTCCAGCTCGTCGCCGGCCCGCGCACCACCGGGCGGTACGACGGCCAGCCCGTCGGCGGCGGCGATCCCGCGCAGCATCGCCGGACCGTTGTAGTGCAGCGGTACGGCATGGTCCGCGCCGGTGGGTCCGGTGCGGTGGGTGACGGGCACGAGCCGGGTCGAGACGGGGTGGCCGGGGATCTCGTCGCGTACCGGCGCACGGTACGGCTCGGGGACCGGCCGGTGGGAGAGGGCCCGCAGCAGGGGTTCGGCCAGCGTCAGCAGTCCGGACACGGCGGCGAGGGGGTTGCCGGGCAGCCCCACCAGGTGGGTGTCGGGGGCGAGGCGGGCCAGCAGCATGGGGTGGCCGGGGCGTACCTCCACACCGTCGACGAGGATTTCGGCACCGGTCTCGGCGGCCTTCGCGAGGAACGGCCGGACGTGGTCGACGGGTCCAGCGGCGGTACCGCCGGTGGTGACGACGACGTCCGCCTCGGAGCCGAGTACCGCCTTGCGCAGCGCCTGCGGGTCGTCGCCCAGGCACCGGGTGTCCAGGACCTCGGCGCCCAGCGCGCGCAGCCAGGGTGCGAGGAGCGGGCCGAGCGCGTCGCGGACCATGCCGTCGTGCGGCAGTCCCTCGGTCAGCAACTCGTCGCCCAGGATCAGCACTTCGACCGTGGGCCTCGGGACCGTCAGTAGTGCGTCGTACCCGGCGGCGGCGGCGAGACCGAGGACGGCCGGGGTCACCACGGACCCGGCGGGCAGCAGGTGGTCGCCGGTGCGGCACTCCTGGCCGCGCGGGCGGATGTCCTGACCGGGAATCACCTCGCGCTGGGCGTACAGCCGCAGCTTGTCCTCGTCGGCGCGGGCGTGCTCGCTGCGGATGACGGCGGTCGCCTCGGCGGGGATGCGGGCACCGGTGGCGATGCGTACCGCTTCGCCGTCGGTCAGCGGGTCGGGGACGGCGCGGCCCGCGAGGAGGCCGGCGCCCTCGTGGAAGGACCAGGGGCCGGGGCCCGCGACGGCCCAGCCGTCCATGGCGGAGGTGTCGAAGGACGGCAGGTCGGTGAGCGCTTCGAGGGGCTCGGCGAGTACCTGCCCGAGCGCCCGGTCGAGGGGGACGCGGCGGGGCCTGGCCGGAGCGGTGCGCCCGGCGCGGGCAGCGGCGGCGCGGGCCTCGGGCCAGAGGGCGGCGGCGGGATGCGCGGGGGCGGCCGGGGTCGCGGAGGCGGCGGAGGCACCGGGTCCGTGGTCTGCGGAGGCCGGGGACGCGGCGGCCGGTGCGGGGACGGCGGGCTGTTCGCGGGGGTGGTCGCGGGACTGCCCCCGGGGATCGCGGGACTGCCCCCGGGGTTGGTCACGGGCTTGGTCACGAAGCTGCTCGCGGGGCTGTTCGCGGCTGACCAGGGCGAGGGCCTGGTCGACTCCGTCGATCTCGTGGTCGGTGTCGCTCATGCGGTGCCGTTCCCGTCGCCGGAGGTCTCCCGAGAGGCCTCTCCGGAGGTCTCGTCCGAGGTCTCCGCCGCCCACCGGGCCGCGAGCGCGGTGGCCTTGCGGACGGCTTCGGCAACGGCCTCGGGGCCCTCGCCCCCGGCCCGCCCGGCCGCGTACCCGACCAGGAACGTCGTCAGAGGGGCGGCGGGTCGGGCGACGCCGTGCGCGGCGTCGCGCGCGAGGTCGAGGAGGAGGGGGGTGTCGACGGCGAGGTCGAGGCCGAGTTCGTCCTTGACTGCGGTGATCCATTCATCCAGCACGTGCCCATGCTCCCTGATGCGGGCGCGGGCTGCGGCGATGTTTTCCCAGGTGTCGCAGTCGAAGGAGGCAAGGGGAGCGGCCGTGGTCACCCGGGTCAGGGCGAGTTCGGCGGTGAGCAGCCGGACCGGGAGACCGGCCGGGGACCCGTACTCGGTGGCCAGCAGGGCCAGTTCGCGGCGCAGCGGCTCCGCCCGGTAGGCGGCGACGAGGGGCTGGTCGCGGCCGTCGGCGTCGACGAGCAGCGCGGCCTCCGCGTGCGGATCCGATTCCAGCGTGGCGACGAGCGTGTCCACCGTCGCCCGGTCGATGAACGGCAGGTCGACGGAGAGCACGACGACGAGCGCGGCCCCGGTCTCCCGGACCCCGGCGGCGAGCGCGGCGAGCGGCCCGCCGCCCGGCGGCTCCTCGCGCGTCCGGACCACCGGCCGTGCGGTGGCGCGGCGGCCCCCGACGACCACGGTGGCCCCGGCCCCGGCACAGGCCGTCAGCACACGGTCGAGCAGGGGCCGTCCGCCGATCCGCACGGCGGCCTTGTCCACCCCGCCGAGCCGCCGCCCGGCCCCGCCCGCCAGCACGACGGCGTCATACGCATGGGCACTCATGCCCCCGAGTATGTACGGGCCGTCGTCGCGGCCGACGGTGAGGGGAGCCGCCCGGGGCGCCGGAGCCGCGCCCGGCGCCTCAGAGGGTGCGCAGCAGCAGCGCCGGATGCTCCACACAGTCGGCGACGTACCGCAGGAAGCCCCCGGCGGTGCCGCCGTCGCAGACCCGGTGGTCGAAGGTCAGCGACAGCTGGACGACCTGACGCACCGCCAACTCCCCTTCGTACACCCAGGGCTTGGGCACGATGCGGCCGACCCCGAGCATCGCGGCCTCCGGGTGGTTGATGATCGGTGTGGAGCCGTCGACGCCGAACACTCCGTAGTTGTTCAGCGTGAAGGTGCCGCCGGTGAGCTGGGCCGGGGTGAGCCGGCCCGTCCTGGCCGCCTCGGTCAGCCGTACGAGCTCCTCGCCCAGCGACTCCACGTTGCGGGCGTGGGCGTCGCGGACGACCGGGACGACGAGACCGCGCTCGGTCTGGGCGGCGAACCCGAGGTGCACCTCGGGCAGCCGGACGATCTCCCGGGCCTCGGTGTCCACGGTGGAGTTGAGCTCCGGGAAACGGGCGAGGGCCGCCGCGCAGATCCGGGCGAGCAGCGCCAGGACCGACACCTTGGGGCCGCTGCCCACGCTGTTCATCGCCGTACGGGCCGCCATCAGCTCCGTCGCGTCGGCGTCCACCCAGCAGGTCGCGTCCGGTATCTCGCGACGGCTGCGGGACAGCTTGTCGGCGACGGCTCCGCGCACGCCCTTGAGGGGGAAGCGCTCGGCGGTCGCGGCAGAGGCGGCCCGCGCGGGAGCCGGGGCGGGGCCGGTGGCAGGGGCGGGGGCGAGGGCAGGGGCAGGGGCTGTCTCCGGCGGCCGGAGCGCCCGCTCCACGTCGGTGCGGAGGATGAGCCCCTCGGGCCCCGACCCGTTCAACTCCCGCAGATCGAGGCCGTTCTCACGCGCCAGCCTGCGTACGAGAGGAGAGACCACCGGCACGGGCCCGGCGGGCGGCCCGGGCGGCGCGCCGACAGGAGCGACGGGAGCCGTCGGGGCGGAAGCCACTGGAGCGGCCGACGTGGCCTGTGCGACCTGTGTCCCGGTGGCCTGGACGGCCTGTGCGGCCTGGACGGCCTGTGCGACCCGGGGCACCTGTGTGGCCCTCACCGCAGCGCTGGCGCTCTGCGCCGCAGGACGAACCCGGCGGCGGCGTGCCGCCGGAGCGGTGGTGCCGTACCCGACCAGGACGTTCCCCGACCCGGAATCGTCATCGCCGCCAGCACCGCCAGCACCGTCACGATCGCCGTCACCGCGCCCGGCAGGCTCCGGGCCGCCCGCCGATACCTCCGACGCCTCCGCGCCGACCGCCACCGTCAACAGCGGGGATCCGACCGGGAGTTCCGTGCCCTCCTCACCGAAGCGGGCCGTGACCACGCCTCCGTACGGGCACGGCACCTCGACCATCGCCTTGGCCGTCTCGACCTCCACCACCGGCTGGTCGACGGCGACGACGTCGCCCACCTCCACCAGCCAGCGCACGATCTCCGCCTCGGTCAGCCCCTCACCGAGGTCGGGGAGCTTGAACTCCAGGCTCGCCATTCCAGAAACCCGTGGCATCAGGACTCCTCCCACTGGAGCCGCGCGACCGCGTCCAGCACCCGGTCCACGCCCGGCAGGTGGTGCCGTTCCAGCATCGGCGGCGGGTAGGGCACGTCAAGACCGGCGACGCGCAGCACCGGCGCCTCCAGGTGGTGGAAGCAGCGCTCCGTGACGCGGGCGGCGATCTCGCCGCCCGGCCCGCCGAAACCGGCGGACTCGTGGACGACGACCGCACGCCCGGTGCGCCGTACCGAGGCGGCCACCGTCTCGTCGTCGAACGGGACCAGGGACCGCAGGTCGACGACCTCCAGGTCCCAGCCCTCCGCCGTGGCGGCCTCCGCGGCCTCCATGCACACCGGCAGCGAGGGCCCGTACGTGATCAGCGTGGCACTGCGGCCTGCGCGACGGACGACCGCCCGGCCCATCGGCTCGACGGCGGCCGGGGCGTCCGGCGACCAGTCGGCCTTGGACCAGTACAGCCGCTTGGGCTCCAGGAAGACGACCGGGTCGTCGGAGGCTATGGCCTCGCGCAGCAACCCGTACGCGTCCTCGACGGTCGCCGGGGTGACGACGTGCAGCCCCGGGGTCGCCATGTAGTACGCCTCGGACGAGTCGCTGTGGTGCTCGACGCCGCCGATCCCGCCGCCGTACGGAATGCGGATGGTGAGCGGCATGGGGAGGGCGCCGCGGGTGCGGTTGCGCATCTTGGCGACATGGCTGGCGAGCTGCTCGAACGCCGGGTAGGCGAACGCGTCGAACTGCATCTCGACGACCGGCCGCAGCCCGTACATCGCCATGCCGACGGCCGCCCCGAGTATCCCCGCCTCGGCGAGCGGGGTGTCCGTGCAGCGGTCCTCGCCGAACTCCTTGGTCAGCCCGTCGGTGATCCGGAAGACCCCGCCGAGCGCGCCGACGTCCTCGCCCATGACGTGCACCGTCGGGTCCTCGGCCATCGCGTCGCGCAGGGCCCGCTGGAGGGCCTGCGCCATGCTCGCGGGCTTCGCGGCGGGTTTCTTCCCCGCCACCGGGCCCGCCATCGTGCTGTTCATCGCCCGGCCTCCGCTTCCGCTTCCAGCTCGGCCCGCAGCTGGGCCTCCTGCTCGCGGAGCTGAGCGGTCCGCTCCGCGTACACATGGGTGAAGAGGTCCATCGGGTCGAGCACCGGGTCCGCGTTCATCCGGGCGCGGAGGTCCGCGGCCATCGTCTCGGCGGCCTCCCGGGCCTCCCGCACGCCGTCCTCGTCGAGCATCCCGCGCTCCGTGAGCTCGCGCTCCAGGAGTGCGATCGGATCGTGGTCGCGCCAGGCTTCGACCTCGGCGTCACCGCGGTAGCGGGTGGCGTCGTCGGCGTTCGTATGGGCTTCCACGCGGTACGTCACGGCCTCGATCAGGGTGGGGCCGCCGCCGCGCCGGGCGCGCTCCACCGCTTCGGTCAGCACCTCGTGCATCGCGGCCGCGTCGTTGCCGTCGACCAGGCGGCCCGGCATTCCGTACCCGACGGCCTTGTGGGCCAGGGAGGGGGCGGCGGTCTGCTTGGCGAGCGGCACGGAGATCGCGAAGCCGTTGTTCTGCACGAGGAAGACGACCGGGGCCTGCCAGACGGCGGCGAAGTTCAGCGCCTCGTGGAAGTCGCCCTCGCTGGTGCCGCCGTCGCCGACCATGGCGAGCGCCACCACGTCGTCGCCCTTGAGGCGGGCCGCGTGGGCGAGGCCCACCGCGTGCGGCAGCTGGGTGGCGAGGGGGGTGCACAGCGGGGCCGTGCGGGTCTCGCGGGGGTCGTAGCCGGTGTGCCAGTCGCCCCGCAGCAGCGTCAGCGCCTGCACGGGGTCCAGGCCGCGCGCCACGGCCGCGAGGGTGTCGCGGTAGGACGGGAACAGCCAGTCCTGCTCGCGCAGCACCAGCCCGGCGGCGACCTCACAGGCCTCCTGTCCGGTGCTGGACGGGTACACGGCGAGGCGGCCCTGCCGGGTGAGCGCCGTGGCCTGTGCGTTGTACCTCCGGCCGCGCACCAGTTCCGCGTACAGCCGACGCATCAGGACGGGGTCGATCCCGGCGGCGGCCCCGGTGCCGAGCACCCGGTACGGCTCGGGGTCCGGGAGCAGCGGGGCGGGGTCGGTGCGGGGCTTCCAGGCCGGGGGAGGGCTGGGCCGGTAGGCCGTGCTGCCCGGCATCTCTTGAATCGTCACGACGAACACCTCCTCGTGGGAGCGATGCGGAACGGTCACGAGGGCGCCGGCACCCCTGGTCGGAATGTGGCGCGTCTCACCTACCGATTGTTCGGTCGTGGATGCAGTTTGGCTACAGGCGGCATCACCCTGTGGACAAACGGTTCTGCACAGCCTGGGATGGGAACAGGACGTCCATGGCGGGGAGGCGGGGGCACATGGCAGCTGAACAAATGGCCGGATCGGGATCAGGTGTCCCCGGATCGGGTGACGGTTTTCGTGGCGACGCCGATGTTGTCCACAGTCCAACGCCCCCGCCCAGGCCGCTGGACTCCATCGACCGGGACATCCTGCGCATGCTCCAGGCCGACGGCCGCGCCTCGATACGGTCGGTCGCCGAGCGCGTCCACGTCTCGCGCGCCAACGCCTACGCCCGGATCAACCGCCTCATCGACGACGGCGTGATCCGCGGCTTCAGCGCCCGCATCGATCACGAACGGGCAGGTCAGGGCGCCTCCGCATACATCACCCTCAAGATCGTCCAGAATTCGTGGCGCACGGTCCGCGAGGAGCTGCAAGCACTCCCGGGGGCCGCCCACATCGCTCTGGTCAGCGGCGATTTCGACGTACTGCTGCTGGTGCACACCCCGGACAACAGAACGCTCCGCGAGCTCGTCCTGACGAAGATCCAGGCCATACCGGAGGTACTGAGCACCCGCACACTGCTGGTCTTCGAGGAGACCGACCTGGAGCCGCAGCGCCCGCCGCGGGACTGACCCGCACCGCAGCCAGAGACCCGCCGGTCGGCCCTGCCGGTCAGTCGGTCCGCAGCCCGTCGAAGGCAAGGCGTACGACGGTGTCCGCGAGCTGGTCCTGCTCCGCGGCCCCGTCCGGATGCGGCCGGTACCACTCCACCAGCGAGTTGATCATGCCGAAGAGCAGCCGGGTCGCCAGCCGGATGTCCACGTCCGCGCGCAGGTCCCCGTCGGCCGCGGCGGCCTTCAGCAGGTCGGCGACCCGCTGGTCGAACTCGCGGCGCCGCTCCAGCGCCCACCGCTCGGTCTGCGTGTTGCCGCGCACCCGCAGCAGCAGCGTGACGTACGGCAGCTCCGCCATCAGCACCTCGACGGTGCGCCGCGTGACGTGCTCGACCCGCTCGATCGCCCGCCCGCGCACCGCCTGCGGCTCCTCCAGGGCGGCGAACAGCCCGTCCAGCGCCCGGCTGACCGCGCGCCGCAGCAGCTCCTCCTTGCCGGAGACGTGGTGGTAGATCGACGACTTGGAGATCCCGGCGGCCTTGGAGAGGTGCTCCATGGAGGTGCCGTCGTAGCCGCGCTCGTTGAAGACGCGCACGGCGACGGCCAGGAGCGTCTCAGGCGTGTAGGTGTCCCGCTTCACTGCGCTCGTACGGTCTGCGGTGGTCATCCCTGGTGCTCCTCTGCGGACGCTGTCGCCTCTTCGGCGTACCCCTGCCGGTAGTGCGCCAGGGACGGGGCGTAGCGCCCTGTCGGACAGCGTTCGTGCATCGCGGTGAGCAGGTCGAAGGACCAGTCGCCGGTGAGGTCGCGGCCCCATTCCAGCGGCCCGCGCGGGTAGTTGACGCCCAGGCGCATCGCGGTGTCGATGTCCTCGGCGGAGGCGACGCCCTTGGCGACGGCGTCCAGCGCGAGGTCGACGAGCATGGCGACCGTACGGCCGACGATCATGCCGGGCACGTCGCCGATGACACTGACGTCCTTGCCGAGCGCCTGGAAGAGCCCGACCGCCTCTTTGAGGGTGCGCTCGCCGACGTCGGCGGAGGCGGCGAGGGCGACGCGGGTGGCGGCCCGGTAGTCGAGGGCGAGGTCGAAGTACACGACGTCGCTGTACTCGACGGAGGTGTGGCCGTCGACGGGGGCGAGCTGGCCACCGCCCGGCAGGCCGATGTACGGGCCGCCGGACGTCAGCTGCTTCACCTCGATGCCCTCCGCCTCCTGAAGCATCGCGACCACCTCGGCGGCCGGCCCGAAGTCTCCGGTGACGGTGACGTGCGCGGGGGCCTCCTCGGGGGCGGCGGTGTGCGGCTCGGGCCTCGCGGCGCCCTCCTCGTACGAGAACCAGCCACGACCGGACTTCCGTCCGTGGCGCCCCGACTCCACCAGCCGCCGCTGCGGCAGCGACGGTACGAACTTGGGGCTCTGGTAGAACGCCTCCCAGACCGACCGCGAGACGGCCTCGTTGACGTCCTGGCCGATCAGGTCGGTCAGCTCGAAGGGGCCCATCCGAAAGCCCCCCGACTCGCGCAGCACGGCGTCGATGGTGGCCGGGTCGGCGGCCTGCTCCTCGTACACCGCGAACGCCTCGGCGTAGAAGGGCCGGGCGATCCGGTTGACCAGGAAGCCGGGGGTGTCGGCGCAGCGCACCGGGTTCTTCCCCCAGGCGAGCGCCGTGTCGTACGCGCGCGTGGCGACGGCGTCGTCCGTGGCGAACCCGCTGACGATCTCCACGAGGGGGAGCAGCGGCGCCGGATTGAAGAAGTGCATGCCGACGACGCGGCCGGGGCGTTCCAGACCGCCCGCGACAGCCGTGACGGACAGCGAGGAGGTGTTCGTGGCGAGCACGCAGTCGGCGGCGACGAGCTCCTCAAGGGACCGGAACAGCTGCTGCTTCACCGGAAGTCGTTCCACGATCGCCTCGACGACCAGCGCGGCGTCGGAGAGGTCACGCAGGTCGTAGGCGGGATGCAGCCGCCGGAGCGCCGCGTCGGCGTCGGTCCGGTCGAGGCGCCCCTTCTCCACCAGCCGCTCCACCCGCGACCGTACGGAAGCGTCCGCGGCGGTGGTGCGCCCGGCGTCCACATCAAAGAGGTGGACGGGATGCCCGGCGAGGAGGGCGACCTGGGCTATGCCCTGGCCCATGGTCCCGGCGCCGACGACGGCGACGGTGCGGGCGCGCTCGATTGCTGTCATGCGGCCAATCCTCCCGGACGAGTTATCCACAGCTTTACGTCGGCCCCCTTGTCCCGACCGATCGTTCGGTTACTCTAGCCGTGTCCGTCCACCCGAGCCCAGTCCGAGCCCAGCTCGACGAGGAGTTGGTCCGCGAAATGCAGTCGCCCCAGAAGCTGACGCAGCTGACCGAGACCCACCGGCCCACACTCGACCAGGCCCTCGACGCGATCCGCACGCGCGCCTACTGGTCCCCGCACCCCGAGCACCCGAAGGCGTACGGCGAGAGCGCGGCGGCCGACGGCCTCGCGGCGTTCGAGGCGCTGAAGAACACCCGCTTCGACCTGGGCGAGCAGCCCGGCACGGACGGCTGGGTGGGCGGCGCCGCCTCCGAGGGCGGCGAAGTCTCCCCCTACGGCCCGGAGCTGGGCATCTCGTACCCGCATGCCGACGCCGACGTGCTGCTGCCCGCGATGCGCGCGGGCATGGGCGCGTGGCGGGACGCGGGACCGCAGGCACGGGCCGTGGTCTGTCTGGAGATCCTGGCCCGGATCAGCGCCCGTACGCACGAATTCGCGCACGCCGTGATGCACACCAGCGGCCAGGCCTTCATGATGGCGCTCCAGGCGGGCGGCCCGCACGCCCAGGACCGCGGCCTGGAGGCGGTGGCGTACGCCTACACCGAGCAGACCCGCGTGCCGGCCGCGGCCGACTGGTCGAAGCCGCAGGGCAAGCGCGACCCGCTCAACCTGTCGAAGTCCTTCACCGCCGTCCCGCGCGGCATCTCGCTGCTCATCGGCTGCAACACCTTCCCCACCTGGAACGGCTACCCGGGCCTCTTCGCGTCCCTGGCCACCGGCAACCCGGTCCTGGTGAAGCCGCACCCGCGCGCGGTACTGCCGCTCGCTCTGACGGTGAAGGTCGCCCGCGAGGTCCTCGCCGAGACCGGCTTCGACCCCAACCTGGTGGCGCTCGCCGCCGAGCGGCCCGGCGAGGGCATCGCCAAGACGCTCGCCACCCGCCCCGAAATCAAGATCATCGACTACACGGGGTCCACCGGGTTCGGCGACTGGCTGGAGGCCAACGCCCGCCAGGCACAGGTCTACACGGAGAAGGCCGGGGTCAACACGGTCGTCGTCGACTCCACCGACGACTACAAGGGCATGCTCTCCAACCTGGCCTTCTCGCTCTCCCTCTACAGCGGCCAGATGTGCACCACCCCGCAGAACCTCCTGATCCCGCGCGAGGGCATCACCACCGACGCGGGCGCCAAGTCGTACGACGAGGTGGTCGGCGACCTCGCGAAGTCGGTCGGCGGCCTCCTCGGCGACGACGCCCGGGCGAACGCGCTGCTCGGCGCGCTGGTCAACCCGGACGTGAAGTCCCGCCTGGAGGCAGCGGCCGGACTGGGCGAAGTCGCCCTCCCCTCACGGGAGATCAGCAACCCGGACTTCCCCGGTGCGACCGTCCGCACGCCCGTCATCGTCAAGCTGGACGGGGCGAAGCCGGACGCGGAGGCGGCGTACTTGTCGGAGTGCTTCGGCCCGGTGTCCTTCGCCGTCGCCGTCGACTCCACGGCCGACGCCCTGCACCTCCTGCGCCGCACCGTGCGCGACAAGGGTGCGATGACGGTCGGCGCGTACACGACCTCCGCAGAGGTGGAGCGCGCCGTCGAGGAGGTCTGCTGGGAGGAGTCCGCGCAGCTCTCCCTCAACCTGACGGGCGGGGTGTACGTCAACCAGACCGCCGCGTTCTCCGACTTCCACGGCTCCGGCGGCAACCCCGCCGCGAACGCCGCACTGTGCGACGGCGCGTTCGTGTCGAACCGTTTCCGGACGGTGGAGGTACGCCGCCAGGCCTGACGGCGGCGTACGGACAAGGACGGATGCCGTGACCCGCGCCCCCCAAGCGAGGGCCACGGCATTCCCCGTACGGCGAAGATCAGCGTCGGGGGTCGGCCACCACGCCCATCCCGCGCAGAACAGCGGCGATGTCGGACGCCGACCCGTACACCTGGATGTCCCCCACGGAGAGTCGCACGTCACAGCGGCCGTCGGAATCGTCCGGCCGCCACTGTGGGACCGCCGATCCGGACAGCCGCCGGACGACATCGACGAAGGTGACGCTCCCGCACGGCCGGGCGGCCCGGCCGCCCCTGATCCCGTGCCGGTCGGTCTCCGGACAGCGGTAGTACGGCCCGGACGGCCGCCCGCCGTCCTCGCCCGGCGCCGGGACGCACATCGCCATCTCCCCGTGCCGGCAGCGCACCGTCCCGTCGGACCCCACCGTGAACTCCCCGCGCACCGTCACGCCCCGTTCGACGCCCGCGCCCTCGACGCCCGCACCCTCGGCGTTCGCCGCCACCGGTTCCAGCAGTCCGGTCCTGATCACCCGGGCCACCTCGCCGCTGTCCAGGACCATCGCGAGCACCAGCGCGGCCTGGACGGTGAAGACCCCCAACTGGCGCCTCGGAGCCCGTGATTCCGGAAGATTCACCGCGACGAACGCCCGCAGCTCCTCGCCCTGGAGCTGCCGGTACCCGTGACTCCCCAGCTCCCCGGCATGCTTGCGCACCACCCGTCGCAGCACCACCGCGTCGACCTCGAAGTAGTCGGCGAGCAGCGTCGCGGTGACATGGGTGCCGTCGGGCAGCAGCGGCAGCCGTTTCACCTCGTCGAGGACGTCCGTCCGGTGCACCAGGGTCGCGCGCACCTCGCGCGCGTCCAGCAGAGCTTGCTCCGTGTACATGGCTGTGCCCTCCGAGGGGCTCGCAGGAATACGGCGAACCACCCCTCAGTGCAGGAACCAGCTACGGGCGGTGACAGAGACGTTCACATGACCTTGTCCAAGGTCAGCCCTCGGGCCGGCTCTACGCGCGCGGCTTCACCACTTCTGCCGCAACCAGGATCGACGCTCCGCTCGAAGACGTAAACGACACACTCGTCCGAAAGTCACACTTACGCGGGCACGGGCCGACGAGAGCCCCTACGAAGGCTCCTGCACCTCCGCGTACCGCTGCACCCACGCATGCATCGCGATCGCCGCCGCGGCCCCCGCGTTGATCGACCGCGTCGACCCGAACTGCGCGATCGAGCACACCATCGACGCGTGCGCCCGCGCCTCTTCCGTCAGCCCGGGCCCCTCCTGCCCGAAGAGCAGCACGCACCGCTTCGGCAACACGGTCCGCTCCAGCGGGACCGCCCCGGGCAGGTTGTCGATGCCGATGATCGGGAGGTCCTCGGCCGCCGCCCACGCGGTCAGCGACTCGGTGTCGGGGTGGTGGCGGACATGCTGGTAGCGGTCGGTGACCATCGCCCCGCGCCGGTTCCAGCGCCGCCGCCCCACGATGTGGATCTCCTTCGCGAGGAAGGCGTTCGCGGTCCGTACCACCGACCCGATGTTGAAGTCGTGGCCCCAGTTCTCCACGGCCACGTGGAAGTCGTGCCGCCGGGTGTCCAGGTCGGCGACGATCGCCTCGCGCGTCCAGTACCGGTACGGGTCGACGACGTTCCGCCGGTCGCCGTGCGCGAGCAGCTCGGGATCGTACCGCTCGCCCTGCGGCCACGGCCCGGGGTGCGGGCCGACGCCGATCCCGTCACCGAAGCCGTCGTCGTACTGGACCGGCTCGCTCGGACCGGACTCGCTCAGGCCGGACTCGCTCAGGCCGGACTCGCTCGGACCCGGCCCATTCGGACGGGACTCGCTCAGGCCCGGCTCACTCCGACCCGGCTCGCTCGGACGGGGCTCGCTCTGTTCGGGCTGAGGGGTGTTCTCGCTGCTCACCCCACGAGCGTACGGGCCCGTCGGCGGGCTCACGACGCTGCTGCTCGGCCTTGCCCGGGGGCAGCACCCGGTCCCGTACGCGCCCCACCCGCCCGCCCAGCCACACCAGGAACACGGTCGGCAGGAACACCGCGTCCGCGGCGATCATCGCCAGCGAGAAGAACGGCAGCCCGAGCAGCACCGCGATGCTCGCGTGCTCCACGATCATCAGCCCCAGCAGGACGTTCTTCACCCGCCTGTTGAACAGCGTGAACGGGAACGCGACCTGCACGATCACCGTTCCGTACGTCACCAGCATCACCATCGTGCCGCTGGATGCGAGCAGCGCGGACAGCTCCGGCCAGGGCGTGAAGTAGTCCAGGTGGAGCGGGTAGTAGATCGCGGTGCCGTCCTGCCAGCGCGAGCCCTGCACCTTGTACCAGCCGGCCGTCGCATAGACGAAACAGACCTCGACCATGATGACGAGGAGCCCCGCATTGTGCACAAGGTTTGTCAGGACATTCATCAGCAGCCGCGGCTCACCGTCCGCATACCGGCACACCGCCCACCACAGGGCGTGGACCAGCAGCAACGTCCAGAAGACCAGCAGCCAGCCCCAGCTCATGACACCCGCGTACGTCACCACCGCAAGGGCGACGCCGAGCACCGTCCACAGGGCGGGGCCCACCCGGTCGCGCACGACGGCGGCGACGGGACCGCCCGCCGCCCGCACCCTGCGCGCGTCCAGCGACCACACCTGTCCGCAGCGGGTGAGCACCAGGTACATCGCCATCAGGTGAATGACGTTGTCGCCGCCGTCGCCCATGAAGACGCTGCGGTTCAGCAGGGACAGCACGCCGATCATGAACAGGACGGACGTCGTCCGGGTGCGCCAGCCGATCAGCAGCAGCACGCTCGACGCGATCGCCAGGAAGTACACGAACTCGAACCACAGCGGGCTGTCCGTCCACATCAGCGCCGAGAACGCCTTGTTGTCGGCGATGATCCGCTCCGCCATGCCCCAGCTCCACGGCCCCTCGGGCCCGTACAGCTCGTGCCGGTGGGGCAGCTCGCGCAGCAGGAAGAGCAGCCAGGTGGCGGCGAACCCGATACGGACGACCGCCGTCTGGTACGGGCCGCGGGCGGCCGCGGTGACGTACTGGACGCCCGTCTGCAGTCCCTGCCGAAGGCGCCGCCGGGGGCCCTGGGGGTCCTGGGGATCTTGGGGGTTCTGGGGATCCTGGGGGTCCTGCCGTGGGCCCCGGCGAAGGCGGATCAGGCTGCTCACTTGGTCACTCCTGCCTCTTGCGCGACCTTCGTCAGGTCGGCCGGCGTCACCGTCCACCAGGGCAGCACCCGGTACGTGGGGGTGGTGGCGACCTTCTCCGTGCTCCACGGCGGCGGCTTCACCGAGGTCGTGCGCGAGCGGACCTGGATGCGGGCGACGGCCCCGCCCATGTCGAGGGCGGACATCCGCTCCAGCACGATGCGCCGGACATAGCGCTCGGCGAGTTCGCCGCGCATGCCCAGCGACCGGTTGTTCTCGTCGTGCCAGCCGACGTAGAAGTCCCAGCCCCGGCGCAGTTCGTTCTGGACGGTGTGGCTGGGCAGCAGACTGCTCCGGATCTCCTCGGCGTCCCTGGCGGAGAAGTCGATCCACTCGGTGGTGCGCCACTGGCCGCTCTTGGTCCGGATCTGGGCGCGGGCCTGGACGGCGATGTTCTGCTGGAGCGGATTGGGCGCGAAGAGCTTCCAGTTCTGCTCGAACTCGGGGTTGATCCAGGCGTCCACCGCCGCGCCGTGCTCCTTGGTCAGCGTGTTGGACGGGCTGACGTGCAGGAAGACCATGCCGAGGTGGACGAGGGCGGTGACCGCGACCAGCGCGAGCGCGAGGGCCGCGACGACCTGGGACCGGAAGGACAGCCCGGCGATCCCGGCCTTGTCGTCGTACGAATCCATCCCGCCCCGATCAGCCCGCGTCGGCCAGTTATCCACAGAGGTTGACACCCTACGGGCCGCCGCCCCACCATTGAAGTCAATGAACCGAACGATCGGTCGGTAGGTGGCACAGGGGGCCAGGATGGCGACAGTGACGGCAGAGCAGACCCCGCCGGGGACGGACCCGGCGATTCAGGCAGCACACCAGGCGGCGTTCGACGCGGCCGTCGCCGCCGACGAGCGGATCGAACCGCGCGACTGGATGCCCGACGCCTACCGCGCCTCCCTGGTCCGCCAGATAGCGCAGCACGCCCACTCCGAGATCATCGGCATGCAGCCCGAGGCCAACTGGATCACCCGCGCCCCCTCGCTGCGCCGCAAGGCCATCCTGATGGCCAAGGTGCAGGACGAAGCCGGCCACGGCCTCTACCTCTACAGCGCCGCCGAGACCCTGGGCACCAGCCGCGAAGAGCTCCTCGACAAGCTCCACTCCGGCCGCCAGAAGTACTCGTCGATCTTCAACTACCCGACCCTGACCTGGGCCGACGTCGGCGCGATCGGCTGGCTGGTCGACGGCGCCGCGATCACCAACCAGGTCCCGATCTGCCGCTGCTCCTACGGGCCCTACGCCCGCGCCATGGTCCGCATCTGCAAGGAGGAGTCCTTCCACCAGCGCCAGGGGTACGAGTCGCTGCTCGCCCTCTCGCAGGGCACCCCCGAGCAGCACGCGATGGCGCAGGACGCGGTGGACCGGTGGTGGTGGCCTTCGCTGATGATGTTCGGCCCGCCCGACGACGAGTCCGCGCACTCCGCACAGTCCATGGAGTGGAAGATCAAGCGCCACTCCAACGACGAGCTGCGCCAGCGCTTCGTCGACATCGCCGTCCCCCAGGCCGAGTCCCTCGGCCTCACCCTCCCGGACCCCGACCTCCGGTGGAACGAGGAGCGCGGCCACCACGACTTCGGCGCCATCGACTGGGCCGAGTTCCGGGAAGTGCTCAAGGGCAACGGCCCGTGCAACGACCAGCGGATCACCCAGCGCCGCCGGGCGCACGAAGAAGGCGCCTGGGTGCGCGACGCGGCGGCGGCCTACGCGAGCAAGCACCGTCAGCACAGTCAGCACAAGGGGGAAGCAGCATGACCGGCACCGGCGACAACCACGACTGGCCACTGTGGGAGGTGTTCGTACGCTCCCGCCGCGGGCTGTCCCACACCCACGCGGGCAGCCTGCACGCCCCGGACGCCGAAATGGCGCTGCGCAACGCACGCGACCTTTACACCCGCAGGTCGGAGGGCGTCTCGATCTGGGTGGTGCCGTCCGCGGAGATCACCGCGTCCTCCCCCGACGAGAAGGACTCCTTCTTCGAACCGGCCGGCGACAAGCCCTACCGCCACCCCACCTTCTACAAGATCCCGGACGGGGTGAAGCACCTGTGACCGCAGCAGCGATTTCCCGGACGGCAGCCCTGGCACTGGGCGACGACGCCCTGATCCTCTCCCACCGGCTGGGGGAGTGGGCGGGCCACGCCCCCGTACTGGAGGAGGAAGTCGCCCTCGCCAACATCGCACTGGACCTCCTCGGCCAGGCCCGCATCCTGCTCTCCCTCGCCGGCGACGAGGACGAACTGGCCTACCTCCGCGAGGAACGCTCCTTCCGCAACCTCCAGCTCGTGGAACAGCCGAACGGCGACTTCGCCCACACCCTCGCCCGGCAGCTCTACTTCTCCACCTACCAGCACCTCCTGTACGGACAGCTGGCGGCCGGTGAAAGCGAATTCGCGCCCCTCGCGGCGAAGGCCGTCAAGGAGACGGCGTACCACCGCGACCACGCCGAGCAGTGGACGCTGCGCCTGGGCGACGGCACTGCCGAGAGCCACGGACGGATGCAGCGGGCGGTGGACGCGCTGTGGCGGTTCACCGGCGAGCCGTTCCAGCCCGTCGAAGGCCTGGAAGGGGTCGACCGGCAGGCACTGGAGACCGACTGGCTGGCCTCCGTGACAGCCGTCGTGGAGCAGGCCACCCTCACCCTGCCCGAGACACCGCGCACCGGAGGATGGATGGCGGGCGCCGGACGGCAGGGCCTGCACACCGAGCCGTTCGGCCGGATGCTCGCCGAAATGCAGCACCTGCACCGCAGCCACCCGGGGGCGACATGGTGACCGGAGAAGTACGGCAGGACACCGCGCTGGAGACGGAGCTGCGCCGCCTGGCGGGCTCGGTCCCCGACCCCGAACTGCCCGTCCTCACCCTGGCGGAACTGGGCGTACTGCGCGCCGTCCACGTCTCGGGCCCCGGCCGGGTAGAAGTCGAACTGACCCCCACGTACACCGGCTGCCCGGCCATCGAGGCGATGTCGGCGGACATCGAGCGGATCCTCCACGAGAGCGGCGGCATGGCCGAGGTGACGGTCCGCACCGTCCTCGCGCCGGCCTGGTCCACGGACGACATCAGTGCCGAAGGGCGGCGCAAGCTCGCCGCGTTCGGGATCGCACCGCCGCGCACGACCCGCGAGGTCGGCAGCAGCGCTGTCGGCAGTGCCGTCGCGGAGCCGATACCCCTGTCCCTCGCCATCCGCTGCCCGCACTGCGGATCCATCGACACCGAACTGCTCAGCCGGTTCTCCTCCACCGCGTGCAAGGCACTGCGCCGCTGCGTGTCCTGCCGCGAACCCTTCGACCACTTCAAGGAGTTGTAGATGCCGTTCCACCCGCTCCGGGTCCGGGGCATCGAGCGGCTCACCGACGACGCGGTGGCCGTTACCCTCGCCGTGCCGCCCGAGCTGCGCGAGACCTTCCGGCACGTGCCGGGGCAGCACCTGGCGCTGCGGCGGATCGTGGACGGGCAGGAGATCCGGCGCACGTACTCGATCTGCGCACCCGCAGCCCTCGCCCCCGCCGAACCGGTGCTGCGGGTCGGTATCCGCCTCGTCGACGGCGGCGCCTACTCGACGTACGCACTGAAGGAACTGCTGGTCGGGGACACCGTCGAGGCAATGCCGCCGATGGGCCGGTTCACCCTGGAGCCACGGAAGGGGTACTTCGCGGCGGTCGTCGGCGGCAGCGGCATCACCCCGGTCCTCTCAATCGCGGCGACGCTGCTCGCCCGGCGCCCGGACGCCCGGTTCTGCCTGGTCCGCAGCGACCGGACGGCGGCATCGACGATGTTCCTGGAGGAGGTCGCCGACCTCAAGGACCGTTTCCCCGACCGGTTCCAGCTGGTCACCGCACTCTCGCGGGAGGAGCAGCAGTCGGGGCTGCCGTCCGGACGGCTCGACGAGGAGAGACTGACCGAGCTCCTCCCGGCGCTGCTGCCGGTCGAGGAGATCGACGGCTGGTACCTGTGCGGGCCGCTGGGCCTGGTGCAGGGCGCCGAGCGGGCACTGCGCGGGCTCGGGGTCGCCCGGGACCGTATCCACGAGGAGATCTTCCACGTCGACGACGCACCCGCCTCCGCCGCTCCGGCCGCGACCGTACCCGCCGCCGTGGGCGGCACCCTGACCGCGACGCTCGACGGCAGGTCCGGCACCTGGCCGGTCCAGGACGGCGAATCGCTGCTCGAGACGGTACTGCGGGCCCGCGCGGACGCGCCGTACGCCTGCAAGGGCGGGGTGTGCGGGACGTGCCGGGCGTTCCTGGTCCGGGGCGAAGTGCGGATGGACCGCAACTACGCACTGGAGGCGGAGGAGACCGAGGCGGGATACGTACTGGCCTGCCAGTCCCATCCGGCCACCGGGGAAGTGGAGCTGGACTTCGACCGCTGAAGTTCGACCGCTGCGATTCGACCGCTGAAACACGGGTGCGGCGGCCGAGGGCGGGGCTCTGCCCGGCCGAGGGCGGAGCTCCGCACCCGCATCGGCACCCGCAGCACCATTCCCTTCCCGTAGAACGTGTTCTATCTTGACGCACCGTCAGACGTCAGTGTGTGCACGGGTACGGGAGGGCAGGCAGTGGACTTCACCTTCACCGAGGAGCAGCAGGCGGCCACCGAAGCGGCAAAGGCCGTCTTCGCCGGGGCTGCGCCCGACGCGGTACCGAGCCCGGCACTCACCCCGGGCGCCGTCGCCGACGACTTCGACCGGCCCCTGTGGGCGAAGCTCGCGGACGCCGACCTGCTGAGCCTGCTGCTGGACCCGGCACACGGCGGCGCGGGCCTGGACCCGATCGCCCTGTGCCTCGTCCTGCGGGAGTCCGCGAAGGTCCTCGCCCGGGTACCCCTGCTGGAGACGAGCGCGGTCGCACTGGCCGTACAGCGCTACGGGGCAAAGGAGTTGGCCGAGGACCTCCTGCCACGGGTGGGGCGCGGCGAACTGGTCCTGACGGCCGCCGCCCACGGCAGCACTGGACACGACCCCGCCCCGCTCGCCGTCACCGCACGGCGGCGGGACAACGACGAATGGGTCCTGGACGGCGTACAGACCGCCGTGCCGTGGGCGCAGCACGCCGACCGGATCGCGGTGCCCGCCCACACCGGCGAGGGCCGCACCGTACTCGCCCTGATCCCTCGCGACCGTACCGGCGTCACACTCACCGATCAGGTCTCCACCAGCGGCGAACTCCTCGCCGAAGTACGCCTGGACTCCGTACGCACCGCACCCCACGAAACGATCACCGAAGGAGCCGCGTGGGAGTGGCTGCACGCCCTGCTCACCACCGGCACCTGCGCACAGGCCCTCGGCCTCGGCGAACGCGTCCTCACGATGTCCGCCGAATACACCTCGCAGCGCGAGCAGTTCGGCTTCCCCGTCGCCACGTTCCAGGCGGTCGCCGTCCAGGCCGCCGACCGCTACATCGACCTGCGCGCCATGGAAGTCACCCTCTGGCAGGCCGCCTGGCGCCTCAGCACGGGCGCGGGCGGTGCACTGCCCCTCGCCGGAGACGTCGCGGTCGCCAAGATCTGGGCGTCCGACGGCGTACGCCGCACCGTCCAGACCGCACAGCACCTGCACGGCGGCTTCGGCGCCGACACCGACTACCCGCTGCACCGCTACCACGCCTGGGCCAAACAGCTGGAGCTCTCCCTCGGCCCGGCCGCCGCCCACGAGGAAACCCTGGGCGACCTGCTGGCCGCCCACCCGCTGGGCTAGGACCCATCCACCCGAGGACTCGGAGATCTGCTCAGAGTACGAATGCGGGGGCGTCGCCGTCGGCGACCA
The DNA here is from genome assembly GCF_044333135.1 of Streptomyces sp. NPDC021093. Lineage (NCBI taxonomy): Bacteria > Bacillati > Actinomycetota > Actinomycetes > Kitasatosporales > Streptomycetaceae > Streptomyces > Streptomyces sp. NPDC021093. The sequence continues at coordinate 291,601 of NZ_JBIRQJ010000004.1, read as the reverse complement.
TCGGGCGGCCGGCGCCGTCCCAGGCGAGCATCCCGCCCTCGACGTTCACCGCGTCGATGCCCTGCTGCACCAGGTACTGCGTCACCTGCGCGGACCGCCCGCCGACCCGGCACATCACATGGGCGCGGCGGCCGTCCGCGACCGCCTCGGTGACCTCGCCGAACCGGGCGACGAAGTCACTCATCGGCACGTGCAGCGCACCCTCGACGTGCCCGGCCGCCCACTCGTCGGTCTCCCGGACGTCCAGCACCAGGCCGTCGGCCGGTACCGACGCGGCGTCCACCGAGGGCATGGAGGCGAAATTCATGGGTCAGGCCTTCTCTCGTACGCACACGATCAGTTCCTTCACACCGGCCGCGGCGGCAACACCGCCACAACCGTCCCGGAACGCTACTGCACCCACCGGGCCAGCTCGGCCTCCCGCTCGGAAACCTGAGCCAGCAGCTGCTCGGCGATCTCCTCCAGCAGCCGGTCCGGGTCCTCCGGCGCCATCCGCAGCATCGACCCGATGGCGCTCTCCTCCAGGTCACGGGCGACGAGCGTCAGGAGCTCCTTGCGCTGCGACAGCCACTCCAGCCGCGCGTACAGCTCCTCGCTCTCGCTGCGCCGCACCTCGGGCACCGGGCCGGCCGCCCACTCCTCGGCCAGCTCCCGCAGCTGCGCCTCGTCACCGCGCGCGTAGGCGGCGTTCACCCGGCTGATGAACTCCTCGCGCCGGGCCTGCTCGGCCTCCTCGCGCGCCAGGTCGGGGTGCGCCTTGCGGACCAGCTCGCGGTACACCTTCCGGGCCTCCTCGCTGGGCCGCACCCGCTCCGGCGGCCGCACCGGCTGCTCGGTCAGCATCGCGGCGGCCTCCGGCGACAGCCCGTCGGAGTCCATCCAGTCGTGGAACAGTTCCTCCACCCCCGGCATCGGCATGACCAGCGCCCGCGCCTCCCGCGCCTTCACCAGGTCCTCGGGGTCCCCGGTCGTGCGGGCACGAGCCTCCGCGATCTGCGCGTCCAGCTCGTCGAGCCGCGTGTACATCGGGCCGAGCTTCTGGTGGTGCAGGCGGGAGAAGTTCTCGACCTCGATCCGGAAGGTGTCCACCGCGATCTCGAACTCGATCAGCGCCTGCTCGGCAGCCCCCACCGCCTTCTCCAGCCGCGCCTCGGGCCGCTCACCGGCCGCACCCTCGGCGGGCTGTACGTCTTCCTTGGGGGTAGCCGGTCCCCCGGCGGCATCCTGAGTCACCCGTCCAGCCTACGGTCCTATCGACTCTGGGGGGGGCTCCCCCTCCCTCCCCCCAGCCCCCCTCCCACCCCACCCTCACCCCCACCCCAGCTCCCGCCCCTCACACCCCCGTCTCCGCCGCGATCCGCCCGTTCTTGACCGCGGTCGCGAGGACCGCGTGGTCGGCCTCCGTGCGGTCCGCGTAGGCCACGGCGAAATCGGCGACGGCTTCGTCGAACTCCTCGTTCTTCCCGCAGTACCCGGCGACGACCTCCGGGTCGGCGCTGTGCGCGTGGGCGCGGGCGAGGAGGGCGCCGGTCATCCGCCCGTAGTCGTCGACCTGGTCGGCTGCCAGCGCAGCCGGGTCCACACTCCCCTTCCTGTTCCTGAACTGCCTCACCTGGAAGGGCAGTCCGTCGACGGTGCACCAGCCGAGCAGGATGTCGCTGACCACCTGCATGCGCTTCTGTCCGAGCACCACCCGCCGGCCCTCGTGGTCAGGCCCGGGTATCGCGAACCCGGCCTTCGGGAGGTACGGGGCCAGTGCCGACGCCCGGGCTTCCTTCACCTGGAGCACCAGCGGCTCGCCCCGGTGGTCGAGCAGCAGCACCACGTACGACCGGGTGCCTACGCTGCCGGTGCCGACCACCCGGAACGCCACGTCGTGTATCGCGTACCGGGCGAGCAGCGGCAGCCGGTCCTGCGCGACGGTGCCCAGGTACTCGCCCAGTGCCGAGGCCACGGCCGCCGCCTCGGCGTCGGGGACCCGGCGCAGTACCGGCGGCGCGTCCACGAAGCGGCGGCTGCCGTCCTCGGCCCGTTCCGTGGACCGGGCGGCGAAGCGGGCGCTGGTGTTCCTGCGGGCCTTCTCCGAGACCTTCTCCAGGGTGCCCAGCAGGTCGCGGGCGTCGGCGTGGGAGACGAGCTCCTCGTCGGCTATCGCGTTCCAGGCGTCGGCGGCGGGCATCTTCGCCATCAGCCGCATGGTCCGCCGGTAGGCACCGACGGCGTCGAACGCTCCTTGCCGGCATGTGTTCTCGTCGGCCCCGGCCTCGCGTCCTGCCAGTACCAGTGACGTCGCGAGGCGTTTGACGTCCCATTCCCACGGTCCGACGACGGTCTCGTCGAAGTCGTTCAGGTCGATGACGAGGCGGCCTCTGGCGTCCCCGTAGAGCCCGAAGTTCGCGGCGTGCGCGTCCCCGCATATCTGTGCGGCGATCCCGCTGACGGGCGTGCCGGCCAGGTCGTAGGCCATCAGTCCGGCGGCGCCGCGCAGGAAGGAGAAGGGGGTGGCTGCCATCCGTCCCACCCGCAGGGGCGTCAGGGAGGCGACGCGTCCCCGGCCGGACTCCTCGACGGCGCGCACCGCGTCCGGGCGTCCCGCGTCGAGCACCAAGCTGCTGTGCGCCCCTCGCGGCACCCTGGCCCGCAGCGCTTTGCCCTCCTGCTTGCGCGACACGGGCTGCCCGGCCCCCGGCGTGCCCCCGCCCGACTTCCCGGCTCCCGGTTCCCCCGTACCCGGGAAGGCCCGCCGCGCGAAGCCCTCCACCGCCGGAATCCGTCCGGTCCCCGCTCCGTTTCCGGCCTCGCTCATCACGTGCCGCCTCCCCCGCTCCGTACCGCACCAGGAGCCGCTTGCCGCGGCCCCGAAATCAATTCCCCACGACCGTAACGCCGTTGTCGATGTGGTGCTCCAACCACCTGTGGATAACCGGGGAAAAGTATGAAGAACGGCCCCGGACCAGGTCCGGGGCCGTTCTGGCCCGCTCGCGTTCACGCCCGGCTCACACGCCGACCGCTTCCTCCAACTCCTCCTCGACCGGGCCTTCCGAGGCCACCGGTCCCGCGTGCGCCCCGCGCCCCGCCAGGGCCGGCCGCCCAGCCGGAACGCCCGCTGCCGCACCGGCTTCCGCATCGGCCGTCATCACTTCCGCACCGGCCGGCGCCGCGGCCTCCCTGCGCCGCCGTGCCGCCTCTCCCAGTGCCGCCGCGCCCATCACGGCGGCGCCCGCCACGAACCACAGCGCCAGTACCAGCACGCTGCGTCCCACACCGTTCCCGTCGAAGTTCACGTGTCCGCGTGCACCCTCGATGAAGCCCGCGCCGTTCCAGAAGGAGTGCAGGGAGGCGAAGAAGCCGGACTGGAGCTCGGGCTTGAAGATGCCACCCGAGCTGGTGAAGTTGAGCATCACGAACAGCACCATCACGCCCAGCGTCGTCCACCTCTTGAGGAAGGTGTGCAGCCCGACGCCGACCAGCAGGATGCCCGCCGTGTACAGCCACGACATCGCCCACACTCCGGCCAGCCCCTGGTCCACGAGGTGGAAGAGCGGGCCCGCGAAGACCGCCCCGATCGCGCTCACGACGAGTGACATGCCGAGGGCGAGCAGCGCCCTGATCCGCAGCGGCAGCACCGCTCCGGCTCCGCCGATCACCGCCACGGATGCGTACGAGCCGATGCTCAGGGCGACGAGCAGGAAGAACAGCCCCTGCCCCGTCGGGTCGCCGGACGACACCGGCGCCACGTCCGTCACCCTGAGCGGCGCTCCCTGCTTCGCCGCCAGCTCCGTGAAGACCTTCTGGACGACGGTCGCGGTCGTGTCGGACCCGGCTGTGGCGACCATCAGTTCGGGCTCGGCTCCGGGTACGTACGCCCCGTAGATCTCCCGGTCCATGAGCTGCGACCGCGCTGCCGACCGGTCCACGACGGTACGTACGTCGAGTGCGCCCGCCCCCTTGTCGTGCAGCGTCTGCGCCAGCACCTGTGCGCTCTGCCCGGAGCCGACGACGTCGACCCGCAGGTGGTGCGGTTCCGGGGCGTGGAAGGCGCCCAGGTAGGCCAGTCCCATGCCGATGCACATCAGCAGCGGGGTGACGAGGTGGCCGAGCACGTGCCGCAGCGACGCTCCCGTACCGCTCTTACCTGTGGGGGACGCAGACATCAACAGACTCCAGGGGGAACACGACACAGTGGTTGGCAATTACAACCACATCGATGGATGTACTCTACAACCAATCGAGCGGAGGGCAAACCACACCCATGACCACCCAGCAGCCCCAGCAGCCCCAGGACCCCGAAAACCTCCAACGCCCCCGGCGCAGCACCGCCGTCGACACCATCGAGCGCGAACTGACCGCCTTCGCCCGCCGGGCCCGCGCCACCGCCGCCCGCCTCCACCCGGACCTGCCCCTGGTCTCGTACACGCTCCTCGCGCACATCCACGACCAGCAGGGCTGCCGCGCCACCGACCTCGCCGCGCACTACATGCTCGACAAGTCCACCGTCAGCCGGCAGCTCACCGTCCTCGAAAGGCTCGGCCTGGTGGAACGCCGTCCCGACCCCGACGACCACCGCGTCCAGGTCCTGCACCCCACCGAGGCGGGCGCGGCCACCCTCACCGCCACCCACGCCAGCCGCCACGCCGCCTACCAGGAACGCCTCGCCGACTGGTCCGAGGACGACCTCGCCCGCTTCGCGTCCTACCTGCTGCGCTACAACAACAGCCGCGGCTGAAGCACCGCCGCAGCAGCACCGGCGATCACCAGCACCTCAAAGAGGCCGCGCCGGCGCCGCACCCACGGCTCTTCAGCACACACCCCGTCGTCCCGCACGCCCGCCCCCTCAAAGAGGCGGCACTAGAACCGCACGCTCCACACCGTTGCCGCCCCCGCCGACCCGCCGTCCGCCGCCGGCATCCGCAGCAGCGTCGCCGGACGCCCGCCGATCAACTGCCGCACCCCTGCCGCGTCCGGCTGCAGCCGCCCCTTCTCGAACCGCACGAAGCTCACCCGGGTCCCCGGCTCCACCTTCATCCCCCGGTACTGGCGGTACGTCACCGCGTCGCACCCCGAGTACCAGCCGAACTCCGGCTCGTACCCCGTGACGATCAGACAGCTCTCCCCGTCCTGCGCCGCCAGCGCCCGCGCCACCGGCACCGTCGAGGCGCCCAGCGACGACGGCCCGGGCATCGCCCCGTGTGCCACCACCTGCGCCGTGCCGAGCACCGTCAGACCGGCCAGCACGCCCACGCACACCAGCACCCGCGGCGCCCACGCCCGCGTGAGCTCGGCGACTGCCTGCACGCCGAGGATCGTGAGCAGCGTCACCGGCAGGTACACGAACCGCGGCTCCCCGTCCGTCGCCACCCCCAGCACCACGAACACCAGCAGCGCCGCAGCCCCCAGGAACACCCGCCGCCGGTCGTCGGCCCGTACGCCGCCCTCGCCCCGGCCGCCCCGCCGCACACGCAGCCACGCCGCGACCGCCGCGCACACACCCGCGGCCATCACCACCGCGCCCAGGTCCCCGGCCAGCCGGTAGGGGAAGACGCTGAGGTAATAGACCAGCCCGTCCCCGACGTACTCCCGGTTGGCCTGCGAGGTCGCCGAAAGGATCATCCCCAGCGGCTTCCCGGTGCGCTCCGTCGCGTACAGGAAGTGCGGTACGAGACCCAGCGCGAGCACCCCGACCGCCGCCCACAGCCGCCGTCCCAGCGCCAGCCAGGCCCGCGGCCCGTACGCGAGGACGCCGGCCAGCGCGACGGCCAGGAGGTTGCCCACCACTCCGTACCGCAGATAGAAAGCGGCCAGCGCGACGAACGGCACGAGAAGCAGTGCCCGCGCACCCGCCTTCGTGCCCGCCCGCTCCTGCGCCCTGACCAGCAGGAACACGACCATCAGCAGCAACGCGGTCGACCCGATGTCGTTCAGGTACTCCGGTACCCGCCGCAGGAACCCCAGGCCGCTCAGCAGCACCAGGACCACCACCACTGCCCGCCGGGGCGACGTCCACGCGCGTGCCACGAGGTAGGTCGTGCAGAGCATCACCAGCGCCAGTACGAGCGCGACCGCCCGCAGCGCGCCCGTGCCGCCGCCCGAGGCGTATCCCTCGTACCCCGTCAGCCACAGCGCGAGCGTGCCCAGCGCGGGCAGTCCGACCGGCCGGTAGACGCCCCATCCCGCATCCGGCGTCCCGTCGAACCAGAAGCGCGCCTTGTTCGCGTAGACCGCTTCCTCATGACCGAGGTACGGCTCGAAGTCCTGCAGCCAGGCCCACACGCCCGCGGTCAGGGCGAGGGCCGCGACCACGTACGCCCACGCCGGGATCCGCCGCAGCCACTTCTCCAGCTGGGTCCAGGGCCCGGGAACTCCGGCGCCGCGCGGCCCGTTCTCCAGCCACCAGGGCTTCGCTACCAGCCAGAGCACCGCCGCGAGCAGCAGATAGGGCCACGGCTGCCACCCGGGCAGCCAGCCCCCGAGACCCACGACCAGCATCAGCTGCTGCGCCGCTGCCAGTCCCGTCAGCACCAGCGCACCGACACCGAACAGCCTCGACCGCGTCACAACCGCCTCCGACCAGCAAGACACCGGCCCAGCCGGACGAGCGAAACCGCCAGAGCAGGACCAGTAAACGGACATACAGAAACGGGCCCCACCGTTTTCACGGTGAGACCCGAATCTCAAAGTGCGCGAGGGGGGATTTGAACCCCCACGTCCCTAAGGACACTGGCACCTGAAGCCAGCGCGTCTGCCGTTCCGCCACTCGCGCATGAGTGATGTCGTTCGATTCCCCGCACTGGTTTGTGCGACTGGCTGGCGACAAGAAGAAGATTAGCACGGTGGTCGGGGTGGATTCACACGCATAGTTTCCGGGGACCCGCCAGTGGAACGCCGTCCTCGGGCACCCACTCCTCCAGGGAGAAGCACGCGTGCGGGACACTGTCAGCAAGCCACCTCTACGATCCCTTGTGAGGGGTGACACTCATCGACTGGGCGGACAAGGGGAACCAGCCGTTTTCCCGGCGCGTGGATACGATCAGTAAGCAGTACCAGGACGACAACGACGGAGGAGGTGCCCCATGGGAGTCCTGAAGCGTTTCGAACAAAAGCTCGAAGGCATGGTGAACGGCACCTTCGCCAAGGTCTTCAAGTCAGAGGTCCAGCCCGTCGAGATCGCCGGCGCCCTCCAGCGCGAGTGCGACAACAACGCAACGATCTGGAACCGCGAGCGGACCGTCGTCCCCAACGACTTCATCGTCGAGCTCAGCACCCCGGACTACGAGCGCCTGAGCCCGTACTCCGGTCAGCTGGGCGACGAGCTGTCCGGCCTGGTCCGCGACTACGCGAAGCAGCAGCGCTACACCTTCATGGGCCCCATCAAGGTCCACCTGGAGAAGGCGGACGACCTCGACACGGGTCTCTACCGGGTACGCAGCCGCACGCTCGCTTCGAGCACCTCGCAGGTCGCAGCCCCCTCCGACCCGGGCCCCGCAGCCCCCTCCGCCCCCCGCGGCGGCGGATACGGCTACCCGCCCCCGGCCTCCGGCGGCGCACCGCCCATGCCGCAGGCCCCGCCCGGCGGCCCGGCCCGCCCCGGCCCGGGCGCCGACCGGCGCACGCCCGGAGCAGGCCCGGGCCCCATGCCCGGCGCCCAGATCCGGCGCTGGATCGAGATCAACGGCACCCGGCACCAGATTTCCCGGCCCACCCTCGTGATGGGCCGCAGCACAGAGGCCGACGTACGGATCGACGACCCCGGCGTCTCCCGCCGGCACTGCGAGATCCGCACGGGCACGCCTGCGACGATCCAGGACCTCGGGTCCACCAACGGCATCGTGGTGGACGGCCAGCACACCACCCGCGCTACGCTCCGCGACGGCTCGCGGATCGTCGTGGGCAGCACCACCATCGTTTACCGGCAAGCCGAAGGGTGAAGCGGGGGCAATGTCAGAGCTGACCCTGACGGTCATGCGGCTAGGTTTCCTAGCTGTCCTGTGGCTATTCGTAATTGTGGCCGTCCAGGTCATCCGCAGCGACCTGTTCGGTACGCGCGTCACGCAACGCGGCTCACGCCGCGGCAATGCGTCCGACACGCGTACCCAGCAGCAGAACACCGGCGGGGGGCGCCAACAGGCCGCACCCCCGCCGCAGCAGCAACGCCAGCGCCGCGGCGCCCCGACCAAGCTGGTCGTCTCTGAAGGCAGCCTCACCGGAACCACGGTGGCGCTCCAGGGGCAGACCATCACGCTGGGCCGCGCGCACGATTCGACGATCGTGCTGGACGACGACTACGCGTCCAGCAGGCATGCCAGGATCTACCCGGACCGCGACGGCAACTGGATCGTCGAGGACCTGGGATCCACCAACGGCACCTATCTCGACCGGAACCGGCTCACCACGCCGCAACCGATTCCGCTGGGCGCACCGATCCGCATCGGCAAGACCGTCATCGAGCTGCGGAAGTAGTACGACAATGAGCGAGCGGAGCGAGCGAGCCGCAGCGGCCCCGGCACAGGGCCCCAGCGCCCTGGCCACGGGCCCGAGCGCGCTCCCGACCGGAGGGTGGGCAGTGTGGCTCGAAACCCGGTGTACCCGGAGCCGACGGGCGAGGTGCGTATGAGTCTGTCCCTGCGCTTCGCCGCCGGATCGCACAAGGGCATGATCCGCGAGGGGAACGAGGACTCCGGCTACGCCGGTCCCCGTCTTCTGGCGATCGCCGACGGCATGGGCGGTCAGGCCGCCGGCGAGGTCGCCTCCTCCGAGGTGATCTCCACGCTGGTCCAGCTCGACGACGACGTGCCCGGGTCGGACATCCTGACCTCCCTGGGCACCGCCGTGCAGCGGGCCAACGACCAGCTGCGCATGATGGTCGAGGAGGACTCCCAGCTGGAGGGCATGGGCACCACGCTCACCGCCCTGCTGTGGACCGGCCAGCGCCTCGGCCTCGTACACGTCGGGGACTCTCGCGCGTACCTGCTGCGCGACGGCGTCCTCACCCAGATCACGCAGGACCACACCTGGGTGCAGCGCCTCGTCGACGAGGGCCGCATCACCGAGGAAGAGGCCACCACCCACCCGCAGCGCTCCCTGCTGATGCGCGCGCTGGGCAGCGGCGACCACGTCGAACCCGACCTCTCCATCCGTGAGGTGCGGGCCGGCGACCGCTATCTGATCTGCTCCGACGGCCTGTCCGGCGTCGTCTCCCACCAGACGATGGAGGAGACGCTCGCCAGCTACCAGGGCCCGCAGGAGACCGTCCAGCACCTCATCGAGCTGGCACTGCGCGGCGGCGGCCCCGACAACATCACCTGCATCGTCGCCGACGTCCTGGACGTCGACGGCAACGACACCCTGGCCGGGCAGCTCAACGACACCCCGGTCATCGTCGGCGCCGTCGCCGAGAACCAGATCCAGCTCCACGACAGCGGCGCCATGCAGACCCCAGCCGGCCGGGCGGCCGGCCTCGGCCGCCCCACGCCGTCCCCCCGGCCGCAGCCGCCCTCGGGCAGCTTCGGTCCCGCGGGCAGCGGCGGCGGGTACGGCGGAAGCCTCCCCGACGACACCTTCGACATGTACAACGGCGAGGACTTCGTGAAGTCCCCGGGCCGCAAGTGGCTGAAGAGATCGCTGTACCTCGCGCTGGCGCTCGCCGTCGTCGGAGGCGGTCTGTACGGCGGCTACCGCTGGACCCAGACCCAGTACTACGTCGGTGCCAGCAGCGAGCACGTCGCGCTCTACCGGGGCGTCGACCAGGACCTTCCGTGGGTCTCTCTCTCGAAGATCGAGAAGGACCACCCCGAGATCGAACTCAAGTACCTCCCGGACTTCCAGTCCAAGGAGGTCAAGAACACGCTGCCGGCCGGCGACCTCGCCCAGGCGCGCGAGAAGATCGAGAAGCTCGCGCTCCAGGCGTCCGCCTGCAAGAAGAAGTCCGAGCAGCGCACCGCTCCGCCGCCGAAGCCGCCGGCCCAGCCCGACCCCGGCAAGACGCCGGGCGCCAAGAACGGCGCCAAGACGCCGCCGAACGCAGCCACACCCACTCCGAGCGCCCCCGCTCCCGGCCCCACCCTCTCCGAGGAAGAGCAGGAACTGGCCTCGCAGTGCGGTAAGCCGGCCACACCGTAGGGGGCCCACACCACCATGAGCGTTGTCACCAACACGACCACCATCGGCGCGATCGAAGCACCCAGCAGGCGCAACACCGAGCTGGTCATGCTCGCGTTCGCCGTCGCCATCCCGGTCTTCGCGTACGCCAACGTGGGGCTCGCCAAGGAAGGCACCCTGCCCGCGGGCATGCTCGGATACGGAGTGGGGCTCAGCCTCCTCGCCGGCATCACGCACCTCATGATGCGCAAGTTCGCCCCGTACGCGGACCCGCTGATGCTGCCCATCGCGACCCTGCTCAACGGACTCGGGCTGGTGATCATCTGGCGGCTCGACCAGGAGCCGTCGATCACCACCGCCGCGCTCGGCGGGCCGATGGCGGCCAAGCAGCTGATGTGGTCGACCGTCGGCGTCGCGCTCTTCCTGGGCGTTCTGCTGCTCCTCAAGGACCACCGGGTCCTCCAGCGGTACACGTACATCTCGATGGTCGTGGCCCTCGTGCTGCTGATCCTGCCGATGTTCTTCCCCGGCGTGAACGGCGCGAAGATCTGGATCACCATCCCCGGCCTCGGCTCGCTGCAGCCCGGCGAGTTCGCCAAGATCATCATCGCGATCTTCTTCGCGGGCTATCTCATGGTGAAACGGGACGCGCTCGCCCTGGCCAGCCGCCGCTTCATGGGGATGTACCTGCCGCGCGGCCGCGACCTCGGCCCGATCCTCGCGATCTGGGCGCTCAGCCTGATGATCCTGATCTTCGAGACCGACCTGGGCACCTCGCTGCTCTTCTTCGGCCTCTTCGTGATCATGCTGTACGTCGCCACCGAGCGCACCAGCTGGGTCGTCTTCGGTCTCACCCTCAGCGCCGCGGGCGCGGTCGGCGTCGCCACCTTCGCGACGCACGTCCAGTCCCGCGTCAACGACTGGCTGAACCCGCTGGCCACGAAGTGCGTACAGGGCGAATGCGGCCTGGTCACCGAGACCGCCCAGTCGATGTTCTCCTTCGGGTCCGGCGGCCTGTTCGGCTCCGGACTCGGCCAGGGGTACTCCCGCTTCATCGGCGGCATCGCCCCCAAGAGCGACTACATCCTCGCCACCATCGGCGAGGAACTGGGCCTGACCGGCCTGATGGCGCTCATCCTGCTGTACGGCCTGCTCATCGAGCGCGGCATCCGTACGGCGCTGGCGGCGCGCGACCCCTTCGGCAAGCTCCTCGCCATCGGGCTCTCCGGCGCCTTCGCCCTCCAGGTCTTCGTCGTCGCGGGCGGCGTCACCGGCCTCATCCCGCTGACCGGCATGACCATGCCGTTCATCGCGCAGGGCGGTTCCTCCGTGATCGCCAACTGGGCGCTGGTGGCCATCCTGCTGCGCATCAGCGACACCGCGCGGCGCCCCGCCCCCGCCCCCGCACCGTCCCCCGACGCCGAGATGACCCAGGTGGTCCGACCGTGAACAAGCCCCTGCGCCGGGTTGCCATCTTCTGCGGAATCCTGGTCCTCGCACTGCTCGTACGGGTCAACTGGGTCCAGTACGTCCAGGGCGACAAGCTCAAGAGCCACACGGACAACCGCCGCGTCCTCGTCGAGCGCTACGCCCACCCGCGCGGCGACATCGTCGTCGACGGCAAGGCCATCACCGGCTCCGTCGAGGCCAAGAACGGCGACCTCAAGTACAAGCGCACGTACAAGGACGGCCCCATGTGGGCCCCCGTCACCGGCTTCGCCTCGCAGGTCTACGGCGCCACCCAGCTGGAGAAGCTCAACGACGGCATCCTCACCGGCACCGACGACCGTCTCTTCTTCGACCGGACGCTCTCCCTGTTCTCGGGCGAGGAGAAGAAGGGCGGCAGCGTCGTCACCACCCTCAACGGCGACGCGCAGCGCGCCGCCTACAAGGGCCTGATGGGCAAGAAGGGCGCCGTCGCCGCCCTCGACCCGAAGACCGGCAAGATCCTCGCGCTGGCGAGCACCCCCTCGTACGACCCGTCCAAGATCGCCGGCATGGCGGACGGCGAGGAGTGGAAGAAGCTCGACAAGAAGGTCAACCCGGACGACATCTCGCTCAACCGGGCACTGCGCCAGACCTACCCGCCGGGTTCGACCTTCAAGGTCGTGACGGCAGCCGCGGCACTGGAGCACGGCAAGGTCACGAACATCGACGACAAGACCGACACGCCGCTGCCGTGGATCATGCCCGGCACCACGACCCCCCTGCCGAACGAGGGCGACATCCCCTGCAAGGACGCCACTCTGCGGGTCGCGCTGCAGTGGTCCTGCAACACGGTCTTCGGCAAGCTCGGCTCCGATGTCGGCGCGGACAAGATGCGGGAGACGGCCGAGAAGTTCGGCTTCAACAGTGAGCAGTTCACCCCGGTCCGCTCCAACGCGAGCGTGTGGCCCAAGAAGCTGAACCCCTCGCAGACCGCGCTCTCCTCCATCGGCCAGTTCGACACCGCCACCACCCCCCTCCAGATGGCCATGGTGACCGCCGCCATCGCCAACGACGGCAAGCTGATGACCCCGTACATGGTCGACAAGCTGACCGACCCCAACCTGGACGTCATCAAGCAGACCGACCCGGTCGAGATGAGCCAGCCGCTCTCTGCGGACAACGCGCAGAAGGTCCAGCAGATGATGGAGACGGTCGTCAAGGACGGCACCGGCAAGAGGGCCCAGATCGACGGCGTCACCGTCGGCGGCAAGACCGGCACCGCCCAGCACGGCGTGAACAACGAGGGCGACCCGTACGCCTGGTTCATCTCCTACGCCAAGACCGACAAGGGATCCCCGGTCGCCGTCGCCGTGGTCGTCGAAGACAGCGAAGCGGCCCGCGGTGACATCTCCGGAGGCGGTCTCGCCGCCCCCATCGCCAAGAACGTCATGCAGGCAGTACTCGACCGCGCGAAGTAGGCCGGACCGGGGGACGGGGATGTTTCACGTGAAACATCCCCACCCGCGACCGGGGTCCGGAGTGACCCCGGTCACCACCCCGTCCCATTCGCGCACGTTGACGTACCGGTCAGGTATCAGGTGACGGTCTCGGGCCGAACGGGTGCGGACCGCCCGGTACCGTATGCGCGAACAGCACACCGCCGGACCACGCACGGGTGCGGTCGGGACAGACGGAGAGGGCTGGATTAGCTATGGAAGAGCCGCGTCGCCTCGGCGGCCGGTACGAGCTGGGCTCGGTGCTCGGCCGTGGTGGCATGGCCGAGGTCTACATCGCCCAGGACACCCGGCTCGGCCGCACCGTCGCTGTGAAGACGCTCCGGGTGGACCTCGCCCGCGATCCGTCCTTCCAGGCCCGGTTCCGCCGTGAGGCCCAGTCCGCCGCGTCGCTCAACCACCCGGCGATCGTCGCCGTCTACGACACCGGCGAGGACTACGTCGACAACGTCTCCATCCCGTACATCGTGATGGAGTACGTCGACGGGTCGACCCTGCGCGAACTCCTGCACTCCGGGCGCAAGCTGCTCCCCGAGCGCACCCTGGAGATGACCGTGGGCATCCTCCAGGCCCTGGAGTACTCGCACCGCGCCCAGATCGTCCACCGTGACATCAAGCCGGCCAACGTCATGCTGACGCGCACCGGCCAGGTCAAGGTCATGGACTTCGGCATCGCCCGCGCCATGGGCGACTCCGGCATGACGATGACCCAGACCGCCGCCGTCATCGGCACCGCCCAGTACCTCTCCCCGGAGCAGGCCAAGGGCGAGCAGGTCGACGCACGGTCCGACCTCTACTCCACCGGCTGCCTGCTCTACGAGCTGCTGACGGTACGTCCCCCCTTCATCGGGGACTCACCGGTCGCGGTCGCCTATCAGCACGTACGGGAAGAGCCGCAGGCCCCGTCGAACTTCGACCCCGAGATCACGCCCGAGATGGACGCCATCGTCCTGAAGGCCCTGGTCAAGGACCCCGACTACCGCTACCAGTCGGCCGACGAGATGCGTGCCGACATCGAGGCCTGCCTCGACGGCCGCCCCGTGGCCGCGACCGCCGCCCTCGGCGCGGTCGGGTACGGCGGCTACGACGGGTACGGCGGCAACGACCAGCCCACCACCGCCCTGCACCAGGCCGGTCAGGGCGGCGGCCAGACGGCGATGATGCCGCCCGTCGGCAACGGCGGAGACGGCTACGGCAACGGGAACGGCGGCTACGACGAGCCGGCGGGCCGTCGCCGCCAGCAGCCCAAGAAGAGCAACACCTCGACGATCCTGCTGGTCGTCGCGGGCATCCTGGTCCTCGTCGGCGCCGTCCTCATCGGCAACTCGCTGTTCAACGGCGAAAAGAAGCCCCAGGCCATGGACGTGCCCAAGCTCGTCGGGCAGAAGTTCGCCGACGCGCAACAGTCGGCCAAGAGGGTCGACCTGTTGCTCAAGCGCACCGACGCGCCCTGCGAGAACCAGGAAAAGGGCAACGTCTGCTCCCAGACGCCCGCCGACGGCACGATCAACAAGGGCGACACCATCGACGTCGTCGTCTCGACCGGCGCCCCCAAGGTCAAGATCCCCGACGTCGTGGAGCAGAGCCAGGAGCGGGCCTCCAAGCGCCTGCGCAGCGACGGCTTCGTCCCCAAGGTCGAGCAGGAGGAGTCGTCCGAGCAGGCCGAGGGCACGGTCATCAGGCAGTCCCCCAAGGGCGGTGAGTCCGCGGAGAAGGGCTCCGACGTCACCATCACCATCGCCAAGAAGAAGCAGCTGACCGTTCCTGACCTGACCGGTCAGACGTACGAGGCCGCCGAGCAGACCCTCAAGAACCTCGGCTTCGAGACGGTGAGCAAGGCCGAGCAGGAGTCCGAGAAGACGCCGAACACCGTCATCAGCCAGAGCGTCAAGGGCAAGGCTCTCCCCAGCACCGCGATCACCCTGATCGTCGCCAAGCCCAAGCAGCAGGAGACCCCGCCGCCCGGCGAGCAGGTACAGATCCCGGGCGACCTCGTGGGCAAGACCTACGGCGAGGCCAAGGGCATCCTGGAGGGCCTGGGCCTGACCGTCCAGCCCGGTCCCGGCGGGAGCGACAAGGACGACGCCAGGGTCATGGCCGTCACCCCGGGCGGCAACACCATGGTCGCCAAGGGCTCCGCGGTGACCGTGACCGCCATCGGCGGAGGCGGCGGAGGCGACCACGGCGGCGGGATCTTCGGCAACTAGCCGCACGCGCCGCCACGGCGAAACGCGAAAGGGCCCCCGGCACACACCGTGCCGGGGGCCCTTCGCCGTACCGCGCAGAACTCACGAGGCCGTGTGAAGCCCACGAAGCCGTCCGGAACCCGCGTACTGCTACCCCAGCTCCGCCGGCGGCGTCCGCTTCGCGTCCACCTTCTCCGTGCGCTCCAGCTCGCCCCACACCACATAGCGGTACCTCGACGTGTAGACCGGCGTGCACGTCGTCAGCGTGATGTAGCGGCCGGGTCCTGTCCTGCCCGACTCCTTCGGGACCGGGTCCAGCACCTTCACGTTGTACTTCGACGTCTCCGGCAGGGCCGCGTACACCTTGTAGACGTACCAGTTGTCCTTCGTCTCGAAGACGATCGAGTCGCCGTTCTTCAGCTTGTCGATGTTGTGGAACTTCGCCCCGTGCCCGTCCCGGTGCGCGGCCAGCGAGAAGTTGCCCTGCTTGTCCCACGGGAAGGCGGACTTCACCGGGTCCGTGTAGTAGCCCGCGACACCCGCGTTGAGCCCCTTGGTTTCGGTGCCCTTCCTGACGAGCACCTCACCGTTCTTCATCGCGGGCACGTGCAGGAAGCCGATGCCGTCCTTGGTGTCGAGGGCACCGGGCGCACTGCTCTCCCAGTTGTGCCGCACGTCGTCGCCCTGCCGGCCCGCCTCACGGTCGGCCAGCACGTTCGTCCACCACAGCGAGTACGCCACGAAGAGGCCGAGCACCAGCCCCGCGGTGATCAGCAGTTCACCGAAGACACTGATCGCGCCCGCGATCCGCCCCCGCGCACGCGAGACCCGACGCGGCGGCGCGGAGTCCCCTTCCGTCCGCTCGTCCCGCTCGGTCCTCGCTGCCACCGCACCCGTCCCTCATGTCCTGGTCGCCGGCCCGGACCGGTCTCCGCCGGTCACCGAACCGCCCTCAGCCGCTCTCGGCTGCTCTCCCGACCGCTCTCAGCCGTCGAGCGCCGCCGGCATGCCCTTGCTCCGGGGCCGCTCGTCGACCATCTTGCCCCAGACAATCAGGCGGTACGTGCTGGTGAATTCGGGCGTGCACGTCGTCAGGGTGAGGTACCGCCCGGGCTTGGTGAAACCGGAACCCGGCGGCACCGGCCGGATGACCGAGACATTTGCCGGCGACGTCTGCGGCAGCATCGACGTCATCTCGTACGTGTAGAACGCGTCCTGCGTCTCGACGACGATCTTGTCGCCCTTCACCAGCCGGTTGACGTAGCGAAAGGGCTCGCCGTGCGTGTTGCGGTGCCCCGCCACCGCGAAGTTCCCCTGCTTGTCGGCCGGCATCGCCGTCTTCAGCTTGCCGTCCGCGTAGTGACCGACCATGCCCCGGTCCAGCACCTTGTGCTTGTCGATGCCCTCGGCCACCGGAACCTTCACGTCCAGCTTCGGGATGTGCATGATCGCGAAGCCCTGCCCGGGCTCGAACGCCCCGGCCGCCTTCGGCTTCGCGCCGCCCTTCGCCCAGCCGTCCTGGAGGCTGTGCCTGGCCCCGTCGGCCTGCATCCCGGCCCGGACGTTGGTCCACCACAGCTGGTACGTCACGAACAGCAGCATCACCACACCGAAGGTGATGAACAGTTCCCCGACGAACCGGCTGACGACCACCCCCGTGCTGTCCTTGCGCACCGGCGCACTGCCCCTGGCCCCCCGGCGGCGCCCGGCACGACCACCGGGCTCGGGGCCGGGGGCGGAAGCGGGGCCGGGACCGAGGTCCGGATCGAAATCGGGCTGGGGCTGAGGCTCGGACTCGGGCTCGACTATTCGGCGCCGGCGCGGCGTCTGCGTGATCGTCGGCAGTGCGAACGTCTCGTCGTCCGCAGGCTGTTCGGGCGCATAGGTATACGGCTCGGGCCGTACGTACGTCTGCGGCCCGGGCTGTACGTAGGTCTGCTGCGGCGCCTGTGCCTGCTGTGGTTCCTGTTCCTGCTGCGGCCCGTACCAGTCGCGCCGGTACCCCTCGGGGTCGTACCACTCCTCGGGCCGGGGACCGGGCCGAAGGGGCTGAGGCTGAAGGGGCTGAGGCTGAAGGGGCTGAGGCTGAAGGGGCTGCTCGTACTGCTGCTCCGGGTACTGCGCCTGCGCCTGGGAGTACTGGGGATACTGATACGGCGTCTGCCCGTACTGCTGCTCCTGGTAGGGAGGCTGCTGTACGGCCCCCTGCTGCCCCGCATACGGGTCGTACGGGTCGTACGGCTCCCGCACCCGGCCCGGCTGCTCCTGTCCCGGCAGCGGGTCGTTCAGCGGGTCCGCGAGCCGGTCCACCGCCGCACCGAGGGCGTCCGCCCCGAAATCACCCTGTCCGCCGTACTGCTGCACCCCGTACGCCTGCTGCTGCGGGTCGTACTCGTACTCGTAAGGCGCGTCGGCGGCATCGTGTTCGGGACGGAGCGCCGTCACGCGGCAGCCTTACCTGCACCCACCACCGGAGCCAACCCCACCGACCGCTCCACGGCCTGGGCGTCGCCGCACTGCACGAGCCAGTTGGCCAGCATCAGGTGACCCCACTCGGTCAGCACCGACTCCGGGTGGAACTGCACGCCCTCGACCGGAAGGTCACGGTGGCGCAGCCCCATCACGATCCCGTCGGCGGTCCGCGCGGTCACCTCCAGCTCGGCCGGAACGGACTCCGGTGCGGCCGCGAGCGAGTGGTAGCGCGTCGCCGTGAAGGGCGACGGCAGCCCGGCGAAGACCCCGGCGCCCTCGTGCAGCACCGGCGACGTCTTGCCGTGCAGCAGTTCCGGGGCCCGGTCGACCACGCCTCCGTACGCCACCGCCATCGACTGCATGCCCAGACACACGCCGAAGACCGGAATGCCGGTCTCCGCGCAGTGCCTGACCATGTCGATGCAGACGCCCGCCTGCTCCGGCGCACCGGGCCCGGGGGACAGCAGTACGCCGTCGAAACCGTCCTGGGCGTGGCTCAGCTCGACCTCGTCGTTGCGGAGCACCTCGCACTCGGCGCCCAGTTGATACAGGTACTGGACGAGGTTGAAGACGAAGCTGTCGTAGTTGTCGACGACCAGAATGCGCGCGCTCATGTGCCGTTCGTCCCGTTCTCTCCGTCAACCGTCACGTCACCGAACGGAAGCAGGGGCTCCGCCCACGGGAAGACGTACTGGAAGAGCACGTACACCACCGCGAGGATCAGGACGAGCGAGATGAACGCCCGCACCCATGCGTTGCCCGGCAGATGCCGCCAGATCCAGCCGTACATGCTGCCCCTTCCGTTCGGTCGTGACCCAGACTAAAGGGCGGCCGCAAGCAGGTGGGGTCAGCCGGTCAAAGCCGCCGGCCTGCCCTTGCTCACGGGCTGCGTCGCATCAAGATGTGCCCATGCGACCAGCCGGTGGCTGCTGCCCCACTCGGGGTCGCAGGTGGTGAGGGTGAGATAGCGTCCGGGCCCGTCGAACCCGGCCTTCCGCGGCACCGGGTCCACGACCCCGACATCGCTCGGCACGGTCAGGTACGGCAGCCTGTCGATGCGGTACGTGAACCAGGTCGTGCCGTCGCTGAGCACCACCGCGTCGCCCGGCCGCAGTTCGGGGAAGTCCTTGAAGGGATCGCCGTAGGTCCTGCGGTGTCCCGCGACGGAGAAGTTGCCCGTCTCGCCGAGGCGCGCCGTGCCCGCATAGTGGCCGAGGCCCTTCTTCAGGGTTCCGCTGCCGGTGCCCTCCAGGACGGGCCAGTCCCACTTCCTGCCGAACCGGGGCACGTACATGACGGCGAAGGGTTTCCCCTCGCGGTACGAGGGCGGGGCGGGCGGCGCCGGTGCGGCGGACCCCGTGGGGGCGGGGGTGGCCGCGGTGGCGGCCGGCCGGTGCGACCACTCGTCCCGCAGGGCGTCGATCTGCCCGTCGGAGGCTCCGGCGGCCTGCACACCGGTCCAGAAGAGCACGTAGACGACGAACAGGACGATGACGGCGCCGACGGTGATGCAGAGCTCGCTGAAGGTCCTGACGACCAGGCGCGAGGAAACGGACACGGACACGGCGTGGCCCCCTTCCCGTCACCCGTGACCGCTGCGGCTACTGCTGCACGGGCTTCGCGTAGTGGAGATCCACTGTGCCCGAGTAGCCGGGCAGAGTCATCGCCTCGTGCTCGTCGACTTTCCAGCCGAGCCCGTACGCCTTCACGTACAGCTGGTAGTTCTGCAGCGCGGGGGAGGCCGTGAGCGCCCTCTTGAGGCTGCCGCGGTCACCTACAGCGGTGACGGTGTACGGCGGCGAGTAGACGCGGCCCTGGAGGATCAGGGTGTTGCCGACGCAGCGGACGGCGCTGGTGGAGATGAGGCGCTGGTCCATGATCTGGATGCCCTGGGCGCCGCCCTGCCAGAGGGCGTTGACGACGGCCTGGAGGTCCTGCTGGTGGATGACCAGGTCGTTGGGGTGCGGCTTGGGGTAGCCCGGGTTGGCGGTGGCTCCGGGCGGGGCGTCGTTGAGGGTGACGGTGAGGGCCTGGCCCGTGAGCTTCTCGGCTCCGGCGGCCTTCTCCAGCGCACCGAGCTTGGCGTCCTCCGCCCGGGTGCTGCCGTCGTCGCGCCGGGCGAGGGCGTCGACGTCGCTGCGGACGGCGCCGGTGGACTTCTCCAGCGCCTTGTTCTTCTCGCTGCGCTGCCGGGTGAGGTCGGAGAGCTTCAGCAGCGAGTCGTCGGTGCGGATGTTGGTGCCCTTGGCGGTGTTGAAGCTCGTGACGAAGATGAGCCCGGCGAGGGCGAAGACGCCTGCGGTGAGCAGGCGCACCGGGCGCAGCGCGGGACGCCGTGCGGCAGGCCGGTCCGTGGACCGTTCCGCGGCCCGTTCCGTGGACTCGTCCGGGGAGTCGGCAGAATTGCTCATACCCTTATCTCCTTCGACGCCGCGGAAGCACTACGCTAACGGACGCCCGGGGGAGGCAGTGTTTCCCCTGACGGCTCCCGCCTGCCCCTTGGCGTCACGCCACAGTTCCCTGCGCGGTAACGCAGCGCATCGACAGGAGAGTCCCTCGTGCCGAAGTCACGTATCCGCAAGAAGGCTGATTTCACGCCTCCGCCCGCCGCGAAGCAGGCAACCGCGATCAAGCTGACGAGCCGCAGCTGGGTGGCGCCGGTGATGCTGGCGCTGTTCCTCATCGGTCTCGCCTGGATCGTGCTGTTCTACGTGACCGAGGGCGATCTGCCGATCAAGAGTCTGGAGAACTGGAACATCGTGGTCGGCTTCGGCTTCATCGCCGCCGGCTTCGGTGTCTCCACGCAGTGGAAGTAGGGGCACTTCCGGGGCCCGCCCCGCAAGCACTGCCCAGAACTGTCCACAGCGTTATCCACACCTGAGGAAAAGTTACGACGATCTGTGGATAACTCTCACGCTGTTGACGCCAGTGTGATCGCATCCTCACTCCGCACCTCACTGCCGCCCCTTGTCCTGGCCGGGAAAACCCAGCTCAGCGACAAGGGGCTCAGTTGTTCCCCCGTCTCCCCACAGAATGCACAGCTGTCGCCACGCGCTGTGGACAACGCACGGGGGCCGGGGCCGGAGGACCGGGAGAGCCGGGACCAGAGGTCCGTCCCTGCGCCCCGTCACACGGTGAGCGTGGCCGTTCTGACCAGCACCGTCACCAGGACCAGGACGAAGGCCAGGCCGAAGGTCCCGTACTGCACGAGGTTCCGCTTCTCCCGCGGCGCCGCGATCAGCCCGAGCGTGAGCAGCACACCCGCGACGAGGCCGCCGATGTGCGCCTCCCAGGCGATGTTGCTGCCGGCGAAGGTGAAGATCAGGTTGATGACGAGCAGGGCGATGACGGGCCGCATGTCGTAGTTCATGCGCTTCATCAGGACGGCGGTGGCGCCGAGCAGCCCGAAGATCGCTCCGGAGGCGCCGAGCGAGGGCTGGTTCGGTGCGGCGATCGCATAGGTCAGCGCACTGCCCGCGAGCCCTGACAGGACGTACAGGGCGGTGAACCTGGCCCGTCCGAGCGCCGCCTCCAGCGGGCCGCCGAGCCACCAGAGCCCCAGCATGTTGAAGGCGATGTGCCAGATCTCCTGATGCAGGAACATCGACGTGACCAGCCGGTACCACTCACCCGCCGCGACGCCTTCGAAGACGAAGTCCGGCGGCGCCGGCCATGCTCCGAGCAGGAAGAAGTCACTGACGATCCGGTCCCCCGTGCCGGGCACGAGCACGAGGGCGAAGACCGCCAGGTTCAGCCCCAGCAGGATCTTGGTAACGAGCCGCGGGTCACCGCTGCGGACGGCGGTGCCTGCGATGTTCCTCGGCCGGTTGGCGGTGGGGGCGTGCCCGGTGCCCGACCCGTTCCGTACACAGTCGGGGCACTGGAAGCCGACGGAGGCGTCGACCATGCAGTCGGTACAGATCGGCTTCTCGCACCGGGTGCACCGGATCCCGGTCTCCCGGTCGGTGTGCCGGTAGCAATGAGGAATCGATCCGTCTGCGTCGGCGGGCTGCGGGTCCGGGCTCTTCGGCGGCTGGTCCATGCCATCCATTGTCACGATGTCAGCGCGTCGAAACGACGACTGTTTCCAGAACGATGTCCTCGACGGGGCGCTCGGTGCGCGGGTGGCGTTCGGCGCGGGCGATGGCGTCGACGACCTTCTTGCTGGCCTCGTCGGCGACCTCGCCGAAGATGGTGTGCTTGCGGTTGAGCATCACGGTCGGCTCGACGGTGATGAAGAACTGCGACCCGTTGGTGCCACCGGGCCCGGCATTGGCCATCGCCAGCAGATACGGCTTGTTGAAACTGAGTTCGGGGTGGAACTCGTCGGCGAACTCGTACCCCGGACCACCCATGCCGTTCCCGAGCGGATCACCGCCCTGGATCATGAACCCGCTGATCACGCGGTGGAAGACCGTGCCGTCGTACAGCTTGTCCGTGGTCCTCTCCCCGGTCTCCGGGTTGGTCCACTCGCGCTCGCCCCGGGCGAGCTCGACGAAGTTGCGGACCGTTCTGGGAGCGTGGTTCGGCAGCAGCCGGATCTCGATGTCGCCCCGGCTCGTCCTGAGGGTGGCGTAAAGCTGCTCGGCCACGGGCCTGCCTTCCACTGGGTCCTGGCGCCCGCCGAGTGGTCCGGCGGGCATGCGCCGAAATCCTCGCACGGGGTACCGGCCTGCCTGCCCGACGACCGGCTTTCTTCGGACGAGTCCGTACGGAACCGGGGCGATCAGCGGTGAAGCGTGGCATTGTCGTCCGCAGTTCCCCTTGCACCGTATTTGCCCCATGATCTTCGTTCATGACCCGGATGCCCTTCCGCACGTGCCGCACGTACCTGTGCCGGGCATGATTTCGGTTTGGGTGGAAAGGCGCATCGACGAAGCGCCACCGAGGAGGAGGATTTCCGTGACCCGTAAGGACAGCGTGCGCAGCGCGACCGGTGCGGCGAAGGACAGCGTGCGACACGCCGCCGAAGTGGTGGCGCCCTACGCGGGCACGGCCAAGGACACGGCCGTGCACTACGCGCACGAAGCCAGGACTCGGCTCGCGCCCCGGGTTTCGCACGCCACCCACCAAGCGGCAGAACAGGCCCGCGCCCAGTACGAGGCACGTCTCGCGCCCCATATCGAGCAGGCGCGCACCCATGTTCCGGCCCGGGTGGACGAGGCGGCCCACAAGGCCGCGCTCGTGACGAGGAAGGCCGCCCGGCAGGCCGCGGACTACACCGTCCCGCGCGTCGAGCACGCGGTCGCGGCAGCTCAGCCGGTACGGGACGAGGCGGCGGCCCGCAGCACGGCCGCCCTGGCCGCACTGCGCGGCCAGGTCTCCCCGAAGGAGGTCCAGAAGCTGGTCCGCAAGCACGAGCGCCGGGCCCGTTCGGGGCGTCTCGCCAAGCGACTGGCGGTGCTGGGTCTGCTGGCGGGCGGTGCGTTCGCCGCCTGGAAATGGTGGGACAAGCAGGCCAACCCGGACTGGCTGGTCGAACCCCCGGCCGCCACCGAGGTCCACGACCGCACCCCGCTGACCTCGGTCGACGGCAGCGACCAGGACGTCCTCGACCCCGAGGTCCAGGCCAAGCAGGCCGAGGCCGAGGCGGCGGACCCGAAGGACCGCTGACCGGCCGTCGAGAGCCCGAAACCGAAAGAAGACCCCCTGACCTGCGAAGAAGCAGGTCAGGGGGTCTTCTGCTGTGGAGCCTAGGAGATTCGAACTCCTGACATCTGCCTTGCAAAGGCAGCGCTCTACCAACTGAGCTAAGGCCCCGAAAAGGGTGACCGGCACCCGGCAGACAGCACGCGGGAACCGACGCACACCAGAATAGCGGGTGACCCCCGCAATTCCGCAAACAGATTGGGACTCCCCGTCCGCGACCACTCTCCGTAAGATGCTCCGCGAGGTTCGCAGCAGCGAAGGGGAGACGCAGATGGACGCAGCACAACAGGAAGCCGCGGCAAGAGCCAGGGAGCTTCAGCGCAGTTGGTACGGGGAGCCGTTGGGGGCGCTCTTCCGTCGGCTCATCGACGATCTGGGGCTCAATCAGGCCCGGCTCGCCGCCGTACTGGGCCTGTCCGCGCCCATGCTGTCCCAGCTGATGAGCGGCCAGCGCGCCAAGATCGGCAACCCGGCCGTGGTCCAGCGCGTCCAGGCGCTGCAGGATCTGGCCGGCCAGGTGGCCGACGGAAGCGTCAGCGCGGGGGAGGCCACCGATCGCATGGAGGAGATCAAGAAGTCCCAGGGCGGATCCGTCCTCAACGCCACCAGCCAGACGACGGCGAGCTCGGGCGCGCCGACGGTCCGGCGCGTGGTGCGCGAGATCCAGTCGCTGCTGCGCTCGGTGGCGGGGGCCGGGGACATCATCCACGCGGCGGACTCCCTCGCCGCGGACCACCCGGAACTGGCAGAGTTCCTCCGGGTGTACGGCGCCGGGCGCACCGCGGAGGCCGTCGCGCACTACGAGGCACATCAGAGCTGACGGCCGCCGGCAGGGGCACGGGCGGCAACACGAAGCGGACCGGGAGCGGGCGCAGCACATGGGTGAGATATTCGCGGGCCGGTACGAGCTGATCGACCCGATCGGGCGCGGCGGAATGGGCGCGGTCTGGCGGTCCTGGGACCACCGGAGGCGCCGCTACGTCGCGGCCAAGGTGCTTCAGCAGAGCGATGCCCACACCCTGCTGCGCTTCGTGCGCGAGCAGGCGCTGCGCATCGATCATCCGCACGTCCTGGCGCCTGCCAGCTGGGCGGCGGACGACGACAAGGTCCTGTTCACGATGGATCTGGTGAGCGGTGGCTCGCTCGCCCACCTCATCGGGGACTACGGCCCGCTCCCGCCCCGCTTCGTGTGCACCCTCCTGGACCAGCTCCTCGCCGGGCTCGCCACGGTGCACGCGGAGGGGGTCGTGCACCGCGACATCAAGCCCGCGAACATCCTCCTGGAGGCGACCGGCACCGGCCGCCCGCACCTGCGGCTCTCCGACTTCGGCATCTCGATGCGCAAGGGCGAACCCCGCCTGACCGAGACCGACTACGTCGTCGGCACCCCCGGCTATTTCGCGCCCGAGCAGATGCTCGGCGCCGAACCGGACTTCCCCGCCGACCTGTTCGCGGTCGGCCTGGTCGCCCTCTATCTGCTCCAGGGGCAGAAGCCGGACTCCAAGGCGCTCATCGAGCACTTCGCCTCGTACGGGACCCCCACCGCCCCGGAGGGCGTGCCTGAGCCCCTGTGGCAGGTCGTCGCGGGAATGCTCCAGCCGGACCCGCAGGCCAGGTTCCGTACGGCCACGGGGGCGCGCAAGGCGCTGACCGCAGCCGTCGAGATGATCCCCGAAGCCTCCCCGGACGAGGACCCGGTCGAGGTCTTCGACCAGATCGGCCCGCTGCCGCCGGGCTTCGGCCCCTCCGGCCCGGAGCCGACCGCCCCGCCCCGGCAGACCCAGGACCAGGGCCCCGCCCAGGATCCCGCCCCGCTCCCCGCTCAGGAGCCCTCCCCGCTCCCCGCCCAGGGCCACAACGGCCAGGCCCAGTCCGTTCATTCGCCCCACCCCGGCCAAGCCCCTTCCCCGCAGCAGGCGGCCATGTCGCAGACCGGCAGCTTCCACCTCGCTCCGCCCCCGCAGCAGGCCCAGGCCGCTCCCCACTCCTTCCCGGCCCAGCCCCCGGCTGCGTCGGCTGCGTCGGCTCCGACGCCTGCCGCGTCCTCCTCCGGCATGCCCGCCCACACGGCTCCGCCCTTCCCCGGTCCGGCCCCCGGTCCGGCCCCCGGCCCGTCCCAGGCACCGACCGCCGCGGTCGACCACCAGATGCCGCCCACCCCTCGGTACACCGGGCAGGGTCCCGGCGTTCCCGCCCCTGCGGCACCGGTTCCGTACGCCTCCCTGCCCCCGCAGAACACACCCGCTCCGCCGCAGGCCCCGGTCTGGGCACCGGCCGCGCAGAAGCGGCCGGGACCGCCCCCGAAGGTGACGGTCCCGGTGCTGGTGCTCGCGCTGATCTGCTTCGCCGTGGGCATCTGGGCCCTGACCCAGACCTGATCCGGCCCTGGTCCGGCTCTGATCCGGACCTGATCCGGACCTGACCCGACTCCGCCCGGTCCGCACGGACCGGACCGGCCGGGCCCCCGTCGGCCCCTCCTACCAGGAGGCCGGAGGCGGCCCGTACCCCTGCTGCGGTGCGGGTACCGGTGCAGGTACGGGCTCCGCACCCGTCCGGCGCCGCGCCAGCAGCGTCCACGCCCCGAGTCCGAGGACGAGCACGGTGCCCGTACCGATCCCGGCCGCCGCGACGATCTGCATCGTGCTGCTCTGTGCGGCCTCCGGGCCGCTCTGCCCGCTGGCCGCCGCGTCCCGGTCGTCCTCGGAGACCCCGAAGTCCCCGGCGGCCCCCGCGTAGGCGGGCCCCTGCCTCTTGTCGCCCTTCACGCTGACCCGCAGCGTCAACCCGTACGGCTTGTCCCCGAAGGTCGTGCCGACCTTCGGACTCAGCGTGACCCGCAGGTAGTACCAGCCCGCGAGCTGCATGTCCCCTTCGCCGCTGCTGGAGTTGAAGCGGTTCTCGTACGCCACGGGCGGCAGCGGATCCATCGCCGCCGTCTTCTGCTTGCCGTCGTACGACATCGAGCTCGCGTCCTGCACGAACCCGCGTGCGGGGTTGTACAGGTCGAAGGAGACGGCGCTGCCCACGAATCCGCTCTTCGCCCCGGCTGCGCTGTGCAGGTCGAGGTCGGAGAAGACCTGCTGTCCCCAGTCGACGGGCACCCGGTAGAAGAGCGACTGTCCGGGCCTGATCTCGTCGCGCCACTCGCCGGTGCTCAGCCCGGTGGCGTCGTTGAAGCCCGTCCCGCCGTGGCGCTTCTGCGGCCCGCCGGAGGGCGGTGCGGGAGAGGTGCTGGGCCAGATCTCGGGTGCCGCGGTCGGCCCTGCCGCCTTCAGTCCTGGCTCGGACTGGAAGCGGATCTCCAGGGCCCAGTCCTCCGGCGCGGAGGTGGCCGCCGTGGACCGCTCGACGAGCACGTAGTACGTACCGGCCTCCTGGCAGCTGCTGGAGCCCTCCTCGATCGTCCGCGCCGCGTAGGTGCTGATCGGCCGGGCGAAATCGGCCGACCCGAAGCCCACGCTGTCGCCGGAGTCGCAGGAACTGCTGCTGCGGTCGAGGACCGACACCTTGAGGTCGTCGCCGATCCCGACCTTGGAGCCGTTCTTGGGCACGGCGACGGCGGACACGTACGCGTTGCTCTTGGCGTCGAGGTCGAGCCGGTAGTACAGCTTGCCCTTCGGCCCGATGCTGTCCTTGTACGTCGATCCGGCGGTCAGTGCCGGTGCGTCCGCCGTGCTCGCGGCCCCCTTGACCGGCTCGGCCGCCGTGTCGAAGGCGTACGGGGCGTATCCGTCCGCCGCCAGCGCCTGCCCCGGCAGTGCCACCACCGCGCACAGCGCCGCCAACCCGGCGAGCGTCCTGCCCAGGCCCCGGGGGCCCGGGAGCCCCCGGCCTCTGCTGCGCTGCCTCATCACGAGCCACTCCTTGTCGTGTTCGCCGCCGTCCGGCGCCGCGTCGCGAGGAGCACGGCCCCGGCGCCCACCACGACCGTCCCGCCCGCCACCGCGGCGATCGCGGTGCCGAACCATCCTGCCCCGCCCGCCCCGGGGCTGTCCGCCCGGGTGACCGATTCCCCGGAGGGGTCCGATGCGCGATCGGCCCGCCCCTCCACAAGAGGCGCGTCGTGCCGGGGTCCTGAGCATTCGTCCACGGGGACGGTGCGGGGGTGCGACTCGTAGCGGTTGGTCCAGGCGGCCGGCACGGTGCCCAGGCTCGCGACCGTGGGCTCGTTGGCGAACTCCACGTCGTGGCGCACCTGTTGTCCCCAGCCCGCCGGCACCTTGTACCAGAGGGTCTGCGAGAGCAGGATCCGGTCGCGCCACACCCCGGTGCCGATCTGCCGGGCGTCGTTGAAGCCGGTGCCGCTCCGGCTGGGTACCCGGGCGACGGCCGAGGTCAGCGGTGTGGCGACCTCGTTCTGCAGGAAGTGCTCGGTGCTGTTCCCGCAAGCGCTGTTCTCGTCGTACTCGATACAGGTCTTCAGCCCGTCGAGGGTGTCCACCGCGGCACCCGGCTGCGGCACCGCGGTCGCCGAGAAGTCCACGGTGGACACGGCGTCCAGGTCGGTCGCGCCGCAGCGGGTCCCGCCCGGCCCGATCGTGTCGAGGTACTGACCTGGCGTCAGGGCCGGTGCGGTGTCACTGGCCGGCGGAGATCAACAGGGCGGTGCGCTGCCCGGTCGACCCGCCAGAAGCCCTTGGAAGGTCCTGTGCGGCCTTCTGGAGGGACAGCCCGACGGGAGTGGCCCCTTGGGGGCCGCACGCCGTTCACGGCGCGCTTCAACGCCTCCCGGTCGAGTCTCCGCACGGGCCGTACGAGGCGGGTGTCCGCGCATCCCTTGGCCGGTCCGCCTCGTACACCCTCAGCCCGGTCGGATACCCGTCCGGCAGCCCGTCCACCACGGTGGACGCCGGATGTTTCACGTGAAACGTCGGCGGCCGCAGCGACTGCCGTCCACACCCTCACCCGAGCCCCCCATCCCACCAAGTTTGCTCTCGCAAGCTAGTGATTTGCACAGGCGAACATAAGGAAGTTGCATCACGTTCCCGCAACAGGCGCCTCGCCAAACCCCCCGTACACAGCCCTTTACACAGCAAAGAACCCCGGCCGCATCAGCGACCGGGGCCCTGCACTCTGACTACTGGAGCTCACACACCCGAACCTGCGGGCACGGAGTCAGTCGCCTCCGTCCACAGATCCTGCTCGGCGCGATCCGCCTGGATCTGGCGGTACACGAGGAGCCCGCCAATGGCGGCCAGTGCGACCAGGAGAAGCTTCTTCACCGCGCGACCTCGTCTTTCCTTGACGTAGGAGACCTTTGGCGGCCGACTATACACACCGGCCGATACCGATCGGTGACCTACCGGGGGGTTCAACTCCCGGACGCACAAAAGCGGTTGGCCCGGACGAGAACTTCCTCGTCCGGGCCAACCGGTTTCTGTGGGGCTAACAGGATTTGAACCTGTGGCCTCATCCTTATCAGGGATGCGCTCTAACCAACTGAGCTATAGCCCCGCCGCGCTCGCGCGCTGACTTCTGAAGATTAGCGCACGTGGGGGGCAGTGCCAAAATCGGTTCTCCGCCCCCCGCCGCGAGGTCCTACTCGTCCTCGGCGAGCGTGAGCTCCACACCGCCCACGAAACCTGCCGACAGGTTGTAGATGAAGGCGCCCAGCGTCGCCAGCGCCGTCGCCAGCACCACGTCGATCACCGCGATCACCGACGTGAAGATCAGCACCCGCGGCAGCGACAGGAACGACTGGAGGTCAAAACCGCTGCTCTCGCCGGAGCCGGCCGTCGAGCTGGTCGCCTCACTGATCGTGCCGCCGACGGTCGCGAAGACGCCCATGGCGTCCATGACCATCCACAGCACGGCCGCCGCGATCACCGTGCAGATGCCCAGCGCGATCGACAGCAGGAAGCTGACCTTCATCACCGACCACGGGTCGGCCTTCGCCACCCGCAGCCGTGCCTTGCGGGTACGAGGCGTCGTCCGCGCACCGGTACGGGGCCGCCGCACGGCCCCGGTCTGTCCGCCCTGCGTACCGCCGCCGCCCTGTCCCTGGGCGGCAGGGCCGCGCTGGCCGCCCTGGGTGGCACCGCCGCCCTGCTGGGCGCCCTGAGCCGCCTGGTAGGCCTGCGGCGGGTGGTAGGGCTGGGACCCGGGCCCCTGGCCCGGCTGGTCCCGCTCGCCGGGCAGCGGCCCGGCTGCGTACCCGTCGTAGTTCTGCTGGGGCTGCGGCCCCCGGGTGTCCGTCACAGTTCCCCCCTGGGAGTCCGCGGCAGAGCCACGGGCACCGGGTGCTCCAGCCCCGGAAGCGATTCCTCCGGTGCCCGTGGCTCCACTCACGACCTACTCCTCGTGCTCCCCTGCCGAGGGCTCGGCGCCCTCGACGACTTCGGCAGCGGCCGTGGCAGTGACCGCACCGTCCGCATCGGCCTCGGAACCTTCGATTCCGTCGACCTCTTCGGCCTCACGGCCGGCCTCGGCATTGCGGGCGATGCCGACGACGGCATCCCGCTTGCCCAGGTTGATCAGTTGGACGCCCATGGTGTCACGGCCCGTCTCCCTGACTTCGCTGACTCGCGTACGAATCACACCACCGCCGAGCGTGATGGCGAGGATCTCGTCCGTCTCCTCCACCACCAGCGCACCGACGAGCGAACCCCGGTCCTCCACGATCTTGGCGGCCTTGATACCCAGGCCGCCACGGCCCTGGACGCGGTACTCGTCGACGGGCGTGCGCTTGGCGTACCCGCCGTCGGTTGCGGTGAAGACGAACGTACCGGCCCTGACCACATTCATCGAGAGCAGTTCGTCGCCCTCGCGGAAACTCATGCCCTTCACACCGGACGTGGCACGGCCCATCGGACGCAGTGCGTCGTCCGTCGCCGTGAACCGGATCGACTGGGCCTTCCTGCTGACCAGCAGCAGATCGTCCTCGGCCGACACCAGCTCCGCGCCGATCAGCTCGTCGTCGCTGCCGTCGGGGGTCTCCCGCAGGTTGATCGCGATGACGCCACCCGAACGGGGCGAGTCGTAGTCCTTCAGCGACGTCTTCTTCACCAGGCCGCCCTTGGTGGCCAGGATCAGGTACGGCGCCGCGTCGTAGTCCCGGATCGCCAGGATCTGCGCGATCTTCTCGTCCGGCTGGAACGCGAGGAGGTTCGCCACGTGCTGACCGCGCGCGTCCCGGCCGGCGTCGGGCAGCTCGTACGCCTTCGCCCGGTACACCCGGCCCTTGTTCGTGAAGAACAGCAGCCAGTGGTGCGTCGTCGACACGAAGAAGTGGTCGACGATGTCGTCCTGCTTCAGCTTCGTGCCCCGGACGCCCTTGCCGCCACGCTTCTGCGACCGGTAGTCCTCGGTCTTCGTGCGCTTCACGTAGCCACCGTTGGTGATGGTGACGACGATGTCCTCCTCGGCGATCAGGTCCTCCATGGACATGTCGCCGTCGAAGGGCACCAGCTGGGAGCGCCGGTCGTCGCCGAACTTGTCGACGATGACGGCCAGTTCCTCGCTGACGATCGCGCGCTGGCGCTCCGGCGAGGCCAGGATCGCGTTGTACTCGTTGATCTTGGCCTGGAGCTCGTCGTGCTCCGCCACGATCTTCTGTCGCTCCAGAGCGGCCAGGCGGCGCAGCTGCATCTCCAGGATCGCGTTCGCCTGGATCTCGTCGATCGACAGCAGGCCCATCAGGCCCTCACGGGCGATCTCGACCGTGTTCGAGCGGCGGATCAGCGCGATGACCTCGTCGATCGAGTCGAGCGCCTTGAGCAGACCGCGCAGGATGTGCGCCCGCTCCTCCGCCTTGCGCAGGCGGAACTTCGTACGGCGGACGATGACCTCGATCTGGTGCGTCACCCAGTGCCGGATGAACGCGTCCAGCGACAGCGTGCGCGGCACCCCGTCGACCAGCGCCAGCATGTTCGCGCCGAAGTTCGACTGCAGGTCGGTGTGCTTGTACAGGTTGTTCAGCACGACCTTGGCGACCGCGTCGCGCTTGAGCACGACGACCAGGCGCTGACCGGTGCGCGACGAGGTCTCGTCACGGACGTCGGCGATGCCGCCGACCTTGCCGTCCTTCACCAGGTCGGCGATCTTCTGCGCCAGGTTGTCCGGGTTGGTCTGGTACGGAAGCTCCGTGACGACCAGGCACTGCCGGTTCTGGATCTCCTCGACCGCCACCACGGCGCGCATCGTGATCGAGCCGCGGCCCGTCCGGTACGCCTCCTCGATGCCCTTGCGGCCCACCACGAGGGCGCCGGTCGGGAAGTCGGGGCCCTTGATGCGCTCCATCAGGGCGTCCAGGAGCTCCTCCTGCGAGGCCTCCGGGTTCTCCAGGCACCACTGGGCACCGGCGGCGACCTCGCGCAGGTTGTGCGGCGGAATGTTCGTCGCCATACCGACCGCGATGCCCGCCGAGCCGTTGACCAGCAGGTTCGGGAAGCGGGCCGGCAGAACCGTCGGCTCCTGGTTACGGCCGTCGTAGTTGGCCGTGAAGTCGACGGTCTCCTCGTCGATGTCGCGGACCATCTCCATGGAGAGGTTCGCCATCTTGCACTCGGTGTAGCGCATGGCTGCCGCCGGGTCGTTGCCCGGGGAGCCGAAGTTGCCGTTGGAGGCCACCAGCGGCATCCGCATCGACCACGGCTGCGCCAGACGTACGAGCGCGTCGTAGATCGAGGAGTCACCGTGCGGGTGGTACGTACCCATGACGTCACCGACGACGCGGGCGCACTTGTAGAAGCCCTTCTCGGGCCGGTAGCCGCCGTCGTACATCGCGTACAGGACACGGCGGTGCACGGGCTTCAGCCCGTCCCGTACGTCCGGGAGTGCACGCGCCACGATGACGGACATCGCGTAGTCGAGGTACGAGCGCTGCATCTCCGTCTCAAGCCCGACGGGCTCGATCCGTACGGTCTGATCCTCGGGAGCAGGGGTGACAGGGGTGTTCTCGTCGGCCATTGCTGGTCAAAATCCTTTCGAAGCGGTCAGCGACGGACCGACTCAGATGTCGAGGAAGCGAACGTCCTTGGCGTTGCGCTGGATGAACGAGCGCCGCGCCTCGACGTCCTCGCCCATCAGCACCGAGAACAGGTCGTCGGCCTGGGCCGCGTCGTCCAGGGTGACCTGGCCGAGCACACGGTGGTCGACGTCCATCGTGGTGATGCGCAGCTCCTCGGCGTCCATCTCACCGAGACCCTTGAAGCGCTGGAGGTCGCCCTCCTTGATGCGCTTGCCCTGCTGCTCACCCGCCTCGCGGAGCGCGTCGCGCTCACGGTCGGAGTAGGCGTACTCGACGTTGTCGCGGCTCCACTTGAGCTTGTACAGCGGCGGACGCGACAGGTACACGTGACCCGCCTCGACCAGCGGCCGCATGAAGCGGAACAGGAACGTCAGGAGCAGCGTGTTGATGTGCTGACCGTCGACGTCGGCGTCCGCCATCAGGATGATCTTGTGATAGCGGAGCTTCTCGATGTCGAAGTCCTCGTGCACACCGGTGCCGAAGGCGCTGATCAGCGCCTGGACCTCGGTGTTCTGGAGGATCTTGTCGATGCGCGCCTTCTCGACGTTCAGGATCTTGCCGCGGATCGGCAGGATGGCCTGGTACATCGGGTTGCGGCCGGACTTCGCCGAACCGCCGGCGGAGTCACCCTCGACGATGAAGATCTCGCACTTCGTCGGGTCGTTGGACTGGCAGTCGCTGAGCTTGCCCGGCAGCGACGCCGACTCCAGCAGGCCCTTGCGGCGGGTCAGGTCGCGCGCCTTGCGGGCGGCGACACGGGCCGTGGCGGCCTGGATCGCCTTGCGGATGATGTCCGCGGCCTCGTTCGGATTGCGGTCGAACCAGTCGTTGAGGTGCTCGTGCACGACCTTCTGCACGAAGGTCTTGGCCTCCGTGTTGCCCAGCTTGGTCTTGGTCTGGCCCTCGAACTGCGGCTCGCCCAGCTTCACCGAGATGATCGCGGTCAGACCCTCGCGGATGTCCTCACCGGCGAGGTTGTCGTCCTTCTCGCGCAGGAACTTCTTCTCGCGGGCGTACCGGTTCACCAGACCCGTCATCGCCGCACGGAAACCCTCTTCGTGCGTTCCGCCCTCGTGCGTGTGGATCGTGTTCGCGAACGAGTACACGCCCTCGCTGTACTGCGAGTTCCACTGCATCGCGATCTCGACCGAGAGCATCCGCTCCTTGTCCTCGGCCTCGACGTCGATGACGGTCGGGTGGATGAGCTCGCCCTTGCGCGAGTTCAGGTACTTCACGAAGTCGACGATGCCGCCCTCGTAGTGGTACGTGACCGTACGCACCTGCTCGTCGTCGGCGGTCTCGGGGGTGTCCGCACCGGCGACGGCCTTCGCGGACTCCCGCTCGTCCGTGAGCTTGATGGTCAGTCCCTTGTTCAGGAACGCCATCTCCTGGAAACGCCGCGACAGCGTCTCGAAGGAGTACTCGGTGGTCTCGAAGATGTCGGGGTCGGCCCAGAACGTGACCGAGGTGCCGGTCTCCTCGGTGGCCTCGTGCCGCTCCAGCGGCGCGGTCGGGGCGCCCGCCTTGTACTCCTGCGTCCAGCGGTAGCCGTCCGTACGGATCTCCACGGCCAGCTTGTACGACAGCGCGTTCACCACGGAGACGCCGACGCCGTGCAGACCACCGGAGACCGCGTAGCCGCCGCCGCCGAACTTGCCGCCCGCGTGCAGCACGGTGAGCACGACCTCGACGGCCGGCTTCTTCTCGACGGGGTGGATGCCCACCGGGATGCCTCGGCCGTTGTCGATGACGCGCACGGCGCCGTCGGCCAGGATCGTGACGTCGATGGAGTCCGCGTGCCCGGCCAGGGCCTCGTCGACGGAGTTGTCGACGACCTCCTGCACCATGTGGTGCAGGCCACGCTCACCGGTCGAGCCGATGTACATGCCGGGTCGCTTGCGGACCGCGTCCAGGCCTTCCAGGACTGTGATCGCACTGGCGTCGTACGACGCGGTGACCTCGGAGTTGGTGCCTCCGGAGGAAACGGCAGCGGAAGACACTGCCTCGGTGGAGGTGCCCTCGCCGTCCTCGCCGGCAGTGGACGGACTGATCTCGTTGGGGTTGCCGGAATCGGCCACGAAGCGCCCTTTCTGGCACAGCACAGGCCCATCCCCTGCCGTCGGCTGGGGGAATCCCCATCCCCAGGCAGGCAGGAGCGGCTGCGTCGTTCTGTGTGAGTCGACGTACCCCGCGAAACAAGCGAGGACTACTCATCAGTCTACCGGTAGCGCGGACATGAATGGGGGTTTGCCGGTACCTGAGTCCGCATGTGCCGCCCCGAACCGGGGCCGACCTACTCCCCATATCCGGGGAGGGGCTCCAGGCGGCTCACACCGGCATCCAGCGCTTCGAGCTGTCAACCTCCCGCTACGGTGAGGGACGCCTCACTCCCACCGCTCGGTTTCACGTGAAACATCCTCGTCATGTTTCACGTGAAACATGGACGGACCAGCCCTACCCGTACGTATCGCCGGGACCGGTACTCCCCGGCGCCCGGAGCGGGCCGTACCGGCGCTGCGGAGCATTCGGCCCCTGCAGTTTGATCAGCCGTACGGTGTCCCGGCCGAGCTCGCCGTTGAGCCGCCGCAGCAGGTCCGGAATCATCCACTTCAGCTGGGTCGCCCACGCCGTCGAATCGCACCGCACCACCAGGACCCGCTCGTCCTCGTCGTACTTCAGCGGCTCCGAATGCTGGGCGACGTCCGGCCCGACGATGTCCTTCCAGCGCCCCATCACCCCGCTGACCGCGATCGGCATCTCCCAGCCCCGCTCGGTCTTCAGCCGGTCCAGCGCCGCACCCAGCTTCAGCGGGTCGCGGCCGTCCACTCCCGACCCCGACCGCAGACTGCCGCCCCGGCGCACCGTCTTCTTCTGCTGCGCCGCCGCACCTCGCGCGCGGGCCTGCTCCTTCGCCGCGGCCAGCGCCTGACGGGCCAGATCCACGCCCGATGACTCCGGCGCCCCCGGGCCCGAACCGGACTTCGGTTCCGGCGCGGCGGACCCGCTCCTGTCCCTGCCGCTCACGTCCTTGCCGCTCACAGCCGGGCCACCGCACCGTCGGCGACCGCGTAACGAGCCCCTGCCAGCACTCCCGGAACGTCGTCGTCCACCGCCGCCGTCACCAGCACCTGCTCACCCGGGGCCACCAGCTCCGCCAGCCGCTCCCGGCGGCGTGCGTCCAGCTCGGCGAACACGTCGTCGAGGACCAGCACCGGCTCGTTGCCCTCCGCGCGCAGCAGATCGTACGAAGCCAGCCGCAGCGCCAGCGCGTACGACCAGGACTCCCCGTGGCTCGCATAGCCCTTCGCGGGCAACTGGCCCAGCTTCAGCAGCAGTTCGTCCCGGTGCGGGCCGACCAGTGTCACGCCCCGCTCGATCTCCTGCTTGCGCGCCCCGGCGAGCGCCTCCATCAGCTGCCCGTACAGGTCCTCGCGCGACAGCGCCTCACCCGGCGCCGAGCTGCGGTACTCCAGCGCCACCGGACCGCCACCGGGCGCGAGTTGCTCGTACGCCTTGTCGGCCAGCGGCTGAAGCGTCGCGATCAGGTCAAGCCGCTGCGCGAGCAGCTCCGCACCGACCTGCGCCAAATGCTGGTCCCACACGTCGATGGTGGACATGTCCATCGACCGGCCGCCGTGCCGCCGTGCCATCGCCGCGGACTTGAGGAGGGTGTTGCGCTGCTTGAGCACGCGGTCGTAGTCCGACCGCACCCCGGCCATGCGCGGCGAGCGCGCCGTGATCAGCTCGTCCAGGAACTTCCGGCGCTCACCGGGGTCACCCTTCACCAGGGCGAGGTCCTCGGGCGCGAACAGGACGGTTCGTACGATGCCGAGCACGTCACGCGGCCTGACCTGCGACGACCTGTTGATTCGGGCACGGTTGGCGCGGCCCGGATTGAGTTCGAGCTCGACCAGCTGGGACCGCTCGCCCTGTGTGACGGCCGCCCGGATCACCGCCCGCTCGGCGCCCATCCGAACCAGCGGAGCGTCCGAGGACACCCGGTGGCTGCCGAGGGACGCGAGATAGCCGACCGCCTCGACGAGATTCGTCTTGCCCTGTCCGTTCGCCCCCACGAACGCGGTGACGCCCGGGTCGAGCGGAACCTCGACCCGGGCGTACGAGCGGAAGTCGGCCAGCGACAGATGCGTGACGTGCATGGTGGTGCGCCGACCTTCCCCCGACTGTGCCTCGCTGCCCCTGCGGGGCTACTTCTGCTGTGCCTACTTCTTGTTCGACTCGACCGCGTGGCCGCCGAACTGGTTGCGCAGCGCGGCGATCATCTTCATCTGCGGGGAGTCGTCCTGACGCGACGCGAAACGCGCGAACAGGGAGGCCGTGATCGCGGGCAGCGGCACGGCGTTGTCGATGGCGGCCTCGACGGTCCAGCGGCCCTCGCCCGAGTCGGCGGCGAATCCGCGCAGGCCCTCAAGGTGCTCGTCGTCGTCCAGGGCGTTGACCGCCAGGTCCAGCAGCCAGGAACGGATGACCGTGCCCTCCTGCCAGGAGCGGAAGACCTCGCGCACGTCCGTGACGGAGTCGACCTTCTCCAGGAGCTCCCAGCCCTCGGCGTACGCCTGCATCATGGCGTACTCGATGCCGTTGTGGACCATCTTCGCGAAGTGGCCGGCGCCGACCTTGCCCGCGTGGACCGAGCCGAACTCGCCCTCGGGCTTGAGCGCGTCGAAGACCGGCTGCACCTTCGCCACGTCGTCGGCGTCGCCGCCGTACATCAGCGCGTAGCCGTTCTCCAGGCCCCAGACACCGCCGGAGACGCCGCAGTCGACGAAGCCGATGCCCTTGGCCTTCAGCTCCTCTGCGTGCTTCTCGTCGTCCGTCCAGCGCGAGTTCCCGCCGTCGACGACCACGTCGCCGGGGGAGAGCAGCTCGCCCAGCGCGTCGATCGTGGACTGCGTGGCGTCACCGGCCGGGACCATGACCCAGACCACGCGCGGCCCCTTGAGCTTGCCCACAAGCTCTTCCAGGCTGTGGACATCCGCGACGTCCGCGTTGCGGTCGTAACCGATGACGGTGTGACCTGCGCGGCGGATGCGCTCGCGCATGTTGCCGCCCATCTTGCCGAGGCCGACGAGA
Source organism: Streptomyces sp. NPDC021093 (assembly GCF_044333135.1). Classification (NCBI taxonomy): domain Bacteria; kingdom Bacillati; phylum Actinomycetota; class Actinomycetes; order Kitasatosporales; family Streptomycetaceae; genus Streptomyces; species Streptomyces sp. NPDC021093. Next base: position 254,198 of record NZ_JBIRQJ010000004.1, on the reverse strand, counting down.
CCGAGCTCCATCAGAGATTCCTTAACCTTCGAGGCGATTCGTACCCAAGGTCCGAGCCTACGCCCGGCATGTGCGGATGGCCCGAGGGGCACGTGAGGCCCGGCGCCACCTGGGCCCCGGGCCTCCACCGCAGTCCAGTGGGATCAGCCCGAGAGCCGCACCGGCATGATCAGGTACTTGTACGCGTCGTCCGCCTCGGCGTCCACGGCCGGGCGGCCGCTGAGCAGCGCCGGCTTGGTGGAGGTCGTGAAGGACAGCTGTGCGACCGGGGAGTCGATCGCGCTCAGGCCGTCCAGCAGGAACGTCGGGTTGAAGGCGATCGAGATGTCGTCGCCGTCGAGGTTGGCGTCGACACGCTCCACAGCCTGTGCATCGTCGCTGGAACCCGCTTCGAGGATCAGCACGCCCTGCTCGAAGGTCAGCCGGACCGGAGTGTTCCGCTCGGCGACCAGCGCCACACGCTTGACGGCCTCGACGAACGGGGCGGTCTCGATGACGGCGACCGAGTTGAACTCCGTCGGGAAGAGCGTCCGGTACTTCGGCAGGTCGCCTTCGAGCAGACGCGTCGTCGTACGGCGGCCCGCGCCCTCGAAACCGATCAGGCCCTCACCGGCGCCCGAGCCGGACAGCGCGATCGTCACCGTGTCACCGCTGGTCAGCGACTTGGCGGTGTCCAGGAGCGTCTTGGCGGGCACCAGGGCGACCGCGGACGCGTCCGGGTCCTCCGGCTTCCACAGGAATTCGCGGACCGCGAAGCGGTAGCGGTCGGTCGACGCCAGCGTGACCGTCTCGCCCTCGATCTCGATGCGCACACCGGTCAGCACCGGCAGCGTGTCGTCACGGCCGGCAGCGATGGCGACCTGGGCGGCGGCGGATGCGAAGACCTCACCGGGGACGGTGCCCGTGGCGGTCGGCATCTGCGGCAGCGCCGGGTACTCCTCCACAGGGAGGGTGTGGAGTGTGAATCGCGAGGATCCGCAGACCACGGTCGCCCGTACACCGTCTGTGGAAATCTCCACCGGCCGGTTGGGGAGTGCCCGGCAGATGTCGGCGAGCAGTCGGCCGGACACCAGGACCGTGCCGTCCTCCTCGACCTCGGCGTCGACCGACACACGGGCCGACACCTCGTAGTCGAAGCCGGAGAGGCTCAGCGCGCCCTCCTCGGCCTTCAGCAGAAGGCCCGCGAGGACGGGCACCGGCGGACGGGCCGGGAGGCTGCGGGCCGTCCAGGCCACCGCCTCCGCGAGTACATCGCGCTCCACCCGGATCTTCACCGGAACCGCCTCCTGCTGTTGCTGGCTCGCCCTGCTGGCTTTCTTCGTCTGACCGGTGTCTCCCGGCATCGGCCGGGGAAGTTCACCGGGGACCAGTCTGACGCACGCCACCGACAGTCGGTGCGGCTGCCGGTCAAGTCGTGGCGAGAGCCGTCAGGAACATCCGGGCCGAGTTGTGCACAGGGCCTTCTTCGATGCGGATTCTGGGCTAACTCTTAGTGGGAGTAGTAGTAGGGCCTGTGGAAACCGTGGATAACCCCGTTTTCGCAGCTCAGACCCACTTTTTTGTCCACCGCGCCTGTGGGCGGAACCCGTGGACAACCTGCCGTTTCTGTGGACGGCGAAAAGTTCTGCACACCCGATGCACAGGCAGGGGTGACTTCCCCACAGCTGTGTCCCCAGCTTTACCCACCTTCCCCACAGCCCAACCGACCCCCTTGGTGTGACGCCTTTCACTCGACCCGGTGAGAGGGGGTGTTGCGTTGCCGAACAGTGGACAGCCGTGTGGAGAAGCTGGGGACAAGAGCCCGGAGCCTGTGGGCCGCCCGTGGACAACTCGGCCGGACCCCTGTGGAAGAAAATCTTGTCCACAGGCTGTGGACCAAGGTTTGCCACAATTCCACAAGCACCTGACCTGGTGTGATGAAGTCTCAGCAACCGCCCCTGTGGACATAATCGGGACAACTTCACAGTCCCCAGGGTGTGGACGGAACATCGTCCCAGGATCTGTGGAGAACTCCAGCCCGCGGGGCCGAATTCGAACAGCGAGGGGTCTCGAGCGGGTATCAACAGCCCCGGGACAACGCTCCGGACGAGGCCCAGGAGGCCTCGAAACGACGCCGGGACGACGTCGGGACGAAGAAAAGGGCGCCGGGAGAATGCTTCTCCCGGCGCCCTCGCAGACGTAGCGGCGGACGTAAGACCGGCTCTTTCAGCCGTTCTTGATGCGGTTGGTGAGCTCGGTGACCTGGTTGTAGATGGAGCGGCGTTCGGCCATCAGGGCCCGGATCTTGCGGTCCGCGTGCATCACCGTCGTATGGTCGCGGCCGCCGAACTGCGCGCCGATCTTCGGCAGCGAGAGGTCCGTGAGCTCGCGGCACAGGTACATCGCGATCTGCCGGGCCGTCACCAGCACGCGGCTGCGCGACGATCCGCACAGGTCGTCCACCGTCAGACCGAAGTAGTCCGCGGTGGCCGACATGATGGCCGGCGCGGTGATCTCGGGCGAGGCGTCCTCGCCACCGGGGATGAGGTCCTTCAGCACCTGCTCGGTGAGACCGAGGTCCACCGGCTGCCGGTTCAGGCTCGCGAAGGCCGTGACCCGGATCAGCGCCCCCTCCAGCTCGCGGATGTTGCGCGAGATGCGGGAGGCGATGAACTCCAGTACCTCCGGCGGAGCGTTGAGCTGCTCCTGCACGGCCTTCTTGCGGAGGATCGCGATCCGCGTCTCCAGCTCCGGCGGCTGTACGTCGGTGGTCAGACCCCACTCGAAGCGGTTGCGCAGTCGGTCCTCCAGCGTGACCAGCTGCTTGGGCGGCCGGTCGGAGGACAGCACGATCTGCTTGTTCGCGTTGTGCAGCGTATTGAAGGTGTGGAAGAACTCCTCCTGCGTCGACTCCTTGCTCGCGAGGAACTGGATGTCGTCGACGAGCAGGATGTCCACGTCGCGGTAGCGCTTGCGGAAGGCGTCGCCCTTGCCGTCGCGGATCGAGTTGATGAACTCGTTGGTGAACTCCTCCGAGCTCACGTACCGCACGCGCGTGCCGGGGTAGAGGCTGCGGGCGTAGTGGCCGATCGCGTGCAGCAGGTGCGTCTTGCCGAGCCCGGACTCCCCGTAGATGAAGAGGGGGTTGTACGCCTTCGCGGGCGCTTCGGCGACGGCGACCGCGGCCGCGTGCGCGAACCGGTTCGACGAGCCGATGACGAAGGTGTCGAAGAGGTACTTCGGGTTCAGTCGCGCCTGCGGCTCACCGGGTCCCGGCGCCGGCGCGGGCTGCGCGGCGAGCGGTCCCGGCGCACCGCTGGCGGCCGGCAGGTTCTGGCCGCCGCCGTGGCGCGGGCCCTGGTCCTGGCGCTCGGAGCGTTCCTGGCGCTGGTGGTCGTACTGCGACTGCTGGTCGTAGGACTGCCGGTCGGGCAGCTGGGAGCGGTAGTCGTGCTGCGGCGGCCGGGAGTAGGAGTCGCGCTCCTGGAACCCGCCGAGCCGGGGCTGCTGCCAGCCGCCGTGGTCGTCCTGCTGCTCACCGGGCCAGGCGCCGGGCGCGGGGCGCGACTGCTGGCGGTACTCGGGATAGGCGGGGCGGGCGGTGGGCAGGCCGTCGTCCTGCTGGCGGCGCCCGTAGGAGTCGTACGTGTCGCGCGCGTCCCTGCCGTCGCGTGCATCGCGGTGGTCGCGTACGTCACGCTGCTGCGGGTCGTCGTGCTGCTGGCCCTGCTGCTGTCCTTGGTACGGGGGCTGCTGCTGGGGCTGCTGCCGCATGGGCTGGGGCGCGGGGGCCTCGCCGACGGAGTCGTCCACAGTGATGGCGATGCGGATCGGGCGGCCGCACTCGTGGCTCAGCGCCTCGCTGATGAGCGGGGCGAGCCGGCCCTCCAGGACCTGCTTGCTGTACTCGTTCGGCACGGCGAGGAGGGCGGTGTCCGCGACCAGCGCGAGCGGCTGGCAGCGTTCGATCCACTGTCTGTCCTTGGCCTCGAAGCCCTGCTGGCCCTCGCCGAGCAGGTGCTCCAGCACGCGTGGCCACACTGCGGCAAGATCGGCAGGTACGTCAGCCACAGGGCACGCTCTCTCACAGGTCCCACGAAGGTGTGGTTCTCGGGACGGGACGGGACGGACAGGCTGGGCAGGCACGGACAGATGAGCCGCATGCTTACGAAAGCCCGAATCCAGGTTTGGCCACGGTAGTCGTGGCAGCTCACGCGGTTCAAGTTGTTGTCCACAGGCTGTGCACAGAGCTGCTCCGGGAAGCCCCGGTTTGACCGGATGGCGTAGCCGCGCGTACCGTAACCAGGTCGAGTTGTCGATGGCTGCTGCCGCCTGCCTCCGATGGGCAAAGATCATGGTCAATGATCGTGAAGCGGTGCACTGAGAGCGTTGCGAGCTTCCTCGTGGGCGCACGGTGACAGCCAGGCGATGTGTTCGCCACCCCCGATTCATTTCTGGAGCCCCCGAGTGAGCAAGCGCACCTTCCAGCCGAACAACCGCCGTCGTGCCAAGACCCACGGCTTCCGTCTGCGCATGCGTACCCGCGCCGGCCGCGCCATCCTGGCGAACCGCCGTGCCAAGGGCCGCAGCGAACTGTCCGCCTGATCCCGTTCGGATCATGACGTGCTGCCTACCGAGAATCGGCTGAGGCGGCGCGAGGACTTCGCGACCGCGGTACGACGAGGGCGCCGCGCAGGCCGCCCGCTTCTTGTCGTCCACCTACGCAGTAGCGGTGCAACGGACCCGCACGCGGCAGGGGAGAACTCTCCCCCGACGCGTGCGGGTTTCGTCGTGAGCAAGGCCGTTGGCGTCGCTGTCGTACGCAACGCGGTGAAGCGGAGACTGCGCCACCTCATGCGCGACAGGATCGCCGAGCTGCCCCCCGGTAGCCTGGTGGTCGTACGGGCGCTGCCCGGAGCGGGTGACGCCGACCACGCACAGCTGGCCCGAGACCTGGACGCCGCTCTGCAGCGGCTGCTGGGCGGGGCTCCCCATACCGAAGGTCGGGGGAGAGGCACGCGATGAAGTATCCGCTGCTGGCACTCATCAAGCTGTACCAGTGGACCATCAGCCCCATGCTCGGGCCGGTCTGCAGGTACTACCCGTCGTGTTCCCACTACGGATTCACGTCCATCGACCGGCACGGTGCGGTGAAGGGAACTGCCCTCACCGCCTGGCGCATCCTGCGGTGCAACCCGTGGTCGCCCGGTGGTGTGGACCATGTCCCGCCGCGCACCCGGCGGCGGTGGCACGAAGCGCTGCGCGACGCGTGGCGCGGTAGCAAGGGCGAGAAGTCCGCCGTTGGCGTGTCTTCTCGGGGATCGGCCCCCGACACCCCGAGCCCGGCCGCAGAGACCTCGCCCAATGCTCAAGGAGCCTGATTAGTGGACACGATTGCCAGTCTGTTCAGCTTCATCACCTGGCCTGTTTCCTGGGTCATCGTCCAGTTCCACAAGGTGTACGGGGCCGTCTTCGGCCCGGACACGGGGTGGGCCTGGGGCCTTTCCATCGTGTCCCTCGTGGTGCTGATCCGTATCTGCCTGATCCCGCTCTTCGTGAAGCAGATCAAGTCGACGCGGAACATGCAGGTGCTCCAGCCGAAGATGAAGGCGATCCAGGAGCGCTACAAGAGCGACAAGCAGCGTCAGTCCGAAGAGATGATGAAGCTGTACAAGGAGACGGGTACCAACCCGCTCTCCTCGTGCCTTCCCATCCTGGCGCAGTCGCCGTTCTTCTTCGCCCTGTACCACGTGCTCTCCAGCATCGCCGACGGCAAGAAGATCGGCGTCATCAACGACCAGCTGCTGGAGAGCGCCCGTCAGGCGCACATCTTCGGTGCACCGCTAGCCGCGAAGTTCATGGACAGCGCGGACAAGATCGCCAGCCTCGATGCCTCGGCGACCTCGGTCAAGATCGTCACCGCGATCATGATCGTGATGATGTCGGCGTCGCAGTTCTTCACGCAGCGCCAGCTCATGACGAAGAACGTCGACCTCACGGTCAAGACGCCGTTCATGCAGCAGCAGAAGATGATGATGTACATCTTCCCGGTGATGTTCATGGTGATGGGCATCAACTTCCCCGTCGGTGTGCTCGTCTACTGGCTGACCACCAACGTGTGGACCATGGGCCAGCAGATGTACGTCATCAACCAGAACCCGACGCCTGGCAGCAAGGCTCAGGACTCCTACCTGCAGCGTCTGCTGAAGAGCACGGTGGCCACGGGCGAGGTCAAGGCCCGGCGCAAGCGCAACGTCGTCAAGGTGATCGTCGCCAAGGGGCCCGACCGCAACGACGTGGAGCGCAAGTTCATCAACGGTCTGGCCAAGGCCGGCCTGGCGGCGGAGCCGGACGGCACGGTCGTGAAGAGCACCACCGCGGTCGCCGAGGCCGAGGGCGGCGCCTCCCTCGCGAAGCGCCAGCAGCCCAAGCGCCAGACCAAGGCGAAGCGTCAGTCCGCCACCGCGCAGCAGGGCACGGCCGCCAAGGCCTCTGAGGACTCCGACTCCAAGACTTCCCTGGAGAAGAAGGACGAGGCGCAGGACGCCAAGCCCACGGCCGGCAAGCCCGCCGGTTCCGCACGCCAAGCCAAGTCCGGGCAGCGCAAGGGTCCGCAGCGGCCCAAGCACCCGTCCAAGAAGTAAGAAGGAGTCCTCCCGTGACGGACGGCACCACCACTTCCTCCGCGCCCGCCGAGGGCACCAACACGCTGTCGCGCCTGGAGCAGGAGGGCGAGATCGCGGCCGACTACCTCGAAGGTCTGCTGGACATCGCCGACCTCGACGGCGACATCGACATGGACGTCGAGGCCGACCGGGCCGCTGTCTCGATCATCAGTGACTCCAGCGGCCGTGACCTGCAGAAGCTCGTGGGCCGTGACGGCGAGGTGCTCGAAGCGCTTCAGGAGCTGACCCGTCTCGCCGTGCACCGCGAGACCGGTGACCGCAGCCGGCTGATGCTGGACATCGCGGGCTTCCGGGCCAAGAAGCGCGAGGAGCTCGCGGAGATCGGGGCCCAGGCGGCGGACGAGGCCAAGACCTCGGGCGCTCCGGTGAAGCTCGACCCGATGACGCCGTTCGAGCGCAAGGTCGTGCATGACGCGGTCGCCGCGGCGGGTCTGCGCAGCGAGTCCGAGGGCGAGGAGCCTCAGCGCTTCGTCGTTGTGCTTCCGGCCTGACCGGATCATTGCCTTTCGGCCCCGTCTGTTCGCAGGCGGGGCCGATCTTTGTCAGCCTGATAGTCAGCCACCACAGTGCGGTACGGAAGGACGGTCCCCGTGACGGAGGCAGCAGCGGAGCTTCCCCAGGCCCCGGAAGTAGCCAAGGCAGTATTCGGTGAATTCTTTCCGGAGGCCGTTCGGTACGCGGAGCTGCTCGCGGACGCGGGAGTCACGCGTGGGCTGATCGGCCCGCGCGAGGTGCCGCGTCTGTGGGAGCGGCACCTGCTCAACTGTGCGGTGCTCTCGGAGGTCGTGCCCGAGAACATCTCTGTGTGCGACGTGGGGTCGGGGGCCGGTCTGCCCGGAATCCCGCTCGCGCTGGCACGTCCTGACCTGAAGATCACCCTGCTTGAGCCGCTGCTGCGGCGTACGAACTTCCTTCAGGAGGTCGTCGAGCTGCTGGGCCTGGACCACGTCACGGTGGTACGGGGCCGTGCCGAGGAGGTCATGGGGAAGGTGGAGCCCGTGCACGTGGTGACCGCGCGCGCGGTGGCCCCGCTGGACCGACTGGCCGGCTGGGGTGTTCCGCTGCTGCGTTCGTACGGCGAAATGCTCGCGCTCAAGGGCGACACCGCAGAGGAGGAGCTCAAGGGTGCGCGGGCCGCGCTCAGCAAGCTCGGTGTGGTGAAGACCGAGGTGCTGCAGGTCGGCGAGGGAGTGGTGGATCCGCTCTCCACGGTGGTGCGCGTCGAGGTCGGGGAGAGCCCGGGCGGTGTGCGGTTCGCGGCGAAGCGGGCCAAGGCCGCGCGGACGGGCAGGGCGCGGCGCCGCCGCTGAACGGCTGACGTCCCGGGATGCTCCATACAAGGTGCCGTACGTACACGGCGCGGAGTGTCGGGGTCTCCTGGTGAGTCCGCCCGTGCATCGTGTTTCACGTGAAACGTCGCTCGCTGCTGCAAGGAATCATCAGCCGGGGTCGTGCGGCTGCCACTCCGCACGAATCGAGACCCGAAAGGGCCATGGGGTTGTCCACAAGGGCGGGTTCTTCCACAGGAGAACGGGCCTCACTGGTTCATGACCCCCAAAGCGTGACAGGCTCTGAGCATTACGAGCCTGAAGTCGAGGAGAGTGAATCCTTGCGGTCCGACGCCAACATCGCGGGACCGATGACCGATCCGGTCCCCGGCCCCCGTACCGAAGCGGCGGGAGACGATGTTTCACGTGAAACATCGTCCCTGCCGGACGACACCCCCATTGGTCGTGCTGCCCAACTGGCGGTAGACGCTCTCGGCCGCGCCGGCGAGGGGCTGCCGAGGCCTGAGCAGACACGTGTGATGGTGGTCGCCAACCAGAAGGGCGGCGTGGGGAAGACCACGACGACGGTCAACCTCGCTGCCTCGCTCGCCCTGCACGGTGCGCGGGTTCTGGTGATCGACCTCGATCCGCAGGGCAACGCCTCCACGGCGCTGGGAATCGACCATCACGCCGAAGTTCCTTCGATCTACGACGTTCTGATCGACAGCAAGCCGCTGTCGGACGTGGTCCAGCCGGTCCGGGACGTCGAGGGTCTCTTCTGTGCACCGGCCACCATCGATCTGGCCGGTGCCGAGATCGAGCTGGTGTCCCTGGTGGCGCGGGAGAGCAGGCTCCAGCGTGCGATCCAGGCGTACGAGCAGCCGCTGGACTACGTCCTCATCGACTGCCCGCCGTCCCTGGGGCTGCTGACGGTCAACGCGATGGTCGCCGGTGAGGAAGTGCTGATTCCTATCCAGTGCGAGTACTACGCGCTGGAAGGTCTCGGCCAGTTGCTGCGGAACGTGGAACTGGTGCGCGGGCACCTCAACCCCGAACTGCATGTGTCGACGATCCTGCTGACCATGTACGACGGACGGACCCGGCTCGCCTCGCAGGTGGCGGAGGAAGTGCGCAGCCACTTCGCCAAGGAAGTCCTCAAGACCAGCATCCCGAGGTCCGTCCGGATCTCGGAGGCTCCCAGCTATGGGCAGACCGTGCTCACCTACGACCCGGGCTCCAGCGGCTCGTTGTCGTATCTCGAAGCGGCGCGGGAGATCGCGCTGCGGGGGGCCGGTGTCTTCTACGAGGCGCAGCACGCCCATGCTGTCGACCAGAACAATCAGCACAGCATGGCGGAGGGTGTCCAATGAGCAATCGACCTAGAGGACTGGGACGCGGGCTCGGCGCGCTGTTCCCGCAGGGTCCGCAGGAGAGGCAGACGCCTGCCTCCGAATCGGCTCCGGCAGCGCCGGTGTCCGGGCCGGGGGTGCTGACGGCCGAGCGTGGGGTGGCTGCGGCGAAGGTGACCGCGCTGCCGTCGGACGATGTTTCACGTGAAACATCGGTGCCGTCGCAGGAGCGGGAGCCCGAGCGCGCTGCGGCGGAGCCGATGGAGGCGCCCGCCGGTGCGTACTTCGCCGAGGTGCCGATCCGGGCGATCAACCCCAACCCCCGGCAGCCGCGCGATGTGTTCGACACGGACGCCCTTGCCGAGCTGGTCACTTCCATCAAGGAGGTGGGTCTCCTCCAGCCGGTCGTCGTACGGCAGACGAGCGCGGAACGCTACGAGCTCATCATGGGCGAGCGGCGCTGGCGGGCGTGCAAGGAAGCCGGGCTGGAGCGGATTCCCGCGATCGTCCGGGCGACCGAGGACGAGAAGCTTCTCCTTGACGCACTGCTGGAGAACCTTCACCGGGCTCAGCTCAACCCGTTGGAAGAAGCCAACGCGTACGACCAGTTGCTGAAGGACTTCGGCTGCACGCACGATCAGCTTGCCGACCGGATCGGTCGTTCGCGCCCGCAGGTCTCCAACACGCTGCGTCTGCTGAGGCTTTCGGCGCCGGTGCAGAAGAGGGTGGCGGCCGGTGTGCTGTCAGCCGGTCATGCACGGGCCCTGCTGACGCTGGACGACTCCGACGAGCAGGACGTCCTCGCCAAGCGCATCGTGGCCGAAGGCCTCTCGGTGCGTACGACGGAGGAGATCGTCAAGCTGATGAACTCCAAGCCGAAGAGCGAGTCGAAGCCGAAGGGGCCGAGGGCGGGCACCTTGATGGCTCCCGCGCTGTCGGATCTGGCGTCGCGGCTGTCGGACCGGTTCGAGACGCGGGTGAAGGTCGACCTGGGGAAGAAGCGCGGGAAGATCACCGTCGAGTTCGCGTCGGTGGAGGACCTGGAGCGGATCCTGGGCACCCTCGCTCCCGGCGAGGGGCGCGTCCTGGAGAAGAGCCTCACCGAGCAGGACGGGCAGGACGGGGAGAGCTGAGACCTCCACGAACTGTGCTCAAGGGCGGGGGTGTTGCGGCAATGGCCGGAACACCCCCGCCCTTCGCTTGTCGTCGGTATCCGTCCGATTGCCCGGTGGATACGATGCTTGGTGGTACGGCGCATCCACTGTGATCCACCTCTGGGAGGGCGGAGCCATGCGAACGGTGAGCCGGGGCCGACTGGTGACTGCAGGGCTGGGACTTGGGGCTGTCGGCGGGTTCGTCGGGAGCCTGATCCGGGAGCGGAGCGCACTGAGCGCCGCTCGTGGTGCGGCAGGCGAGGAAAGTGGGGAACAGCCTTCATGGGGCGTCGGCTCGTACCGCTCACGCTGGACAACCTTGCGGATCTTCCCCAGCGGTGCCGCGGCTGCGTCTTCTGGGAGCTCGATCCCGTCCGTGGGGAAGCAGCGGTAGGGGCGGGCAGGGCCGAGCTGGAGAAGGAGGCCTGGATTTCGGCCGTCCTGCTGGAGTGGGGGTCCTGCGGCCGGGTGGTCTATGTGGACGAGGTCCCGGTGGGTTTCGTGATGTACGCGCCGCCGGCGTATGTGGCACGTGCGACGGCCTTTCCGACGAGCCCGGTGTCTCCCGATGCGGCGCAGCTGATGACGGCTCTGATCGTGCCCGGGTTCCAGGGGCAGGGGCTCGGGCGGGTGATGGTGCAGACGGTCGCCAAGGACCTTCTCCGGCGGGGCTTCAAGGCGATCGAAGCGTTTGGCGATGCGCACTGGAAGGAACCGGGCTGTCTGCTCCCCGCGGATCATCTGCTGGCGGTCGGATTCAAGACGGTGCGGCCGCATCCGACGCATCCTCGGCTGAGGCTTGAGCTGCGTACGGCGCTTTCCTGGAAGGAAGACGTGGAGCTGGCGCTGGACAAGCTGCTGGGTGTGGTCCAGAAGGACCCGGTGCTCCGGCCGCTGTAGCGGAAACGGTGAGGGCCCACCCCGACACGGGGTGGGCCCTCACCGTTTCACGTGAAACAACAGCGGCGGACTACTGCTCGCCGATGAAGGGGTCCAGGTCGCGGACGATCGCGGCCTTCGGCTTGGCGCCGACGATCGTCTTGGCGACCTCGCCGTTCTGGTAGACGTTCAGCGTCGGGATGGACATGACGCCGTACTTGGCAGCGGTGGCCGGGTTCTCGTCGATGTTGAGCTTGACGACCTCGATCTTGTCGCCGTGCTCGGCCGCGATGGCTTCGAGGGACGGCGCGATCTGGCGGCACGGACCGCACCAGGCGGCCCAGAAGTCGACGAGGACAGGCTTGTCGCTCTTGAGGACGATCTCGTCGAAGGAGTCGTCGGTCACGTTCTTCAGGTCGCCGGCCACGGCGGCCTCCTTCACTTCTCTGGGGTGTGGGGGTGGAACGGGGGTCAGGCGGCGGGAGTCTTCTCCGGCTCGGCCACCTTCTCGCTGTCGGCGAGCGCAGCGAGGTAGCGCTCGGCGTCGAGCGCGGCGGAGCAGCCGGTGCCGGCCGCCGTGATGGCCTGGCGGTAGGTGTGGTCGACGACGTCGCCCGCGGCGAAGACACCGGTCAGGTTGGTGCGGGTCGAGGGGGCTTCGACCTTCACGTAGCCCTCGTCGTCCAGTTCGACCTGGCCCTTGAAGAGCTCGCTGCGCGGGTCGTGTCCGACGGCGATGAACAGGCCGGTGACGTCGAGCGGGGAGGTCTCGCCGGTCTTGGTGTTGCGCAGGGTCAGGCCGGAGAGCTTCTGGTCGCCCTCCAGGGACGCGGTCTCGCTGTCCCAGGCGAACTTGATCTTCGGGTCGGCGAAGGCGCGGTCCTGCATCGCCTTGGAGGCGCGCAGGGTGTCACGGCGGTGCACGATGGTGACGGACTTGGCGAAGCGGGAGAGGAACGTGGCCTCTTCCATCGCGGTGTCGCCGCCGCCGACCACGGCGATGTCGTGGTCCTTGAAGAAGAAGCCGTCGCAGGTGGCGCACCAGGAGACGCCGCGTCCGGAGAGCGCGTCCTCCTGGGGCAGACCGAGCTTACGGTGCTGCGAACCGGTGGAGATGATCACGGCCTTGGCACGGTGCACGGTGCCGGCGGTGTCGGTGACGGTCTTGATGTCGCCGGTGAGGTCGACCGAGACGATGTCGTCCGGGATCAGCTCGGCACCGAAACGCTCGGCCTGGGCGCGCATGCTGTCCATCAGGTCCGGGCCCATGATGCCGTCCCGGAAGCCGGGGAAGTTCTCGACCTCGGTGGTGTTCATCAGCGCGCCGCCGGCGGTGACGGCGCCCTCGAACACCAGCGGCTTCAGCGAAGCACGCGCGGTGTACAGCGCGGCGGTGTAACCGGCCGGCCCGGAGCCAATGATGATCACATTACGGACGTCGCTCACGGGTTTCTTCCTCGTCTCTGCAGACTGCCTACTGCCAACCGGGGCCCGGTCTGAACCTTTCACCCCACCCAACGGATACTACGGGCCTGGCATTCCCGAGACGGACGAGCGCGTGGGCGCGTGTGTCAGGGACGGGGGTAGGCGTGCGTCAGCAGCAGTTCGCCCTTGCCGGTGGGTGCGGCGTCGACGCAGGCCGCGTCGACGACGTACGCCTGGACCAGGGAGCTGTCGGAGGCGTGCGGCAGCAGCACGAGGAACGCCTGCTTTCCTTCGTACGTGCCCTGATCGGTGGCCAGCGGCGTGTCCGTGCGGTCGGTGCCCTTCTGGATGCAGGAAGGGATGCCGAGGGACTGCTTCGTGGAGTTGGGGCTCTCCTTGATGTCGACCGACGGGGCGTTCTTCTCCTTGGGGGTGTGCAGGCCCTCCAGCCGTGATGTGCCCAGCAGTGTCTGTACTCGGCCCTGGAGCGGGGCGCCGGAGAACTGCTGGCTCCGGGCGGCGGACACGGCGTCCTTGCCCGACTGGTTCGGAGCGGACTGGAACGACTGCACGAGCAGGACTCCGAGGCCCAGCGTGGCGGCGCCCAGGACCGCGCTCCACACGGTGCGTCGGCGGGGCCTGCGGGACGCGGGGCGGCCGGGGCCCGTCGTGGCACGGGGGCGGCCGGCCGGGCGGTCGGGCCTCTGGTCGGCAGCCGGGCGGTCGGCGGTCCGGGGCACGGGCGTGGGCGATGTTTCACGTGAAACGTCGACGGACTGGTCCGCTTCGTGCGCCATGTCGCCGGATGCCGTGGAGTTCAGCAGAGCTTCGGCAGCCAGGGCCGCGTCGATCCGCCCTGCGATGTCCGCGGGCATCCGCTGCGGCCCGGGAAGGGTGCCGAGCAGTCCGCGGATCTCCTCCAGGGAGAGCTGTACGTCGGCGCAGAGACCGCAGCCGTCGAGGTGCTGCCGTACGTCCTCGGTGCGGGACGGCGACAGCAGTCCCTCCGCGAGGTCGGCGATTTCCGCGACATCCGGGTGCTGAGCCGTGCCGGTCGTGGATGTCACGTGCGCCCACCTCCGCCCTTCACAGCGGCAGGACCGTTCGGCCCTGCGTCCCTAGGTTCCGTTGCCGGTGGGACGGATGTCCCCGGCCTCCGGTTCCTTCCCCCTCCGGAGTCGTCGCTACCCCTGGTACCGGTGCGCAGATGAGTGAGGAGGGGAAGGAGTCTGGCCCGGCCGCGTGCGCAGCGGCTTTTCACGGTTCCGGTCGGTACGTCGAGGACACGGGCGGCCTCGGCCACCGGATATCCCTGCATGTCCACGAGGACCAGCGCGGCCCGCTGTTCGGCGGGCAGGGTGCGCAGCGCCGCCAGGAGTTCGCGGTGCAGGTCCTGGCGCTCGGCGGGGGCCTCGGCCGACTCGTGGGGCTCCAGGAGCTGGTCCAGGCGCTCGGTGTCGTCCACGGGCGAGGTCTTGCGGGAGGCGGCCTTGCGGGCGCGGTCGAGGCAGGCGTTCACCGTTATTCGGTGCAGCCAGGTGGTGACGGCGGACTGCCCGCGGAAGGTGTGGGCGGCCCGGTAGGCGGACACCAGGGCGTCCTGGACGGCGTCGGCGGCTTCCTCGCGGTCGCCCAGGGTGCGCAGGGCAACCGCCCACAGCCGGTCGCGGTGCCGGCGTACGAGCTCGCCGAAGGCGTCCGGGTCCCCCTTGACGTGCCGGGCCAGGAGATCCTGGTCGTCGGCATCGCGCAGCGTGTCGTCGTCCAACGGTGAGCCCCCCTCTCCCCTGACGGCTGAGTCAGCCTGAGAACTTCACATCGGTTATGGCCTGCTTGTAGCCCGCGCCGCTGTAGCCTTCCTGGCCGGCCTTGGGCATGGCCGTCATCCAGAGCAGTACGTAGCGCGTCTTCACCGGCTTCTTTGCCTTGATCGAGGCCTTCGAACCCTTGGTGGTCGTGGTGGCGATCTTCTGCATCGAGTCGACGTCCCCGGACGTGGACAGCGAGTCCGTCGCATACAGGGTGATCGTGGTGTGGTCTCCCGGGTACCGGAGCGCTATCGACGACTCGGCCACGTTCTTCTCCGCGCCGAGGTCGTAGACGATGCCCACGCCCTTCTTGACGGAGGGAACCAGGTCGGGGCCGTCGAGGTACCACTTGGTGCGCCAGTACGAGTTGCTGTCGTCGTCGTAGGTGTTCGCCACGTCGCCGGTGGCCTGCGGCTTGCCGTCGGGATAGAACTCGGCGGCGTCCTCGATGGCGAGCGGCTTGGGCACGACGACCTTCGATCCCTCGTTGCTCTTGGGATCGGTCTGCGTCTGGGTGTCGTCGTTCTTGCCGCGTCGGTCCAGCAGATTGTCGGCGAGCTGCCAGCTGCCCAGGCCGATCGCTGCGATGAGCAGCGCTGCCACACTCCACTTGAGTGCCTTGCCGGTGCGGCTCTGGAGCGGCGGCGGTGGCACGGGCGCCACCGCCTGCGTGGCGGCCGTGTGGGACTGCGGGCGGCCGTACGAACCCTGCTGGTAGTTGGTGCGCTGGTAGTCGGGGCGCGGGGTGAAGGCCGGCTCCGGCGGGCGGATGCGGGGCATCGCGGCGACGGCCTTGGCCAGCTCGTCGGGGGTCGTGCAGGGCGGTTCCTGGCGGGAGGCGGTGGCGCCGTCGTTGGCCAGGGCCCGCATGGCGAGCTCGGAGAGGCCCCGGTGGACGCCGGCCCGTACCTGGTCGGGGGCGATCAGCCCGATGCCCTTGGGGAGCCCCGTGAGGCCGTAGGCGTCGCTCTCGTACGGCCAGCGCTGGGTCAGCGACGCGTACAGCAGGGCGCCGATCGCCTCGGTGTCGGTGAGCTGGGGGCGCTCGGAGGTGATGCCGCGCAGGGCTGCGTTCACCGCGAGGCCGCGGATCCGGTACTGGCCGGTGGAGGTGCGCAGGACGGCGCTCGGGGTGAGCCGCAGGTGCGACAGGCCCTCCCGGTGTGCGGCGGCCATGGCCTGGGAGATCTGACTGACCAGCTGGTACGCGTCGTGCGGCTCCAGCGCCCCGGAGGCGAGCAGGGCGGTCAGTTCGGTGGCGTCGGGCAGCCACTCGTGGACCACGTAGACGAGGTCGTTCTCCTCGACGGCGTCCAGGACCTGCACGAAGCGGGGGTCGCCGAGCAGCGCGGAGGAGCGGGCCGCGGCGAGCACCGAGCGGGCCCTGGCGTGGTCGGCGGGCAGCAGGTGGACGCCCACGGCCCGCCGCAGCTTCTCGTCGACCGCACGCCAGCTGCTGAAACCGTCCAGACGGGTGACGCACTCCTCGAGCCGGTACCGTCTGGCCAGCTTGTGGCCGCTGTGCAGCTCGGGCGCGACGATGGGGGTCTCGGTGCCCTTCTTCTGGCCCGCCTCGTCCTGCGTGCTCATGTCCGGTGTGTCCTGGCCTTCTGCCACCCCGTCGGCCGTGGCCCTGTCCGCATCAGTGGCAGACGATGCCTTCCCGCCGGGGGCGGGAGAGGGACCGTCACCGCTGTTGTCGGCCACGTCGACGGCAGCCGTGCTACGTTCCGCCACCGTCGTTCCTGCCTCCCCATCCGTTGCGCGCTGCTGAGCAGCCCTGCCAATTGTGCCCACAGTCCGCTGCTGTGCACGACACACGGCGGCGGGCGATGGTTGTGCGGACGTACCTGATTCTCAGCGGCCAAGGCGCCCGCGGACCATGCCGACCAGGGCATTCAGCTCCGCGATGCGCATCTTCTTCGCGGCGGCGAAGAAAACTCCGAGCAGGACTGCCCCGCCCACGATCAGAGCAGCGAGAGAGCCGAAAACCCCCTGGCCGAGGGCTTGCGAGAGCGCATACCCCACTGCACCGGCAAGCATGGCTGCCGGAACCGAAGCAATTGCCAGACGTGCGTACGTACGCAGGACGTTCGCACCGTCCAGGTCGCCGCCGAGCCGCTTGCGCAGCCGCTGCCAGGCGATACCGACGCCGATCGAGTAGGCGATTCCGTAGGAGGCGGCCATACCGGTCACGGCCCAGCGGTCCGGCAGGACGAAGTAGCAGAGCGCGGAGGCTCCGGCGTTGACCACGGCCACGATGACCGTGTTGTAGAAGGGGGTGCGGGTGTCCTCGTACGCGTAGAAGGCGCGCAGCACGACGTACTGCACGGAGTACGGGATCAGGCCGAGGCCGAAGGCCATCAGCATGTAGCCCATGTTTGTGGCCGGGGTGATGCCCGAGGAACCGAAGATCAGGGTGCAGATCGGCACGCCCAGGGCGAGGAACGCGAAGGCGATGGGGACGATGGCGACGGCGGTGGTGCGCAGCCCCTGCGAGA
This sequence comes from Streptomyces sp. NPDC021093, assembly GCF_044333135.1. Taxonomy (NCBI): domain Bacteria; kingdom Bacillati; phylum Actinomycetota; class Actinomycetes; order Kitasatosporales; family Streptomycetaceae; genus Streptomyces; species Streptomyces sp. NPDC021093. Next base: position 237,149 of record NZ_JBIRQJ010000004.1, on the reverse strand, counting down.
TGTCGTCGCGGACCGCGCCCGCGTCGCCCTCGTTGGCCGACCGCGACAGCCGCGGCAGCAGTGCGGCCATCAGGGAGACGGTGATGATGGCCTGCGGCAGACCCCAGATGAGCTGGGCGTTGGCGTAGGCGGCGAAGCCGATGCCGTTGCCCTCCTTGCCGACGGCGGCGGTGGCGAGCTGGATGACGACGATGGCGCCCGCCTGGTTCGCGAGGACGAACAGGATCGTCCACTTGGCGAGCTTGGCGGCCTTGCCGAGGCCCTGGCCCTTCCAGTCGAAGCGGGGGCGCAGCCTGAAGCCGGTCTCGCGCAGGTACGGGATCATCGCGAGGGCCTGGACGACGAGGCCGAGCAGGACGCCGATGCCCAGGAGGCGTTCGCCCTCCGGCGGGATGGTCGCCACCGTCATCCCGGAGTTGGCCGAGGTGCCGTAGACCCAGATGAACATGCCGAGCGTGCTGATGATGACGACGTTGTTGAGGACCGGGGTCCACATCATCGCGCCGAACTTTCCGCGTGTGTTGAGGATCTGCCCCATCACCACGTGGACGCCCATGAAGAAGATCGTGGGCAGGAAGTAGCGCAGCAGGGTGACCGCGACGTCGTTGGCCTCCGGGTTCCCCGAGATCGGCACCGACAGGAAGCGGACCAGCAGGGGTGCGAAGACCATCGCGAGGGCGGTCAGTGCGCCGAGGGCCACGGTGACGAGGGTCAGCAGGCGGTTGGCGTAGGCCTCGCCGCCGTCGGCGTCGTCCTTCATGGCGCGTACGAGCTGCGGGACGAAGACGGAGTTGAGGCCGCCGCCGACGGTCAGGATGTAGATCATCGTCGGCAGCTGGTAGGCGACCTGGAAGGTGTCGCCGAGCAGGCCGGCGCCGAGCGCGGCGATGATCAGGGCGGAGCGGATGAAGCCGGTGAGACGGGAGACCATGGTGCCCGCGGCCATGACCGCACTGGACTTCATCAGGCTCGCCGCACGGCCGGCGGGTTTCTTCGGTACGGCGGCCGGGGCGACGGGCGATTCGGGGGCCGCGGGGGCGGGCACTCCCGGGGTCTGCTGGTCGCGGTAGAGGTGCGCGAACGCGTCCTTCTCCGGCTGGTCGTCCTCGCTCGCCCGGGTCACCAGGTCGTCGATGCCGGTGAACTGCACCGTGCGGGCGTCGTCCCCGTACGGCAGGTGGCGCGAAGGACCGTCGGGCTCGGGCGGCGGGGTCTGGGCCCACACCCTCGGGTTCGGCGCGTAGGGGGACGCTGCGGGCTGCTGGTACAGCGGCTGCGTGTCCTGATAGGTGCCGGGCGGCGGCGGAGGGTGGGAGGCGCGGTCGTAGAGCGCCTCCGTCACCGGGTCCTGCGCGGAGATGTCCTGAGACCGGTAGGGGTCGTGGTCGTACGCGGACTGCATGTACGGGTCGTCCTGGGCGGGCGGCGCGGGCTGCTGCGCGGGCGCATGGCCCGCCGCATCGCCGCCCGCGCGCTGGCCGCGATCACCGTCGTACGGCGCGTTCATTGCAACCCCACCTCATCGTCCCCGGCCGACGGCCACGACATCGCTCAACGGTCCACTTTCTCACCCGGGGCCGACGGCTCCCCGCTTTCCGGACCGGTGTCCGGGGTCGGGTCACTCGGCTGCTCGGGGTTCTCACCGTCGGATGCGCCACTGTCCGGCCCCTCGCCGCGGGCCGCCGCGCGCTTGCGCTGCGAGTACATCTTGATGCCGGCGAGTACGAGCAGCAGCACCCCGCCGGCGATCACCAGCATCACCGTGGGCGTGACCTCGTTGACCTTCACCGTGAAACGCATCTCGGGGCCGTACGGAGTGCCGTCCTCGGTGAACAGCTGGGCGATCACCGGCACCTTGCCGTTGGCGTTCGCCGTCGTCGCGATCTTCACGGACTGGCTGTGCCCGCCCCTGACCTTGATCGGCTGCTCGGTGACCGCATGGCCCTCGCCCTCGCCGAGCTTCAGGCGGGTCGGCTTGGTCGACTGGAGCCGCAGCACCAGGTGGTCGACGTCCTGCACGAGCTTGTTCTGGACTGTCACCGGGATCGTCGCGCTGCGCCCCGAAAGGGTCGCGGTCGACTTCTCGATCAGGTTGACCTCGCTGGTGAGGTTGTCCAGATAGCGCTGGACGTCCTCCCGGTAGACGCCCGCCGCGGCGTCGTTGCGGCGCCAGGACGTCGACATCTCGCGGTTTATGGCGTTGCCGAAGGGGGTGACGACCCGCTCCGGGCGGGTCAGCACCACCTTGAAGTGGTCCAGCGTGCTCTGGGTCGCCTTGATGTCCTCGAAGGCGGTGGTGGGCAGTTCCTGGTCCCGCAGCCTGCTCGGGTACGAGGACGAGCCGGGCACCTGGGTCGTCGCGCCGGGATCCGGTTTGGCCTTCGCCGCGGCCATCAGGTCGAGCGGCTGGGTCCAGCGCTGGGAGTCCAGCGCGCGCAGGGCGGCGGCCATCGACTGGGCCTGGGTGACGCTCGGCATCCGCTGCGGGGCGACGACGGTGCTGCGCTGGTTGTCCTCGTCCTGCTGGGTCAGTGCCAGTGTCTGGGCGAGGAACTCCTGGACGGCCAGCGTGGAGTTCTCCGCCCTGGACATGTCGCCCTGGAAAGCGGTGGAGAGCCGGGCGTCGGCGACCACAGCGGTGCGGCCGGCGCCGATCGGGCGGGCCGCGGTCGGCGCATAGAGCAGCCCGCCGATCTCCCGCAGGCTGTCGCTGCGGGCGATCACGTTGTGGGCGCCCGCCGAGGTGGCGGTGTTCACGATCGAGGGGTCGACGGCTCCGTCGACCGGCCAGGCGAAGTCGGTGGACGCCTTGACGTGCAGGATCGAGTCCACGGTGATCCGGGCGGCCTCGGTGGCCCGCTGCAGCTGGTTCAGCGAGCCGGGGACGTTCTTGCCACGGTGTGCCAGGGACGCCAGGTCGGGGTCCGCGAAGGGCAGCGCCACGACCTTCTGGTCCTGTACGGCCTTCTCCACCGAGTTCAGCCACTGCTTGGCCACTGCCTGGCTCTTGCCCGGCACGTTGGTGCCGGTCGCCTTGTCCTTGACCGTGTAGCCCTTCACCATCGCGTCGACGGTGGCGAGCAGGTCCGGGTCGATGACCCAGGTCACGGGCAGCTCGTCGCCCAGCTGGACCAGCTGCCCCAGCCGCCCGCCGGGGGCGAGCTCCTTGGCGAGGTCGTCGTTCTCGAAGACGGGGGTCTGCTGCTCGTCGGAGCCCGTCTCGGCGGTCAGCCGGGTCGTGGAGATCAGCGGCCACAAGTAGGTGAGCTGCGTCTTCTTCTTGGTGCCGTCGTTCTGCCAGGGCAGGAACGTCCGCTCGACACCCAGGACCCGCTCGTTGTTCTCCCCCGCCGTCTTCCCCGAGAGCGTCACACCGAGCTGATAGACGCCCGCGTCGTCGAGTCCCAGCTTGTCGACGGGGACGGCGAGGGTGAAGTCGGTGCTGATACCGGCGGGCAGCCTCGGAATCTTGACGACGTACGTCTCCAGCTCCTCGGGCTCACTGCCCTCGGAGTAGTCGGTACGGGCCGCCGCGGCGTCGATCTGGGTGCGGCCGCCGAGCCTGCTGCCCACCCGCAGCCCGACCCGGGCCTCGGTGACGGTCTCCCTGCCCTTGTTGGTGACCGTCCCCGACACAGTGACCGTGTCGCCCTTCACCGGGGCGCTGGGCGTCAGCGAATTGAGCGCGACGTCGACGGTGCGTGACCCCGTGGCGTCCTCGGCCGCGTACGCGGCAGGGGCTGCCGGCAGCTGTGTCAGACCGGCCAGCAGCGGGGCACCGGCCATGAGGGATGCCGCACGCCGTACCCATCGGCGGGCAGGAGAAGGATTCATCCCCTGGAAGTCTGCCGCCTCGGCCACGCGCTCGCCCGTCCCTCGTCGTTGGCTGCCGTTGATGGTTCTCCGGTTGCTGCGTCCACGCATGGTAACGATGCGCGCCGCAGCGAAGTGCCGCGGACTGCGCCACATGATCGGAAGAGTCTCTCAGGGCTCTGAGAAAACGATGACACTCCGCCCGGCGGGGGCACGTACCCTTTTCTGTTGTGCCGAACGCCAACGAAGACAACTCCAACGCCCTGAGCCAGGTGCAGCGCCGCGCAGTCAGCGAACTGCTGCGGGTCTCACCCGTCGCCGACGACCTCGCCCGCCGATTCCAGGAGGCGGGCTTCCGTCTTGCCCTGGTCGGCGGCTCGGTCCGGGACGCGCTCCTGGGCCGGCTCGGCAACGACCTGGACTTCACCACCGATGCCCGCCCCGAGGACGTACTGAAGATCGTCCGGCCGTGGGCGGACGCCGTGTGGGAGGTGGGGATCGCCTTCGGGACCGTGGGGTGCCAGAAGGACGCCCGCGTCGGAGACGCTGACATGAGCTTCCTGGTCGAGGTGACCACGTACCGCTCCGAGGCGTACGACAGGACCTCGCGCAAGCCCGAGGTGTCCTACGGCGACTCCATCGAGGAGGATCTCGTCCGCCGGGACTTCACCGTGAACGCGATGGCGGTCGCGCTCCCGGAGAAGGAGTTCATCGACCCGCACGGCGGTCTGGAAGACCTCTCGGCGAAGGTGCTGCGCACCCCGGGGACTCCGGAGGATTCCTTCTCGGACGACCCGCTGCGCATGCTGCGCGCCGCCAGGTTCGCCGCGCAGCTCGACTTCGAGGTGGCTCCCGAGGTCGTCGCGGCGATGACCGCGATGTCCGAGCGCATCGGGATCGTCTCCGCCGAGCGGGTGCGTGACGAGCTCAACAAGCTGCTGCTCTCCGCCCACCCGGCCAAGGGCCTCTCCCTGCTCGTCGACACCGGGCTCGCCGCCCACGTGCTGCCCGAGCTGCCCGCGCTGCGGCTGGAGAGCGACGAGCACCACCGGCACAAGGACGTCTACGAGCACTCCCTGATCGTTCTGCAGCAGGCCATCGACCTGGAGGAGAACGGCCCGGACCTGGTGCTGCGGCTGGCCGCGCTGCTGCACGACATCGGCAAGCCGCGCACCCGGCGCTTCGAGCAGGACGGCCGGGTCTCCTTCCACCACCACGAGGTGGTCGGCGCGAAGATGACCAAGAAGCGCATGACCGCGCTGAAGTACTCCAACGACATGATCAAGGACGTGTCGAAGCTGGTGGAGCTGCACCTGCGCTTCCACGGCTACGGCACAGGCGAGTGGACCGACTCCGCCGTGCGCCGGTACGTCCGGGACGCCGGCCCGCTGGTGGACCGGCTGCACAAGCTGACCCGCTCGGACTGCACCACCCGCAACAAGCGCAAGGCCGCCGCTCTCTCCCGGGCGTACGACGGGCTGGAGGAGCGCATCGCGCAGCTCCAGGAGCAGGAGGAGCTGGACTCGATCCGGCCCGACCTGGACGGCAACCAGATCATGGAGGTCCTGGGGATCAGCCCCGGACCGGAGATCGGGATGGCGTACAAGTTCCTGCTCGAACTGCGTCTGGAGAACGGCCCGATGGAGTACGACGACGCGGTCGCGGCGCTCAAGGAGTGGTGGGCCGGTCAGGGCTGAGCCCCTGTTTCACGTGAAACATCGCCGGTTCTCCCGGCTGGTTTCACACCGTGGGAGTCGGCGGCGGGCGGTGTTTCACGTGAAACACCGCCCGCTGTGCGTGAGCCGGTTCCAGCGGGCCAGTGCCAGCGCCACCCCGGCGTAGAGCACCGCGGTTCCGCAGACCAGGGCGGCCGAACGTCCGTCGGGCGGCAGGACCAGAGCCGCTGTTGCTGCCGCGCCCACGAAGGCGACGTTGAAGAGCACGTCGTAGAGGGAGAAGATCCGGCCCCGGTAGGCATCGTCCACCGAGGACTGCACCACCGTGTCCGTGGCGATCTTCGAGCCCTGGGTGGCAAGGCCGAGGAAGAAGGCGCCGGTCAGGACCGGTCCGGGGGAGAACGGCAGCCACAGCGCCGGTACGAGCACGGCGGCCGACGCGGCACACACCACCATCCAGCCGTACGGTCCCAGCCGCCCTGCCGCCCACGGGGTGAGCACCGCCGCGGCGAAGAAGCCGGCGCCGGAGACACCTGCGGCAAGCCCCAGAAGCGCCAGACCGTCCGTGCCGTCGCCCCGGACGGATGTCTCGCTCCACGCGTACCGGCACAGCATCAGGACGGTCACCGTCAGGGCGCCGAAGCAGAAGCGCAGCACGGTCATCGCGGCCAGGGCACGGGCCGCGGACCGGTGTGCGGCCAGGTGCCGCAGGCCGTCGCGGAGACCGTGGGCCGTGGACGCGAGTGCCGCACCCAGCCGGGGCTTTCTCAACTCCGGTTCGGGTCCGAGGAGATCGCGGCCCATGCGCAGGGAGGCCAGGGCCGAGCAGAGGTAGAGCAGGGCCCCCAGGAGGACGACCACGGCGTCGGAGTCCGGGCCCAGCAGCCGTACACCGAAGGCGAGTCCGCCGCCCAGGGCGGCGGCGAGGGTGCCGGCGGTCGGTGACAGGGAGTTGGCGATCACCAGCCGCTCGGTGTCCACGACGCGCGGCAGGGCGGCCGAGAGCCCCGACAGGACGAAGCGGTTGACGGCGGTGACCGACAGGGCGGAGGCGTAGAAGATCCAGTCCGGTGCGGAGCCCACGATCAGCAGCGCGGTGCACGCGGCGAGGACGGCCCGCAGCACATTGCCGTACAGGAAGACCTGACGGCGGTTCCAGCGGTCGAGGAGGACTCCGGCGAAGGGGCCAACGACCGAGTACGGCAGCAGCAGCACCGCCATGGCGGAGGCGATCTCGGCGGGAGAGGTCTGTTTCTCCGGGGAGAAGACGACGTACGTGGCGAGGGCGACCTGGTAGACGCCGTCCGCGGACTGGGAGAGCAGCCGCACGCTCAGCAGGCGCCGGAAGTCGGGAAGGCGCAGCAGCACCCGCAGATCACGCACGACGGACATGCGAGCAAGGGTCACACACGGGGACCACGAGGAGGGGCCCCGGACAACTGATGTCCGGGGCCCCTCCTCGTGGACGACGGTGGCGGAGCCTAGCGCTCGACCTCGCCCTTGATGAACTTCTCGACGTTGGCGTAGGCCTCGTCGTCGAAGTACTGCACCGGCGGGGACTTCATGAAGTACGAGGACGCGGAGAGGATCGGGCCGCCGATGCCGCGGTCCTTGGCGATCTTCGCGGCGCGCACCGCGTCGATGATGACGCCCGCGGAGTTCGGGGAGTCCCACACTTCGAGCTTGTACTCAAGGTTCAGCGGAACGTCGCCGAACGCGCGGCCTTCGAGGCGGACGTACGCCCACTTGCGGTCGTCGAGCCAGGCCACGTAGTCGGACGGGCCGATGTGGACGTTGTCGGCGCCCAGGTCGCGGTCGCGGATCTGCGAGGTGACGGCCTGCGTCTTGGAGACCTTCTTGGACTCCAGACGGTCGCGCTCCAGCATGTTCTTGAAGTCCATGTTGCCGCCGACGTTCAGCTGCATGGTGCGCTCCAGGCGCACACCGCGGTCCTCGAAGAGCTTCGCCATGACGCGGTGCGTGATGGTGGCGCCGACCTGCGACTTGATGTCGTCGCCGACGATCGGGACGCCCGCCTCGGTGAACTTGTCGGCCCACTCCTTGGTGCCGGCGATGAAGACCGGGAGGGCGTTGACGAAGGCGACCTTGGCGTCGATGGCGCACTGTGCGTAGAACTTCGCCGCGTCCTCGGAACCGACGGGGAGGTAGCAGACCAGGACGTCGACCTGAGCGTCCTTCAGCGCCTGGACGACGTCGACCGGTGCCTGCTCCGACTCCTCGATGGTCTGGCGGTAGTACTTGCCCAGGCCGTCGAGGGTGTGGCCGCGCTGGACGGTGACGCCGGTGGACGGCACGTCGCAGATCTTGATGGTGTTGTTCTCGCTGGCGCCGATGGCGTCCGCGAGGTCCAGGCCGACCTTCTTGGCGTCGACGTCGAAGGCGGCAACGAACTCCACGTCCTTGACGTGGTACTCGCCGAACTGGACGTGCATCAGACCGGGCACGCGACTGTCCGGGTCAGCGTCCTTGTAGTACTCGACGCCCTGGACCAGCGACGCAGAGCAGTTGCCCACGCCGACGATGGCTACGCGAACGGAACCCATTGACGGTTGCTCCCTGTGTGTTCTCGACGAGGCCTGCGGAGTGCAGGCTTCAGTTGGCGGTGTCGTCGGACGGATCCGGCGGGGTGGTACCCCCGTGCCGGGGCAGGCCGCCCGTGTCACCTGATGTGCGGTCACCGGCTGTGCGGTCACCGGGTGTACTGCCGGACGACGTGGCGTCGTGCGGCAGGCCGGAAACGGGATCGTCGTCGGATCGGCGCTGATCCCGGCCCGCCCGCTCGCTCTCGATCAGCTCGTTCAGCCAGCGCACTTCGCGCTCCACGGACTCCATGCCGTGCCGCTGCAGTTCGAGCGTGTAGTCGTCCAGGCGCTCACGGGTGCGGGTGAAGGAGGCCCGCATCTTCTCCAGACGCTCCTCCAGCCGGCTGCGGCGCCCTTCCAGGACCCGCATCCGCACCTCGCGCTCCGTCTGCCCGAAGAAGGCGAAACGGGCCGCGAAGTGCTCGTCCTCCCAGGAGTCCGGGCCGGTGTGCGAGAGCAGTTCCTCGAAGCGCTCCTTACCGTCCGCCGTCAACCGGTAGACGATCTTGGCTCGGCGACCTGCGAGCGAGGCGGCGAGCGCGTCCTCGGGGGCGCTGCCCGGCTCCTCGATCAACCAGCCGTTGATGACGAGCGACTTGAGGCACGGATAGAGCGTGCCGTAGCTGAAGGCCCGGAAGACCCCCAGTGAGGTGTTGAGCCTCTTGCGCAGCTCGTACCCGTGCATCGGGGACTCACGGAGGAGGCCGAGAACGGCGAATTCGAGGATGCCGGAGCGCCTGCTCATCCTTCGCCTCCCCTGCTCTCCGTGCTAAGTCCTGCCCGCTGTCCTGCACTTATGCCGAACTTATGCCGGGCCGATGTATCGACTCGATACATCCAGACGATAGAACGGCGGTCCGTCCGCGACAAGGCCAGTCATGGTGAACGGCGTCACATCATCAATTCGTGGGACGCGACTTGCCTGATTTGGGGTGAACATCGGCACTGGGAGTGTTTTGAGCGTGCGTAGTCTGTGCGGCATGCAAAACACCGGGAGCCGCGTGACGCAAGGGGGCGTCGTGTTTCCGGGAGTTGCTAGGGCGGGCCTGTGGGAGGGCGCGTCCGCATTTCGGGGGGACCGGAACTCAACTGCCGCTTCCAGGCGAACTCGCCTGCCCGAGGAGTAGTCGTTCGATGAGCGAGCACCGTCGCAAGCCTCCGCAACCGCAAGGTGGCGGTCGTGCCGCGGCCAGGAAAGCCGCCCAACAGCCTTCGGGCCGCCGCGCGGCCCCGTCGTCCCACGGCACCGCCGCCGGGACGCCGTCAGGCTCGTACGGGCAGGAGCCTTCCTACGGAGGAAGGGCCGAGGCCCGCCGCGCCGCCCAGCGGGGCGGTGGCGGCGGAGGACGCCGCGGAGGCGGAGGTGGCGGCCGGGGCGACCAAGAGGGTCCCGGGCGCGGCCGCGGAAGGGGCGGACAGCCGCAGAAGAAGAGGTTCATCGACTACCCGCGCTCCGCGAAGTACGGGTGGAAGCGGTTCGTGCCGTCGTGGAAGCAGGTCACGGGGCTGTGCGTCGGCTTCGTCGGCGCGCTGATGGCGGCGGGAAGTATCGCGTACGCCATGGTGGGCATCCCCGAGGTGCATGCCACGGCCACGGCGCAGAACAACGTGTACCTCTGGGACAACGGCAAGCCCATGGTGGCCACCGGTGGTGAGTTCAATCGCCAGGAACTGGCCTACGAAAAGATCCCGGAAGCCATGCGCAACGCGGTGATCTCCGCGGAGAACAAGACCTTCGAGGACGACCCCGGGGTCGACCCCATGGGCATCCTGCGGGCAGTCGCCAACATGGCCAAGGGCGGTAACACCCAGGGTGGCTCGACGATCACCCAGCAGTACGTCAAGAACTCGATGCTCGATCAGGAGCAGACCCTGGGGCGCAAGGTCAGGGAGCTCCTCGTCTCCATCAAGGTGGGAGACGAGCTCAGCAAAGAGAAGATCATGGCGGGCTACCTGAACGTCTCGTACTACGGGCGGGGTGCGTACGGCCTTCAGGCCGCCTCCCGTGCGTACTTCGACAAGGACGCCGACGATCTCAACCCGAGTGAGTGCGCCTTCCTGGCAGCGGTCCTCAAGGGTGCGACCTACTTCGACCCTGCGGGCGCGGAGGCGATCGATCCGGAGGCCACCCCGGCGAAGAACCTGAAGAGGGCCAAGGACCGCTGGAGCTGGATCCTGAACGAAGAGGTGAAGGACCAGCGCCTGACCCAGGAGCAGCGGGACAAGTACCCGGAGTTCCCGAAGGTCCAGCCGCTCAAGAAGAACGCCCAGCTGAGCGGCCAGATCGGCTACCTGGTCGACCTCGCCAAGGCGAACTTCATCAACAACAACGAATTGGGCATCGACGCGGAGAAGTTGTCCAAGGGCGGCTACGTCATTCAGACCACCTTCAACAAGGAGAAGGTGGATCGGCTGGAGAAGGCCGTGAAGAGCGTCTACGACAAGAAGATCGACCCCAAGAAGCGCCCGAAGTACGACACGCACGTTCAGTTCGGCGGTGCCTCGGTCAGCCCCAAGGACGGTGCGATCGTCGCCGTCTACGGCGGCACGGACGCCACGAAGCACTTCACCAACAACGCCGACCAGACAGGCGCCCAGGTCGGCTCGACCTTCAAGCCGTTCGTACTGGCAGCGGCCATGCAGCACGGCAAGCGCGACCCCGGCGGGCCCAAGGTCCAGAACTCCACCGAGCGCACCCTCGTCTCCCCCAAGAGCGTCTACAACGGCGACGACAAGCTCAAGATCAAGCAGTACAACGGGTCGATCTGGCGCAACGAGAAGGACGAGGAGTGGCTCCAGACCAACGACGGCCACGAGTCGTACGGTCCTATCGACTTGCGCGAAGCGATGCGGGTCTCTGCCAACTCGCCCTATGTACAACTCGGTATGGACGTGGGTATCGACAAGGTACGGACGACGGCGATGGACTCAGGGCTCTTGGAAAGCAGCCTCGCCAAGGGTGATAACCCGTCCTTCTCCATCGGCATCTCCGACCCGAGCGCCATCCGGATGGCAGGTGCGTACGCCACCTTCGCGGCCAGCGGCGAGCAGAACGAGCCGTACTCGGTGAAGGAAGTGAAGAAGGGCGGGCAGACCATCTGGCAGCACAAGAAGAAGTCCAATCCGGACGCGATCCCCTCCAACGTCGCCGACAACGTCACCGAGGTTCTGAAGAACGTCGTCGACAAGGGCACCGGCTCCAACGCGAAGATCCCCGGGCGTGAGGTCGCCGGCAAGACCGGCACCACCGACGGCAACAAGTCGGCCTGGTTCGTGGGCTACACGCCGGAGCTGTCCACCGCCATCGACATGTACCGGCTGGACGACAACGCGGAGAGCAAGCAGCGCGCCTTCCTGGAGATGTTCGGCACGGGCGGCGAGAAGAAGATCCACGGAGCGTCCTTCCCGTCCCAGATCTGGCACGACTACATGGTCGATGCCCTCAAGGGCACGACCCCGTCGACGTTCCCCGTTCCCGAGCCCATCGGCGAGACGGTCTGGGGCGGCGGCGCCAAGAGCCCGGAGCCCACACCGACCGCCCCGCCCACCCAGGCGCCCTCGGAGAAGCCGTCCGAGAAGCCGTCCAAGACGCCTCCCCCGGCGGAGACGTCCCCCCAGGAGACGCCCGGCGGTGGCGGCGAGGAGTGCGACCCCTTCGACTGGGAGTGCCACCAGGGCAACGGCGGTACGGGCGACAACAACGGCAGTGAGAACGGCGGCCAGGACCCGGGCCGCCCGCCGACAGAGACCCAGCCACCGCCCGGGGGCGGCCAGGACGGCGGTCAGAACGGCGGCGGAAACGGCGGCGGGAACGGGGGCGGCGGCCTCATCGGAGGCTCCGAGTAGCCCCTGGCAGTGCCCCGGCCATGCAGCAGGCCCACGGAGGGCCGTCGCACCGAGCAGTACGGTGCGGCGGCCCTCCGCCGTGTTCGGGCCGCTTGTGCCGCTCGTGCTGCTCGGGCTGTTCGTGCCGCTCGGGCTGCTCGGGCTGTTCGTGCCGCTCGTGCCGCTCGGGCTGCTCGGGAGGCTGCTCGGGCCGTTCGGGTGCCCAGGCCGCCCGAGTCGCGCCGGGGCGTGACCTGCCCGAGGCACTGGCCGCTGTCCCCGCCTAGCCGTCCGTCCCACCGCTCACACACCCGTACGGCAGGATGTCCCGCATGACGAGCGTGCACGAGGACCGGCCCGTACCCCCCACGCGGCAGGACGAAGTCGCCGCCGCGGGCAGTGAGCTCATCGGCGGGCCCATCGGCCGGTGGGCCAGACTCGGCGGCAGCCGGCTCACCCCGGTGCGCGTCGTCGCGCTCGCCGCGATCGGCATGTTCGCCCTCGGTATGGTCCAGAAACTGCCCTGCTACAACTGGGCCTGGTTCCAGGGCACGAGCTCCCAGTACACCCACGCCTGCTACTCCGACATCCCGCACCTCTTCGTCGGACGCGGCTTCTCCGAGAACCTGGTGCCCTACTTCGACCGGCTCTCCGGCGACATGAACTTCCTCGAATACCCGGTCCTCACCGGCCTGTTCATGGAAGTCGCCTCCTGGCTGACGCCGGCCGGCGGCACCCTCCAGTACCGCGAGCAGATCTACTGGCTCGTCAACTGCGGCATGCTGATGATCTGCGCCGTCGTCATCGCCGTCTGCGTCGCCCGAACCCACCGCAGGCGTCCCTGGGACGGACTTCTCGTCGCCCTCGCACCGGCCCTCGCCCTCACCGCCACCATCAACTGGGACCTCCTCGCCATCGCCCTGACCGCCGCGGCGATGCTGATGTGGTCACGCGGCAGGGCGCTCGCCTTCGGCATCCTCATCGGGCTGGCGACCGCCGCCAAGCTCTATCCCGTACTGCTCCTGGGGCCGCTGTTCCTGCTCTGCTGGCGGGCCGGGAAGTGGCGGGAGTTCGGGGCGGCGGTGCTCGGCACCGCGGGCTCCTGGCTGCTGGTGAACCTGCCCGTCATGCTCCTGGCGCCCGAGGGCTGGAAGAAGTTCTACGTCTTCAGCCAGGAACGGCAGATCGACTTCGGCTCGTTCTGGCTGATCATCACGCAGCGCACCGGGAAGCCCTTCGAGGTCACGGACGTCAACACCTACGCCACCCTGCTGATGCTCCTGCTGTGCGCCGGTATCGGCTGGCTCACCCTCGCCGCCCCGCGCCGCCCGCGCTTCGCCCAGCTCGCCTTCCTGGTCGTCGCCGCGTTCATCCTCACCAACAAGGTCTACTCCCCGCAGTACGTCCTGTGGCTCATCCCCCTCGCCGCCCTCGCCCTGCCCCGCTGGCGCCACCTCCTGGTGTGGCAGGCCTGCGAAGTCATGTACTTCCTCGGGATCTGGATGTACCTCGCCTTCACCACCAGCGGCGACAAGCGGCAGGGGCTGCCCACCGACGGATACCAACTCGCCATCGCCCTGCACCTGCTGGGCACGCTGTACGTGTGCGCGGTCGTCGTCCGCGACATCCTCCTGCCCGAACGGGACGTCGTACGGCGCGACGGCTCCGACGACCCTTCGGGCGGCGTACTCGACAGAGCCCCGGACGCCTTCGCCCTCGGCCAGGCCGCCCGTCGGCCCACGTACACGGCACAGCAGGTCCAGGGTCCACGCGTCCAGTGGGGAACCCAGCAGGGCGGCAGCGCCGCGTCCGACTGACCGGACCGTCCGTCCGTACCGACCGGGACCACCCGTCCGTACGGGAAAGGGCCGCCCGCACGTTTCCGTGCGAGGCGGCCCTTGTCACTGTTTCACGTGAAACATGGCGTCCCGGGAGGGCTCGGGCCCAGCAGGACCCAGTTTCTGCCGGGCTCGGTGGCCGGCAGGGCTCAGCGGTCCACCAGCCGGTCGAACTGCGTCGTCGTGTGCCGCAGATGAGCCACCAGCTCCTCGCCCACCCTCGGTTCCGTCGCATCGGACGGCACGAAGAGGATCGACACCTGCATGTGCGGCGGCTCGGCGAACCACCGCTGCTTGCCCGCCCACACGAACGGCGCCAGGTTCCGGTTCACCGTCGCCAGACCGGCCCGGGCCACACCCTTGGCCCGCGGCATCATCCCGTGCAGCGCCTTCGGCGCCTCCAGGCCCACCCCGTGCGACGTACCGCCCGCGACGACCACCAGCCAGCCGTCGGACGCCACCTTCTGCTGCCGGTAGCCGAACCGGTCGCCCTTGGACACCTGCGTCACGTCGAGCACCGCACCCCGGTACTCCGTCGCGTCGTGGTCGCCGAGCCACAGCCGCGTACCGATCCGCGCCCGGAACCGCGTCTGCGGGAACTGCTGCTGAAGCCGTGCCAGCTCCTCCGCCCTCAGGTGGCTGACGAACATCGTGTGCAGCGGAAGTCGTGCCGAACGCAGCCGGTCCATCCACGCGATGACCTCCTCGACCGCGTCCGAACCGTCCGTACGGTCCAGCGGCAGATGCAGCGCGAACCCCTCCAGACGTACGTCCTCGATCGCGGCGTGCAGCTGTGCGAGCTCCGACTCCTTCACCCCGTGCCGCTTCATCGAGCTCATGCACTCGATGACGACCCGGGCGCCCACCAGGGCGTGCACCCCGTCCACGGACGACACGGAACGGATCACACGGTCCGGCAGTGGCACCGGCTCCTCGCCCCGTCGGAACGGGGTCAGTACCAGCAGGTCGCCGCTGAACCAGTCCTTGATGCGGGCCGCTTCGTACGTCGTCCCGACGGCGAGGATGTCCGAGCCGAAGCGCGTCACCTCTTCCGCGAGACGTTCGTGCCCGAAGCCGTAGCCGTTGCCCTTGCAGACCGGAACCAGGCCCGGGAACTGCTCGATCACGGACTTCTGGTGCGCCCGCCAGCGCGCGGTGTCGACGTAGAGAGTGAGCGCCATGAGCCGGTCCGGAACCTTTCCCGTTGCTGCGGTGTGTCAGAGAGCTGCGGTGTGTCGGGGACTTGAAACGTACGCGGGCCGCGGGGGCCCGGCCATCAGCGGCGCGACATGTAGACGTCGAGCGCCTTGTGGAGCAGCTTGTTGAGGGGGAAGTCCCACTCGCCCAGGTACTGGGCGGCCTCGCCGCCCGTACCCACCTTGAACTGGATCAGGCCGAAGAGGTGGTCCGTCTCGTCCAGCGAGTCGGAGATGCCGCGCAGGTCGTAGACCGAGGCGCCCATCGCGTACGAGTCGCGGAGCATCCGCCACTGCATCGCGTTCGACGGCCGGACCTCGCGGCCGATGTTGTCGGAGGCGCCGTAGGAGTACCAGACGTGCCCGCCGACGACCAGCATCGTGGCTGCGGAAAGGTTCACCCCGTTGTGGCGGGCGAAGTACAGCCGCATCCGGTTGGGGTCCTCGGTGTTGAGGGCCGACCACATGCGCTGGAAGTACTCCAGGGGGCGCGGCCGGAAGTGGTCGCGGACCGCGGTGATCTCGTACAGCCGCTGCCACTCCGCCAGGTCCTGGTAACCGCCCTGGACGACCTCGACACCGGCCTTCTCGGCCTTCTTGATGTTGCGGCGCCACAGCTGGTTGAAGCCCTTGTGGACCTCCTCCAGCGAACGGTTCGCCAGCGGCACCTGGAAGACGTAGCGGGGCTGCGCGTCGCCGAAACCGGCGCCGTCGTCCTCGCCCTGCTGCCAGCCCATCTTCCGCAGCCGGTCCTGGACCTCGAAGGCGCGCGGCTCGATGTGGGTGGCCTCCACGTCCCGCAGGCGCTTCACATCGGGGTCCTGGATGCCGGACTTGATGGCCGCCGCGTTCCAGCGGCGGATCACCACGGGCGGGCCCATCTTCACCGAGAACGCACCCTGCTGCTTCAGGTGCGCCAGCATCGGCTGCAGCCAGTCGTCCAGGTTCGGGGCGTACCAGTTGATGACCGGGCCCTCGGGAAGGTACGCCAAGTACCGCTTGATCTTGGGGAGTTGGCGGTACAGCACCAGGCCGACGCCGACCAGCTCGCCGGTCCTGTCGAACCAGCCCAGACTCTCCGAGCGCCATTCCGCCTTCACGTCGGCCCATGCCGGAACCTGCATGTGGCTCGCCGCGGGCAGGCTCTGGATGTACGCCAGATGCTGCTCTCGGCTGATGGTCCGAAGGGTCAGGCTCGTCATGCGGGGCGCTCCTCGGCAGGTGTGTCCCCATGGGGTCAGGGGCTCCGGCTCTCGCGCCGAAGCCTACTGGGCCGAAGGAGCGCCCCGCCCGGCCCTGTCCGGCCGGGATCGGAGCCGGTGTCAGCCCAGGACGCCGCCGAAGAGCCCGCCGTGTGCCATGCCGAGGAAGAAGCCGACGGCCGAGGCGCCCAGACCGAGGATCGTCACGAACCTCTCGCGGGTCGTCGCGGACACGTACATCGCGTACCCGCCGGTGAGGATTCCGATCAGTCCCGCCCAGGAACTCACCAGGTGGAGGTTGTGGAACATCGCCGTCACCAGCGCCAGCACACCCAGTACCAGCGTCACCCCCATCAGGGTGTCCTGGAGCGGATGAGGTTTCCCGTCGGTCGCGAAGAGAGAGATGGACGAGCTGCGTCGCATTGCCTGTGCCATGAGGCACCTCCTGGCAGAAGGCGGCGCACTGTAGCGCCGCTCACACCCGATGTGTACAGATTGCGTCCCCCCGGGGCCCGATTTCAACCGGAAGCCTCTCTACGGGTACTCTGGACGGTCTGCACCGGTGTCATCCCTGCCCCAAACGTCTCCGCGGGTTCTTTCCCACGGGATTGTCAGTGGCAGCCGATACCGTTGCGCACGCATCACGACCCTCCTGCCACGGAACGACCGTGGCCGCTGAGTCCAAAGGAGGTGGGTTCTACATGCGTCACTACGAAATGATGGTCATCCTCGACCCCGATCTTGAGGAGCGCGCTGTCGCCCCCCTGATCGAGAACTTCCTCTCCGTCGTCCGTGAGGGCAACGGAAAGGTCGAGAAGGTCGACACCTGGGGCCGTCGTCGTCTGTCCTACGAGATCAAGAAGAAGCCCGAGGGCATCTACTCGGTCATCGACCTGCAGGCCGAGCCTGCGGTCGTCAAGGAGCTCGACCGACAGATGAACCTGAACGAGTCGGTCCTCCGGACCAAGGTCCTCCGCCCCGAGACCCACTGAACTTCCGTTCAGCGGTAATCGGGTTCGAGTAGCACCCACCAGCAGCACCACAGCAGCCAGCAGCAATCCCCGCCGAGAGGTTCACCCATGGCAGGCGAGACCGTCATCACGGTCGTCGGCAATCTCGTCGACGACCCCGAGCTGCGCTTCACCCCGTCCGGTGCGGCGGTCGCGAAGTTCCGTGTCGCGTCCACTCCCCGCATCTTCGACAAGCAGACCAATGAGTGGAAGGACGGCGATGGCCTGTTCCTCACCTGCTCGGTCTGGCGTCAGGCGGCGGAGAACGTCGCGGAGTCGCTCCAGCGAGGCATGCGCGTCGTCGTGCAGGGCCGGCTGAAGCAGCGGTCCTACGAAGACCGTGAGGGCATCAAGCGCACGGTCTACGAACTGGACGTCGAGGAAGTCGGCCCCAGCCTCAAGACCGCCACGGCCAAGGTCACCAAGACCACCGGTCGCGGCGGCCAGGGCGGCGGGTACGGCGGCGGTGGCGGCCAGCAGGGTGGCGGCGGCAACTGGGGCGGCGGCTCCGGTGGCGGCCAGCAGGGCGGCGGAGCTCCCTCCGACGACCCCTGGGCCTCCAGCGCGCCGGCCGGTGGACAGCCGCAGCAGGGCGGGGGTGGCTGGGGTGGAAACTCCGGCAACTCCGGCAGCAGCGGCGGTGGCTACTCGGACGAGCCGCCCTTCTAGGGCAGCTCGAACTCCCACTTCTTGATCACACAGGAGAAACACCATGGCGAAGCCGCCTGTGCGCAAGCCTAAGAAGAAGGTCTGCGCGTTCTGCAAGGACAAGACCCAGTACGTGGACTACAAGGACACGAACATGCTGCGGAAGTTCATTTCCGACCGCGGCAAGATCCGTGCCCGCCGCGTCACCGGCAACTGCACGCAGCACCAGCGTGACGTCGCCACGGCTGTGAAGAACAGCCGTGAGATGGCGCTGCTGCCCTACACGTCCACCGCGCGATAAGGGAAGGGTGACCGACAGATGAAGATCATCCTGACCCACGAGGTCTCTGGCCTCGGCACCGCCGGCGACGTCGTCGACGTCAAGGACGGCTACGCTCGCAACTACCTGGTTCCCCGTGGCTTCGCGCTGCGCTGGACCAAGGGTGGCGAGAAGGACGTGGCGCAGATCCGCCGCGCCCGCAAGATCCACGAGATCGCGACCATCGAGCAGGCCAACGAGGTCAAGGCCAAGCTTGAGGGCACGAAGGTCAGCCTGGCCGTTCGCTCCGGCGACGCCGGCCGTCTCTTCGGCTCCGTGACCCCCGCCGACGTCGCTGCCGCGATCGTCGCCGCCGGTGGTCCGAAGGTCGACAAGCGTCGTGTTGAGCTCGGCGCCCCGATCAAGACCCTCGGTTCGCACCAGGTCTCCGTGCGCCTGCACGACGACGTGGCCGCGAAGCTCGGCGTCGAGGTCGTCGCTGCCTGAGTGCAGCACGCCCCGGCCTGAGAAGGTCTGAGCAGAAGGAAGGGCCGCATCCCCCAGGGGATGCGGCCCTTCTCTGTTTCACGTGAAACAGCAGTGGTTCGCGGCGGCTTCCTCGCCGTGGCCCCGCGCTCGTTTCACGTGAAACATGCCCCTGTGGTACGTCAGCGGGTGGCGCCCGTGACGATCCAGCGGCCCGACCTGGTCCGCCACCACAGGGTGGCCATCCGGACCGCCATCATCAGGACCATCGCCCACCACAGTGCCGTCAGGCCGCCGCCCAGCTTGGGGACCAGCAGCGCCACCGGGGCGAACACCGCGAGCGTGGCGAGCATCGCCCAGGCCAGGTACGGGCCGTCGCCCGCGCCCATCAGCACGCCGTCCAGGATGAAGACCACCCCCGAGATCGGCTGGCTGATGGCCACCACCAGGAGCGCGGGCAGCAGGGTGTCCCGTACGACCTGGTCACTGGTGAAGAGCGGGACGAAGAGCGGGCGGGCGAGTACGACCAGAATGCCCAGCACCACACCGGCCGCGATGCCCCACTCGACCATGCGGCGGCAGGCCGCCCGGGCGCCCTCCTTGTCGCCCGCGCCCAGGTAGCGGCCGATGATGGACTGCCCGGCGATCGCGATCGCGTCCAGGGCGAAGGCCAGCAGGCTCCACAGGGTCAGGATGATCTGATGGGCGGCGACGTCGGCGTCGCCCATGCGGGCGGCGACCGCGGTCGCGATCATCAGCACCGCGCGCAGCGACAGCGTACGGACGAGGAGCGGCACCCCGGCCTGGGCCGAGGCGCGTATTCCGGCGGCGTCGGGGCGCAGCGAGGCGCCGTGGCGGCGGGCGCCGCGGACGACGACCACGAGGTAGACGGCGGCCATCGCCCACTGGGCGGCCACGGTGCCCCACGCCGACCCGGCGATGCCGAGCCCGAAGCCGTACACCAGGAGCACATTGAGGATGCCGTTCGCGACGAAGCCGCCGATCGCGACGTAGAGCGGGGTCCTGGTGTCCTGGAGGCCGCGCAGTACGCCGGTGGCGGCCAGGACCACGAGCATCGCGGGGATGCCGAGGCTGGAGATCCGCAGGTACGTGATGGCGTACGGGGCGGCCGTGTCGGACGCGCCGAAGAGGTCGATCAGGCCGGGGGCGCCCGGCAGGACGGCGGCGATGACGACGGCGCCGAGGAGCAGGGCCAGCCAGATGCCGTCCATGCCCTGGCGGATGGCGGCGGCGAGGTCTCCGGCGCCGACGCGACGGGAGACGGCGGCCGTGGTCGCGTACGCGAGGAAGACGAAGATGCTCACCGCGGTGGTGAGGAGGCCCGAGGCGATGCCGAGCCCGGCGAGCTGGGGGGTGCCGAGGTGGCCGACGATCGCGCTGTCGGCCATCAGGAACAGGGGCTCGGCGACCAGTGCGCCGAAGGCAGGGAGGGCGAGGGCGACGATCTCGCGGTCGTGCCGGCGGCGGCCTGGTTTCGATGCCGCGGGAGCCTGTGTCATGGCCTCAATCTAATCTTCCACAGGTAAGAGATACAAGGGCATAGAGACCCTTACTGATCGTTGCCCTGAGGGTCCGGGTGTGCGCCGTTTGAAGTGATCTTGGCCCGGCTTCGAAAGTTTTTCTCCCCCACAGCCGGTGGATGGTGTTTCCGCAGGTCAGATGGGTGATGTGGGGAGTGCTGTGAACTTGTCCACAGTGCTGTCCCCCGGTCCGTGCACAGGTTCTGGCGAGTTCTCCACAGCAAGTCGTCGGTTTCTCACAGGCCCTGTGGATAACCAGATTGGCTGACGGTGCCCGCGGGCCTACCGTGGACCGGCGCCCGCCCTGTCTTCCGGCGTTCACAGGTACCCCGGGAAACCACTGGACTTGATGTGCCGGAAGCGGAAGTCGGGCGTCTCATTTGTCAGAGCCGTGCCGTAAGAAAGAGTGGCACAGCGAGGTCCGCGGAGCGGACGGGAGGAGGTGGGCCCGGTGACGATTTCCGAGCCCTTGGACGACCCCTGGGCCGACAGCGGTCCCGGTGACCGTCTGCCCGCCCGCAAGCGGAACGGCGACGGCGGACGCGGCCGTGACGACCGGCACGACAGAGGCTCCGAGGCCGGTGGCTGGGACGGCGGCGGGGGCAGCGGCTTCGAGCGCGTTCCGCCGCAGGACCTGGACGCGGAGCAGTCCGTGCTCGGCGGCATGCTGCTCTCCAAGGACGCCATCGCGGACGTCGTGGAGGTCCTCAAGGGCCACGACTTCTACAAGCCCGCGCACGAGACCGTCTTCCAGGCCATCCTCGACCTGTACGCGAAGGGCGAGCCCGCCGACCCGATCACGGTCAGCGCCGAGCTCACCAAGCGCGGCGAGATCACCAAGGTCGGCGGCGCCCCGTACCTGCACACACTGGTGCAGTCGGTGCCGACGGCCGCCAACGCCGAGTACTACGCGGAGATCGTCCACGAGCGGGCGGTGCTGCGCCGCCTCGTCGAGGCCGGTACGAAGATCACGCAGATGGGATACGCGGGCGACGGCGACGTCGACGAGATCGTCAACTCCGCGCAGGCCGAGATCTACGCCGTCACCGAGCAGCGCACGTCGGAGGACTACGCACCGCTCGGCGACATCATGGAGGGCGCGCTCGACGAGATCGAGGCGATCGGCTCGCGCAGCGGCCAGATGTCCGGTGTGCCGACCGGTTTCACCGACCTGGACTCGCTGACGAACGGTCTGCACCCGGGCCAGATGATCGTCATCGCGGCCCGTCCCGCCATGGGAAAGTCGACGCTCGCGCTGGACTTCGCACGGGCCTGTTCGATCCAGAACAACATGGCGAGCGTGATCTTCTCGCTCGAAATGGGCCGCAACGAGATCGCGATGCGCCTGCTGTCCGCAGAGGCGCGGGTGGCGCTCCACCACATGCGCTCCGGGTCGATGACGGACGACGACTGGACGCGGCTGGCCCGGCGGATGCCCGATGTCTCGGCGGCCCCGCTGTTCATCGACGACTCGCCGAACCTCTCCATGATGGAGATCCGCGCCAAGTGCCGTCGGCTCAAGCAGCGGCAGGACATCAAGCTGGTCATCATCGACTACCTCCAGCTGATGCAGGCCGGTGGCTCCAAGCGGAGCGAGAGCCGCCAGCAGGAGGTCTCGGACATGTCGCGAAACCTGAAGCTGCTGGCGAAGGAGCTGGAGGTGCCGGTGATCGCGCTGTCCCAGCTGAACCGTGGCCCCGAGCAGCGTACGGACAAGAAGCCGATGGTCTCCGACCTGCGTGAATCCGGGTCGATCGAGCAGGACGCGGACATGGTGATCCTGCTGCACCGCGAGGACGCGTACGAGAAGGAGTCGCCGCGCGCGGGCGAGGCGGACATCATCGTCGGCAAGCACCGTAACGGTCCGACGGCGACGATCACGGTGGCCTTCCAGGGCCACTACTCGCGGTTCGTGGACATGGCACAGACCTGATCCCGCGGGTGTAGGGTCTCAGATTTCGTGTCGGAATCTCACGACTGATGTCGGATTGAAGTCGGATCCGACACAGGTCTGAGATTTGCAGGTCGCACCCATACCTCGTTCGAGTGAAAGCGTTGCGCGTGTGCTCCTGTCGGAGTGCTGGCGGGGGCATCGTGCTGTAAACGGCAACTCCGACCCGGGGTGGGTATGGAAGCGATGGTCAGCTTTCGTGGGCACGGTGGCAGGGTTGAAGAGCACTCCTGGGAGTCCGTGGCGGCGGGGTCGCTCCAGTCGGCTTCTCCGTGGCGGACGTTCCGCTGGTACAGGGGCCAGAAGCACTACTCGGGTATCTACTGGTCATCGACGACGCGCGACCACGTGATCTACGAGTCGCGACTGGAGCTCTCAAGGCTGCTGTTCGCCGACTTCGATCCGTCCGTACGCGGCATCGTGGCCCAGCCGTTCCTGCTGAAGACGGTGATGGAGGGAAAGGTACGCCGTCACATTCCGGACTATCTCCTGCTTACCGGGCAGGTTCCGGTGGTGGTCGACGTCAAGCCGCTGTACCGGTTGTCCAGGCCGGAGGTGGCGTTCACCTTCGATTGGACCCGGCAGACGGTGGAGTCTCGGGGATGGAAGTACGAGGTCTGGAGTGAGCCTCAGGCCGCAGAGCTGGAGAACATCCGGTTCCTGGCGGGTTACCGCAGAGACTGGCTATTCAGCCCCGAGATTTTGGAAGAGCTCCGCGATGCGAACCTTGACGGGCTCCTTCTGGGGCAGGCCAGAGTATGTCTGCCAGATCACCCGGAGCCTCAAGTCCACGCCGCTATTCACCATCTGCTCTGGACGCAGGATCTCGTCACCAATCTCGACCGACCGCTCGGCCCTTCGCACATTCTGAAGAGGGCAGCGTGAGCAGGGCAGCGACTCGAGTCGGAGTCGGTACGCGCTTCCGCTACGACGGAGAATCCGTCGAGGTGGTGGAGATGGCCGCGACCACAGCAGGCAACGAAGTCGTCCTGAGAGATGGTCACGGGCGGCTTCTGCGGCTGTCGCTCAAAGAACTGCTGTTCTCTGACCGTGCTGCGATCAGTCCTGACGCCCCGGGGCCATCGGCGGACGACGAGGGTGAGATCGCCTCCGTTGTCCTCGGGCAGCTCGATGCGGAGGAGAAGCAGAAGGTCCTGGACCGAGCTGGGCACGTCCGTGAGGTGTTGACCGGTTATCGCTCCGGCACCGGGGAGTTGGCGGCTGGCGACGAGCCGAGGGACGGCTACGCCACGGCAGTGCCGATGGAGGCGAGGAAGGCGGCCAAGGCGGCGGAAGTTGGCGTGACGGTCCGCACCATTGAGCGCTGGGTCGCTGGATTTCTCCAGCACGGCGAGGCCGGGCTTGCGCCGAGGAGGATGTGGTCGGAGCGGTCACAGACCTCGGTTGATGACCGGTGGGTGGAGACCGCGGTGGAGGTGATGGTCGAGCACACCGACCAGTCGAGGCCGTCGCGAACGATGGTGATCGCGCGGACCCGGGCTCGGGTGATCGCGCGGTTCGGCGAGGGGGTGGTGCCGCAGCCGAGTCGGGCGACGGCGTTTCGGCTGCTGGAGGAGCTGGAGCGGCGCCATCCGCTGTTCCGGCTGAGTACGAAGCGGAACCGGGACATCGCCGGTCGTCCGGAGGGTCCGTACGGGAAGCTGCGGCCGACGCGGCCGGGCGAGTATCTGCTGATGGACTCCACCCGCCTGGACGTCTTCGCGCTTGATCCGCTGACGCTCAAGTGGGTGCAGGCCGAGCTGAGTGTCGGGATGGATTGGTACACCCGCTGCATCACCGGGATCCGCCTCACGCCGGTCTCGACGAAGGCGGTGGATATCAGCGCGGTGCTCTTCCAGTCGTTCCGGCCCCGCCCTGCGGGGCGGGACTGGCCGCGGCACGCGGTCTGGCCCGAGCACGGCATCCCCCGCACCGTCCTGGTCGATGTCGAGGGCGCCACCGGGCCGGGCCTCGCCTCGCCGCCCCTGGTTCCCGAGACGCTGGTGGTCGACCACGGCAAGGTTTACGTCTCGGAGCATCTGACCAGCGTCTGCCGCCGGATGGGCATCTCGATCCAACCGGCTCGACTGCGAACGGGCCGCGACAAAGGCCCGATCGAGCGCTACTTCCGCACCCTGCGGGAGGGGCTGCTGCAGGTGCTGCCCGGCTACAAGGGCCCCGATATCTACTCGCGGGGCGAGAGTCCGGAGGACGACGCGTTCTTCTTCCTCGACGAGCTCGAAGCGATCGTCCGGGAGTGGACGGCGGCGGTCTATCACTGCAGGCCGCACTCCAGTCTGGTCGATCCGGGGCTGCCGGGGCTGCGGATGTCCCCGGCGAAGATGTTCGAGCACGGCATGGCCAGGGCCGGCTACATCGAGGTCCCCCGTGACCGGGATCTCGCCTTCGAGTTCCTGAAGACCGAGTGGCGCACGGTCCAGCACTACGGCGTCGAGATTGGCCGCCGCCGCTACAGCGGCCCCGGGCTGCCCGAGCCGGGAATCCGCAGCCCTTACGACGGTCCGGTGAAGAACGGCTGGCCGTTCCAGGCGGACCCGGACGACATCACCCGGATCTACTTCCGCAACCCCACCACCCGCGAGTGGCACACCCTGACGTGGGAACACGCGCCGTCGGCGCGGATGCCGCTGAGCGAGGACGCGTTGGCGTTCGCGCGGAAGTTGGCCGCTGCGAAATACCGCTACCCCGACGACCGGCTCGCCGTCGCCGACCTGCTGGAACGCTGGAACCTCGGGCTGGGGACCACGCTCGCCGAACGGCGCATGGCCCTGCGGCTCTCACGTGAACAGGCCGCCATCGACCTGCCCGGCACCGAGCCGGAGGCGGTTGTCTCTCTTCCGTCCGTACGCAAGGCCCTGGGCCAGGACGACGATCCGGCAGAAGGGACCCAAGAGCAGGAGTCCGTGGTCGAGGTGGGCGACGACGACGGAGCTGACTTTGAAGACGCTCTCGACGAGGACGACTTCTATGCCGATGCACTGGAGGACGTGTGACCGACGGGCAGCCGCTGAGCTTGGGCAATCTCGCGTTGTCGCGGAAAGAAGACTTCAAGACGTTCGCCAATGCTCCGCGGCGGGAACAGCCTGAACTGCTCACCAGGGCCGAACTGAAAGCCCTGAGTGCCGCGGCGAGGGCTGCCTACAACCGCCTGCGGCGCGAGTGGCATGCCAACCTCGGCCCGATCAAGACCCCGCAACTCGCGGCACTCCAAGAGGACTTGTGGGACATCGTCGAGAGCAATCTCCAGGACGGCGACAAGGCCAAAGGAGCTGTGGCCGTCGATGCCTTCCCCGGCCTGGGGAAAACCACATCGGTGCTGGCCTTCCTCCGGGAGTTCCACCACCGGGAGATCGCCGAGAACGGTGAGTACACGGCTCAGGGGCACGAACGGCTTCCGGTCTGCCGGGTCGGACTGACCGGCAACACCGGAATGAAGGACCTCAACCGGGCCATCCTGGAGTACTTCGGCCACGCGGGCCGCAACCGCGGAACGGCCACCCAGTTCGGCCATCGGGCCCTCGACTGCGTGCTGTCCTGCGAAGTGCGCGTCCTTGCACTCGATGATCTGCACTTCCTGAAATGGCGCAAGACCAGCGGCATCGAGGTCAGCAACCACCTGAAGTGGATCGCCAACGAGTTCCCCGTGACCTTGTTGATGATCGGCGTTGGACTTGCCGACAAGGGCCTCTTCAGCGAGGGGACTCCCTCCGGGGATACCGTCCTGGCCCAGACCGGCCGTCGTACGACCCGCCTGGGAATGCGGCCCTTCACCATCGACTCCGAAGCCGGCCGCCTCGAATGGCGGCAGATGCTGCTGGCCCTGGAGAAACGGGTGGTGCTGGCCGACAAGCACCCCGGCATGCTCGCGGACGATCTGTCCGACTACCTCTTCGCTCGCAGCACCGGCCACATCGGCTCGCTCATGACACTGATCAATCGCGGGTGCCAGCGAGCGGTCCGCAGCGGCACCGAACACCTTGACCGGGACCTGCTCGATGGAGTGAAGAACGACGAGGCTTCTGAAAATGCCCGCAAGGAACTCGAAGCTGCCCTGGAAAGCCGCCGCCTGACCAGCCGCCCGCGAGCGAGCCGCACCGCCGCATGAGGTCTGACCTGCGAACTCTTCCGATCCGCCTGGCCCCTCTGCCCGGTGAACCCTTGGACTCCTGGCTGGAGGCGCTGGCTCAGCGCAGCATGGTCGACTTCCGCGAGATCCTTGTTGCACTGGGCCTGCATCGCCGACACCGCGGCTCGATCCCCGACCACACCCTGTTCCTCCGGCCAGAAGAAGCAGAACCAGCGGCCACCGCGAGCGGACTGTCGGTGGACCAACTGCACGCGATGACCTTGCGTCAGTACGACCAGCAGGCCCTTCTTCTCCACCGCGATCGACGGTCGGTGATCCGGATGCAGTTGTGGGGCCGGAGCGGCTCACGCTACTGCCCGCCGTGCCTGCGAGAACGGGATGGCCGCTGGCTGCTGCGTTGGCGCCTGCCCTGGGCCTTCGCCTGCACCCAGCACCGTCTTCTGCTCGCACACGAGTGCCCTGGCTGCGATCAACGCCCCCGGCACGGGAGGATCTCGCTCTATCGGGACGTGCCACCACGCCACTGCTCGACCTCGTTGCAGAGGTCAGACCCGTACTGCCGGAAAGATCTCGCCCAAGCTCCAGCCGTCCATGTCCCCACGGACAGCCCGGTCCTGGCCGCCCAGGAGTGGATCAACAGTCTGCTGCTGAAGATCGAGAACCGTGAGGCAGGAGACCCGGGGCCAGAAATGCGGATCGCCTTCGAAGACCTCCGGGCACTGGCGTCCTGGTCCCTGCGGCGGGCCGCCCCCGGTGACTTTGAGGGCCTCGGAGAGCACATCGAGCAGGCATGCCAAGACCACCAGGGCGACGGTCAGTTCTCCCCGAACGCTGCAGCGGTGGCGGCCGGCAGCCTCACCCGAGCAACCAAGATTCTTCGGCACCCCATGTCTGATCACAGTCTGGCTGTCCTCCGTGACCTCCTGGACCGGGATGACACGGCCCTCGACCTCATGCCCCCGGGCGAGGTGCACAAGAGGTGGCGCAAGCACTCCCCACAGCTGCAACAGGCAATCTGGCGGGCGATGGACAGCAGGCTCAGCACTGTTGAGCGACTCCGCTACCGATCATGCACGTTGCAGCCGAGGCCACCCCTGCGTTCCGACAAGGTCATCGCAGAGCGGTCTCATCAAATTCCCCAACTCCTCTGGCGCGGATGGACCGTGAGGCTTCTGCCCGAAGCCGGCCGACGGATCATCCGATTCCGGGCCGCACTCTCCGTTGCGCTACTGCTGCCCGGATGGTCGCTCCGCCGCTTCGACCCCTTGATCGACATGCTCCATGACCAGGAGCACCCCGACGTCCACTACATGCTCACCAAACTCGCGCGAGGCCACAAAGCCGCCCTGCCGGTCCTCTGCTCTATCGCCGAGCATCTGGACGGCGGTTCCTGCCCGATCGACTACGAACGACGCCGCACCACGGTCAGTACCGATCTTCTTCCCACCACGACCTGGTTGGACATCTGCGCTGACACCAACACGCATCCAGGGACACAGACCCGGGAGCTGGTCATGCGCCGATACCTCTACCAAAGGCTCACCGGAAGCCATCATCGGCAAGCACCAGGCCCATTGCAGGTGACGACCCCCGCACAGGAAGCCATGCTCGCGGCGGTCCCGTTCGCCCTCACCGCCCCGCTGCTGAACGCTCTCGACGAGTACGCCGTCAACTACCTGCGATCAAAGGGCATCGACGGAGAACCGCCCGTCTGGGAACCGCCAGCTCACCTCGGCCTGGACCTCCCGCTGCATCAGGAGGCCGACGACGCCCAGGTGAAACACGCACACCGCCTGATCTGCGCAGGAGGAATCAGACCCATGCTCGCAGCCGAGCAAATGGAGGTTCCGCTCGAATACCTTCGGTTCATCTTTGAGACGCAGCCGCCCCTCACCCCGCGGCCCCCGCGACGCAGGACCAGCGCAGAGCGGCAGAGCACGCGCTCACCCAGAACCCGGCTCGCCGCAGCGCAGTCACGACGCCGCTCACAGAAGGAACTGAGCGAGGACTTCCTGCGACGCGCCTACCTCACCGAGAGAAAGTCGATCAGGAAGATCAGCGCCGAGACAAGCTTCCCTCGGTCAACTGTCCGCGACCGACTCAAGCAGACAGGTCTCCTCGCTCTTCCCCGCCCGGGCCGAGGTGCCATCAACGAGGAGTGGCTCGGAGAGCAGTACGGCAACCACGGTCGTTCGCTGGCAGATATCGCAGCCGAACTCAAGATCAGCCCAACCGAAGTGGGACGCCGGGCCAGGGCGCTCGGCATCGAACTGCGTCCGCCCGGAGGGCGACAGATCATGGGGCCGGCCGAGCTTGCTTCCGTTCCAGCGATCCTGCGGCCAGCCCTTGCAGATCGCCGCAGCTGGGACCGGCTTCACCGATTCCAGGAAGCGATGAAACACCGGACCGTCACCGAAGCCGCAGGTCAACTCGGCCTGAGGCAGGCGGTTCTTTCGCTCCAGATCAGCCGACTGGAAGCAGACCTAGGATTCCGACTACACACCAGGCCACGGCGAGGTGAGGCCCTCCAAGTCACTTCGGACGGACAGGCCGTGCTTGAAGCGCTCGCCGTAATGCAGCCACCGGAAAACGCCACGCTGGTGAGGAAATGCCACACCTCCTGAGACAGGAAGACCTGGCCACGACCTGAGACAGGCGGAGAACCTGCTGGTCAGCGAGATGCCTTATGACAGGAATCGCGAGACCCTATAGCTTTGCAGGTTCCCATTTCCCGCACCCTGACTGACCTCGCCCACGAAAAGGGGATAAGCGCCGCGAACATGAATCGGCAGGCCCAGGAATTGGGCATCCCTCTGCGTCCCCGCGGCGGCGCGAGCCATTCCGACGCGCTGCAGGCTAAGGCTCTTGCCGAGACTATTCCCGATATTCTTCGACCCGCCCGAACCGGCGCC
The DNA here is from genome assembly GCF_044333135.1 of Streptomyces sp. NPDC021093. Taxonomy (NCBI): domain Bacteria; kingdom Bacillati; phylum Actinomycetota; class Actinomycetes; order Kitasatosporales; family Streptomycetaceae; genus Streptomyces; species Streptomyces sp. NPDC021093. The sequence continues at coordinate 208,081 of NZ_JBIRQJ010000004.1, read as the reverse complement.
AATGCTTGGGAACGGTTCCCCCGCTTCGCAGCTGCATCTAAATACCCCACTTTGAGTGCAGCAGCTGCAGAGCTCCGGATCCACCTGACAGTCCTGGTTACTCAAGTTCTCAGACTCGAACGGGACCTTGGTGGCCCCCTTCGTACCCGTTCTCAGCGTGCCCACCCTATGCAACTAACTCATTTCGGAGTCAAAGTGATCGCTGCGATCAGAGAGGCAATCCCAAGCAAAGGGACAGCGGAGTGAGACCATCCGCCTAGGGCAGCGGCTGGAACGAGGCGACGAAAAAGGTCAGCGCAGGGGAAATCCGAAATTGGAACCTGCAGGCACTTTTAAGCGCCCATCCTTGATGTCCATTTTTCGTTGAGGGTAGTCATCATGCAGCTGAAGAGGAAGGGCGCTCATCACAGACTTTGAGCGATAGTTGCACGAATCGTTGAAAGCGTCTCGGGGTGCGCAGAAACGGCCGAGCAAAGATGGCAGGGGTCGAGCTTTTCGGCTAAAGCTAGATCACCCCACTGAACGGCACTTGCTGTAAGTACGATGAGCCCCGCAAACCCGACTTCGCGAATGGTAGCGAGGTACGGATCAGACAAGGCGCGCTGCAAGACATCACTCAATTGGGCATCCCGAATATTACCCACAATCAAAGCTCGCTCCTTATTGACTACATAGGTCGAGCAGCAGGGATAAACCGAACCGTCCGGCCATACGGAGAGAGTCAAGCCCTCCTTCATGGGGCAATTTGACCTTCGCAGGTCAAATCGGCCAGCGTGGCCACTTTCCCAGCCTTTCGCGTATCCCGTTGGGGAGACGTAATGGAAATCCACAACGGCGGAGTCGGGAATATCCAGAGGGGGTGGTGGGTCTGGATTGTTTGATGTACAGCTAACCGTTACCTGTACATCAGCTTCAATGCATACGCGGATAAACTTCTCCACAGGAGCAGGGTCTCGCTGGATAAGATGCGAGGCGTCAGCGCTGACAGTAATATTAGCAATCCTGGACTCGATTAACTCAGTCGCAACCGTAACTGCGTGATCGGCGTTGCGTGCCCAGCCCATGCCGGTTGTAACCCCCCACGTCATCCCTCTTTCGTGAGACCTTAATCCGGCTTCCAGTATGAGCTTACGGCGAATGAGCGGCTCCCCGCCCGTAAATCCAATATTACGAAAGACACCCATTTCCCCGGCCTGGTCAATCAGGTCAAGAATTAAATCATGTTCAAGATCGCCCGGGCCGGGAGGGACGCAGCAGAAATCGCAGCGCAGTGGGCAACGGTTTGTAACCGCTATAGCAAGCGTATGCCGCCTAACTGCACCAGGGGTGAGTGGGGTATTACGCTTAGGATCCATCAGTTAGCGATCCGACCGCGTCGTCCGTTAATGATCCATCCGCCGTCCTTGTAGATGACGTTCCAGGCGCGCGGATTCACCAAGGGGTCCAAGCCGCTTATTCCGTTCAGATCCGTGACGCCATTCTCGCGCAATACTTCGAGTGCTGCGTTCGCAACTTGGAGTTGCACTAACGGGTCATTACTGTTCATGCCGATAGTGAGTTCGGAGATAGCTCCATCGGATGTGGAGTGGAGATTCAATCCAGCATCCCGGCTAGTGATGCCATCAGCGCGTAGGCGACTGGCCAGCGCGCCGGCCACCTGCGTGCGCAACAAGCTATCCTGCTGGAACTTTTGAGTGAAACTTCCCAAGTCCACGGTGACCACGTCCCGTTGATTGACGATAGTAGGAGCGTTCCACTCCTGACTGTGCGCGTCAATAGGCTCATAGGCCTCGACAAAGACTAATTTGAGAACTTGACTTAATATCGATCATTCATGAGGCCCGCCAGTTTACTGGCGGGCCTCATGAATGATCGATATTAAGTGAGAGGCCAGTGCCTTCTGATTCGTGCGTTGTGGCAGGGCAGACTGTTGGGCCTGCTGTGTAACTATGGTGCGCGTGGGCTTGTCGCTCTGCTGACTATCCTCAGTGGATGCCTCGACGACCAGGTGAGCGGTGACAAGGGGAGAACGGTTTAGGGATCAAAGAGGGATCCACGTACGGCCGGAGATGGTTCAGGCCTGACTGTCAGCTCGCGAGTTCCGCACAGGCGGGACGGGGAAAAATTTGCGTACATGAGATCCGTACTCAGCCCTACTGGGAGGCTCGCGGGAACTCGTCGAGGGGTGATACTCGTGAGACTGAAGTGCCGTGTCTCTTGAATGAGATGGTCAGGAAAGGCCAGGTCGTCACGACGGAACGGGACATTCCGAATGCGGGCCTATGCGCTTGTGGGATCTCAAATCCCGTGTTGGATCGACGTCGGATTCGACACCGGCCGTGAGGCCGCCCAGGTCAGTGGACCGGCGACCCGAGCCGCCCGGCGCGGATCTTCGAGGAGACGACACGGGCGTGAGACTCCAGCGTCCGACACGTCGTGAGACTGCGGACGAACCCGCAGGTCAAGAGGACTGCATCCGACACGAGCGTCGAGACCCTACAGGGGCACCGCGGCTACGAGTGATGTGGATCACTGACGTCGTGGCTGGCGGGGCCGATGATTCCGGGGCGGCGCGGCAGTCTCCATTGCCGTAGCCACCCAGCAGCGGAAGAGGATCGGGACCATGCGCATCGTCATCAGTGAGTTCATCAGCCTGGACGGCGTCGTACAGGCGCCCGGCGGTCCCGGGGAGGACGAGGACGGCGGGTTCGCGCACGGCGGCTGGTCGCACCCGTTCTTCGACCCGGAGGTGGTGGGCGGTGCCTTCGACAGTGCGATGAGCAAGGCCGAGGGGCTGCTGTTCGGACGCCGTACGTGGCAGACGATGGCGGGGGCGTGGCCGGAGCGGGCGGGCGATCCGTTCGCCGACCGGATGAACTCTCTGCCGAAGTACGTCGTTTCGCGGACGCTCGGCAAGGACGACCTGACGTGGGAGAACAGCAGGCTCGTACCCGGCGATGAGGCGGTCGCCCGCATCCGGGAGCTGCGTGGCTCCGAGGACGGGGACCTTGTGGTCATGGGGAGTTCCGAGCTCGTGCGCATGCTGCTGAGCGAGGGGCTGGTCGACGAGCTGCGGCTGATCGTCATGCCGGTGCTGCTCGGCGGCGGGAAGTCGATCTTCCCGACCGACAGTGGGCTGCGGACGCTGGAGCTGGTTTCGACGGTGGTCAGTGAGGCGGGAGTGCACGTGTGCACGTACCGGCCGGTCGCTCAGGGGTAGCGGAGGGACCGAGCGGGGAGGAGGGCCGACGCCTGTCGTGGCGTCGGCCCTCCTGTTGTGTGCGGACCGCTCTGACCTGCGGGAATTGACCTTCAGGTGACTTGAACGTCGACAATCACGGACATGGCAGAGATGGCAGAGGACGGCGGCGGTGTCGGTGATTTCGCGGCGCTGCTGAGCATCGGCGCGTTCGCGCGGCGGGTGGGACTGGCGCCGAGCGCGCTGCGGTTCTACGACGACTGTGGTGTGCTGCGCCCGGCACGGGTGGACAGCGGTACGGGATACCGGTTCTACGGGCCGGAGCAGGTGGCGCGCGCGGTGCTGGTGCGGCGGCTCAGGGAGGCCGGGGTGCCGCTGGTGGACGCGGCGGTGGTGCTGGACGGTGCGCCGGACGACGCGCGGGAGGTGCTGCGGGGGCACGCGCGGCGGACCCGGGACGTGGCCCGGGCGGCGGGAGCGTTGATCGAGGAGATTCTGCGGGGGCTGCCGGATGCGGCGGAGGAAGGTGCTCCGGTTGCCGGGGGCCCGGTGGGCGGAGGGGTGGCTTCCGTTCGGTTGGGAGGGGCCGAACTGGCCAGCGCCGTACGGCAGGTGGTGACGGCGGTCGCTTCGGGGGCGCTGCGGGAGGAGTTCCCCGTGCTCGGGTGCGTACTGGTCGAGTGGGACGGGGACGGGGACGGGGACGAGGTGCGGCTGGTGGCGACGGACCGATACCGGCTGGTCGTACGGGTGTTGAGGGCAGCGTCGGCAGAGGGCGGGCCTGCCCGGGTGCTGGTGGGCGCGGAGGAACTCCGTGAGATCGGGGCGTGGGCGCTGAGGGCGGCCGAGGTCGAGTGGGAGACCGGTGGCGGCGGGCGGAGCGCGCGGGTCCGGGTGGCCGGTGGCGGTGCTGCAGGTGCGGGCGGTGGCTGTGCTGCTGGAGAGGTGGACGAGTCCGGTGCGGCCGGGGAGGCCGGTGAGTGGCGGGAGTTGGCGCCGTACACGGGAGGGGATTTCCCGCAGTACCGGATGGTGTTGGAGGGGCTTTCCGAGGTGCGTCATCGGGTGATCGTCGAGCGGGCCGCGCTGCGGGGCGTTCTTGCAAGTGGGGGCGGTCCTGTGGTGCTCAGGTCCGGTGCGGAGGGGGAGTTGGTCTGCGAGGTGCGGGGCGCGGGCCGGCGGGAGGTGCTGCGTGCGGTGGTGCTGGACGTGGCCGGGACCGGGCCGGGGGCGGTGCGCGTGGCGTTCGATGCGGAGGTGCTGCTTCAGGCGCTCGATGCCGGGGTCGGGCCTGACGTACTCCTGGAGATCGCGTCGGCGGTGGAACCGGTGCTGGTGCGGTCGGCGGACCAGGGGAGTTTTACGACGCTGGTGATGCCGGTGAAGGACGAGTGCGAAGCCGAGGTCGAGGACGCGCTGGGCGGCGACGAAAGGGCTGGTGAGTGCCGTGGACGTTGAGAATCCGGTAGTGGCGCTGTGCATGCGGGGGATGCGGGCGGAGGCGGAGGGCCGGGCTGATGAGGCGCGCCGGCTCTTCGTGCGGGCGTGGGAGAGCGCAGGCGACGACTACGACGCCTGCGTGGCCGCGCACTACCTGGCGCGGCAGCAGTCCTCGCCCGAGGAGACGCTGCGGTGGAACCGCGAGTGCCTGGACCGGGCGGACCGGGTGGGGGACGGGCGGGTCGCGGGTTTCTATGCGTCGCTGCACCTCAATATGGCCAAGTCGTACGGGGAGTTGGCCGACGGCGGTCCGTCGCACGAGCACTACGTGCGGGCGGCGGAGCACATCGACGCGGTGCCGGAGGGGCAGTACCGGGACTGGATGCGTTTCGCGATCGCGGAGGGACTGCGAGCGGAGGCGGAGGGTCCGGCGGGCGGTGAGGGCAGTGCAGGCAGTCCGCTGAGCGAGCTGGTGACGCTGTGGTGCGCGCGGGCTGAGCTCAAGGCGCTGGGGCTGGTGCTCCCCGCGCACCTCGGGAATCTGGGGACGGCAGCCGACCGGGAACGGCTCGTACTGGTGCTGCGGATGGTGCATGCGGGGCGGTGGTTGCCGGAGGGGGAGCAGGTGCTGCTGGAACGGGCCATGGGTGAGCTGGAACGGGTACCGGCTTCGGCATAGCCCTCGGTATCGGTGTCGGCATCGCCCTCGGTGTCGGCCTCGGTGTCGGCCTCGGCATCGGCGAAGCGCGGTGATGCTGCCGAGGCTCGGAATGCATTCGACGAAGAGTGTGCGGAGAGGTAGTTGTGGCGTATGACTACTCCCGCACATACCGTCCCCGACGTCCTTGATCTCCTTCCGGCCACCCGCCGTTCTCTGCTGCACCGCATCGCCGCCGCTCAGGCGACCGGTCGGGCTCCCTCGCTGACGGCGGCCGTGCAACGGGAGGGGCAGGTGGTGTGGAGCGGCGCGCGCGGGGCGTCGGCGGACGGGCGGACGGCGGATGCGGAGACGCAGTACCGGATCGGGTCGATCACCAAGACGTTCACTGCGGTGCTGGTGATGCGGCTGCGTGACGAGGGGCTGCTGGATCTCGCTGACCCGCTGGAGAAGTACGTACCGGACACGGGCGTGGGCGACGCCACGATCTTCCAACTCCTCGGCCACACCGCCGGTCTGGCGGCCGAGACGCCCGGTCCGTGGTGGGAGCGTACGCCCGGTGACCTGCGCCCCGAGCTGGTCGACGTCCTGGGCGACGTACATACGGAAGGGGCGCGTCCGCATCCGGCCGGGCAGGTGCACCACTACTCCAACCCCGGCTACACGCTGCTCGGTTCGCTCATCGAGGCGGTGCGCGGAGTGCCGTGGGCGGAGGCGGTGCGGCAGGAGATCACGGAGCCGCTGGGGCTGACACGGACGAGTGCGCAGCCGCAGGCACCGTATGCGGAGGGATGGGCGGTGCACCCCTGGGCGGACGTACTGCTTCCGGAACCGGTGGTGGACCTGGGGCTGATGGCGTCTGCGGGGCAACTGTGGTCGACGGCCGGGGACCTGTGCCGGTTCGGCGCCTTCCTGGTCGCGGGTGACGAGCGGGTGCTGAGTGCGGACTCCGTACGGGAGATGCGGACGCCGGCGGCGCCGCTGGAGGCCGGGGGCTGGTCGGGCACGTACGGGCTCGGGCTGCAGGTGATCAATGCCGGCGGGCGGGAACTGGTGGGACACGGCGGCTCGTTGCCCGGCTTCGTGGCCGGGCTGTGGGTGAGCGTGGCGGACGGAATGGCAGCTTCCGCGCTGGCCAATGCGACGTCCGGGCTGCAGGCGGGGGTACTGGCGGCCGAGCTCCTGTGCCTCGTGGCCGAGGCGGAGCCGGGTATCGCACCGGAGTGGCGTCCGCTGCCGGAGGACGGCGTGGACCAGGAGCTGCTGGGGCTGACCGGGGCCTGGTACTGGGGCACGTACTCCTACGGCCTGCGGCTGCTGGCCGATCGCGGGCTGTCGCTGGAACGGCTGGACGGCCGCGCGGGGCGCGGCTCGCGCTTCCTGGCGAGGCCGGACGGGACGTGGGTCGGGCTCGACGGGTACTACGCGGGGGAGACGCTGCGGGTGGTGCGGCGGCCGGAGGACGGGTCGGTGAGCCACCTCGACCTGGGGTCGTTCGTCTTCACGCGGGAGGTGTACGAGCCTGAGGCGCCGGTTCCGGGCGGGGTGGACGCGCGCGGATGGCGGGGTGTCGGGTAGGACGCGCGGTGGGCCCGACGCCGCAACTGCTTCGCCGCGACTTCTTCCTGCGGTGTCGGGCCCGATGCGCGGGCCACGGGGGCCGGCCGACGTGACAGGGCCGGCCTTCGCCCCCGTGCCGGACGCGTCAGAGCTGGAGTTTGAAGCCCACGTGGGAAGCGGTGAAGCCGAGCCGCTCGTAGAAGCGGTGGGCTTCTTTCCGGCTGACGTCGGAGGTGAGCTGCACCAGCTGGCAGCCCCGGGCACGGGATTCCTCGACCGCCCACTCCATGAAACGGGTGCCGAGGCCGCTGCCGCGTTCGTCCGCGTGGATGCGCACGGCCTCGATGACCGAGCGGGTGGCGCCCTTGCGGGACAGACCGGGGATCAGGGTGAGCTGGAGGGTGCCGACGATACGGCCCGCGCGTTCGGCGACGACGACGAGCTGGTTCGGGTCGGCGTCGAGGCGCTTCAGTGCCTCGACGTACGGGGCGAGGTCGTCGGGGGACTCGCGCTGCGTGCCGAGCGGGTCGTGGGCGAGCATCGCGACGACCGCGGGCAGGTCGGCTTCGGTCGTCGGGCGTATCACCAGGCCGTCCGGCAGGTTGTGCGTCCTGGCGTCGGCCGGGGCGTCCGCCGGGCTGTGCGTCCTGGCGTCCGCCGAGTCGTCCGCCGGGCTGTGCGCCCGGTTGTTCTGAGAGGTCATGGGCGCAGGTTACGCAGGTCAGGCCGGGGTGCGCAGCTCTTCCACGGTGCGTACCAGGGGGGCGAGTTCGGGGTTCTCGGCGGCGGCGTCGAGGGCTTCGCGCAGGGCGGTGTCGTTGGTGGGGCGGGCCTGGGCGAGGAGGGTCCGGCCGGTGTCGGTGACATCGGTGTAGATGCCGCGGCGGTCGGTGTCGCAGAGGTATCGGGTGAGCAGGCCGCGGTCTTCCAGGCGGGTGACCAGGCGGGTCGTGGCGCTCTGGCTGAGGAGGACGGCTTCGGCGACCTGGCGCATCTGGAGGTGGCCGCCGGGACCGCTGTGCTGGCGGCTGAGGACGTCGAGGAGCGAGTACTCGCGGACGCTGAGGTCGTGGCGGGCCTGGAGGGCCTTCTCGATGTGGGCCTCGATGCGGCTGTGCAGCAGGGAGAGGGCGCACCAGCCCTGGGCGAGGGCAGTGAGTGCGGGGTCGGTCGCGGTCATCCGGTGTCTCCTCGTCCCCTTGTGCGATGGGCGGAGCGGGCGGCTCCTACGGGCGGAGTGGGCGGCAGGGGGATGCTGCCCGCTCTCCAGGATAGGCGACAGCCGCAATATCCCGCGTGTGCAATTAGTCGGCGCCGACCGATCAGCGCCGACCGATCAGCGCCGACCGATCAGCACCGGTGGGGCAGCGCCGACCGATTCAGCGCCTACTGATCAGCGGCGATGGGGCAGCGCCGACTGACCGGCGTCGACTGGCCGACGTGGGCGCGCGCGGCCGATGGGCGACGACGTCCGCCCGTCAGCCCGACGCGGTCGCCAGCGGGGCGAAATGGCGGCGGAAGTCGCCCGGAAGCGCGGGGGCGCCGTACGACATCACCGTGTTGAAGAGGACCGGGGCCAGGCCGTGGGCGCTCAGCCAGCCGCGCAGGTCTTCGTGACGTACGTCGACGTCGATGCGCAGGGGGCGGTCGGTGCCGGTGGCGAGGGAGGCGACCAGCGCTTTCGCGGTGTCCGTGTCCCGGGCGATGAGCGGGCCCACGGTGTGGGTGTCACGGTCCGGCCAGGCGGCGGCGTAACCGAGGAGGCCGTCCTGGTCCTCGGCTACGCGGAGCTGGTCGGCGAAGGCGGGCAGCCTCGCGAGCATGGCGGTGCGGTCGTGGCCGAACACCTCGGTGTCCATCCGGATGATCGCGGCGAGGTCGCCGGGGGTGGCCGGCCGGGTGGCCACCGAGGGCGGCGGGCCCGAGGGGCGGAAGTGGCCGCGGAGCATCTCGGCGCTGCTCGCGACGGTGAAGCCGAGCTGCTCGTACAGCCCCTGGCCTGCCGGGGTGGCGGAGAGCGAGACCTGGGCCCGGCCCGCCTCGGCCAGAGCGTGCCGGACCAGCCGGCGGCCGATCCCCTGCCGGCCGTACCGCTCGGCGACCAGGACCATGCCGATCACGGCGTACGAGGGGTCGTGCGGTGCACCCGTGCCGTACGAGGTGAGGGTGCAGGCGGCGATCAGGCCCTTGCCCTCGGGCGCCTCGGGGTCGTCGATGCCGTAGCCGGTGCCCGCGGTGAGCAGCAGGCCCCATTTGTGTTCCGTACGGGGCCAGTCCCGGTCCTCGCCCAGGTCGGCGCAGGCGGTGAGGTCCTGCAGGGTCAGACGACGGACGGGGAGTTCGGTGAGGGGCGTGGGCATGGTCGCCAGGCTGGTGTACGCGGAGAGCGTTCGTCCAGCGCTTTAACGGAAGCCGTTTCACGTGAAACACCGCTCGAATCACGTGAAACGGCGCTTTGAATCTCCAAAGCCCGTAACCGGGTCATGCGGTTCATGCGGTGTGTTTCACGTGAAACATCGCGTCCGGGCTCGTGCGGGGGCCCAGAAGGAATGGTGCCCGTGTTCCTGGGAATGCGCTGCCACGGACCGAGGGGTCACAGGCATGGGGCGAAAGCAGCCTAGAGGTAAGGAGAGATCGGAAACCAGGACTTCCCGGTCTTGGCCCGTTTCGAGGGACGGGCTGACACGCTGCGACGACGGGAACTGCGGCCGAAGCGCAGCCTTTTCCGCCTTGCTCTCAATGAGGGAGAAGCGCGACCACATGACGTTCGAGGCGAGGCACAGAATGGACGCTCCGACCACCACGGCGGCCGACAGCAACGGCACCGACAGCAACGGCGCCGCCGATGCGGGCAGCGGCTGGTTCGCCCCCACGCCTCCGGCGGGGTCCGAGGTGACGCTGTCCCCTCCGGCTGCCCGGCCCTCCCCCGACGCACTCCGGGTCCGGCGCACGCTGGCGGTGGTCGAGCCCGTCGCCGACCGGGCGACCTCGTACTTCTACGCGCTGCTGTTCGTCCGGTACCCCGATCTGCGCCCGCTGTTCCCGCCCGCGATGGACACCCAGCGCGACCGGCTGTTCAAGGCGCTGCTCACGGCTGCCGAGCACATGGACACCCCGGACGTGTTGCAGGAGTACCTGCGGCAGCTCGGCTCCGGACACCGCAAATACGGCACGCAGGCCGCGCACTACCCGGCGGTCGGCGAGGCCCTGATCGGGGCGCTGGCCCGGTACGCGGAGGCGGTCTGGGACCCGGAGACCGAGGCGGCCTGGGTGCGTACGTACACGAAGATCTCGCAGGTCATGATCGACGCGGCGGCGGAGAGCGAGCTGCGCTCCCCCGCGTGGTGGCACGCCGAGGTCGTCGCGCACGACCTGCGCACCTCCGACATAGCCGTCGTCACGCTGCGCCCGGACCAGCCGTACCCCTTCCTGGCCGGGCAGTACACCAGCCTGGAGACGCCGTGGTGGCCGCGGATATGGCGGCACTATTCGTTCGCGGCGGCCCCGCGCGCGGACGGGTTGCTGACGCTGCACGTGAAGGCGGTACCGGCCGGCTGGGTGTCGAACGCGCTGGTGCACCGGGCCCGCCCCGGGGACGTGCTGCGGCTGGGCCCGCCGTCCGGCTCGATGACCGTCGACCACACCACCGACAGCGGGCTGCTGTGCATCGGCGGCGGCACCGGCATCGCGCCCATCAAGGCGCTGGTGGAGGACGTTGCGGAGCATGGGGAGCGGCGGCCGGTCGAGGTGTTCTACGGGGCGCGCACCGACTACGACCTGTACGACATCGACACGATGATGCGCCTGCAGAGGTCCCACTCGTGGCTTTCGGTGCGCCCGGTGGTCGACGACCGCTCCCAGTTCCCGGACGCGGTACGGCAGTTCGGGCCCTGGACCGCGTACGACGCCTATCTGTCGGGCCCGCCCGGAATGATCCGCAGCGGCCTGGACGCGCTGCGCACGGTCGGCATACCGGGCAGCCGGATACGCCACGACTCGATCGAGGAGCTCGTCGCGGCGGGCGGCCAGGACGGGCCCTAGCCCAGATCGCGTGCGAGCAGTGCCCGTACGCCCTCGATGTTGCCGTCCAGGTAGTGCCGCAGCGACAGCGGCACGAGGTGGACGGCGGCGATGCCGACCCGGCTGAAGGGGACGCGGACGATCTCGTAGTCACCCAGTGGTTCGTCCACTTCCGGGCCGTGCCGCAGCGCGGGGTCCATGGAGGCGAGCCGGCAGACGAAGAAGTGCTGCACCTTGACGCCCGCACCCGCGTTGCCCGCGATGTGCTCGACGGTGTCGACGAAGCAGGGCACCACGTCGGTGATCTTCGCGCCGAGTTCCTCGTCCACCTCCCGGTGCAGGGCGTCGACGACGGTGTGGTCCTCGGGTTCGACTCCCCCGCCGGGGGTCACCCAGTACGGATCGACGCCGGGCTTGGTGCGTTTGATGAGGACGAGGTGGTCGCCGTCGAGGAGGACGGCGCGTGCGGTGCGCTTGACCACGGGACGTTCGGTCATGGCAATAACGTGGCCCGCCGGAGCCCTCCCGAAACTCCCGGGCACCTGTCGGCTCCCGTTCAGCTCCAGTCACCGGCAGCGCGCAGCAGCCATTCGTGCGCCCGAGCGAGGTGTGGCTGGGCGAGCGTGCCGGTGCGTACGGCGAGGAAGTAGGTGCGCAGCGGGGGCACCGCCGGGTCGTACAGGGCGACCACGTCCCCCCGTGCGAGTTCGTCCTCGCACAGGTAGCGCGGCAGTACGGCGAGGCCCGCTCCGGCGGCGGTGGCCTGCAGGACGGCGCGCAGGTCGGGGGCGATGACGGTGCCGGCGGCGGCGGGCGGGGTGTCGAAGACGGCGGCCCAGTAGCGGGCGACGAGCGGCAGGCTCTCGTGCACCTCGACGACGGGGAGGTGTTCCAGGACGACGGCCCCTTTGTCGGCCAGGAGTTCGGGGGTGAGGTGCTTGGCCCAGCGGGGGGCGGCGACCAGGACGTGCTCCTCGTCGCAGAGAGCGGTGGCGCTGAGGAGTCCGCCGCGCGGCCGGTCGGTGGTGAGGGCCAGGTCGTGGTGGCCGGCGGCGAGGCCCTCCAGGGTTTCCTCGGCGCTGCCGAAGGAGACGCGCAGTGCCAGGCCGTGCGCGGTGAGGGGGGACAGGGCGGGCAGGGCGCGCAGCGAGGTGAACTCGGGAGGTCCGGCCAGATGGAGGGTGCGTACGCCGGACTGGTCGTCGAGGCCGGTCTCGGTGATCTCGACGAGGGCGTCGAGGTGCGGGGCGGCGCGGTGGGCGAGTTCGTCGCCGATGGCGGTGGGGGTGACGCCGCGGGCCCTGCGCAGGAACAGCGGGCGGCCCAGCTGCCGTTCCAGTGTGCGGATCTGGCCGGTGACGGCGGGCTGGGACAGCCCGAGGAGGGCGGCGGCCCGGGTGAAGGACCCGGCCCGGTGGACCGTCACGAAGGTGCGCAGCAGGGCCAGATCCATGTCATGCCTTCCGCGTTGCGCGGTGTCCGGGCTGCAGGGTCCGGGGGTACGTCCGCCCTCTGGTCCCGCCGTCCAGGCGCCGTGGTCCGGTCCCCGCCGGTGTCCTGTGAGGACGCAGTATAAATATGTCGATAGGTCTCTGTCGCTAGCGTGATTGGACACTGACGCAGAGTCAACTAGCCTTGTGCAGGCGGTTCTTCGCGCGCAGAACCGGGACGGTCCGAGCCACGAGGGGGGAGGCTCGGACCGTCCGTTCTACGTCATGCGGCTACGCAAAGCTACTTACATGGCTGCCGCATCCAGTGGTCCGCCGGCCGCTTCCAGCGCCCGCAGTACGTCGACGGTCAGGTCGTCCACGTCCTCCGCGCCCACCGACAGCCGGATGAATCCCTCCGGTACGGCGTCGCCGCCCCACCGTCCGCGCCGTTCGGCCGTGGACCGTACGCCGCCGAAGCTCGTCGCGTCGTCGACCAGCCGCAGTGCCTCCAGGAACCGCTCCGCGAACGCCTTGTCGGGCAGCGTGAAGGACACCACGCACCCGAAGCGCCGCATCTGCCGCGAGGCGACCGGGTACGACGGGTCCTCGGGCAGCCCCGGGTAGCGGAGCCCGCTCACGTACGGATGGCCGCGCAGCGCCGTCGCCAGTACCAGGGCGCTCGTGCCCTGCCGGTCGGCCCGCAACTGCAGGGTGGCCAGGGAGCGGTGCGCGAGCCAGGCCTCCATGGGGCCGGGTATCGCACCGACGACCTTGCGCCAGCGCCGTACCCGCGCCGCGAGTTCGGCGTCGCGGCAGGTCACGTATCCCAGCAGCAGGTCGCCGTGGCCGGTGAGGCCCTTGGTGCCGCTGGCCACCGAGAAGTCGGCGCCCAGGTCGAGCGGGCGCTGCCCGAGCGGCGTGGCGAGGGTGTTGTCGACGGCGACCAGGGTGTTGCCCTCGTGCGCGGCGTCGACGAGCCGGCGGATGTCGCAGACGTCGAGCCCCGGGTTGGACGGGGACTCGATCCACAGCAGCCGTGCCCCGGCCAGCTCGGCGAGCTGCGCGTCCCCCGCGGTGGGTGCGGTGCGCACGCTCACCCCGTACGCCTCCAGCTGCTCGCGCACCAGTGGCAGCGCCTGGTAGCCGTCGGCGGGGAGGACGACGGTGTCCCCGGCCTGCACCTGGGAGAGGATCACGGCGGAGACCGCGGCCATCCCGGAGGCGAAGACGACCGTGTGCGCGGCGTCGCCTCCGTTCTCCGAAGGGGGAGCCTCCAGCTCGCCGATCGCCCGCTCCAGATGGGTCCAGGTGGGGTTCTCGTCGCGGCCGTAGGTGTACGGACCCTTCGGCTCGCCCGGCAGGTGGAAGTGGGCGGCGAACACCGGGCCGGGGAGGGCCGGTTCGTACGCCGCGGGGTCGGGCAGTCCGGCTCGTACGGACCGGGTGCCGTCACCGTCCTCGGCGGACATCGGCATGCGGGTCAGTCCCTTCCGTCGGGGAGGATCATGTTGAGCGCCCAGGAGACGACGCTGATGATCAGGGCGCCGAGTACGGCGGTCCAGAAGCCCTCGACGTGGAAGGCGAGGTCGAACTTGTCGGCCAGCCACGACGTCAGCAGCAGCATCAGTGCGTTCACGACGAGCGTGAACAGGCCGAGCGTGAGCACGAACAGCGGGAAGGACAGAAGCTTCACCACCGGCTTGACCAGGAAGTTCACCAGCCCGAACAGCAGGGCGACGACGATGAGCGTGCCCACCTTGCGGCCGGTGCTGTCGCCGGTGAGGGTGATGTCCTGAACGAGCCACACGGCTACCCAGAGGGCGACCGCGTTGGCGATCGTCTTGACTGCAAAATTCATCATGTGTCTGATCGTGGCAGACATGATCGGGGAAATCAGTGCGGGCGGTGCCGGAGCGGCACGGCATTCGCGTGCGGCGAGGAGCAATGGGGCATGAAGGCATTCCGACTGGACGAGCTGGAGGCGGAGCGTGCCGCGAACGACGGCGCGTATCTGCAGTTCCTCAAGGAGAGGAACATGTCGGCCGGCCTGTACGCGCTCGACGCGGGCGACACCGACCCGCAGCAGCCGCACAGCGAGGACGAGATCTACTTCGTGGTGAGCGGCCGGGCGGCGATCACCGTGGGCATGGAGACGTCGCAGATCGCGCGGGGCAGCGTGGTCTACGTGCCGGCCGGGACGGCGCACAAGTTCCACCACATCTCGGAGGACCTGCGGGTGCTGGTCGTCTTCTCCCCGCCGGAGAGCTGAGGCCGCCGCAGTCGAGCCCGTCGCAGCTGACCCTGCCGCAGTCGAGGACGCCGCAGCTGACCCTGCCGGAGAGCTGAGGCCGAGAGTGCTTCCCCGTCCCGGGGATGTTTCACGTGAAACGTCCCCGCACGGGACCCCGGGGTTCCCTAGGGGGCGGATCAGGGGTCTTCAAGGGCTGCGCGGCCCCCGGTCGGGGTGGTCCGCCGCCTAGCATCGGAGGCAGGGAAACACCGCAGATCCGGGCAGGAACCGGACCGAAGGAAGGCAAGAAGATGGCTGCACGAGAGATGTTCGCGAGCCTGCCGGGCTGGGTGAAGTGGGTGGCGATACCGGCCCTCGTCCTGCTGGTGTTCGGCGGCGCGATCCTGGCCGCGATCGGCACGCTGATCGGCCTGCTCTTCAAGCTGCTGGTGCTGGTGGCACTGGTCGGCGGACTGATCTACGTCGTACGGCGCTTCAAGTCGTCCTCGTCGGGCGACTCTTCGAGCAGCGGTTGGTAGGTACTGGTTTCCCGTGCGGGCGTTAGCCCGCCGGGGGGAATCTGACACGTGAAAGCAACTGAGGCCCCGGGCAAGGCAGTTAGGGTGAAAAACCGCTGCCGTCACCCGGGACTCCCGCTCCCCGGCGACCGCACTGCCCCTCGGGACCCCGGGAGCGAACCATGGCCACGGCCCAGCCCACGGCCCGGCAGGCCGCCGTACCCCCACCTGCCGTGCCCGCCACCGAACCCGCACCTGCCGCCCCTGCTGCAGGCCCCACCTCCACCCCCACCCTGATCGGCTCGGTGCAGCGCGCCCTGCACCTCCTCGAAGCCGTCAGTGACCACCCGGACGGCGCCCCCGCCAAGCAGCTCGCCCGTGAGGCGGGCCTGCCGCTGCCCACCGCCTACCACCTGTTGCGCACCCTGACCCACGAGGGATACCTCCGTCGTGAGCAGGGTGTTTTCGTGCTCGGGGCCGCCGCGGGGCGGCTCGGGCGCGGGAGGCCCGGTCAGGTCCGCAGCGAAATGATCACCGAGACGATGGAGCGCTGGCGCGACACGCTCGGCGTTGCCGTGTACTTCGGGGTCTACCGCGACGGGGAGATCGAAGTGACGGCCCTCACCCAGAGCTCCGCCCATCCCGCCGTCGAGGAGTGGGCCGACTTCCGCGAAACGGCCCATGCGCATGCGATCGGCCAGTGCCTGCTCTCCCAGCTGGACACCGGGTCCCGCCTCGACCACCTCGACCGGTATCCCGTAGAGGCCATCACGCCTTACACGGTGCGCGACTGCTCGTCCCTGCTGGAGCGGCTGGCGGCAGTCGAGCGGATGCAGACGGTGAAGGAGCGTCAGGAGTACGTGCTCGGGTCCGCGTGTGCGGCGGTGCCCATCACGATCGGGCCGACGGCGGCGGTGATGGCGATCTCCGTTCCCCTCGCTCAGGAGGCCCGGCTGGGCCCCGCGATCGAACGGTTGCGCGGAGAAATCGGCGAGGTGGTCCGTTCGCTCATGTTCTCTATCAGTATCTGAAAACTCACTCCTTGTGATCTGTTACTGCTTCGAGCACGATGGCGTCAAGAGGGACGGAAGGGATCGTTCCGGCCACTTTCTTCTACGGCAGGGTTGGCGATGCGCGAGTCGGTTCAGGCAGAGGTCATGATGAGCTTCCTCGTCTCGGAGGAGCTCTCCTTTCGTATTCCGGTGGAGCTCATGTACCAGTCGAAGGATCCCTACGCGATCCGACTGACCTTCCACTTGCCCGGCGATGCGCCTGTGACCTGGGCTTTTGGCCGCGAGCTGCTGGTCGACGGAATCAACGAGGCCTGTGGAGAGGGCGATGTGCACATCTCGCCGTCCGATCCCGACGAACTCGCCGATGTGCACATCAGGCTTCAGGTCGGCGGTGACCGCGCGCTGTTCAGGGCGAGTGCGGCGCCCCTCGTGGCGTTCCTGGACCGCACCGACAAGCTCGTACCGCTCGGCCAGGAGCACACGCAGAGTGACTATGCCGGGTGCCTGGAGGGCGAGCTCGGCCGCATCCTGGCGGAGGAGAACGCGGGCTGAGAAATCGGGCCGGGAACGCGGTTTGGGCGCTGCCAGGAGCGCGGCCAGGAGCGCGGGCCGAGAGCACGCGGAGACGACACGGAGCGGCGGCCGGGGAGACCCGGCCGCCGCTCCGTCATGTGTCCCCGGCCCGCCTCAGCCCTTGCGGCGCCTTCCGCGTCCGCCGCGTACCGGCGCCGGATTGGAGGCGGCACCCGAGCGGTCGGCGGAGACGACCAGGGCGGCGAGCGCGGTGGTCACCGGCACGGAGGCCACCAGGCCGATCGAGCCGACCAGGGTGCGGACGATCTCCTCCGCGACGAGCTCGCTGTTGGCGACCGTACCGACGCTGCTCTGGGCGATCGAGAACAGCAGCAGCAGAGGGAGGGCGGCGCCCGCGTAGGCGAGGACAAGGGTGTTGACGACCGAGGCGATGTGGTCGCGGCCGATGCGGATGGCCGCCCGGTACAGGGCGCGCGGGCCCATCGTCGGGTCGGCCTGGTGCAGCTCCCAGACGGCGGAGGTCTGGGTGACCGTCACGTCGTCGAGGACGCCGAGCGAGCCGATGATGACGCCCGCGAGGAGCAGGCCGCTCATGTCGATGGAGGGGTAGAGGGTGTGGATCAGGCCGGTGTTGTCGTCGATGTTGCCGGACAGGAACGCCCATCCGATGAACAGCGAGCCGAGCAGTCCGATCAGCAGCAGCGAGATGAGGGTGCCGACGACGGCGACGGAGGTGCGCGCGGTGAGTCCGTGACAGGCGTAGAGCGCGATCAGCATGATCGCGCTGGCCCCGACCACCGCCACGATCAGCGGATTCGAGCCCTGGAGGATCGCGGGCAGGATGAACAGGGTCAGGATCGCGAAGGACGCGACGAGCGCGACCAGCGCCATGACGCCCTTCAGCCGGCCGACGACGACGACCGCGAGGGCGAAGATCCCGGCGAGCAGGGTGAGCGGAAACTTCCGGTCCACGTCGGTGACGGAGTACTGGAGCTCGCGGGGCGCGTCCGGGGCGTACGCGACGACGACTCCCTGACCCTGCTTCAGCTGCCGGGACGCGCTGGGCTGGACGATCTCGGTGAAGGTGCGGCCCTTGTCCGCGCCGGTGACGACCTCGACCGTCGCCTTCTTGCAGTCGTCCTTGGTGCCGTCGCCGCTCTGTGGTGACGACGGGTCGGCCTGCGCCTGCGGCTGCGGCTGCTCCGGCGTCGGGGCGACGTTGGCGCCCTTGCAGTCGATGGTGTCGACCTTCACGACAGTGCCCTGCTCGGTCTGCCGGTCGAAGCCCACCCCGGTGCGCTCGTGGGCCGGTGCGCCGCCCGGCCACAGGATCGCGAGCCCGACGAGTACCGCGGTGGCGAAGGGAATCAGCACCGCCGCGATCACCTTGCGCAAGTGCTTGGAGACCGGTGCCGCAGGGCCGTGACTGTGGCTGTGGCCGTGCGAATGAGCAGGTGGGGGTGGGGTCTCTGGGGGCGTCGGCAGGGACGGCGGCTGTGGTGGGGTCACCGCCCGATCATCGCAAGAACGAGGGGGGCCCTCTGTTCAGCGCGCCCGGCATGGCGTTAGCGTGGGGGCACCTTTGCACACGCGGGAGCTCGGAGCACCGGGCTGAGAGGGCGCTGACCTCCGTACACATACGTACGGAAGAGGCTGCGTCGACCGCCGAACCTGTTACCGGGTAATGCCGGCGTAGGGAGTAGGTCTCATGACCACGATGGATGCACGCACGCCTGCCTCCGCCCAGGACGGGCGCACGCCCGGCTGGCACAAGGGGTACGTCGAAGGATCGCGCCCGGACCTGAAGGTGCCGGTCCGTCAGGTGCACCTGACCAACGGGAAGGACGTGACGCTGTACGACACGTCCGGCCCGTACACCGACCCGAACATCGAGACGGACGTGCGGCGCGGCCTGGCCCCGCTGCGCGAGAACTGGATCATCGGGCGCGGTGACACCGAGGAGTACGCGGGCCGCCCGGTCCGCCCCGAGGACGACGGCATCAAGCACACGTTCCCGCGCGGGGGCCTGAAGAACCTCGACGCGGTCTTCCCCGGCCGCCCGCGCCAGCCCCGCCGGGGCCGCGACGGGGCAGCGGTCAGCCAGCTCGCGTACGCGCGGCGCGGGGAGATCACGCCGGAGATGGAGTACGTGGCGATCCGGGAGAACGTCTCCCCCGAGGTCGTACGGGAGGAGATCGCCGCAGGTCGCGCGGTGCTTCCCGCGAACGTGAACCACCCGGAGATCGAGCCGATGATCATCGGCAAGCGGTTCCTGGTGAAGGTCAACGCCAACATCGGCAACTCCGCGGTCACTTCCTCCATCGAGGAGGAGGTGGACAAGATGACCTGGGCGACCAAGTGGGGTGCCGACACGGTCATGGACCTGTCCACCGGCCGCAACATCCACACCACCCGCGAGTGGATCCTGCGCAACGCACCCGTCCCGATCGGCACCGTCCCGCTCTACCAGGCGCTGGAGAAGGTCGACGGCCGTGCCGAGGCCCTGACCTGGGAGGTCTACAAGGACACGGTCATCGAGCAGGCCGAGCAGGGTGTGGACTACATGACCGTCCACGCGGGCGTGCGTCTCGCGTACGTACCCCTGACGGCGCGCCGCAAGACGGGCATCGTCTCGCGCGGAGGGTCGATCATGGCGGCCTGGTGCCTGGCGCACCACAAGGAGTCGTTCCTGTACGAGAACTTCGAGGAGCTCTGCGAGATCCTCGCGGCCTACGACGTGACCTACTCACTGGGCGACGGGCTGCGGCCCGGCTCGATCGCGGACGCCAACGACGAGGCGCAGTTCGCGGAGTTGAAGACGCTCGGGGAACTCAACACGATCGCCAAGCGTTTCAACGTACAGACCATGATCGAGGGCCCGGGACACGTCCCGATGCACAAGATCAAGGAGAACATCGACCTTCAGCAGGAGATCTGCGAGGAGGCGCCGTTCTACACGCTCGGCCCGCTGACGACCGATGTGGCCCCCGCCTACGACCACATCACCTCCGGCATCGGCGCCGCGATGATCGCCTGGTGGGGCACCGCGATGCTCTGCTACGTGACCCCCAAGGAGCACCTGGGGCTGCCCAACCGGGACGACGTGAAGACCGGCGTCATCACCTACAAGATCGCTGCGCATGCGGCGGACCTCGCCAAGGGCCACCCGGGTGCGCAGGAGTGGGACGACGCGCTGAGCGACGCCCGGTTCGAGTTCCGGTGGGAGGACCAGTTCAACCTGGCCCTCGACCCGGACACGGCCCGGGAGTTCCACGACGAGACACTCCCTGCCGAACCGGCGAAGACGGCGCACTTCTGCTCCATGTGCGGGCCGAAATTCTGCTCGATGAAGATCTCGCACGACATCCGGCGTGAGCACGGGGGGACGGCGGAGGAGATCGAGGCCGGCATGGCGGAGAAGTCCAAGGAGTTCGCCGAGGCCGGCAACCGGGTCTACCTGCCGATCGCGGACTGAGCAGGTCGTCCGGCCGGGTCCGGGGGCACCCCCGGGCGAGCACGGTCTGCCGATCGCGGACCGAACACCTCCGTGACGGACTGAGTACCAGGACAACGGAGTTGACGGCTCCGGACCACTCCGGTCATTCCGGTTTGTGGTCCGGGCCGCCGTAGTCGGGACTGGAGAAGTCCGGGCTGGAGTAGCTGGGGCGGGTCTTGTGCCCGTTGCCGTTGGTGCCGCTGTGCTCGCTGGGGCTGCCGAAGTCGGGCCGTGAGTACCCCAGACCGGGGATGCGGTTCTGCCGGGGCGGATCGGGGACGGCGGGCGCGGTCTCGGGCGGATTGGCGAGGGCGTCGCGCAGGAACGGGACGACGCCCCGCTCCAGCAGGGCTTCCTTCCAGGCTTCCCTGGCCCGGTCGACCTCCTCGCTGCCCGCATCCCGGTGGCCGACCTGGAAAGCGGTCGAGCCGTTGCGCAGTGCGGTGAACAGCAGCCCGACGGCCGCGCCGAGCAGCCCCGCCGCGGTGAGCGCGCCGAACACCCAGCCGGCGGTCAACAGCGCCTCGGCGATGGCCGGTGCCGGGTCGAGCATGCTCAGCAGATAGCCGACCAGCAGCAGCACCACGGCCGCGATCCCGGCCAGTACGGGCGTGAGGACGGCGACGACGGCGACCGCGCCCGCACCGGTGGCCTCCGCGTTCTCTCCGACTCCGGGCGTGAGCAGGGTGCCGGGAGTGGGGACGGCAGGTGCGCGCAGTTCCTCGCGCGCCTTGACGTAGTGGTCGTACTCGGCCGACGCGTGAGCGGCGATTATCGCGCTGGCGCTGAGCGCCATGGTGCGCAACTGCTCGCTGTTCAGCCGCTGTCCCAGCGCGGCGAGATCCGGGCGTTCGTGCGCGGTGCGCAGTGCTTCGTCGAGGGTCCGCTCGAACTCCGGGCGGTCCTCGGTCAGCAGGTGCGGAGCGCTGTTCATGTGCATCCCCCGATGCTCCGTAGGGCCGGGTTGCCCGCTTCGGTGGGCGGTTGGGCGGAAACGGAGGAGAGCCTGCTACGGATAACCCGATGGTAGAGCGGTTACGGCACGGGGTGACAGGGGGTTTGCGGAAATTGGCCCGGCGGTGGGGGCGTGCGCGCCGGGCGCGCGTACACCCCCGTAACGCTCAGTCACCCAGCGGGAGTTGGACCACCAGCAGTTTTCCGGCCATGGTCACGCCGCCGTCCATGGCGATGGCCAGGGAGTCGGCGTAGACGTGCGGACCTTCGACGACCGGCCCCGAGCTGCCCTCTCCGTCCCCGGAGTCCTCGTTGCCGACCTCGCCGAGGAGGTACGGGATAGGGCTGTGACCGTGGACGATGCGCTCGCCGCCATATGCGTCGAGCAGTTCCCGTACGGCGTCGGAGCCGCCTTCGTCACGGAACGCGAAACGCTTGGTGAATTTCCGGAAGACGTCCCAGCACTCGTCCGCGTCGTTACGCGTGAGGATGGCGTGAACCGTGTCGTTGACGTCCTCGATGGTGGAGCCGTAGTCGAGGTAGGCGGTCGTGTCGGAGTGGGTGAGCAGATGCCCGTCCTCCAGGGCCACCGCGTCGAGGCGGGCCATCCACTGGAGGTGGACGTCCTGGAGGCGCTCCATGTCGTGCTTCTGGCCGCCGTTGAGCAGCCAGGCGGCCTGGAAGGTGGCGGTGCCCGCGCCGGAGTTGACGGGGGTGTCGCCGAACCTGCGGGCACCCAGCAGCAGCAGTTCGTGGTTGCCCATCAGGGCCTTGCAGTAGCCGCCGGCCGCCGCCGCCTCGGCGGACAGCCGCATCACCAGGTCGATGACGCCGATGCCGTCCGGGCCGCGGTCGGTGAAGTCGCCGAGGAACCAGAGGCGGGCGTTGCCGGCCGCCCAGTGGCCCTCGTCGTCGATGAGGCCCTGCTCGTGCAGGGCGTCCAGCAGCTCCAGGAGGTAGCCGTGCACGTCGCCGACAACGAACAGCGGGCCGAGACCCTCGCCGTCGGGACGCTCCTCGAAGTCGGGCTGCGGGATGCGCTGGGTGTCGCCCGGCCCGCCGCCGCGGTCCTCCCTGCGGATCACCGGGAGGTCGCGCTGGGTGGGCGTGTAGCCCTCGGGCTCGTCGCCCTCCTCGTACGCCTGCTCGGTGTCGTACGACTGCTCCGGCCCGTACGCCTGCTCCGCGTCGTGCATCTGCGCGCCGTCGAGCGCCTGCTTGGCGTCGAAAGCCTGCTTGCTGTCGTACGCCTGCTTGGCGTCGTACGAAGCGACGGGAGCCTGGGCATAGGGAGGTACCCGGAAATCCCGCAACGTCGCCGTACGCACCGCGGGTCCCTGACCGGCCCCCTGAGTCATTGACCCCTCCACCACCGTCGCACCGCCGTACACCCTGGGGGCCCACCTGGTCTCGGGTGGTCCGCCGTGTCGTGCGCCCATCATAGGAATGCGGCCCGCGCTGTGTGAGGCACCAGGGGTGGTGAATCCGGGTACACCCCCAGTTCACCGGTTGTTTCGTCCCTATTGCGGAGATCGGTCCCGGTGTTGATTTCGGGGCGGCACTCCGCTGCCGCCCCGACGGGTCCGTCGGTCAGTCCGCCGAGGGTGAGCGCGGGGCGCTCACGGTGGTGCGCGGGGGACGCCGCTGGGAGGACGTACGGATGATGAGTTCGGTCGGTATCACCTGCTCGACGGGCTGTCCGGTGTCCAGTCCCTCGATGGCGTCGATGAGGAGCTGGACGACAGCGGTGCCGATGCGGCGGGGTTTCAGCGAGAGGGTCGTGATGGGCGGCTCGGTGCTCGCGTACACGGTCGATTCGGAGCAGCAGACGAGAAGCAGGTCCTCGGGGACCCGCAGCCCGTAGCGGCGGGCGGCGGCCAGCAGGTCGGTGCCGTTGGGGTCGAAGAGTCCGTACACGGCGTCCGGGCGGTCCGGGCGGGCGAGCAGCCGGTCGGCTGCGACGGCGCCCGCGCACGGGTCGTGGGCGGGGTAGGACTCGTACACCGGATCCTGGCCGACGCGCTCGCACCAGCGCAGGTAGGCGGTGGTGGAGAGCCGGGTGTAGGTGTCGGTGGTGGTGCCGGTGAGCAGGCCGATGCGGCGTGCGCCGGCGTCGGCGAGGTGGTCGAGGAGTTCGAGTACGGCGGCCTCGTGGTCGTTGTCGACCCAGGCGGTGACCGGGAGGGTCCCGGCCGGGCGGCCGTCGGAGACGACGGGCAGCCCCTGGCGCATGAGTTCGGTGACGACCTGGTCCTCGTCGGAGGGGTCGATGACGACGGTCCCGTCGAGTGCGACGTTCTGCCACACGTCGAAGGGACTGTGCCGGGAGGAGGCGGGGAGGATGACGAGGGCGTAGCCGCGGGCGAGCGCGGCCGAGGTCGCGGCTCTGGCCATCTCCGCGAAGTACGCGAATTCGGTGAAGGTGAAAGGTTCATCCCCGTACGTGGTGACGGTCAGGCCGATGAGGCCCGACTTACCGGTACGGAGCGTGCGGGCCGCTGCGGACGGGCGGTAGCCCAGCCGCTCGGCGACCTCGCGGACGTGGCGGCGGGTGGCGTCCGGGAGCCGGCCCTTGCCGTTGAGGGCGTCGGAGACAGTCGTGATGGAGACACCGGCCGCGGCGGCAACATCCCGGATGCCTGCACGTCCTGGCCGACTGCCTCGCCGGGGTGTCTCGGTCCGGCTCACCTGATGCTTCCCTGCTGCTGTCATGGCGACCCGATAGTAGGGCGCAGAGGGCCGGTTGGCGTCGGCGCATATGCGCGGATTGACAGGCACGTTTCTGCACAGGGAAATGTGGTCAATGACCTTGGAAGCCAAGGGAGTTAGGGGGATTGGAGCCTTGGAGTCCGGTGGCTGGCGGCGTACGTCCGGCATCTGCCCGAGGTCTCGAAGAGGTCTCAACTCACCACTTCGGGGGACGCGCGCCACGGCGTGAGCCACCGGCGCGTGCGGAGAGCGGGGGCGCGCCCCCTGTCTGTCGCGCCGCCCGGGACGGACTTCTGCGGCCCCTTCGCAGCGCCGCCCAATCCTCATAGGGTGAGCAGTATTGGTGGTACGTACGGTCGAGGAGGACCTTAAGTGAGCGAGACGAGCGGTACGAGCGCGACGAGCCCCAAGCTGCGCGCGGTGCTGGACGGCATCCCCACGTACAAGCCCGGCAAGCCGGCCGCGGCCGCCGACACCGACGGCCCGGCGGCGTACAAGCTGTCCTCCAACGAGAACCCCTATCCTCCGCTCGCGGGTGTGATGGAGCGTGCGATCGCTGCGGCCGGTGACCTCAACCGGTACCCGGACATGGCCTGCACGGGGCTGATGGAGGAGCTGGCGGTCCGTTTCGCCGTGCCCGTTTCGCACCTGGCGACCGGCACGGGATCGGTCGGCGTCGCGCAGTCGCTGCTGCAGGCGACCTCGGGCCCGGGCGACGAAGTGATCTACGCCTGGCGGTCCTTCGAGGCGTACCCGATCATCACGCAGATCAGCGGTGCGACGTCGGTCAAGGTCTCGCTGACCGACGGCGACGTGCACGACCTGGACGCGATGTTCGACGCGATCACCGAGAAGACCCGGCTGATCTTCGTCTGCAACCCCAACAACCCCACCGGCACCGTGGTCCGCCGGGCCGAGCTGGAGCGCTTCCTGGACCGGGTGCCGAAGGACGTCCTGATCGTGCTGGACGAGGCGTACCGGGAGTTCATCCGCGACGAGCAGGTGCCGGACGGCATCGAGCTCTACCGGGACCGGCCGAACGTCGCGGTGCTGCGGACCTTCTCCAAGGCGTACGGACTGGCCGGGCTGCGGGTCGGCTTCGTCGTGGCGCACGAGCCGGTCGCGGCGGCGCTGCGCAAGACGGCGGTGCCCTTCGGCGTGAGTCAGATCGCGCAGGAGGCGGCCGTCGCGTCGCTGCGCGCGGAGGGCGAGCTGCTGGAGCGGGTGGACGCGCTGATCGCCGAGCGGGCCCGGGTGTACGAGGCGCTGGCCGGGCAGGGCTGGACGGTGCCCGTGACGCAGGCGAACTTCGTGTGGCTGCGGCTGGGGGAGCGTACGACCGACTTCGCGGCGGCCTGCGACAGGGCGGGTGTCGTGGTGCGGCCGTTCGCCGGTGAGGGCGTGCGGGTGACGATCGGTGAGACCGAGGCGAACGACCTGTTCCTGAAGGCGGCGGAGGCGTTCCGCAAGGAGCTGTAGCGCTGTCGCCGTGGTGTGCCTGGTGCCCCTGTGAGCCGTGAAGCGGCTTGTGGGGGCATCGGCTTTTTGGGGGGACCCCCCTGGATCCTTCCGAATGGCCGTGCGACATAATGCTTGTGAATGTGAACGCGTTCACAAGCGTGTCCCTGTTCGTCCCCTGATTCATGGGATTAAAGGGGCAAACTGCCGCTGTGACCGTGCCCGTGAATGCGGATGTGGCTTCGGCGACGTAAGGAGAGACGACGTGGAGCTGGCTCTGGCGCCAGAGACCCTGGCGCGATGGCAGTTCGGTATCACCACCGTCTATCACTTCCTGTTCGTCCCCCTGACGATCTCGCTCGCCGCGCTCACCGCCGGCCTGCAGACCGCCTGGGTGCGGACCAACAAGGAGAAGTACCTCAAGGCGACCAAGTTCTGGGGAAAGCTCTTCCTCATCAACATCGCGATGGGGGTGGTCACCGGCATCGTGCAGGAGTTCCAGTTCGGCATGAACTGGTCCGACTACTCGCGCTTCGTCGGCGACATCTTCGGTGCGCCGCTGGCCTTCGAAGCGCTGATCGCGTTCTTCTTCGAATCGACCTTCATCGGGCTGTGGATCTTCGGCTGGGACAAGCTGCCCAAGAAGATCCACCTCGCCTGCATCTGGCTGGTGTCGATCGGCACCGTCCTCTCCGCGTACTTCATCCTGGCGGCCAACTCCTGGATGCAGCACCCGGTCGGCTACCGGATCAACGAGGAGCGCGGGCGGGCGGAGCTCACCGACTTCTGGAAGGTGCTCACCCAGGACACCGCGCTCACCCAGTTCTTCCACACCATCACCGCCGCGTTCCTGGTCGGCGGCGCGTTCCTGGTCGGCATCGCCGCCTTCCACCTGGCGCGCAAGAAGCACATCCAGGTCATGCGGACGTCCTTGCGGCTCGGCCTGGTCACCGTGGTGATCGCGGGGCTGATGACCGCGATCAGCGGCGACACCCTCGGCAAGGTCATGTACAAGCAGCAGCCGATGAAGATGTCGGCCGCCGAGGCCCTGTGGGAGGGCGAGGGACCCGCGCCGTTCTCGATCTTCGCGATCGGTGACGTCGACAAGGGCCACAACCGGGTCGCCATCGAGATCCCCGGAATACTGTCCTTCCTCGCCCACAACAACTTCACCGAGTACGTCCCCGGCATCAACGAGATCAACAAGGCCGAGCAGGAGAAGTTCGGGCCCGGCGACTACCGGCCCAACATCCCCGTCGCCTACTGGGGCTTCCGCTGGATGATCGGCTTCGGCATGGCGTCCTTCGGCCTCGGCCTGCTCGGGCTGTGGCTGACCAGGAAGAAGTTCCTGCTGCCACCAGGTCTGCGGACGGGTGAGGACGAAGTGCCGAATCTGGTGCTCTTCCGCAAGAAGGCACTCAGTCCACGTCTCGCGTCCCTCTACTGGGTCGTCGCCCTGTGGACCATGCTCTTCCCGCTGATCGCCAACTCGTGGGGCTGGATCTTCACCGAGATGGGCCGTCAGCCCTGGGTCGTCTACGGCGTCCTGAAGACCTCGGCGGCCGTCTCCCCCGGCGTCTCGCAGGGCGAGGTGCTCACCTCGATGATCGTCTTCACCCTGCTGTACGCGGTCCTCGCCGTGATCGAGGTCAGGCTGCTCGTGAAGTACGTCAAGGCCGGACCCCCGGAGCTCACCGAGGCCGACCTCAACCCGCCCACGAAGATCGGCGGCGACGACCGCGATCCCGACCGGCCGATGGCCTTCTCGTACTGAGGACTGGGGAACTGCTGTGGAACTCCACGACGTCTGGTTCGTGCTCATCGCCGTCCTGTGGATCGGCTACTTCTTCCTGGAGGGCTTCGACTTCGGGATCGGCGTACTGACCAAGCTGCTCGCCAAGGACCGCAAGGAACGACGGGTCCTGATCAACACCATCGGGCCCGTCTGGGACGGCAACGAGGTGTGGCTGCTGTCTGCGGGCGGTGCCACCTTCGCGGCCTTCCCCGAGTGGTACGCCACCCTCTTCAGCGGGTTCTACCTGCCGCTGCTGCTCATCCTGGTCTGCCTGATCGTGCGCGGAGTCGCCTTCGAGTACCGGCACAAGCGGGACGAGGACCGCTGGCAGACCAACTGGGAGCACGCGATCTTCTGGACCTCGCTGCTGCCGGCCTTCCTGTGGGGCGTGGCCTTCGGGAACATCGTGCGGGGCGTGAAGATCGACGGGGACATGGAGTACGTCGGGAACTTCCTCGACCTGCTCAATCCGTACGCCCTGCTGGGCGGCCTGGTCACACTGACGCTGTTCACCTTCCACGGTGCGGTGTTCGCGGCACTCAAGACGCTCGGTGACATCCGGACGCGGGCACGGGCGCTTGCCCTGCGACTGGGTGTGCTGACCGCCGTACTGGCGCTGGTCTTCCTGATCTGGACCCAGGTCGACAAGGGCGACACCAGCAGCCTCGTCGCGCTGGTCGTGGCGGCTCTGGCGCTCGTCGTGGCCATCGCGTGCACGGCGGCCGGGCGGGAAGGCTGGGCGTTCGCCCTGTCGGGTGTGGCCATCGCGGCCGCGGTCGCGATGCTCTTCCTGACGCTCTTCCCGAACGTCATGCCGTCCTCGCTGAACGAAGCCTGGAACCTCACCGTCACCAACGCCTCGTCCAGTCCGTACACCCTGAAGATCATGACCTGGTGCGCGGGGATCGCCACTCCGGTCGTGCTGCTCTACCAGGGCTGGACGTACTGGGTGTTCCGGAAGCGGATCGGCACGCAGCACATCGCCGACTCGCACTGATGCCGTTCCCGTTCCTTAGTGGTCCCTAGTGGGGGATGTTTCACGTGAAACCGATCGACCCGCGTCTGCTCCGGTACGCCCGTGCCACCCGCTTCTTCCTCGGGGCGGTGGTGGTCCTCGGGCTCGCCGGGGCGGGCCTGGTCGTCGCCCAGGCGATGCTCATCGCCGAGGTGGTGGTCGGGGCCTTCGAGGACGGCCTGGGGTCCGGCGGGCTGCGGACCCCCTTGATCCTGCTGGCGGTTGTCGCCCTCGGGCGGGCGCTGGTGGCCTGGCTGACCGAGCTCGCCGCGCACCGGGCGAGCGCGGCGGTCAAGTCCGAGCTGCGGGGGCGGCTGCTGGAACGGGCGGCCGGTCTCGGGCCCGGGTGGCTGGACGGACAGCGGGTGGGTTCGCTCATCGCGCTGGCCACGCGGGGCGTGGACGCCCTGGACGACTACTTCGCGCGCTATCTGCCGCAGTTGGGGCTCGCGGTCGTCGTGCCCGTCGCGGTGCTCGCGCGGATCGTCACCGAGGACTGGGTGTCGGCGGCGATCATCGTGGTGACGCTGCCGCTGATCCCGCTCTTCATGATCCTCATCGGGTGGGCCACCCAGTCCCGCATGGACCGGCAGTGGAAGCTGCTGTCACGGCTGTCCGGGCACTTCCTGGACGTGGTCGCCGGGCTGCCGACGCTCAAGGTGTTCGGGCGGGCCAAGGCGCAGGCCGAGTCGATCCGGGCCATCACCGGTGAGTACCGGCGGGCCACCATGAAGACGCTGCGGATCGCCTTCCTGTCGTCGTTCGCCCTGGAACTGCTGGCCACCCTGTCGGTGGCGCTGGTCGCGGTCACCATCGGCATGCGGCTCGTGCACGGTGAACTCGACCTGTACACCGGGCTGGTCATCCTCGTCCTGGCGCCGGAGGCATATCTGCCGCTGCGACAGGTCGGGGCGCAGTACCACGCGGCCGCGGAAGGGCTGTCGGCCGCCGAGGAGATCTTCGCGGTGCTGGAGACCGGGCTGCCGGCGGGCGGCTCGGCCGATGCGCCGGTCTCCGGTGCGCTGCGGGTGGAGGGTGTGACCGTACGGCACGAAGGGCGTGCGGCGGCCTCGCTGGAAGCGGCGTCCCTGGAGGTCGGGGAGGGCGAGACCGTTGCCCTCGTCGGGCCGAGCGGCGTCGGCAAGTCGACGCTGCTGAACGCGGTGCTGGGGTTCGTACCGCTGGAACGGGGACGGGTGCTGGTCGGGGACACCGACCTGGCGACCGTGGACCCGGAGAAGTGGCGGGAGCGGGTGGCTTGGGTGCCTCAGAAGCCGCACCTCTTCGCCGGGACCGTCGCCGAGAACGTACGGCTGGCGCGCCCCGAGGCCGATGACGCGGCCGTGCTGGAGGCGCTGCGGGACGCCGGGGCGTACGACTTCGTGACCGCGCTGCCGCAGGGTGCCGAGACCCTGCTCGGCGAGGACGGGGCCGGGATCTCCGCCGGGCAGCGGCAACGGCTCGCGCTGGCGCGGGCGTTCCTCGCCGATCGGCCCGTACTGCTGCTCGACGAACCGACTGCCGCGCTGGACGGCGAGACCGAGGCGGGCATCGTCGAGGCGGTGCGACGGCTCGCGGTGGGGCGGACCGTGCTGCTGGTCGTGCACCGGCCGGCGCTGCTGGCGGTGGCGGACCGGGTGGTGGAGCTGGCGGCGGCGGATGCCGCTCCGGGCGGCTCCGTGCCCGCTCCACGTGGAGCGGGTGTGCGGTCGTCGGGGGAGCCGGCTCCGGCGTCGGCCGACGATGTTTCACGTGAAACAGGGCCGAGGGCCCGCGGCGCGGCAGGCGGTGCGCTGCGCCGGGTGCGGCAGGACGCGGGCGAGCAGCGCGGGCGGCTCGGACTCGCCCTGCTCCTCGGGAGCCTGGCGCTCGGTTCGGCCGTGGGGCTCATGGCGGTGTCCGGGTGGCTGATCTCGCGGGCCTCGGAGCAGCCTCCGGTGCTGTATCTGATGGTGGCGGTCACCGCGACCAGGGCGTTCGGTATCGGGCGGGCTGTGTTCCGGTACGCGGAGCGGCTGGTGTCGCACGACGCGGTGCTGCGGATGCTGGCGGACATGCGGGTCGCCGTGTACCGGCGGCTGGAGCGGATCGCGCCCGCCGGACTGCGCGAGACCCGGCGGGGGGACCTGCTGTCGCGGCTGGTCGCCGATGTGGACGCGCTGCAGGACTACTGGCTGCGGTGGGCGCTGCCCGCCGGGGCCGCCGTCGTGGTGAGTGCGGCGGCCGTCGGGTTCACGGGCTGGATGCTGCCGGAGGCCGGTGCGGTGCTGGCCGTCGGGTTGCTGGCCGCCGGTGTGGTGGTGCCGCTGGTGAGCGGTGCGGCGGCGCGGCGGGCGGAGCGGCAGCTGGCTCCGGCTCGGGGCGCGCTGGCCGTAAGGGTGGCCGATCTGCTCGGTGGAGTGGGCGAACTGACGGTGGCGGGCGCGCTGCGGCGTCGTCTCGCCGCCGTACGGGACGCGGATGCGGTGCTGACGCGGATCGCCTCGCGCGGGGCGTCGGCGACCGCGCTCGGCGGGGGGCTTTCGGCGCTGGTGTGCGGGCTGACCGTGGTCGGGGCCGCATGGGTGGGCGCACAGGCCGTGGCGGACGGGCGGCTGGCCGGGGTGCAGCTCGCCGTGGTGGTGCTGACGCCGCTGGCCGCGTTCGAGGCGGTGACCGGGCTGCCGCTGGCCGTGCAGTACCGGCAGCGGGTGCGGCGCAGTGCGGAGCGGGTGTACGAGGTGCTGGACGCGCCCGTACCCGTACGGGAGCCGGAGACGGCCGCGGTGGCGCCCGCGTCGCCCTTCCCCGTGGAGGTACGGGGGCTGTCCGCCCGGTACGCGGGGCAGGAGCGGGACGCGCTGACCGGGGTGGACCTGACGCTGGAGGCCGGGAAGCGGGTCGCGGTCGTCGGGGTGAGCGGGGCGGGGAAGACGACCCTCGCGCAGGTGCTGCTGCGGTTCTTGGACGCGGCGGAGGGCACGTACACGGTCGGAGGCGTGGCCGCCGACTCGCTCGACGGAGACGACGTACGGCGGATCGTGGGGCTGTGCGCGCAGGACGCGCACCTCTTCGACAGTTCCGTACGGGAGAACCTGCGGCTGGCCAGGACGGATGCCGACGACGCACAACTGCTGGACGCGCTCGGGCGGGCCCGGCTGCGGGACTGGGTCGAGGCCCTGCCCGAGGGGCTCGACACCCTGGTCGGCGAGCACGGGGCGCGGCTGTCCGGCGGGCAGCGGCAGCGGCTCGCGCTGGCCAGGGCGCTGCTGGCCGACTTCCCCGTCCTGGTACTGGACGAACCGGCCGAGCACCTGGACCTGGCGACGGCCGACGCGCTGACGGCCGACCTCCTGACCGCCACCGAGGGCCGGACCACGGTGCTGATCACGCACCGGCTGCAGGGTCTTGAGGACGTGGACGAGGTGGTCGTGCTGGACGGGGGCCGCGTCGTGCAGCGCGGCACCTTCGCGGCGCTGGCCGGGGAGGACGGGGCGCTGCGGCGGATGCTGGAGCGGGAGAGGGCGGCGGAGTCGGTGGCGCGGGCGGCTGTGTCGGCCGGGTAGGCGGCTTGCGCCGGTGGCGCAGGTGGTTTCCGTCAGTGGCGTAAGCGGTCCAAACGCCCGCTGGTCGACTTTCCCCTTTAAATAGGACTAACTAGTCTCAAGGGCATGTCAGTGCAGCAGGACTCGCCCGCCCCACAGGACCCCCTAGACGCAGCGACGGAGGCGACCCGCAGTCTGCAGGGGCTGTCGACCGAGCTCACCGCGCGGGTGCCGCAGCTGCTGGAGGCGATGCGGTCGGTGGGTTCCGGCCTCGAACTGCACTCCACCCTGGACCGGATCTGCGAGACCGCGGCCGAGCTGGCCGATGCCAGGTACGCGGCGATCGGGGTCGTCGACGACGAGGGCGACGGGCTCTCCGACTTCGTGACGTACGGCGTGACCCCGGAGGAGGCGGCGACCATCGGGCAGCTGCCCGGCGGGCACAAGGGGCTGCTCGGGGCGCTGATCATGGATCCGGAGCCGGTACGGCTCGCGGACCTGACGGCGGACCCCCGGTTCGCGGGCTTCCCCGCGCACCACCCGGTGATGCGGACCTTCCTCGGTGTACCGATCCGGGTGCAGGGCGAGATCTTCGGCAACCTCTACCTCGCCGAGAAGAACGGCGGCGGCGAGTTCAACAACTATGACCTGCACATGCTGCGGGTGCTGGCCACCGAGGCCGGGATCGCCATCGGCAACGCCCGGCTGTACGAGGCGGCCCGCCAGCGGGAACGGTGGATCGACGGGTCGGTGGCCGTGACGACGGCGCTGCTGTCCGGGGGCGACGTGGACGACGCGCTGACCGTGGTCGCCGAGCAGGCGCGGCGGCTGGCGGACTCGGCGGCCGGGATGGTGCTGCTGCCCGTCGAGGAGGGTGGCCTGGAGATCGCGGCGGTGTCCGCCGACGACCCCGCGGACTCGCTGGGCAAGGTGGTTCCGGCGGAGAGTCCGATCGTGGCGCTGCTGCTGGGCGGCGACTCCGTGTTCGTCACCGACTCCGCCACCGATCCGCGCATGATCACCGACTTGTCCGGGCGGTACGGGCCGAGCATGCTGCTGCCGCTGCACAGCGGCGGCCGGGTGCTGGGCGCACTCGCCACACCGCGTGCGCGGGGCGGGAAGCCGTTCACCGAGGCGGAGCGGATCCTGGCCACCCAGTTCGCCTCGCAGGCGGCGCTCGCGCTGATGATGGCCGAGTCGCAGCGCGACCGGGAACGCCTCGCGGTGTACGAGGACCGTGATCGCATCGCCCGTGACCTGCACGATCTCGTCATCCAGCGGCTGTTCGCGACGGGGATGATGCTGGAGGGCGCACAGCGCAGGTCGGTCGTGCCGGAGGTGCAGGAGGGCGTCGGCAAGGCCGTGGACGAGCTGGACGTGACGATCCAGGAGATCCGGACGGCGATCTTCGCGCTCCAGCAGGGACCGGCCGAGGCGCCGTCCGGGCTGCGCACCAGGGTGCTGCGGGAGATCAACATGGCGGCGGTGCCGCTGGGCTTCAAGCCCGCGCACCACTTCGTCGGGCCGGTGGACGCGCTGGTCGGCGAGCTGACCGGCAAGAACCTGATCGCGGCGCTGCGGGAGGCGCTGTCGAACGCGTTCCGGCACGCCGAAGCGTCACGGATCGAGGTCGTCGTCGACGCCACGGTCACCCTGGAGGACGGCCGGCGCGCGGTACGGCTCACGGTGGCGGACGACGGGGTCGGCATCCCGGAGGGCGGGCGCCGCAGCGGGCTGCGCAACCTGGGCCGGAGGGCGGAGGCACTGGGAGGCTCCAGCTCGTACGGGCCGGGGCTGGGCGACGGGGGCGGAGGGACGGCGGTGGTCTGGGAGGCGCCGCTCTAGAGAGCGAGGCGGGTGTGGGTAAGGGGCGTGCTCCCAGGAGTACGCCCCTTACCGCTTACTGCTTATCGCGTATCGCTTACGGTGCCTGCGGCTGATCCCCGGCCCGAGGTGCTGCAGGCACCGGACCCGTGTGCGCCGCTGCCCGGCCCGAGGCGTTGCCGCCGCTCGCCCCGTGTGCCGCTACTGGGGGCGCTCCGCCAGGATCTGCTCGATGACGGCCGCGACGCCGTCCTCCTCGTTGAGGGCGGTACGGCCCGTGGCGACGGCCAGGACCGCCGGGTGGGCGTTGCCCATGGCGTACGAACGCCCAGCCCAGGCCAGCATCTCGATGTCGTTCGGCATGTCGCCGAAGGCCACGACCTCCTCGGGGGCGATGCCCCGCTCGGCGCAGCAGCGGGCCAGAGTGCTCGCCTTGGAGACGCCAGGGCCGCTGATCTCCAGGAGCGCGGTCGGGCTGGAGCGGGTGACCGAGCCGAGGTCGCCGACCGCAGCCCGTGCCAGGTCGAGGAAGTCGTCCGGGGCGAGCGAGGGGTGGTGCACCAACAGCTTGATCACGGGGTCGCCGTTGCCGGGGACCTCCTCGTGCAGCAGTTCCTCGGCGGAGGCGATGCTCGCGGCCGGGTCGAACTGGAAGGGCGGGTAGGCCGGCTCGTAGTGGATTCCGGTGGTCAGCTCCACGGCGAAGGAGGTGCCCGGAACGGCGGCGCGCAGCGCGGTAACGGTGGCGCGGGCGTCGGCTCTCTCCAGGGGGCGGACCTCGATCAGCTCGCCGCCCGCGTGCAGGTCGACGACGGCGGCACCGTTGGCGCAGATCGCCAGGCCGTGGCCGTGCACGTGTGCGCTGACCACGTCCATCCAGCGGGCGGGCCGGCCGGTCACGAAGAAGACCTCGATGCCGGCTGCTTCGGCGGCGGCGAGGGCGGCGACGGTGCGCGGCGAGACGGACTTGTCGTCGCGCAGCAGGGTGCCGTCCAGGTCGGTGGCGATCAGGCGCACGGGAGTGGGCGCGGCTGCGCCGGGGCCGGTACCGGCGCCGTCGGCCGGGCGGGGGCGGGGGGCGGTAGCTGAGGTCACCGTTTCATCCTCTCGCATGAAACGCACGGACGTGCGAAAGGGTGCACATCTGAGGGCACACATCCGGAGCGGCAGGCTCCGCAGGGGCAGGGGCAGGGGCAGGGGCAGGGGCAGGGGCAGGGGCAGGGCGGGAGCGGGACCGCTGGTCCGCCACCGCCTGTCCCTGCCCAGCCCAGTCACCCCAGCTGTGCGAGCCCCTCCCCCGCGATCTGCTCGAACACCTTCTCGTCCGCCGCGAACTGCGTGTCCGCGATCGGCCAGTGCAGCACGATCTCGTCGAAGCCCAGCTCCGCATGGCGCCCCGCGAAGTCCACGAACGCGTCGAGGGACTCCAGCGGCCGGTCCGGCGTGAACCCGGTCAGCAGGGTCTTGCCCAACTCCCCCTCGTCCCGACCGATCGCCTCGCACGCCGCACCGAGCTTCGTGATCTGCCCCCGGATGGCC
Source organism: Streptomyces sp. NPDC021093 (assembly GCF_044333135.1). Lineage (NCBI taxonomy): Bacteria > Bacillati > Actinomycetota > Actinomycetes > Kitasatosporales > Streptomycetaceae > Streptomyces > Streptomyces sp. NPDC021093. Next base: position 173,165 of record NZ_JBIRQJ010000004.1, on the reverse strand, counting down.
TCCAGGGACTCGTCCGGGGTGCCGTTCTCGAAGAGCTTGGGGTCACCGGTGGTCACCCACGCCTGTCCGTGCTTCGCGGCGAGCTTCAGCCCGCGCGGCCCCGTCGCCGCCACCGCGAACGGCAGCCGCGGCCGCTGTACGCACCCGGGGATGTTCCGTACGTCCCCCGCCGACCAGAACTTGCCGTCGTACGACACGGCTTCCTCGCTCAGCAGCCGGTCCAGCAGCGGTACGAACTCGGCGAACCGGTCCGCCCGCTCCCGGGGTGTCCACGGCTGCGCCCCTTCGGGCAGGAGCGCCGTCGAGTCGAAGCCGCCCGCACTGCCCGCGCCGATACCCAGGGTGACCCGCCCGCCGCTGATGTCGTCGAGAGAGATCAGCTCCTTGGCCAGGGTCACCGGGTGCCGGAAGTTCGGCGAGGTCACCAGCGTGCCCAGCCGGAGCCGCTCGGTGGCGGACGCGGCGGCCGTCAGCGTGGGCAGCGCTCCGAACCAGGGGCCCTCCCGGAACGGCACCCGCCACGACAGGTGGTCGTAGGTGTACGCGGTGTGGAAACCGAGTTCCTCGGCCCGCTGCCACACCTCCTTGCCGCCCTCGTGCCAGCGGCGGATCGGCAGAATCACAGTGCTCAGACGCATGATCCGACTGTACGGGGCCTGCTTACGTCCCCGGGAAGCGCAGAAACCCGGCCGGTACGTGTGCCGTGAGCCAGACCCCGTTGGCGCTGACCCGGAAGACATGTCCGGCGCGGTGCATCGCCCCGGCGTCCACGGACAGCACCACCGGCCGGCCCCGGCGGGCCCCGACACGGGTGGCGGTCTCCCGGTCGGGCGACAGGTGGACGTCGTGCCGGTTCATGGGGCGCAGGCCCTCGGTGCGGATCGCTTCCACGGCCCGGGGGTGGGTGCCGTGGAAGAGGTAGCCGGGGGGTTCGGACGGAGGAAGGGCCAGGTCGATGCCCGTCACCGTGTGCCCCTGGCTGGCGCGGATCAGGGTGCCGCGCAGCGGGTCGTCGTTCCGAACCGCGAAGCGCTTCTTGTCGTTGGTGGCGACGACGTGGTCCAGCTCGGCGCGGGTGAGACGGAAGCCGTGCTCGGCGGCGGCCCGGATCAGCGTCTCGACTTCCACCCAGCCGTGGTCGTCGAGGGTGAGACCGATGCGCTCGGGCTGGTGCCGCAGATGCTTCGAGAGGTACTTCGACACCTTGATGATGCGGTGCTCATTCATCCGGTCAGAATCTCCGAAGAGAGGCGACGACCGCACCTGAATTCGGCCTGGCAGCCCGGCAGTTCGAAGTAATCCACAGCCAACTGGTCTTTTCCACAGCGGAAATGAAGGATCTGTGGATAACTTGCGTCCGTTTTAGGATAGTTTGTCAACATTCGCACGATTGAGTTGTCTTGAGGTGAGCGAGTCCAAGGTCCTTGCCTGGAGCTCTCGTTCTGTGGCCGCTGCGACGAATGCCGCAGCGTTCTCTGCCCCAACCAACGCCTGGACTGCGGCAATCGTTCCCGCCGGAAGGGCGAGTGTGCGGGACTGGTCGCCGGGTTCCGGGGCGGGCGCCGAACCGAGGTGCTGCTGCAGGTGCCGGGTGGCGAACAGCCTCATGGCCCGGGCAAGTTCGGCATCCACGCTCTGCTGTGCGAGCGGACGCAGGCGCCGTACGAGCGCAGCCGCCTCCGCCGCGTCCGAGTCCGTCGGCGGCCGGTGTCCGAGGTAGCGGGCGAAGACGTGCTCGGTGGTGAACTCCAGGAATCGGGCCGCTATGTGCTCCACCTGCCCACGCAGTTCCCACAGGTGTCCCGAGATCGCCTTGAGCGGCACCCCCGCCGCGTACAGCTCGGCGGCCACCGCCAGCTCCTGCGGCGACGGCACCAGGAACTCGTCGTCGCAGCCCGGAACCCTTTCCAGCACGCCCAGTTCGACCGCCTCCGCCACCGCCGCGTCGTCGGGTCGGCCGCCGAACCGCTCGTCCAGCTCGGCCCGCGTGATCCGGGTCGACTCCTCGTCGGTCCAGGGCCCGCCCACCTCGGCGACCAGCCCGAGCACCCCGCCCAGACCCCGGCCCGCGTCCCACGCCTCCAGCAGCTCCTTGATGCTGGCCAGGGTGTAGCCGCGGTCCAGGAGGTCGGCGATCTGCCGCAGCCGGGCCAGGTGGGTGTCCCCGTACACATTGGCCCGGCCGCGCCGCTCGGGCCGGGGAAGCAGGCCCCGGTCCTGGTAGGCGCGGATCGTACGGACCGTGGCACCGCTGCGGTGCGCCAGGTCCTCGATGCGGTACTCGGCCTCCGCCTGCTGTCCGGACATGATCACTTCCTTCTCCGGCGTGGACCGGTGTCGGTCGGCGTCGGGCTGGCGTCGGCCAGCGCCGGTGCGGACCGGTGCCGGCCAGCGTGGACCCGTGTCCCCCGGCGTCAGCCGTGTCCCCCGGGCGTCAGCCGTGTCGGCCGGTTCAGGACCGCAGCGCCGCCCTGCCCACCGCCCCCGCCGCAGCACGCGCCGCCGGCGAGGTCGACAGATACTCGACGGCCTTGCGCAGCGAGCCTTCCTGCGAGGGATGGTACGACCGCCGGAAGTACCGGGGTATCGCCGCACCCAGATCCCGCCAGGTCGGCAGGAGCCCCTTGGCGACCGCCCTGTTGTGCTCCCGCAGCGAATAGCGCAGCCGTCCCGCGAGCTGCGGGTCGTGCCGTACGAGGTACGAAGCACCCCACGCCCAGAGCCACAGCATCACCGGTGCGACCACCACCATGCCCTCGATCCGGCGGGCGTACCGGGGCAGGCCCTCGCCGCCGCAGTGCTGGTACATGTCGAAGGCCACCGCCCGGTGTTCGACCTCCTCCGCACCGTGCCAGCGCAGCAGGTCGAGCATCACCGGATCGGGATCCGCCCGGTCCAGGCCCTCCGCATGCAGCACCCAGTCGCCGAGCACCGCCGTGAACTGCTCGATCGCGGCGACGACCGAGAGCCGGAAGCGAAGCCACTCCTGGGTGGGTATCGGAGCCCCCAACGGCGGCGTCTCGCCGAGGAGTTTCTCGAAGAGGAAGTCGACGTGCCCGGTGTACGCACTGGTGTCCAGGTCCTGGTCGGCCAGGTGGTCCAGGACGTAGCTGTGCTGCACGCTGTGCGTGGCTTCCTGGCCCATGAACCCCTTCACCTGCTTGAGGAGTTCCGGGTCGCGGACCAGTGGCAGCGCCTCCTTGAACACCTTCACGAACCAGCGCTCACCGGCCGGCAGCAGCAGATGCAGCACATTGATCACGTGCGTGGCGGTCGGTTCGTCCGGTATCCAGTGCAGCGGCGTTTCGTGCCAGTCGAAGGAGACCCGGCGGGGGGCGATAACGTAGCCGGCCTCGGTCCCGTAGCCGGTTTTACCGCCGGGTTCGGAGCCGTTCTCGTAGCCGGTCTCGGGGTCGGTGCTCACAGCGGCGGCTCCAATCGGGCGATCGCACGCAGCGCCTTCGGCGTGAAGCGGGACATGAGGTGGGCGCCGCGCGCCTCCGGCGTCACCGGGACGACGGCCTGGTTCTTCACCACCGCGCGCAGGACGGCCTCGGCGACCTTCTCCGGCGGGTAGTTGCGCAGCCCGTACAGCCGCGACGACCGCTTCTGCTTGCGCTTCTCTTCTTCCTCCGACACCCCGGTGAAGCGCGAGGTGGCGGTGATGTTGGTGTTGACCAGGCCGGGGCAGATCGCGCTGACGCCGATGCCCTGGCCCGCCAGCTCGGCGCGCAGGCACTCGCTGAGCATGAGCACCGCCGCCTTCGACGTGCTGTACGCGGGCAGTGCCTTGGAGGGCTGGTACGCGGCGGCGGACGCGGTGTTGACGATGTGGCCGCCCTGACCGCGCTCGGCCATCTGCTTGCCGAAGGTGCGGCAGCCGTGGATGACGCCCCACAGATTGACGTCCAGGACCTTCTTCCAGTCCTCGGCCGAGGTGTTCATGAAGGAGCCGGACATGCCGATCCCGGCGTTGTTGACCAGTACGTCCACGATGCCGTAGTCGGCGGCGACCTTCTCCGCCAGCTTCTCCATGGCCTGCGCGTCACTGACGTCGACGACCTCGGGCCAGGCGTCCGGCGCCCCTATCAGCCGGGCCAGTTCGGCGGTCCGGGACGCGCCTTCGGCATCCCGGTCCACGGCCACGATCCGCGCCCCCGATTCGGCGAACGCGAAGGCGGTTGCCCGCCCGATGCCGCTGGCCGCACCGGTCACCAGGACCAGCTGTCCGCCGAAACGGTCGGCGTACTTCCCGGTCGCCACCGATTCGCGCGGCGCCACCCCGGCGGCGCTGTCCTCGTTCGCCGTCACGAATTCGGCGATCCAGGAGGCAAGTTGGTCCGGCCGGGTGCGCGGCACCCAGTGCTTGGCCGGAAGGGTGCGGCGCACCAGCTGCGGTGCCCACAGCTCCAGCTCGTCGTATAGCCGCTCCGAGAGGAAGATGTCGCCGGTCGGCGTGATCAGCTGGACGGGCGCGTGGGCGTACGCGTCCGCGCGCGGCCTGCGCAGCCGGGCGCGGACGTTGTCGCGGTAGAGCCAGGCGCCGTGCGCCGCGTCCTGCGGCAGCGACGACGTCGGGTACCCGCCGGCCGGAACCTTCTCCATCCGCTGGAGGATCTTCGGCCACTGCTTGCCGAGCGGCCCCCGCCAGGCCAGTTCCGGCAGCACGGGGGTGTGCAGCATGTACACGTACCAGGACTTGGCGCCCTGGCCGAGGAGCTGGGCGGCGCGGCGCGGGGTCGGCCGGGACATCCGCTTCTTGATCCAGTGCCCGAAGTGGTCCAGCGAGGGTCCGGACATGGACGTGAAGGACGCGATCCGCCCCTGCGTGCGCTTGACGGTGGCGAACTCCCAGCCCTGCACGGAGCCCCAGTCGTGTCCCACCAGGTGCACCGGCCGGTCCGGGCTGACCGCGTCCGCGACCGCGAGGAAGTCGTCGGTCAGCTTCTCCAGCGTGAAGCCGCCGCGCAGCGGCTTGGGCGCCGAAGACCTGCCGTGCCCGCGCACGTCGTACAGCACCACGTGGAAGCGCTCCGCCAGCCGTGTCGCGACCTCGGTCCACACCTCTTTGCTGTCGGGGTAGCCGTGCACCAGCAGTACGGTCGGCTGCGCCGCATCGCCCAGCTCCGCGACGCACAGCTCGATCCCGCCGGTCCGCACCCGGCGCTCGCGCGCCCCTTCGAGTCCGGTCGTCCCCATCGTCATGCCGCCTTCTCCTCGGCCCAGCGCCGCACGTGCGGCAGGTCGTCGTCCAGCCAGAACGCGCTCTGCTCGGGATCACGGGAGTCGGTGACGACCAGGATCTCCTCGAACTTCGCGCCCGTACCCCGGAAACCGAGGTGCGGTTCCACCGCCCACAGGCCCGGCTGCGGCGGGTGGTCGGAGAACTTGTACGGGCTCCACAGCGGCGACCAGCCGTCCCGGTGCCCGTGCAGCGCGTCGCCCGCCAGTCCCTTCAGCGACTGCGTGCCGAACCCGAACACATGTGGTGACCAGCGCCGTTCCTTCACCCGGTCGACCTTGTGGGCGATCACGCCGAACGGGTAGGCGCGGTGCCGGTTGGCGTATCCCTGCCGGACCATCAGCTGCTCGACGTTCTCGTAGATCTCCCGCAGCGTGCGTTTCTCACGCACCTGTTCCAGGATCAGCGCGCGGTGGCCCTCCAGGTCGGCCAGCAGCCTGTTGTGCACGGGGTTGAGGCCCAGGCAGCCGGAGTACCCGATGTCCGCGGTGAAGCCCTTGTGGACGGGCGCCATGTCGAGGATGAACGGCATGCCGGCCTCCAGCTTCCGGTTCGTCGGGAAGAACTGGAGCGGTATCCGGAAGCCGGTGAACGCCGTACGGTCCCCGAACCACGCGAACGGCAGGTGGAACCAGTCGCGCACCCCGCGCTCGTGCAACCACACCCGCTGCATCCGGGCCGCCTCGCGCTCCGTCACTCCCGGCTTGAGCTGCGCGGAGACGGCCTCGGCGCACTCGTAGGCCAGGCGCTGCACTTCTCTGAACCCCCGCAGTTCCGCGGTCGATTCGCCCTGCGTGCTGGAGACTTCTGAGATTGCTGAGGTCATGCCACCCGTCCGTCCCGTGTAGCGGTACGCGTCCGTAACTTGACACTGATGAATGTGACAATGCCCGGCGGCTACGTCAAGGGGTGTGCACACGGACCTGTGGATAACTCCGCACAATCAACCCGTGGGTCGACCCGGGGCCCCTCGTCGGTCATCCCCTCAACCCCTGGTACTGCTGCCCCCTACGGGTCCGTACGACCAGAGAGGGAGGCAGGAACAACCGCCAGGGCTGACGTCTGATGTGGCCCGCGCCACTACCTTCGAAGTTGTGACCAATGTGATCGCGACCGAATCCCTGAGCATGCGGTACCCCCGGGTGACCGCACTCGACCGGCTCTCCCTGGACATCGGGCCCGGAGTAACGGGCCTGGTGGGTGCCAACGGAGCCGGCAAGTCCACGTTGATCAAGATTCTGCTGGGTCTGAACCCCGCCACGGAGGGCCGGGCAGCGGTGCTCGGCCTCGATGTGGCCACCAGCGGCGCCGAGATCCGCGAGCGCGTCGGGTACATGCCCGAGCACGACTGCCTGCCGCCGGACGTCTCGGCCACCGAGTTCGTCGTCCACATGGCGCGCATGTCCGGGCTCCCCCCGACCGCCGCCCGCGAGCGGACCGCCGACACCCTGCGCCACGTCGGCCTCTATGAGGAGCGCTACCGCCCCATCGGCGGCTACTCGACGGGCATGAAGCAGCGGGTGAAGCTGGCCCAGGCCCTGGTCCACGACCCGCAGCTGGTCCTCCTGGACGAGCCCACCAACGGCCTCGACCCGGTCGGCCGCGACGAGATGCTCGGCCTGATCCGCCGCGTGTACACCGACTTCGGGATCTCGGTCCTGGTCACCTCGCACCTCCTGGGCGAGCTGGAGCGCACCTGCGACCACGTCGTCGTCATCGACGGCGGAGCGCTGCTGCGGTCCAGTTCGACCAGTGACTTCACCCAGACCACCACGACCCTTGCGGTCGAGGTCACCGACTCCGACGCCCACCCCGACGGCACGCGCGCGCTGCGCGAGGCGCTCACCGCGGCGGGCGCCAAGCTGCACGCCGCCGAGGAGCAGGGCCTGCCCGGTGCCGGCCACATCCTCCTCGTCGAGGGCGAGGGCGACGCCACGTACGACCTGGTCCGCGACACGGTCGCCGACCTGGGCATCGGCCTGGTGCGGATGGAACAGCGCCGCCACCACATCGCCGAGGTCTTCCACACCGAGCAGTCCGCCGACGCGGCCCTGGAGCCGTCCGGAGCAGCATCCGGAGCAGGAAACGCACCTCCCGCAGGCACCCCCCGGGGCGCCCAGCGGGCCGAAATGCAGAAGGGAGGCGGCCACGATGGCAACTGAACTCACGCCGCCGGGCGCCGACCCGACGCGCATCCACAACATCGGCTACCGCAAGTACGACGGCCCCCGCCTCGGCCGCGCGTACGCCCGCCGGTCGCTCTACTCGCAGTCCCTGCGCGGGGCGTACGGACTGGGCCGCAGCGCCAAGTCCAAGGTGCTGCCGATGATCCTGTTCGGCGTGATGGTCCTGGTCGCGGCGATCATCGTCGCGGTCGCGGTGGCCGCGCCCGCAGGCGCCATGACCAAACTGCCGGTGTCCTACACGGCGTTCGCGATCTTCCTCCAGCCCGTCATCAGTCTCTATCTGGCGGCGCAGGCCCCCCAGACCGTCTCGCGCGACCTGCGCTTCAAGTCGGTGCCGCTGTACTTCTCCCGGCCGATCGAACGCAGGGACTACGTCCTCGCCAAGTTCGGTGCGATGGCCTCCGCGCTGTTCGTCCTGACCGCGGCCCCACTGGTGATCCTCTATGTGGGCGCGCTCCTCGCCGAGTTCGACTTCGGAGACCAGACCAAGGGCTTCGGCCAGGGGCTGGTGTCCGTGGCACTGTTGTCCGTCCTGTTCGCCGGGCTCGGCCTGGTGATGGCCGCACTGACCCCGCGCCGCGGCTTCGGCGTCGCTGCCGTCATTGCCCTGCTGACCATTTCGTACGGTGCGGTCTCGACCGTCCAGGCCATCGCCGACACCCAGGAGGCGACGGGCGCGGTCGAATGGCTCGGCCTGTTCTCGCCCATCACCCTCATCGACGGCGTTCAGACCGCCTTCCTCGGCGCCACCTCCGCCTTCCCCGGCGGAACCGGCCCCGGCGCCGGAGCGGGCGTGGTCTATCTGCTGGTCGTCCTCGCGCTCGTGGCCGGCTCGTACGCCGTCCTGATGCGCCGCTACCGGAAGGTCGGACTGTGACGACCATCGAGATCACCAAAGCCTCCCGCTGGTTCGGGAACGTGGTCGCAGTCAACGACGTGACCATGACCATCGGCCCGGGCGTCACCGGCCTCCTCGGCCCCAACGGCGCCGGAAAGTCCACCCTGATCAACATGATGGGCGGCTTCCTCGCCCCCTCCAACGGCACCGTCACCCTCGACGGCAAGCAGATCTGGCGCAACGAGAGCGTCTACAAGGAGATCGGTGTCGTCCCCGAGCGGGAAGCGATGTACGACTTCCTCACCGGCCGCGAATTCGTCGTCGCCAACGCCGAACTGCACGGCCTGGACGACCGGGCGGCCCAGCACGCGCTCGCCACGGTCGAGATGGAGTACGCCCAGGACCGCAAGATCGCCACGTACAGCAAGGGCATGCGCCAGCGCGTGAAGATGGCGTCCGCCCTGGTCCACAACCCGTCGGTCCTGCTGCTCGACGAGCCGTTCAACGGCATGGACCCGCGCCAGCGCATGCAGCTGATGGACCTGCTGCGGCGGATGGGCGACGAGGGACGCACCGTGCTGTTCTCCTCGCACATCCTGGAGGAGGTCGAGCAGCTCGCCTCGCACATCGAGGTGATCGTCGCCGGGCGGCACGCCGCCTCGGGCGACTTCCGCAAGATCCGCCGGCTGATGACGGACCGCCCGCACCGCTATCTCGTACGGTCAGGCGACGACCGGGCCCTGGCAGCCGCCCTCATCGCGGACCCGTCCACGGCCGGCATCGAAGTCGACTACACGGAACGGGCGCTGCGCATCCAGGCCGTCGACTTCGGCCGCTTCACCGAGCTGCTCCCGAAGGTCGCCCGCGCGCACGGCATCCGCCTGTTCACGGTGCAGCCCTCCGACGAGTCCCTCGAATCGGTCTTCTCCTACCTCGTCACGGCCTGAAAGGAGCTTGCTGCGATGTACGAACCCACCGTCGCCCGGCTCACCTACCGGGCCCTCCTCGGCCGCCGCCGGGCAGCCATCCTCTTCGTCCTGCCCGCCCTGCTCATCGTCATCGCGGTCGCGGTGCGGGTGCTCGTCGGCGTGGACGACGGCGTCGCCGCCAACGTCCTGGGCGGCTTCGCGCTCGCCACGATGGTCCCGCTGATCGGCGTCATCGCCGGTACGGGCGCGATCGGCCCCGAGATCGACGACGGCTCCATCGTCTATCTGCTGTCCAAGCCGGTGAAGCGGCCCACGATCATCTCCACCAAGCTGATCGTCGCCATCGCCGTCACCATGGCCTTCTCCGCGATCCCCACCTTCATCGCCGGCCTCATCCTCAACGGCAACGGCGGCCAGATCGCGATCGCCTACACGATCGCGGCCCTCGTCGCCTCCGTCGCCTACAGCGCGGTCTTCCTGCTCCTGGGCACCGTCTCACGGCACGCGGTCGTCTTCGGCCTGGTGTACGCGCTGGTGTGGGAGGCCCTGTTCGGCAGCCTGGTGCCCGGGGCGCGGACCCTCAGCATCCAGCAGTGGGCCCTCTCCCTGGCCGAGAGGATCGGCACGAACGGCACGATCACCTCGGACGTCGGGCTTCCCACGGCGGTGATCCTGCTGGTCGCGGTCACCGGCCTCGCCACCTGGTACGCGGGCCAGAAGCTGCGCTCGCTCACTCTTGCGGGTGACGAATAGCCGAAAGCGGCTCTTTCGGGAACGGGAAACGCCCCCGGTTCGTATTTCACATACGAACCGGGGGCGCTCCCGTTTCACCGAACAGGCCCTGAGCCTCTGGACCTTGACATCTGGAAAGTCAGACCTTCCGGTCCCTGGCCGCGAAGAGACCCACCACCAGAGCCGCCGTGCACACGCCCAGCATCAGGGCGATCGGCACCGTCCAGCTGCCGGTCATCTGGTACACGGCGCCCGCCGCCAGCGGGCCCACGGCGGCCAGCAGATAGCCGATCGTCTGCGCCATCCCGGAGAGCCGCGCCGCCGTCGCCGCATCTCCGCTGCGCAGCACGATCAGCGTCAGTGCGAGACCCACGGCGCCGCCCTGGCCGACGCCGAGGATCGCCGACCACAGCCAGGCCCCGGACACCGGGGCCACCATCAGGCCGACATAGCCGGCCGCGACGAGAGAGGCGACGAGAGCGACCAGCGGACGCTGACTGCGCATCCGCCCGGCCAGCAGCGGTACGGCGAAGGCGCCCGCGACCTGGATCAGATTGTTGAACGCGAAGATGACGCCGGCCGTGGAGCGGCTCATCCCGTGATCCGTGAAGATCGTCGGCATCCAGGCGATCAGGACGTACGACCACAGCGACTGGAGGCCCATGAAGAGAGTGACCTGCCAGGCCAGCGCCGAGCGCCAGAGGCTCTTCGGGGCGGTTCCCGCGGCGGCGGCCGGGGCGACCCGTACCTCGTGTCCGGTACGGCCGCGGGAGATCAGCACCTGAGGCAGCCAGGCCACCGCGGCGACGGCGGCCAGCAGCGACCAGAACGCCAGCGACGCCTCCCAGCTACCGCCGAAGGCCTTTTCCAACGGCACCGAGGTGGCAGCCACGACGGTGGCACCGGCGATCATCGAGCCCGTGTAGACCGACGTCATCGACGCGGCCCTGTCGGGGAAGTCCCGCTTGATCAGGCCGGGCATCAGCACATTGAGGAGGGATATCGCGACACCGATCAGCAGACCGCCGCCGTACAGCGCCGCCGTCGAGGGCACGATCCGGACCAGGATGCCCGCACCGAGCAGCAACAGGGCGCCGAACAGCACCAGTTCGGTGCCGAACCGCCGGCCCAGCCAGGGGGCGATCATCGCGCCGACGCCGAGGAAGAGCACCGGCACGGACGTCACCAGGCTGGTGGCCGTCGACGACAGGCCGAAGCTGTCGCTGATCTCGCCCACCAGTGGGGACACGCTCGCGAGTGCCGCCCGCATGTTGAGCGAGGCCAGCACGATGCCGACCATGAGCAGAACCGGATGCGCCAGCAACGCCCGCCGCGCGGCGACCCCTTGGGGAGTGGGCCGGACGTCGGCCTCGGCGTCCAGCAGGAGTTGATCGGCATCCGGGCGTGACAAGGCAAGCACCTTTCAAAGCGGTTCGAGTCGGTTCGAAGTGGTTCGAGTCGGTTCGAAGCAGGAGGGGGTGACAACTGGGTGGGGGAAGGAGGAGTTCAGCGTCCGACGAGGCTGCGGATCACGTCGATCGGCACCTGGAGGAGTGCCCGCGCGGCCTGTTCCGCCGCCGCCGGGTCGCCGCTCTCGACGGCATCGACCAGGGCGGCGTGCGCGGCCAGGTCGATGGGCGGCATCTCGTGGTCGCCGAGCGAGGTGACCAGGGACTCGTGCACCTGGGCGGAGAAGAAGCGGTAGACCTCGCTGAAGGCCGCGTTGTGGGTGGCCTCGACGATGCCCCGGTGGAAGGCGAGGTCGGCGTCGGCGGCCCGGTCGCCCTGTTCGTGCAGCTCGGCCAGGGCCGCCCGCAGAGCACGCAGGTCGTCCTCGTCGCGGCGTACGGCGGCGAGCCGGGCGGCCTCCGCCTCCAGGGCCACGCGCAGTTCCAGTACGTCGAGGACGTCGGCGTGCTGCATGCCGCGCAGGACAGCCGCGGGGTCGGCGGTCGAGCGGACGAACGTGCCGTTGCCCTGCCGTGACTCCAGCAGTCCGGCGTGCACCAGCACGCGTACTGCCTCGCGGACGGTGTTGCGCCCGACGCCGAGCTGCTCGGCGAGGACGTGCTCGGTGGGGATCCGGTCGCCGACGGACCACTCGCCGTCGGTGAGCTGGTCGCGGAGCTGTTCCACGATCGAGTCCACCAGGGACTTCCGCCCCGCCGCCTGAAGTGCCATCGCGTCGCCGCCCACTCTCGCAAAGAATGATTCACCCGGTTGCCCAGTCATCCTACAACTGAATGGACAAGTAGATGTACGCACCCTGTAAATGGGCGAGGGTGGGCCGAGGCTTCAGCCTCGGCAGGGTCCGGGCTGGTCCGGGTTGGCTCAGGTTGGGCCGGGTGGGGCCGGGACGGCCCGGGAAACGAGTGGGGGCGGGGTCAGCGCTGAAGCGCCGTCCCCGCCCCCGCCTCCCAAGAACTCAGCGCTTGAGCAGGTTCTCCAGCACCACGGCGATCCCGTCGTCCTCGTTGGACGCGGTGATCTCGTGGGCGACGGCCTTCAGCTCGTCGTGCGCGTTCGCCATGGCCACACCGTGTGCCGACCAGCCGAACATCGGGATGTCGTTCGGCATGTCACCGAAGGCGATCGTGTCCGATGCCTTCAGCTTCAACCGGCGCGCGGCCAGCGACAGACCGGTCGCCTTGCTCAGCCCCAGCGGCAGGATCTCCACGACCCCCTCGCCGGCCATGACCACGTCCACCAGGTTCCCGACCGTCGCCCGGGCGACCTGGGCGAGAGCGTCGTCGGACAGACCCGGGTGCTGGATGTACAGCTTGGTCAGCGGAGCAGCCCACACCTCGGCGGGGTCCTCGAACGGAACGTACGGCAGCGGGCCCTCGTGCACCCGGTAGCCGGGTCCCATCAGCACCTCTCCGTCCATCCCGTCCCGGCTGGCGGCCAGCGCCAGCGGACCGATCTCCGCCTCGATCTTGGAGAGCGCCAGACCGGCGAGCTGCCGGTCCAGCGTCACCGAGGTCAGCAGCCGCCGCTCGCCCGCGTGGTAGACCTGCGCGCCCTGCCCGCACACCGCGAGTCCCTCGTATCCGAGGTCCTCGAAGATGTGCTTGGTCCAGGCGACGGACCGGCCGGTCACCACGATGTGCGCGGCGCCCGCCGCGCAGGCCGCGTCGAGTGCGTCACGCGTGCGCTGCGACACCGTCTGGTCGTCACGCAGCAGCGTGCCGTCGAGATCGGTCGCGATCAGCTTGTACGGGAACGGAGCGGGGGCGTCCGAACCGGCAGGGGCGGCAGTGCTCACTTGGCGATCGGCTCCAGGACCTCGCGGCCGCCCAGGTACGGACGCAGGATCTCGGGGACCCGCACCGAACCGTCCGGCAGCTGGTGGTTCTCCAGGATCGCCACGATCGTGCGCGGGACCGCGCAGAGCGTGCCGTTCAGCGTGGCGAGGGGCTGGACCTTCTTGCCGTCGCGCATCCGGACCGAGAGCCTCCGCGCCTGGAAGCTGTTGCAGTTCGACGCCGAGGTCAGCTCGCGGTACTTGCCCTGCGTCGGGATCCAGGCCTCGCAGTCGAACTTCCGCGACGCCGAGGACCCGAGGTCGCCGGTCGCCACGTCGATCACCTGGAACGGCAGCTCAAGGGCGGTCAGCCACTGCTTCTCCCACTCCAGCAGACGCGTGTGCTCGGCCTCCGCGTCCTCCGGGTTCACGTAGGAGAACATCTCGACCTTGTCGAACTGGTGCACCCGGAAGATGCCGCGGGTGTCCTTGCCGTACGTCCCGGCCTCGCGGCGGAAGCAGGGGGAGAAGCCCGCGTAGCGCAGCGGCAGCTTGTCCGCGTCGATGATCTCGTCCATGTGGTACGCGGCGAGGGGGACCTCGGAGGTGCCGACGAGGTAGTAGTCGTCCTTCTCCAGGTGGTACACGTTCTCCGCGGCCTGGCCGAGGAAGCCGGTGCCCTCCATGGCGCGCGGGCGGACCAGCGCGGGAGTCAGCATCGGGATGAAGCCGGCCTCGGTGGCCTGCGCGATCGCCGCGTTGACCAGGGCCAGTTCGAGGAGTGCGCCGACACCGGTGAGGTAGTAGAAGCGCGAGCCGGAGACCTTCGCGCCGCGCTCGACGTCGATGGCGCCCAGCGCCTCGCCGAGCTCCAGGTGGTCCTTGGGCTCGAAGCCCTCGGCGGCGAAGTCGCGGATCGTGCCGTGCGTCTCCAGGAGGACGAAGTCCTCCTCGCCGCCGACCGGAACGTCCTCGTGGACGATGTTGCCGAGCTGGAGCAGCAGGCGCTGTGCCTCTTCTGCCGCCTCGTTCTGCTCCGCGTCCGCGGCCTTCACGGCGGCCGAGAGCTCGCCGGTGCGCTTCAGCAGCTCGGCCTTCTCGTCGCCGGTGGCCTTGGGGATCAGCTTGCCGAGCGTCTTCTGCTCGTTGCGGAGCTCGTCGAAGCGGACGGCGGACGACCTGCGCCGCTCGTCGGCGGAGAGCAGGGCGTCGACGAGCGCGACGTCCTCTCCACGGGCGCGCTGGGAGGCGCGAACACGGTCGGGGTCCTCACGGAGCAGGCGAAGGTCAATCACCCCACCAGGCTACCGGTGCCTGCCTGCGCCCCTCACCTTGATATTGGTGAGCACTATTTCCGCAGTGCGCTATTTGCCCGTATTGCCCGTAATGGGGATTCGGTGAGACCGTGGTGCGGAATCGGGCATCACGGCTCTTTTCCCTTGCGCGGAGGGGGAGTTGGGTTGCGCCTTGTCCACAGGAGGGTGGGGCTCCGTCAAGTTATCCACAGGGTGTGCGAAAGATCTGTGGATGCCGGAATGGATCGCTCCGAAAGGGGCATCCGGGGCAATGGATTCCCTCCCTAAACACCCCCCACGCGCTCATTCGAGTGGGAATTGCTCCCCCTAAAGAGTTGATCAAGTCAATTGGGGTGACACGGTCGGGCCTGTCGACCTGTGGAAGGAAGAGCACTCACTGGGCCGATTTGTCGACCATGTCGCGTTGTGTTGTCGACTTGTCCCCAGGTAGCAACCGCACCCTGTGGATAACTTTGGAGTTGTCCTCAGGCCCGGCCGGTCCCCGCTGTCGGGCCGGCCGTCCCCGGATCCCGGTCCGGCCGGGGCCGATTCTCAGGCCCGCCCGTCCTGGCACCGCGCCAGCCAGTCCGAAGCCTCCGTGAACTCCCGGTCTGACGTCCCGTGCCGCAGCTCGGGCACGTCCTCCACCGCCACCCCGGCCCTCGGGTACGACCCCAGGAACCGCACCTTCGGCGCGATCCGCTTCAGTCCCATCAGGGCCTCGCCCACCCGTCGGTCCGAGATGTGACCTTCCGCGTCCACCGCGAAGCAGTAGTTCCCGATTCCCGCACCTGTCGGCCGCGACTGGATGAGCATGAGGTTCACGCCCCGTACGGCGAACTCCTGGAGCAGTTCGAGCAGTGCACCCGGGTGGTCGGGACCCATCCAGATCACCACCGACGTCTTGTCCGCCCCGGTCGGCGCCGCCGGCCGCGCCGGGCGGCCCACCAGCACGAAGCGCGTCTGCGCGTTCACCGCGTCGTGGATGTCGGTGACCAGCGGCTCCAGCCCGTACGTCGCCGCCGCGAACTCGCCCGCGAAAGCGGCGTCGTACCGCCCCTCCTGCACCAGCCTGGCCCCGTCCGCGTTCGAGGCGGCCGACTCCCACATCACGTCCGGCAGATTGGCCTTGATCCAGTTGCGGACCTGCGGCTGGGCGGCCGGGTGTGCGGTCACCGTCTTGATGTCGGTGAGCTTCGTTCCCGGGCGTACCAGCAGCGCGAAGCGGATCGACAGCAGCACCTCGCGGTAGATCATCAGCGGCTCGCCCGAGGTCAGCGCGTCGAGGGTGGCGGTGATGCCGCCCTCCACGGAGTTCTCGATCGGGACGAGTGCGGCCGCAGCCTCTCCGTTGCGTACGGCGTCCAGTGCGGCCGGCACCGACAGCATCGGGGCGAGCTCACGGGTGGCGGCCTCGGGGAGCGTACGGAGGGCGACCTCGGTGAAGGTGCCTTCGGGGCCAAGGTAGGCGTAGCGCGTCGCTGACATGCGGTCACCCTAATGGGCCGTATGGGACACGGCGCAGCTGTCTCACGGTCACCACCCGCCCCTGCGGGCACCCGAGCCCCGGCCGCCCCGAGGTCCGAGCCCCGGCCACCGTGAGGCTCAAGTCCCCGCCCCCGGGCCTTCCGCCCCCCCCGGGCCTTCCGCCCCCCCCGGGGCCTTCCGCCCCCCCCGGGGCCTTCCGCCTCCCGGGGGCTCCCGCCCCGGGAGCCTCACCCCTCCAGCAAGCGCTGTCCCACGTACTCGCCCTCGCGCGGCCCGCCCGGTACCGCGAACAGCCCGCTCGACTCGTGCCGGATGAACTTCGACAGCGCGTCCCCCCGGTCGAGCTTCCGCTGCACCGGCACGAACCCGCGCATCGGGTCCGCCTGCCAGCAGATGAACAGCAGCCCCGCGTCCGGCACCCCGTCCGCCGAGATGCCGTCGTGGTACGAGAACGGGCGCCGCAGCATCGCCGCGCCCCCGTTCTGCTCGGGCGCCGAGATCCGGGAGTGTGCGTCGGAGGCGATGATCAGCTTGCCGTTCGTCCCCACCTTCTGGAGTTCGGGCTCGGTGAACTCGTCGCCGCCGGTCAGCGGGGCGCCGTCCTTCTTGTGCCGCCCGATGACCGCCTCCTGATCGCCCCGCGGCAGCTTCTCCCAGTCGTCGAGGAGCATGCGGATGCGTCGTACGACGGCGTACGAGCCGCCCGCCATCCACTCCTGACCCGCCGGGCCGCCGGTCTCCGGTACGAAGAGCCGCTTCTCGAAGTCGGGCTCGGAGGGCTTCGGGTTGCCCGTTCCGTCCACCTGGCCCATCAGATTGCGGGCCGTCATCGGGGCGGCGGTCGCGCCGGGCGAACGGTTGAAGCCGTTCATCTGCCAGCGCACCCGGGCTGCCTCGCCCGCCTCCTGCTGCACGGCGCGCAGCGCGTGGAAGGCGACCAGGGCGTCGTCGGAGCCGATCTGTACCCACAGATCGCCGTTGCTGCGGCGGGCGTCGAGTTGGTCGGAGGAGAAGTCCGGCAGCGGGTCCAGCTCCACCGGGCGCTTCGAGGTCAGGCCCGTACGGTCGAAGAAGGTCCGGCCGAAGCCGAAGGTGACGGTGAGGGAGGACGGCCCCGCGTCGTACGCGACCCCGGTGTCGGCACCCGCCAGCGACCTGCCCGCCATCAGCTGCTTCGCCACCTCCGACCAGCGGCGCAGCAGCGCCATGGCCTCCTTGCGGCCTGCCCCGGGGGCCAGGTCGAAGGCGATCAGATGGCCGCGGGCCTGAAGCGGAGTGGTGATTCCGGCCTGATGTTTCCCGTGAAACATCTCCTCGGTCGTTCCGACGGAGGTCAGCGGGCCGGGGCCGTCGGCCGAGTCCCCCCGGAGTGCGGAAGCGGCGCCCGCACCGCCCGCCGCGCCCAGGACGAGCCCGGCGGCTCCGGCCGCGCCCGCGGTACCCATCAGCCGGCGCCGCGAGATGCCGGGGGGCGTCTCGGAAGAGTTCGCGGTCGGGTTCGCGGGCGAGCTCTCGGGCGGGTTCCCGGAAGAGTTCGTGCGCGAGTTCTTGGGGGACTTCTTGAGGGACTTCTTGGGAGAGGAAGGGGTGTCGGTCACGCCGGTCAGCCGATCTTGACGTTCTGGTTCACGGTCACTTGGTCGATGTCGGAGGTCCGGATCGTCACTTCGATCTTCCACGTTCCGGCCATCGGGATCTGCACGCCGCTCGCACTCCAGTGTCCGGGAGCGAGCTTGTCGGGCACCGCGGGCAGCGGGCCGATCTGCTTGTCCTCGTTGGTGAGGTCGACCTTCAGCTCGGGGGCGTCCACCGGCTTGTTGTCCGGCGAGTTCGCCCAGACGTGCAGTGCGTTGCTGCCGGTGCGGCCGGGGGTGATCTGCAGACGGATGGTGCCCTTGCCGCCCTCGCCGCCGGTGTCGAAGGGCATGTTCAGATCGACGGGGCGGTTCGGTACGGCGGGGGCGGCGGTGTTGCCGCGGCCCGCCTCCTTGAGTTCCGTACGACCGGGTTCGGTGCTGGTCAGGACGGTGGTGACGGCGAGCAGTACGACTGCGACCCCGGCCTCCAGGAGGACGGACCGGCGCAGTCCGGACCGCTCCGGGTCGGCGTCGCGGACCCGCTTGGCGCGGGCGGTGCTCATCGCGGCCTGCTGCCGGGCGAGCTGGGCGGCGCGCGCGGGGTCAGGGGTGGGATCGGAGCCGGAGCCGGAGCCGGAGCCCGAGCCCGAGCCCGAGCCCGAGCCAGAGCCGGGATAGGCCGGCACGGTCACCGGCTCGGGCTGTGTCTGCTGCTTCGTCCTCGCGCCCCGGGCCGGAGCCTCCCGGGTGTCCCCGGCTTGCCGCCCTCCCCGTGCTTGCCGCCCTCCCCGTGCTCCCCGAGCTTCCCGGGCGTCCCGAGCCTGTCGTGCGCCCCGGGCCTCCCGTGCGTCCAGTACGGCCTCGGCCTCGGCCTCCGGGGCCGGGCCCTCCGCCATCCGCCCGGTCCACCGGCGCGAGAACCAGGCACCGGCGACCATGACCGCGACCAGCGCGATCTTCGCGAGCAGCAGCTGCCCGTACGCCGTGTCGACGAGTGCCTTCCAGGAGCCGACCTGTCGCCAGGACTGGTAGACCCCGGTCACGACGAGCACGGCGACCGATCCGAAGGCGAGGCGGGAGAAGTTCCGTACCGCCGTGCGTTCCAGGGCGGGCGACCGGTAGAGGGCGACCAGCAGCGCGGCCAGGCCGCCCAGCCAGGCGGCGACCGCCAGCATGTGGAGCACGTCCACGGGCATCGCGAGGCCCGGCTGGATGCCCGTCGAGGCGTGTTCGGACATGGCCCAGGTGGCGGCGATGCCCGCCGCGACGACCCCGCCGCCGAGGGCGAGGCCGAAGGTGAGGTCCTTCCGCGAGGAGTCCTCGTCGTCGCCGTCATCACCGTCGCCGTTGCCGTGGCCGCCGTCATCACCGACGGCACCGGTCTTCTTCGCGTACGCCCCGAACAGGACGGCCACGAACAGCGCGGCCGCGCCGAGCAGCAGCAGCCGCGACACCAGCGCCGCACCGGTCTTGGTGGTCAGTACGGCCTTGAGCGCGGCCAGGTCGAAGATTCCCGACAGCTGTCCCGACCCCGTGTACGGGGCCCGCAGCAGCAGCATCAACAGCGTCGCCGCGGCCAGCACCAGCCAGCCGCGCACCACCAGCCGCTGCATCGGCCGCTCGGCCGCACCCCGCCGCCAGCAGGCCAGTACGAAGGCCGCACCGCCGACGAGCACGATGAAACCGGCGTAGGCGGCGTACCTGGCGATGCCGTAGAGCACGCCGACCGCGCCGCCCCCGGCCTCCTGGTCGGGCAGGGCGACGCTGCTCTTCGACGGGGCGCCGATGGAGAAGGTCTGGGCGCCCGAGATGGGGTGGCTGTCGGCGGAGACGGCCTGCCAGGCGACGGTGTAGGTGCCGTCGGGCAGGCCGCTGTGCAGCGCGACGCCGTACTTGATGGCGTCTCCGCTGCACAGGTCGAGGACCTCGCCGGTGTCGGCGCGCTTGCCCGACGGGTCGAGGACGCGGATGGCGTCCTCGCCGAGCGAGATCTGCTCGGAGAAGTTGAGGGTGACGTCCTTGGGGGCGGTGGGGAGCACCGCCCCGTCCTTCGGGTTGCTGTCGGTGAGCGCGGCGTGCGCGGCGGCAGGGCCGATGCCCGCGAGCAGCGCGCCGAACAGGGCGACGGCCACGAGCAGCACACGTACTGCTGCGGTGGTCGCAGGAGCCCCGGCAACCGTGCTGGTCGCCGGAGCCCCGGCAACCGTGCTGGTCGCCGGAGCCCCGGCAACCGCGGCGGTCGCCGGGGGCCCGACGGCGGTGCAGGCCGGCGGGGTCCCGAAGCGCGGGGCGGTGTCCGTCATGGTGTGGTCTCAGCCCCTCAGTGGTGCTGCTGCGGGTTGTGGGTGGCGGCCTCCACCGGCATGTCGACCTTGACGGTGCCGGCCTTCTCGAAGTGCAGCTCGATGGCGACCTTGTCGCCCTTCTTCGGCTTCTTCTTCACGTCGAGGAACATGATGTGGCTGCCGCCGCGCTTGAGGTCGAGCTTGCCGCCCGCGGGCACGTCGAAGGACTTCACCTCCTGCATTTTTCCGTCCTTCGTCGTCTCGTGGATCTCCGCCTTGCCCGAGAAGCCGGTGGCGGTGACGGACGTCAGCCTGTCCGCGACCGCGCCGCTGTTCTTGACGGTGAGGAAGCCGCCGGCCATGTCGGCCATGGCGGGTTCCGGCATGAAGGCGCCGGTGACTTCGAGCTTCGGCTTGCTGTCCGCAGCCGGAGCCGTCGTCTTCGCGGCGGCGGTCTTGTCGGCCTTGTCCGCCGACTCGCCGTTGCAGCCGGTGAGCGCGAGCGAGCCCGCGAGGGCTATGACGGCGAGGGACGTGAGGCGGGTGGTGCGGGCAGTGCGAGCGGTGCGGGCGGTGCGGATGGTGCGGCGGTTCACGGGGTTTCTCCCTTGACGATCTTCGGGAGATCGGCGGTGTAGTCGTCGGCGGATGCCTGGTCGGTGTACAGCAGGTAGCCGGAGTCGTTCTTCGGCGAGAACGCGATGACCTGCTTGGTGTGCATGGACGTGACGTTGCCGTCCTTGTCCGTGGTGGAGGGCTCGATGCTGACGCCCAGCTGTCGTGCCCCGGCCTGGATGGTCGGGAAGTCACCGGTCAGCCCGATGAAGTCCGCGTTGCCCGAGCCCTTGAGCCACTTGCCGAGTTCCTTCGGAGTGTCCCGTTCCGGGTCGGTGGTGACGAAGACGACCCGGAGCTTCTCCTGATCGGCCTTGGGGAGCTTCTTGTAGGCGGCCGCGATGTTGCTCATCGTCAGCGGGCACACGTCGGGGCAGTGGGTGTAGCCGAAGTAGATGAGCGTCGGCTTGCCCTTGGTGGCCTCCCGCAGGTCGTACTCCTTGCCGTTCGTGTCCTTGAGGACCAGGTTCGGCTTGGTGTACGGACGGTCGAGGACCGTCGCGGCCTTCGTCTTGGTCGGCGGGGCCTCGACGAGCGGCTGGTTGCCGCTCTTGGCCGGGGTGTCACTGCCGCCGCACGCGGACAGGGTCAGCGCGGCCGCGGCGACGAGAGCCGCCGCGACCAGCACGTTCTTCTTCTTACGCATGGAACGCATGGAAATCCTGGAGCTTGAGGAAGGGTGGGTCAGGCGGCGCGGCGGCGGCCGGCGAGAACACCGAAGGCCACACCCGCGACACCCACGATGATGCCTACGATGCCGAGCACCCGGGCGGTGGTGTCACTGCTGTCGGCCGCGGCAGCGGTGGTCTTCTTGTCGCTGTCGCCGCCCTTGGCGGCCGAGGCCGCCTTGTCGTCGGCGGCCGGAGCGCCGTGCCCGTCGCTCGCGGGCGCGGTCAGCTTGAGGACGGGCGCCGGGGTCTTCGGCTCCGGCTGGCCCTCCTTGGGCTCCTCGATCCAGCGCACGACTTCCTTGTTGTCGTACGTCTGAACGGCCTTCAGCACGAGCTTGTCGGCGTCCTCGGGGAGCTGGCCGAGCGAGAGCGGGAACTGCTGGAACTCACCGGGGCCGACCTTGCCGCCGGTCCAGGTGATCTTCTCGACGGCTTCCTTGATCTCCTTGCCGTGCACCTTCAGCGGCTTGTCGAGCCTGGCCTTCTCGACCTGCACGGTCCAGCCGGGGATGGGCTGCGGCATCACGGAGGTGAGCGGGTGGTCCTTGACCGGGAAGGTCACTTCGAGCTTCACGGTCGAGGCGTTGTCGCGCTCGTTGGGGACCTTGATGTTGACGGTGGCGTAGCCGCCCTTGGCGGCCGGGCCGACGGGCTGCACGCTGACGTGCGCGAAGGCGGGCCCGGCGAGCAGCAGCACGGACGCCGTGGAGGCGACACCGACGGCGGCGAGACGGGACAGACGGGTGGTACGACGGATTGCGGTCATGGCTGTGAACCCCACAAGTCAGAAGCGAATCGGGTGAGGGGCGCACCTCTTTGAGGCGCACCGGATCCGCGACCCGCTCCTGTCCTGCCGTACGAGTCTCTGGAGGTACGAGCGCTGTACGAGCGTGGCTGTACGAGCGCCGTACGAGTCTCTGTCGTACGAGTACGAGGGGGGCCGCGTCAGGCGATGAGGGCGTACGCCGACGAGGGCGGCCCGCGCCTGCTCACCGAGTGCTGCAGCGCCCGCCCCTCCAGCCGCACCGGGGTGCGGAAGGCGGCGGGCACCGTGCGCGGCCCGCCCGAGGGGACTCCCAGGAGCCCCGACAGCAGGGCGTGCACCAGCGTGAGCGCGGCGCGCAGCGACCGTACGAGTGCCCCCGCCGCGACTTCCTCCGCGCCGTACGCGGAGAGCCGGCCGAGCCGCCGCAGCGCGAGGTCGCCGTGGCGCAGCAGCCAGCCGGTGGCGAGTGCCGCGAGCACGTGGCCGAGGAGCATGGGGAGGTTGGGGACCAGCGAGTGCAGACAGTCGGCTGCCGTGCCGGCGCCGCCCTGTCCGCCGCCCGTACCGAGATCGCCGTAGGCGTCGTACGACGGGGGCAGGCCGTGCCCCGGGTGTGCGCCGGGTGCCGGGCCGAGTCCCGCCGTGGCCAGGACTTCGCGTGCCTGGGCCTCGTCGAGTCCGGTACCGCCGCCGCACATGAGGTTGGCGGCGAGCGGGCCCAGCGGGCCCTGGTCGCCGCCCGTCGGGGCGGCCGCGTGGTTCTGGCCGAGTCCGAACAGGGCGTGCAGACCGAGCTGACCCGCGGTCAACGCGAAGGTGATCGACGGCAGCGAACGCGTCCGCCCGGCCAGCGGTGCGGCCAGCGCGAACACCACGGTGAAGGCCACGGCCAGCGTCCACCACGGCACGGTCGCCGTGGAGCCCAGCACGTGCCCGGTCGCGGACAGCACGACGCAGACCGCGGCGAAGACCGCGGCCCTGGCGAGTCGCTGTGCGACCCGGCTGTGTGCGTCGCGCGAGGCGACCGGCTGTGACATGGCGGAGCCATCATCGCACTGCGACCCCGTACCGGACCCGGCAGGTCCGGAAGCTCCCTATGGTCCGTTACGTGACCCGGGGCGGGCCACCGGCACGGCCCGCGGCCGGTCGGAACGCGGTCCCGTATACACCGGCGTGCAGAGTGCGTACATCCGCCGAATGAGCGCTCTCACACCCGTGACTGGCTTACGGACCGCCACTTGCGGCAATACGTACTCGTATGTCGAGCCGCAGCCAGGAGGCTGGAGCATGAGCATCTGGTGGTCACTCCACTTGCGGCGGGAAGCCGCGAGCGTTCCGCTCGCCCGCCGTCTTCTGCTCAGTGCCATGGAGACCGCGGGTGTCGACCCGGACATTTCCTACGACCTGTCGGTCGCGCTCAGCGAGGCCTGTGCGAACGCGGTCGAGCACGGCGGCGACCACACCTCGGGCCCGTACTCCGCGGAGTACCGGGTGACGGCGTACCTGGACGGCGAGAAGTGCCGGATCGAGGTCACCGACTCGGGCCCCGGCTTTCCTTCCGGGCGGCGTCGCGGCCGCGCCGCGCAGCCCGTGGCGCACACCCGCGAGAACGGCCGGGGGCTCCGCCTGATCGAGCAGCTCGCCGACCACGTGCACTTCCGGAACCGGCCGGGCCGGGGCGCGGTGGTGAGCTTCGACAAGATCCTGAAATGGCGCGAGGGCGCGCTGCTCCAGGCGTCCTGACGGACCCCGGGCAACGCGCCCCCTGAACCGAACCCACGGGAACACCTCGCGGGCGCACCCCATGGCACGGGCGTACCCATGGCACGGGTGCAACCCCTGGGCGTACGGCCCTACTTGGCCTTGGTCGCGGCCATCCACGCCTCGACCTCGTCGGAGCGGCGCGGCAGCGCGGCCGACAGGTTCCGGTTGCCGTCCTCGGTGACCAGGATGTCGTCCTCGATGCGGACGCCGATGCCCCGGTACTCCTCCGGCACGGACAGGTCGTCCGCCTGGAAGTACAGGCCGGGCTCGACGGTCAGGCAGACGCCCGGCTCCAGGGTGCCGTTGACGTACGCCTCGGTGCGCGCGGCGGCGCAGTCGTGGACGTCCAGGCCGAGCATGTGGCCGGTGCCGTGCAGGGTCCAGCGGCGCTGCAGGCCCAGCTCCAGGACCTTCTCGACCGGGCCCTCGACGAGGCCCCACTCGACGAGCTTCTCGGCGAGCACGCGCTGCGAGGCGTCGTGGAAGTCGCGGTAGGCGGCGCCGGGCTTGACCGCCGCGATGCCGGCCTCCTGGGCCTCGTACACCGCGTCGTAGATCTTCTTCTGGAGCGGCGAGAACGTGCCGTTGATCGGCAGCGTGCGCGTGACGTCGGCGGTGTAGAGGGTGTGGGTCTCCACGCCGGCGTCGAGCAGCAGCAGGTCGCCGGAGCGGACGTCGCCGTCGTTGCGCACCCAGTGCAGGGTGGTGGCGTGCGGGCCTGCGGCGCAGATCGAGCCGTAGCCGATGTCGTTGCCCTCGACGCGGGCGCGCAGGAAGAAGGTGCCCTCCAGGTAGCGCTCGGAGGTGGCCTCGGCCTTGTCGAGGATCTTCACGACGTCCTCGAAGCCGCGCACGGTGGAGTCGACGGCCTTCTGCAGCTCGCCGATCTCGAACTCGTCCTTCACCACGCGGGCCTCGGAGAGGTAGACGCGCAGCTCGGCGTCGGTCTCGGCGGTGGCCTTGTCGGCGAGGGCGGCCTCGATGCCGGCGTCGTGCCCCCGGACGTTGCGCACCCGGCCGGTGGCCTCGCGCAGCGCCTCGGGCAGCTCGCGGACGTCCTTGGCGGGCAGGCCCAGGATCTGCTCGGCCTCGGTGAGGGAGTGCCTGCGGCCGACCCACAGCTCGCCCTGGCCGTCGAGCCAGAACTCGCCGTTCTCCCGGTTGGAGCGGGGCAGCAGGTAGATCGTCGCGTCGTGCCCGGACTCGGTGGGCTCCAGGACCAGGACGCCGTCCTGGGTCTGGTCACCGGTCAGGTACGCGTACTCGGTGGAGGCGCGGAAGGCGTACTCGGTGTCGTTGGAGCGGGTCTTGAGGTTGCCCGCGGGGATCACCAGGCGCTCGCCGGGGAAGCGCGCGGAGAGCGCGGCGCGGCGGGCGGCGGTGTGCTGCGCCTGCGCGATCGGCTCCAGGCCGTGCAGCTCGGTGTCGGCCCAGCCGGACTTCATGTTCTCGGCGAGCTCGTCGGACACACCCGGGTACAGCCCGTTCTTGCGCTGCTTGATGGGCTCTTCCTCGGTGGTTTCGGCTTCGCCGTCCACGATTTCCGGGGTCTCCGGCTTGAGCTCCTCAGACACGACACGTCTCCTCATACGACACAGGGCCAGGGGTTTCCCGCCTCCTGGCCCTCCATCGTATGTCCGTGCGGACCGGTGCTCCCCAGCCTGTGGATAACTGTGAGAAATCATTCTCCGGCCGGGTCCGGGGCGCCCCGGGACCTCAGTCGAAGCGCGCCGCGAGCAGCACGATGTCCTCCGCGGGGCCCGCCTCGTCCAGCCCTTCGGGGAACACCGTCCGCAGGACGTGGTCGGCGATCGCGCCCGGGTCGTCGCGGATCGACTTGGGCACCCCGGCCGCCGCCGCGTGCAGCCGGGCGAAGGCCCGGTCCATGGGGTCGCCGGTACGGTGCAGCAGCCCGTCGGTGTAGAGCAGCACGGTCTCGCCCGGGTTCGGGCTGATCTCCACGCTGGGCGCCTCCCAGCACGACAGCATGTTCAGCGGCGCCGACAGCGACGTCTCCGCGTACTCGGTGCGCCGCTCGCCGACGATCAGCGGCGGGCTGTGCCCCGCCCCGGCGAGCACGATCTTCCGCTTGGCCGGTTCGCAGTAGGCCAGCAGGGCGGTGGCCGAGCGGGCCGGCTCGGTCAGCCGCATCAGCAGCTCCAGGTCGGACAGTACGGCGACCGGGTCCTCACCCTCTATGACGGCGTACGCCCGCAGGCTCGCCCGCAGCCGCCCCATCGCGGCGGTCGCACTGGGGCCCGACCCGGTGACCGAGCCGACGACCAGCCCGAGCGCCCCCTCGGGCAGCGCCAGCGCGTCGTACCAGTCGCCGCCGCCGTGCGGCCCCGCGCGGTGCCGCACCGCCAGCTGCACGCCGGGGACCCGGGGCAGCCGGCTGGGCAGCAGTTCCTCGGTGAGCGTCGCCACGCGCGCGCGTGCCCGCTCCAGCTCCAGCAGCCGGGACAGGTGCTCGGCGGCGTACCGGATGTAGAGGCCGACCAGGTGGCGCTGGCGCTCGACGGGCTCGGCGGGTTCGTCGTAGAGCCACACGACCGCGCCCAGCCGGCCCGAGCGGCCGGTCAGCGCGAGTGCGTAGCTGGCGGCGTAGCCGAGGCGGGCGGCGACCTCGCGGTGCAGCGGGTCCAGACCCTCCTCGTGCAGCAGGTCGGGGCTGGAGCCCCCGGTCTCCGCGTCCGGGCCGGTCCCGGCGGTTCCGTCGAGGATGCGGCCGTAGGGGGTCGAGCCGCGCGGCACCGTTTCGATGTGGCCGAGATCGGCGTGTGCGAGGCCGAGGCCCACGGTGCTGGTGGGGCCGAGGCCGTCGGCCGGTTCCAGGGCGGCGAGGCCGCGGCGGGCGCCGACGAGAGCGGCGCCGGCGCGCACCACTTCGTGCAGCGCCTCGTCGAGTGCACCGGTGCCCACCAGGCGTTCGGTGAGTTCGTGAAGGGTTGTCAGGTCGGAGACCCAGCCGGCCAGCCGGTCCTGGATCACTGCTCCCGCGGGCGCGGAAGTCTGCGCTGGGGGTGGAACCAGAGGATCGATTCCAGCCACTTTCGGCACGTTCGGGGCGCTCATGTCAGCCGGCTTTCCGCCTGGTGCGTTTCGCTCAATAGCATCGCAAACCCCCATGTCATTCTGCGCCGCTATCAATGGATCCACATCTACACGCAGATGTAAGGCGATGTCCAGCATTGTCATCCCGGGATTCATGGTGTCCCTGAGGAAACAGAGGAAAGCCAACTTGGCGCGAAAATGCACTCACCGGCAGACATTTGCGGTCGACTGAGGCCGCTCGACAGCGCGTCATATCAGCCGTGCTGGGTATCTGACTCCGTGATGACCGGGGGACTGCGGCCGTGCCGCCGTCGACCTGGAACCCGGCGGCGGGCGCGAGCGTCCTATCCGCTGTGGGCCCGGCACGGTCCCCGAGCGGTGGGGAAGCACAGCGAAAGCACCACCGGAAGCTCTGGCGACGTCCCACGGGACGGGTAAGCGCCTCGTGCGCGCCACCCCCCGCCAGCTCCGCGCTCGGTCCCCCAAGGGGTTGCCGTACCGCAGTCTGTTCAGTGTCAGTCTGTTCAGTTTCTATGCACGCGCAGTGAAGTGATGCACACATGGTGCGATGTGGACCTCGGCGTTCAACGGAAAGGAACGAGCGCCCATGCGCGAGATCCCCGGAAGGCGACGCAGGCTCCGGTTCCGGCGAAGTGAGCGGCCCGCCCCACCCGGTACGGCGCTGACCTGCGCCACCGCGTGGCAGTGGCCGGTCATCCCGGGCGTGGGGCTGGCCCTGGACGGTGGCCGCGGCGGTGCGGCCCAGGGCTGTGCCTGCCCCGACCCCGAGTGCGTGGTGCCCGGCGCGCACCCCTTCGACCCCGGCCTGCTGGCGGCCACCACGGACGCGCGCATGGTGCGCTGGTGGTGGGAGAAGCGCCCGGACGCGCCGGTCGTGCTGGCCACCGGGGGCCGCGCCCCCTGTGCGCTCAGCCTCCCGGCGCTGGCCGGCGCGCGGGCGCTGGTGGCGCTGGACCGGATGGGGGTGCGGCTGGGTCCGGTCGTGGCGACGCCCACCCGGTGGTCGCTGCTGGTGGACCCGTACTCCCTGGAGCGGCTCGGCGAGCTGCTGTACGCGAAGGACCACGTCCCCTCCTCTTTGAGGTTCCACGGGGACGGCGGCTATCTGGTGCTGCCCGCCTCGCAGACCGGTGCGGGACCGGTGCGGTGGGAGCGGGAGCCCGCCGTCGGCCGGGACGGGCGGCCGTGGCTGCCGGACGTGGAGACGGTGCTGGACGCCCTGGTGACGGCGAGCAGCGGTGCTCCGGGCGGCGGGAGCAGGCTCGCGTACTGACGCGCCGTCGGCAGGCGACCGGGTACGCGCCTCACTCGTAAGGGTGTGAGACGGCGGGAGTTCAGCGGAATTGGGCGCGCGGCCGACAAGGCGCGCGCCATCCGTCGATATCTTCGGCCCACCGTCACGAATTTCCGGCAGTTGACAGGTGGGGGCTCCCCTTGAATATCCGCATGATCGGGCTTTCGGCCGTCGTGGTGTTCACCGTTCTGCTGCCGCTGGCGGTGGCGTCGGCAGGGCCCGCGGGTTCGGAAGGGGAGGGCGCCGATCCCGTGGAGGGCGTGCTCGCCTCCGTAACGGACGATCAGAAGGCACGGCAGCGCGGGGAAGCTTTGTCCGGACAAACTCCGGGACGCGTGGCTCCGGGACACGTGGCGGAGCAGCGGGCCGGGCTGCCGGGGCGTGCGCACGCGCAGTGCGGCCCGGAGGTGGCCTCTCCCGAGGGCGTGGAGGCGCAGACGTGCGTACTGGCGGAGGGGAGCGACACCTGGGCGCGTACGTACTACCGGAACGCGACGGGGGAAGAATTGGTCGCCGTGCTCACGCTCATGGCCCCCGCCGGGCGCACCGTACGGATGCACTGCTCGGTGGGCGCGGGCGACGAGCCGGGTTCGTGCGAGACGCCGCACGAACCGGGGGGCGCGGGGAGTGCCGGGCAGGGGAAGGCCGAGCCGCAGAAGGCTGAGCCGTGGAAGTACACGGCGGTTTCGGAATTCGCAGGTCCGGACGACGGTCCGCTGCTGTTGCGGTCCGGAAGCAACTCGGCCGCCCCCGCTGCCCGTTGACGGGGCGGGAAAGTGAAAGGCCCGATCGCTGGCGACGGGGGATGCACCAGCGACCGGGCTCCTAGAACGGTAACAAGAGATCTGCTGTTCGCAAATTCGATCTCGTGTATTCAGACAGGGATTTACCCGTCAGTACGGGGAGTTGTGACCGGAGTCACCATGTCCCCTCCGTCCCGTTGTGCGACGTGCAACGGCGGCACTCAGCTGAGGGTCACCTGGCGGTTGGTGAGGCCGCCGCGTGCGCGCCGTTCCTCGGCCGTCAGCGGCGCGTCGGCGGCGAGCGCGGCGGCGAGCCGCTCGGCGAACTCGGCGGCCGGCTTCTCGCACTCCTCGGCCGTCATCGCGCTCGGCAGGTCCCAGACCGGGACGATGATTCCGTGTGCGCGGAACGAGCCGACGAGGCGGGTGTCGTCGCCGAGCGAGGCGTTGCCCGAGGCCTGCAGCCGGGCCAGTGCGTCGAGGAGCTTCTCCTCGGGGTGCGGCATGGCCCACCGCAGGTGGTTCTTCTCCGGGGTCTCGCACCAGTAGGCGGCGTCCACGCCCGTCAGCCGTACGGTCGGGATGGCGGCGGAGTTGGCGCGCTCCAGCGAGGCGGTGACCTCGGCGTCGGCGTTGGCGCTGTCCGGCACCCAGAACTCGAAGCCCGTGTGCACGTCCGGCGCGAACGCGGCGTCGGGGTCGAGCAGGTCCTGGAGGCGCGGTCCGTCGGCGGGCGCCTTGTCGGCGGCGACCGGGTTGCCGGGCTCGGCGGACAGCGCCCTCTTGAGGGTGTCGGCGAGATCGCGGCTCAGGTCGCCGGACGGGGTGTCGTTCTGCAGGCCGAGGAGCACGGAACCGTCCTCGCGGCGCAGCGCCGGCCAGGCCATCGGCAGGACGGTCGCGAGCGTGATGGAGGGGACGCCGTCGGGCAGCCCGCCCTTGAGCTTCAGCTCGACGGTCGCGGCCGGGACCAGCTCGCGCAGGGCGACCCAGTCGCACTCGCCGGCCAGGCCCTCGAAGGGGCGCTGGACCAGCTCGGTCACGGCGTGCGACGCGGCGCGGCCGTGGCACGCCTTGTAGCGGCGGCCGGAGCCGCACGGGCAGGGCTCGCGCGCCCCGACCACCGGCACGGGCTCGTTGCTGGCGGTCTGCGGCTTGGCGGCCTTGGTCTGCGGGCGCTTCTTGGCCATGCGTGCTTCTCCCCTTGCGGCAGTGCGGTGTCGGCGCGAGCCTAGCCGCAATGGGGAGCGGACCTCTCCGGATGCGTACGCGCTCCCTGTCGTACGTACGCCGACGCCTCTGTGTCCGTATGTGAGGGCGTCCGCGTCCGTACGTCAGCGACTCCGTGTCCGTATGCCGGCCCGGCTTCGTACGTCAGCCCAGTTCGTCGAGGGGGACGGCGAAGTCGAGCGACGGTGGGGCGACGCGCGTAGCGAAGTCGCTGTGCCGGTGGCCTCCGTCGAGCACCACCCAGACCGTCACCTCGCCGGACGCCCTGTCGTCCCGTACGCCCCAGTCCTGGGCGAGCGCGCTGATGATGTTCAGCCCGCGGCCGCCCCGTGCGGTGACCGAGGGAGTGGCCGGAACCGGGCGGGTCGGACCGCCGCCGTCCGTCACTTCCACCGTCAGCCGGCCTGTCGGATCGACGCCCCATGCCGCTCGGACGTCGCCGTCGCCCACCTCCGCTGCCGTGCCCAGTGGCCTGCCGTGCCGGCAGGCATTGCTGAGTAGTTCGGAAAGGATCAGAACTGCATCATCAACGACCGAATCGGACACCCCTTTTGTGCGCAACTCCGCACGCATCTGGTGTCTGGCCGCCCCCACGCCGGCAGGGCCATGCGGAATGGCCATGCACGACGACGTGGGCACCTCCTGTGCCTCCATCAACGCCACCCCCGAGACCTCCTTCGCCCCACGCCACCGTGTGAATTCCCCAATGGCCTGGACCGGAAACCGGCCAAGCGTTGGCCAGTGATGCACTCGTAACGATCGAATACGGTACGGATGCGCCGGTGCACTCCCAGTAATGGGTCTCGCGCAGTGAGGAGGAGGGTTAGGCGCGGTCGAGTTGGGCGAGTACCTGTTTCGGGCGGTTGGTGATGATTGCTTCCACTCCGAGGCGTACGCACAGTTCGACGTCCTCCGGCTCGTTCACCGTCCAGACGTGCACCCGGTGGCCCGCGCGGTGCAGCCGGGCGATGTAGCCGGGGTGATTGCGCACGATCCGCATGCCGGGGCCCGCGATCCGGGCGCCTGCCGGGAGCCGTCCGTCACGCAGCCGGGGCGTCACGAACTGCATCAGGTAGACCGTGGGGATGGCCGGCGCGGCGAGGCTCACCCGGTGCAGCGAACGGGCAGAGAAGCTCATGATCCGTACCGGCGCGGGCGCGTCGGGCTCCTTCGGCGCACCGTCGAGGCCGAACCGCTTCAGCATCGCCAGGAGCTTCTCCTCGACCTGGCCCGCCCACCGGGTGGGGTGTTTGGTCTCGATGGCCAGCTGGAGCGGACGGCCGGCGTCCGCCACCAGCTCCAGGAGCCGCTCCAGGGTCAGTACGGAGGTGAGTTCGCCGCGTCCCGGGTCCCGGTCCGGGCGCTCGATGCTCTCCTCGCTCCCCTTCCAGGAGCCGAAGTCGAGGGCGGCGAGATCGGCCAGTTCGAGGGCGGAGACGGCGCCGCGGCCGTTCGACGTGCGGTTCACCCGACGGTCGTGCACACAGACGAGATGGCCGTCGGCGGTCAGGCGCACATCGCACTCCAGGGCGTCCGCCCCGTCCTCGATGGCCTTCTGGTACGCGGCCAGGGTGTGCTCGGGTTCCTCCTCGGAGGCTCCGCGGTGGGCGACTACCTGGATGGTCTGCTGTCGTGCGTGGGTCACCGCGACATGGTGTCACCGACCCGGGGCAGGTGTACGCGAAGCAGTGCGGAGCGGAGGGCCGCCGGGGCCGGTCCGACGGCCGAACAGTGGCTGAACGCCGACGGTTCGGCGGCCGATCGGCCTCTTTGAGGAGGCCCCGGGATGCGTCCCATTGGTCCGGAATAAAGGATGGCGAGCGGACGCACAGGTCCCGCTTACAGTGCTCTGACGTGCCGTGGGAAAAGCTGACGGCACACACTTGCACAGCGGGACAACGGAACCGGGCAATCCCGACACCAGACAATGCAGACCCAGGACGACGTGGAACCGAGGAGAGAGCTGTGAGCACCGAGAACGAGGGCACTGCGGTACCGGCCGCCCCGTCCGCACCGCCGCCGCCTCCCGCTCCGGTGGCGGAGCCGGGTACCCCGGAGCCCACGGCGGAGCTTCCGGCGACCCCGCAGGCGACCCCGCAGGCGCCTGCGCCGATGCCTGCGGCCGCTCCTGCCTCTGCGGGCGCCCCCGCGGACGCGTCTGCCCCTGCGGCTCCTGCTCCTGCCCCTGCTCCCGTCCCCGCTC
This sequence comes from Streptomyces sp. NPDC021093, assembly GCF_044333135.1. NCBI lineage: Bacteria > Bacillati > Actinomycetota > Actinomycetes > Kitasatosporales > Streptomycetaceae > Streptomyces > Streptomyces sp. NPDC021093. The sequence continues at coordinate 140,988 of NZ_JBIRQJ010000004.1, read as the reverse complement.
CTGGCGCCGCGCAGCCTGTCGCCCAGCACGCTCCAGCGCCGCAGGCCGCGGCTCCGCAGGCCGCAGCTCCGCACACTGCTGTCCCGCACGCCCCAGCTCCGCACGCCTCCGCCCCGTACCCCGCCGAGGCTCCCGCCGCGGCCTGGCCGCCGCCTCCGCCGACGTTCCCCTCGTACGGCAACAGTGGCGGCGCCCACGGATACGGTCACGGCGCCCCGGGCAACAGTGGCGGTGGCAACAGTGGCGGTGGCGACCCCTGGGGTGCTCCCCCGGCCGCCGATGCCCCGAGCCCCAAGCGCAAGGGACGCGGCGGGCTGATCGCCGCCGTTCTGGTCGCCGCGCTGGTCGCGGGCGGAGTGGGCAGCGGCGTCGGCTACTGGGCGGCGAACCGCGAGGCCAACTCCCCCGGCGGCTCCACCACCATCTCCGCCGCGGGCAACCCGCAGGACTTCAAGCGCGATCCGGGCAGCGTCGCGGGCGTGGCGGGCAAGGCGCTCCCCTCCGTCGTGACGATCGACGCGCAGAGCGGCAGCGGCGAGGGCGGTACCGGCACCGGCTTCGTCTACGACAAGCAGGGCCACATCCTCACCAACAACCACGTGGTCTCCTCGGCGGCCGAGGGCGGCGAGCTGTCCGTCACATTCTCCAACGGCAAGAAGTACGCCGCGGAGGTCGTCGGCCGGGCACAGGGTTACGACGTCGCCGTCATCAAGCTGAAGAACGCCGGCGACCTCAACCCCCTCCCGCTGGGCGACTCGGACAAGGTCGTGGTCGGCGACTCGACGATCGCCATCGGCGCCCCCTTCGGTCTCTCCAACACCGTGACCACCGGCATCGTCAGCGCCAAGGACCGCCCGGTCGCCTCGGGCGACGGCCAGGGCAGCAAGGCGTCGTACATGAGCGCCCTGCAGACCGACGCCTCCATCAACCCGGGCAACTCCGGCGGCCCGCTGCTCGATTCGCGCGGCGCGGTCATCGGCATCAACTCGGCGATCCAGTCCGTGCCCGGCGGCGGTTTCGGCGGTGGCGGTGGTGGCCAGTCCGGTTCCATCGGCCTCGGTTTCGCGATCCCGATCAACCAGGCCAAGACGGTCGCCCAGCAGCTCATCAAGACGGGCAAGCCGGTCTACCCGATGATCGGCGCGACGGTCGGGATGGCCGAGAAGGGCAACGGCGCCAGGATCGCCGACCAGGGCACCGGCAACACCCCCGCGGTGTCCCCCGGCGGCCCGGCAGCGGCGGCCGGCCTCAAGCCCGGTGATGTCATCACGAAGTTGGGGGACCGGGTCATCGACAGCGGCCCGACCCTGATCAGCGAGATCTGGACCCACAAGCCCGGCGACAAGGTCAAGCTGACCTACACGCGCGCCGGCAAGCAGTCCACGGCGGAAGTGACCCTGCAGGCGCGCGAGGGCGACAGCTGAGCGGCGCGGCCGTCCGCTGAGGCGGGACGAGGCGGGGTGCCGGACCAGGTCCGGCACCCCGCCTCTTTCTGATCCCTGTCCCGCTTCGGATCACTGCTCGACCGACGCTGATCCGGGCGTGCGGACCAGGGCGTGCGGACCAGGGTGCGGACAAAGGGGCGAACCGGTACCGGACCGGTACCGGACCAGAAGTTGCCGTTGCGTGCGGTGTGTTGGTGGCCGGGGACGACTCATGTGTCCACTCGCGCGCAGAAGTGTAGGGCCATTGATTCGCCTGTGTGGCGAACCCTGGCGAATAGCCGAAGCCGCCGGGGGGCGTCACGACTACGCGATAGCCTCCGCTACGAAGACTCGGTCCTGCCTCTCCACGCCCCTTCTGCTTCCGCGAGAAGCAGGGGGGACTGAGAGAGACAGGAGGTGAGTTGATGGACCAGCCTGAAGTACCGAGATGGTTTCGGCGTCACCAGTGGTGGATTCGATTAGCCCTGGACGCCCTCGCTGTGGCTGGAACGATTGCGGGCTGCATTGTGCCGTTCGTGCGCTGACCGCGCAGGAGGGGCAGACCCGGTCGGAAGGGCTCCTGATGTGGGCCCGGCCGTCGTGTGCTCGACCGGGCCCACGCCCGTGTGACTGGCCTGGCTCCGGGGGCAACCGGGGCCAGGCCTTCGCCACAAGGGAGCCGCGCAACTTCGCGACGGTCTTGGACGACCGATGAGCTGCAGTCGCGCGATGCCAGTCAATGTAGCGGGACGACTCGAACGGGTGCCCCGTACTGGCTGGGTTTCTGGGCTCAGTTAGCGAGCGTTAACGTAATGGGGAGGCAAAGAGGTCCAGGTGGGAGGGTGTGGGGGTGGCGAATCATGGCGAAAAGTTGATCTTGGTGACCTCTGTCGACGAGGCTTCAGGAGCCCCTCTTCCGGCGTCATCGGGACGGGCGGGTTCGGGGGTTGGTGGACCAGGGGTGGGCTGACGGCCGCCCCCGACCGTCGCAGCCGGTACGCTGTAGGCGCTCCGCCGCAGGTCGGCGGGGCCGAGGTGGGTTGCCCGAGCGGCCTAAGGGAACGGTCTTGAAAACCGTCGTGGCAGCGATGTCACCGTGGGTTCAAATCCCACACCCACCGCGGGAGTACGCCGAAGGGGCGTCCGGATCTTTCCGGGCGTCCCTTTCGCATGCGGGCGCTCGGGTACGCGTGCGCGTGGGGCGTTACGCGCGCGTGCCCGTGGTGAGGCGGGCCGCCGAGGCGATGGCGGAGCGGGCTTCCTGGAGGGTGAGGCCCGTCTGGAGCGCCGCCTCTATGAGGGCGTCGGTGAGGAGCTCGCCGATTCCGTTCTCGTGCGCGCGACAGGCGGCCCAGAAGAGGCGGGTGTTGCGCTGGCCCTCCCGGGCGGTGCGGACGAATTCGACGAGGCCGCGGCCCCGGTCCGCACCGGGTAACGGCGGTGGTGGGGGCCTGCGGTGGCCGCGGGGGCGGGGGGTCAGGAGGGTGAGGAGCGCGGGCGGACAGGGGGCCGCCGGGAGGTGGGCGGTGCCGGGGGCCAGACGGTAGACCCCGTGGGAGGTGAGGGAGCCGGGGCCGACCAGGTAGCCGCCGGCGCCCCGGACGTCGATGCCGGGGGCGAGGCGGCTCGCCGAGTTGGGGACGGTGACGCCCGCCGGGCCGGTGAGCCAGAGGTGGCGGCCGCCGGAGGGGGTCAGGACGGTGACCGTCGGCGGGACCGTGAACAGGTGTGTGCGGGCCAGGCGTTGGAGAGCCGCGTCGGGGTCGGTGTCCGGCCTGGGGTCCAGGTCGATGCCGATCAGGTGGTGCGGGGGCCGGCCGCAGGCGATGCCGTAGCCGGTGGCCCAGGGGGCGGCGGCGAACAGGGCGCGGACGACGGCCGGATCGGTTGACGCGTCGTGGACGCCGTGGCCGGGGAGGCCGCACTCGCCGCGGCACGGCGGGGCGGGTTGGGCAGGAGGGTCGGACGGGGTCGGCAGGGCGGATGGGGTCGGCAGGGCGGGCGGGTCGGGCCGGGTGCCGTGCGGGCCTGCGGCTGTGCGCTCGTCGTGGTGCGGGGAGCGCAGGGCCGGGAGTTTCGTACGCGACAGGGGGATGACGGGGAGCCCGCGCTCCGCTGCGGAGAGGGCGTGTGCGAGGGCCAGGGTGGCGGTGAGCCGGTCTGGAGTGGCCATGACTCCATAGTCGTACGAATGTTCGAATAAGGGAAGCGGGGAAAGTTGGCCGAAAAGCTGCCGGAACGATTCCTCGTATGGGGTCACTGGGCGGCCGCTGGGTTCCATGGGCCATTTGGCCGTTCCATGGGGCTTTTGGGGTGAGGTTGGGGGTTTATCGACAAAACCTCACGCTTGCGAGCGAATAAGTGGGCTGTGGGTGGTTCGCCGGGGATTCGGTAGGTGATTCTGATGCAGCGACGTCGTCACCACCACCGAGGCAGTCGGCCAACTTCCTCGGAACCAGCCGTATTTAACAGTTCCTGGAGGAATTGACATGGCAAGCATCCGTAACGCCCGCGTCATCGCCGCTGTCGCCGCGCTTCCCCTCGCTGCCGCCCTCTTCACGGGTGTTGCCGCCGCGGACAACGGTTCCTTCGCGGACGACGGATCGAACGCGACCGTGGCCACGCAGAGCGGCACCGGCGTGGGCGGCACCAACAACGGCAACTCCACCACCACGCAGCAGGTGGCAACCGGTGCGGGCGCCTCGAACCAGAACAACACCGCCAGCGTGAACGGCTCCGGCTTCACCTCCATCCAGCAGGGCAACGAGAACGTCGCGGTGAACTTCACCGAGCTCTGGTAGTACTGCGCGGCCTGATGGGGGTCTGTGCTGCGGGGTGAATGAATGCCTGTGCGGCGGTGCTTCGGCGCCGCCGCACAGGCATTTCCGCGTGCGGAGCGGGGTGCGTCGGTGACCTTGACAGGGCAGGAGTATCTGACGGACAGTCAGAAACATTCCGTCGTACCTTCCTTCTCACCTTCCTTCCGTACGTCCGGACGACCCGCCGGAGGGCATCGCCGTGCACCTCGCACCGACCGGGCGCCAGCAGCGGCTGCGCGCCGAACTCCGTTCGTACTTCCGCGATGTGATGCCGGAAGGGTCGCCGGGCGAACCGGAGGCACAGCGGGTCCTGCTGCGACGGATCGGCGCCGACGGGATGCTCGGGATCGGCTGGCCCGTCGAGTACGGGGGCCAGGGGCGCGGCCCCGACGAGCAGTTCGTCTTCTTCGACGAGGCGTACCGGGCGGGCGCCCCCGTCTCGATGGTCACGCTCAACACCGTCGGCCCGACCCTGATGAAGTACGGGACCCAGGAGCAGAAGGACTTCTTCCTGCCGCGGATCCTGCGCGGTGAACTCGTCTTCGCCATCGGGTACAGCGAGCCGGAGGCCGGCACGGACCTGGCGGCGCTGCGTACCCGGGCCGTTCGGGCGGGCCGGAGTGCGGCGGGCGGGAACGAAGAGGGCGTCAGTGCGGAGGGTGGCACCGAAGAGGGTGGCAGCGACGGCGACTGGCTGATCGACGGGCAGAAGGTCTTCACCAGCAACGCCCAGAACGCGGACTGGATCTGGCTCGCCTGCCGGACCGATCCTGAGGCCCCCAAGCACCAGGGCATCTCGATCGTCCTGGTGCCGGCGGACGCCCCCGGCTTCTCGTGGACGCCGATCGAGACGGTGGGCGGGCTGACCACCACCGCCACGTACTACGACGGGATCCGGGTGCCCGCGGGGAACCTCGTGGGGGAGGAGAACGGCGGCTGGGGGCTGATCACTAACCAGCTCAACCACGAGCGCGTCGCTCTCGCCGCGATCGGGATGCAGGCCGAGGACGCCTGTGCCGAGGCGCTGGCGTACGCCCGCACTCCGGACCCCGGTACGGGCGAAAGGCCTGGTGACAGGGCATGGGTACGGGCCCGGCTGGCCGAGGCGCACGCCCGGCTCTCGATGGTGCGGCTGCTGAACTGGCGGCTGGTCGGGGACGTGGGCGCGGGCGCGCTGGCACCCGGCGACGCGAGCGGCGTGAAGTTCGTGGGAACCGAGAACGCCGTCGCGGTGTACCAGATGTGCCAGGAGGTCGTGGGCGACGCCGGAGTGGTGAGGGGCGGGTCGCCGGGGGTGTTCGGGGACGGGGAGCTGGAGCGGATGAACCGGGCGGCGCAGATCAACACGTTCGGTGGCGGGGTCAGCGAGGTGCAGCGGGAGATCGTCGCGACGATGCGGCTCGGGATGAGGAGGGGGAAGCGGTGAGGGAAGCGGTGAGAGAACAGCCCGGGACCGGGGAACTCGACGGACTGCTGGTGCGTTTGAAGGAGTACGAGGGGCAGGCGGCGGCCACCTCGGGAGTGGGCAAGGACCTGGTCAACGAGCCGATGATCAGGCACTGGTGCGAGGCGACGGGGGACGGCAACCCGGCGTACACGGGGCCGGAGGCGATAGCTCCGCCGACGATGCTCCAGGCCTGGACGATGGGCGGGCTGTCCGGGCACACCGACCGTTCGTCGGCGTACGAAGGCCTGTTCGCGCTGCTCGACGGCGCGGGCTGCACGTCGGTGGTGGCGACCGACTGCGAGCAGGAGTACGTACGGGACCTGCGGCCGGGGGACCGGATCACCTTCGACGCGGTCATCGAGTCGGTGTCGGAGCGGAAGACGACGAAGCTGGGCAGCGGGTACTTCGTCACGACGCGGATGGATGTGTACGGGGCGGGGGAGTTGGCGGGGACGCACCGCTTCCGGATTCTCAAGTACGCGCCCGCCCAACGGAAAGCGGCGCCGGCGGACCGGGCGGCAGTGCACCAGCCGGCTGCGGACCGGGGGGCAGTGCACCAGGTGGCTGCGGACCGGGGGGCAGTGCACCAGGTGGCTGCGGACCGGGGGGCAGTGCACCAGGTGGCTGCGGACCGGGAGGCTGCGGACCGGAAAGCAAAGCAGGAGAAGCCCGCGCTGCGGCCCCGGCCGGTGGTCAACCGGGACAACTCCGGTTTCTGGGCAGGTGTTTCCGCGCACCGGCTGCTGATCCAGCGGTGCGAGGAGTGCGGGACGCTGCGGTTCCCGTGGCTGCCGGGGTGCAACGCGTGCGGCTGCGCACGGTGGGACACCGTCGAGGCGAGCGGCGAGGGGACGGTCTTCTCGTACGTGGTGATGCACCATCCGGCGTTCCCGGCCTTCGACCCTCCTTATGCGGTGGCGCTGGTCGAGCTGGCGGAGGGCGTGCGGATGATCAGCAACGTGGTCGGGGTGGCGCCCGACGAGGTGCGGATCGGGATGGGGGTGCGGGCGGAGTTCCACCGCTTCGACGCGGAGTTGGAGCTTCCGGTGTTCCGGCCGTTCACGGACGGAGGTGAGGCGGATGGACTTCACACCGACTGAGGAGCAGCAGGCCGCGCGGGACCTGGCGGCGCGGATCTTCGGCGATCTGTCGACGCACGAGCGGCTGACGGCGGTCGGTACGGGCACGGACGCCGAACTGTGGAAGTGGCTGGGCGAGGCGGGACTGCTCGAAGCGGTCGAGGAGATCGGTCTGCTGGGCCTGGTGCTGCTGCTGGAGGAACAGGGACGCACCACCGCCCAGGTGCCCTTCGCGGCCACGGCTGTCTGCGGGCTGCTCGCGTTGAGCGCGTACGGGACGGAAAAGCAGCGGGAAACGATGGGGCCTGGGCTGCGAAACGGCTCCGTGGTGGCGGTAGGTGCGTTTTCAGCCACCGGCGCCGGACCCGTTCGGGTGGCTACGGGAGAAAACTCGCACGGGAGTACGTCTTCCGGGGCCGTGCCTTCCGGGAGTGGGCCTTCCAAGGCCGTGCCTTGCGAGGCCGTGCTCTCCGGGACCGTGCCCGTGGTGCCGTGGTTGCTGGACGCCACCCATGTGGTGGTGCCGGACGCCGACCGGGGGCTGTGGATCGTACGGACGGGGAGTGCGGGGGTCGCCGTCGACCCGGTCGGGACCACCGCGCCCTGGTCGGCGGGGCGGCTCACGCTGAGCGGGGCACGGGGCGAACGGCTGGGCGGCCCTGGCCCCGAGGCGTACGAGCGGATCAGGGGCGCGGCGCGGATCGCCTTCGCCGGGCTGCAGGCCGGGGTGTGCGCGGGATCGGTGGCGCGGGCCGTGGCGTACACCTCGGAGCGCGAGCAGTTCGGGCGGCCGCTGTCCACCAAGCAGGCGGTCCAACTGCGTGCCGCCGACGCGCACATGGACACCGAGGCGATCCGGGTCACCGCGTACGAGGCGGCCTGGCGGTACGACCAGGCCCTGCCCCATGCGACGCATGCGCTCACCGCCGCCTGGTGGGCGTCGGAGGCGGGCCGGCGGGTGGTGCACGCAGGACAGCATCTGCACGGCGGCGTGGGGGCCGATGTGGAGTACCCGGTGCACCGGCACTTCCTGTGGGGGCGGCAGCTCGACGCATATCTGGGAGGCGGCGGCCAAGTGCTGGAGGAACTGGGCGACTTGCTGATGGAGGAGGGGACCGGGGCATGAAGGCCGGAGAGGAACTGCCGCCGCTGGAGATAGCGGTGACCCGCACCCTGATCGTGGCCGGGGCCGTCGCCTCCCGCGACTACCAGGACGTGCACCACGACGCCGAGGCCGCACGGGAGAAGGGGTCGCCGGACATCTTCATGAACATCCTGACGACGAACGGCCTGGTGGGGAGGTACGTGACGGACAGCCTCGGCCCGGAGGTTCGGCTGCGTGCGGTACGGATCCGGCTGGGCGCGCCCAACTACCCCGGAGACACGATGGTGTTGCGGGGCACGGTCACGGAGGCGGACGAGGCCGCGGGCACGGCGGAGGTCCGTGTCGTCGGCACCAACGGCATCGGCCACCACGTCACCGGCACGGTGCGGGTCGGGCCCGCAGCCTCCGACGGGCCGGTCGCTGCCCGGGAGGGGTCCGTATGAGCATCCGCAGGGCCGACAGCCTCGGCGGGAGGGCCGCCGTCGCGGGGATCGGGGCGACCGAGTTCTCCAAGGACTCCGGGCGCAGCGAACTGAAGCTGGCCGTGGAGGCGGTGCACGCGGCCCTCGACGACGCCGGGCTCACCCCCGCCGACGTCGACGGCATGGTCACCTTCACCATGGACACCAGCCCCGAGATCACCGTCGCGCAGGCGGCCGGGATCGGCGAGCTGTCCTTCTTCTCCCGGATCCACTACGGCGGCGGTGCGGCCTGCGCCACCGTGCAGCAGGCGGCGCTGGCGGTGGCGGCGGGGGTGGCCGAAGTCGTCGTCTGTTACCGGGCGTTCAATGAACGTTCGGGGCGGCGGTTCGGTTCCGGGGTGCAGCGGCGGGAGCCGTCCGCGGAGGGGGCCGCGCTCGGCTGGGCGCTGCCGTTCGGGCTGCTCACGCCCGCGTCGTGGGTGGCGATGGCGGCGCAGCGCTATCTGCACACGTACGGGCTGACCCCGGAGGCGTTCGGGCACGTCGCCGTCACCGACCGGCGGCACGCGGCGCGCAATCCGGCCGCGTACTTCTACGAGAAGCCGATCACGCTCGCCGACCATGCCGCCTCGCGATGGATCGTGGAGCCGCTGCGGCTGCTCGACTGCTGTCAGGAGACCGACGGCGGTCAGGCGATCGTGGTGACCTCCGCCGAGCGGGCCAGGGACCTCGCACAGCCGCCCGCGGTGATCGTCGCCGCGGCTCAGGGCGCCGGGCGCGGGCAGGAGCAGATGACCAGCTTCTACCGGGACACCCTGGCGGGCCTGCCGGAAATGGGAGTGGTGGCGCGTCAGTTGTGGCAGTCGTCCGGGCTCGCGCCGTCCGACATCGACGTGGGGATCCTCTACGACCACTTCACCCCGTTCGTGCTGATGCAGCTGGAGGAGTTCGGGTTCTGCGCGCCGGGCGAGGCGGCCGGGTTCGTGGCGGCGGACGCGCTGCCGCTCAATACGCACGGGGGGCAGCTCGGCGAGGCGTACCTGCACGGGATGAACGGGATCGCGGAGGCCGTCCGGCAGGTGCGCGGCACGTCGGTGAACCAGGTGCCGGGTGCGGCCCGGACGCTGGTGACGGCGGGCACCGGCGTTCCCACATCCGGGTTGATCCTGGGTGCGGATTGCTGACCGGCCCGGCGTGAGTCGTGGACTCGGCGGCTGAATGACCGTTAACTCACCATATGTACAGATTCTTTGGTTCTGCGTACGTACGAAAATGCCCTCCGGGTCGGCTGCTCGGGCCGGCAACGGTGCTCTTCGCCCTCCTCGCCACGACGGTGCTGCCCGCACCCGGGCCGGCTGCGGCCCGGCCGGCTCCGTCCGCGCGGCCCGCTCTGTCCGGACAGCCCGCTCCCTCTTCCCGGCCCGCTCCGTCCGCGCGGCCCGCGGAGGCGAAGCCGTATTCCGGCCGGCCCGTGCACTTCAAGGGCTGGGCCTTCGACACCTGCGAGGCCCCCTCCCTGGCCACCATGAGGGCCTGGCGCCGGGCCTCCCCGTACCGGGCCGTCGGCGTCTACTTCGGCGGCCGGGCGCGCGGCTGCCCCCGGCAGAAGAACCTCAACAGGCAGTGGATCAAGTCGGTCGACCGGATGGGCTGGTTCCTGCTCCCGGTCTACGTCGGCTCCCAGGCGCCCTGCGTGGAGGTGAAGCACAAGCGCGGGTACGCCATCGGCAGCGCCCCGTGGCGGCAGGGCACCGCCGAGGGACAGGACGCGGTGCGGCGGGCCAAGTGGCACGGCATGATCCCCGGCAGCACGCTCTACCTCGACATGGAGGCGTACGACATCGGCAACCGCGGCTGTGCCGAGCGCACCCTGAGCTTCGTCCGCGCCTGGAACCGTGAGGTCCGCAAGCACCGCTACTTCCCCGGCTACTACAGCAGCGCCGACTCCGGCATCAGCCACCTGGAACGGGCCAGGAAGGCGGGGGTCGGTGACCTGCCGACGGTTCTCTGGTTCGCCCGCTGGGGAAAGAAGCCGTCGGTCGCGGGAGAGCCCTCGCTGCACCCCCGCGCCTGGGCGCCGCACCGTCGCGTCCACCAGTACGCGGGCAACGTCAAGGAGACGCGGGGCGGGCACCGCCTGAATATCGACCGCAACCGGGTCGACGCCCTGGTGGCCCGCACCTGGGAGTGAGGGCCGGGGAGCGGGAGGGGGCAGGGGCGCCAGGTCAGGGAGCCAGGGCCGGGGAGCCAAGGTCTGTGGGGGTGAGGCCCTGCGAGGGTGGGGCCCTGCGAGGGTGAGGCCCGACCCTGACATCCCCAGGGCCCCCCTCCACCTTCAGGAGGTGGGGCCTGCCCCACCCCTACAACCTGAGGCGGACATGCCTTCGGGACCTGGGGCCGATCCCCTGAGCGGTCCCCGCTCATAGCGTGGAACACATGACCACGCCTGTCTGCACCAGCGCATCGAAGGCCGCCACCGGGCACGCCGGGCACACCGTGAGCCCCGGACGTACCGGGCACGCCTCCTCCTTCACCGGCTACCCGTCGTTCTCCAGCTACGTCCGGGCCCGCGGGCCCGTCCTGCTGCGCACCGCGCGCTCGCTGACCGCGAACCCGTGCGACGCCGAGGACCTGCTGCAGACCGCGCTGACCAAGACGTACGTCGCCTGGGAGCGCATCGAGGACCACCGTGCCCTGGACGGCTACGTGCGCCGGGCGCTGGTCAACACCCGCACCTCCCAGTGGCGCAAGCGCAAGGTCGACGAGTTCGCCTGCGAGGAGCTGCCCGAGCCGAGCACCGGCTCCACCGCGCCCGCCCCGGACCCCGCCGAGCAGCAGGTGCTGCACGACGCGATGTGGCGCGCGGTCATGAAGCTCCCCGACCGGCAGCGCGCCATGGTCGTCCTCAGGTACTACGAAGACCTGAGCGAGGTGCAGACCGCCGAGGTCCTCGGCGTCTCCGTCGGTACGGTCAAGAGCGCGGTCTCCCGTGCGCTGGGCAAGCTGCGCGAGGACCCGGAGCTGACCCCGGTCCGTTGATCCCGGCCTGCTGACCGCCGCGAACTCGCGAATTCTGCCTTTCTTTTGGTTACCTCCAGGTAGTGACATACCGCCGGGTACGCGCGCAGAATCGGCGGCACACGCACGGGTGACATTCGCTTCCCCGTGCCCTTTGTGCCTTTTCGCGCGCCCACCGGGAGGACGCCGTGCTCAGCACCATGCAGGACGTATCGCTGACCGTGACCCGCATCCTGAAGCACGGGATGACCATCCATGGAAAGTCGCAGGTCACGACGTGGACCGGGGAGGCGGAGCCGGAACGCCGCAGTTTCGCGGAGATCGGTGAGCGCGCCACCCGCCTCGCGAACGCCCTGCGCGACGAGCTCGGGGTCGTCGGCGACCAGCGGGTGGCGACGCTCATGTGGAACAACTCGGCCCACGTCGAGGCGTACTTCGCGATCCCCTCCATGGGCGCCGTGCTCCACACCCTCAACCTGCGGCTTCCGGCCGAGCAGCTGATCTGGATCGTCAACCACGCCGCCGACCGCGTGGTCATCGCCAACGGCAGCCTCCTCCCGCTGCTCGCCCCGCTCCTCCCGCACCTGCCGACCCTTGAGCACGTGGTCGTGGTCGGCCCCGGCGACCGGACGCTGCTCGACGGCTGCACGCCGCGCGTCCACGAGTACGAGGAGCTGCTCGCGGACCGCCCGACGACCTTCGACTGGCCGGACGTCGACGAGCGTTCCGCCGCCGCCCTCTGCTACACCTCCGGCACCACCGGCGACCCCAAGGGCGTCGCGTACTCCCACCGCTCCATCTACCTGCACTCCATGCAGGTCAACATGGCCGAGTCGATGGGGCTGACCGACAAGGACACCACCCTGGTCGTGGTGCCCCAGTTCCACGTGAACGCCTGGGGCCTGCCGCACGCCACCTTCATGACGGGCATCAACATGCTGATGCCCGACCGCTTCCTGCAGCCCGCCCCGCTCGCCGAGATGATCGAGCGCGAGCGCCCCACGCACGCCGCCGCCGTCCCCACCATCTGGCAGGGCCTGCTCGCCGAGGTCACCGCCAACCCGCGCGACCTCACCTCGATGCGAGAGGTGACCATCGGCGGTGCGGCCTGTCCGCCGGCCCTCATGGAGGCGTACGACCGGCTGGGCGTCCGGCTCTGCCACGCCTGGGGCATGACGGAGACCTCGCCGCTCGGCACGATGGCGCACCCGCCGGCCGGGCTCACCGCCGAGGAGGAGTGGCCCTACCGCGTCACGCAGGGCCGTCTCCCGGCGGGCGTCGAGGCCCGGCTGAGCGGCCCGGCGGGCGAGGCGCTGCCGTGGGACGGCGAGTCGGCCGGTGAGCTGGAGGTGCGCGGCCCGTGGATCGGGGGCGCCTACTACGGCGGCGCGAACGGCGAGGACTTCCGCCCCGACGACAAGTTCAGCGCGGACGGCTGGCTGAAGACCGGCGACGTCGGCGTGATCAGCCCGGACGGCTTCCTGACCCTCACCGACCGGGCCAAGGACGTCATCAAGTCCGGTGGTGAGTGGATCTCCAGCGTCGACCTGGAGAACGCGCTGATGGCCCACCCCGAGGTCGCCGAGGCGGCGGTCGTGGCCGTCCCGGACGACAGGTGGGGCGAGCGCCCGCTGGCCACCGTCGTCCTCAAGGAGGGCGCCACCGCCTCGTACGCCGACCTGCGTGACTTCCTCGCGCAGAGCGTGGCCAAGTGGCAGCTGCCGGAGCGCTGGGCGCTGGTCCCTGCGGTGCCGAAGACGAGCGTCGGCAAGTTCGACAAGAAGGTGATCCGCAAGAGCTACGCGGACGGCGAGCTGGACGTCACGCAGCTGTAGCGGGACGTCACGCAGCTCTAGCGGGACGTCACGCGCCTGTGGGCGGCAGTACGGACGGCGAAGGGGCCTGTTTCACGTGAAACAGGCCCCTTCGAAACAGACCCCTTCGCCGTGTGCGGGTGTTTCACGTGAAACACCCGCACACGTGGATCAGTTGGTACCGATGGATCAGTTGGTGCCGATCTTCGCCAGCAGGTCCACGATCCGGCCCTGCACCTCGTTGCTCGTGGACCGCTCCGCGAGGAAGAGGACCGTCTCGCCCGAGGACAGCCGGGGCAGCTGCGCCTGGTCGAGACCCGCGGAGGTGTAGACGACCAGCGGGGTGCGGTTCAACTGCCCGTTGGCGCGCAGCCAGTCGACGATGCCCGCCCGGCGGCGGCGCACCAGCATCAGATCCATGACGACCAGGTTCGGCCGCATCTGGGTGGCGAGGTTGACCGCCTCCGTGTCGGTCGCGGCACGCGCGACCTGCATGCCGCGCCGCTCCAGGGTGTCGGTCAGGGCGAGCGCGATCTCTTCGTGCTCCTCGATGAGCAGGACCCGGGGCGGGTGCTGCTCGCTGTCGCGCGGGGCGAGCGCCTTGAGGAGGACGGCCGGGTCCGCGCCGTAGGCCGCCTCCCGGGTCGCCTGCCCCAGACCCGCCGTGACCAGCACCGGGACCTCGGCGGCCACGGCCGCCTGACGCAGCGACTGGAGCGCGGTACGCGTGATCGGCCCGGTCAGCGGGTCCACGAACAGCGCGGCCGGGAAGGCGGCGATCTGCGCGTCGACCTCGTCGCGGGAGTGCACGATCACCGGCCGGTAGCCCCGGTCGCTGAGCGCCTGCTCCGTGGAGGTGTCCGGGGCGGGCCACACCAGCAGCCTGCGCGGGTTGTCCAGCGGCTCCGGGGGCAGCTCGTCGTCCACGGGCCGCGGGACGGGCCGGTTGGCGACCTCTACGGCCCCGCCGGGACCGTCCAGCGGCTCAGGACCCTCGCTGCCCTCGTCGGGGGCCTCTATGGCGTACGCACGCCCTTCGGAGGCCGTCGGGATGAGCTGCGGTGCGTCCGGGCCGGTGGATGCGGCACCCGCGGGTGCGGTGCCGGAGGGCGGGGTGCCGCCCGCGCCGCTCTCGTACGCACCGCCGCTCGCGTACGCGCCTGTCTGCGCGCCCGGCCGAGCACCGGCCGGGTCCTGCGGGGGGCTGCCCTGCGGGTGCGGGCGGGCGCCGGGCTCGGCCGGGGGCGCGATCGCCGCTGCTGCCGGGCGCTCCGCCTCCGACGGCGTGGCCAGCCTGCGGCGGCGGCCGGAGCCGAGCGTCTGGTTCTGCTGCTGTGCGATCTGCTGCGCGAACGGCATGCCCTGCCCGAGCGTACGGACGCTGAAGGCGCGGCCCTGGGTCGAGTGCGTTGACTCGGAGGGCTGCGGGAGCGGCAACGGCTGCGGCTGGGACGGGGTGTACGGCTGTGCCTGGGGCTGCGGCAGTGGCTGCGGCTCCGGATTGGCGACCTTGGCGGTGGGCGTGGGCCAGCCGCCGTGCGCCGCCTGCTCGTTGGGCGCCTGGGCCGGTACGTCGCCGGAGCGGCCGGGGTTACGGTCCGCCTCGGCGGGCGGCAGCGCGAACGGGCTGCGCGCGCTCTCCGCCTCGGCGGCCGGAGCGGTGGCCAGCGCCCGTCGGGCCCGACGGCCGCCGGGGGCGCCGGTGCCCACGCCGGGCTGGCCGCCCTGGCTCGGGGACTGGCCCTGGGATTGGCCCTGGGACTGGCTCTGGCCCTGTGCGGCGCCCGCGGTGGCGAACACCTGGCCGTGCCCTGAGGTGTCGTCGGCGGACGGATCACCGCTGCTCGCGGGGCCGTTGCCAGTGCCTGCGGGGGGAATTCCGGTGCCCGGCATGGCGGATGCCTCGACGCCCGGCGGCCGTCGGCCGTACGAGACACCGGACTGGGCCGCCTGGGCCGCCTGGCCGGTCTGTCCTGCCTGGCTGCTGCCGCTCCCCGGCACCGGCGCACCGGCCGGGTCGGCGGGAACGTCCTGGCCCGCATGGCCCGTCCGGTTCGATGGGCCTGCTTGGGCTGCTTGGCCTGCTTGACCTGCATGGCCCACGCTCGCGCTCGGGCTCGCGGGAGGCAGTGCGGGCATCGCGCCGCCGTCGCGGCGGCCCGCAGGGGCCTGCGTCTCGGCGGCCTGCGCGGGAAGTCCCTGCGGAGGAACGCCCTGGGTCGGGGGCACTACCTGGGGCACTCCCTGCGGAGGCACGGTGTCCCTCAGCGCCGCACGTCCGGCCGCGCCCTCCTCGGCCGTCACCACGGAACCCTCCGCCGGACCGCCGGACGGCTTCGCGGGTGCGGGCAGCGCCAGAGCCCGACCGTCACCGGCGTGACCGGCTGAGCCCGCGCCCGTACCCCGGCCCGTACCCGTGCTCGCACTTGCGGCTGCGCCCGCGGCTGCGCCCGTACCGGCGTCACCGGTGGGCGCCGACGGATTTCCGCCGCCGCTCCCCGGTCCCTCGGCCGGGCTGGGCCGCCCGCGCCTGCGGCCCGTACCGCCGCCCGTGCCGCCGGATCCCTCGCCCGTGCCCTGTGCCGGGATCAGTTCCTGCTGCTGGTGCTCGTCGGCCGGCCCGCGCCGTGCGCGCCGCCGTCCGCTCGGAGCGGCCTGCGAGGCGGCGGTCTCCGCCTCCGCACCGGGCTCACCGGAGTTCCCGCCGGTGCGGCCGTCGCTTCCGTCCGCGTCGAGGAACGCGTCGGTCGAGGCCCGCCTGGCCCGCCGTCCGCTGCCCTGCTGGGCAGGCACCGCGGCCGTCGCACCGGGACCGTTCCCGGCACCACCGGCGCTCGGAGCGGAATCCCGGGCGGAATCCTGGGGGACGTCCTGGGCGGCAGGGGCCTGAGCCGGAGCCGAGGCCGGAGCCGGAGCAGGAGCCGAAGCCTGAGCCGAGGCCGGAGCAGGCGCCGAAGCCCCCGAGCCCGCCCCCAACGGCACCTCCAGGACGTACGCGCTGCCGCTCATGCCCGGCACCTCGTGCGTCTGCAGCACGCCGCCGTGCGCTGCGACGATGCCGCGCACGATCGGCTCGTGCACCGGGTCGCCGCCCGCGTACGGCCCGCGCACCTCGAAGCGCACGACCTCGCCGCGCTGCGCGGCGGCCACCACGATCGTCGAGTCGACGTAACCCCCGCCCGCCGCAGCGGCCGGAGCCTTGCCGGTGGAGTCCACCCCCGCCACGTCCGCCACCAGGTGCGCGAGCGCCGTCGCCAGCCGCCCGCCGTCCACCTCGGCCTCGATCGGCGGCGCGTGCACGGCGAACTGGGCGCGCCCGGGACCGATCAGCTCGACCGCACCCTCGACGGCCGCCGCGACGACCCCGTCCACCAGCACGTTCGTCTTGACCAGCGGCTCGGTCCCGGCGACAAGACGCTGGAAGCCCAGCACGTTGTCGACGAGCGTCGTCATCCGTGCGTACCCGGCGGCCAGGTGGTGCAGCACCTGGTTGGCCTCGGGCCACAGCTGTCCTGCCGGGTCGGCGGCCAGCGTGCCGAGCTCGCCGCGCAGCTCCTCCAGCGGGCCGCGCAGCGAGCCGCCCAGGACGGCGCTCAACTGGGCGTGCTGCCCGGCCAGTTCCTCGAACCGCTCCCGGCCGAGCGCGGCCTCCGCGTCGTACCGCTCACGCGTCGCGTCCAGTTCCTCGGTGCGCTGGGCGATCTCCTCGGCATGCTGGGCGACCTGCCGGTCCAGCTCCTCGGCGTGCTGGGCGATCTGCTCCTCGTAGGGCCGGCGGTCGGTGAACGTCATCACCGCGCCCACCAGCTGCTCCCCGTCGCGCACGGGAGCGGTCGTCAGGTCGACCGGCACCTGCTTGCCGTTCTTCGCCCACAGCACCTGCCCGCGCACCCGGTGCTTGCGCCCGGACTTCAGGGTGTCGGCGAGCGGCGACTCCTCGTACGGGAACGGCGTCCCGTCGGCCCGCGAGTGCACGGCGAGCGCGTGCAGCTCCTTGCCGCCCAGGTCGCTGGCCCGGAATCCCAGTATCTGCGCGGCGGCCGGGTTCGCGAGGACGATCCGTCCGTCGTTGTCGGTGCCCACCACGCCCTCGGACGCGGCGCGCAGGATCATCTCGGTCTGCCGCTGCGAACGGGCCAGCTCGGCCTCGGTGTCGACGGTGCCCGACAGGTCCCGTACGACGAGCATCAGGAGCTCGTCCCCGGTCAGTGAAGTGGCACCGGCCGGCCGGTCCACCGAGAAGGCGTCCCGCCCGTCCGCGAGGTTCGCGCTGGTCACCTCGACGGGGAACGCGCTCCCGTCGGTGCGCCGCGCGGTCATCCGGGTCGGCTTGGTGCGCCCCTGGGCGTCCGCGTTGTCGGGACGGCGCATCGATCCCGGGATCAGCTTGGAGTCGAACTCCGGCAGCAGGTCGAGCAGCCCGCGCCCGACGAGCGCGGTGCCCGGGGTCTCGAAGGTCTCCAGGGCGATGGTGTTGGCGTTGACGACGGTTCCGTTGCAATTGACGAGCAGCAGCCCGTCGGGGAGCGCGTCGAGTATCGCTGCGAGGCGAGCAGCGCCTCGGGATGGCCTGCTGCTCACAACGACGGTTCCTCCCTGATTACTGCACCTTGCCCAGGCGATCCCGCCCGGTCGGCGACCCTCCGGCGGCCCCAATTTTCCCCTCGGGCCGCGCGTTGTCACTGGAAGGAGTCTAAAGGCTGGGAATACGGGCGTGACGGCGGATGAGAGGGGGAGCTGCTGTGGAGCTGTGCCTGCCCAGGAAGCAGATCTTCACGCCGTCCGGTACGGATCTTCGTGCGACAAGGAGTGGATCTTCGTGCGACAAGGAGTGGATCTTGGCCCGGCGACAGGGGTGGATCTTGGACCGGTGCGGAGTGGATCTCCGGGTCCCGTGCGGATGCCGCGAGGTCGCGCACGGAAGTCCTCGGTGGAAATCAGCCGCCGAAGTCGTCTGCCGAAGTGCTTTGCCCTGGCGCCCGGTCGCCTAGTACCGTGGGGTGCGATTGGTGACACCGCGCAATGCTGTGCCATCATCTGCAACGCACCTACTCGCGATCGCGCAGGCGATGGCGTACGTGGGTCGTGCTGGAGGCGTCGCCTAGTCCGGTCTATGGCGCCGCACTGCTAATGCGGTTTGGGTCTTAAAGCCCATCGAGGGTTCAAATCCCTCCGCCTCCGCCAGCACGTCGAAGCCCCGGTCCACCAGGACCGGGGCTTCGGTCGTTCCCGGATGTCGTTCCCAGGGCTGCTGCCGGAGTTGCCGCCGGGGCGGTTCCTGGGGGTGTTTGCGCAGGTGGGGCCGGGTGAACGCAATGGATTTCGCATGACGGCGCAGGTCATGTAATGTTCTTCTTGCAACGCCGACGGGGCGGAAAACGGCCCGGAAGCACAGCGACAAGCACTCGTAGCTTAACGGATAGAGCATCTGACTACGGATCAGAAGGTTGCAGGTTCGAATCCTGCCGAGTGCACAGCCGAGAAGCCCCCCGGACATCGTCCGGGGGGCTTCTTTCATGTGCGGGTGGAGCCGGACTGCCAGGTCCAGGCGGCGATGCCGACGCGGTTGCGGGCCTTGAGCTTCGACTGGATGTTGGCGATGTGGGTCTTGGCCGTGCCCGGGGTGATGAAGAGGCGGGCGGCGATCTCCGCGTTGGTGAGGCCTTCGGCGACCAGGCGGGCTATTTCTTCCTCGCGGGGGGTGAGCGGGGACGGCCGGCTGGGCGTGGGTGCGGGGGCCTCGGGCGGGGGCGGGGTGAGGGACTGGAGGAGGCGGACGGTGATCTGGGGGCTGATCAGGACGTCGCCTGACATGGCGGCGCGTACGCCCTCGATCAGAAGAGCGGGTCCCGAGCGCTTCAGGAGGAAGCCGCAGGCGCCGTCGCGCAGTGCCGTACGTACGTAGTCGTCGTGGTCGAACGTGGTGATGACGAGTACGGGGATGGGGTCCACCGCGTCCGGGCCGGTCAGTCGGCGGGTGACTTCCAGGCCGTCCAGGCCCGGCATGCGGATGTCGGCCAGGACCAGGTCGGGGCGGAGCGAACGGGCCAGGTCGACGGCGGTGGTGCCGTCGGCGGCCTCCGCGATCACCGTCATGTCCGGCTGGGAGTCGAGGATCAGGCGGAAGCCCGTGCGGATGTCGGCCTGGTCGTCGGCGAGCAGGATGCGGATCACTTGTGCTCCGGGTGGGGTGCTTGAGGCGTCTGGGCTGTCTGGGCTGTCTGGGGTTGCAGGGGGGTTAGGGGGAGTACGGCTGTGAGGTGCCAGCCGGTGGGGTGGTCGACGGGGTGGGGGCCCGTGGTGAGGGTGCCGCCGAGGGCGCGGGTGAGTTCGGTGAGGGCGGGGATGCCTCGGCCGCCGTGCCGGTGCGGGCGGGCTCTGGGGCGGAGGGGGCGGGCGACGCGGTGGGGGCCGGTGTCGTTGGTGATGCGCAGTTCGAGGGTGCAGGGGCCCCGGGTGAGGGTGATGTCCGCGCGGGTGGCGGACGGGGCGTGCCGCCGGACGTTGGTGAGGGCCTCGACGGCTATCCGGTACGCGGCCGCGCCCGTCTCTCTGGGCAGGGATTCGGGGAGGTCCTGGGGCATGTGGAGGTGTGCCGGGGTGGGCCCTGCCGCGGTGAAGTCGGCGGTGAGGGCGGGGAGCTGGGCGACGGTGGGGAGAGGGGCGGTGGCGCCTGCCGGGC
This sequence comes from Streptomyces sp. NPDC021093, assembly GCF_044333135.1. NCBI lineage: Bacteria > Bacillati > Actinomycetota > Actinomycetes > Kitasatosporales > Streptomycetaceae > Streptomyces > Streptomyces sp. NPDC021093. The sequence continues at coordinate 121,178 of NZ_JBIRQJ010000004.1, read as the reverse complement.
GGGGCGTGGGGTCGAGCATGTCCAGGGTGCGGTCCATGGCGGACAGGGCGTTCAGGCCGGCCTTCTCGATGCGTTCCAGGGCGAGTACGGCCTGGGTGGGGTCGGTGGCCGCGACGAAGCGGGCCGCCTGGGCCTGGACGACGATGCCGCTGATGTCGTGGGCCACGAAGTCGTGCAGGTCCCGCGAGAGCTGACGCCGCTGGTCGTGGCGGGCCTCGGTGACCGCGCGCCGGCGGAGCTTCTCCTGGCGCCGGAAGTGGCTGCCGAACGCGAGGGCGGCCAGGGCGGGGAGCAGCCAGAAGGCCGCGATGCCGGCGCCTTCGAGTACGGAGGAGATGTCGGCCAGAGGGAGCGGCCACAGGGCGATCGCCAGGGCTGCCAGGGCCACGGTGGGGCGCATCTCCCGCGGGCGTGACCAGCGGGCGACGGCCGCGATCAGGGGCAGGAGCAGGGCCGTTGTCACCAGTTTCCAGAGCGAACCGGCTTCTGCTTCCGGTCCAGGAGAGGCGAGGGCGAAGGAGGAGAGGAGGGAGAGGGCCGCGCACATGGCGGTGAGTACGGACGGATCCGGTACGGAGGCGCGTGGGGCGGGGACGGGGGCGGAGGACGTGCCGGGTGGGCCGGACGTGCCGGACGTGTCCGGTGCGGCCGTGACGCGGAGGCGGGCCAGCGGCCGTCCCGTGCGTACGAGAGCGATTGCTGCCAGCAGTACGGCTGCGGCGTCAATCCCTGTACCCAGCAGGCTTGTTGTGTGATCGAAGGTGTCCCCCATGCGGTCAGCGTACGGGGAGGGGCACGGCGGATCCCTCTGCCGATCGGCAGAGGGAGTGAGGGGGCGGACCGCGCTCTGACCTCGGGATCTGTGCCGATCGGCGGATAGGAACGGGCGGGGCGGCGGAGGAGATTGGAGGGGCAGGCAGGAGAACAGCAGGAGAGCGGCAAGAGGCCGCAGGGACAAGGGAGTTCGTGGTGATGAGAGCTGTGGTTGCGGCCGGGGTGGCAGGGGTTGTGCTGGTCGGGGCGATGGGGGTGGCGGCGCCGGGCGGAGCTGTGGCGGCCGGGTCCTCTGAGGCGGCAAGTGCCCCAGCGGCGGCCGGTGCCCTTGTGGGTGCGGAGGGTGGCAGGGCGAGTGTGAACGGGGCGGCGCGGGCGGCCTACATCGAGTCGTTGCAGGACGACATCCGCTTCAGCGTGCATGCGCGGTCGGTTCCCTTCAGCAAGCCGGTGCCGGGCATTCCGAGCGGGATGGCCACCGATGCGGAAGGGGTGGTGAGGTTCAGCCACGCGGCGCCGGCCGGGAGCAAGCCGGTGGCGGCCGAGGCGACGGTGGACTGCCTGGTCACCAGTGGCCGTACGGCCACTCTCACCGCTGTCGTCGATGCCGACACCCCGGCGATGCCGCGCGGTACGCGGATCGGCATCAGCGTGCAGCAGGGCGGCAAGGGGGAGCCGGACCGGGTCGGGTTCTCGTGGGGTGCGGCGAACATCGACACCGAGACCCTCGACGAGAAGGGGAACGTGACCATCTCGCGGGTGGGGACCTGCATGGCACCGGCGCCGTTCACCACGGTGCTCAAGGGTGGATTCCGGGTCGTGCACGCGGAGTTGGCGAAGTTCCCGGGCGCGCGGGGGGCGCAGCGGGCTCAGGGCGGGCAGGGGGCCAAGGGCGGTCAAGGAGTGGCCGGAGCGCAGGGTGCGGCGGGGGTGCAGCGTCGTGGCTAGCGGGTCGAGTGCGGCGGAGAGGGCGTACGTACCGCACGTACGGAATGGGCAGGCCGGCGTGGGCGGCCGGGAGACGCAGCCGCGGGTGTCGCGCGGGGTGCGGTGGGCGGCGCACGGCGCGGTGCTGGCGGTGCTGCCGTCCGGGCTGTGGCGGGTGGCGATCGCGCTTGGGTGGGACTCGGGGTTCCGGGACGGGGTGCTGGACCCGGAGTTCTTCCCCGGGGTCGAGTCCTTCTATCTGGTCGGACTGAGCCTGTTCGCGGAGGCGTTGGCGCTGTTGACGCTGGGGCTGGTGCGGCGTTGGGGAGAGATGCTGCCGGAGTGGGTGCCGTGGCTGGGCGGGCGGCGGATTCCGGCGGTGGCGGCTGCGGCGGCAGGCGGGCTGGGAGCGGCCGCGGTGACGGTGGTGACGTGGTCCATGGCCTTCTCGTGGGACGCCGAGATGTCGACTCAGGGGGCGCCGAGCGGGGGCAAGGCGGTCGTGATGACGGCCTGCTACGCGCCGCTGCTGCTGTGGGGGCCGCTGCTGGCGGTGGTGACGGTGGCGTACTGGAGGCGCAGGCGGCGGGGCGCTGGGGAGGAAGTGGCGCGGGGGTAGTGCGGGTGCGGGTGCGGGTGCGGCGAGGGGCCGGGAGGGGGCTTCTCGTCGTACCCCTTCCGTATGTTTGGCATGTTCCGCACAATGGTCTGGACCTTTTCTGCTCTCCCTTCGTTTTCGAGGAGTGATCTGGCCGTGTCGAGGCGACGGGTACGAGTACGGGTACGGGCCGGGCTGGTGTGGCTGCTGGCGATGTGCGGAGTGATGTTCGTGGTGCTGCCGGGGCAGGCAGGAGCGGCGGAGCGCGGGCGGCCGGGGCTGGGGTCAAGGGCGGGGCCGGGTCGGGGGTTCGTGGTCGGGGAGGCGCAGTTCGAGCGGATGTTCCCGAAGCGGAACTCGTTCTTCACGTACGAGGGGCTGGTCGAGGCGACCAAGGCGTATCCGGGGTTCGCGCGGACCGGGAGCAGGGAGACGCGGCGGCGGGAGGCGGCGGCGTTCCTGGCGAACGTGAGCCATGAGACGGGCGGGCTGTTCTACGTGGTGGCGCAGAACACGGACACGTATCCGGTCTTCTGCGACGACACCCGGCCGTACGGATGCCCGGCGGGACGCGCTGCCTACTACGGGCGCGGGGCGATCATGCTGAGCTGGAACTTCAACTACAAGGCGGCGGGCGACGCCCTGGGGATCGACCTGCTGAACAACCCGTGGCTGGTGGAGCAGGATCCCGAGGTGGCCTGGATGACGGCCCTTTGGTACTGGAACACCCAGCAGGGGATGGGCGAGTACACCGGACATCAGGCGATGGTGCGGGGGAAGGGCTTCGGCGAGACGATCCGGAGTCTGAACGGGCCCGAGTGCGGGGGCGGGAAGCCGGAGCAGGTGGCGCACCGGGTGGGGCTGTACCGGGAGTTCGTACGGGTGCTGCATGCGCGGCCGGGGCGGGGCGTGAGCTGCTGAGGGAGCGGGGTGCGGGCTGCTTCGGGGGCGTTGTCAGTGGTGGGGGCCACACTGGCGGTATGGAGAGGGAACGGGCGCGGCAGTGGCGTAGTGCGGGGGTGAGCTGGGCGGGCGGCGTGCCCGGGCTGCGGTGGGAGCCGGGGGCGGGTTCCGGCGGGGCCGGGCCGGTCGGCGGGCCGGTCAGTCCGTTGTCGTACGGGCCAGTGGCGGGCGGCGGTGGGAACGCGTACGGGCGGGGGATCGGCTTCCGGGTGGTCGGGGAGCGGCGGTGCGTGGGGGTGCGGGGCAATCCGTGCCCGTACGCGGCGGCGGTGGCGGGGCGGGCCACGCAGGCGCAGTGTGCGGACTGCGCGCGGCTGGACCGGTCGAGGTCGGTGGCGGCCGACACGATGGCTGACGATCCGCGCCCGTATGCCGTGTACCTGGCGTGGTTCGGGCCGGGGATGGTCAAGGTGGGGATCACCCGGGAGGACCGGGGGCCGGCGCGGCTGCTGGAGCAGGGGGCGGTGACGTTCAGCTGGCTCGGGCGGGGGCCGCTGATGGCGGCGCGGCGCTGCGAGGAGTTGCTGCGGGCGGGGCTGGGAGTGCCCGACCGGATCTCGTACGCGAAGAAGCGTGCGGTACGGGCGGCGCTGCCGGTGGCGGAGAAACGGGCGGCGGAGGTGCGGGAGTTGCATGCGCGGGCGGTGGGGCTGACGGGGTGGCCGGAGGCGTTGGGGGTGGTCGGGTGCGAGGTGGTCGATCATGCGGGGGTGTTCGGGTTGGAGGGGCCGGCGGGGTTGGCGGGGGCGGCGGACGTGGTGGGTGTGGTGCGTGAGCTGGTGAGTGGAGGGAGTGTGGCGGGGCGGGTGGTGGCTGTGGCGGGGCCGGATCTGCATCTGGAGGTGGTGGGTGCGGGGGCGGTAGGGGCTGCGGGGGTTGTGGTTGTGGACAGTCGGTTGTTGGCGGGGTGGCGGTTGGAGCGGGGGGATGTGGGGGGTGGGGTGACGGTGCCGGTGAAGGGCGTGGAGAAGGAGAGGGAGACGGGGGTGCAGGAGGGGTTGTTCTGAGGGGGGGCTGGTTGGGGTGCGGGAGTTGCTGGGGCGGAATGAGAGGTTCCTGTCGCCTATCGGGTGAACTTCGGCTGGTTTCACGCCAGTTGGCTTGACGGATGTGTCAGCTTCCGGGTGGAGGTGATGCTCGATGTACGAGCAGGAGAACGGGCCGTCGGAAGAGGCGACGGTGCAGCGGCAGGACGCGATCGACATTGGTGACTTCGTGTACGCGGCGACTGGTGCGCGGGTGCGGAGGGTGACGTTGCCGGATGGGACACACTGGTTCCCGGCGGTCGATGTGGCAGCCAATCTGGGATACACGAACACCAGGGATGCACTGCTCTATGCGGTGTCGAAAGACTACGCAACTACGCTCGGCGATCTTGCGCAAACCGTCGAACCACTCGACGGTTCACGCAAGATTGCAGGTCACGGGCTCAAAAGATCGATGAGGATGGTGAATCTTCGAGGTTTGATCCAGCTTGTCAACGGGTGCACGAAGCGGGAGGCAGAGCCGTTTAGGAACTGGGTCGTGGAAGTTATCGCGACCATCCAGCGAGACGGTTCGTACTCTCTCGAACCGGCGCCGATGCAGCCTGCACCGAGCGGTGGGACGGCGTACGTCATGCCGCCCGAGGTCATCGACGCGATCGTGCGGCTGGAGGAGCGGAACCTTCGGGCCGACGAGGCGCTGGTGGCCATGCAGGCGGAGAGTGTCGGGCATGCGCGTCGGACCAATGAGCTGCTGACGGAGATCGCGCGGGCTCAGGAGGAGACCTGCCGGGCCCAGCAGTCCATGGCGGACGCGCTGCATCAGATTGCGCAGACGCTGGGTTCTCTCGGTGAGCAGAGGCAGGAAGCTGAGCGGGAGCCGGGGGTTACGCCGCAGGAGCTTCTCGATGTGTGGCGGCGACGGAAGTTGGTGGTCACCGAAGACGTCCACGCGGTGGCGGCGTACATCGCGCCTGCGCTCATCGGCGGTGAGGCGCGGTACAGGCTCGAAGAGATCGCGGCGCGTACGGGGCTCTCGACGGCTCGTGTGCATGCCTGTCTGAGGATGCTGATCAAGCATCAGTGCATCCGGCAAGTTGGCTGTGCGCAGGACGGTGCGCCGGTTTACGTGCTCGTGTAGGCAGTGCGAGAAACGGGCCCGAAGCCGCAAATCGAAGTTGCGGCTTCGGGCCCTGTCGTACCGTACCGGACTTGTTGTGGGACGAGGACGAGAGTGTGCTTCTGAAGCACGCTCTCGTCCTCGTGATCTTGATAAACGTGTCTGCTCAGCAGACACGTTGCGCAAGATCGCAGGTCAACCCCTGTGGATAACTTGCAACTTCAGGTATTTGTGTCGCGCACGTACCGTGCCGGACATGACGACGACGGCAGCAGCAGCAGATGAAGCGGCGCAGGTGCGGGCGTTCTGGGGGCGGCTCGGGGTTCCGGGGCTGGTGGATGTGCATACGCACTTCATGCCCGAGCGGGTGCTGGAGAAGGTGTGGGCGTACTTCGATGCCGTCGGGATCGATGCCGAAGGGCCGATGCCCGGGGTCGAGTGGCCGATCACGTACCGGTACGAGGAAGAGGAACGGGTCGCGCTGCTGCGGGAGTTCGGGGTGGTGGGGTTCACCTCGATGCTCTATCCGCACAAGCCCGGGATGGCGGAGTGGCTGAACGGGTGGGGGGAGGATTTCGTGGCGCGTACGGAAGGCTGCTTGCGGACGGCGACCTTCTTCCCGGAGGCGGGGGTCGAGGGGTATGTGCGGCGGGCCGTGGAGGGTGGGACCCGGGTCTTCAAGTCGCATGTGCAGGTGGGGGCGTACGACCCCAATGACCCGCTGCTGGAGCCGGTGTGGGGGCTGCTGGCGGAGGCCGGGATTCCAGTGGTGATGCACTGCGGGTCCGGGCCGATGCCCGGGAAGTTCACCGGTCCTGGGCCGGTCGGGGAGCTGCTGGAGAGGCATCCCCGGCTGCGGCTGATCGTGGCGCACATGGGGATGCCCGAGTACGCCGACTTCCTGGACCTGGCGGAGCGGTACGGGGAGGTGCGGCTCGACACGACGATGTCGTTCACGGACTTCAGCGAGCGGATTTCGCCGTTCCCCCCGCGGGAGTTGGGGCGGCTGCGGGACCTGGGAGACCGGGTGCTGCTGGGGAGCGACTTCCCCAACATCCCGTACGGCTACCTGCACCAGCTGGAGTCGCTGGAGCGGCTCCAGCTGGGCGAGGAATGGCTGCGGGCGGTCTGTTACGAGAACGGGGCCCGGCTGTTCGGGCTGAGCTGATCCCCGGGGCCGTTGGTCGATTCCTCGAAGCTCTCAGAGCAGCGCCTTGGCCAGGGCCCGCCATTCGGCGCGGGGAAGGGCCTCGTGCCGGTCGTCCGTGGTCAGGGCCTGAAGCGCCAGGTGGTCGGCGCCCGCCGCGTAGAACTCCTCCGCCTTCGCCCGTACGCGGTCCTCGTCGCCCAGTGCGAAGAGGGCGTCGAGGAGGCGGTCGCTGCCGTTGTTCTCGAAGTCGGCCTCGGTGAAGCCGAGGCGGAGGAGGTTGTTGGTGTAGTTGGGGAGCGGGAGGTAGAAGCCGAGCATCGTACGGGCGACCGTGCGGGCCCGGTCCAGGTCCGGGTCGAGGACGACCGTGAGCTCAGGGGCGAGGAACGCGTCCGGGCCGAGCGCCTCGCGCGCCTGGGCCGTGTGCTCCGGCGTGACGAGGTACGGGTGGGCGCCGGCCGCGCGGGACGAGGCCAGCTTCAGCATCTTCGGGCCGAGGGCGGCCAGGATCCGGCGCTCGGCGGGGAGGGGCTGCGGAGCCTCGTCGAGCGCGTCCAGGTAGGCGACCATCGCCGAGTACGGGCGGGCGTACTGCGGGGCCAGCGCGTCGTGGCTGACGCCGAGCCCGAGCAGGAAACGGCCGGGGTGCCGGGTCTCGAACTCGGCGATCTGCGCGGCGACCGACTCCGCCGTGTGCTCCCAGATGCTGAGGATGCCCGTCGCGACCTTGATCCGGCTCGTCGCCTCAAGGAGCGGGGCGGCGTCGTCCAGGGACGGGCTGCCACCGGTCCACACCGTGCCGTAACCGAGGTCCTCCAACTCTGTGACCGCATCGGTCAGTTCCAGGCGGCCCTCGGGAGTGGTGGGGCGGAGGGCGGCGCTCCAGATGCCGAGGCGGCCGTACGTACGGGTGTGGCGGGAGGTGTGGGAGGCAGGTGAGTCGGAAGTCATGTGGGGGCAACGGGGAGGTCGGCGGGGCTATTCCGCGAATCCGGGACGTGTGGGTTTCCGCTCCGCGCGGCCCGGCTTCCCGTACGGGTGCGGGTCGGCTTCCCGGCCGGGTGCGGCCCGGCTTCTCGTCCGTGCGGCCCCGGTTTCCCGTCCGTGCGGCCCGGCTTCTCGTCCGGGTGCGCCGGCCACGTCGACTTCTCAGCAGATTCACAGGAACGGGAAAGAGTGCTCTCACCGGTCCCGGTCAGGGTGACCGTATGCGGACAGCGAATGCACCCCGGGCGGGCGAGACCCACAGCGGTATCCAAGGCGGTACTCGCGGCGGTACACGCGGCAGTACCCGCAGCAGCACTCGAACCAGTACCCCCAGCGGGTTCGACAGCAGCGGTGACGTACGGGTGCTGGTGGTGGACGACGAGGCGCCGCTCTCCGAGCTGCTGTGCATGGCGCTGCGGTACGAGGGCTGGCAGACCCGCAGCGCCGGGGACGGGGCGACCGCGGTGCGTACCGCGCGCGACTTCCGGCCGGACGCCGTCGTACTGGACGTGATGCTTCCGGACATGGACGGGCTGTCCGTGCTGCGGCGGGTACGGGAGTACCTGCCCGATGTGCCGGTGCTGTTCCTGACGGCGCGGGACGCGGTGGAGGACCGGATCGCCGGGCTCACGGCCGGTGGCGACGACTACGTGACCAAGCCGTTCAGCCTGGAGGAGGTCGTGGCGCGGCTGCGCGGGCTGATCCGGCGGACCGGCGGCCGGGGGCAGGTGGCCCGGCCCGATTCGGAGCTGACGGTGGGCGACCTGCGGCTCGACGAGGACAGCCACGAGGTGTGGCGGGGCGAGGACGAGGTGCGGCTCACCGCGACCGAGTTCGAGCTGCTGAGGTTTCTGATGCGCAACCCGAAGCGGGTGCTCAGCAAGGCGCAGATCCTCGACCGGGTGTGGAACTACGACTTCGGGGGCCAGGCCAACGTGGTCGAGCTCTACATCTCGTATCTGCGGAAGAAGATCGACGCTGGGCGTACGCCGATGATCCACACGCGGCGCGGGGCCGGTTATCTGATCAAACCGGGTGGGTGAGGTGGTACGGCGCCTCGGACGGGCGCTCGGACGGGTGCTCGGGCGCGGGCCGGCCTTCCGGCGCGGGCGGAGGCTGTCGCTGCGGGCCCGGCTCGTGGTGTCCTGCGTCGCGCTGATCGCGGTGGTCGCGGCGGTGATCGGGGTGGTGACGTCCGTCGCCCTGCACTCGTACCTGGAGCACCAGGTGGACGAGCAGTTGAACGCGGCGCTGGACCGGGAGCACGGGCGGGGGCTGCAGTTCGTGGCCGCGCCCGGACAACCGCTCGACACCGTCGGGCTGCGGGACGGGGCGGGGGCCCGGAGCGTGGACGCGGGGGGCACGCGGCTCGATGCGCACCTGAAGCGGTTGGACGCCGCCCAGGTGAAGGCGCTGGCGGGCGTGGCCCGGGACGGCAAGCCGCACACGGTGACGGTGCCGGGGCTCGGCGAGTACCGGGTGATCGCGCGGAACGGGCCGGTGCTGGGACCGGGACCGGGACCGGGGCCTGGCTCTGGGCCTGGCTCTGGGCCTGGCTCTGGGCCGGGACCGGGGCCGGGACTGGGCTACGGGTTGACCGGGACCGGGACCGGGACGGACGCCGACGGCCAGCGGGCGGACGTCGCGCTCGGGTTTCCGCTGGAGGGCGTGCAGGAGACCGTACGTACGCTCGTGGTCGTCGTGGTGTGCGTGACGCTCGCCGCGCTGGTGGCCGCGGGGCTCGCGGGGAACGCGCTGGTGGGCGCCGCCCTGCGCCCGCTGCGGCGGATCGCCGCGACCGCGACCAGGGTGTCCGAACTGCCGCTGGACCGGGGCGAAGTGGCGCTCCACGAGCGCGTACCGCAGGCACAGGCGGATGCGCGTACCGAGGTCGGGCAGGTCGGGGCGGCGCTCAACCGGATGCTCGGGCACGTCGGTTCGGCGCTGGCGGCCCGGCAGGAGAGCGAGACGCGGGTACGGCGCTTCGTCGCCGACGCGAGCCATGAGCTGCGGACGCCGCTCGCTTCGATACGGGGCTATGCGGAGCTGACGCGCAGGGGCCGGGAGGCGGTGGCCGCCGGGCCCGACACGCGGCATGCGCTGGGGCGGATCGAGTCGGAGGCGACGCGGATGACGGGGCTGGTGGAGGACCTGTTGCTGCTGGCGCGGCTGGACGCGGGGGCGGAGGTCCGTCCGGGCGCCAGTTCCGGAGCATCGCTCTCCTGGGAGAGCACCGATCTCGTACCGCTGGTGGTGGACGCGGTGAGCGATGCGCGGGCCGCCGGGCAGGAGCACGTGTGGCGGCTGGAGCTGCCGGACGAGCCCGTGGTCGTACGAGGTGACCCGGCCCGCCTCCAGCAGGTGCTGGTCAACCTGCTGGCCAACGCGCGCACGCACACGCCGGCGGGGACACGGGTCACGGCGCGGGTGCGGGTGCGGGGGGAGGCCGTGGGTCCGGAGGGTTGCTCGGCAGGTCAGGCAGGTCAGGCAGGTCAGGCAGGTCAGGCAGGTCAGGCAGGTTCGGCAGGTCAGGCAGGTTCGGCGGGCTGGGCCCTCGTCGAGGTGCGGGACGACGGGCCCGGGGTCGCTCCGGAGCTGGTGGGGCGGGTGTTCGAGCGGTTCGCGCGAGGGGACGTGTCACGGGCGAGGGTGCCGGCGGAATCGGGTGCGGCGGCCCGCACCGCAGCGAACGCGTCACCCGCGTCCCCGTCATCAACGGGGCTGGGGCTGGCGATCGTGCGGGCGGTCGTGGAGGCGCACGGCGGGAAGGTGGCCGTGGAGAGCGTGCCGGGCCGCACAGTGTTCTCGGTGTGGCTGCCGGTGCGGCTGCCAGTGCGGCTGCCGGTGGAGTTGCCGGTGGAGTGAGGGCCGACGAGTGTGCGCGGCCGGGCCGTCCGGGGAGTTGGGTCAGCCGAACATGACGCTGTGCGGGAGGGGGTCGCCGAAGTCCCGGGCTGTGCCGGGCGCCAGCTCGGAGGGCCCCTCCTCGCAGCCTCGGTCGAGGTACACGGTGGCCCGGGTGTCCGTGGAGTTGACGGCGTGCACGGCGCCCCCGATGAGGAGGAAGCACTCGCCGTTCTCGGGGTTGTCGTTCACGAAGTCGTCTCCGTGCACGTTGGTGTAGGTGAAGTCGCCGGTGGCTGCCTGGGCGCCGGTCGACAGGCCGGTGACCAGGGCGAGCGTGGCGGCGGCGGTGAGCGTGACGCGTCCGAGGCGTGCGAGTGCGCGCATGTGTGAATCCTCCCGGCGGGCGAGAGCCCGCCCGCTGTCGCGATGCGTCCGTACCGACGATCGCCGTTCGGTCCCACAGGTCCTCGCGCAACCTCCCCCTCGCCACACGCCCCGACACCCCGACCACCCCATCGAGCGATCGCTTTCCCGCCACGGACGCCGCCACGGATCCCGCCACGGACCCGGCCACGGACCCCACATGACACATGAGGATCCGAGACTCACAGCCCGCCCACAGCCCCAACACACGCTCACGACAGCAGCCTTGACCAGCCTCTTCCTCCATGAGGCCAGTCACGAGAAGTTCGCCCCGGGAGCTGCCCGCACAGTCGGCGCTGCCCGAGCAGCCAGTGCTGCCCGCCCGGCATCCCATGGGTGCCACGGCCGACGGGACGCCGCTGCTCGACGTCGTCATTCCCGTGCACAACGAGGAGCGGGACCTGGAGCCGTGTGTGCGGCGGGTCCGGGCGCACCTCGCGGGGTCGTTTCCGTACCCCTTCCGGATCACCGTCGCGGACAACGCCAGTACCGACGGGACCGCCGCCGTCGCCGCCCGCCTCGCCCGCGAGCTGCCCGGGGTCGCCTGGGTGCGGATGGGGGAGAAGGGGCGGGGGAGGGCGCTGCGGGCGGTGTGGGAGGCGTCGGACGCGCCCGTGCTCGCCTACATGGACGTGGACCTGTCGACGGATCTGAACGCGCTGCTGCCGCTGGTCGCGCCGCTCGTGTCCGGGCACTCCGACCTCGCGATCGGCACCCGGCTCGCGGGCGGCGCGCGCGTGGTGCGCGGGCCGCGGCGGGAGTTCGTTTCCCGTACGTACAACCTCATCCTGAGGTCCTCGCTGGCCGCGCGCTTCAGCGACGCCCAGTGCGGGTTCAAGGCGATCCGCGCGGACGTGGCGCGGCGGCTGCTGCCGATGGTCGAGGACACCGGGTGGTTCTTCGACACGGAGCTGCTGGTGCTGGCCGAGCGGGCCGGACTGCGGATCCACGAGGTGCCGGTCGACTGGGTCGACGACCCCGAGTCGAGCGTACGGATCCTCCGTACCGCCGTCGAAGACCTCAAGGGGGTCTGGCGGGTGGGGCGGGCGCTGGCCGTCGGCGCGCTGCCGCTCGACCGGCTGGCCCGGCCCTTCGGGGACGACCCGAGGGACCGTGAAATCGCCGCCGTGCCAAGGGGGTTGGCGCGCCAGCTCATCGGGTTCTGCTGTGTGGGGGCGCTGAGCACCCTGCTCTATCTCGGTCTCTACGCGGCCGCGCGCACGGGCGTCGGTCCTCAACTCGCCAATGTGGCCGCTCTGTTGGTGTCCGCCCTCGCCAACACCGCCGCCAACCGCCGCTTCACCTTCCGGGTGCGCGGGCGCCGTCGTGCGGTCAGGCAGCAGGCGCAGGGGCTCGTGGTCTTCGCCATGGGACTTGCCCTGACCAGCGGCTCTCTTGCGGCGCTCGGTGCCGCGACCGGGTCGCCATCGCCGCACAGCGAGCTCGCCGTCCTCGTGGCGGCCAACCTCGCCGCCACCGTCCTGCGCTTCCTGCTGCTGCGCGCCTGGGTCTTCCCCGAGGCGGCGCGCCCGACCCCGGACGGCTCCCGAGCCGGGAACGCCTCCGAGAGGAACTGAACACACCGTGAAACACCCACAGTTGACCGCGCTGCGCCGCCGAGTGACCGCGCTGCGCCGCCGAGTGCGGCCGGGGCTCGCCGTTCTGCTCCTCGCCACCGCCGCCCTCTACCTCTGGAACCTCTCCTCCTCCGGCTACGCCAACTCCTTCTACTCCGCCGCCGTCCAGGCCGGTTCCGAGAGCTGGAAGGCCTTCTTCTTCGGCTCGTCCGACGCCGCGAACTCCATCACCGTCGACAAGCCCCCGGCCGCCCTCTGGCCGATGGCGCTGTCCGTCCGGCTCTTCGGGCTCGGGTCGTGGCAGATCCTGGTGCCCGAGGTGCTGATGGGGGTCGGTACGGTCGCCGTCCTGTACGCGGCTGTCCGCCGTCGCTTCTCGTACGGCGCCGGACTCCTCGCCGGTGCGGTCCTGGCCCTCACCCCCGTCGCCGCGCTGATGTTCCGCTTCAACAACCCGGACGCACTGCTCGCCCTGCTGATGACCGTCACCGTGTACTGCGTGCTGCGCGCGCTGGAGGACGCGCGGACGAAGTGGCTGGTGTGGGCGGGCGTCGCGGTCGGCCTCGCGTTCCTGACCAAGACCCTCCAGGCGTTCCTGATCCTGCCGCCGCTGGCCGTGCTGTACGCGGTCTGCGCGCCCACGGCGATTCGGCGACGCATCGGACAACTCGCCCTGTCAGGCGTCGCGTTGATCGTCTCCGCCGGTTGGTGGGTGGCCCTCGTCGAGCTGTGGCCCGCCTCCTCGCGCCCGTACGTCGGCGGCTCCCAGAGCAACTCCTTCCTGGAGCTCACCTTCGGCTACAACGGCCTCGGCCGGATCAACGGCGACGAAGCCGGGAGCGTCGGCGGCGGCGGCCCGCGCGGCGGTGGCGGCGGCATGTGGGGCGAGTCCGGGATCTTCCGGATGTTCGGTACGAGCGTGGGCGGCCAGATCTCCTGGCTGCTGCCCGCCGCGCTGATCCTGCTCGTCGCCGGGCTCGTGGTGACATGGCGGGCCCGCCGCACCGACACCGCGCGCGCCGCCTTCCTCGCCTGGGGCGGGGCGCTGCTCATGACCGCCGCCGTCTTCAGCTTCATGGCGGGGATCTTCCACGAGTACTACACGGTGGCGCTCGCCCCGTACGTCGCCGCACTCGTCGGCATGGGCGCGAGCGTCCTCTGGGAGGAGCGGCGCACCCCGGCCGCGGCGCTGACGCTGGCCGCGACGGTCGGCGTGACGGCCTACTGGGCGTACGTCCTGCTCGGCCGCACTCCCGGCCATCTCCCTTGGCTGGGCGGGGTGTTGCTCGTCGCGGGCGCACTGGCCGCACTCGGGCTGCTCGCCGTGGGCCTGCTGCCCGGCCGGTTCGTGGAACGGAGGACGGTGCGGTACGTCGCCGTGGGCGCGGCCGGTCTGGGCCTCGCCACCGCCCTCGCGGGCCCGGCGGCGTACGCGGCGCAGACGGTCGGCACCGGTCACACGGGCTCGATCGTGACGGCCGGCCCGTCGACCCGGGGAGGCATGGGCGGGCCGGGCGGTCCGGGCGGTCCGGGCGGCATGCGCTTCGCGGGCGGCGAGGGCCGGGGCCTGTGGCTGGGCGACGGGAACGGGCCACCGGGGGGCAGTGCGGGCCAGGGCGGCCAGGCCCCGCCCACCGGCCAGGCCCCGCCCGCCGGGCAAGCCCCGCCCACCGGGCAGCACGGCATCCCCGAGCGCGGCGGGGGCACCGGTACCGGCGGAGGCACGGGTGCCCCCATGAACGGCCTCCTCGACGGCCAGCACGTCGACCCCGCCGTCCAGGCCCTCCTCACCGCGCACGCCGACGACTACACCTGGGCGGCTGCCGCCATCGGCTCCCAGAACGCCGCCAGTTATCAACTCGCCACCCGCGAGCCCGTCATGGCCATCGGCGGCTTCAACGGCAGCGACCCGTCGCCGACCCTGGCCGCGTTCCAGACGTACGTACGCGAAGGGAAGATCCACTACTTCCTCGCGAGCGGCGACGGAGGCGGCGCCCGGGGCAACGGCGCCCGGGGCAACAGCACAGAGGGAGTAGGCCGAGCCGCCGGCCCCGGCGGCGGGAGCGCCACCTCTGTCAGCAGCTCCATCAGCACCTGGGTCGAAGCCAATTTCACCAAGGTTTCCGCAGGCGGGACCACCCTCTACGACCTGACGGAGCCCCTCTCCCGCTAATCCGCTTTACGATGCGCGAGCAGCTCCTCTACGGTGTAGAGCAAATAGCTTTACACCGTAGAGGAGCATTCCCATGAAGGCGCCGACCGCCGCGAACAAGCCGCCCGATCGACAGGGGGGCGGCCACCCGCAGCGCTGGCTGATCCTCGGGGTCATCTGCCTCGCCCAGCTCACCGTGCTGCTCGACAACACCGTCCTGAACGTCGCGATCCCCTCCCTCACCACCGAGCTCAAGGCGTCCAGCACCGACATCCAGTGGATGATCAACGCGTACGCGCTCGTCCAGTCCGGACTGCTGCTCACCGCGGGCAGCTCCGCCGACCGGTACGGGCGCAAGAAGCTGCTCGCCACCGGTCTCGCGCTGTTCGGCATCGGCTCGCTGGCGGCCGGACTCGCCCAGAGCGCGGGCCAGTTGATCGCCGCGCGAGCCGGCATGGGCATCGGCGGCGCACTGCTGATGACGACCACCCTCGCCGTCGTCGTCCAGATCTTCGACGACTCCGAGCGGGTCAAGGCGATCGGGATCTGGACCACCGTCGCCATGCTCGGCTTCGCGAGCGGGCCGCTGATCGGCGGGTTCATGCTCGACCACTTCTGGTGGGGCGCGATCTTCCTGCTCAACATCCCGGTCGCGCTGCTCGCACTGGTGGCGGTCCTCGCGCTCGTACCGGAATCGAAGAATCCGGCCGGTGACCGGCCCGATCTGCTGGGTGCGCTGCTGTCCACCGTCGGCATGACCGCGGTGGTGTACGTGATCATCACCGGGCCCGAGCACGGCTGGTCGTCGGGACAGGTGCTGGTCTCGGGGGCGGTCGGGGTCGTCGCGCTGGCCGCTTTCGTCCGGTGGGAGCTGCGGGTTCCGTACCCCATGCTCGACATGCACTTCTTCCGCAACCAGCGCTTCGTGGGGGCGGTCGCGGGCTCGATCCTGGTCGCGTTCGGCATGACGGGATCGCTGTACCTGCTGACCCAGCACCTCCAATTCGTCCTCGGGTACGGGCCGTTGGAGGCCGGGCTGCGGACCGCGCCGCTGGCCGTCACCGTCGTCGTACTGAACCTGGCGGGCGTGGGCGCGCGGCTGCTGGCCAAGTGGGGCACGCCGCGGACCATCGCGCTCGGCATGGCGTGCGTGGCCGCGGGACTCGCGGCGATCGCCGTCCTCGGGGGCGGTGGCTACCAGGGAATGCTGGCGGGACTCGTGCTGATCGGCGTGGGCGCCGCGCTGGCGGGCCCGGCCATGGCCAACGCCCTGATGAGCGCGATCCCGCCGGAGAAGGCCGGGGTCGGCGCCGGGGTCAACGGCACGGTCGCCGAGTTCGGCAACGGGCTCGGGGTCGCGGTGCTCGGCGCGGTGCTCAACTCCCGCTTCGCCGCGCTCGTTCCGGCCGCGGCCGGTGCGGTGTCGCTGCCCGCCGCGCTGGCGGCGGCGGGCAGTACGCAGGAGCGCGGGCGCATCCGGGACGCGTTCGCCTCGGGCCTGGAGACCAGCCAGCTGGTGGGGTCGGCGGCGGTGCTCGCGGGCGGACTGCTGGCGGCGCTGTTGCTCAAGCGGGCGGAGGCGCACGACGCGGCGGTGCAGGGCATGGAGCAGGGCGCGGGCCGGAGCGCGGGGGAGGGCGCGGAGGAGCTCTCTGACCGGCGGAGTGCGCCCTCCGCACCCGTACCGCCCGAGTAGTCCTCGGCATACCATCGGCGGGACGAACCGGAACAACACGGTCCGTCCCGCCCGACGGAGCAGAACCGAGGAGTGTGTCCCATGGTGCCCGCGGCCGACCGCGTCAAGAAGCCTGGACAGAGCAGTGTGTGGCTGGACGCGAAGACGCCGCGGAGCGGGGGCGGGAGCGGTACGGGACGTGGCGGCGCCGGCGGGGGCCGCAAGGCCGATCCCGCCGCCCCCGCGCTCGACCGGGAGAAGATCACCGCCGTGACCGTCGAGCTGCTCGACGCGGAGGGCCTCACCAAGTTCTCGATGCGCCGCCTGGCCGCCGAGCTGAACGTCACGGCGATGTCCGTCTACTGGTACGTCGCCACCAAGGACGACCTCCTCGAACTCGCCCTGGACCGGGTGACCGGCGAACTGACGCTGCCCGACCCGGGCGACGACTCCGACTGGCGCGACCAGCTGCGCCAACTCGCCCAGAGCTACCGGGAGATGCTGATCGGCCACCCCTGGGCGGCCCCGCTGATGAGCCGCTTCCTCAACATCGGGCCGAACATGATGCGCTTCTCCACCGCCTCACTCGGCCTGATCGCCAAGAGCGGGGTGCCGCTGGAACGGCAGGGCGGATCGCTCGCCGCCGTCTTCCAGTTCGTGTACGGATACGCCAACAGCGAGGGGCAGTTCTACCGGCGGGCGGCGGAGCTGGGGATGTCCACGGACGCGTTCTACCAGCAGGCGATGGGAATGATCGCCGGGGAGATCGAGTCGTCCGAACTGTTCCGCAGGGCGTCGGAAGTGATGGAGGCACGGGGCGGCGGCACGGTGGCGGAGATGTACGGCCGGGACTTCGAGGTGGCCCTCGACGTACTGGTAGCGGGAATCGAGGCGATGGGCGGGGAGGGTGGCCCCGCTGCCCAAGAGGGCCAGGGGGCAGGCATTTAGGGGCGCGGGGAACTGCGCGACCAGCCACGACGCACCCGCACGACGACCACCATCCCCACCTGCCCCCGCACCCCCGGGCAACTACCCCTGCGGCAGCTCCCCCTGCACCGCCTGCACATCCAGCTCCACCCTCAGCGTCGCGCCGATCGCCGAGATGCCCGCCTGCACCACCTGGTTGTAGTTCATCGCGAAGTCGTCGCGCCGCAGGTCCGCCGTCGCGCGGAAGGCGGCCCGTACGCCGCCCCACGGGTCGGGTCCCGTACCGAGGTAGCTCAGGTCCAGGTCCACCTCCCGCACCACTCCGTGCAGCGACAGCTCGCCCTTCACCGTCCACCGGTCGGGCCCGGCCGGGACCAGCCCCGAGCTCCGGTAGGTGATCTCCGGGTACCTCTCGACGTCCAGGAAGTCGGCCGACTTCAGGTGCCCGTCCCGCATCCCGTTCCCCGTGTCGACGGACGACGACGAGATGACCGCCTCCACCCGCGACTTCTCCACGTCCTCCGCGATCTCGATCCGCCCGCCGAACTCGTCGAACCGGCCGCGCACGCTGGAGATCCCCAGGTGCTGGGCGACCGCGCCCACCGACGAGTGGACGGGGTCGATCGTCCACACGCCGGGCGGCGGCAGCTCCACCCCGCCCTGCCGGGTCAGCACCACGTTGCCCGCGTCGATCCGGCCGGCCGCCGTGACCAGCGCGGTCGAGGCGACGGGTGCGTATCCGACGGCGGTCACGATGACCGTGTACGGGCCGGGTGCCAGCGTCGCCGCGTCCACCACGGCCCCGTCCCCGTCCGCCGCGGCCCGCAGCACCTGGGCGCCCGTCATGTCGGTGACGGTCACCACGGCGTGCTGCACGGCCCAGCCGTCCCGGGTCCGTACCTGTGCGCGAAGTCCCATACCGATACCTGCCTGCTTCTTCCTCGTACGTACGAAACAAAAGCAGGGGGCGGCAGGCCGTCCCCTGCCTGCCGCCCCCTGTGTCCCCGGCTCCGGGGCGCTCCTCCGCTCGGAGAGCGCCCCGTGCCGGAGGTCTGGACTACTCGCCCGGGTGGGCGAGTTCGATGTCGTGCGCGTCCACGCCGCGCCCCGCCACCGTGAGGTTGCCCGCCACCGGCGGGTAGCCGGTCGCGATGACCGTGTACTCGCCCGCGTCCAGGTCGGTGAAGGCGTACGCGCCGTCGTCACCGGTGGTCGAGGTGGAGACCACGTTCCCGGCCGCGTCCATGAGCGTGACGCGTGCGTCCGGCAGCGGCCGCCGTGCGGCACCCGCCCGTACCGTCCCCTGGACCAGGGCGCCCGCCTGGAGGACCGCCTCGACGCGGGTGACGCCCTGGCCGCCGATCTCCACGGGGAGCGCCATCGGGCGGAACCCGGCCGCGTTGACCGCGATGGTCACGGAGCCCGGGACCAGCTCGCCGAAGACGAACTCGCCGCTGTCACCGGACTTGCCGGTGGCGAGGACGTCGCCGCGCACGTCGGTCACGATGACCATCGCGTCCGCGACACCCGTCCCGTCGGCCGCGCTGCGCACCGCGCCGCTGAGGCCGCTGGTGCCCGAGAGCAGGATGTCGTACGCGACGGGTTCGTCCCCGACGGTGACCGTCGACGCCTGCGGCTGGAAGCCGTCGGACGAGGCGATCAGGACGTACGAGCCCGCGGCCGGAGCGTCCAGGGCGTAGCGCCCGTCGTTCTGGGCCACCGCACGGCCGAGCTGACGTCCCGCGAGGGAGATCAGCGTGACCGCCGCGCCGCGTACCGAGGTGCCTTCGGCGGTACGGACCGAGCCGTGCAGGGTGCGTCCGGTGGGCGGGCCGACCGGCAGCGGCTGGGTCACGGGTGCCTCCTCGGCGATGCCGGCGGTGACTCCCGCGAGGCCATCGGCCGCGCTCTCCACCGGCGTCTCGGCCTGGGCCGGTCCGGTGGGGATCTCACCGTCGTGCGAGGTCTTCAGGGCGACCTCCTTGACGAACAGCACCATGATCAGACCGACCAGGGCGATCGGGGCGGCGTAGAGGAACAGGTCCGCGATGCCGTCGCCGTACGCGCTCTCCATGACGGTCCGGATCGGGGCAGGCAGCTTGTCCATGTCCGGGATGCCGTCGCCGGAGCCGCCGCCGGGCGGCAGCTGGATGTGCGCCTTCGCCAGGCCCTCTTCGACGTAGTGCGTGATCCGGGTGGAGAGGACCGCGCCGAGTGCGGAGACGCCGAGCGTGCCGCCCAGGGTGCGGGTGAAGGTGATCAGCGAGCTGGCCGCGCCGAGGTCCTGCGGCTTGACCTGGTTCTGCGAGGCGAGCACCAGGTTCTGCATCATCATGCCGAGGCCGAGGCCGAGGACCGCCATGTAGACGGCGACCTGCCAGTAGTCGGTGTCGTACGCCATGGTGGAGAGCAGCCCGAGGCCTGCGACCAGGCCGACGCCGCCGCCGACCAGGAAGCCCTTCCAGCGTCCGGTCTTGGTGATGACCGCGCCGGAGACCGTGGACGAGATGAACAGGCCCGCGATCATCGGGATGGTCATGACGCCGGACATCGTCGGCGACTTGTCCCGGGCGAGCTGGAAGTACTGGCTCATGAAGACCGTCGAGCCGAACATCGCGACACCGACGAACAGGCTCGCCGCCGCGGTGAGCGCGATGGTGCGGTTGCGGAAGAAGCGCAGCGGGATCAGCGGCTCGGCGACCTTGGACTCGACCAGGATGAAGATCGCGCCGAGCACGATCGACCCGCCGACCATCAGATAGGTCTGCCAGGAGATCCAGTCGTAGTTCTTGCCCGCGAGGGTCACCCAGATCATCAGCAGCGACGCCGATGCGGCCAGGAAGAACGCGCCGAACCAGTCGATCTTGACCTTGCGCCTGACGACCGGGAGCTTCAGGGTCTTCTGCAGGATGACCAGGGCGATGGCCGCGAACGGCACGCCCACGTAGAAGCACCAGCGCCAGCCGAGCCACGAGGTGTCGGTGATGACGCCGCCGAGCAGCGGGCCGCCGACGGTGGCGACCGCGAAGGTGGCGCCGATGTAGCCGGAGTAGCGGCCGCGCTCGCGCGGCGGGATCATCGCGGCGATCACGATCTGGGAGAGCGCCACCAGACCGCCGGTGCCGATGCCCTGGATGACCCGGAAGGCGATCAGGGTCCCGGTGTCCTGCGAGAGGCCGGCCAGCGCCGAGCCGATCACGAAGATCACCAGGGATATCTGGACCAGCAGCTTCTTGCTGAACAGGTCGGCCAGCTTGCCCCAGATGGGGGTGGTGACCGCCATCGACAGCATGGCGGCGGTGACGACCCAGGTGTAAGCGCTCTGGGTGCCGTCGAGGTCGCGGATGATCTCGGGGAGGGCGTTCGACACGATCGTCGACGACAGCATCGCGACGAACATGCCGAGCAGGAGGCCCGCGAGGGCTTCCATGATCTGGCGGTGTGTCATCGGTGCGGCACTGTCGGAGGCAGGGGCGGGCGCCCCGTGCTTGGCGTGGCCGCCCCGCACACCGGTCGGTGTGGTCGTAGCCAATGGAATCCTTGTCCTTTACGCAGGTGTTGCGGGTATCGCGGAAGTCGTGGGTGCGGCGTCCGAGGTGCTGGGCGCGCCGCCCGGAGCGGTGAGTGCGGTGCAGTCGAGCGGCACCGGCGTCCAGGAACGGCAGTCGCCGAAGCTGCTCCGCAGGCGGGCGAGCATCGCGTTGAGCTGTCCGACCTCTTCGTCGGACCAGTCGCCGAGGGTGTCGGCGAGGAACTCGGTGGTGTGCCGGGAGAGCTCGTCCAGGACGGACTTGCCGGCCGGAGTGAGGCGGAGGATCCGGGACCGCTTGTCGTCCGGGTCGGGCGAGCGGTCGATCCAGCCTCGTTCGGCGACATGGGCGACGTGCCGGCTGGTCACCGACATGTCGATGGCCATCAGCTCGGCGAGCCGGCTGAGCCGCATCTCGCCGTTCCGGTCGAGCAGGGTGAGGACGGCGGCGGAAGCGGGTGGGCACTCCAGGGGCAGGATGCGGGCCAGCCCTCGCTTCACCGCTCCGAAGGCGCTGAGCTGGCGGGCCAGTTCCTCGTACTGGCTCTGTGCGGCCACGGCACCTCCTTGAATCTTCATCCGTATCTTGTTGCTTAGGGCAACCATATGAGTAGATGGTTGCTTCAGACAAGTTAATTTCGGGCCTCTGGGGCAAAGGAATCCAAAAGGCTCCCTGATCGGCCGGTCAAGGACCCCGCCGGGGCGTGTAAAGCCGCAGCTCAGGACATATGGGCGCTTGGGGTGTCGCCGAGGGGCCCACCTTCGCTAGGGTCTCGCGCATGGCACACAACCCCCACGCCCCCCAGGGCCAAGGTCCCGAGGGCAGCTACGACCCGGCGGGCAGCACCCAGATGTTCCGCGCGTTCGTGGACGAGGAGCCCGCGCAGCAGGGCCGCTCGCAGCCGGCCGCACAGGCCTCGGGCCCGAAGACCGGGCTGATCGTCGCCGTCGTCGCCGTCGTGGTCGTGCTGGCCGCGGTGGCCTGGCTCGCCCTCGGCTGACCCTCTTCTTCCTTACGTTCTTCCGTCTTCACGTCCGCTACTTCCAGGTGGCGGTGGTCCGCCGGGTCTCCACGTGCATTCCCAGCGGCACCCGCCAGGCATCCACACAGACGGTGTACGCCACGCTCCTGGCCGCTCCCGGCCCGATGGGTCCGGGCAGCGGCTGGGACGACATACGCGTCCCCCAGTCGATCCCGAGCGCGCCGATGATGTGCGTCGCGAACGTGACGGTCCCCGAACGCACCGCGGTTCCACCGGAGTTGCGCAGCGCGACGGTCACCTTCTCGCACCACCGCCGGTCCGCATCGGCGCGCACCGGCGAGCCCACCGTGAGCGCGGCGGGCGAGGGCGGCCGGGGCTCGGGCCGGGACGTCCCGGGCTGCGGGGGCTCGGGCTGCGAGGGCCCGGACCGCGGGGGTGTCGATTCCGGCGGCCGGGTGGTGCGTCCAGGGCCGGGCGTACCACTGCTGCTGCCGCTGTGACGGCCCGCGGGAGCGTTCCCCGGACGCTGGGCGGTGTCGGCGCTCTGCCCGCCGGAGCCCGGCGTTGAGGGGTCCGGCGCACTGCGCGCCGACGGCGAGTCGGACGCCGTCGGGTCGAGCGGCACCAGCTCGACCCTTCCCTCCGGCGGTACGGCCTTCGTCGGCGCCCCCTCGGGCCCCGCTCCGGCCGCACCCACCGCGACGAATCCCTTGTCGGACCCGCCGTCACCACCGACGGCCAGCAGGCCGCCCAGGCACAGCGCGACCGCACAGGACCCTACTGCCACACCCTGACGTCGCATCGCGCCAGTCTGGCTGACGCTCCGTCAAATAACCAGGGTGGGAAGGTGGTTGAGGTGCTAGTCGGCGATCAGCCCTTCCCTGAGCTGCGAGAGGGTGCGGGTGAGGAGCCGGGAGACGTGCATCTGGGAGATGCCGACCTCCTCGCCGATCTGCGACTGCGTCATGTTCGCGAAGAACCGCAGCATGATGATCTGGCGCTCGCGCGGCGGGAGTTTGGCCAGCAGAGGCTTCAGCGACTCGCGGTACTCGACGCCCTCCAGGGCGGTGTCCTCGTACCCGAGGCGGTCCGCGAGGGAGCCCTCGCCGCCGTCGTCCTCGGCGGACGGGGAGTCCAGCGAGGAGGCCGTGTACGCGTTGCCGACCGCGAGGCCGTCGACCACGTCGTCCTCGGACACGCCCAGTACGGCGGCGAGTTCGGGCACGGTGGGCGAGCGGTCCAGCTTCTGGGCGAGCTCGTCGCTGGCCTTGGTGAGGGCGAGACGCAGCTCCTGAAGGCGGCGCGGCACCCGGACCGACCAGGACGTGTCGCGGAAGAAGCGTTTGATCTCACCGACGACCGTCGGCATCGCGAACGTCGGGAACTCCACGCCGCGTTGGCAGTCGAAGCGGTCGATCGCCTTGATCAGGCCGATGGTGCCGACCTGGACGATGTCCTCCATCGGCTCGTTGCGCGACCGGAAGCGGGCCGCGGCGTACCGCACGAGCGGCAGGTTGAGCTCGATGAGGGTGTCGCGGACGTAAGTGCGTTCCGGGCTGTCCTTGTCGAGGACGGCGAGCCGCAGGAACAGGGAGCGGGACAGCGTGCGGGTGTCGAGTGCTTCCGGCTGGGTGACGATCGGCGGCGCCGAGGCGGACGGCGCCTGGTCGGGCACCGACTGGACCGGAATCGCAGGGATCGCCGGAGCACGGTCGAGCATGTCGGGCGCATCCTTGATGAGCACCTTCGAACTGCCCTGTTCTACGGACATGCCACCCCCTCTTAGGGTCGCGGACGGTAGCGGCAGACGCTTCCCGTCGGAGGAAGCAGCCTCCACCTGAATACCGGAGGCGGAGCTGCGGCAAACGCGGTTCCAGCAGAATGTCACATGTCGGCAACACGCTGTAGCGCCAAGTCGACAAATACATGCAGGAAAGAGGGGGTCTGCGGCTTTTCTGCCCCCCGCAGGTTCCAGCTGGTTCTACCCGTGAGGGTTACGCCTCGATCCGATTTGCGGATCGCAGCCGTGCGAAGCTCCTGGCCAGCAGCCGTGACACATGCATCTGGGAGACGCCCAGCTCCGCGCTGATCTGGGACTGCGTCAGATTGCTGTAGTAGCGCAGCATCAGGATCCGCTGCTCGCGCTCGGGGAGCTGTACGAGGAGGTGCCTGACGAGGTCCCGGTGCTCGACCCCGGCGAGGGCCGGGTCCTCGTAGCCGAGGCGGTCGAGCAGGCCCGGCAGGCCGTCGCCCTCCTGGGCGGCTTCGAGGGAGGTCGCGTGGTAGCTGCGCCCCGCCTCGATGCAGGCGAGCACCTCCTCCTCGGTGATCTTGAGGCGCTCGGCGATCTCGACGGTCGTGGGGGACCGGCCGTGGGCGGTGGTGAGGTCCTCGGTGGCGCCGTTGACCTGCACCCACAGCTCGTGGAGGCGGCGGGGCACGTGCACGGTGCGGACGTTGTCGCGGAAGTACCGCTTGATCTCGCCGACGACGGTCGGCATCGCGAAGGTGGGGAACTGGACGCCGCGGTCCGGGTCGAAGCGGTCGATCGCGTTGATCAGCCCGATGGTGCCGACCTGGACGACGTCCTCCATCGGCTCGTTGCGGGACCGGAAGCGGGCGGCGGCGTACCGGACGAGGGGGAGGTTGGCCTCGATGAGGGCGGCCCGTACCCGGGAGTGCTCCCCGCAGCCCGGGGTCAGGCCCTTGAGCTGACCGAACAGCACCTGGGTGAGGGCCCGGGTGTCGGCGCCCCGGGTGCGGGCGGCGGGGGTGCCGGGGATCCGCTCGGGGGTCTCGACGAGCGGGGTCTCCTGGAGCGGCGTCCCGGATTCGGACCGGAGCGGCGCCCCGGGGTCGGACCGGAGGGGCGTCCCGGAGGCGGCCCGGGGCGGTGTCCCGGGGGCGGGTGCCGCTTCGGGGGAGGTCCCCTGGTGGGGCGGCGCTTGCGGAGCAGTACTGGCCGGCACAGTCACGCCACCCCTTTTTCGGTCGCTACCTGGACACTTCGCTTAACTCATCCGTCAAAAGCGGTCATAGCATCACAAGACATGTGCACTGTGTGCAAGCACCGTATAACGCCGTGTTGAGGGCAAGTTGGGGCATAGGCATGCAAAAACCCCGCATCGATGAGATGCGGGGCCGGGCGTTTCCTCGGTGCGCTCCGGGGGTGCCGGGACGCGGTGGGCGGACTAGAAGGGGTAGTCCGCGATGACCCAGGTGGCGAACTCGCGCCACTGTCCTGCGGCGGCCTGGTGGGCCGGGTGCTCGATGTAGCGCTTCAGCGCATCGGCGTCCGCGACGGCCGAGTTGATGGCGAAGTCGTACGCGATGGGGCGGTCCGTGATGTTCCAGGCGCACTCCCAGAACTCCAGCTCCGGAACGAGGCCTTCGAGTTCGGCGAACGCCTTGACGCCGGCCTGCACGCGCTCTTCGTCGCGGGAGACGCCTTCGTTGAGCTTGAAGAGGACCAGATGGCGGATCACGGGGCACTCCTTGGGGGATGAGGAGCGGCCACTTGTCCGGCGGACGGTGCTACTTCACGAGGTTGGTCATGAACGTGCCGATGCCCTGGGCCGCGTCGGACAGGCCCTGGAAGCCTAGCCCGACCATGTTGGCGGCCTTCTCGGGGGAGACGATGATCGTGTACAGCACGAAAACGATCAAGATGTACAGAATGGCCTTCTTGATGTCCACGCCCAGACCCTCCCCTGTGGTCCGCCGATCAGTCGCGAGAGTCTAACCGTACGACCTGCAACTCAAGTGGCGGAACGCGGGCACTCACCGACACCTTTCGGAGAACTCCGCAGTTCTTCACTCATGCTTTAAGGACCAACGACCTGCCCTTGCGGGCCTTTCGGCGGGGATGTCCTGGTTGTACGGGGCGCAGGATTGTCCATGAGCCCGGAGGGATCTGGCAGGAATCCACCGGGCGAGGAACGGGACCTCACTGCGGGGTCCGCGCCGCTCACTCCCCTGACTGCGGCCGGACTTTGAGGACCGTTCTCATCGGGGGAAGCGGCTTGTCCCCCCGATGCCGCTTCCCCCGTCCTCATCCACCTGAACCACCAGCAGCCCCGGCCTCCCCCAAGGCCGGGGCTGCTGGCTTTCTGCGGCCCGTCGGCTTCTCGTGCGCGGGCATCGCGGGCATCGCAGGTATTGCGGGCATCGCGGGCATGAAGAAAGCCCCTCCGGTCTCCCGGAGGGGCTTTCTTCGATGGCGGTAGCGGTGGGATTTGAACCCACGGATAGCTTGCACCATCACACGCTTTCGAGGCGTGCTCCTTAGGCCACTCGGACACGCTACCGAGACAGAGTCTAGCCCACCGGAGGCAGTGCTCGGAAACCGATAACCGCAGCTCCCGTCGCCGGTTCCGTGACTGGTCGCGTCACCGGTCCCGTCACCGGTCGCGGAAGAACGCCGTCAGCTGCGCCGCGCACTCGTCCTCCCGTACGCCCGCGATCACCTCGGGCCGGTGGTTGAGCCGCCTGTCCCGTACGAGGTCCCAGAGCGAGCCCGCCGCGCCGGCCTTCTCGTCGCGCGCCCCGTACACGACCCGCTCCACGCGGGACTGGACGATCGCGCCCGCGCACATCGTGCACGGCTCCAGGGTGACCACCAGGGTGCAGCCCCGCAGCCGCCACTCGCCGAGCCGCTCGGCGCCCCGGCGGATCGCCAGCACCTCGGCGTGGGCCGTCGGGTCGCCGTGCAGCTCGCGCTCGTTGTGCCCGGTGGCGAGCACCTCCCCGGCCGGGGACAGCAGAACGGCGCCGACCGGCACGTCGCCGGCCTCCGCCGCCGCTGCCGCCTCGGCCAGGGCATGCGTCATGGCCGTACGCCACGGATCCCGGACGGGGTCGTACGGAACTGGTGAAACCTCCTGCACTAGCGCACGGCCTCCAGGATCTCCGCGGCCCCCAGCGCATCGGCGATGTCCGACAGGGCATCGCCGTCGAGCGCGAGGAGCTCCTTCTCCGTCATGCCCAGGTCGGCCAGGATCTGCCGGTCCCCGACGGGGCCCGTCGGAACGGGACCCGCCTGTGCGGGGACGAGGGCGGTTTCTTCGGCTTCGGACTCCGCGGCCCCGGAGACTCCGGGGTCCGGCGGGTCGCTCTCGCCGTCCTCGGTGCCGTCGAGGTCCAGCGAGTCCAGGTCGGCGGCGAGGTCTTCCCCGTCGGTGCCGAGCAGTTCGTTGGTGAGGATCTCTCCGTACGAGGAACGGGCCGCGGCGGCTGCGTCGGAGACGTAGATCCGGGGGTCCTCCAGTTCCTCCACGCGGACGACGCCGAACCAGGCGTCCTCCTGCTCGATGAAGACGAGGACCATGTCGTCGTCGGCCGAGCCCTCGCGGGCCAGTTCGACGAGGTCCGACAAGGACTCCACGTCGTCGAGCTCCGTGTCGCTCGCTTCCCATCCGTCTTCGGTGCGCGCGAGCAGTGCGGCGAAGTACACCGTGACTCTCCCACTGGTCAGAGGTGACGATTCAGCGGCGCTCAGACGGCCCCGCCCAATCGGAATCGTGGCAGAAACCGCGGCCGAGCGAGAGGTCTTCTGTGCTTGCGTCGTGCATCAGTCCGGTGGGTGAGGCGTGCGCGGGGGTGTACGAGGGGGTCGCAGGGCTACCAGCGAAAGGTGCGCATCCGCATCTGCTGGCGCATTCTGGCCGCTCGGGCCCGCCTCGGCTGGACGCGGTCGCGCAGCTCCTTGGCCTCGTTCAGTTCGCGCAGGAACTGGGCGCGTCGCCGTCTGCGGGCCGCGTCGCTCTCCTGCGCCCGCTGCTGTTCCGGCTCCTGCCCGGCGCGGGCGGTGTCCTGTTCCGGCTGCTGCTGCGTCATGGACCGCACCGTCCTGATGAGGCGTGGTTGGTACGTGTTCACCTTCCCTCCGGTCGCCGGGATGATGCGAGCGGGGGCCGCGACGGGCACGCGTCCGGCACGCCCGGTTACTGTGGAAACATGCGGATACACGTCGTCGACCACCCGTTGGTGGCGCACAAACTCACCACGCTGCGCGACAAGCGCACCGATTCCCCTACCTTCCGGCGCCTCGCGGACGAGCTGGTCACCCTGCTCGCGTACGAGGCCACCCGGGACGTGCGCACCGAGCAGGTCGACATCGAGACGCCGGTCACCCCGACCACGGGCGTCAAGCTGTCCTACCCGCGCCCCCTGGTCGTCCCGATCCTGCGGGCCGGTCTGGGCATGCTCGACGGCATGGTTCGGCTGCTGCCGACCGCCGAAGTCGGCTTCCTCGGCATGATCCGCAACGAGGAGACCCTCCAGGCGGAGACGTACGCGACCCGGATGCCCGAGGACCTCTCCGGCCGCCAGGTGTACGTCCTCGACCCGATGCTGGCGACCGGCGGCACGCTCGTCGCGGCCATCCAGGAGCTCATCAAGCGCGGTGCGGACGACGTCACCGCGGTCGTGCTGCTCGCCGCGCCGGAGGGCGTGGAGGTCATGGAGCGCGAGCTGGCGGGGACGCCGGTGACCGTCGTGACGGCCTCGGTCGACGAGCGGCTGAACGAGAACGGCTACATCGTGCCGGGGCTCGGCGACGCGGGCGACCGGATGTACGGCACCGCCGACTAGTTCCCCCTACGCGCGTCCTACGCGCGTTCTACGTGCTTCCTGCGCGCGGCGACGCGCGTTCAGCACTTGCTGCCGGAGGGCGCGGGCGCGGGCCTGGTCAGGGCGACCAGGGCCTGGTCCGCGTCCTTCTTCGCGTCCAGGGACTTGAAGGCGTTGCCGATGACCAGGTCGACCTCCTCCCCGCCGCGGGAGTCGGCCTTCTTCTCGGCGCCCTTCAACTGGGTGCCGAGGACCGGAAGTTGCGCTTCGAGGGACTTGGGGGCGCCGATCAGCAGGCCGGTTCCCTTGACCTTCTTGTCGTACTCCTTCGGCGCGTTCTCGAACCGCACGATCTTGAAGCCGCGCTTCGCCAGCTCGTTCGCGACCTGCTTGGCGAGGCCGCTGCGGCCGGTCGCGTTGTAGACGACGACCTTGACCGCGGCCGGTTTGGGGAGGCTCTTCGCGTTCTTCGCCGGGATCGCGGGGGTGGTCGCGGCGGGCTTGCAGTCGGGCTGCTTGGCGCCGGCCACGGCCTTCTTCTCACCGCCGGTGAAAACGTCGATGAGCTGCATCGTTCCCCAGCCGGCCAGGCTGAGCGCGACGACGGCCGCCACTGCCAGGAGGGCGATCCTGCGGCGGCGGTGGGGACGGCGCATCCGGGGATAGGCGTTACCCGTAATGCGGTACTTTCCGCCCATGCCGGGGGGAGTCAGCATGCTCATGGGCGCAGCGTAGTGCGGTCCGGAGGGAATGCGTACTAAATGATCAACGAATGGGTCAATCACCGACCCAAAAGGGCCAATGGGACACCCGACTGCCACGTGGCCGGGAAGTCCCTTGTGGATCGGCCCAGTTCGGGTCTGACCCGATCGGGTCAGACCAGTTCGAGGACGCGGGCGTGCAGCACCTGGCGCTGCTGGAGCGCGGCGCGGACGGCGCGGTGCAGCCCGTCCTCCAGGTAGAGGTCGCCCTGCCACTTCACGACGTGCGCGAAGAGGTCTCCGTAGAAGGTGGAGTCCTCGGCGAGGAGGGTCTCCAGATCCAGCTGGCCCTTGGTGGTGACGAGCTGATCGAGGCGGACCGGGCGCGGCGCGACATCCGCCCACTGCCGGGTGCTTTCCCGGCCGTGGTCGGGATACGGCCGGCCGTTTCCGATGCGCTTGAAGATCACACGGAAAGCCTACCGGGGAAGGTGCTCCGGGCGCAGCCATGAGGGAGGGATGCAAAGGTCGTATTCAGCACCAGAACGGGAGCAAACGATGAGCGGAAGTACCCCCTCCGGTGACACGGACAGTGCTTTGGGTGCCGAGGCGACGACTATCGCGGCTGGATATGCCTTCACCGGGCCCACCCTGGAGCTCGGTGCGCTGCTCTGGGGCGGGGTCTGTCTGCCCGAGGCGCAGATCCGGATCCCGCTCACCATGCTGAACCGGCACGGGCTCGTCGCGGGCGCGACGGGCACCGGGAAGACGAAGACGCTGCAGCTGATCGCCGAGCAGCTGTCGGCGCAGGGCGTGCCCGTCTTCCTCGCCGACATCAAGGGCGACGTGTCCGGGATCTCGGCGCCGGGCGAGGAGAACGAGAAGGTACGGGAGCGGGCTGCGGCCGTCGGGCAGGAGTGGGCCGGAACCGGCCATCCGTGCGAGTTCTACGCGCTGGGCGGGATCGGGCCCGGGATCCCGCTGCGGGCGACGGTCACCAGCTTCGGCCCGGTACTGCTGTCGAAGGTGCTCCAGCTCAATCAGACGCAGGAGCAGTCGCTCGGGCTGATCTTCCACTACGCGGACTCCAAGGGTCTGGAGCTGGTGGACCTGAAGGACCTGCGCGCGGTCGTCGCCTTCCTCACCTCCGACGTGGGCAAGCCGGAGCTGAAGGGGATCGGCGGCCTGTCGACGGTGACGGCCGGGGTGATCCTGCGGGCGCTGACGGCCTTCGAGCAGCAGGGGGCGGGGGAGTTCTTCGGGGAGCCGGAGTTCGACACGAGCGAGCTGCTGCGGCAGGCGCCGGACGGGCGGGGCCTGGTCTCGGTCCTCGAACTGGCCGCCGTGCAGCGCAGTCCGCAGCTCTTCTCCACCTTCCTGATGTGGCTGCTCGCGGACCTCTTCCAGGGGCTCCCCGAGGTCGGCGACCTGGACCGGCCCAAGCTCGTCTTCTTCTTCGACGAGGCACACCTCCTCTTCAACGGGGCGTCGAAGGCGTTCCTGGAGTCGATCACGCAGACGGTCCGGCTGATCCGTTCCAAGGGCGTCGGCGTCTTCTTCGTGACCCAGACCCCCAAGGACGTCCCCGCGGACGTGCTCGCCCAGCTCGGCAACCGCGTGCAGCACGCGCTGCGGGCCTTCACACCGGACGACGCGAAGGCGCTCAAGGCGACGGTGCGGACCTTCCCGAACTCGCCGTACGACCTGGAGGAGGTGCTGACCGGGCTCGGGACGGGCGAGGCGGTGATCACCGTACTGAGCGAGCAGGGTGCGCCGACGCCGGTGGCGGCGACACGGCTGCGGGCGCCGCAGTCGCTGATGGGCCCCGTGGGGGACGAGGCGCTGGACCGGGCGGTCAAGTCGTCGCTGCTGTACGGGCGTTACGCGCAGGCGATCGACAGGGAATCGGCGTACGAGAAGCTCCAGGCCCCGGCGGCCGCGGCCCCGGCCTCGGCCCCGGCTGCTCCGGAGGCCGCCGCCCCGGTGCGGGACGATCCGTCGCTGGTGGAGCAGGTGGTGGGGAGCGGGATGTTCAAGTCGCTCGCGCGGTCGATCGGGACGCAGCTGGGACGGGAGATCAGCCGGTCCATCTTCGGGACTTCGCGCCGGCGCCGGTGAGTTTCCGGCCCGACGGCAGTCTTAACAGACAGACGGATTCACTTCCGGATTCACTTCTGGTGAGGAGTACGGGATGAGCATCGCGCGAGGTTTCACCACGTGTCTGTGGTTCGACGACAAGGCGGAGGAAGCGGCGGACTTCTATCTGTCGGTCTTCAAGGACGGGTCGCGCGGGCGGACCCTGCGCTACAACGAGGCAGGTCCGGGGCCTGCCGGGTCGGTCGTGACCGTCGAGTTCGAGATCAACGGGCAGCGGTTCGTCGCGCTGAACGGCGGGCCGATGTTCCGGTTCAGCGAGGCGGTGTCCTTCCAGATCGACTGCACGGACCAGGCGGAGGTCGACCACTACTGGGCCCGGCTGACGGAGGACGGCGGCGAGGAGAGCCAGTGCGGCTGGCTGAAGGACAAGTACGGGGTGTCGTGGCAGGTGGCCCCGGTGGAACTGATCGATCTGATCGGCGACCCGGACCAGGAGAAGGCGGCGCGGGCGACACGGGCGATGTACGAGATGAAGAAGATCGACATCGCGGCGGTACGGAGGGCGCACGCGGGGGAGTAGGACGGGGCGTGCGGTCGGGGGGAGGGGCTCCGAGTGGAGGGCCGCCCCCTTGCCCACCCTCCCCCAAGCTCTCAACTTCGTTCGAGCACGGCGGTAACGCTCAAGGGGGCTAAAGGAGAGCAACTCAGGGGCGCGGGGAACTGCGCGATCAGCCACGATGCGCCCGCACGAAGACCACCTACCCGCACGGGTGTGCCCCGCCCCCACGCCCCGCCCCATCTCCCGCTCAGGCCGTCGGCGTCCCCGGGACCCGCCGCTCGCCCCCGTTGCGTGCCTGCCAGTCGCGGTAGACGTCGACCGCCGCCTCCCTGGCATCGTGCCGCATGGGCAGCCGGCGGTCCTGCCACGGCTTCGCGAACTCCTCGTAGAACGTGCCGAGTTCGAAGTACTTCCGGTCGTCCACGTAGTGCGGCTCGTACGCATCGCGAGTGGTCAGGAAGACGACCTCGGCCGGCGAGCAGTAGTAGAGGGAGCCGAGACACATCGGGCACGGGTGGGCGAGGACGTAGATCGTGCAGTCCGTGAGGTGCTCGGTGCCGAGCTTCGTGCACGCCTCGCGAATGGCGAGGATCTCGGCGTGGGCCGTGGGATCACCGGTCTGCGCGACCTTGTTGCCGCTCTCGGCGACGATTTCGCCGTCCCGGACGATGACGGTGGCGAACGGGCGGCCGCCCTCGGCGACGTTGGCGCGGGCGAGGTCGATGGTGCGCCGGGCGAAGTCCATGTGCGTTTCCTTCCAGGGGAGTTGGGGCGTACCAAGAGGGGCCGGGGCGGACTGTTTCACGTGAAACGGTCCGCCCCGGTGGACGGTCAGAAGGGCTTGGTCGGGAGGTACTTGCCGTCCAGCGTGATGACCGCGCGCTCGCCGCCCTCGGGGTCGGCGACCTTCTTCACGTCCAGCTTGAAGTTGATCGCCGAGATGATGCCGTCGCCGAACTCCTCGTGGACCAGGGCCTTCAGGGTCGTGCCGTAGACCTGGAGCATCTCGTAGAAGCGGTAGATGGTCGGGTCGGTGGGGATGCCGCCGTTGCCGACGATGCTGCCGCGCATCGGAACGGTCTGGAGCAGCAGCACGGCGTCGTCATCGAGGCCGAGCAGGCCTGCGACCGTACGGGCGGCGTCGGCAGGCAGCGGGTGCTGGCCGAGGAGCGCGGCGGTCACGAAGGCGACAGACAGGCCCGTCGGCTCGGCGATCTCCTTCCAGGACAGGTCACGGCGGGTCTTGGCCTCGATGGCGGCGACGGTGAGCTGCTGGCGGGAGTTCTGGTCGGCCTGGGCGTGGAGGTTGTTCATGGTTTCTCTTCCTTCGTACGTGGGGTGGGGAGGGGGTGTCAGACGCCCGCGGTCAGCGGGGTCGCCGCCCCCGTCGTGGCGTCGAGGGTCTCGATGCGGCCCGAGCCGATGTCGTAGACCCAGCCGTGCAGGGTGACCTCGTGGTGGGCCAGTGCGCGGGCCACCGAGGGGTGGGTGCGCAGATTGGTGAGCTGGGCGAGGACGTTCTGGCGGACCAGGGCCGTGACGCGGTCACCGGTGCCGGGTGCGGCGGTGTCCGGCGCGGTGGGGGCGGCGTCCAGCAGCGCCTTGGAGGCGTCCGCGTGCCGCAGCCAGGTGGCGGTGGCGGGGAGCCCCGACATGTCGGTGCCGGTGGCGAGTGCGGTCATCGCGCCGCAGGCGGAGTGGCCGCAGACGATGATGTCGGCGACGCCGAGGGCGTTCACCGCGTACTCGATGCTGGCGGCGACGCCGTCCGCGCCCTGGCCGTACGGCGGGACGAGGTTCCCGGCCGTACGGATGACGAACAGCTCGCCCGGCTCGCGCTGGGTGATCAGCTCGGGGACGACCCGGGCGTCCGAACAGCCGATGAACAGGGCGTTCGGGGTGTGGGTGGTGGCCAGCCGCTGGAAGAGCTCCGCTCTGGGCGGGAAGGCCTCGCGCCGGAAGCGCTGGAATCCGGCGGCGATCTCCTCCATGGGGTCGCTCATGGGGTCACTCACGGGATCGCTCACGGGATCGCTCACAGGGTCACTCATGGGATCACTCCTTGCGACTGGCTCGGGTCTTTCGACCGTTTCATCGGGCTGTTGTCCGATGTGCTCCACCATGCATGAGCTGGACCTATAGAGTCCAAGAGTTGCTGTCGCTGTAAGTGATAGATGGCATCTATAGTCGAGGCCATGGCTCTGGAACTGCGGCATCTCCGCTATCTGCTCGCCGTCGCCGAGCACGCGAACTTCACGCGTGCGGCCGAGGCCCTGCACATCTCGCAGCCGACGCTGTCACAGCAGGTCAAACAGTTGGAGCGGGCGCTGAAGGTGCAGCTGCTCGACCGCTCCGGGCGCTCGGTGCGGCTCACCGACGCGGGCGAGGCGTACGCGGCGTACGCGCGCCGGGCGCTGCAGGACCTGGCGGCCGGCGAGCGGGCGGTCCTGGACGTGGGGGACCTGTCGCGGGGGACGCTGCGGGTGGCGATGACCCCGACGTTCACGACGTATCTGGCGGGTCCGCTGGTGGCGGACTTCTGTGCGCGCCACCCCGGGATCTCGCTCGACGTACGGGAGATGACGCAGGCGCGCATCGAGGCCGAACTGCTCGACGACCGGCTCGATCTGGGGATCGGATTCGAGGGCGAGCACACGGCGGGGGTCGCGGCGACGGCGCTGTTCGAGGAGGCGCTGGGGCTGGTGGTGGGGGTGGACCATCCGTGCGCGGAGCTGGACGTGGTCCCGCTGAAGTCGCTCGCCGCTCATCGACTCGCCCTGCTGAGCGGGGACTTCGCGACCCGTCGGCACGTCGACGCGTACTTCGAGGGGCAGGGGGTCCGCCCCGGCATCGCGGTCGAGGCGAACTCGCTCAGCGTCCTGGTCGAGGTCGTCGGCAGGGGCGGTCTGGCGACCGTGCTCCCGGCGCCCATCGCCGCCGATGACGACCGGCTGCGGCGCGTCCCCGTCGAGCCGGCGCTGCCCGTGCGGACGGCCGCGCTGCTGCGCCGGGAGTCGGCGTACCGGAGCGCGGCGGCGCGGGCGTTCGAGGAACGGCTGGTGGAGTGGGTACGGGAGAGCGGCTACGCGGCCACCGGCGTGCGGGACGGCGGTGCGGCAGCCCCCGGAGTGCGGGCAGGCGCCTAAGCGGCCACCGGCGTGCGGGTGGAAGCGCCCGGCCGGGAGTCGTGCCACGGGTAGTCGTGCGCGCGGAACGCCTGGGCGAGTGCGTGCCGGGAGGCCTGGCGCGGGGTGCGGGCCAGCTGCCGGCCCGCCGCGTCGAGGACCACGAGGTCCCGGCCGTCGAGGTACACGTCCGCCACGTCCGCCCGTGCCAGGGCCTTGGCCTTCTTGCCGTCGCGCGGCTCGATGCCGAGCGAGGCGTCCGTGACGGTCACCCGCGTCGAGTCGGCGACGGCGACGTAGGCGGCGAGCACTCCGAGCGCGGTGGCCGCGAGCGCGCACAGCGCGATCTGCCAGGGCTGGTCCAGGCTCCCGAGCGCGGCGAACACCTTGCGCAGCGGTCCGGCCGCCGAGCTGTCCGTCCAGCGGGCGAGCGCGGGCAGCAGGAAGCCGATGCCGAGTCCGACGGCCGGGAAGCCGACCAGGATGCGCAGGAGCCGGGTGCGGGAGTACCCCAACACCGTCGGATTCGGTGGGTGGTTGTGGCTCATCTCGGCTCCCCCGTGGGCTTGCCCCGTGGAAGGGCACATCGGGTGCCCGCTGGGGTTTCAAGCCTAGCCACTGGTGGGAGGGCGGCCATCAGCCGATGGGTGGGGCCGTTGTGACTTTGGTATGCCCCTTTGGGTGGATGCATGTCCTCCTTCGCGCGTACGCCGTCTTCGCGCGTACGCCGTCCTCGCGCGTACGCCGTCCTCGCGCGTACGCCGTCGTCCGCGCATGCCCCGGTCAGAAGCCCGGCTGCAGCGGGATCGCCCCCGGCCTGCGGGCCGCGAAGGACATCGTCTTGACGGTGGAGGCGCAGATCTGCTCCTTCACGAAGGCGGCGGGCCGCCCGGTGAGGACGAGTTCGCGGGGCGAGTCGTCGCTGCGGACCGACTGCACGAGCCCGTTGCGCCTGCCGAGGCTGACGCACTGGAGGACGAACGAGACGGGGTGGGCGACCGGTCCCTTTCCGCGTCCCTCCGCGATGATCGACGTCGCGATCCGCGACCCCATGGGCAGTGCGGCCTGGCAGGACATCCGGTGGGTGCCGCCCGCGTCTCCCGCGACGTAGATCTCCGGGTGCGAGACGGAGCGGTGCGCGGCGTCGACGTCGATGCGGCCGACGGAGTTGAGGGCGAGTCCTGCGTCGGCGGCGAGGCCGGTGTTCGGGACCATCGACGCCGACCAGACGACGGCGTCGGCGTCCACCGTGTCCGGGTCGCTGATGCGGTGGCCCTCCTCGACGCGTACGCCGAGCGAGGCGAGCGTCGTACGGAGGTGGGCGCGGCCCTTCACGGAGAGGCCGGGGGCGAGCGTGTCCGAGGTCAGCAGCCGGACCTGCCAGTCGCGGCCGTGCCGCTCGGCGAGTTCGGCGGCCATCTCGATGCCCGTCAACCCGCCGCCGACGACGGCCAGTCGGCCGGGCCCGTCGAGGAGCCGCTTGTGCAGGGCCGGGGCGGACTCGGCGGTGAAGAGGCGTTCGGAGCGGTCGGGGAGGCGGGTGGTGGAGCCGAGGGCGTACACCAGGCGGTCGTACGGGAGGACCAGGCCGGTGTCGGTGGTGACGGTGCGCGCGGCGGG
The DNA here is from genome assembly GCF_044333135.1 of Streptomyces sp. NPDC021093. Lineage (NCBI taxonomy): Bacteria > Bacillati > Actinomycetota > Actinomycetes > Kitasatosporales > Streptomycetaceae > Streptomyces > Streptomyces sp. NPDC021093. Next base: position 84,891 of record NZ_JBIRQJ010000004.1, on the reverse strand, counting down.
GTCGAGGGAGACGGCGCGGCCGGTGTGGTGCGTGATGCGGGTGTGGCGCAGGAAGCGGGCGTTGAGGGGGTGGGTGACCTCGGACTCGGGGCGCCCGGCGGCGACCTCGTGGAGCCGGACGCGCTCGGTGAGGTGGCCGACGGGGTCCAGGAGGGTGACCTGGGCGTGCGGGGACAGCCGGAGGGCGGCCATGAGGCCGGAGTATCCGGCGCCGATGACGACGATGCGCTGCTGGGCCTGCTCGAAGGTGTTCATGTACGGGGGACGACGCGGCGGCGGGAAGTGTGAGGTGATGCCCGTCACAGGGCTCGTGACGGGGTGCGGGCCCCCGGGCTAGAGCGCGTGGAAGTCCAGGTGGCGGAGCTTCTCCGGGTTCACGACGACGTCGATGCCGGTGATCAGGCCGTTCTCGCCGACGGTGAAGGCCAGCACGCCCTGCTGGCCGATCACGGGGCCGTCCAGGACGAGTCCGGGCGCTCCGTTCACGTCGTACGTCAGCAGGCGCATGGTCGCCGGGTCGAACGCGCGGTAGAGCCGCTGGGCGACCATCGCGACCCTGTCCGCGCCGAAGATCGGCTTGCGGGCCGCGGTGACGAGGCCGCCGCCGTCGGAACGCCAGACGGCCTGCGGGTCCAGGACGCTGAGCAGCGCGTCGAGGTCGCCGCCCCCGGTGACGGCGGCGAGGAAGGTGTCCACGGCCCGCCGGTGCTCGGCGCGCGCGACGGACCGGCGCGGCTTCGCGTCCCGTACGTGCTTGCGCGCCTGTGACGCCAACTGCCGTACGGAAGCGGGGGACTTGTCCAGTGCGCCGGCGATCTCCGGGAACGGCACGTCGAAGACGTCGTGCAGTACGAAGGCGGTGCGCTCGGCCGGGGTGAGGCTCTCCATCACGGTGAGCATGGCGGTGCTGACGGACTCGTCGAGGGTGGCGCGCTCCTCGGGTCCGTCGGCGGCCGGGGTGGTGACCAGCGGCTCGGGCAGCCACGGCCCGACGTACCGCTCGCGGCGGGCGCGGGCGGAGGTCAGCTGGTCGTAGCAGATGCGGCTGACGGTGGTGGTGAGGTACGCACGGGGGTTGGCGGCGGTCCCGTCGTCGAGCGCGTGCCAGCGCAGCCAGGCCTCCTGCACGGCGTCGTCGGCGTCGGAGACGGACCCGGTGATGCGGTAGGCGACCGCGTGCAGGTGGCTGCGGTGCTGCTCGAACTGGGCCTGGTCCGCCATGGTTCGCACTCCCGGGTCTGCGGGGCTGGTCCTCATGAGGGTAAGGGGCGGGGCGGCTTTGCCAGGATGGACCCCATGGCCACACTCGTAGCGTTCTTCGCCCACCCCGACGACGAGGTCCTGCACGCGGGGGGCACGCTGGCCCGCGCGGCGGCGGAGGGGCACCGGGTGGTGCTGGTGTCCGCGACGGACGGGGAGATGGGTTCCGTACGGGGGGAGGTGAGGGGTTCGGTACGGGAGGAGGCGCCGCGGCTGGCCGAACTCCGCGCGAGCGGGGCGGCGTTGGGTGCGTCCCGGGTCGCGCACCTGGGATACGCGGACAGCGGCCACGGCAAGGACCTGTACCCGGACCCGCCGGACCGGCAGCGGTTCGTGCGGGCCCCGGCCCAGGAGGCCGCCGAGCGCCTGGCCGCGATCCTCCGGGAGGAGCGCGCGGACCTGCTGCTGATCCACGACGAGGGCGGCGGCTACGGCCACCGGGATCACGTAAGGGCGCACGGGGTGGGCCGGGCCGCTGCCGAACTGGCCGGGGTGGCAAGGGTGCTGGCGACGGCGATCCCGCGCACCGCACCGATCAGGCTGCTCCGGCTGACGGCCCTGCTGCGCTCGCCCCGCGGCTTCCGTACCGCGCGGCTTCGCGTCGAGTACACCCCGCGCGCCGCCGTCACCCACGCCGTCGACGCCCGCCGCTACGCGGCCCGGAAGCAGGCGGCACTGGCCGCGCACCGGTCGCAGGTGTGGGGCACGGGGCGCAGCGCGGGGGCGTTCCGGGCGCTGGTGCGGATGCCGACGGGGGTGTTCGGGGCGCTGCTGGGACGGGAGTGGTTCGTGGAGCTGGGCGGGGCACCGGGCGGGGTGCCGGTGGACCGGTCCTGACCTGCGGAGTTGCTGCTGTCAGGACTGATTGTCAGACCCCTGTGGAAGCATTCTTCACGTCAGCTGTAAACGACGTGGTTTGCGGGTGGGGGTCATGATTTCTTCGTACGGGTGTGAGGCGTGCGGCGGGCCGCAGGGCAGGTGGCGTCCGGCGCTGGGGCGGGCCGTGTGTGCGGCGTGCGAGCGGGCCGACGGTGGGCGCGAGCCGGTGCTGCTGGCCGAGGTGCTGGCGAGCACCGCGATCGAAATCGGCTCCGCGGCACGGCAGTTGCGGGCCGTGCCCGATCCGCGCACCTCCGGGGGCACGTCGTGCAAGCGGTGCGGGGCGGCGGCCGAGTGGCACCGGACGGTGCGCGGGAAGTGGATTCTGATCGAGCCGGGGGAGCGGGTCGTGGGTTCCGTTCCGGCGGGCAAGCGGTGGCGGATCGCGGGTGACGGGACGGCCGTCAATCTGGGTTCGGCGATACCGGCGGACACCTGCCGGATCAGCCACTTCGACCGGTGCCCGGCGAGGTCGGCGGGGGCTTCGGCGGCGGTGGCGTAGGGGGTGGTGGCGCAGGTGGCGGGGGCTTCGGCGGCGGTGGCGCAGGGGGCGGTGCGGGGTCTGCGAGGCCGGTGCGGGGCTCGCAAAAGTTTTTCGCGCCGGGCGGTCACACTTCCGCGGGGCGGCGAGTCATAGGGGTGTACGGGCCGAGCGGCCCGGCCGGAGCGGGACCGAGTCCGCTGCGGAGCACGCCTGATGAGGAGCCCCCGCCATGTCGACCACCTACGTTGTCGTGACCGTCGTCGCCGCTGTCATGGTCGGCTTCTCGGCCGGTTCGGCCGCCCTCGGTGCCAAGTGGGCCGTGGAGCCGATCAAGGACTACGGCGTCCCGCAGGCATGGCTGCCCCGGCTGGCCGCGGCCAAGGCGGCGGGCGCGGTCGGCCTGCTGGTGGGGCTTGCGGTGCCGGCGGTCGGGATCGCGGCCCAGGTCGCGCTCGTCCTGTACTTCGCCGGGGCGGTCGTCACGGTGGTCCGGGCCCGCTGGTACGCGCACATCCCGTTCCCGCTGGTGTACGCGGCGCCGGTGGTCGGGGCCCTGGTGCTGGGGCTGGCGGCCTGAGCGGGGCGGGTGGGGACACACCCCCACCCGCCCTGCGAGCCACGGGCGGATCAGCTGCTTCAGCTCCAGCTGTTCAGCCGGTCCGGCGCTCGGTCGTTCGGCTGCTCAGTTGCTTAGCTGCTCAGCGCGTCGTGGCCGGGACCCCCGTGGCCGCCGCTGCCGCTGTCACCGCCGGTCGTCGGCTTCGGGACAACCGGCTTGGAGAGGGAGCTCAGGTCGTGCGCGTAGGTGCCGACCGCGTGCGCGATGACGTCGACGTTGATGTCGAGCGCCTTCTTGTTGATGTTGCTGAGGTCGTCGCACTTCGAGTGGTAGCACTTGTCGTAGGCGACGCCCGCCTCACCGCCGAACTTGGCGGCCTGGGCAGGGGTCTTGACGCCCTCGGCGCCGGTGAAGGTGCCGCCGGACGGGATGCCGACCTCGATGAACGGACCGTAGTCGGAGCGCCCGCTGAAGTCGGTGCCCTCGTGCGGGAAGTTCTTGCTGTCGAGGAAGTCGTTGATGCCCTTTTCGAGTTGGGCGGAGCCTTCAGGACCCGGGCCCGAACCGGTGTTGTCCGAGTCGTCGCCGTCGTACACGAACTGGCCGAAGTTCGGCGAGGCGATCATGTCGAAGTTCAGGTAGAGCGCGACCTTCTTGCGCTGTTCCGGGGTGAGCTTGGCGACGTAGTCCTCGGCGCCGAGCAGGCCCAGCTCCTCCGCCGACCACCAGGCGAAACGCACCTTGTTGGCGGGCTTCTTGCCGTCCTTCGTCGCCTTCGCGAGCTTGAGGGCGACCTCGATCAGGCCCGCCGAGCCCGACGCGTTGTCGTTGATGCCGGGGCCGTCGGTGACCGAGTCCAGGTGCGCGCCCAGCATGACGGTCCGGTCCGCGTTGCCGCCCTTGGTCTCGGCGATGACGTTGCGGGTGGTCTTCACCTGCTGGATCTGGCGGATGTCCAGGGTGACCGTGACCGGGCCCTTGGCGATGTCGGCGGCCAGCGCTTCACCGTCGGCCTGGGTGATGCCGCCGGTGGGGAGCTTGGCGTCGGCTGGGGTGCCGAGGGTTCCGTTGAGGGTGCCGGGTTCGTTGTTGTAGACGATCGCGCCGACCGCGCCCGCCGTCGCCGCGGTGGCCTGCTTCTGTGCGAACGAGCAGCCGCCGCGCTTCATCAGGGCGATCTTGCCGGTGAACCCGGCCGCGTAGTCACCGGCCTCGCAGCCGGTGGTCGCGTCGACGGGGACGTGCGCGACCGACGCCTTCAGGCCACCGACCGGAGTGGACTTCGTGTACGACATCGCGATGATGTCGACGGTGCGGGGCGCCGGGGTGTCGACGGTCAGCTTCTCCGCCTGCGTCTCGATGTACGTGAAGTCGAACTTCTCGTAGTGGACGTCGTAGCCCGCCTTCTTGAGCAGGCCGAAGACGTACGCCCCCGAGGCGTCGTGGCCCAGCGAGCCCGCGGCACGGTGGCCGCCCGCCGAGTCCGCTATCGCCTGGAACTGCTTCAGGTGCTGGTACGCGCCCTCCCCCGACGAGTCCGCCACCAGCTTCTTCGCGAGCTTGGCGGCATCCTTCGCCGGGTCGGAGCCGCTGCGCTGTGCGGTGGCCGGGGAGGCGGCGGCGAGCAGGAGCGGCGTGGCGATCGCCAGGGACGCGACGGCGGCCACGGCTCTGCGACTGCGGGATGAAGCGTTCACAGGAGTCCTCTCGATGCGAACAAAATGTGAGGGGAAGCTAGCGACTTCGGGGGCGTCTGGGAATGCCTGTGCCACAACTCACCCTGGGATTCTGCTGGCTGGCTCCCGTGCAGGCGCGCGAGGTCGGCCGAATGGCGCTCTTGTGTCACTCGGACTGTGTGCGACCCCAGTTGGGGCACGTGGGGGCACACACAAACGGGGGCTGCCGGTCCGCAGTCAGAGATCCAGCCGCAGCGACAGGAGCTGGTCGAGGCCGTCCTTGATCTGTGCCGCCGTCACCCCGCGGCTCTCGTGCAGGTGCTGGATCAGGCTCGGGGAGAGCGTCGCGAGCAGCAGGTGCGCCACCAGGGCGGCGTTCGCCCGCGGCTGGACCTGCCCGACCAGCATCGCGGCATGGGTGTGCAGCGTCAGGTACGGGGCGCCGTTGTACCGGCCGCGCGGCGATGCGCTCTCCGCGGCCAGCAGGATTTCCTGCTGCTCGGCGACCCGGTCGGCGAGCGCGTACAGGAAGGCGCGCAGCCGGACGGCCGGCGGGGTCGGCGGTGCGGGCAGCGCGTCGGGGCCGAGCGGCGGCGGGCCGCTCATGAAGGCCTCCTGGAACTGCTGCTCCCGGTCGTCGAGGAGTGCGTACAGCAGCTTCTGTACGTCCCCGAAGCGCCGGTAGACGGTGCCGACACCGATGCCGCTGGCGTGCGCGACCGCGTTCATGGTGAGGGAGTCGGGGCCCTTGTCGGCCACGATCCGGGCGGCGGCGTCGAGGATCCTGCGCCGGTTGCGGGCGGCGTCGGCGCGCTCGGCGGGGGGCCGGTCGGCCCGCGGGAGGGCGGGGTGACCTGCGGGGGCGGGACGAGTGGTGGGGTCAGGACGAGTGGTGGGGGCGGGACGAGTGGCGGGGGCGGGATCGCTCTCGGGCTCGCGCATGGCGGGAGCGTACCCGAACCGGACAGTTATCCACTTCTCTCGACATGGCTCTTGCCAACCGGATAGTCATCCGCTTCACTCCTCGGGTGGCAACTCAACACGGCGCGTTCACACTGCGCCAGGCCTGCTGGGAATTGGTCCTCACCGCCGCCCTCCTCCTTCTCGTCGTCACCGCCGTCCGCTGGTTGCTGGTCGCCGATTCCCCGGCGGTGGCGGCCGTGCCCGACCCCACCCTCCGGCTGACGGCGGTCGCGCTCGTCGTCGGTGCGGTGATCGCCCTTGTGATGTCGCCCGCCCTCCAGCGGGTGACCGCCGGACACCTCAATCCGGCGGTCACCGTCGGCCTGTGGGCGCTGCGCGCGTTCCCCGGCCGGGCCGTACTCCCTTTTGTGGCCGCCCAGTTGGTGGGTTCCGCACTCGGTACGTTCCTGGGGCGCGCGGTGTGGGGTCCGGCCGCGGACGCCGCCGCCGTGGCTCCCGGCGAGGCGTGGCACGGGGCCTGGGGCGGGGCGGCCGTACCGGCCCTTGAGGCCGCCGCGATGGCGGCGATGACGCTGCTCGCGGCGTACGCACCGGGGGTCCCGCGCCTCGCCCGCGCGCTGCCCCTCCTCATGGGCGGCAGCGTCGCGGCGGCGATCGTCGGGCTCGGCCCCGTCACCGGAGGCTCGGTCAACCCGGCCCGCCAGTTCGGCCCGGCCCTGCTCTCCGGGCACACCGCGCACCTGGCCACGTACCTGGTGGCCCCGGTGCTCGGTGCGCTGCTCGCGGCGGGGGCGTATCTGATCAGCGGGCGGCGGAGGCGCCGTGCGCTGCCGGAGCACTGTGCGCTGCCGGAGCATCGTGCCCGGCCGGAGCTCCCGCAGGCGACGGCGGGATGACGCGGCCGGCTTCCCGCCCCGTACGGTTGCGGAGTCCGAAGGCGCCCACGGCCGCCCCCAGCACCGCCGCACCGAGCGGCACCCACAAGGCCGCGTGGTACCCGTCGAGCAGTTCGGCCGGTGAACTGCCGCTCGTGGCGGCCACATTGACCGCCGTGGCCGTCGAAAGGCCGAGCGCGGCGCCGAACTGGAACGACGTGTAGAAGAGCCCGCCCGCCATCCCCTGCTCCGCCTCGTCGACGCCCTCGGTCGCCACGATCGTCATCGGCCCGTACGTCAGCGAGAACGCCAGCCCGAGCAGCAGCATGCTCGGGAACATCGCCAGGTACGTCCAGTCCGCGGCCACCGGCAGGAACAGCGCGTACGCGAGAGCCGCCGCCAGCACCCCGCCGAAGATCACCCGGGCGTTGCCGAACCGCGCCACCAGCCGCGGGGTGAGCGTCGGCGAAAGCACCGCGTCCAGTCCGACGACGAGCATCGCGAAGCTGGTCTCCAGCGTGGACCAGCCGCGCAGCTCCTGGAGGTAGAGCACGGCCAGGAACTGGAATCCGAAGAAGCCGGCCGCCAGGAGCAGCCCGGAGAGATTGACGCGGACCAGCGCGCCCTTCCCCGAGCGGAAGATGCCAAGACGTACGACGGGGGTGCCGCCCGCCCGCTCCACCCGCCGCTCGATCACGACGAAGCCCGCGAGGAGGGCCAGTCCCGCGCCGAGCGTGGCCGCGGTCCAGCCGGGGGTGGTGTGCGCGGCGCGCTCCACCCCGAGCACCAGCGTCACGATCCCGGCGGTCACGGTGACCCCGCCCGCGAGGTCGAGGCGCTGCCCCGCTCCCCGGCCCGGGTGCTCCGGACGGGGCGTCTTCGGTACGAGCGCGAGCGCGGCCACCAGGATCAGCGCCGACAGCACGACGGGTGCGAAGAACACCCAGCGCCAGCCGAGCACCGTGAGCAGCCCGCCCACGACGAGCCCGATGGAGAAGCCGCCCGCCGCGGTGCCGGAGTAGAAGAGCAGCGCCTTGTTGCGCTGCGGCCCCTCGGCGAACCCGGTGGTGATGATGGAGAGCCCCGCCGGGGTCATGAAGGCCGCCGCGATCCCGGTCACGAAGCGGGCGGCGACCAGCATCCAGCCTTCGGTGGCGAGTCCGCCGAGCCCGGAGAACAGCAGGAAGACACCGAGCCACAGCACGAACATCCGGCGCCGCCCGAAGAGGTCGGCGGCCCGTCCGCCGAGCAGCATGAAGCCGCCGTAGCCGAGGACGTACGCGCTCATCACCCACTGCAGTTGGCCGGTGGAGAGCCCCAGATCGGCCCGGATCGAGGGCAGCGCCACATTGAGCATGGCGATGTCGATGCCTTCGAGGAAGATCGCTCCGCACAGGACGAGCAGAACGCCCCACTGGCGGGTGGACATGGAGAGGGAATTGGTTCGGAGAGCGGGTGAAGTGGTCACTCGTTCACCTTCGGCGGGGCGCAGACCAGGAACAATGCCGAAGAAAGCAACGTTCGTTCAACTGGGCTTACCGATCGGACGGGCCCGTCGATCCGCTGATCCGCCCCGCCGAGCGCAGGAGAAACCCATGGAACGCGACGAACTCGAATGCTTCCTCCTTCTCGCCGAGGAACTGCACTTCGGCCGCACCGCCGACCGCATGCACCTCTCCCGCGCCCGCGTCAGCCAGCTGATCAGCCGTCTGGAGCGGCGCGTCGGCGCACCGCTCTTCGTCCGTACGAGCCGCAGGGTCGGGCTCACCGCGCTCGGCCGACAGCTGCGCGGCGACCTGGAACCGCACCACCGGGCGATCGGCGAGGCCCTCGCCAGGGCGGTCGAGACCGCCCGCGGGATCGACGCGACCCTGAACGTCGGATTCTCCAATCCACTGGCCGGGGAAATCGTCATGAAGACGGCAGACGCGCTGCGGATCAGTCACCCCCAATTGGCGTTGGAAATCTGCGACGTGCCGCTCGCCGACCCGTACGGACAGTTGCGCAGCGGCGAATTCGACGTACAACTGACGGAATTCCCGGCCAGGGAAGCCGATCTGGGGACGAGCGCGGCCCCGCTCCTCACCGAGCAGAGGGTGCTGGCGATCGGCTCCGGGCACCCGCTCTCCGCGCGCGCCTCGCTCTCCCTGGAGGACCTGGCCGGAGTGCCCCTCCTGCCGGCGCTCGGCGAACTGCCGGACTACTGGCAGGAGTACCTCGCGCCGAGCCGTACGCCCGGCGGCCTGGCCATCGCGCGCGGCCCCGCGGTGACCAATATGCAGGAGGCGTTGGTGCTGGTGGCGGCCGGAAGGGGCGCGCTGCTGGCCGCCGCGCACACGGCGACGTACTACGCGCGCCCCGGCATCTGCTTCGTGCCCTTCGCGGACGCGGAGCCGGTCGGGCACGGGCTGGTGTGGCGGGCGGGCGACGAGACGGGCGCACTGCGGACCTTCGTACGGGCGGCGCAGGAGGTCGCCCGCGCGGCGCAGGAGGTCGCGCGCGCGATCTGAGCGCGGCCCGTCCCCCCTCCCGCTCCCCGGGCTGTGAAACACCTCACAGAGAAAACTCCGGGGCCGTGGGCAACTGTCCATCTTGGCGGCATTCGTTCCGCCGCACTCTGACCGGCTTTCCGTACCGGACGGTAATTCCCCTTCTCCGGCCGGAATTCCAGTCGTACGATCTTGCCTGCTGCCGCCCGCGTGAGCAGAACCCCGCAGCGGCGCCCGCTCTTCGCATTCTTCCGCTTTCTCTTTCTCTCATCTCCCTTACCCAGAAAAGGGCTTCAGTTGAAGATTCGCCGCATTCTCGCGACGGCTGTGGCCGCTGCGGTCACCACGCCCGTCGTATTCCTCGCGGCCGCGCCCGCTTTCGCGGCGGAAGCGCCGACGGCCGGGCAGGCACAGGGCCAGAAGGCCAAGCCCACCCCGGCCGAGCTGGAGAAGCTCGAAAAGGCCGCCGCCGACGCGAAGAAGGCGTACGACGACGCTGTCGCCGACCGGGACGTCATCGTCGCGGCGGCGCTCGCCGAGCTCAACAACCCGGACATGCCCTACCTGGTGAAGGCGGCCGAGGCGAAGAAGGCGGCCAAGGACGCCGCGGACGCCAAGACCGCCGCGGACAAGAAGGTCACCGAGGCGCAGGCGGCCCTCGACGCGCTGCCGACGGACGCCACCGACGCCGACAAGGCCCCCCTCCAGCAGGCGCTCAAGACCGCGCAGGAGGAAGCCGTCAAGGCGGCGGACGCCAAGACGGCCGCAGACAAGGCGTACACCGAGGCCGACACGGCCGCGGACGACGCGCGGGTCGCCGCGTCGCGACGGATCCACGTCGCCCGTACCACCGCCGACAAGGCCCTGGCCGTGAAGACGGCCGCGGACAAGGCACTCGCCGACGCCAAGGCCGAGGCGGGCAAGCCCGACCCGACGAAGCCGCCGACGCCGAGCCCGGACCCGACGGACCCGACCAAGCCGCCGACGCCGGACCCGACGAAGCCGCCCGTCGACGAGGAGTGCAAGGTCGACGCGTCGCTCAGCTCCACGCTGGTCGGCCTGCCGTCCAAGGTCGTCGCCGGTACGACGGTGAACTTCACCCTCCGCGTCACCAACACCACGCGGAAGGACTTCGACGAGGTCAAGCCGTTCGCCGTGGTCTACGGCGGCAGCAAGAGCGACTACAACGACATCGGCAACCTGCTGCACCTGCAGTCCGCAGGCGCCGGTTCCTCCGACTGGAAGGACGTCGGGGAGGCCCAGTACGCGGGCACCGTCACCAATCTGAAGGCCGGCAAGTCCGCCGACCTGAAGCTGCGGCTGACGGTCGACAAGAAGGCCCCGGCCGCCGACGGCATCGCCTTCGTCGCCGGTGACTACTGGAACGAGAACGGTTCCTGCGGCGGCAACGAGCTGAAGGAGTACTCCTTCTCGATCCTCGCCGCGGGCAGCAAGCCCGGCAAGGTCGACGACGCCACGTCCACCCCGGTCAAGGGCAACACCCAGGTCCCGACCCCGCAGGGCGGCACGTCCACGGTCCCGGTGAGCACCGACGCAGGGAACCTCGCCTCGACCGGCGCCGACGGCACCTCGCAGCTCGCCCTCGCGGCGGGTGCGGCGATCGTGCTCGGCGCGGGCGCGGTCTTCGTCGTGCGCCGCCGGAAGGCGGACCAGCAGGGCTGACGCCGGTAAGGGGCAGTAGCCCCTGGCAGGACGGAAGGAGGCGGGGAGGACCGGAGAACCGGCCCTCCCCGCCTCTCGTGCGCCCGCTCCCCGCACGCACGGAGGGGCCCGGACCGCATCCCCGCGGCCCGGACCCCTCCACCCCTGCCCCCGTAACTCACTTCCCGAGCAGCCCCCGCACCGCCGCCCGGTCCACGTTCGTCAGGGCCCGCACCAGCTTCGGCGTGAGGAAGACGATCAGCAGGCCGAGCAGCGACACCGCGGCGACCTGGAGGGGCGAGGAGATGTCGTACGTGTGGTGGACGCCGCCGGCGGTGTAGTCGTAGACGCGGTAGCCGCTCCAGCCGTCCACGTACCGCGGGAAGACCCAGTTGTACGCGGGCAGCAGCGCGACCGCCCAGCCCACGGCCAGGAAGACCACCGTCGTCACGAAGCTGAACACCCGCCACGGGAACATCACGAACTGGAACAGCAGCGCCTGCCACCCCTTCACGTCCGAGAGGCGCCGGTGCATCGCACCCCAGAAGCCGCCCCGCTCCGAAGCGGCCAGCGGCCCGGGGTCCGCCACGTCGAGCCCGAGCCCGTGCCGCGCCCGCACCCGCTCCGCCGCCCCCAGCCCCCGCGCCCCGGCCAGCATCGCGGCCAGCACCGGAAGCCCGAGGACGGTGACGACGAGCGCGGCACCCGTCGAGAACATCGCGACGGCGAACACGAACCCGCCGACCGCCACCGGAAGCGAGGTGAGCGTGTACCCGATCTCCCGGTACGTGGCGGCGGCGAACGGCCCCCGCAGAAAGCCGACCCGGGGCGCGGCGGGCGCGGAACCGGCGTCGCTGTCGTAGCGGTAGGAGAGCGGGGCGGTGGTGACGGCGGTCATGGCGGGCCTCGAATCATCGCGGTGGGGACGTCTCGCAACGTTCCGTGCTGACGGAGTGTCTGGCGGAGTGGCTGCCGGAGCAGCTGATGGATCAAACGATCCCGGAAACGCCCGCCCGACGGCATGGGGCGGCCCAGCCGATCGGGGGTGGTGCTAGCCCCCCGACGGGCGGTGCGGTTCCGGCTCCTGCCGCAACTCGGCGTCCTCTCCGCGCAGCGCCGCGTTCTCCTCCCTCAGACGCGGGTCGTGGCCGGCTCTTCCTGGTGCACGGCACCCTGGGCGACGATGCCGCTGGAGCGACGGCCGCGGTATTGGAGGTGGCCTGCCCAGAGGGAGCCGAGGAGCGCGACGGCGCCGAGGGCGGCCCCCACCCATGCGACGGAGGCGTAGCCGAGGCCGGCGCTGATGGCCGTGCCGCCGAGGGCGGGAGCCAGCGTGTTTCCGACATTGAAGGCAGAGGTGTTGGTCGCGCCGACGAGGGTGGGCGCGCCGGGTGCCACGACGAACACTCGCGACTGCAGGACGGGATTGGTGACGTAGCCGACCAGGCCGAGGACGAAGACCAGGAGGACGGTGACCACCGTGTTCCTCGCCGTAAGGGCCAGGAGCACAGAGGCCAGTACCAGGATTCCGGTACCCAGGACGAGCGTGCGGATCGGATGGGTCCCGGCGACCTTGCCGCCGATGGCCATCCCGATCAGGCCGCCCACGCCGAAGAGGGCCAGGAGGACGGGCACCCAGCCTTCGGACAGGCCGGTGACATCGGTGAGCAGCGTGGCGAGGTAGCTGAAGGTGACGATGACCGCGCCGAAGGCGAAGGCGGTCACGGCGTAGGACAGCCAGAGCTGCGGGCGGGCCATGGCCTTCAGTTCGCTGCGGATCGTGCGCTGTTCGTCTGCGGCACCCTTGCCTCCGGGGACGGCGAACAGGGAGCACAGCAGACTCACCAGGGTGAGGGCCGCGACGCCCCAGAAGGCGGCGCGCCAGCCGGAGAACTGGCTGAGCAACGACCCGGCGGGCACACCGACGATGGTGGCGAGGGTCAGGCCGGAGGCGACGACGGCGACGGCCTTGCCCTTGGCGTGGGCCGGAACGAGCGCGACGGCGGTGGCGACGGCAACGGCCCAGAAGCCGGCGTAGGCGAGGGCGCTGATGACGCGGGTGGCGAAGAGCACCCCGTAACCGGGCGCCAGGGCTCCGGCGACGTGGGCGGCGATGAAGACCGCTTGGAGGACCGCCAGGGCTGTGCGGCGAGGCCACTTGAGGGTCGCAACGGCCAGGAGCGGCGCGCCGACCACCATTCCGATCGCGAAGGCAGAGATGAGCAGACCGGCGTCAGGAATGGAGACGCCGAGGTCGTGGGCCATGTGGGGGAGCAGTCCGGACAGCATGAACTCCGACGTGCCCTGGGTGAAGATTCCCAGGCCGAGTACGTAGATGGCCAGGGGCATGGAGCGCCTCCAGTCGTGGGGTGATGAGAGCGGGTACCGACGGTCAGGGGGCGACGCTAACACGGTTTTGGAGCGCATGATTCAAAACTATTCAAGGCTGCCGCGCCGCCTCGAACTCTCCTGGCGGTGGCGCCGGTTGCCGAGGTGCTGGGGCCTCGTGGCAGGTTTTTGTGCGAACGCTCTAAAACATCTAGGGTGTGAGCATGGCCAGGCCCAGAAAGTTCGACGAGACGCACGCGCTCGCGGCTGCCATGGACACGTTCTGGCGGCAGGGTTACGAGGAGACATCCACCCGCGACCTGGCCGCGTGCACCGGCCTGGGCCAGTCGAGTCTGTACAACGCCTTCGGAGACAAACGGCAGTTGTATCTGCGAGCCCTGCGCCACTACTACGACACCACCAGGGTGGAGCAGGCCGCTCTCCTGCAGGGGCCGGGACCGGTCAAGAGCCGACTCCGGGAAATGATCGTCCGGGCGATCGACGCCGATCTCGCGGACCCTGAGACCCCGGGGTGCTTCGCCATCAACGCCTCCGTCGAGAAGGCCAGTTCGGACCCCGCGGTGAAGGAGGAGGTGCTGCGGCACTTCACCGCCGTCGAGGAGACTCTGTGCGAAGCCATCACCGGCGGACAGCGGACCGGCGAGATCACCGAGGCGCATGACGCCCGGACCTTGGCGGGTCAAGTGCTGAGCGGCTACTACGGCCTGCGGGTGCTCGCCAGGGTCCGCCGCGACCGGCAGGCCCTGCTGAACGTGGTGGACGGCATGCTGTCCACCTTCTGAGCGGATCCGGCGGAGTGGCGCGCGGCCCGGGCTCGGCGCCGACCGCGAGTTCCGTGGGAGGCGTGCGGCTCGGGGCTCAGCGCCGACCGCGAGCTCCGTGGGAGGCGTGCGGCGGGCGGTCGCCCGAGGCGTCCCACCAGGCGACCGCTTGCCCGAGGCGTCCCACCCCCGGCGACCGCTTGCCCTCTTCACCGGACGGTCAGTACCAGCTTCCCCGCGGTGCGGCCCGTGGCGCCGAGAGCGTGTGCCTTCGCCGCATCCGCCAGCTCGAACGTGCCGGCGATCTCGGCGCGCAGTCGGCCGTCGGCCGCGAGCCGGGCGACGGCCAGCATCCCGGCGTGATCGTCTTCGACCAGCATGGCCTGGGCGCGCACGCCGAGCCGGTCCGCCTCCGCGGCCAGTGCCGGGTGCCCGTCGGGGCGCAGGGACACCAGGAGGCCGCCCGGGCGCAGGCTGCGCAGTGAGCGGACGGCGTGCTCGCTGCCCTGGGCGTCCACGACGACGTCGGCGTCGCGGACGGCCTCGGTGACGTCCGTGCTGCGGTAGTCGATGACCTCGTCGGCGCCGAGGCCGCGTACGAAGTCGTGTTTGGGTGCGCTCGCGGTGCCGATGACGTACGCACCGAGGGTCTTGGCGATCTGTACGGCGAGGTGGCCGACGCCGCCGGCCGCCGCGTGGATCAGCACCCGCTGCCCGGCCCGGACGTGCGCGGTGTCGACGATCGCCTGCCAGGCGGTGAGTGCGGCCAGCGGCAGGGCGCCGGCCTGCACATGGTCGATGCCGGCGGGTTTGGGGGCGAAGGCGCGGGCGGGTCCTGTGGCGTACTCGGCGTGCGAACCGTGCCCGTAGGGGTAGGGCAGCATGCCGAAGACCTCGTCGCCGGGCTTGAAGAGAGTGACGCCGAGCCCGGCCTCCTCGACGACCCCGGAGACGTCCCAGCCGAGGACGAACGGCGGCTCGCCGAGCATGAGCCCGGCCATGGAACGGTGCTTCCAGTCGGTCGGGTTGACCCCGGCCGCGTGTACCCGGACGAGTACCTCGCCGGGCCCGGGAGTCGGTCGCGGCAACCGGACCTCCTTGAGCACCTCGGGGCCGCCGAGGACGTCCTGGCTGATCGCGCGCATGGTGGTGATGTCGTTCATGGACCTCAGCCTGCCGCCCGCCCGCGCCCGGCAGCAGTGGCCTGAATGCCATTAACCGATAGAATCGTGCCATGGCAACCGAACGCCGCGTCCGGCCGGTGCACCGCGTCGTCGTCCTGGCCCTCGACGGGGTCTACCCCTTCGAACTCGGCATCCCCCAGCGCGTCTTCGGCACGGCGGACGACCACTACGAGGTCGTCACCTGCACCGTCGACGGCCGCCCGGTACGCACCTGCGCCGACTTCGAGATCAACACCAGACAGGGGCCGGAGGCGCTGCGCACCGCCGACACGGTGATCATCCCGCCGTACGGTCCGCCACCCACCACGGCGGAGCTCCCGGCGGCGGTCACCGACGCCCTCGCGCTGATCCCGGCCACCGCCCGCACCGTCTCCATCTGCACCGGCGCCTTCACTCTCGCCGCGGCCGGGCTGCTCGACGGCCGCCCGGCCACGACGCACTGGAGCCTGGCGGACCGGTTCCGCGAGCTGTACCCGCGGGTGGCACTCGACCCCGACGTGCTCTTCGTCGACGACGGCGACGTCCTCACCTCGGCCGGGGCCGCGTCCGGCGTGGACGTGTGCCTCCACCTCGTACGCAAGGACCACGGCAGCGAGCTGGCGAACCGGGTCGCGCGGCGGTGCGTGGTCCCGCCGTGGCGGGAAGGCGGGCAGGCGCAGTACATCGAGCAGCCGGTACCCGCGCCGTCCGAGACCGGGACCGCGGCGACGCGGGACTGGGCGCTCGGACGGCTGGCCGAGCCCCTGACGCTGACCGACCTCGCCGGGCATGCCCGGATGAGCCTGCGTACCTTCGCCCGCCGGTTCCGGGACGAGGTGGGGATCAGCCCGGGACGGTGGCTGACCCGCCAACGCGTCGCCCGGGCACGGGAGCTGCTGGAGTCCAGCGACCTGCCCGTCGAGCAGATCGCCGGACAGGTGGGATTCGCGACGGCCGCCTCGCTGCGCCAGCACCTGCACACCGCGATCGGCGTCTCACCACAGGCGTACCGCCGCACCTTTCAAGCCGCGGACGGCGACTGACCCTCCCGCCGGGCGACATGGACGGGAAAAGACGAAGGCCCGAACCGTTCACACGGTCCGGGCCTTCTGCCTGCGGAGGATACGAGATTCGAACTCGTGAGGGGTTGCCCCCAACACGCTTTCCAAGCGTGCGCCCTAGGCCACTAGGCGAATCCTCCGCCGCAAACAATACAAGACGTTGGGGAGTGCTTGCGACCGCGTTCCCGGGGAGGGGGTCGGGACGGGCGTCCGGAGGGATCCGCAGGTGGGACCGGGTCGTTTTTGGGGCAGGGGATCGGCTAGGGTGGGCTTCAGCCCCTCACGTGGCGCTATCTGACTGAACTCCCCCAGGGCCGGAAGGCAGCAAGGGTAGGTTGGCTCTGGCGGGTGCGTGGGGGGTCTTTGCGTTCCCCGGGGGCTTTCCGTCAGGGGTTCCGCGGTTTCGGTGGGGTGTCCCGGGGCTCGGGGCGGGACTGGTTGTCAGTGGGTCCCGATAACCTCGTATGTGTGTCGTCCCTTGCGCTGTACCGCCGCTATCGCCCCGAGTCGTTCGCCGAGGTCATCGGGCAGGAGCATGTCACTGCCCCGCTGATGCAGGCCCTGCGGAACAACCGGGTCAACCACGCGTACCTGTTCAGCGGGCCGCGGGGTTGTGGAAAGACGACCAGCGCGCGGATTCTGGCGCGCTGTCTGAACTGTGAGCAGGGGCCGACGCCCACGCCCTGCGGCGAGTGCCAGTCCTGCCAGGACCTGGCGAGGAACGGGCGCGGGTCGATCGACGTGATCGAGATCGACGCCGCTTCGCACGGTGGTGTGGATGACGCGCGTGACCTGCGGGAGAAGGCCTTCTTCGGGCCGGCCGGCAGCCGGTACAAGATCTACATCATCGACGAGGCGCACATGGTCACCTCGGCGGGCTTCAACGCCCTGCTGAAGGTGGTCGAGGAGCCGCCGGAGCACCTGAAGTTCATCTTTGCGACGACCGAGCCCGAGAAGGTCATCGGGACCATCCGGTCGCGTACGCACCACTACCCGTTCCGGCTGGTGCCGCCGGGGACGCTGCGGGACTACCTCGGCGAGGTGTGCGGCAAGGAGAACGCCTCGGTCGAGGACGGCGTGCTGCCGCTGGTCGTCCGGGCGGGGGCCGGGTCAGTGCGTGACTCGATGTCCGTGATGGACCAGCTGCTGGCCGGGGCGGCCGACGACGGTGTGACGTATGCCATGGCCACCGCGCTTCTCGGGTACACGGACGGGTCGCTGCTGGACTCCGTGGTGGACGCGTTCGCGGCGGGGGACGGGGCGGCGGCCTTCGAGGTCGTGGACCGGGTCATCGAAGGGGGCAACGATCCGCGGCGGTTCGTGGCGGACCTGCTGGAGCGACTGCGGGACCTGGTGATCCTGGCGGCCGTGCCCGATGCCGGGGAGAAGGGGCTGATCGACGCCCCCGCCGACGTCGTGGAGCGGATGCAGGCGCAGGCGTCCGTCTTCGGGGCCGCTGAGCTGAGCCGGGCCGCCGATCTGGTCAACTCCGGGCTTACGGAGATGCGCGGGGCCACCTCGCCGCGGCTGCAGCTGGAGCTGATCTGCGCGCGGGTGCTGCTGCCCGCCGCGTTCGACGACGAGCGGTCCGTGCAGGCGCGGCTGGACCGGCTGGAGCGGACCGGCGCCGGGGGCGGGTTCGTCCCCGGCGGGGCCATGCCGGGGATGCCCGCCATGGGGTACGTGCCTGGACCCGAGGCGCACGGGATGCAGGGGGCACCCGGAGGGCAGGGAGTGCCGGGGGCGCCGGGAGGCGGTGGTGCGGGTGCTCCCGCGCCGATGGCTCCGGCAGCTCACGCGCCGATGCCCCAGGTCCCGATGGCCCAGGCTCCGGACGCCCAGGCTCCGGTGGCGCCGGCGCAGGCTGCCGCCCCCGTGGCTCCCGCACCCGCACCCGAGGCCCCGGCGCCCGCTGCTCCGCCGCCCGCCGCCGCCCCCGCGCGGCGGCCCGGCGGATGGCCGACCGCCTCCGCGCCGGGACAGGGACGGCCCGAGCCCGTCGCGCCCCAGGCCCAGGCTCCGGCGGCCGCACCGTCCGCACCGGCCGGTGCGGCCCCCGCCCAGGCGGCGCCCAGCGCCGCCGCTTCACAGGGCGCCGCCCAGGTGCGGAACATGTGGCCCGGGATCCTGGAGGCCGTGAAGAACAAGCGCCGCTTCACCTGGATCCTGCTCAGTCAGAACGCCCAGGTCGTCGGCTTCGACGGGACCACCCTCCAGGTCGGCTTCATCAACGCCGGTGCCCGCGACAACTTCGCGAGCAGCGGCAGCGAGGACGTCCTCAAGCAGGTCCTCGCCGAGTCCTTCCAGGTGCAGTGGCGGATCGAGTCCGTCGTCGACGCGAGTGGTGGGGGAGGGGGCGGCGGAATGCCGCCCGCCGGTCCTCCCGGAGGGTACGGAGGCGGCGGTGGCGGCTTCGGTGGCGGTGGCGGTGGCGGCTTCGGCGGCAGCGCCCCCGCGGCCCCGGCCGCCCCGCGTCCGCCGCAGGCAGCGGCACCGCAGGCCGGCGCTCCCGTACCGCAGTCGGCGCCTCAGCAGGCTGCGCAGCAGCAGCCGGCCGCGCAGCCTCTGCAGGGGCAGTACCAGGCACCCACGCCGCCGCCCGCCGCTGCGCCGCAGCACAGCGCCGTCCAGGAGCGCCCGCCGGTCTCCGCCGAGGACGACGTACCGGAGGACGACGATCCGGACCTGGTCGACTCGGCGCTGTCCGGTCACGACCTGATCGTGCGCGAGCTGGGCGCGACGGTGGTCGAGGAGTTCGTCAACGAGTGACGGGGCCGGGCCCGTGGGCCCGGGAGCCGGGAGCAGCGAGCCGGGAGGCCGGCGCGGGGCGTCTCGGGCCGGTCCTGAGTGGCCTGGACCCACGCAGGGCCGGGGCAGCCGGAGCCCGATCGGCCAAGGCTGACGCGGGCCTGCGCGGGACTGAGCGGGGCCTGCGCGGGACTGAGCCGGGCGGCCTGGGGACGACGGGCCAAGCCTGAGAACCGGCCCTGTACCTGCGCACGGCCAGGCCCGAGAACGACGCAGAACCGTCGTACGGCTGGCCCTGTGCGGCACAGGGCTGACGCAGAGCCTCCGCCGAACTGCCCGAGGCCGACGCGGGGCCTCCGTGGAACCGCCCGAGGTCGACGCGGAGCCTCCACGCATCCAGCTCCGAGGCTGGCGCGGGGCCTCCGCCGATCCGCCCGAGGCCGACGCGGGCTTCCACACAACCGGGCCCAGGCCCATGCACGGCCGACGGCCGACGCAGGGGGTCGACGCAGGGAGTCGGGCGACCCCAGGGCGACAGCAAGCTCCCGTGCGGTCCCACGCGGTCCCACGCGGTCCCAGGGCGACGCAGCTCCCGTGCGGTCCCATGCGACCCCAGGGCGACGCATGTCCCATGCGGTCCCGTACGGCCCTCGTTCAGGCCCGTGCAGCCCCTGACCAGGGCACCGACCCACCGGCGCCGCAGCCATCGCCCTGCCCCTCGCTGCAGCCATCGCCCCGCCCCTCTCGCAGTCGGCGACCCCACCCCCGTCGTAGCAAACAACAAGCCCGTCCCCGCACCCCCATGGGCGGTAACTCCAACCCCGTGCGACTTCGTCCCCCTCGCAGGCCCTAGGCTGCACTCCGTGAAGGTCCTCGTCATCGGCGGCGGCGCCCGCGAACACGCCCTGTGCCGCTCTCTGTCCCTCGACCCCGACGTCACCGCCCTCTACTGCGCCCCCGGCAACGCCGGCATTGCGGAAGTGGCGGAGCTGTACCCGGTCGATGCCCTCGACGGGGCCGCCGTGGCGCGCCTCGCCACCGAACTCGGCGCCGGTCTCGTCGTCGTCGGCCCGGAGGCCCCGCTCGTCGCGGGCGTCGCCGACGCCGTGCGGGAGGCCGGGATTCCGGTCTTCGGCCCCTCGAAGGAGGCCGCCGAGCTGGAAGGGTCCAAGGCGTTCGCCAAGGACGTGATGGCGGCGGCCGGGGTGCCCACCGCGCGCAGCTACGTGTGCACGACGCCGGAGGAGATCGACTCCGCGCTCGCCGCCTTCGGCGCCCCGTACGTCGTCAAGGACGACGGGCTGGCGGCCGGCAAGGGCGTCGTCGTGACGGACGACGTGGCCCAGGCGCGGGCGCACGCGCTGGCCTGCGAGCGCGTCGTCATCGAGGAGTTCCTGGACGGTCCCGAGGTGTCGCTCTTTGCGATCACCGACGGAGTGACCGTGCTGCCGTTGCAGCCCGCGCAGGACTTCAAGCGTGCGCTCGACGGCGACGAGGGCCCCAACACCGGTGGCATGGGCGCCTATTCGCCGCTGCCGTGGGCCGACCCCAAGCTCGTCGACGAGGTCATGGAGTCCGTGCTCCAGCCGACCGTCGACGAGCTGCGGCGCCGTGGCACGCCGTTCTCCGGGCTGCTGTACGCGGGCCTTGCGATCACGAGCCGCGGCGTGCGGGTCATCGAGTTCAACGCCCGCTTCGGCGACCCCGAGACCCAGGTCGTACTGGCCCGGCTCCGCACCCCCCTCGCGGGCGTCCTGCTCGGCGCCGCCAACGGCACGCTGGACGTCCAGCCGCCGCTGGCCTGGCGCGACGACGCGGCCGTCACCGTCGTCATCGCCTCGCACAACTACCCCGGTACGCCCCGCACCGGCGACCCCATCGAGGGCCTCGCCGACGTGGCGGCCCAGGACGCCCCCGAGGCGTTCGTCCTCCACGCGGGCACCAAGCGGGACGGTTCCGGCGCCGTGCTGAGCGCCGGTGGGCGGGTGCTGTCGGTGACCGCCACGGGCGCCGACCTGACCCAGGCGCGCGAGCGGGCGTACCGCGCGGTGGAGCGGATCCGGCTCGACGGTTCGCAGCACCGTACGGACATCGCGGCGCAGGCCGCACGGGACGCTGCGCAGGACTGAGCGGGACTGAGCGGGACACGTTTCAGCCGGGGCCCGACCGGGTCCCGGCTGAAACGTGTCCGGGCGCGTGCCCCCGCGCCCGGTTCCGTGCCAGGCCCGATGCCAGGACCCGTACCGGGCCCGCGCGTGCTCGGGCGTGCGCCCCGCCGCGTACCCGGGCGCGCGTCCCGGCTCCGTACCCGAAGCCGTACCCGAATCCGAACCCGGACCCGGCTCCGCGCCCGGCCTCGTACCCGAATCCCGGCTTCGCCCCGGAAGCCAGCACCTTTACCCAAAGCCATTCCATCGGGTGACGGCTCGCCCATCCGGATGACTCGTGCCGAAGCCCCAACTAGGGTGCCGCGCAAGCGTTCCGGCACTTGGCCCACCGACATTGCGATGTCAGTGGCGGGTGCCACAGTGGGGGAGTGAGTACCCCAGGGAAGAGCCAGCAGGGCGATCAGGGCAGAGGGGGTGAATCCGGTCGTGTCCGGTGTGTCTGATTCCGGTGCCAGTTCCACTGGCCCCGATTCTCGGCCCGGTTCTTCAGGTTCCGGTGGTTCGAGTGCGTCGCGTGCCTCGGGTGTCCTGGGTACGGAGCAGGGGGCGCAAGCCGCGCGGGAGCGTGCGCTCGCCGTGCTGCGGGTGCGCAGCCGGGCGTTGGCGCTGGCCCTGCTGCCGGCGGCCGTGGCCGTCGTGCTGCTGGTCGGCGGAGTGTCCGGGCGGCTCGCGGGCGCGGGCTGGGACGTGGCGCGCTGGGCGGTGTCCGGTGTCGCGCTCGTGACGCTGCTGGTCGGCCTGACGGTCGCCGTTGTCGTGACGCGGGCCCGGCCCGCCGTGACGCCCACGGTGGAGCTCTCCGAGGCCTCCGCCCCCGATCTCTACCGCCTCGTGCGGGACCTGGCCGAGCGGCTCGACGTTCCCGCGCCGTCCGCGATAGCCCTGACCCCGGACTGCGACAGCTGGCTGGAGGACCGCTCGCACGCCGCCGTGCGCGCGGCGGGCCGCCCGAAGCCCCGGCGCGCCGATGCGCGGTCCCGGCCGGCCGAGTCCATACGCAGCGGGCCCACCGCCCCGGCCTCCGGTCCCGGCGCCCCGGCGTCCGGGGTCACGGCGTCCGGGGTCACAGCCTCCGGGTCCACAGCCCCCGGGTCCACAGCCTCCGGGTCCACGGCCTCCGGGTCCGTGTCCGGGCCCGCATCCGCCCCCACCGCCCCGGTCCTGGTGATCGGCTCGCCCTTCCTGTGGTGGATGCGCGTCGCCGAGCTGCGCGCCGTCCTCGCCCCGGTCGTCGCCGGTACGGGCCCCTCCGCGCACCCCGACATAGCCGCCGCCCGCCGTTTCGTACGGGGCCTGGACGCGGCCGTCGCGGTCGCCGTCAAGCCGGCCCGGGGCCCGGGGGGAGTGGTGCGGCGGATCGCGCTGGCGCCCCTCGGCCGGATCTCCCGGATCCTCCTCGCGGCCTGCCGCGAGCACATCACGCAGCTGGAGCGGGGCGTCGCCGCCGCCGCGTCCGAGCGCGCCCAGGCCGTGGACTACGGGCTGCGGATCGTCGCCCAGGATCAGGTCGGCCTCGCCTATGCGGGCTGGGACCGGCTGCTGACCCGGGTCGCGCTGCCCGCTTGGCGGATGGGCCGCTGGCCCTCCCGGCTCGACGCCGGAGTGGTCTCCGCCCTCACCGAGCTCTCCCGCCGCGACCGCCTCGCCGACGAGTTCGCCTCCCGGCTCGGCGAGCGCCCCGCCTGCGACCTCCTGGAGGAGCCGGGCGCCGTCGACGAGGCCACCTCCCTGCTGGCCGCCCGCCTCTTCCACGGCGGCCCCGCCACCCCGGGCCCCGACTGGTCCCCGGTCGACTGGCAGGCGTATCCGGAGGAGGTCGTCGACCGGAAGTGGCGTACGGAGGCCGCCCGGCTGCACCGCGTCCTCGACACCCTCGGTGTCCGCCGCTCCGGCGGCGACCGTACGGGCCCCACCCTGGCCCGCGTCATGGACCACCTCGCCGCCGAGACCGTCACCCACACCGGCGCCCCCGGCCCCGACGACGGCCGCAGCGACGAGGAGCGCACCGACGCCCTCGCCGCCGGGATCACCGCCGAGGCGGCCCGCGAGGAAGCGGCGGCCGCGCCGCCCGCGCCGGTCGTCCTCGGCGACGGCCAGGAGTTCCAGGACGGCGGCTCCTGGGGCGGCGACCCGCTGCCGGTCTTCCCCATCCAGCCGCCCCGCACCGGCCGCGACCTGCTCGCCGACCACGTCACCGCGATGGTCTGCTGCGCCGCCGTCGACACCGCGGGCGCCGCCCCGGGCCTGGACTGGCTGGACGGCCCCACCCTGCTCGTCGAGGGCAAGCGTCGCAACGACCTCACGGGCCCCGTCCTCAGCCTCGTCGAGGACGGCGACCCGGGCCCGCTGCGCGGCTGGCTCGCCGACACCGGCGTACGGCCGGAGAAGCCCGTACGGCTGGTGTGAACGGGGTGTACGCGGAGCCGTCGGCAGGGTCCCGCGCGGAACCGCCGACAAGTCCCCGGCGCAGGGCCACCGACGGTCCCCCGCAGAGCCACCGACAGGTCCCGCGCAGAACCGCCGACAGGTCCCACGAACGGAGTAAGGGGTTCCGTTTCACGCCAATTCGCGACGAACGGTGACGGAGTGCGTGCGTTATGTGATGTGCTGGGGTCCTGGAGCTGACAGCCGACGCACCACTGTCGGTCCGGACGACCGCTGAGGGCTCGGGGGGCCGAGGGAGGGATGTGACGTGGGGGCGGAGCAGATTCGCTGGGAATCGGGGGCGCTCGCGCACGCCGTCTCGGACCCCTTCGGCCAGGGCCCGCTGCCCTGGCTGCGCGGCGGCGACCAGTACCTCGACGCGGACGGCACGGTCGTCCCCTGGTACGCGGAGCTGGATCCGGCCACCGGTGCCAAGGTCCCGCCGCCCCGCCGCACCTCGGGCCCCCGCGCGGCCGACGACGTGAACTGCCAGATCAAAGGCTTCACCTCGTCGGGCTCCGTCTCGCCCGGCGGCTCCGTCGACTTCCACGTCACGGTCAACCCGCCGCAGGAGTTCTCCGCGTACGTCTACCGGATCGGCCACTACAGCGGCGCCGGCGCCCTCAAGGTCGACACCAGCCCCCGCCTCTCCGGCATCGTCCAGCCCGCCCCGCTGGCCGCCGACCGCACGGTCTCCTGCCACCACTGGTGGCAGTCCTGGCGCCTCCAGATCCCCGAGTACTGGAGCCTCGGCGCCTACGTCGCCGTGCTGACCAGCGCCGACGGCCACCGCACGCACGTCCCCTTCACGGTCCGCGACGACCGCGCCGCCGACTACCTGCTGCTGCTCCCGGACATCACCTGGCAGGCGTACAACCTCTACCCGGAGGACGGTCGCACCGGCGCCAGCCTCTACCACGCGTGGGACGAGCGCGGCCGGCTGCTCGGCGAGGAGGACGCCGCCACCACCGTCTCCTTCGACCGCCCGTACGCGGGCCAGGGCCTGCCCCTGCACGTCGGGCACGCCTACGACTTCATCCGCTGGGCCGAGCGCTACGGCTACGACCTGGCCTACGCGGACGCCCGCGACCTGCACGCCGGCCGCATCGACACCTCCCGCTACCGCGGCCTGATCTTCCCCGGCCACGACGAGTACTGGTCCGTCCCCATGCGCAGGGCCGCCGAGCGCGCCCGCGACCAGGGCACCTCCCTCGTCTTCCTGTCGGCGAACACCATGTACTGGCAGGTCGAGCTGGCCCCCGCCCCCTCCGGCGTCCCCGACCGCTTCCTCTCCTGCCTCAAGCGCCGCGGCCCAGGCAAGACCGCCCTGTGGCGCGAGGCGGGCCGCCCCGAGCAGCAGCTGATGGGAATCCAGTACGCGGGAAGAGTCCCCGAGCCGAGCTCCCTCGTCGTGCGGAACGCCGAGCACTGGCTGTGGGAGGGCACCGGGGCCGGCGAGGGCGACGAGATCGAGGGCCTGGTCGCGGGCGAGGCCGACCGCTACTTCCCGCGCACCGCGCTGCCCGAGCACCGGGGCCGCATCCTCCTCGCCCACTCCCCGTACCGGGACGGCGAGGGTGCCCTGCGCCACCAGGAGACGTCCCTGTACCGGGCCCCCAGCGGCGCCCTAGTCTTCGCGTCAGGGACCTTCGCGTGGTCCCCGGCACTGGACCGCCCCGGGCACGTCGACCCCCGCGTCCAGAAGGCGACGGCGAACCTCCTGGACCGCATCGCCAAGGGCACCTGACCCCGGCCGGACGAAGGGCACCTGACCCCGGCCGGACGTACGAGCACCGGCACCGAAGCACATCCGTACGGAACCGTTCCGCGCGCCCCGTCCACCCTGACCGGGGGCTTCCCCCGCGCGTACGGGAGAATCAAGACCGATTGGCAACAACCACGGGGAGGAACCGTGTCCGGATTCGTAGTAAAGCCCGAGCCCCAGCAGGTGCCGGGCCTGGTGCATCTGCACACCGGCAAGGTGCGCGACCTGTACCAGAACGAGGCGGGCGACCTCGTGATGGTCGCCAGCGACCGCACCAGCGCCTTCGACTGGGTGCTGCCCACCGACATCCCCGACAAGGGCCGAGTCCTCACCCAGCTCTCGCTGTGGTGGTTCGACCAGCTCGCGGACCTCGTCCCCAACCACGTCCTGTCGACCGACCTGCCCGCGGGCGCCCCGGCCGACTGGGCCGGCCGCACCCTGGTCTGCAAGTCGCTGCGCATGGTCCCCGTCGAGTGCGTGGCCCGCGGCTATCTGACCGGATCGGGCCTGGTCGAGTACCAGGAGTCCCGTACGGTCTGCGGCCTCGCCCTGCCCGAGGGCCTGGTCAACGGCTCGGAGCTGCCCGCACCGATCTTCACGCCCGCCACCAAGGCCGCCGTCGGCGACCACGACGAGAACGTGAGCTACGAGGAGGTGGCCCGCGAAGTCGGAGCGGACACCGCCGCCCAGCTCCGCCAGACGACCCTCGCGGTGTACGGCCGGGCCCGGGACATCGCCCGCGACCGGGGCATCATCCTCGCCGACACCAAGTTCGAGTTCGGGTACGAGACGGTGGAGGGCGGTGAGGACCGCCTCGTCATCGCCGACGAGGTCCTCACCCCGGACTCCTCGCGCTTCTGGCCGGCCGACGACTGGGAGCCGGGCCGGGTGCAGCAGTCCTTCGACAAGCAGTTCATCCGGAACTGGCTGACCTCGGACACCTCCGGCTGGGACCCCAGGTCTTCGAGCCCGCCGCCCCCGCTCCCGCAGGAGATCGTGGACGCCTCCCGCGCCAAGTACATCGAGGCGTACGAGCGCCTGACCGGCCAGAGCTGGTCCTAGCGGTACGTACGCAGAAGGCCCCGGTCGCAATGACCGGGGCCTTCTGGCTATCTGGAGCGGACGACCAGGTTCGAACTGGCGACCTCAACCTTGGCAAGGTTGCGCTCTACCAACTGAGCTACGTCCGCGTTGCGCCGTGGCGCGAGGCCAACTATACCCAACCCCGCTCCCGTGCGAGACGCACTGCCGCATGACGGTTCTCCGCCCCCAGCTTCGAGGCGGCCGACGACAGGTAGTTCCGTACGGTTCCCTGGCTCAGCGCGGCCCGCTCGGCGATCTCCGCGATGGGCGCCCCGTGTGCCGCCAGCTCCAGCACCTCGGCCTCGCGGACGGTCAGCGGCGAGTCCCCGGCCGCGATCGCGTCGGCCGCCAACTCCGGGTCCACATACCGGTTTCCGGCTTGTACGGTACGGATGATCTCGGCCAGCCGCTGGGCGCTGACGGTCTTCGGCACGAAGCCGCGCACGCCCGCGGCGAGCGCCCGCTTGAGGTGTCCCGGCAGCCCGTGACTGGTCACGATCATGGTCCGGCAGTCGGGCAGCCCGGTCCGCAGGGATGTGGCCACCGCCACACCGTCGAGACCCGGCATCTGAAGATCCAGCACCGCCACGTCGGGCCGGTGCTGGAGCGCCATGGCGAGCGCCTCGGGCCCGGTGGCCGCCTCGGCCACCACCTCCAGGTCGTCCTCCAGTGCGAGCAGCGCGGCCAGCGCCCCCCGGATGAGGTGCTCGTCGTCGGCGAGCAGAACGCGTACGGCGCTCATGCGGCACCCGCCCCCGCGCCGGAGCGGCTGAACCGCCTGGAGAGCCTCGCCGCGCCGCCTGTGGCGGGCGTACTCGATTCCTGGGCCATGCCCTCGACTTCCTTTTCCGTACGGGTACGTGATGCGGGGCCGTCAGGAGCCGTCAGCGGGACCTCCGCGCGGACCCGGAACAGGCCGTCCTCCGCGGCCCCCGCGACGAGCGACCCGCCCACCACGGCCAGCCGCTCCCGCAGCCCCGCCAGGCCGGAGCCGGACGGTCCGACGGGGGCGGAGGAGTCCGCCCCATCGTTCTCGACGACCAGGACCGCGCGGACCCCGTCCGAGGTGAGGCGCAGGGTGCAGCTCTTCGGGTTGCCGTGCCGCAGCACGTTGGTGGTCGCCTCGCGGACGACCCAGCCGAGCGCCGACTGCACTCCGGCGGGCAGGTCCGTACCGAGGCCGTTCTCCACCAGGCAGCTGATCCCGGCGGCGGCGAGCACCCCGCGCGCGCCCTCGATCTCGTTCCGCAGATCGGCCTCCCGGTACCCGCGGACGACCTCGCGCACCTCGCGCTGCGACTCCTGCGCGATCCGCTGCACCTCGGCCATCTGCTCGGCGGCCTCCGGCCTGCCGCGCCGAGCCAGCTGGACCGCCAGCTCGCTCTTCAGCGCGATGACGGCGAGGTTGCGGCCCATCACGTCGTGCAGGTCCCGCCCGAACCGCAGCCGCTCCTCGGCGACCGCGAGACGGGCCTGGGTGTCCCTGGCCCGGTCGATCTCCCAGATCATCGCCATGAACCAGAGCGACGAGCGGTAGGTCACCAGGCCGAAAGCGCCCAGCAGAAGGACCGAGATCGCACTGCCCAGGGCGAGTTCGTAGCGCTGCGTCCCGAACCCGGCGGCCGCGGCCACCAGGGCGGCGGCCACGAACGTCCACAGGATCAGCCACCGGGTCGTCGACAGGGCGTAGAGGGACATCATCGTGGGGAACAGGCCGTACCAGACGAGCATCACCATGCTGGAGCCGTCGTTGTTGCCGGCGGCGAGCCCGCCGGTGGCCTGCAGGATCACGGTCAGAGCGACCACGACCCCGCCCAGCACCAGGGACAGCACAGCGCTCCGCCAGGGGGCCGGTGCTCCGTGCAGCCGGTGGGCGAAGCCGCGGGACATCGCGTGCATCGAGAGCGCGACCTGCACCACGACCACCGCCGTCAGACCCTGGGCCAGCGCGACGGGCCCGGACTCCCGCACCAGGTTCGAGGGGAACGGGACGATGATCCCGAAGCAGATGAGCCACGGGATGCCGTACAGCGTGACGCGCATGTACAGATCCAGCTTCGCGGCCCGGCTGCGCCTGCGCCAGAAACCCTTCATCCCCGTCACCACTCCCTCGAAAAACCGGCCCCCGCCCCGGTTCGGGACGGGGGCCGGGCTTCGGCTCTACCGCCGCGGCTCCCAGTGGAACCGCTTCTTGGCCGTGTATACCGACAGTACGGTCCAGGCCGCCACGACGGCCATGTCGCCCAGTGCCCCGGTCCAGGTCAGACCGCCGGACCAGCCGCCCCGCATCAGCTCCACCACCGGCGAGAACGGCAGCAGTTCGCAGATCGCGGCGGCGGTGTCCGGGAGCGCCTCCAGCGGGAAGAACAGCCCGGAGCCGAACATCGACAGGAACATCACCGGCGCGATGGTGAGCTGCGCCCCCTCCGCGCTCTTCGTGAACGCCGTGGTCGCCACCGCGAGCAGCACCGCAAGCCCGATCCCGAGCACGATGCCCACCACCACGAACAGCACGTTGGACGGCATCTCCGCGTCCAGCAGCACGACCCCCGCCACCAGCAGGAGCACCGCCTGCACCAGGCCCGCCACGAGCGCGGCGATCGAGGTGCCCGCCAGGATCTCGATGTCGCCCTGCTCACCGGTCCGCAGTCGCTTGAGCACCAGCTCCTCGCGGCGGGTGACGTACGTGCCGACCAGCGTGGTGTAGATGCTGCCGATCATCACGTACGTCAGTGCCGTCGGGATCAGCATCGTGCCGAGCGAAAGACCGTACTTCTCCAGGTCCATCCCCTTGGCGGTCGACAGGGAGGCGAAGGTCAGGATGACCGGCATCACCAGGATCATCACCAGGCTGGACTTGTTCCGGCCCAGCAGGGTGAGTTCGGCCCGCGCCATCGCCTTCATCCGGCCCGCGGCCGTGGTGCGTGCTCCGGCAGCGGTCGTCGTACGTGCGCTCTGTGTCAGCGTGCCGCTCATCGCGCCGCCACCTCTTCCTTCGTCGTCGTGTTCGCCGTTGCCTTCGCGTCCCGCGCGATGTGCAGGAAGGCTTCCTCCAGCGACGCGGACCGCACGTCGAGACCGCGCAGCTCCACCCCCGTCGTCTCCGCCCAGACCAGCAGCCCGGTGGCCGCCCGCTGAAGCGTCGGAGTGGTCAACTGCACGCTCCTGCCGTTCAGTTGGTGCTCGGTGATGCCCAACTGGCCCAGTGCAGGCAGGTCCCCCAGGTGGTACCCGTCCGGCAGCTCGAAGCTGATCCGGGACGGGTGCGCGGCGACCACCTCGTCCACCCGCCCCTCGGCGGCTATCCGGCCCTCGTGCATGATCGCCAGCCGGTCGGCCAGCTCCTCGGCCTCTTCGAGGTAGTGCGTCGTCAGCAGTACGGTCGTGCCCTGCTCGCGCAGCTCCTGCACCAACTCCCAGGTCTCGCGCCGCCCTTCGGCGTCCAGCCCGGTCGTCGGCTCGTCCAGGAAGAGGACCTCGGGCCGCCCGAGCACCGCCATCGCCAGGTCGAGCCGCCGCCGTTCACCGCCGGACAGCTGGATGACCCGTACGGAATGCCGCTTGCCGAGCCCCACCAGCTCCAGCGCCTCCTCGACCGGCCGCGCCCCGCTCGTGCATCCCGCCCACATCCGCGCGGTCTCCAGCACCGTCAACTGCGAGGGGAATCCGCCCTCCTGGAGCATCACGCCGACCCGGGGACGCACCTCGGACCGCTCCGTGTACGGGTCGTGCCCCAGCACCCGTACGGAACCGCCGCTCGGTACGGCCAAGCCCTCAAGGAGCTCCAGCGTGGAGGTCTTGCCCGCACCGTTCGTCCCCAGGAGCGCGAAGAGTTCGCCGCGCGCCACGGAGAAGGAGACGGAACGGACGGCCTCGAAGCCCCCGGCATAGGTCCGCCGGAGCCCTTCGACGTCGATCACAAGCTCTGCGTTGGTGGTCATGTCCCCAGGCTCCCGTCGGCCGGGGGCCTTCGGCAGTGCGCGCTGTCATGACTCCCGATGACAAATGTCATGAGCGATCAAGGGAACGCGAAAGGCCCCGGTCGCAATGACCGGGGCCTTTCACATGGAGCGGACGACCAGGTTCGAACTGGCGACCTCAACCTTGGCAAGGTTGCGCTCTACCAACTGAGCTACGTCCGCAAGGTACTGCTGAGAGGTGGTGCTTGGTGGTGCGGCATCACCATACCCGATGTTCCGGGGCTTCCGGAAACCGGTTCGAGCGATGCAGAGCGGGTGACAGGAATTGCACACTGCGCCTTCCTCCTGGAAGGAGGATGTTCTGCTACTGAACTACACCCGCACGCTGCGTGAGGCGGGGCCTTGCGGCCTTGCCCTTCGGCGTGCTCCAGACTTTAGCCCAGGTACCTGGGTGTGATGCAAATCGGTTCCCGGCCGACTTCGCGGAGGACCGCGGCGGGGCGGCCGGGAACCTGCCGCTCCGTCAGGAGGCTTCCGCGAACGCCTCGTAGACCTTCTTCGGGATCCGGCCCCTGGCCGGCACCTCCATCCGGTGCGACCGGGCCCAGGCGCGCACCGCCGCCGGGTCCGGGGCCACCGACGTGTGCCGGTACACATTGCCCGACTTCGAGTGCTTTCGGCCTGCCGTCACGTACGGCTTCAGGGCCGTGCGCAGTTTCTTTGCATTGGCGGGATTGAGGTCGATCTCGTACGACTTCCCGTCGAGTCCGAAGGTCACCGTTTCCGCCGCTTCTCCTCCGTCGATGTCGTCGGAGAGCGTGACCACTACGCGTTGAGCCACGGATATCGGTCCTTCCTAGCGGGCGTGTACCGGCGTGAGTATCGGTGTCACCGCGCTGACGTGCGGTGATGTCGACCTTCCGGCTGTTCTGAAGCAACTCTGGAGCAATGCTGCTTTCCCTTGTATTCCTTTGTACAGGGGGAGGCATTGCATTGTGAAGCCCAGTCAATTCCGTCAGCGTGTCCGAGTGCAATGAGGGGGGCTCTTTTTTCCCTGATTTTTCCCTGCGTTGTTGGTGCCGATACCGGAACGTGATCAACCCGTGGAGATATCTACCCGCGTAGAATTTCTGGGCGGGTACGCTGATGGAACCGCCTTAAGCACCACACCACACCGGGAGTGCCAGTGGCACGCGTCGTAGTCGACGTCATGCTCAAGCCCGAGATTCTCGACCCGCAGGGACAGGCGGTGCAGCGTGCACTGCCCCGTCTCGGCTTCAAGGGAATCGCGGACGTCCGCCAGGGGAAGCGTTTCGAGCTGGAGGTGGAGGGTCCGGTCGACGATGCCGCCCTCGCCCGCATCCACGAGATGGCCGAAACGTTCCTCGCCAACACCGTCATCGAGGACTTCACCGTGAAGGTGGAGGACGAGAAGTGACAGCTCGCATCGGAGTCGTCACTTTCCCCGGCACGCTGGACGATCAGGACGCGCTGCGTGCCGTCCGTCTCGCGGGTGCCGAGCCGGTGTCCCTGTGGCACCGCGACAAGGACCTCCACCAGGTCGACGCGGTCGTCCTCGCCGGAGGGTTCTCCTACGGCGACTACCTGCGGGCCGGCGCCATCTCGCGCTTCTCGCCGGTGATGGACACGATCATCGAGCAGGCGAAGGCCGGTATGCCGGTCCTCGGCATCTGCAACGGCTTCCAGATCCTCACCGAGGCACATCTGCTGCCCGGCGCGATGCTCCGGAACAACCACCTCCACTTCATCTGCCGCGACCAGAAGCTGCGGGTGGAGAACACGGAGACCGCCTGGACCCTCGATTACGAGCAGGGCCAGGAGATCTCCGTACCGCTGAAGAACATGGACGGCCGGTACGTCGCCGACGAGCGCGTGCTCGACGAGCTGGAGGCGGAGGGCCGCGTCGCGTTCCGCTACCTCGACGGCAACCCCAACGGCTCGCTCCGGGACATCGCCGGCATCACCAACGCGGCGGGCAACGTCGTCGGTCTGATGCCGCACCCCGAGCACGCCGTCGAGCCGCTGATCGGTACGGGCCGTACCGACGGGCTCGGGTTCTTCACCTCGATCCTGAAGAAGCTGGTCAACGCCTGATGCTGCAATCTTCCGGGGAGCGACCCCCGAACCCCCGCCTCGACACTGTCAAGCACGCGAGCGGCACGCCCGACGTCGAGCAGCCCTGGAAGGAGCTCGGCCTCAAGGAGGACGAGTACGCCAGGATCCGCGAGATCCTCGGCCGCCGTCCCACCGGTGCCGAGCTCGCCATGTACTCCGTGATGTGGTCCGAGCACTGCTCGTACAAGAGCAGCAAGGTCCACCTCAAGCAGTTCGGCGAGAAGGTCCCGGAGAACGACGCCATGCTCGTCGGCATCGGCGAGAACGCCGGCGTCGTCGACGTCGGCCAGGGCTACGCGGTCACCTTCAAGGTCGAGTCGCACAACCACCCCTCGTACATCGAGCCCTACCAGGGCGCGGCAACCGGCGTCGGCGGCATCGTCCGCGACATCCTCGCCATGGGTGCCCGCCCGGTCGCGGTCGTCGACCCGCTGCGCTTCGGCGCGGCCGACCACCCCGACACCAAGCGCGTCCTGCCGGGCGTCGTCGCCGGAATCGGCGGCTACGGCAACTGCCTCGGCCTGCCGAACATCGGCGGCGAGGTCGTCTTCGACGCCTGCTACCAGGGCAACCCGCTGGTCAACGCCGGCTGCATCGGTGTCATGAAGCACGAGGACATCCACCTCGCGCAGGCGTCCGGGCCCGGCAACAAGGTCATCCTGTACGGCGCCCGTACGGGCGGCGACGGCATCGGCGGCGTCTCGGTCCTGGCGTCCGAGACCTTCACGGATGCATCAGCGGCTGACGCCGCGGGCGCGAAGCCCACCAAGCGTCCCGCCGTCCAGGTCGGCGACCCCTTCCAGGAGAAGCTCCTCATCGAGTGCACCCTGGAGATCTTCCAGGAGAAGCTGGTCGCGGGCATCCAGGACCTCGGCGGCGCCGGGCTCTCCTGTGCCACCTCCGAGCTGGCCTCGGCCGGTTCCGGCGGCATGCGCGTCGAGCTGGACACCGTGCCGCTGCGCGACTCCTCCCTCTCGCCCGAGGAAATCCTCATGAGCGAGTCGCAGGAGCGCATGTGCGCGATCGTCGAGCCGCAGCACGTGGACCGCTTCATGGAGATCTGCGAGAAGTGGGACGTCATCGCCACCGTCATCGGTGAGGTGACCGAGGGCTCGCAGCTGGAGATCTTCTGGCACGGCGAGCAGATCGTCGACGTGCCGCCGCGCACGGTCGCCCACGAGGGACCGGTGTACCAGCGTCCGTACGCCCGCCCGTCCTGGCAGGACGCGCTCCAGGCCGACGACGCCAACAAGCTGGCCCGCCCGGCCAACAGCGACGAGCTGCGCGAGCAGGTCCTCAAGCTGGTCGCCTCGCCCAACCAGGCCTCCAAGGCGTGGATCACGGAGCAGTACGACCGCTTCGTGCAGGGCAACACGGTGCTGGCCATGCCGGAGGACGCGGGCATGGTGCGCATCGACGCCGAGACCGGTCTCGGCGTGACCATGTCGACCGACGGCAACGGCCGGTACGCCAAGCTCGACCCGTACACGGGTGCGCAGCTGGCGCTCGCCGAGTCGTACCGGAACGTGGCGACCACGGGTGCGAAGCCCCTGGCGATCTCGGACTGCCTCAACTTCGGTTCGCCCGAGGACCCGGACGTCATGTGGCAGTTCGCGGAGGCCACCCGCGGTCTCGCGGACGGCTGCCTGGAACTGGGAACTCCGGTCACCGGTGGCAACGTTTCTCTGTATAACCAGACCGGTGAGACCGCGATCCACCCGACGCCCGTCGTCGCGGTCCTCGGTGTGATCGACAACGTCGCACGGCGTACGCCGATGGCGTTCGCGAAGGAGGGCCAGCTGCTCTACCTCCTCGGCGACACGCACGAGGAGCTCGGCGGCTCGGCGTGGTCCGAGGTCGTGCACGGCCACCTCGGCGGCATGCCGCCGAAGGTCGACCTGGCGCGCGAGAAGCTGCTCGGCGAGATCCTGATCTCGGCCTCGCGCGACGGCATGGTCGACGCCGCCCACGACCTCTCCGACGGCGGCCTGATCCAGGCCGTCACCGAGTCCTGCCTCCGTGGCGGGAAGGGTGCGCGACTGGTGGTGCCGGACGGCATCGACCCGTTCGTCTTCCTGTTCTCGGAGTCGGCGGGCCGTGCGGTCGTGTCGATCCCGCGCAGCGAGGAGCTCCGCTTCAACGACATGTGCGGGGCGCGCGGCCTGCCCGTCACCCGCGTCGGTGTCGTCGACGGCGAAGAGATCGAGATCCAGGGCGAGTTCAGCATCCCGCTGAGCGAGCTGAAGGCGGCGCACGAGGCGACGATCCCGGGCCTGCTGGCCTGAGTTGCTTTTGGTCCGTTACGTGTACGAGTGCGGCCCCGCCCCCGGTCACCGGGGGCGGGGCCGCACTCGTACACCCGCCGCGCCTTGGTCATAATGCGCGGGTGAACGAGCAACCCCCTTCTCCCGTACGGCTTCCCGCCTCGCGGATACCCGAGGGCACGGCCCCCTGGCGGTCCGCCGACGCGCGCCGCTGGCTGGCTGCCGTGCCCGGCAGATGGGCGCACCCGGTGTGGCCGGCGCTGGTGCTGGTGGGGGCAGTGGTGTGGGCGTTGCTCGCGGTGGCGACACCGCCGCGGCCGGACTGGGCCCACAGCGACCTCTACCGGGATTTCGCGAGGCCCGGCAGCTCTGCTTCCGCATCGGCCTCCGCGCCTCCTTCCGGATCGGCCTCCGCGCCCGCTTCTGCGTCCGCTTCCGCGCCCGTCGCCGTGCCCGACCTCATGCGGCGCCTCGGGCCCACCCCTTCCGACCCGGGCCTTCCGCGCGCGGGCGGAACGGACCTGACCGACCGCACGACGTACAGCATCTCCGTGGTGTCCGTGACGACCTCCGGCTCCGCGAGCGACTTCGACGCGTGGTGGCTGCCCACGGCGCTCCTCGGACTCCTCCTCCTGGAGCTGTACTGGATCTGGCGCCGCCCGGCCCTCGCCCTCGCCGTGCTCACCCCGCTCACCCTCGCGGGCCTCTTCTTCGACGACGTACTCGAAGACGCGGTGCTGCCCGCGCGGATCGGGGTGCTGACGGCCGCCGTGCTGGTCGCGTTCCACCTGGCCCACCGGCTGGCCTTCCGCGTACGGCAGCGGGCGCAGGCGGTGGAGGCGGCCGGCCAGGAGCGGCATCCGCTGCCGCCCCTTCCGGCACGCCGCCCACGTGGCCCGCTCGTCCTCCTCCTGGCCGGCGCCCTCCTCCTCGCGGTGGCCGCACTGGCCTGTGCGCGGGCCGACGAGGCCGGGGGGAAGTGGATCGTCCTGCTGACCGGCACCCTCGGAACGGCCCTCCTCGTCCACGGAGTCGCGGCCCGTTGGCAGACCCGCCGCCGCTTCCGCCCGCAGCCCGCCCTGCGCGTCCTCGTCCGGGAGAGCGACGACGGAAAGGTCTGGGTGTACGCGGCCGACGACCGGGAGGCGGCCGAACCGCTGCTCGGCTTCCGGTCCTGGGGAACGTACGAGGGCGAGGCACCGGCAGGGGCCGGAGGACCCGCGGACGCCCGACCCCTGCGCGAGGCCGTTCTGTACGGAACCCCCGCCACCGGCGCCGAGTTGGCGTACGTCGCCGCGGTCGACGGACCCGAGGGCCGGGTGGCCGTGGAACGTGGCACGACCCGGGCGGCCCTCGCCGCCCGCGGCAGGCCCGCCCGCCGCACGCCCTTCACCGCACGCGACACCGGCCGCCGTGCACACACCGAGAACGGAACACCCGTGGACCCCGCAGAACCCACCCCGACCAGCCCGACCACCGCCCCCACGCACCTCAGCTGGTCGGCGGGCCCGGTCAGCCGTACCGCCGGAGTCCTCGCCCTCCTCTTTGAGGCGGCGGCGGTCTGGTCCTTCTTCGGCGACGAGCGGACCCTGCGCTCCTGGCTGATGCTGCTCATGCTCCCCTTCGCCCTGACCTGGCTGGCGACGGCACTCAACTGGCGTGTCACGGCGGACCGTTCGGGCCTGTGGGTGGCGGGCGGCTGGCGGGTGAAGCAGCTGCCCTGGGCGGAGATCGAGAAGGTCGAGTACGCCGACGACAGCCTGGTGTTCCGCGGCCCGGACGGCGCGCGCACCTCCGTACGCCCCACCGGCTGGGCCCGCCTCGACCGCCGCACCGCCAAGGGCCATGTCGCCGGCCGCGCCGCCGAAGAGATCCGCACGATGCTCGCCGACCCGGAACTCCGCCCCACCGAGCACAGCACCCCCGCCGACCAGGGAATGCCGCTCGGCCCGGTCATCGTGCTGGTGGCGGTGCTGGCGCTGGCGGCGGTGGTGCTGCTGTAGACGGGGCGCCGGACAGGGGCGGTTGTCAGTGCCGGGGCCTAATCTCGTTTCATGTCGCCCGTGAACCCCGCCAAGAAGAAGCGCACCCGGACCTACGACCCGGCCAGGACCAGGGCTGCCGTGCTTGCCCAGTTCGGGCATGTGCGGGAAGTGGTCGGCGGGCTGAGCGAGGATCAGCTCGCCCGGCCCAGCGGGCTGGGGGAGTGGTCGGTGCGGGAGCTGGCCGCGCATCTGTCGATGGTGCTGGGGTCGGTCGTGCGCTTCCTGGGCGAGCCCGCGCCGGTCAAGGCCGAAGTGGGGCTCCTCGACTGGCCGTTCGCGACCGAGGCCCATGCCGGGCAGGTCGCGGAGGACACCCGGCAGATCGCGGCGTCCGCGCCGATCGGGGAGCTGTTCGAGCGGGTGGCAGCAGGGATCGCCGATGCGCTGCCCGGGGCCGACGACGAGCGGATCACGCGGACCAGGATCGGGCCGATGCGGCTCGCGGACTTCCTCGTCACCCGTGCCGTCGAGCTCGTCGTGCACAGTGACGACCTGGCGCGGGCGACCGGGGTCGATGTGCCGTTCGACCGGCAGGCCCTCGCCATCTGTACGCGGCTGCTCGCGGACGCCCTCGCCGTGAAGGCACCCGGCGCATCCACGGAGGTACGGATTCCGCCGTATGCCGTGGTGCAGTGCATCGAGGGTCCCCGGCACACCAGGGGGACCCCGCCCAACGTCGTGGAGACCGACCCGCTGACCTGGATCCGGCTTGCCACAGGACGTACACAATGGGCGGACGCGATCGAAGAAGCGCAGGTCAGGGCCAGTGGAGAGCGTGCGGATCTGGTGGGGGTGCTGCCGATCCTGGGGTGAGAAGGGGGCGTGCGCCGGAGTAAGTGGAACCAGTAGTCCCACCTGTTCCGTCACAGCGGCATGCAGACGAAGCCGAAGTTCAAGACGCTGAAGATGCTGGGTGTACCCCTCACCGCAGCAGCGCTGCTCGCCGTGTCCGCCTGCGGTACGGAGACCACGGGAGCCGGGTCCGCGGGAGGCGACAGGAAGGGTGACGGCGGTGCCGTGCAGACGGATCTCCAGCTGACCGGTGTGCGGTGGAACGTGGAGAGTTCCACCGTCGGCGGGAAGAAGACCGCGGCGCCCAAGGACACCTTCGTCGAGATCGACGAGAAGGGTGCGGTCAAGGGCAACTACGGCTGCAACTCCTTCAGCGGCAAGGCGACCGTCAAGGGCGATTCCGTCGACCTCGACAAGCTGCTCTCCACCCAAATGTCGTGCGACGCCCAGGACTTCGAGCTCTCCCTGCGGAAGGCGTTCAAGGAGCAGCTGAAGGCGAAGCTCGACGACAGCAGGCTGACCCTGACCACCGCGAAGGGCGACACGATCGTGCTCAGCTCGAAGCCGGTGGAGCCGGCTGTTCCGTTCGCCGGGACCAAGTGGACCGTCGAGTCCTTCACCGCCCGCAAGACCGCGAAGCCCGGCGGAAGCGAAGCCGCACAGTCCGTGCCGAAGGAGCTGGCGGGCAAGGCGTACCTGATCTTCGGCAAGGACGGTTCGGTGCGCGGCCGCACCGGCTGCAACTCCCTCACCGGCCAGGCGAAGCAGAGCCCCGGCACACTCGAATTCGGGCGCATCGCGACCACGCGCATGATGTGCCAGGGGGAGGCGGCGGCCGTGGAGAAGCAGGTGCTGAAGGTGCTGGAGGGCAAGGTCACGTACACGGTGAACGGCCGCGCACTGTCCCTCACGGGCAGCGGGGGCGTGGGCCTGGAGGCGACGGCGGCCGAGTGAGGCTGCCCGGTGGGGGCGGGTGGGGCCGGTGGGCACGTGCGGGTGCGTCGTGGCTGATCGCGCAGTTCCCCGCGCCCCTAGATACCGCCGTCTCCTTGGGCAGCGGGGCCGCCCCCCGGGGGCGGGACGGGTGGGCAAGGGGGCGGCCCCCACGCGGAGCTCCGCCCCGCGACCGCACCCCTCGCGACGGCCCCGGCACTCCGTGCCACCACCGCCCGCCCCGGCCCGCTCCCCAGCAGGACCGTTTCGCCCCGCCCCGCACCCCGACCCCATCCCCAATTCGGACCAGTGGTCGATCTCGCCTACACTCGGTGCCGTGCCTCGTGGTGATGGACGACTCAACCACGACCTGCTCCCCGGTGAGAAAGGCCCCCAGGACGCTTGCGGCGTCTTCGGTGTCTGGGCTCCCGGCGAAGAGGTCGCCAAGCTCACCTATTTCGGACTGTATGCACTGCAACACCGTGGACAAGAGTCCGCCGGTATCGCAGTAAGCAACGGGTCCCAGATCCTGGTCTTCAAGGACATGGGACTGGTCTCGCAAGTCTTCGACGAAACCTCTCTCGGCTCCCTCCAGGGCCATATCGCGGTCGGTCACGCCCGCTACTCCACCACCGGAGCCTCGGTGTGGGAGAACGCGCAGCCGACATTCCGTGCCACCGCGCACGGCTCGATCGCGCTCGGCCACAACGGAAACCTGGTCAATACGGCGCAGCTCGCCGAACTGGTCGCCGATCTCCCCAAGGAGAACGGTCGCGCCACCCAGGTGGCAGCCACCAACGACACCGACCTGGTCACGGCCCTCCTCGCGGGCCAGACCGACGACGACGGCAAGCCCCTGACCATCGAGGAGGCCGCCGCAAAGGTGCTCCCGAAGGTCATGGGTGCCTTCTCCCTCGTCTTCATGGACGAGGGCACGCTCTACGCGGCCCGCGACCCGCAGGGCATCCGCCCGCTGGTCCTGGGCCGTCTGGAGCGCGGCTGGGTGGTGGCCTCCGAGTCCGCCGCCCTCGACATCTGCGGCGCCGCGTACGTCCGCGAGGTCGAGCCGGGCGAGATGCTCGCGATCGACGAGAACGGTCTCCGTACCTCTCGATTCGCAGAAGCGAAGCCCAAGGGCTGTGTCTTCGAGTATGTGTACCTGGCGCGCCCCGACACCGATATCGCGGGCCGCAACGTCTATCTCAGCCGGGTCGAGATGGGCCGAAAACTG
The DNA here is from genome assembly GCF_044333135.1 of Streptomyces sp. NPDC021093. Classification (NCBI taxonomy): domain Bacteria; kingdom Bacillati; phylum Actinomycetota; class Actinomycetes; order Kitasatosporales; family Streptomycetaceae; genus Streptomyces; species Streptomyces sp. NPDC021093. Next base: position 45,240 of record NZ_JBIRQJ010000004.1, on the reverse strand, counting down.
GCCAAGGAAGCTCCTGCCGAGGCCGATCTCGTCATAGCGACACCCGAATCCGGCACCCCTGCCGCGATCGGTTACGCCGAAGCCAGCGGAATCCCGTACGGCTCCGGACTCGTCAAGAACGCATACGTCGGCCGGACCTTCATCCAGCCGTCCCAGACGATCCGCCAGCTCGGCATCCGTCTGAAGCTCAATCCGCTCAAGGAAGTCATCAAGGGCAAGCGCCTGGTGGTCGTCGACGACTCGATCGTCCGCGGCAACACCCAGCGCGCACTGGTCAAGATGCTCCGCGAGGCGGGCGCGGCGGAGATCCACATCCGCATCTCCTCGCCCCCCGTGAAGTGGCCGTGCTTCTTCGGCATCGACTTCGCGACCCGCGCCGAGCTGATCGCCAACGGCATGACGATCGACGAGATCGGCACCTCGCTCGGCGCCGACTCGCTCTCGTACATCTCCATCGACGGCATGATCGAGTCGACGACGATCGACAAGCCGAACCTCTGCCGCGCCTGCTTCGACGGCGAGTACCCCATGGAACTCCCCGACCCGGAGCTCCTCGGCAAGCAGCTCCTGGAGACCGAGATCGCGGCCGGAGTGGCGAACACCGCCGCTGTCGACGCGCTCCGTCGTCCCTGAGCGTGCCCGTATGACCCTGCTGTACGACACGAAAGTTCTCATCTCCCATGTCTGAGACCACTGGTGCCAGCTACGCGTCCGCGGGCGTCGACATCGAAGCCGGCGACCGCGCCGTAGAGCTGATGAAGGAGTGGGTGAAGAAGACGAAGCGCCCCGAGGTCCTCGGTGGCCTCGGCGGTTTCGCCGGTCTCTTCGACGCCTCCGCCCTCAAGCGCTACGAGCGCCCGCTGCTGGCCTCCGCGACCGACGGCGTCGGTACGAAGGTCGACCTCGCCCGCCAGATGGGCGTGTACGACACCATCGGCCACGACCTCGTCGGCATGGTCGTCGACGACCTCGTCGTCTGTGGCGCCGAACCGCTGTTCATGACCGACTACATCTGTGTCGGCAAGGTGCACCCCGAGCGTGTCGCGGCCATCGTGAAGGGCATCGCCGAAGGCTGTGTCCTGGCCGGCTGCGCCCTGGTCGGCGGCGAGACGGCCGAGCACCCGGGCCTGCTCGGCCCGGACGACTTCGACGTCGCGGGCGCCGGCACCGGTGTCGTGGAGTACGACCAGCTCCTCGGCGCCGACCGGATCCGCGAGGGCGACGCCGTCATCGCGATGGCGTCCTCCGGTCTTCACTCCAACGGGTACTCGCTCGTACGGCACGTCGTCTTCGACCGCGCCGGCTGGGCCCTCGACCGCGAGGTGGCCGAATTCGGCCGCACGCTGGGGGAGGAGCTCCTGGAGCCGACCAAGATCTACTCGCTGGACTGCCTGGCCCTCACCCGCACCGCCCCGGTGCACGCCTTCAGCCACGTCACCGGCGGCGGCCTGGCCAACAACCTGGCCCGGGTGATCCCCGACCACCTGCACGCCACGGTCGACCGCTCGACCTGGACCCCCGGCGCCGTCTTCGACGTCGTCGGCCAGGCAGGAAAGGTCGAGCGCCTGGAGCTGGAGAAGACCCTCAACATGGGCGTCGGCATGATCGCCGTCGTCCCGCAGGAGTCGGTCGACGTGGCCCTGGCCACGCTGGAGGACCGGGGCGTCGAGTCGTGGGTCGCGGGCGAGATCCTCGCGCGCGGCGACCACCGCGAAGGCGCCGAGCTGACCGGCGACTACGCGAAGTAGGGCCGGAGCAGGACGCACAGAACCCGGTCCGGGGCGAAAGCCTCGGACCGGGTCCGGTGGAACTGCTCAGACCTTATGAAAATTTTCGAGGTGTACGCACGCCAGAACGGAAACGGCCAGAGCTGAACGGCCAGGACTGAAGCGTCAAGCGCCGCGGCGCTGCGACGAAGGACCGGACTCATCGTCCTCGTCATCGTCGTTGTACTGCGACGCGTACTGTGCGTACGGGTCGTCTTCCTCGTCATCGTCCTCGAACGGCTCGCCATTCGGCGGCTGTTGCGAAGTCGAAGCGCCCAGCTCATTGGCCAGACGCGACAGGTCAGTCCCGCCGCTGCTGTACTTCAGCTGGCGGGCGACCTTCGTCTGCTTGGCCTTTGCCCGGCCGCGCCCCATGGCTCGACCCCCTCGGTGACGGGGCTCGACGGCCCCAGAGTCTTGACACGCGTTCATGGTTGGGAACGGGCTCTCCGTGAAGAGACCGGTCCGCAGGACTTCAACGGTACCTGCTTCTTTGGCCATACGGTACGCCGCCCGCAGGAGACACCGCGAAGCACAACCGGCGAGACGTCCCGTCCCCGCTGGTCAACCGCGATTTTAGCCCCTTCCTGACGGCCGACCCGCCGAGGGGGGTGAGCGATGTCTCCCCAGTACCTCCCCCTCGGCGGATCCGCCCGCCCCGGTCAGCGCCGTGCGCGCGCCTCGGCCATCCGCTGTTCGGCCAGCCGGTCGGCCGCCGCGGCCGGCGGAACACCATCGCTCTTCGCACGTGCGAAGATCTCCAGCGTGGTGTCGAAGATCTTCGCGGCCTTCTTCTTGCACCGGTCGAAGTCGAAGCCGTGCAGCTCGTCGGCGACCTGGATCACGCCGCCCGCGTTGACCACGTAGTCCGGCGCGTAGAGGATCCCGCGGTCGGCGAGGTCCTTCTCGACGCCCGGGTGGGCGAGCTGGTTGTTGGCCGCGCCGCACACCACGGTCGCGGTCAGCACCGGCACGGACGCGTCGTTCAGGGCGCCGCCCAGCGCGCACGGGGCGTAGATGTCCAGGCCCTCGACGCGGATCAGCGCCTCGGTGTCGGCGACAACCGCGACCTCGGGGTGCAGATCGGTGATGCGGCGTACCGATTCTTCCCGTACGTCCGTGATGACGACCTCGGCGCCGTCGGACAGCAGGTGCTCCACCAGGTGGTGGCCGACCTTGCCGACGCCGGCGACGCCGACCTTGCGGCCGCGCAGCGTCGGGTCGCCCCACAGGTGCTGCGCGGAGGCGCGCATGCCCTGGAAGACACCGAACGCGGTCAGTACGGACGAATCGCCCGCGCCGCCGTTCTCGGGGGAGCGGCCGGTGGTCCACCGGCACTCGCGGGCCACGACGTCCATGTCCGCCACGTACGTGCCGACGTCGCACGCGGTCACGTAGCGGCCACCGAGCGAGGCCACGAACCGGCCGTAGGCGAGGAGCAGCTCCTCCGTCTTGATCTGCTCCGGGTCGCCGATGATCACCGCCTTGCCGCCGCCGTGGTCGAGGCCGGCCAGGGCGTTCTTGTAGCTCATCCCGCGCGAGAGGTTGAGGGCGTCCGCGACGGCCGCCTCCTCGCTCTCGTACGGGTAGAAGCGGGTGCCGCCGAGGCCGGGGCCGAGGTCCGTGTTGTGGAGGGCGATGACGGCCTTGAGGCCGGAGGCGCGGTCCTGGCAGAGCACGACTTGCTCATGACCACCCTGCTCCGAGCGGAACAGGGTGTGCAGGACGCCGTCGGAAGATGCGGTCACTGTGGTGACTCCCAAAGTACGAGACGGTGAAGCCCTCTTGCGGGTGGAGAGGGCCGATGGGCATGAGAGTAGGGCCTGCCGGCCCGCCGTACGCCAGGTACCCGGGATCACCCCCTTCCGAAGTACCCCCGTGGGACGATTTGCTTGCGGTCGTTGCTTCCGGTCGAGTTGAGGAGCTGGCGTGCCACTGGCGTCATCGGTGATCGTCCCGTACGTGTCGGCCCTGCGGGTGTACGAACCGCTGGCGGCCTTCCCCGAACCGGAGCGCACCCACTGGGCCCGCTACGCCCGCCGCGGGACGCTGCCGGGGCCGCAGGACGAACTCCGCTGCTCCCTGGCCGACTTGCTGCCCACCCCGCCCGTCGCGGTGCCGGTGCACGAGAGCGGCGACGCGTACGTGGCGGAGATCGACGAGGTCCTGGTGGTGTGCCCGTGGCGGACCAGGCTGCGCGGCTGGCTGGCCCTGGAGGAGCTGGACGGCCAGTACCCGGCGCCGCTCCTGGACGCCGTGCTGCCCCCTCTGCTGCGCCGCCAGGCGCAGGCGGACCACGAGCGGTGGCGGGAGCGGAACCCGGACGCCAGGCCGTGGATCAGGACCTCGGTGTGGCACGTGCCGGTGCGCTGGTTCGTCCTTTTCGGGGACGAGGAGCGCGAGTACGTGAAGGCCTCGGAGGGCGAGCCGGCGGTGCTCCGGTACCGGACGCCGATGGTGCAGGCCAGGCGCCGGGTGGCGCGCGCCCTGCGCACGCTGCGCGAGCACGTCGGCGAAGGGGACGAGGGGCCGCTGGTGACGGGCCTGGTGGACGTGGGGCGCTGGCTGGAGGAGTTCCACCCCCGCTCGCTCGTCGAGCTGGACTACGGCGGGCTCGCGTACGTACTGGACGAGACGCACCTGGCCGGGGACCGGTCGGCGGCGGACGTGGCCGAGGGGATAGGGGCGCTGCGGTCCGGCGACGCGGACGGCGCGGCCCGCGCGTACAGCAGGCTCGCGGAGCGCTGGCGGGCGGTCCGGGACCGGCAGTTCGCGAACTGAGTCAGGGCGGCGGAGAGCTGAATGCTGAATACCGCACACGATTTGAGCGAAATCTGAGCTTCAAGTGAACCGGACCGTGATGTGGTGCGTGTGACAGGTGAGGGACAAGTGCTCGGGACCTACGTCCTGATCCGGGCTTTTGTGGCAAGCGTGACGGACAGCACTTAAACGCCCCTTGCGCTCATCCCCCGCCCTCGTGTCAAAATAGGACAAGGAGTCCGGGGAGGGCTCCTTCCGTCCAACTAGGGGCGGAATGCTCGGCATTGCACGCTATGGGGGGTCTGATGACTCCTGATCGCTCTGTGACTGATCGTCACTGTGAGGTGACTGTCCGCTATGGCATGGTCCATCGTCTTCCGTCGCGGATGAACACCTCAGAGGGCAATTCCGTCGGTTTGGCCCACGCGGCTGGACGGATGGTGTAGTTGTAGTGCCGAGGACAAGCCGTTCGTCCTATAACCGACTCGGCCCGCGTCCGCCATTTCGGGCAACGCGGGTCAAGGTGCAGAATTTAGAGGAAAGAACCGTGAAGGTTCGGTTCTCCCGAGGAGGCCGCTCATGACCGCTCGCACCCCTGACGCCGAGCCGCTGCTGACCCCGGCTGAGGTCGCCACGATGTTCCGCGTGGACCCGAAGACGGTGACCCGCTGGGCCAAGGCAGGAAAGCTCACGTCCATCCGCACGCTGGGTGGGCACAGGCGTTACCGCGAGGCCGAGGTCCGCGCACTGCTTGCGGGTATTCCGCAGCAGCGCAGCGAGGCCTGACGCTTCGTATTACCTCGCATTACCGCTTCACATCTTTACCCGCAGTACCAGCAACACCCCGCAGTGCAGGGCAATTGCGTCCCGGGTCCCCCAACTCGGTGCGCGCGCCCGCTCATGGCTCTACTCGACAGGCCCCCGCCCCAACGGGAGCCGAGTCGTTGATCGCGCCGGACTCCGCCGAGTCCGGCGCGATTTTTTTTGTGCCCGGACGGGGTGCCGGCGGCGGCTGCCACGCCCCTGACCAGGGGACCTGGCGGAGGCTTCGGAGTCGTCGCGGGGGCAGTCGCGAGGGGTGTCACAGGTGGTGCCGAGGGGAGGTGCAATTGCACATATTAAATTGGCTTCTTGTAGGGAGGGAGTAAATAAGCCCGTCCCGAAAACTCTTCTGGTGACACCCGTCACAGTCCATGACTCTTGCCAAATCCGAGCTTGCCACCGGAAAGGAGGTCGGGTCGCGAGGCGATGGTCACGGGTTCGGGGGACTTTCGTCCTGAGCCGGGGGAGGCCCCGCCGCGGCCCCGGTGCGCCTCCTTCCGGGCTGCCCCTCGGAGGCCCTCTCCGGCGGCCCCGCGGGCGTTCTCCCGGATTCCTGCTCAGGTGCGCTCCCGGGCGGCCCCGCGGGCTGTTTCTCGGGCTGCAGGGCGAGCAGCAGGAGCCGGTGGCAGATCGGGCAGTGCCTGGTGCGGTGCCGGTAGCCCGACGCGGCAGCCAGGTGGGCGCGCAGCAGTGCCCGTGTCTCGTGTTTCGCCACGGCTGCGGCCACACGTCACCTCCGGAGTCCGGCCCCTCTGTGTCCGGGTTACCGGTGGCAGATGACGGCGTCAAGACGGAAGGAGGCCCCGATTCAAAGGGATCGGGGCCTTCAACCTCTGCGGTCCTGAGGGGATTTGCGGTGTCCGACGGCGGTTCCGCCGCGGGCCCGGCCGCTGAGCTGCGACGGGGCGGGACAGGACGGGACGGGGCCGGACGGAGCGGGAAAGCAGCGGAGCCCGCATCCGAGGGGATGCGGGCTCCGAATTCACTGCGGTCCTGACGGGATTTGAACCCGCGGCCTCCACCTTGACAGGGTGGCGAGCACTCCAAGCTGCTCCACAGGACCTTGACTCACAGCTCGACGCGGTGTCGTGTTGCTTTCCGCGTGTTGCTGCGAGTCAGACTGTACAGCAGGTCAGAGGGTGCAGTCGAACCCGTGGGGACGGGCCCGCCCGCTACGGGGCGGCGGCGTCGATCGCCTTCACGATCCGCTTGTCGGACACCGGATACGCGGTGCCCAGCGCATGCGCGAAGTAGCTGACCCGCAGCTCCTCGATCATCCAGCGGATGTCCCGCACCTCCTGCGGAACGGGCCTGCCCTGCGGCAGCTGCTCCAGCAGCCAGGCGTACTCGTCCTGCATCTCGTGGACCTTCTCCATGCGCGCGGTGTCGCGCTGGGCGCCGGTCGGCATCTGCGTCAGGCGCCGGTCGACGGCCACCAGGTAGCGCATCAGGTCGGGCAGCCGGCGCAGGCCGGTCTTCGTGACGAAGCCCGCAGGCATCAGCACGTTCAGCTGGTTCCGTACGTCCGTGAGGTTGGGCAGCAGCACCGGGCTCTTCGTCGACTTCAGGCGGCGCTCGCAGGCCTGCCAGGCGGCCAGGATCTGCTGGACCTGGCCGACCGTCCGCACCGTGGCGTCCACCAGGTCCGCGCGCACCTTGTCGTACAGCTTCCGGAAGGACTCCTCGTCCCAGGCCGGGCCGCCGTGGTCGGCGATCAGCTTGTCCGTGGCGGCCGTGGCGCAGTCGTCGAAGAGCGCCTGGATGGAGCCGTGCGGATTGCTGGACAGGGCCAGCTTCTGCTGGTTGGTGAGCTTGTCGGAGGCGAACTTCGCCGGATTCACCGGGATGTTGAGCAGGATCAGGCGGCGGGTGCCCGCCCACATCGCCTGCCGCTGCTCGGCCTCCGTGTCGAAGAGGCGCACGGAGACGGCCGGGCCCGCGTCGACGAGCGCCGGGTACGCCTTGACCGGCTGGCCCGCCCGCTTGGTCTCGAAGACCTTGCTGAGCGTGCCGATGGTCCAGTCGGTGAGCCCGGAGCGCTCGATGGACTCGCCGGTCGGGCCCGCGGTGGCCGCTGCCGCCTTGGAGAGGGCCTGACGGGCCTTGGGGCGGAGCCTGAGGCGCAGCGCCTCCAGGTCCTTGTCCTCGGCGAGCTTCTTGCGGCGCTCGTCGACGATGCGGAACGTGATGCGCAGATGGTCCGGGATGCGGGTGAGATCGAAGTCGGCGGGGGCCACGGGGACCCCGACCATCTTCTGCAGTTCACGCGCGAGGGTGAAATGCAGGGGCTCCTGCAGTGCTCCTTGGCGGCCAGAGGCCGACGGAACCGCCCTGTCCAGGAACTTCGACGCGTAGTTCGGCGCGGGAACGTAATGGCGGCGGATCGGCTTCGGGAGGGAGCGGATCAGCTCCGTCACGACCTCCTCGCGCAGGCCCGGGATCTGCCAGTCGAAGCCCTCGTCGGTGACCTGGTTGAGCACCTGGAGCGGGATGTGCACGGTCACGCCGTCCGCGTCCGCACCCGGCTCGAACTGGTACGTCACCCGGAACTTCAGCGGCCCCTGCCGCCAGGAGTCCGGGTAGTCGTCCTTGGTGACCCCGGCCGCCTTCTCGTTGATGAGCATCTCGCGCTCGAAATCGAGGAGTTCGGGCTCGTCGTGCTTCTTGTGCTTCCACCACGAGTCGAAGTGGGCGCCGGAGACGACGTGTTCGGGGATCCGCTGGTCGTAGAAGTCGAAGAGCGTCTCGTCGTCGACGAGGATGTCGCGGCGCCGGGCGCGGTGCTCCAGCTCCTCGACCTCGGTGAGGAGTTTGCGGTTGTCGGCGAAGAACTTGTGGTGCGTGCGCCAGTCGCCCTCGACGAGCGCGTTGCGGATGAAGAGGTCGCGGGAGACCTCAGCGTCGATGCGGCCGTAGTTGACCTTGCGCTGGGCGACGATCGGGACGCCGTACAGCGTGACCCGCTCGTACGCCATGACGGCCGCCTGGTCCTTCTCCCAGTGCGGCTCGCTGTACGTGCGCTTGAGCAGGTGCTGGGCGAGCGGCTCGATCCACTCGGGCTCGACCTTGGCGTTGACGCGCGCCCACAGCCGGGAGGTCTCGACGAGCTCCGCGGACATGATGAAGCGCGGCTGCTTCTTGAAGAGGGCGGACCCGGGGAAGATCGCGAACTTGGCGTTCCTGGCGCCCAGGTACTCGTTCTTGTCGGTGTCCTTGAGTCCGATGTGGGAGAGCAGACCGGCGAGGAGAGAGGTGTGTACGGAGGTCTCCGGCGCATCCTCCTCGTTGAGGTGGATCCCCATCTGCTTCGCCACGGACCGGAGTTGGGCATAGATGTCCTGCCACTCCCTGATCCGCAGGAAGTTCAGGTACTCCTGCTTGCACATCCGGCGGAACGAGGACGAGCCGCGCTCCTTCTGCTGCTCGCGGATGTACCGCCACATGTTGAGGAAGGAGAGGAAGTCGCTGGTCTCGTCCTTGAAGCGGGCGTGGTTCTGGTCCGCCTGCTGCTGCTTCTCGACGGGGCGCTCGCGCGGGTCCTGGATGGAGAGCGCGGAAGCGATCACCATCACTTCGCGTACGCAACCGTTCTTGTCGGCCTCAAGGACCATCCGGGCCAGCCGCGGGTCGACGGGCAGCTGGGACAGCTTGCGCCCCTGCTGCGTCAGCCGCTTCTTGGGGTCCTTCTCGTTCGGGTCGAGGGCCCCCAGCTCCTGCAGGAGCTGCACGCCGTCCCGGATGTTGCGGTGGTCCGGCGGGTCGATGAACGGGAACTTCTCGATCTCGCCGAGGCCGGCCGCGGTCATCTGGAGGATGACGGACGCGAGGTTGGTGCGGAGGATCTCCGCGTCCGTGAACTCGGGGCGGGTGAGGAAGTCGTCCTCGGAGTACAGCCGGATGCAGATGCCGTCCGATGTGCGGCCGCAACGCCCCTTCCGCTGGTTCGCGCTGGCCTGGCTGATCCGCTCGATGGGGAGGCGCTGGACCTTGGTGCGATGGCTGTAGCGGGAGATGCGGGCGGTGCCCGGGTCGATCACGTACTTGATGCCAGGGACCGTGAGGGAGGTCTCGGCGACGTTCGTCGCGAGGACGACGCGGCGGCCGGTGTGGCGCTGGAAGACGCGGTTCTGCTCGGCGTGCGAGAGGCGGGCGTAGAGGGGGAGCACCTCGGTGAGGCGGAGGTTGCGCTTGTTGAGCGCGTCCGCGGTGTCGCGGATCTCCCGCTCGCCGGAGAGGAAGACGAGGATGTCGCCAGGACCCTCGCTCTGAAGCTCGTCGACGGCGTCCGCGATGGCGGTGATCTGGTCGCGGTCGGAGTCGTCCCCTTCTTCCTCCAGGAGGGGCCGGTACCGGACCTCCACGGGGTACGTACGTCCGCTGACCTCGACGATCGGTGCGTCGCCGAAGTGCCGGGAGAAGCGCTCCGGGTCGATGGTCGCCGAGGTGATGACGACCTTGAGGTCGGGGCGCTTGGGGAGCAGCTGGGCGAGGTAGCCGAGCAGGAAGTCGATGTTGAGCGACCGCTCGTGGGCCTCGTCGATGATGATCGTGTCGTACGCGCGCAGCTCGCGGTCCGTCTGGATCTCGGCGAGCAGGATGCCGTCCGTCATGAGCTTGACGATCGTGGCCTCCTGGTTCACCTGGTCGGTGAACCGGACCTTCCAGCCGACGGCTTCGCCGAGCGGTGTCTTCAGCTCGTCCGCGATGCGGTCGGCGACCGTGCGGGCGGCGATGCGGCGGGGCTGGGTGTGGCCGATCATGCCGCGGACCCCGCGGCCGAGCTCCATACAGATCTTGGGGATCTGGGTCGTCTTGCCGGAGCCGGTCTCGCCCGCGACGATCACGACCTGGTGGTCGCGTATCGCGTCGGCGATGTCGTCCTTCTTCTGGCTGACGGGAAGGTTCTCGGGGTACGTGATCGTGGGCACGCGGGAGGCACGTACGGCCACCCTGGCGGCGGACTTCTCGGCCTCCACGGCGATCTCGTCCAGAACGGCCTGCCGGGCCTCCGGCTTACGGATGCGACGGGCGCCTTCGAGGCGGCGGCCGAGGCGGTGGGCGTCACGGAGCGAGCTCTGGGCGAGGGTGGCCTGGAGGTCGGCGAGGGAAGTAGACATACCTGGTCCAGGATCTCACCCGGGGCGGAGTCGTGGCGAACCGATTTCGGGGCGGGGTGGGGATGTGGCCCGGGGCCGGGCCCGGGGCCGCGGGGCGGGGAGTTTGTACGTGCGGGTGCGTCGTGGCTGATCGCGCAGTTCCCCGCGCCCCTAAATGCCTGCCCCCTTAGCCCCTAGCCTCCTTGGGCAGCGGGGCCGCCCCCCGGGGGCGGGACGGGTGGGCAAGGGGGCGGCCCCCACGCGGAGCCCCGCCCTCCCGACCGCACGCGCTCGCCACCGTCCCGCCCCCGCCCACGTACCCTCGTGGACGGGTGGAATGTCGCCCGGCCGAGAAGAAACCGTCCCGTCCGACCAGAGAGGTCCGCCCGTGTCCGTCGTCGTACGCGCGCGCTGGTCCCGCTGGGCAGTCGTGGTCGCGGTCGTCCTCGGAGTGTTCTGCGGGCCTGCCGTCCTCACGGCGAGCGCCGGACCCGCGTCCGGACCCACCTCCGTCCAGCCCACGTTCGTCGCCGATACCCCCACCCCCGGCTGCCGCCCCCACACCCCCTCCGACGGTGTCGGTCAGCCCGCCACCCCCGTCCGGCAGGGCACCCCGTACGAGCTGATGCCCGCCCTCTTCGAGGCCCGTGGCGGCGACGGCGGCTGGAGCCTCGGCCGGAGCGCGGGCCCGGTCGCCGCCGGCCGCGCTCCACCGTCGGCCGGCCCGCCGACCCCGGTCGACCTCTCCGTACTCCTGCGCGTCTAGGCGGCGCGGGCGGGCACACCCCTGCCCTCTTCGCGCCGTCCCCCGTACCCACGTACCGCCAGGAGAACAGCACACTCATGTCCAGCACCAAGAAGAACCCCAAGGCCAAGAACCCCAAGGCCAAGTCCAAGTCCCGCCCCGTCCTCATCGGCGCCGGCATCGCCACCGCCGCCGTCCTGCTCGGCCTCGCCTCCTACTCCGCGACCAAGCCCGAGGACCGCAACACCCTCAGCCCCACCCTCGACACCTCCGGCCCCACCGCCGCCGCCGACCCGCAGAACGGCATCTACCCCGAGCTGGAGAAGCTCGCCCGCCGCACCGAGGGCGATCCGCTCGCGCAGGGGAAGGCGGACGCGCCCGTCGTGCTCGTCGAGTACGCCGACTTCAAGTGCGGCTACTGCGGCAAGTTCGCCCGCGACACCGAGCCGAAGCTGGTGAAGAAGTACGTCGACAACGGCACCCTGCGCATCGAGTGGCGCAACTTCCCGATCTTCGGCGAGGAGTCCGAGGCCGTCGCCCGCGCCGCCTGGGCCGCCGGCCAGCAGGGCGCCTTCTGGCCGTTCCACCAGGCCGCGTACGCCAAGGACGCCAAGGCGAAGGGGTACGGGGCGGACCGGCTGAAGGCGATCGCGGAGGAGGCCGGGGTGAAGGACATCGGGAAGTTCACCGCTGACTCCGACAGCGCCCAGGCCCGCGCCGCCGTGAAGAAGGACCAGGAGGAGGCGTACGGGCTCGGTGCCACGTCCACCCCGTCCTTCCTGGTCAACGGCCGTCCGATCTCCGGCGCCCAGCCCGACGAGGTCTTCGACCAGGCCATCGAGGCCGCTGCGAAGACGGCCGCCGCGAAGAAGCCGGCCGGCGAGAAGGCCCCGGAAGGCCAGCAGACTCCGGAAGGCCAGAAGTGACCCCCGACATCGGCTACTTCGCCGCCTTCCTCGGCGGTCTCCTCGCCCTCGTCAGCCCGTGCAGCGCACTCCTGCTGCCTGCCTTCTTCGCGTACTCGATCGACTCGAAGTCCCGGCTCCTCGCCCGCACCTGCCTCTTCTACGCGGGCCTGGCGACGACCCTCGTACCGCTGGGGGCCGCGGGTTCGTACGCCGGACGGTTCTTCTACGGCAACCGCGACCTGCTGGTCACCGTCGCCGGCTGGGTGATCATCGCGCTCGGTGTCGCCCAGATCCTGGGGATGGGGTTCGCCTCGAAGAAGATGGCCGAGCTGTCCGGCCGGATCCGCCCCACCACGGCCCTCTCCGTGTACGCGCTCGGCGCGGTCTACGGCCTCGCGGGCTTCTGCGCGGGACCCATCCTCGGCAGCGTCCTCACCGTCGCCGCCGTGAGTGGCAGCCCGGTCTACGGCGGCCTGCTCCTCGCCGTCTACGCACTGGGCATGGCCGTCCCGCTCTTCCTCCTCGCCCTCCTCTGGGAACGCTTCGACCTGGGGCGGCGGCAGTGGCTCCGCGGCCGCACCCTCACCCTCGGCCGCTTCGAACTCCACACCACCTCCCTCCTCTCCGGCCTCTTCTTCGTCGCCCTCGGCGTCCTCTTCCTCGTCTTCGACGGCGCGACGGCCCTCCCAGGACTCCTCGACGTCGACGACTCCTTCGCCGTCGAACGCTGGGCGAGCGGCCTCGGCGAAGCGGTCCCTGACTGGGCGCTGCTGGCGGCCCTGGTGGCGGTGGTGGGTGCGGTACTGGGCGCACGGGCGATGCGTGGCCGGGACAGTGGCCAGACCAGTGGCCAGGACAGTGACCAGGTCAGTGGCCGAGACAGTGGCCGAGACAGTGGCCGAGACAGTGACCAGGTCAGTGGCCTGGACAATGAGGGCGACCCGAACGGCCTACCCGAGGAACGACTGCCCCGATGACGACACCTCCGCCCGCACAGCCGCCCCAGGACCCGAACGGCGGTTACGGCTACCCGTCGGCCGGCGGCCCGTACGGCTACCCGCAGGGTGCCCCCGGGCAGCAGTCCCCGTACGGCCACCCCCAGGGCGCGCCCGGCCAGCAGCCCCCGTACGGCGCTCCCGGCCCCGGCCCGTACTCCGGCCCCTACCCCGGCCCGTACGACTACGGCCACGGCATGCCCCCGCAGCAGTTCTCCACGACCTCCGCGATGTGGGCGCACCTGGGCACACTGCTCGCGCTCACCCTCGGCTCCGGCGTGACCTGCGGCCTCTCCGCGATCGCCGCCTGGGTGGTCGGCCTGTCGATACGCTCCAGCGCCCGCGACCCCTTCACCCGCGTACACGGGACGGCCGCGCTGAACCTCGCGCTGACCTCGCTGATCTACAGCGCGGGCATGGTCGGTCTTTCGCTGCTGCTGTCGTTCCTGCCGGGGAACGTGGCGGCGCTCCAGGTGGTGCCGATGGTGCTGCTCATCGTGTACGGCATCACGGTGGTCGTCTTCATGATCATCGCGACGGTCGCGGCCAACAAGGGCCGCCCGTACCGCTACCCGGCGTTCCTCGCGTTCCCGATGGCCAAGAGCTGATCCACGGTCGGTTTCCGCAGGTCGTACGCGATCTGCGGAAACCCGGGGACGTCCCCGGGGAGAAACGCGCGAAGGCAACGCAAAAGGCCCCGCTCGGCGAAGAACGGGGCCTTTCGGATGGTGGCTGGGGCCGGGATCGAACCGGCGACCTATCGCTTTTCAGGCGATCGCTCGTACCAACTGAGCTACCCAGCCACTCGGATCTTGCGATCCGCAGCGGTCCTGACGGGATTTGAACCCGCGGCCTCCACCTTGACAGGGTGGCGAGCACTCCAAACTGCTCCACAGGACCAAGCAGTGCGAGCACAAGTCTCGCACAAGTGTTGCGTGCCCCCAACGGGATTCGAACCCGTGCTACCGCCTTGAAAGGGCGGCGTCCTGGGCCACTAGACGATGAGGGCTAATTGGCCCGCCTGTGCGCCTTGCAGCGCGTCGGGGACGTGAGAAGCATATGGGATGCCGGGTGGGATCGCCAAAACGGTTTACCGGAACAGGGGTGCGGACAGCGGTACGGGGGTCTTCGACGGCTTGGCGCCGGGGGTGTTGGTCTCCGGCAGATGGCGGCTGACCTCGGCAGTCGACAGGCCCAGGCCGCCGAGTGTGATCTCGTCCCAGGCCTGCAGCCGGCGGGTGTCGCGGTCCAGGTAGAGGAGCGAGGCGCGGATCTTCTGCGGGTCGTCGCCCTCGACGGCGCGCAGGCCGCCGCCCCCGGTGGAGCCCTCGACCATCAGGCGGGTGCCGCGGCCCAGGAGTTCGTTCTTGCGCTCGTGGGTGTGGCCGGCCAGGGCGAGCGGCACCTCGCCGTCCGTCTGGGTGGCCGCCACCGGGTTGTGGGCGACGGCGATGTCGACCGGGGTGCCGGCCGCCTTCTGGGCGCGGAGGGCGGCGGCCAGCCGGACGCCGGCGGCGCGCTCGGTGTCGTCCCCCTGCGGCTTGACGGATCGGTCCGGGGTGAACTGCGGGTCGCCCGTGCCCGCGACGCGCAGCCCGCCCGCGACGGTGACGGCGGCGCCGTTGTCGAGCACGTGCACGTTCTTCAGGCGGGACATGTACGCCTGGGTGGCCGCCGAGTCGTGGTTGCCGCGCACCCAGACGTACGGGGCGCCCAGGTCCTCGATCGCGTCGAGGAAGACGTTCTCGGCGGAGCTGCCGTGGTCCATGGTGTCGCCGGAATCGATGATCGCGTCGATGTCGTACTGCTCGACGAGCGAGCCGATGATGCTCCAGGACGCCGGGTTGAGGTGGATGTCCGAGACGTGCAGGACGCGCATCGTCGTGGGGGACGGCCGGTACGCGGGGAGGGTGGAGGTGGCGTTGTACAGCTTGGTGACGTTGGTGACCAGGCGGGCCAACTCCTTCTGGTAGACGTCGAATTCGGACACGATGTTGCGGGCGTCGCCGACGACGGAGGGGGCCGAGGAGAGCAGTCCCGAGAACTTCGGCTCCAGGACCGACTTCGGGTTCCAGGTGGCGAACGCGGTGATGCCGGAGGCCGCCAGGAGGGCCAGGGCCAGCCCGCCGGCGGCCAGGGCGCGGCGCGGGCGGCGGTAGACGGCGAGCCCGAGGGCGGAGGCGCCCGCGAGGACGGCGACGGAGGAGCGCAGGGCCAGGTCGAGTGCGCCGGCGCCGACGTCCCGGGTGATCTCCTGCTGCAGCCCGGAGATCCGCTCCGGGTGGTTGACCAGGTCCGCCGAGCGGTCCGGGTCGAGCTGGTCGACGTCCACGTCGAGGCGGATGGGGGCGGTGTGGGAATCGAGCTCCAGGGCGCCCAGGGGAGAGACGTTGATCTTGGTTCCGCCGGTGAGGGAGGGGCGGAGGGTCATGGTGGTGTCGACGGGACCGACGGGCGTGCGGACGTCGCCCACCGTGAGGAGACCGAGCCAGGCCCCGAGCAGCACGACGGCGAGGAGACCGAGGGCGCGGACCCAGGGGTGGGGGGCGTGGAGGAGGGCGCTGGTGGGGGTGGTGTGGTGCGAGCGGTAGCGCTGGGCGAGACGGGCGGCGAGGGTGCGCGGGTGGGCGGCTCGGGCCATTGGGGGCGTATGCCCAGACGTGTGCGCGGCCATGCGGGATCGGGCGGGGTGGGGCGGGTCCGGTGAACGCCCTGGGGTCGGCGAGGCCGGGCCTTCAGTAGCGCGGGGCAGTATCGATTTGCGGCTCCGCCGCGTGGGCGCGGCCGGCCACGACGCGCCCGCACGACGATCACCCGCCCTGCCCGGGGGTGCGTCCGGCGGTCGGGGCAGCAGAATGGGGGTGTGCTGGAGATGACGCGTGAGGAGTTCGAGGAGCTGGTCGCCGAGGCGCTGGACCGGATACCGCCCGAGTTGACGCGGTTGATGGACAACGTCGCGGTGTTCGTGGAGGACGAGCCGGCGAAGGACGATCCGGATCTGCTGGGGCTGTACGAGGGGACGCCGCTCACCGATCGCGGGGAGTGGTACGCGGGCGTGCTGCCCGACCGGATCACCATCTACCGGGGGCCCACCCTCCGGATGTGCGAGGACCGGGAGGACGTGGTCGCGGAGACCGAGATCACCGTGGTGCACGAGATCGCCCATCACTTCGGGATCGACGACGAGCGACTGCACGCGCTCGGGTACGGGTGAGGCAGGGGTGAAGGACGGGCCGGTGCTCGCGGCGATCTCGGCGGGCGGTGCGCTCGGGGCCTCGGCCCGGTACGCCGCGCTGCTCGCGTGGCCCGCGTCCGACGGGGGCTTTCCGTGGGCGGTGTTCGGCATCAACGTGCTGGGGTCCGGGCTCATCGGCGTACTGATGGTGCTGGTCGCCGAGGGCGGACGGAGTGCTCGTCCGCTGGTCCGGCCGTTCCTGGGGGTGGGCGTGCTCGGGGGCTTCACCTCGTTCTCGACGTACGCCATGGACGTGAGCGGACTGCTGGAGCGGGGGGAGGCCGGCACCGCGCTCCTGTACGTGCTCGGGACGCTCGCCGGGGCGCTGGGCGCGGTGTGGGCCGCGGCGGGCGTGACGCGCCGGGCCGTCAGGACCCGGGGGCGTACCGCGTGAACTGGTTCCTGGTGGTGGTCGGCGGGGCGGTCGGTGCGCCGCTGCGGTATCTGACGGACCGTGCGGTGCAGGCGCGGCACACGTCCGGATTCCCGTGGGGGACGTGCGCGGTGAATGCCGTCGGGAGCCTCGTGCTGGGGGTGGTGACGGGGGCGGTCGCCTCCGGCGCGGCCTCCTCGTCCGTACAACTCCTGGTCGGTACGGGGCTCTGCGGGGCCCTCACCACGTATTCGACCTTCTCGTACGAGACGTTGCGCCTGGCCGAGACCGGGCAGCGGCTCCTCGCGGTGGCGAACGCGGCGGTGTCCGTGCTGGTCGCGCTGGGTGCGGTGACCCTGGGACTGGCGCTCGGCGGTGGGCTCGGCGGGTAGCCGTCCGCGGCCCCGGGAGGCGGGCCGGCGCGTGGCGGGACGGTGTTCCGGCGGTGGGGGCGCGGTGGCGGTCGGGTGCCCGCGCGTGTCCCCGGCGGGTCAATGGGAGTTGAGAGGGCGACCCCTCACCCGCCCTACGGCTTCGGGAGTGTCGCAGACCCGTGCGCCGGCACCCCTTGGCCGTCCTTGCCGGAGGTGCGCCCGTGCGCCAACTGCCCACCCCTGTCCGACTCGCCGCCGCGGCGCTCGCGGTGGCGGCTTCCGCAGGCTGCATGAGTGTGAGCGACGACGAGGGGAAACCCCTCCCGGCGCGCCCCGCCGCCAAGCAGGAGCAGGCCGGCCGCGACGGCGGTGCGGCGGTGGGCGGCGAGGGCCAGGGACGTACCGGCTCGAAGCCCGTCTCCCGCGGCGAGAGCGGTACGGACGCCGATCCGGGCGACGGCTCCTCGGCCAGCCCGAACGCATCGCCCGGCCCCGAGGCCACTCCGTCGAAGGGCGTCCCGGGGCCGACGAAGGGCGCCACGCCGTCCCCGGGGGCCGGGGGAGGAGCCGGGAAGGGCACGCCGTCCCCGGGGGTGCCGACGCCTTCCGCGACCCGGCCGACCCAGCAGCCGACGCCCTCGCAGGTGCCGACCGGGCCGCCCGAGCCGACCCCGACCCCGACCGAGCCGACGACGCAGCCGACGCCGTCCGCGACACCTGCGGCGCAGAACCGTGCGGCCGGGACGCAGGCTCCCGTGGAATACCGCGGGGGACGGTCGGGGCCGGCGGTAAATCCGCAGGTGGAAGCGGTGTAGCGCAGTCGATTTGCCAGGTGTGGGGGAGGGTGCGTATGGTTATAGATCGTTTGATCCCATTGCCCGGCGCCGACACAGAAGAGCGCCGTGTGGCGCGTACTCTCCCTTGCCGTGGCTGACCGCATTGAGGCGGTTTCACTTGCGATTCACGGAGTTTGGGCGCGTGCCGAGACTCCGAGAGGTTTCGCATCCGCATGTCTGTTTCCAGTTCTGACCGCACCGCCATGCCCGCTGACGACGCGATCGACGTCGTCAGCGAGGTCGTCGAGACGGTCGACACCCCCGCCGCGGAGCTCCCCGCGGTGGACGCCACCGAGGTCGTAGAGGCCGCCACCGAGATCGTCGAGTCGGCCGAGGCCGTCGCCGCCGAGCCGGTCGCCGCTGCGCCGGTGGCCGCTGAGCCGGCCGCCTCCGCGCCGGTCGCCGACGAGGCCCCCGCCGCCGAGATCACCGAGGACGAGGCCGCTTCCGACGAGGACGACGCCGAGCCCGGCATCAGCTTCGCCGACCTGGGCCTGCCCGAGGGCATCGTCCGCAAGCTCGCCCAGAACGGCGTCACCGCGCCCTTCCCGATCCAGGCCGCGACCATCCCGGACGCCCTGGCCGGCAAGGACATCCTCGGCCGTGGCCGCACCGGCTCCGGCAAGACCCTCTCCTTCGGTCTGCCGACGCTGGCCCAGCTGGCCGGTGGCCAGACCGAGAAGAAGAAGCCCCGCGCGATCATCCTCACGCCGACGCGTGAGCTCGCGATGCAGGTCGCGGACGCCCTCCAGCCGTACGGCGACGTGCTCGGCCTGAAGATGAAGGTCGTCTGCGGCGGTACGTCCATGGGCAACCAGATCTACGCCCTGGAGCGCGGTGTCGACGTCCTCGTCGCCACCCCGGGCCGTCTGCGCGACCTGCTGAACCGCGGCGCCGCGTCCCTGGAGAACGTCCAGATCGCCGTCCTCGACGAGGCCGACCAGATGTCGGACCTGGGCTTCCTGCCCGAGGTCACCGAGCTGCTCGACCAGATCCCCGGCGGCGGCCAGCGGATGCTCTTCTCCGCCACGATGGAGAACGAGATCTCCACCCTGGTCAAGCGCTACCTGACGAACCCCGTCACGCACGAGGTCGACAGCGCGCAGGGCAACGTCTCGACCATGACCCACCACGTCCTCGTCGTGAAGCCGAAGGACAAGGCGCCGGTCACGGCCGCGATCGCCGCCCGCAAGGGCCGCACGATCATCTTCGTCCGTACGCAGCTGGGCGCCGACCGTATCGCCGAGCAGCTGCAGGACTCGGGCGTCAAGGCCGACGCCCTGCACGGCGGCATGACGCAGGGCGCCCGCACCCGCGTCCTGGAAGACTTCAAGAAGGGCTACGTCAACGCCCTGGTCGCCACCGACGTCGCCGCCCGCGGCATCCACGTCGACGGCATCGACCTGGTCCTGAACGTGGACCCGGCCGGCGACCACAAGGACTACCTGCACCGCTCGGGCCGCACCGCCCGCGCAGGCAAGTCCGGCGTCGTCGTCTCGCTCTCCCTGCCGCACCAGCGCCGCCAGATCTTCCGCCTCATGGAGGACGCGGGCGTCGACGCCTCGCGTCACATCGTCGGCGGCTCGGGCGCGTTCGACCCGGAGGTCGCCGAGATCACCGGCGCCCGCTCGCTGACCGAGGTCCAGGCCGACTCCGCGACCAACTCGGCCAAGCAGGCCGAGCGCGAGGCCAAGGACCTGGCCAAGGAGCTGGAGCGCGTCCAGCGCCGGGCGACCGAGCTGCGCGAGGAGGCCGACCGTCTGGTCGCCCGCGCCGCCCGTGAGCGTGGCGAGGACCCGGAGACCGCTCTCGCCGAGGCCGCGGCCGCCGCCGAGGCGGAGGCCGCGGAAGAGGCCCAGGCCGCGGCTGCCGCCGCCGCCAAGGCTGCGGAGGAGCAGCGCCAGCGCCGCGACGACCGCGGCAACTTCGAGCGCCGTGACGACCGCGGTGGCTACCGCGGCAACAACGACCGTGGCGGCGACCGCGGCGGGTTCCGTGGCGGCGACCGTCGTGACGACCGCGGCGGTGACCGTGGCGGCTTCCGCGGTGGCGACCGCAACGACCGTCCGTCCGGTGGCTACCGTGGCGGCGACCGCAACGACCGTCCCGCGTCGGGCGGCTTCCGTCGCGACGACCGTGGCGACCGTCCCACCGGTGGTGGCTTCCGTGGCGGCGACCGTCGTGACGACCGCGGTGGCGACCGTGGCGGCTTCCGCCGCGACGACCGTCCGTCCGGTGGTTTCCGTGGCGGCGAGCGCAGCGGCAGCGACCGTCCGGCGGCCAGTGGCTACCGCGGCAACGACCGTCGTGACGACCGTCCGGCCGGTGGCGGCTTCCGCCGCGACAACGACCGTCCCGCGTCGGGCGGCTTCCGTCGCGACGACCGTGGCGACCGTCCCACCGGTGGCGGCTTCCGCTCCGGCGGCAGCGACCGTCCGTTCAACCGCGACCGTCGTGACGAGCGTCCCTCGGGCGGCTTCCGTGGCGGCGACCGTCCGTCCACCGGCGGCGGCTTCCGTGGCGGCGACCACCGCGGCAGCTCCGGCACCGGCACCGGCTCCTTCGGCCGCCGCGACGACAAGCCGCGCTGGAAGCGCAACGGCTGAGTCGCTCGCAACGGCTGAGTCGCTTGAAACGACTGAGTCGCTTGAGCCGACGGGACACGCTGACGCGCCGGTGCGCTGATGCCGTGACACGTTGAACCCCCGGAAAGGGCCCGCTCGTTACGAGCGGGCCCTTTCTCTTTCCCACCGCTCGGAGGCGGCCACCGTCGGCCGCGGCCGTACGTCTTCGGCCGCCGCCGACAGGCTTTCGGGCGATACCCGATCGGCTGCCGGGGACCGGGCAGCTATGCTCTTGGGAGTCCTGCCGGGGGCCATTAGCTCAATTGGCAGAGCAGCGGACTTTTAATCCGTTGGTTGTCGGTTCGAGTCCGACATGGCCTACAGGACGAAGTGAGGGGCTTACGCCTCTGACCTGCGGGGGAGCGCCTCGACCGAGATTCTTCGGTCGGGGCGCTCCGTCGTTTGGCCATGAGGCGATCGACGGGACCAGCGGCGAGAGAGCGGCGATACGGGCCATGTGCGAACCCCGTCCGCCCCACTGATTCCGTATGGGTGACGAACCGGCCCCGGCCGCACCCCTGCAAGGTCCCTGGAACGCCGTTCCCGTCCCGTTCCCGCCCCGGTCCCGTCCCGCTGTCGCTCCGTAACGTCCCAGCTCAGGTCCGGTCGGGCCACTGTGACGTGATACCGCCGCCCGGCTGATTCGGGCCGCTGTGCACGGTCGGACCCGGACCTAGGTTGGCCGTCACTGTCCTGAACGCGGACCGAAGGGAAGCGACCATGGCCGTCACCGACCTCATCGTCATCGAGAACGCCCCGTACCCGCCCGAGGGCTGGCACGTCATCACGAAGGACCTCAATGCCGGAGCCGGCGGCGAGTACCTGTACTTCGCCTTCGAGCTGGACGGCAAGTACGCCCCCATCACCGACATCATCTTCCTGATCGGCGACCAGGAGGCACCGCCCAACTACCGCAAGGTTCCCGTGGACCTCAACAAGGGGGCCGGCGGCGAGTACATCTACGCGGCCTACACCCGCTCTCCCGACCAGGGGAGCCCGATCCAGTTCCTCGACGTCCTGATCTCCGACGATTCCGGCGTGGAGCCGCCCAAGGGCTGGGCACGCTACGACACCGACCTGAACAAGGGTGCGGGCGGCAAGTACGTCTACCTGATCCACCAGGACGGCTGACCGCCAGGACAGCTGGCCACTAGGACGGCTGGCCACCAGGACGGCCGACCGCACCGCTCGGTTCAGCGCGGGGTGTCCCGGGCCGGGGCCCGGTGACGCAGGGAGTCCTGGGCCTCGACGTACCGGAGTACGAGGCGGGCGAACTGCAGCCGGTCGGACTCGGGCCAGTCCGCGGTGACGTACTCGAAGGCCTGGCGCTGGTGGCGGCGGAAGCGGGCCATCATCGCCCGGCCCTCGTCGCTCAGGAGCAGGACCGTGCGGCGGCCGTCCTGCTGGGAGGCCGCGCGGACCACGTAGCCGGCCGAGATGCAGTCGGACACCATGCGGCTGGCCACGGACGGGTCCACGCTCAGGAACTCGCCGATGGCGCCGACGGTGACCTCGAAGGGGCCGGTGTCCTCCGCCGCTGCCGTCTTCTGCTCCGTCTCCAGAAGGACGTTGAGCACCAGGGTCCTGGCCAGTTCCTTCCGGGAGATCGGCTCCTCGACCTCCAGGAGGGAGGAGCGCCGGAGCTTTCCGAGTGCCGGGCCCGCGGCGTCCAGCAGTTCGTCCGGCGTTCTCGGCTCCCCGGCCTCCGGGTCGTGCTTCGTCATGCCCGCATCGTAGTGCCCGCGGTGCACTGGCTGACCGCTCGCATATATGTGTTGACGTGAAATTGCGTGCGTGTGAGCATGCATGTGTTGTTGATCAGTCAATGCATGTGTGAATGGAGTCCCCGTGTCCTTCCTCGTCACCGGCGCCCGCGGCAAGGTCGGCCGGTCGGTCGTCCGGCAGCTGCACGCCGCCGGGCACACCGTCCGCGCCGCCAGCGCCGAGCCCGCCGGGCTGACCGTCCCGGACGGCGTCGAGGCCGTCGAGCTGGTCCTCGACCGGCCCGAGACCTTCGCCGCCGCGCTGGACGGCGTCCGGCAGGTGTTCCTGTATCCGAACCCGGCGGGCATCGACGACCTGCTCAAGGCGGCCGAGGCGGCCGGTGTGGAGCACGTCGTGCTGCTCTCGTCCTCCGCGGTCCTCGCCCCCGACGCCGCGACCCACCCGATCGCGAGCCACGGCTTCCTGGTCGAGGCCGCGCTCACCGCCTCCCGGCTCACCGCCACCTTGCTGCGCCCCGACGCCTTCGCCAGCAACACCCTCGGCACGGCGGACGCCATCAGGAACGGGCACCCGATCGCCCTGGCCCACCCGGACGCGCACCTCGCGCCCATCCACCCCGAGGACATCGCGGACCTCGCCGTCGAGGCCCTGACCGGTGACTCCCTCACCGGCCGCGCCGTCGTCCTCACCGGCCCCGAGTCGCTCTCCTTCCGCGAGCAGTACGCGACCGTCGCCGAGGAGACCGGCCGGGAGATCGTGATCGACCACGTCACCCGGGCCGAGGCCGAGGCGCAGATGGGCCGGTTCATGCCCGCGCGGCTGGTCGGCGCGCTGCTCGACCTCTGGGCGGCCGCCGAGGCGCACGGCCCCGCCGACATTCACGACACCACCGAGTCCCTGCTCGGCCGGCCGGCCCGTACGTACCGCCAGTGGGTGCGGGAGAACGCGGGGGCGTTCAGGGAATAACGCGGCAGCGGAAAGGCGGAATGGCGGCGTCGGTGCCGCGAGTGGTCAAAGGGGCTGCCCGGATGGCGTAGGGTTGTGTTTACCGACGCGGGGTGGAGCAGCTCGGTAGCTCGCTGGGCTCATAACCCAGAGGTCGCAGGTTCAAATCCTGTCCCCGCTACTGAAGAAGTAGTGCAGTCCGGAGGCCCGGAACTCGAAAGAGTTCCGGGCCTCCGGCGTTTGTCCGCGTATGTACGCAGTCGTGCCAGGACCGTCCCCCACATGGCCGATGCCGATTCGCCGTACGGCGCGGCTCCGGCCAGCCTGGGTGGGGAGCGGTACCGTCCGCACCCGGTGCGGACCTGGGCAGGAGAACTGACGGTGGCGGGGTACGGACGCGGAAGCGACGGGACCGGGACAGGGACAAGAGCCGGGAACGGGACGAGGGCCGGGAACGGGGCAGGGGCGGGGGACGGCGGCGGGAGGAAGACGCGGCGGTTCGTGCGGGCGCTGCCCGCGCTGATGATCACGGGCGGGCTCCTCTTCGACGCGCTGACGCCGGACGACTTCACGGCCTCGCCGCTGTTCGCGGCCGCTCCGCTGGTCGCCGCGCCGTTCTTCTCGCTGGTCAACACCGGGCTGACCGCGTGTGCCGCCGTGCTGGCCGTGGTGGGGCTGCGGATCTCCGACGACGTCCTGATGTCCGTGGTGGGCGTGACCGAGCTGGTGACCGTGCTGACGGTGGCCGTGCTCGCGATCCTGATCAACCGGGTCGTACGGAAGAGCGGCAGGCAGCTCGCGTCGGTGCGGGTCATCGCGGACGCGGCGCAGCGGGCGGTCGTACCGATCCCGCCGGACCGGATCGGCGGTCTTGAGATCGCCGCGCGGTACGAGGCGGCGGAGGCGGACGCGTTCATCGGGGGCGACCTGTTCGCCGTGCAGGACACTCCCTACGGGGTGCGGCTCGTCGTGGGGGACGTACGGGGCAAGGGGCTTGAGGCCGTCGAGGCGGTCGCGGTGGTGGTGGGTGCGTTCCGGGAGGCCGCCGAGACGGAGAGCTGTCTGGAGGGCGTCGCGCAGCGGCTGGAGCGGGCGCTGGCGCGCGAGGGCCGGCGGCGGGACGGCCTTGACGCGCTGGAGGGCTTCACGACGGCGGTGCTCGCCGAGATCCCGCGCGGCGAGGGCGTCGTACGACTGGTGAACCGGGGGCACCCCGAGCCGCTGCTGCTGTACGCGGACGGCGAGCTGGACGTGCTGGAGCCGGAGGAGTTCGCGCTGCCGCTGGGGATGGGGGACCTGGGGGACTGGCCGGACCGGGCGCGGGAGTTCGCGTACCCCGCGGGCTCGACGCTGGTGTTCTACACGGACGGGCTCTCCGAGGCGCGGGACGCGGCCGGGGTCTTCTACGACCCGGCGGTACGGCTGCGGCGCTCGCTCTATCCGGGGCCCGACGCCGTGCTGGACGCGCTGACCAGTGACGTACGGGTGCATACGGGCGGGAAGCAGACCGACGACATGGCGCTGCTCGCGGTGGGGCGGCCGGGGGTGGGCCAGCCGGAGCGGCGCCGGACCGTGGAGATCGTGAAACGGCCGTGAGCGCGGTGGGTGCGGGGAAGGTGCGCGGTGCGGGCGGCGGCGTGCGGCCGGTCGGTCACGGGGTGTGCTCGAAGGGGAGCCCTCCGCATAACAATTGACGATCTATCAGTTGTGGAGGGTTTGCGGGGGCGGAACGCATGTGTTTCGGGAGGCCGCTGTGTCGTCCTGATTCGCGGTCATATGTGCCCGTATGCCTTGGCCGTGAGTGCCTGCGCAGCGTTAACGATCACCCGGAACAGCTTGGAATTCCACTTGTGTGTCTATTAACGTTCGATAACGCAGTGCGGTCGTCCCAGCCGTCGTCAGAGACGGCGCCGTGCGCGTGCGCCGAATTCCGTGAGGAAACCGGGGAACCACCAATTGGGGTGAATCGGGCCGCACCTGGCCCGTAGGAGACCTTCCTGCTCCGAACCCGTCAGCTAACCCGGTAGGCGAGAAGGAAGGAAAGGAGCGCGCCCCCGTGGCGTCCAACAGGCCTGCCCCCGAAACACCGGCCCCCGCTTTCTCGTACCAGGCTTACGGAGTCCCGAACGACACGGAGGGCCCGACAGGCGGCCGGACGGACGGCTGGACGCACGGCCCGGCCAACGGTCAGGGCGACACGCTCGTCGGCCTCGCGCCCCTCGCGCCCGAGATTCCGCAGCAGCACCGGGGCGGCTTCGAGGGATTCGCTGAGTTCGAAGGCCCCTCGGGAAACACCTCCGGCGGTTCCTCCGACGGTCCCTCCCACATCCCCTCCGGCATTCCCTTCGGCGGCCCCGCCGCGTCGGCCGAGGAGTGGAACCCCACCGAGGAGTCCCTCGTTCCGGTGCGCGGCAAGCACCGTGTCGCCAAGCAGCGCGGCTCCCTGGCCCGTAGCTCCACGGTGCTGGGGGTCGGCGTCATCGCCGCCGTCGGCGCCGGTGGGATCGCCACCGCCCAGGAGAAGCCGGCCGTCTCGATATCGCTGCCGGACCAGCTCTCCGACTCCCTCGCCTCGCTCGCCGAATCCCTGCCGGACGCCGAGTCGCTGCCGGGCGTGGGGGCGTTGGTGTCGGGCTCCGACTCCGGTGCGCACTCCGACGCCGACTCCGGTACGGGCGTGGTGGTCGCCGCCGTTCCGGCCGCCGCCTCCGCCGCTCCCGCCGCCGCCGGGCAGCAGCAGGTCGGTGCGGGCGAGAGCCTGCGGGCGCGGATCCTCCACCAGGCCGAGCAGCAGCGCTCCGTCGCCGACGAGGCGGTCCAGGAGGCCGCGCGCCAGCAGGCCGTCAAGGACGCAGCCGCCGAGGCCAAGAAGCAGCGCGACGAGGCCGACGCCAAGGCGGAGAAGGTCGAGCAGGAGAAGCGCGAGGCAGAGGCCAGGGCCAAGGCGAAGGCCAAGGCGGAGGCCGAGGCGAAGGCGGAGGCCGAGCGGCTCGCCAAGCTGGCCGCCAGCTACTCGCTGCCCACCTCCTCGTACACCCTCACCTCCACCTACGGGCAGGCCGGCTCGATGTGGTCCTCCGGGCACCACACCGGTCTCGACTTCGCCGCCCCGACGGGCACGCCGGTCAAGGCCGTGCACGGCGGGACCATAAAGTCCGCGGGCTACTCGGGCTCGTACGGCTACCGCATCGTGCTGGAGCTGAGCGACGGCACGGAGATCTGGTACTGCCACCTCTCGCAGATGAACGTCTCGGCGGGCACCGACGTCTCGACCGGGCAGACCATCGGCAACGTGGGCGCCACCGGCAACGTCACCGGACCGCACCTGCACCTCGAAGTGCACACCCCGGGCGGCGACGGCATCGACCCGGCGGCCTGGCTGCGGGACAAGGGCCTTTCGGTCTGATCCGCGGGCCCCGTCCGGTCCGGTGTGATCCGGCCGGATTTGATGGCCAGTGCATGGAATAGGTCCGGCGGGCCGGGTGGTTGACGTCCTCATGACTTCCCACCTGCGCCCGCTGGGCTCTTCCGGCCTCGATGTCTTCCCGCTCGCCCTCGGCGGCAATGTCTTCGGCTGGACCGCCGACCGCGACCAGTCCTTCGCCGTCCTCGACGCGTACACCGCCGGCGGCGGCAACTTCGTCGACACCGCCGACGTCTACTCCGCCTGGGTCCCGGGCAACGAGGGCGGCGAGTCCGAGCGCGTGCTCGGCGAATGGCTGGCCGCCCGCTCCAACCGGGACGAGGTCGTCCTCGCCACCAAGGTCGGCGCCCACCCCTCGTACAAGGGACTCTCCGCCACCACCATCAAGGCCGCAGCCGAGGAGTCGCTGCGCCGTCTCGGCACGGACTACATCGACCTCTACTACACGCACTACGACGACCCGTCCGTGCCCGTCGAGGAGTTCGTCACCGCGCTCGACCAGCTGGTACGGGACGGCAAGGTGCGGGCAGTGGCCGCCTCCAACATCTCCGCCGACCGGCTGCGGGAGTCGCTGGACTTCGCCGAGCGCGAGGGCCTCGCGAAGTACACCGCGCTCCAGCCGCACTACAACCTCGTCTCCCGCGACACCTACGAGGGCGAGCTCCAGGACGTCGCGTCGCAGGCCGGTCTCGCGGCCGTGCCGTACTACGCGCTCGCGTCCGGCTTCCTGACCGGCAAGTACCGGGCGGACGGCGGCGCGGTGCAGAGCGCACGCGCCGAGGGTGCGGCCAAGCACCTGGAGACCGAGCGGGGGCTCAAGGTCCTCGCCGCGCTCGACGAGGTGGCCGGAGCGCACGGCGCCGAGATC
Organism: Streptomyces sp. NPDC021093; assembly: GCF_044333135.1. Classification (NCBI taxonomy): domain Bacteria; kingdom Bacillati; phylum Actinomycetota; class Actinomycetes; order Kitasatosporales; family Streptomycetaceae; genus Streptomyces; species Streptomyces sp. NPDC021093. The sequence goes on along the minus strand of NZ_JBIRQJ010000004.1, from coordinate 17,744 downwards.
GCGACCGTGGCCCTGGCCTGGCTGGCGGCCCGGCCGACCGTCGTGGCGCCGATCGCCAGCGCCCGTACGGTCGAGCAGCTGCCCGCGCTGCTCGCGGTGGCGGACCTGACGCTCAGCGACGCCGAGCTGGCGAAGCTGACGGCTGCTTCTGCCTGACGGCTGCCTCTGCCTGGCGACTGGTTCTGTTCGACGGCTGCGCTGTCGGCAGGCCCGGCCGGGTCAGTAGTTCTTGTACGGGTTGTACGCGGCCGCGTAGGCCGGGTGGTACGGCGGCGGGAGCAGCCGTATTCGGCCGGTGACCTGGGCCGCGTACACCAGCGCCGGGCCCGCGATCCGCTTGCGCTGCCAGAGCTCGTGCAGCAGCTCCCGCTCGCGGGCGGTGAACTCGGCGGCCAGCTCCGGGGTCGCCGCCCCGCGCCGCGCCCGGTACCGCAGGAAGGCCAGTGCCGTCGCGGACTTCTCGTACTCCGCGACGGCCTTGGCCGCGCCGGGGCCGTGCGTCCTGGCCGCGTACCCCTGGGCCAGCGAGCGGGCCCGCATCGAGGACAGGGCGAGCGGCTCGGCCGGGTCCAGCCAGCCCGCTGCGGCGTACGCGGGCAACTCGGCCGACAGCAGACGCAGTTCGCGCTGCCTGGTCCAGATCGCCAGCCAGGTCAGGAACGCGAACGCGGGGACCATGAACAGCCCGTACACCCCGTAGAAGGCGAGCGGTCCGAAGGACGCCGAGCCGTTCCACAGGGAGTGCATGCCCATCGCGAGGAGCAGGCCGAGCAGCGGCAGCGCGACCCGCCGGACGCGCGGCCACGCGCGGGTGCGCATCCGCCGGGTCGGCGCGAGCGCCACCAGGCCGAAGCCGATGCCGGTCAGCACGGTGAAGAGGGGGTGCGCGAAGGGGGACATGACCACCCGCACGAAGAACGTCCCCGCCGTCACCGAGCCGAGCCCGGAGAAGCCGAACGCCTGGTCCTCACCGAAGGCATTGCCCAGGTAGAGGATGTTCTCGGTGAAGGCGAAGCCGGTCGCGGTGAAGCCCGCAAAGACGACGCCGTCCACGATGCCCGTGAAGTGCCGTCTGCGGAACACGAAGACCAGCAGGATCGCCGCCGCCTTCGCGCACTCCTCGACGAACGGCGCGACGAAGGTCGCCCCCAGCGTGTCCGCGTTGTCGGGGTCCGCGGTGGCCACGGCGATCCACTGCACCGCAAAGCTGTTCGCCGTGATCGCGACGAGCGCCGCCGCGCAGGAACCCCAGGTGAACGCGAAGACCAGATTCCGCCAGGGCCCCGGCTCGACCCGGTCGAGCCACCGGAACGCCGCAAGCAGCAGCGGCACCGGGAACACGGCGAGCCCGAGCCCGACCAGGAAGCCGCGGGTGCCGGTCTGCTCCCGTACGAGTGCGAACAGCACAAGACCCGACAGGGCGAGCAGCACGATCAGCGCGGTGGCGCGGACCGCCCTGCTGCGCCAGAAGGCACGGTGCCGGACGCCGCGCAGGACACCCGGCCGCCGGGGGTGGTCCGCCGCGGGCGCGACGGAGGCCGGCTCCGGCTCGGGTGCCGGAGCCGCCGGGGGCGGGGGCGATGCGTACGTCTCGTACATCCAACGACCCTAACGACTGCCACTGACACTCGCGATCGTGTTCGGACAGTCGCTGTGGATGAACGGTGCGTCAACCGGCCTGTTCCACGGGCGTTCTACGGGCTTCTACGGGCGTTCTGCGCGGCGGAACATCAGGTCGTGGACCACGTGCCCCTTGTCCAGTCCCTGGCCCTCGAAGCGGGTCAGCGGCCGGAAGGCGGGCCGCGGGGTGTAGCCGCCGTCGGCCTGCGTGTTCTCGAAGTCCGGGTGCGCGGTGAGCACTTCGAGCATCTGCTCGGCGTAGTTCTCCCAGTCGGTCGCGCAGTGCAGTACGGCGCCGGGCGCGAGCCGCGTCGCGGCGAGGGAGAGGAACTCCGGCTGGATCAGGCGGCGCTTGTGGTGGCGGGCCTTGGGCCAGGGGTCGGGGAAGTACACGCGCAGCCCGGACAGGGAGTCGGGGGCGAGCATCTCGCGGAGCAGGATGATGGCGTCGCCGTTGGCCACCCGGATGTTGGAGAGGCCGTTCCGCTCGGCGAGACCGAGGAGGTTGCCCTGGCCGGGGGTGTGCACGTCGACGGCGAGGATGCCGGTGGACGGGTCGTCGGCGGCCATCTGCGCGGTGGCCTCGCCCATCCCGAAGCCGATCTCCAGGACGACCGGGAGGCCGTCGAACATCTCCTTGAGGTTGAGGACGCTCTGCCCGTCGATGTCGATGCCCCGAGTCGGCCACCAGCGCTTCAGGGCCTCGCCCTGGCCGGTGGTGACCCGGCTGCGGCGCGGCTGGAAGCTGCGGATCCGCCGCTCGAAGTGCGAACCGGCGGGGTCGGGGGAGGGGCCAGTCCCCTCGGGGAACATGCGCAGGGCCCGCGGCTGCATCCGCTCGGCGCGCTCGTGGGCGGCGGCCCGCGCGGCGGCGGCCGCCTGGGAGGGGCCGGGGGTGGCCTGCGGCTCGGCGGCGGGCTGCTCGGGGCTCTGGGGCATCGTGGGGCTCTCGCTGTTCTGGGACACGGGGTGTCCGATTCTACGGAGGCGGGCGCGGACCGGTTGCCGTTCTCCTGCAGGGGCTACGCCCCGGACCCCTGCCCGGACCCCTGCCCGGGCTCCGCCCGCGCGTCCTCGAACGTCGGGCGGGCTGCGGATTCGGCCCCCGCCAGCACCCCCAGCAGCCGCCGGGCCACCTCCCGCCCGATCGGCAGCGACGCCGTCGCCGCCGGGGACGGTGCGTTCAGCACGTGCACCGTGCGGGGGGCCTCGCGTATCAGGAAGTCGTCGGCGAGCGTGCCGTCGCGCAGCACCGCCTGCGCCCGTACGCCCGCGGGGGACGGGCGCAGGTCGGCCTCGGTGATCGCGGGCAGCAGGCGTTGTACGGCCTCGGTGAACGCCCGCTTGGACAGCGAACGGTGCAGCTCCCCCGCCCCGTACCGCCAGTGTCTGCGCGCTATCCGCCAGGAGCCGGGCCAGGCCAGCGTCCCCGCCAGGTCCGCGGGGCGGACCGCACCCCAGTCGTACCCCTCGCGGGCCAGTGCCGGTACCGCGTTCGGCCCGACGTGGACGCCGCCGGCGATGCCGCGCGTCAGGTGCACGCCGAGGAACGGGAAGGCGGGGTCGGGGACCGGGTAGACCAGGCCGCGCACCAGGTCGGGGCGGGTGAGGTCGAAGTACTCGCCGCGGAAGGGGACGATCCGCATGCCCGGCTCGTCGCCCGCCATCCTGGCCACCCGGTCGCAGTGCAGCCCCGCGCAGTTGACCAGGGCCTTCGCCCGGACGACCGTCCCGTCCGCCGTGCGCACCGCGATCCCGGACGCGCGGCGGGCGATGACGCGGACCTCCGCGCCGTACCTCACCTCGGCGCCGGACGAGCGGGCCAGCTCCTCCGTGACCCGGCCGTAGTCGCAGATGCCCGTCGTGCCGACGTGGATGGCCGCGAGGCCGCGCACCTCGGGCTCGTACTCCCGGATCTGGGCGCGGCCCAGCTCGCGGACCGGAATGCCGTGCTGCCGGCCGCGCTGGACGAGCGCGTGCAGGCGCGGCAGCTCCGCGCGCTCGGTGGCGACGATCAGCTTGCCCGTCACCTCGTGCGGAATGTCGTGCTCCGCACAGAACTTGATCATCTCGGCGGCGCCGCGCACCGCGTACCGCGCCTTGAGCGAGCCGGGGCGGTAGTAGATCCCGCTGTGGATCACCCCGCTGTTGCGCCCGGTCTGATGTCTCGCCGGGCCCGCCTCCTTCTCCAGCACCATGACCCGGGTGCCGGGCGCGGCCCGTGTGATGGCATGCGCGGACGCCATCCCGACGATCCCCCCGCCGATCACCAGCACATCGCAGTCATGACTCATCGCTGCCACCTCCCACCACGAATAGTGCACTGGCCCACTGACAACGCCGGTAAACCCTGGGAGCAGAAGCTATGGCCAACGCCACGCCGCCCGGTGCCGTGCGGCGTCGCTCTGCGCCAGTGCCGCGTCGCTCTGTGCCGACGCCACGCCGCTCCGTGCGTGCCGCGTCGCTCTGCGCCAACGCCGCGTCGCCTCTGCGCCGTGCCCGCTAAGCGGGCGCCACCAGCAGCGGCCTGGCCCGCTCGCGCAGCTCCACCACGCGCGGCTCGTCCCCGTACGGTTCGAGCCGGTGCAGCAGGTCCCGTACGTACTCGGTGGTGCGCGCCGAGGAGATGCGCCCCGCCACCTCCACCGCGCGCGTGCCCGCCGCGCACGCCGCGTCGAGGTTGCCCGACTCCAGCTCGGCGACGGCGCTCACCACCAGGCGCAGCCCGTGCGACCGTACGAACTCCTCGGTCGGCCGGGACAGCGCCTGCTCGGTGAAGCGGCGCACCTGCCGCGGCAGCTTGAGGTCGCGGTAGCACTCGGCTGCGTCGGCGGCCAGCCTGTCGTACGAGTAGAAGCCGAGCCAGGACGGGTCCGGATCGCCCTCCCGCGAGCGCTCCAGCCAGCCCTCCGCCGCCTTCAACGCGGCCCCGGCCGCCACCGGGTCGCCCGCCTTCGCGTGCGCGCGTGCCTCGACGAGGCGGAAGAAACTCATGGTGCGGGCGGTGGCCAGGCCCCGGTTGCGCTCCAGGGCGGCCTGCGCGAGGTCCACGCCCTCGTCGGCGAAGCCCCGGTAGGTCGCCTGGAGGGACATCGACGCCAGTACGTACCCGCCCAGGGGCACGTCGGCGGCCGCGCGGGCGAGCCGCAGGGCCTGGATGTAGTACCGCTGGGCGGCCTCCTGCTGACCGGTGTCGAAGGCCATCCAGCCGGCCAGCCGGGTCAGCTCGGAGGTCGCGCCGAACAGCGAGCGCCCCACGTCGTCGCTGTACGAACCGAGCAGCAGAGGGGCCGCGTCGACGCGCAGGCACTCCGGGACCATCGAGGAACGCCAGTCCCCGCCGCCGTACTTGGAGTCCCAGCGGCGCGCGTCCTCGGCGGCCTCGCGCAGCTTGGCGACGTCGCTGTGGCCCACCCGTAACGGAGTCGCGTCGGCGGAGCCCTCGGCGGCGGTCGAATCGCGTGCCACCGACGAGTCGGCCGGGGTTATCAGCCAGCGGGAGGCGGGCGTCGCGTACGCGCTCACCGCGAACGAGCCCGCGAGGGACTGCCAGATGCCGCCGCTGCCCGCCCTGCGCCCGGCCAGATCCAGCCGGTACAGCTCGGTGGCGTGCCGCACCGCCACCGACACGTCGCGCGGGAAGGCGAGCCCGACCTCGGGCGCCGGGTCGGCGTCCGCGAGACCGATCTCGTGCAGCGGGACCGGGCGGCCCAGCTTGGCCCCTATGGCGGCGGCGATGAGGTGCGGGGCGGCACCTTGCGGAACCATCCCCTTCGAGACCCACCGTGCCACCGACGTCTTGTCGTACCGAAGCGTCATTCCTCGTTGCGCACCGAGGTCGTTGACCCGGCGCGCCAGCCCGGCGTTGCTGATTCCCGCGAGGGCGAGAACCGTGCCGAGCTTGTCGTTCGGCCCGCGTTGCTCCCTGGACATTGCGCCACCCCTCACGCAGACGGCCGCCGCGGGCCCGGCATAGGCACGCGGCATTCGTAAACCCAGCGTAGTTCGCCGCATCCCAAGCGTTAAGGGCAAGTGTCCCGTATGGCGAGATTGTTGCCCGCAGGGTGCGTACGGGACGGCACGAGAGGAACGTTCCGTCCGATTCGTGCTCCTGCCGCGCGGCCGTGCGCCCGCCCGTGCGCTCTGGCCGGTGTGCGGAGGCGGCGCTTCCATGGGACGTGCGTGGGTCGGCCCGCTGCACTGGATCCAGTGGGCTGGGGGTCACCGCCACCTTCATCCCCGCGGGTGGCGGTACGGTCCGGGAGGCGAACAGCGTCTCCCGGACTGCGCGCTGCCCAAAACTTGGCCGAATGGCGCCCTCTTGCGGAGCGCGTCCCTCCTGTGTCTCCCCCGTATCCCCTCCGCGGCCGGGTGCCCTTGCCGCCCACTGCCCCAATTGCCCCCCAACTCCCCCTTTTCACCGGCGCATTGGCCTTTGCCATCGCGCCCCGTACCCGCACCCGCGCGCCGCAGTCGTGGCAGCATGGTCCCCACGCGCGACAGGGCGCGGCACGGTGCGCGCACAAGAGGGCAAGTGGACGGCTCGAACCGTCCGGCCGAGGTCATGTGATGACCCGAACCCCCACCGCACGCCCCGCGCGGGCAGAGTTGTCCACAGGCTGTGGAGGCGGCGATGCGTTGGTTGGTGGGATGGAGCAGCATCGCCGCGAGCTTCGGCACGGTCGGTGCCGTCGGCGCCCCCGGCACCGAACACGAGGGCGACACCGTTCAGCCCGTCGGCGCCCAGCTCCTGTGGGGCGACCCCGACCCCCTGTGGGCCGTCGGCGACTGGCGCCCCGACGAGGTGCGCACCGTCAGCGTCGACGAGTTCACCCGCCTCGCCGTCCTCGGCTGCTGCGGCGCCACCGACGAAGAACTCCGCGTCGGCCTCTTCGCGGCGCGCGGCGGCGCACTGAGGCATCTGACCGCCTGGCCCGGCAGCTACACCGCCGTCGTCCAGACCGGCAGACGCGTCACCGTGGCCGGTGACCTGGCAGGCGCCCGCCCCGTCTTCTACACGCCCTGGGCCAATGGCACCGCGTACGCCACCGCCGCGCTCCCCCTCGCCGACCTCATAGAGGCGCAGCTGGACATCGGCCATCTCGCCGCCCTCCTCGCCTGCCCGGACGTCCCCGAAGCCCTGCGCGACGGCACTCCGTACACCGGCGTGCGGCGCATCCCGCCCGGCCACGCCCTCGTCCTGCGCGAGGGCTCCCGCGAGATCACCGGTTACGAGCCGGTCGCCTCCCTCGCCGTCGCCGCGCCCCAACTCGACCCGGAACGCGCCGTGGAGGGCGTACGCGACGCCCTCATAGAGGCGGTGCGCGCCCGCCTCACCGCACCCCGGCACGCCCCCGAGACTCCGCTCCCCGACCCGGGCCCGGTCCCCGGCATGGGCCCTGCCGAGCGCCGCGCCCGCCGCCGCGGAGCACCCGTCCCCGGCATCGGCTCCGACCTCTCCGGAGGCAGCGCCTCCGCCACCCTCGCCCTGCTCGCGGCGGGCCTGCCAGGACTGCCCGGCACGGTACTCGGCCACGGCACCGGCGCGGGCGAACGCCTCCTCGCCGTCACCTTCAACGACCTGGCCGCGACCGCCCACACCCGCGACACCGAGCTCGACCACGAACTGGAGCGGGCCGGTGCGATAGCCGCCAACCCCCGCCTCCACCACGTCGTCGTCGCCGGGGCCGAAGAGGCACTCCCGTACGCCGACCTGGAGACGGGGCCGCTCACCGACGAGCCGGGCCCCTCCCTCGTCACCGCCGAACGCGCCCGCCTGCGCCTCCAGTCGGGCAGCGCCGACCACCTCGTGGGCAACGGCGCCCGGCAGGTCCTGGACGCCCACCCGGCCCGCCTCGCCGACCTCCTCATCGACCGCAGACGCCGTCACATCCTGCGACCCGCGACGGCGTTGGCGAAGGCCGAGGGTGCGTCCCCGCACTCCTTCCTCGTCCCGCTGACCGTCTACCGCGCCGCCCGCCGCCTCGCCCGTACGTCCTACCGCTCGGGCATCGAGGACGCGGCGGGCCGCCTCACCAGCCGCGGCGTCGTCGACGCGAGCGGCCCCGCAGGCGCCCTGGACGCCTCCCTCGAAGCCCTCGCCTGGTCCCGTCCTGGCCCGGCCGCCCGCTGGCTGACCGGCGAGGCCCTCGCCGAAGTATCGATCCGCCTGCAGGAGTCGGCGCTGCGGCCCGCCTCGGTCCAGCGCCCCGGCGAGGCCCGCGCCCGCGCCGCCCTCGCCCGCCACGCCTACGACCACCGGGTCTTCGAGCAGGCCGCGGAGGTCCGCAGCCAGCGCCTGCACGCACCCTTCCTCGACAACCAGGTCGTACGCGCCTGCCGCGAACTCCCCGAAACCCTCCGCGTCCAGCCGGGCGCCCGCGCCGCGATCCTCCGCGCGGTCCTCTCCGGCGCCGGCGTCCACGACCTCCCGCCGGGCTGGGGCGCGGCCACCGCACACACCACCGCCACCGCTACGGCCCAGGCGGGCATCCGTGCCGCACAGGACAACCTCCTCGCCCTCTTTGAGGCGCCGCTGCTCGCCGACGCGGGTCTGATCGAGGCGCGCGTCGTACGCAAGGCGGTACGGGCGGCGGCCGCCGGCGAACCGGTACCCCTGGACGGACTGGCCGACCTGGTCTCCACCGAACTGTGGCTCCGCCGCCTGCTCGCCCGGCGCGGTACGTGCTGGACGGGCTCGGCGGCGCCGAGGCAGCGCGCGGTGGCGGGGGGAGTGCCGCAGCGGCGGAGCCTTTAGGTGGGTGGGCGCCGTGCCTGCGCCTGCGGCGGGCCCGGGGGATTACGTGCGGGTGCGGCGGGCCGGGGATTTACGTGCGGGTGCGTCGTGGCTGGTCGCGCAGTTCCCCGCGCCCCTGACGGTCTGCCCTCTAGCCGCACCAGAACTGCAGGCCCGCACGCCCAACTACCTGGTCCGCGAGCCCGCGCGCCTAACTGCTACCCGCACCCGATCCGGGAGCCCGCCCAGTCCGCGAACGCCGCGTCCGAGACCGAGCCAGGGCCGTCCACGGACTCCGTCACCAGGCGCAGCGTCTTGCGGCCCTCGATCCCCAGGTGCACCGGCAGCGCCGCGTCCCCGCCCCGCAGCACCGGCGACCGCCACAGCAGCGCCCCGTCCCCGTACACGGAGAAGCGGACCGCGCCGGTCCCCATCGTCATGTCGTCGACGCCGACCTTCGCGTCGTACGTCGAACACTTCCGGTTCAGGTCGATCGTCACGGACGACGTCGCGGGGACCGACACCCCGTTCCCGTACCGCACCCCGCCGATCGACATGCTGTCCCGCTGCCACAGCGCACTGCTCTCGCCGAGGCGCACCTCAGGCTCCGTGTGGTCGCCCATCGGGCCGTACTCCAACTCCGCGACGGGGTAGGCCTTCGGCGGCTTCGGCGCGGGCGGCGGCGGGGGAGGGGGAGGGGGCTTCGGCGCGGGAGGCGGCGGCTTGGGGGCCGGCTTCGCCGGTGGCGGCACCGGCTTGGGGGTCGGCCTGGGAGTCGGCTTCACCACCCGCGGCTTCGGCGGCGCGGGCGCGGGCGGCTTCGGGGCGGGCGGCTTCGACGACGGCGGGGGAGGGGGCGGCGGAGCAGGCTGTTCCGGTACGGGCTTCACCGCGGGCGGCTTCGCGTCGGCCTTCGGCGGAATCGGCGTCTCGTCGCCCACGAAGGCGAACACCAGCCCCGCCGTCACCGCGACCGCGACAGCCGCACCGATCCCCACCTTCGCAGGAGCCCCGAGCCCCTCGGCCGCGGCACCCCCACCGGCAGCACCACCGGAACCTCCCGCCCCTGCTCCGGCCGCACCCGCCCCCGCCGCACCTGCTCCAGCTCCGGCCGCACCTGCCCCGGCCGCCGCACCCGCCCCGGCGACCGCTCCGCCCGCCACGATCCCCGCGGCCTTCACCGAGTACCCGGCAGCCACCCAACCGATGACCGCCACCGGCAGCAGCGCCGGAATCCCCGCATTCACGTCGCTCAACTCACCAGCGGCGACACGGCACTTGGCGCACTCCTCCAGGTGTTTGCGCAGCCCGCGCTCGGCCCGCATCCGCAGCCCGCCCCGCGCGTACGCGCCCAGCCGGTCCGCGTACTGCGCGCAGTCCCCGCCCGCCGTCAGCGCCGCACTCACATGGGCCTGCAGATAGGCCTGCTTCAGCCCTTCCCTGGCCCGCGACGCGAGCACCGCCGTCGCGTTCGCCGTCAGCCCGAACAGCGGGGCCACGTCGCTCGGCGACTCCTCCTCGACCGTGGTGTGCCAGAGCACGGCCTGCCACCGCTCGGGCAGCGACCGGAACGCCTGCATGGCGAGCGTCTGCTCCGCCTCGTGCATCGCCAGTACGTCGGCGCCCAGGTCGAGGGTGTCGTCGTCCCGCACCTCGGAGGCCCGCGCCGCCTGATCGGCGAAGACCGCGAAGTCCTCGACGAGTTGCTCGCGCCGTGCCGTCTTCGTCCAGGTCGCGGCCACCCGCCGCACCGTGGTCATCAGATACGCCCGTACGGCGTGCTCAGGGCCGGCGCCGCCCCGTACCGCCTGCAGGGTCCGTGCGAAGACCTCGGCCGTCAGGTCGTCGGCGGTGTGCGCGTCGCGGCAGCACGTACGCGCGTAACGGCGCACCGAGCCCGAGTGCCGCCGGAACAGCTCCTCGTACGCACCGTCGTCGCCCGAGCGCATGCGCTCGATCAAGTCGGCGTCGGACACGAAGGGTTCACCGGACGGGGTCCTGCCACCGCGCTGCGGCGGCACGCTCGTCGGATCGGATCCGCGCTCCGTCACGGGCGCAGGAGTGGCCCCCAGCGGACCGCCCTGGCTCGGCACCTGCCGCGAGGGCAGCCCGGCGGCATCACCGGCGGCAGAACCACCCGAAGAGCCGGAAGCTCCCGAAGTGCCGGAAGTCCCCGGCTTGTCGGAAGTCCCCGACGTCCCGGAATCCCCTGACGCCCAGCCGCCGTCACCGTCCCCGAGCGACTCGTCCCGCTCGTCAACACCCATGACGGAAGCCCCCGTACGCACCCTCAGACCGGAACACCGGCCAAGACTCCCACAGGGCGACGCGCCGAAAGCCGATCAAGCCCGCCAACCACTCGTCCGGGGGGTTTTCCCGAAACGAAGCTCTAATCCTCACCCGTTGGGGAAGGCGTCGGCGGGCTTGCCCTGCTCACTCACGCTCACACGGGCCGAGACCGCACACGGGCCGCGACCTCATGAACCGGCCGTGACCTCATGAACCGGCCGTGACCCGTGCGGGCCGCGCTCTCACACGGGCCGCGACCGCAGCCCCTCCAGCAGGATGTCCAGGAGCCGGGCCGAAGCCGCCGCCTGCTGCGCCGCGTCCGGCAGCGAGGGAGCGGCCGTGGCGATCACCAGCAGCACGTCGGCCACGGTCACGTCGCCCCGCAGCTCGCCCGACGCCCGTGCCCGGTCCACCAGTTGACCCACGACCTCCAGCAGCGTCCCGGCACCGGAGTCGTCGAGACCCTCGGCGACCGGAGAAGCGCCGCCCGGAGCACCGACGGAGCCGTCCTGCTCGACCAGCCGCAGGTCGGGCGCGACCGCGCCGTCTCCGGCCTGCCGCTGCTGCGGCACCCGCGTGGCATCGCGCACCGCGCCGGTACCGCCCGGCTCGTAGCTCCCGCCGTACACCCCGTCGAGGTCGACGTCGTGATCCACACCGACCCGCAGCACCTGCGGCGGCAGCAGCCGTCCCGCGCCGGAGGCGACCGACGTCCGCAGGAACCGGGACAGCGCCGACCACGGCTCGTCCTCCTGCCCCAGCGCCGTCCGCGCCTGCTCGGTCAGCCGGGAGGTCTCCTCCTCGGCTATCCGCCGCACCAGTACGTCCTTGCTCGGGAACCGCCGGTAGACCGTGCCGACCCCGACCCGGGCCCGGCGCGCGACGTCCTCCATCGGCGCCCCGTACCCGAGCTCGCCGAACACCTCGCGGGCAGCCCGCAGTACGTGTTCGAGATTGCGCTGTGCGTCGACCCGGAGCGGTGCCGATCGCGGGACGGCCGAACCGCCCGCGGAAACCCGCCCGTTGCTTTCGGACGCTGCCGACGGTGCGACGGCAGCCTGCCAATGTGAATCCTGAATGTGCATCAGCGTTCCCCCGGTAATGATGTCTCCCCCCGGAGACACTCCCCGCCCTGACTGCCGGAGTTCACGAGCCGTGCGGACACGTGCCGTGCGAACACGAGCCGTGCAGACACCGAACCCGTTACTCCGACGAGATACGAACATAGTTGAGCGCGGGGCGATTCAGAAGGGGGTTGTTCCGCACGGTGTGCCCCCTGATCGGAGTCAGGCCGTCCGCCAGCCTGCTTCCACCCACCCCCAACAACCGTTTCTTCCCCTCTGACCTGCGCAAACACGGCCCGTACCGCCCCGGAACATCAACTTCCACGCGCGTCACCGACCCTGTCGGTCAGTCACACAAATTGTCGGCCCTGTGGACAAAGCCCCACGTCCGTTGCCTCATGGGACGGTGACAAATCCAGTGCGCATTCTCGTGGTAGGCGGCGGATACGTCGGCATGTACACCGCACTGCACCTCCAGCGGAAGCTGAAACGGAGGCTTGCGGCAGGCGGCGACGGCAGCGTGGAGATCACCGTCGTCACGCCCGACCCGTACATGACGTACCAGCCCTTCCTCCCCGAGGCCGCCGCCGGATCCATCTCCCCGCGCCACGTCGTCGTCCCGCTGCGCCGCACGCTGCCGCGCTGCCGCATCCTCGTCGGCGAGGTCACGTCCATCGACCACGCGAAGCGCACCGCGACCGTCACCACCCTCGCCACCGCCGAGGAGGGCACCGGGCCCGTCCGGATGCCGTACGACGAACTGGTCCTGGCCCCCGGATCCGTCTCCCGCACCCTCCCCGTCCCCGGCCTCGCCGAGCACGGCATCGGCTTCAAGACCGTCGAGGAGGCCATCGGGCTGCGCAACCACGTCATCGAGCAGATGGACATCGCCTCCTCCACCCGCGACCCCGCCGTCCGCGACGCCGCCCTGACCTTCGTCTTCGTCGGCGGCGGATACGCGGGCGTGGAAGCGCTCGGCGAGCTGGAGGACATGGCCCGCTACGCCTCCCGCTACTACCACAACGTCAAGGCCGACGACCTGAAGTGGATCCTCGTCGAGGCCAGCGGCCGCATCCTCCCCGAGGTCGGCGAGGAGATGGGCCAGTACGCCGTCCGCGAGCTGCGCGGCCGGGGCATCGACGTCCGCCTGAACACCCGGCTGTCCTCCGTCGAGAACCGCGTCGCCGTCCTCGACGACGGCGCCCGCTTCCCCACCCGTACGCTCGTGTGGACGGCCGGGGTCAAACCGCATCCGGTACTCGCCGCCAGCAGCCTCCCCCTCAACTCCCGCGGCCGCCTCGCCTGCACCGCACAGCTCTCCGTCGAGGGCGCGCCGCACGCGTGGGCCGCGGGCGACGCGGCAGCGGTCCCGGACCTCACGGCGTCCGAGAAGGGCAAGGAGTGCGCCCCCAACGCCCAGCACGCCGTCCGCCAGGCCAAGGTCCTCGCCGACAACATCGCGGCGTCCCTCGCCGGACAGCCCCTCACCGACTACCGCCACAAGCACGTCGGCTCGGTCGCCTCCCTCGGCCTCCACAAAGGGGTCGCGCACGTCTACGGCCGCAAGCTCAAGGGCTTCCCCGCCTGGACGATGCACCGCGCGTACCACCTCAGCCGGGTCCCGACCTTCAACCGGAAGGCACGCGTCCTTGCCGAGTGGACCCTCTCCGGCCTCTTCAAGCGTGAGATCGTCTCGCTCGGCTCACTGGAACACCCGCGCGCGGAATTCGAACTCGCGGCGGGGAGCGAACCGCCCAAGCCCCGCTGACGTCCTCTCCGTTACCGGTTGTCAGTGCGGTCCGTCACACTGGACGTGTGACGATAGGTTGACCCGCGCCTGCGAAGAGTGACCCCGGAGCGATCCGAGCGTGACCTGCGCGACCGCACGGCCGACCCCGGACCCAAGCCGACCTGCACCACCACCCCGACCACGAGGCAAGTAGTTCAGTGAACTTCACCCGCTGGAGCGCCCGGTTTCCCGGCACGCAGCGCCGCGCGGCGGCAAGGTCCGACCGCGGGTCCGTGCCCGCCGCCCGCGGTGAGCTCGGGCAGCAGCCCGAATCCGGGGCCGGCCAGGGGCCCGGGTCCGGCGACGGCGCCCAGTCGTCCGACGCCCCGCGCCCGCCCGCCCTCGAAGACCTCTCCCTGCGCGAGATCGTCGGCCAACTCCCGGCGCTCGTCGCCCTGTTGTACGGACCCGAGCACCGCGTCGCGTACGTCAACGAGGCGTATGCCGCCGCCTTCGGCCCGCGCGCCGTCGGTGCCACCGCCGCGTCCGAGCTGCCGGAGCTGGAGGAGCTGGGCCTGCTCCCGCTGATGGACCAGGTCCTGCGCAGCGGCACGCCGCGTACGGTCAAGTCCCGCCGTACGCCCAAGGGCGGTTCGTACACGATCACTTGCACCCCGCTCGACACACCCGACGGCGGGGGCGTGCTCGTCTTCGCCACCGACGTCACCGACCACGCGGAAGCGGCCGAGCGCCTGCGCACCTCCGAGAGCCGCCAGCGCGAGACGGCCGTGACGCTCCAACGCTCGCTCCTTCCGCAGGAGTTGGAGCAGCCCGACGACCTGCGCATCGCCGCCACCTACCAGCCGGGCGGCGAAGAAGCGGCCGTCGGCGGCGACTGGTACGACGTGATCACCCTCGGCGCGGGCCGCACCGCCCTCGTCATCGGCGACGTGATGGGCCGCGGGGTGCGCGCCGCGGCCGTCATGGGACAGCTCCGCACGGCGGTCCGCGCGTACGCCCGCCTGGACCTCCCGCCGCACGAGGTGCTGCAACTCCTCGACGGCCTGGCCGCCGAGATCGACGCCAGCCAGATCGCCACCTGCGCGTACGCGGTCCACGACCCCAACGAGGGCCGGCTGGTCTACGCCTCCGCCGGCCACCTCCCGATCCTCGTGCGCCACGAGGACGGCACGGTCGCCCGCGCCGAGGACCACACGGGCCCGCCGCTCGGCACCGGCGGCTGGATGCACACCTCCGGCACGATCGCCCTCCCGCCAGGATCGACGGCTGTCCTCTATACAGACGGTCTGGTCGAGCGCCGCCGCGAGGACATCGACGAAGGCGTCTCCGCGCTCGAACGGGCACTGTCCGGGGCAACCGGCACCCCGGAGGTCGTCTGCGACCGCCTCATGAGGGCGCTGGGCATCACCGCCGACCACGACGACGACGTGGCGGTACTCGTCGTCCAGCACCCCTCCCGCAAGGGTCACGACGCCGAGCTCTTCCACAACGCGGCCCTGGAACTCCTCGGCGGCGTGGAAGCGGCCCCCCGTGCCCGCGCCTTCGCGACCGGAGTCCTCTCCTCCTGGCGCTTCCCCGTCGAGCTGAGCGATCTCGGCGTGCTCGCCGCCAGCGAGCTGGTCGCCAACTCCCTCCAGCACGGCACACCCCCGATGCGCCTGCGGCTGCGCCGCACCGACCGCCGCCTGATCATCGAGGTCACCGACGGCGACGACCACCTTCCGCGCCGCCGCCGGGCCGAGCCTGCGGACGAAGCAGGACGAGGCATCTCGATCGTCGCGACGATCGCCTCGTCCTGGGGTTCGCGCCGCACACCGGGCGGCGGCAAGGCGGTGTGGTGCGAGTTCGCACTCCCTGAACAGTCCTGACCGGTCCTGACCGGCCTGACCGGCCTGAGCAGTCCTGAGCAGGGGGTTACGCGGCCGCCTTCACCGAGCCCTCGCCCTCCGGCACGTGCTTGGCGACCACGATCGACTTGACCGGAATCGGCTGGTCCTGCTCGGGCGTGAGCTGCTTGCCCATCCGCAGCGCGAGCACGCTGATGCCGAGCGAGAACAGAATGAACGTCACGATGTACGGCATGTGCAGCGAGGCCCCCATGGGCCCGCCCACGGCCGGCCCGACGGCCAGCGCCAGCTGCTTGACCAGCGCGAAGGCCGAGTTGTACGTGCCCACCATCGACTCCGGCGCGAGGTCGGCCACCAGGGGCGCGACGGTCGGCGACAGCATCGCCTCACCGAGCCCGAAGAGCGCGTACGTGGAGATGAAGGCCGCGGTCGCCATGGCCTGGCTCCCGTGTCCGAGACCCGCGTACCCGGCGGCCATCCAGGCCACCGTCCAGATGAGGCCCACCAGAGCGATCATCCGCGACCTGCGGCGACGCTCGACGAACTTCAGCACCAGGAACTGCGCGGCCACGATCATCGCCGTGTTGGCGGCCAGCGCGATGCCGAGCGTCGACGGGTCGATCCCGGCGGCCTCGGTCCCGTACGCGGCGAGCCCCGACTCGAACTGTCCGTAGCAGGCGAAGAAGATCACGAACCCGAGCCCGCACAGCTGCAGCATCGCCTTGTGCTTCACCAGCGAGCCGAGGCCCCCGAAGAGGCCCTTTCCGCCGGCGCCCTCGACCACGGGGATGTGCGGCATCCGCACGGTCATCGCGATCCCGGCGAGCACCAGGAACATCACCGCTTCGATCCCGAAGAGCAGGGTGAAGCTGGAGGGGTCGTTCTTGTCGACGATCTGGCCGCCGATGAGTCCACCGATGCCGAGCCCGAGGTTGGCCAGGAAGAACTGCATGGCGAACGACCGGGTCCGGGTCTCCGGCGCGGAGCACCGCACGATCATCGTCGCCAGCGCGGGCTGCATCACCGCGGTCCCGATGCCGAGCACCGCCGCCGATCCGACGGCCGTCACCAGGCTGGACGAGGCCCCGAGCGCCACCGCGCCCACCGAGGCCGCCAGCGCGGCGCCGATCAGCACCGGCACCGGACCGCGCCGGTCGATCAGTACCCCTACAAAGGGGAGGGCGATCAGCGCGGCCAGGGCGAAGGCACCAAGGACGATGCCCGCCGAGGTCGGGCCCAGATCCCGCACCTGAGCCACGTACACGTACAGATACGGGACCGTAAATCCGAGCCCGAAAGCGGCCAGCGCGTTGCCTGCCTGAATCCGCCGCATCGCCGAGCCCATCGCCTTGGTCATACTCACCTCAACCCTGAAGACCTGAAGTCCGAAGACTTCAACAGTAAAGTTAGAACCTCAACAATACACAGCGAAGGACTTCAACGCCAACGCACCCCGTGCCATACTTCGCGGATGCCAGACACGCCAGAGTCGCCCGGCCCTCATGAGCCGAGCCTCGACGAGCAGATCGCCGCATACCAACGCGAATTCCGGGACCTGGACCCCCAGGTGGAGAAGGTCGTCTCGGCCCTCGGCCGCCTGAACCGGCGGATGAACGTCGCGTACGGACGCCAGGTCGCCGCCCTGGGCATCAGCAACGCGGAGTGGGAAGTCCTGAAGACCCTCGTGGTCTCCGGCACCCCCTACCGGCTGGGCCCCGGCGAACTCGCCAAGCGCCTCGGCCTGACCCCGGCCGCGATGACCCACCGCATCGACCGCATGGCAGGCGAAGGCCTGGTCACGCGGGACCGCGACGAGAACAACCGGGTACGCGTCATCGTCGAGCTGACGGACGAGGGCCGTACGAAGTGGCTCGAAGCAATGCGCATGGCGTCCTCCTTCGAGGAGGACCTCCTCCAGGACCTCGCGCCCGACGAGCGGGTCGTACTGGGCGAGATGCTGACCCGCCTCCTGCGCCGGGTCGAGGACGCCCAGCCGGATGCCGGCGGCCGCCTCACTGACCTGGACTGACTCCCCTTCTCCTGCCTGTTCGAGCGGCCTGCCGAGGGGTTGACACCCCTCAGCAGGATCCGTAAGGTTCTCCGAGTTGCCACACAGCCGTAACGGTTCTGCGGCAGCACCTTCCGCCGCGAAAGCGGCAATCAAACTCCGCACGATCTCCCACCAGGGGCAATTTCGGCATGCCGAATTCTGTCGCTGGGAGCCGATTTCGGTTCACCGGGAAAATCCACTAGAGTTTGAGACGTCGGAACGGCCCAACAGCCGCAAAGACAACCCAAGTTCGACTGGGAGTCAGGCCCGAAAGGATCTGATAGAGTCGGAATCGCCGGAAAGGGAAAACGCGAAAGCGAAGAACCTGGAAAGCACCGAGGAAGTCGGAACGGAAACGGTCTGATAGAGTCGGAAACGCAAGAACAAC
>NZ_JBIRQJ010000003.1:0-818902 GCF_044333135.1 Streptomyces sp. NPDC021093 | reverse complement strand
CCCACCTCTTGGGCTGCGGGACGAACCCGCTGGTTGCCAAGTTGCGCTCGACGACTTCGACGTCGATGCCCATCTTCTGCCCGTGATCGAGGACGAACTCGCCGCCCACCTCGGCCTCCTGTGCCCCCGGGACCGCCACCAGCACGTCCTGGAGCGGTGCAGGCGACAACTGATGCGCGGCGAGAGCTTCGGAATGCACCTGACCACCACACTGCGGGTGCCCTGGAACGACAGTGACACCGCCTTCTACCGCCGACTCCGCCGAATCGATCCCGCACCGTACGCCGCCCTGCTCCGCTTCGACGGCCTCACCGTGCACTGCTCCTCCCCGGAACGCTTCCTGCGCGTCACCCCCGACGGCCGGGTGGAGAGCCGGCCGGTCAAGGGAACCGCGCGACGGGACCCGGACCCCGCGAGGGACGCCCACCTGGCCGCCTCCCTCGCCCGGACCCCGCACACCCGGGCGGACCACCTCATGGCCGTCGACCTGGTGCGCAACGACCTCGGACAGGTCTGCGAGACCGGCAGCATCCGCGTCGAGCGGTACATGACAGTCGAGTCCCGTACAACCGCCCACCATCTCGTCTCCAGCGTCCAAGGACGCCTCAAACCCGCTGTCACGCCCCTGGAGTGCGCCCGCCACTGCTTCCCCGGCGGCTCGGTCACCGGCAGCCCCAAGAAGCGGACCATGGAGATCCTCGACCGGCTGGAGACCGAGGCCCGCGGGGTGTACTCCGGCGCCCTGGGCTACTTCGGGCTGGGCGGAGGGGCCGACCTCAACGTTGCCGTCCGTACCGCGGTCCGCCAGGACGACACCCTCACCATCGGCCTGGGCAGCGCCGTCGGCATCGACTCCGCATCGGACGACAAGAAGTACGAGGCGATGCTCCGCGAGGCGATCGCGACCCTGCAGGCCGGGAGGCCTCCCGATATCGCGAAAGCGTGGTGATGAAGACCGACCGGGTCGTCCTGCGCGGCACCGACCGCAACAAGGTGGTGGTCGACGGGGAGTTCCGCCGTGGGAACGGCATCACGGTGACCGGTGCGCAGTCCGTGGTGGAGAACCTCACGGTCCGCAACCACCTGGTCAACGGGGTGCTGTTCACCGGCGTCACGGACACCCAGCTGCAGGCCCGCCGGGCGGGCGGCGCGGGCCTGCAGCCCGCTCGACACCCACGGAAGTGCGTACAGACACATACGCGGCCGAAGGATTTCACGCCCGCACGTACCTCACTTGCCGGTCAGTGCAGCAGGTCGCAACGGGACCCGGATAGGAGCATCGCCGCGCCCCGGCTGAATCGCACCATGTGGCTGCCGTCAGACATTGGCCGGGTCCGTCGACTGAGGTTCGCAAAGACGTGACCCGAACCGCCGGCCTCGCGCTGTTCGCACCGATTGAGCTGCCCCGAGTTCAACCAGGACAATCCCCCATTCGCAGCATTTGCGGCTAACAGGGCATATCCATACAACGACTCGGACATCCTTCCGGTGCAACACGCCCATCCAGGCAAAACTCCACAGCCTGTCCCAAGGTGTCGGGCCTCGGTTGTCGCCCTGGGGGCATCCCGGCAAGGCCGTGGGCCGGATCACCAGCCGACGGATGACAGGGGACTGCTGTTCAACCGGAAAGGCCAAACGACCATGAAGAACACGAAGAACCCACCCCCGCGCACCACAGTGACCGGCAGCCCCCGGCATACCCGTCGATGGGCGGTGATCACTGCTGGCGCTGCACTGCTCGCCGCCTGCGTACTACCCTCCCCCGCCCACGCCATCGTCGGAGGCAGCGAAGCCGCCCCGGGCGCCTTCCCCTCCACGGTCTCCATCGGTAGAACTTCTCATTCCTGCGGGGGTGTCATCATCTCCGAGGACGCTGTGCTGACCACAGCGATGTGCGTTGCAGGCACCTCAGCCCGCACGCTGCACGTCCGCTACGGCTCGAACAGCCACGCCAGTGGCGGCAACGTGGTAGGGGTCAGTGGCATCATCTCGCACCCGAGCTACGATTCCGCCACTCACGCGAACGACATCGCGTTGTTGCGTACCGCCACTCCCATGACGTTGGGGGGCACCGCTCAGGCGGCCTCCCTTGCCCCCACGTCGCCCCCGTCCCTGTCCGAGCTCACCGTGGCCGGCTGGGGTGAGACCCAACTCGACGGCTCTATCTCCCCCACGCTCCGCCAGGTCACCACCCGCGTCGTCGGCGACGGCGTGTGCCAGCTCCTCTACGGCAACGACCAGCAGATCTCCGCCTCGATGGTCTGCGCCGGACTGCGCGTGGCACCGCGCGGATTCTGCTTCGGCGACCTGGGCAGTCCCGCCTACAACCCCGCCAAGGCCGTCACCGCCCTGGCCACCTGGCCGTCACCCGACTGCAACAGTCTGCTCAAGCCGGACATTTACACCGCCGTCGCCCCCTACAAGAACTGGATCCTCGCCCAGGGAGTGATCCTTCCTGCATGAGTTCGGTATGACGGCCGGGAGTTGGGCGTGTCGTCGGGCAGGGTCTGCCAGTTGGGTGACGCTCTTGTACCTGTTGGCTTGTGGTAGCGGACAGCCTCGCTGATCCCTACCCGTCCGCCACAACGGCACCGCTACCCGGCCGCAAGCCGGTGAAGGACCGTGTGGCCCTCGCGGGCATCGTGTACGTCGTGCGCAGGGGCGTGAGCCGGGCGGACGTTCCCGCCGAGCGGATCGGCTGCAGCGGGGTGACCTGCCGGCGGCGCCTGCGGGACTGGACCGAGGGCGGTCTCTGGCCCCGGCTCCACAAGTCCGCAGAGCCGGTCTCCTCGACATGGACGGCTGCTCGATCGACGGTTCCCCTGCCAGGGTATTCAAGGGGGGAACTCGCACTGGCCCTTCGCCGGTCGTCCGGGATCAGGACTTGACCACCACGTGGCTGCCCCTGTGCGCATGATCATTATGATGAACGCGTCACCGGTGCCGCAGGGGCTGACCTCGCGCAGGAACTCTTCCTCGCATACATTCGGAGGCCCTGCACGGCTGGATCCGTCGGGCCGAGGCCAATGCCGGCGAGCGTGATGACCGGCTGACCGCCGACGGACGCCCTACGCTGCGCAGCATCGGCCACCACACCGGTTCCCGGCCCTGCGCGGCTCAGAATTGTCCCAGGATCAGATTCCCGGGCGCGTGGGGATCGGTGCTGGTGTAGAAGTCGGTGGCGGAGGCGAGCCATTCGTCCAGGGTCACTACGCCGTCGCCGTTGACATCCAGCTGCCGGAAGGACGCCTCGATGGTGGCGTCATCGGCCCCGAGGCCGGTGTAGACGCTCCTGTACTCCTGCAGATCTACGACACCGTCGCCGTTACGGTCGGCGAGCGCGGCATGGGCGGTGATGGCGGGAGCCGCGAAGTCCATGAGGCGATGTTGGTCGTTCGCCGCCGACAGTGCGTCGACGAACTGCTCAAGGCTGATCCTGCCGTCTTCGCCGACGCCCGCCAGGGCGGCGACGGCCTGCCAGTAGCCGTCATCCGCCCGGCGCACTGCCTCGGCCTTGGCCGAGGTGGGTGCTTCTCCGGCAGTCGCGATCACACGCTGGGCGAGAGCTGCCAGGTCGGCCCGGCTGAGAACCCCGTCCCCACTGGCGTCCAGTTGGTGGAACCTGAGCGTGTACTTGCGCTGCAGCAGATCGTCGGCCATGGAAAGTTGCTCCCGTCGGAGTGGCGCCTGCCGTGCGTAGGCCTGTGTCAGGCGCGACTGTGGTGACATATCAGCAAACATCACCGTAAGTGATGGTGTGACTACCCCGCATGTCGGTCCCTGGATACGCCGCTGCCCGGGGCACCCGCATTGCGCCGAGGAGGCCCTCGTGCGACCCGCCCCGCTCGCCGAAGCCAGACTGCCGGTTCTTGTCGTAGGAGCTGGTCCCGCCGGGCTGACGGCCACGGCGGAGCTCGCCAAGCGCGGTGTTCCCGTGGTCTGCGTGGACCAGCAGAAACGCCTCAGCTCCCTGCCCCGGGCGGTGGTGTTCTGGCCGCGGGCCCTGGACATCGTCAGTGGGCTGTGCGGCGACACACTTCTGGCCGAACGCGGCCTGTCGATCGATGACTTGCACTACTACTCGGGCACCGCGCCGATCGGGCACATCCGGTTCCGAGGGCCGCTGCGGGCCACTACCCTGCCGCAATCGGAGGTTGAGTCATCGCTGGCGCACCATCTGGCGCTGGCCGGTGCTCCAGTGCGGCGGGCCACGAGGCTGGTCGCCCTGGAGCACCGGCCAGGTGCGGTGGCCGTCATGCTCCACGGCGCGACCGGCCCGCGCGAGGAGTTGTTCAGCCATGTCGTCGCGGCGGACGGCGCCGGCAGTACCGTACGGGGGCTGCTGGGCATCTCCTTCGAGGGCAGCACCTATGCCGACGAGTTCGTGCTCGGCGACGTACGCCTCGATGGCCCCCTCCAGCACCGGGCCCTGCACTATTTCTGCTCACCGCGCGGCGTCCTGGTCCTCATCGGCCTGCCACACGGCCGCTTCCGTGTCTTCGCCTCACTCGGACAGAGCCCCCAGGGCGACCGCACCACCTCGCTGGAGCAATTGCAGGACATCGTCGACGAGCGCGGGCCCGGCGGCCTGGCCCTGCGCGATGTCGGATGGCACGGCACCGTCACCCTGCACACCCGTCACGCCCAACGCTACCGGGACGGGCGGGTCTTCCTCGTCGGTGACGCCGCACACATCCACAGTCCCGCAGGTGGCCAGGGCGTCAACGCCGCCATCATCGACGCCCACAACCTGGCCTGGAAGATCGCACTCGTCCATCACGGCTCCGCGGCCCCCACGCTGCTGGACACCTATGAAGCCGAACGGCGCCCGGCCGCCGAAGCGGTCCTGCGCCAGGCCCAACTGCAGACCCGGCTGTGGATGCTCAGCAGCCCCTGGCAGACCAGGGCGAGGGATCTCATGGCCCGGATCGGCTCCGACTGCCGCCTGTACGACCGCAGTTACGTGCCCTGGCTCGCCGGACTGCGCACCGTCTACCCCACAGGCACCGTCCAGGCACGGCCACGCACAGGCCCGGCCCGCCGCGCAGCACGGGCTTTCGTGCCCGGCGCCCTCCTGCCACGGCTGATCGTGACGGACGGTCCGGGCGGGCCCGGCCGCCCGCTGCACCGGGCGCTCCCCGACAGCGGCTTCACCCTCCTGCTGACCTCCCATCGGCCCGGCCCCGGCATGTGTCCTCGGACCAGCGCGGCCGTCGAGGCCCTGCGGGGGGAGTTCGGGCCGCTCGTACAGGTACGCCTGCTCGACGCCCTCGGCGTACTGCACACCCAACCCGTTCCCGACCCGGACATGCGCCGCCACGCCCGGTGCCTTGCGGTCCTGGTCCGCCCCGACCACCATGTGGCAGCCGTCCGCCCACCGCGCGACACTGCCGCGATCGCTGCATTCCTCCGCTCGCTGACGCTGGCAGGCCCCCGGCCGCCGCACAGCAGCCCGACTGCCGGCACAGGGAAACACGAAGTGCGTTGACCGTACGGACTCAGGAGGCCGAAGCGGGCTCGGCCCGGGGAGTGAGGTTGCCGCGTCCGTCCTGTGCGCGCTCGATGGCGTGGAAGAGCGCGGCGAAGTTGCCCACCCCGAAGCCGAGGGAGCCGTGCCGTTCGATCAGTTCGAAGAAGCCGGTGGGGCGGTCCTGCAGGGGGCGGGTGAGGATCTGCAGCAGGGTGCCGTCCGTATCGCTGTCGAGCAGGATCCCGTGGTGGCGCAGGTCCTCGGCGGAGACGTTCAGGGGCTCAAGCCGTCCGGGCAGGGCCGGATCGTCGTAGTAGGTGTCCGGTGTGTCCAGGAATTCGACACCGCCCTGTCGCATGGCCGAGACGGCGGCGCGGATGTCCTGGGTGGCAAGGGCTACGTGCTGGATGCCGGGGCCGGCGTGGAACCGCAGGAATTCGTCCACCTGGCTGGCACGTTCGCTGGCGGCCGGCTCGACGACGGGGAACTTCACCCTGCGAGCGGGATCGGCCACCACGATGGACCGCAGCGCGGAGTAGCGGGTGGCGATCTCCCCATCGACGAACTCCGTCATCGTGGAAAAGCCCAGCACCCGCTGGTAGAAGTCGACCCACTCCTCCATACGCCCCGCCTCCACGGCCGCCACGCAGTGGTCGATGGCGTCGAAATAGGGGCGGGCGGGCACCGGGGTGGCGAAAGCGCGAGGCTGAAAGCCGGGCAGGTACGGGCCGCGGTAGCGGGAGCGGTCGACGAAGGTGTGCCGCACCGGACCGTACGCGGCAATCGCCGCCAGCTCCACCACACCGTGCTCGTCCGCGAGCCGATGAGGTTCCTCCAGCGCGCGGGCGCCTCCGGCCACCGCGTGCGCGTAGGCCGTCGGCACGTCCTCCACCGCGATCCGCACGTCGCACACCCCGTCCCCGTGCACGGCCACGTGACCGGCCAGTGGGGTGTCCGGACGTGCCGCGCCGGTCACCACGAACCGGGCCGTACCGGATTCGAGGACATAGGAGCAGTCGTCACGATGGCCCGTCTCCGGACCCCGATAGGCGGTGAGGGACATGCCGAACGCGGTGGCATAGAAGTGCGCGGCCTGCCGGGCATTGCCCACCGCGAAGACGACCGAATCGAAACCCCGCACACCCAGCGCACCGTGGGAAGCGGCCGCCCCGCCCGCCGGCCTTGCGGACGCCTCAAGGCCGGAGCGTTCCAGCACATCGTCGCCGCTGACGTTCGCCAGTACGGACCGGGAACGGGCGCGATCGTGAGAAAACCCCATGCTGGACTCCTTGGACCGAGAAGGGACCTCCCGTCATCGTGAGCACGACACCTCCCGCCCGCGAGACGGATCCGGCAAACGGACCACCCCCAGCAGACCCTCAGCCCAAGGTCTGAGCTTCTGTGTCCCCGCAGCCAGAGAGCGAAGTCGGTCAAGAAGCGCCTCCAGTTTCTGGAGTTGTGCCGCCAGTGCCGTGTCAGTCAACGTTTGCCCTGTTGATGGTGTGCCGTGACGTCTGAGCGGGGGGACACCGCTCAGACGTCGGCGGTGGGGAGGCCGGGCCGGTGCCTGCGACCCTCCGTCCTCTGGACGCCGAACACTTCCCTGCCTGGCTCTCACGTAGTCGAGCCGATTACGCCCAGGAGCTCGTTGCTCTGGGGCAGACGTCCGAGGACGCCTACCGGCAGGCGGACGAGACCATGGCGCACTCCTTTCCGTCCGGGGCACCGACCCAGGATCACGCGGTCTTCGACGTGGTCGACGATGCCGGAGCAGCCGTCGGCCACCTCTGGATCGGACCGGACAGGAGTGACGACGCCGACGCCTGGTGGGTCCGGGACATTGCGATCGACGCCGACAAGCGTGGTCGGGGCCCGGGCCGAAGGGCCATGCTCCTCGGCCTCCTCGGCGAGGAATACGCCCGGGCACGGGGCGCTCATACTCTGGGCCTCAGCGTCGCCGGGTTCAACACCGGCGCACGTGGCCTTGACGAATCGCTCGGCTACGAGACGACCTCGGTGAAGATGCGCAAGAAACGCGACTGAGCCTCAGGCGACGTCTGCCCTGCCGACGACGGCGCGTAGGCGCCGGTCGTCCGCGTGACGGTTCCACCAAGGGCAAGTCGTGCTCGGCCAACTTGGACTTCGGGATCTTCTCGATCTCGCCGCTCGGGCAACGTGAACGTCTTCGGCCGCCCGCCCCTGTACCTCGGAAGCAGCTAGTCGAAGCCGTCGGCGTTGAAGACTGCCGAGGCGTCCTCATATCGACCCGCCCAGCCGCTGACGCCCCGCTCCCCGCAGGCTCATGCCACTGCACCCACACCCTTCCCGAAGAGGAACGCACACAGCTCGCCGGATGCGCCTCTGGCCGCTTTCGACGTGCCGACCCGGGCGGTGTTCTGCAGGAGGCGGGGGTTGTCCACGGTGAGGACGGGGGCCTGGCCGGCTTGGAGGCTGAGGGGGTCGGAGAGGACCAGGGCGCTCTTCACCCCGAGGTCGACACCTACGCGCCCGGCGGCCTGCTGACGGCGGGTCGGGCGGGTGGGGAGGTCCTGGGTGACGCGGGCCAGGACGGAGGCGTGCCAGCGGGGGCCGTCGCGGGAGACGGTCATGCTCGTGATGACGGCCCGGCCGGTGTGGATGAGGCGGGTGAGGTCGCGGGGGGCTGGTGGAGGCGGACGGTGAAGGCGGGCTGTCCGCCGCCGGGTATCCGCAGGCGGCGGGGCCCGTCGAGGCGTATGTCGGGGTTCTTGAGGCTGTGGACGATGCGGAAGGACTCGCGGGCGCGGCCGCGGGCTTTGAAGCGGGGGAAGCCCATCGGGGGCGGCGGCCGGCCAGGGAGTCCAGCCAGTTCTTCCAGGCGGTGCCGGCGTCTTCGAACGCGGTGTACTAGGCCCGGTTGTTGACGCCTTCCCACCAAGCGAAGGGCAGCGGGCGTTCCTCGCCGTCCCGGAGCGGGCCGGTGAACGGCTGTCCGCGGGTGGCGCGCCAGTCGGCCTGGGTCTGGTCCCGGTTCGGCATGGCCACCTTCGGGGCCTTCTTGGTGGCGTCCGCCTTGCTCATGCCCTCGCGGACGAGGCGGTCGCGGCCCGCCCGCCATCGTTCGTAGGCGGCGACCTTCATCCCGAGGGCGAAGTTGAAACCGCAGCGGGCGGCGGTGGCGTAGCGGTGCAGGACCTCCGTCTGGGCGGGGGTCGGGTCCAGGGCGTACCGGAAGGCCTTGATGATCGGTCCAGTCATCGGGTGATCATCGCTGTCACCACTGACCATCCCCCGGACCGCGGCATCCTGCGGGGATGCCACGGGTCCGGCCCCGGCCGAGGATGTCGCACTGGCCGGGCCGGGCCGGGTCTGGCCGGGCCGGGTCCGGCGGGGCCGGGGTCAGACCTGCGGCCCCGCCGGAAGGATGGCTCAGCCCCAGTGAATGTCGGGCGCCAGGTCCCAGTTCGGGTCGCCCGCGGTGCCCTCGTGGCTGTCACGGCGGTGGTGCCACTGAATGTCGCTGATACCCCAGTTGATGTCCTTGAGCTGTATAAAGGTTCCCTCCCCTTTGGTGCTGCCGGACCGGCAGCCATGATCGGCACCGTACGTGCCCACTGCGGGGCGGGCGCAGTGGATTCGAGCCAGCCTGGGCGTCGTACCGCCCGGGGGCGGCCGCTTCTCGTTACGGTGGGCATGCCCGTCCCGGCGGTTCCCCCGTTACTGCCGGGACGGCGCTCCATCCCCCGACATGCTGCAGGCCTCCGTGTCGTCTGCCGTGTCCCGAAGCCAGGTCATGTGACCTGGCCTTCGAAGCGGTCGTTACTCGTTCGCGGTTCGTGCTTCCCAGGCAGCTGTGTCCGAGATGTAGACAGAGATGGGTTGCTCGTACCAGACGGAGGCCTCTGGCAGGTTTCTGATCAGCGAGGGTACTTCCGGCTCGAACCTCAGAAGAGTGAGAGTCTTCCAGCCGTGTGGAACCTGGTCCCAGCTGGCCCCGAACTGCTGGGTGACGGCGACGACGGTGACCGTCGCCCGGACAGCGTCGCTTGGGTCTGCACGTCGAAAACAGCAATCGAACTGTCTGCCCACGGGGACGTCCGCGTAGTTGAACGAGAGGAAGAGCGCTTCCTCGTTCGCGGACCGCTGGGGGAAACCCTGGGCGAAGGCCGTCAGGGCTTCCTGGCTGGCGCGGCTTTCGACGAGAAGTACCCGTTCGGTGAGTGGCGTGTCCTCTTCGGTTCTCATGCCGTCAGCCCTTCCTCTGCCGGCAGTGAGTCTGCGGTGAGGGGCGCCTCGGCGCGGAACTCGTGGACCACCTGGATCTCGCCGACGATGTGGGCGTTGAAGGCGTCCAGTTCCTCGGCCGGAACCCAGAGTTCGAGGATCGTCCGCCCGCCCGCCTGCTGGACGGGATACCGGCTCAGGAACTCCGTCCCGACCTCGAAACGGGTGACGAAGCCTGCGCCGTCGTGCTTCACGTTCCAGTCCCGGGCGATCCTGATCGCGTAGTCCTCGTTCATCACCGGGTAGAAGATCGGCTGCTCGGGCAGACGGGGCGGCCACGCACGCCAGTTCAGCTGCCGGACCAGATCCAGCTCCCTGGGGCCGGCCGGGCGCCACAGGGTCGTCGTTGCCTGCTGGCTGGTCATGCGCATCGCTCTCTGAACGTGGACGGTTGGTAGGGCGGGTCGAGAGCCCGGACGATACCGGCGCCGCGAGCTCAGCGGCTACGCAGTTTCCTCAACCGGGACAGCCCCGGACCAGCAGTCGCGGGACAGCCCTTCGGCTTCAGCCGGCGGCCCCCGCCCCGGTCACCGTGTTCCGAAGCCGGGCCGCTGACCGCGGGACAGCGGGACAGCGGGACAGCGGGCCGATCATCATGGTTGCCCCTCCGGCGGGTGAACTCCCCCGCCATCGCGCCCACTTGCCGCCACGTCCTCGGCTACGAAGGTCACCACACGTCTGTGATCTTCGAAAGGGCGGGACGCGATGCGCGTACGCAGCACGATGGCAACCCTGGCCCACAACGGCCGTCCTCACCAGCCTGCTCACCCCGGGCGCCCATGCCACGGAGGCGGCGGGCCCGGGGCCGCTCGGAGCGCCGGGCGACATCCTGACCCTGCCCCTGCAGACCGCGCTCACCTCACTGCCCACAGCGGCGGCACACCCTTCAGCTGGAGGAACTGACCCACTGCCTGGTTGCCGAATGGCTCGCAGAGCGCCATCGTCGCTGGCCATGCTCAACCAACCCTCACTTGCTGGTCAGCCAGCAGACTGCACTGGACCCCACTTCTCCGTGCGTCGGTGTCGGGACCCTGAAGAGAGCATGTCCCTCGCTGGATCTGTCACTTCGACAGCTGCGCGAGGACCGCATCCTCGACGAGGACCGCGTCTCAGCGGACCCACTACACCTGATGCGATTGTTCGGGATCGGCGTCGGTGCTGCGATGCGTTATATCTCTGCAGCTCATCCGGAGAAGTGCGTCCGCCCACTTCGCCAACCCGCCCGCCGAACGACCGTTTAGCCTCAACCTCGCATGGGTTCACCCGCTACTCCGTCCGGGATTCTGCGAACCGACGCGTTTCCAACCGCAGCAAGGCAGACCAGGATCCGGGGACCTGGATGCCACCGTTCGAGGCCGCACAGTGCGCGTACTTGGCGAACTGGGTGGCCGTCAAGCTGCGCTGGCAGCTGGCTGTCGACCCGGCGGAAGCCCACTCACTCGCCCAGTCCGCGGTCACCTGCCCCAATGCCCCGATCAAGGTCACCCTCGCCCGCTGAACAGCATCGTCGGCCCCACCCCACCGGGGAAGCTCAGCTGTGGCCGTCCTCGTCTGCCGGGCGCGGCCACAGCGGTTGCCAGCTGCGGGGTGGCCTCCCGTCCGTGCCGAAACCGCAGCATCGAAGGTGGACGAAGTGGGCTGAGACAAGAGAGCCTGCAACCGGGGGTGGACGCCGTTCTCCCTCTGCTCAGGCGGCCAGCGCCCCGGTGCGAACGGCGAACTCCCGCAGCCCCTGCACCCGTGCGGGTCCGTACAGCAGGTCCGACGTGAGCGCCCGCAGGGCGGGGCGTCGCACCTCCTGCGGTGCTTCCTGCTCCACCCGTCGCAGTGCCGCGAAGGTCTGCGGTCCGTCGCCCAGGGCGTGCCACATGCGGGCGGTGTCCGTCCAGGCCCGGGCCCGGCGCTCCGGGGTCGGCAGGTGGCCGATGTTCAGTCCGGCCGCGATCTTCACGCCCTCGTCGGGTGTTCCGAGGGCGTTGAGGGCGCCGATGCGGTAGACGTCGACCTGGGCCCGGGTGGCTTCCACGGTGAACAGCCCCGGGACTGCGGGCAGTCGTCCGGCGTCCTTCTCCGCCTCGTCGAGCAGGGCCAGCGAGGTCGTGCGGTCTTGGCCGGTGGCGGCGGAGTATGCGGCGGTGAGCAGCAGTGTGGTGCGTACCGCTGCGGTGCGTTCCTCGGCGGTGTCGAGTTCGGCCGCCTCCTGGGTGAGGAGGTGTACTGCGGACGGCCAGCGGCCGGAGCGGCGCATGGTGATCGCCAGGACGCGGGATGCTTCGCCGACGGGTACCGGCAGTCCGCTGGAGCGGGCTGCGGTGAGCGCCCGGTCGGCGGCGACCCATGCCGCGTCCGAGTGCTGCTTCGAGGCCAGTTCAGCGGTGAGTACATACGCGCGGGCCAGCACGGCGGACGCCTGCTGACGTGCCCGCCCGGTGGAAGCGTCCCGGGTCGCCTCGGCCGCGGCGAGCAGTTCCGGCAGTGCACGACCGAGATCGTCGTAGCGGGCCGTGCGGAAGGCCCGCCGGGCCGCGGTCGTCCGTGCGGCAAGATGCGCCAGCGGCACCGGTGCGGCCGCCGGCAGCCGGAACAGGGCGTCCTCCAGTCCAACAGCCGGAACGCCGCGCGCGGCGGCCGATGCTGTTCCCGTGCCGACGAGGGCCGTTGCTCCAGCGGCGATCGCTCCGGACAGTAGGTTCCTACGACGCACCGCATCCTCCTCGTTGGACGGACATCCGGCCGCCACCGTAACGACCCGTTGCCCGTCCGGCACAGCAGAACCGCGCAGCCGCTCCAACGGAATACCCAGCACCTCGGCCATGCGCAGCAGGGTGGCGTAGCCCGGGCGCAGCTTGTTGGCCTCGATCCGGGAGATCGCCGAGGCCGAGTAGCCGCACTTTTCACCTAACTGTGTCTGGGTGAGTCTGGCGGAACAGCGGGCGCCGCGGATGACGGTTCCGAGGTCCTGCGTGCTCTGGCCCATGGGGTACCTCCTGCGCTTCGACAGGTCGTACGACGTTACCGCCGCTGCCTTTCGGGCGGCAGGGCGCGCGGAGGCACACGGTTTGCCGGTCCGGCACGGGATGTGCGCAAGCGCCCGGGCCAGTCCCGGCCCGGCTTCGGGGCCGTCACGGTGGGGCGTGCAGACGGGCGGTGCAACCGAGACCGTCGCGCTGCTCGCACTCCCACCGGAGGCCAACCATGAACAAAGTGCTCGTCACGGGCGGGGCCGGGTTCATCGGCTCGCACTTCGTCAAGCGCATGCTGCGGGCGGACGACGTCGCCCAAGTCACCGTGCTGGACGCTCTCACGTACGCGGGGCACATCGAGAACCTGGGCGAGGCGTTCCTCAGTCCGAAGCTGCGGTTCGTGCACGGCAACATCCTCGACGCCGCTCTGGTGGACGAACTGGTGCGGGAACACACGGTGGTTGTCCACTTCGCTGCCGAGTCCCACGTCGACCGCTCGTTCTTCGCGGCGGGCGCGTTCCTGTCGACGAACGTGCAGGGCACCCATACCCTCGCGGGCGCGGCGGTGCGTCACGGGATCGGCAAGTTCGTGCACGTCTCGACGGACGAGGTCTACGGTCCACTGCCGGTCGGCTCTGCCACCGAGGCCGATCCGCTGCGCCCGACGGTCCCGTACGCCGCATCGAAGGCCGCCAGTGACCTCGTCGCGCTGAGCTACTTCCACACCTACGGTCTCCCGGTGTGCGTGACGCGCAGCTCGAACAACTACGGCCCGTACCAGCATCCGGAGAAGATCATCCCGCTGTTCGCCACCCGGCTCCTGCGGGGTGAGCAGGTGACGCTCCACGGGAGGGGCGAGCACGTGCGCAACTGGCTGCACGCCGAGGACAACTGCGCCGGAATCGAGCTCGTCCTGCGCGACGGTGTACCGGGCGAGGTCTACAACATCGGCGGCGGCACCGACCTCACCAGCAAGGAGCTGACCGGCCGTCTCCTGCGCCTCCTCAACGCCGGCTGGGAGTCCGTCACCTACATCCCCGACCGGCTCTCGAACGACATCCGGTACTCCATGACCTTCGACAAGGTCGCCGCCCTCGGCTACCGGCCGGAGCGCGACTTCCACGACGGTCTCGCCGAGACGGTCGACTGGTACCGGCGCAACACCGACCGGTGGGCACCCTTGATGCGCAACCCGCACGCCGCCACCGTTGCCGTCGCCGTCGCCGTCGCGCCCACTGGGGAGGTAGCCCGTGTCCGCTGACCAGGCGGCTCACCCGCGCAGGATCCTCGTGACCGGTGTCGGCGCGAACCCGGGCTTCGCCCTGGCCCGCAGCCTCACCCGCCTGGGGCACACGGTCGTCGCCGCCGACGCGAACCCACTCGCCCCAGGCCTCCTGCTGCCCGCCGTGGTCCCGCAGGTCATCCCCCGCGCCGACGACCCCCACTACCCGCACGTCATGACCCGGGTGTGCCGGGACCTGGCCGTGGACGCGATGGTGGCCGGCATCGAGAACGACCTCCCCCCGCTCGTGGACATGGCGCCCCAACTGGACGCCGACGGCGTACGCCTGTGGCTCCCCGACGCCGCGTCGGTACGCGCCTGCATCGACAAGGCCGCCTTCCACCAGGTACTGACCGAGCACCGCATCGCGACCCCGCGCACCTGGCGGCCCGAGGCGATCGGCCAGGTCCCCGACGGCACGGAACTGGTCGTCAAACCGCGGCGCGGCCACGGAGCACAGAACGTCCACTTCGTCACCCAGCGGGACCATGCGCGCGTCCTGTGCGAACTCGTCCCGGACCCTCTGGTGCAGGAGCGGGTCCACGGCAGCGAGTTCACCGCGGACTGCCTGGTCGACCGCACCGGGCGGGCCTCGGTGATCCTGCGCCGCAGGGACCTGGTGAAGGCCGGGCTCGCCGCCGTCTCCTCCACGTTCGACGACCCCGTCGTGAAGGCCCTCGTCGTCAAGACGCTGGGCGCCGTCCAGTCCCGCGGGGTCTCCTGTGTGCAGGGATTCGTCCCCGAGGACGGCGCGGTCACGATCACCGAGCTGAACGTCCGGATCGCAGGCGGCTTCCCCCTGGCCGAGGCGGCCGGCGCGGACCTCGTCGGCCAGATGGTGAACGGCCTGTTCGGCCTGCCCATCGACCACGACCGCCTCACCTACCGGGCCGGGGTGTTCCTGACCAACTACGTCGAGACCCTGGCCGTCGGTGACGTCGCCGAACTCGAAACCAGGGCCGCTGCGCGAGGGGAGACGCCGTGAATACTTCGTCGAGGCCGGATGCCAGCCGCAACGCAGTCCCCTACCTGTACGGGCAGGAATCCGTAGCGGTCGCCCGGGTGCTGGAGTCCGGGCAGTACGGGCACACCGAGGTCACCGAGGAGTTCGAGCGTCAGGTGGCCGGGTTTCTCGGGGTTCCGGACGCGGTGGCCGTCGCCTCCGGTACGGCGGCCCTCCACATCGCTCTGCTCACGGCCGGGGTCGGCCCTGGCTGTGAGGTGATCGTGCCGTCCATGACGTTCTGCGAGACGGTCCAGGCGATTCTGGCCGTCGGCGCCGCCCCGCGCTTCGTCGATGTCGACCCCGCCACCCTGTGTGTGAACGACCGGCTCGTCAGGGAGGCGGTCCGCGACACCACGGCCGCCGTCGTCCCGGTCCTCTTCGGAGGCAGGGCCGTTGACCTCACCCCCGTCCAGCGGGAGTTGACCGAACGGGGAGTCTCTGTCATCGAGGATGCCGCGCACGCCTTCGGCTCCCGCCTCGGCGCCCAGCGTGTGGGTGCCACGGGTGCCCTGACCTGCTTCTCGTTCGGACCGGTCAAGAACCTCACCTGCGGCCAGGGCGGCATGGTCATCCCCCGTACGCCCGAAGAGGCCGACACTATCCGCCGGTTCCGGCTTCTGGGGGTCTCCGCCTCACAGGGTGAACGTGCGAACGCCACCGCCTACCGGGTGGAGTCCTTCGGCCTGCGCTACCAGCTCTCGGGCCTCAACGCCGCGATCGGCCTGGCCCAGCTCGACCACTTCGCCACCACCGAACAGGCCTGCCGCCAACTGTGGCGCACCTATCAGAAGGCGCTGACCCCGCTTGAGAGTGTGACACTCGTCGACGTCGATGCCGACCACGCGGTGCCGCACCTGTGCCAGGTCCGCGTCCCGCACCGGGACAGGATGTTCGCCGAGCTGCGGGCCCGCAGCATCGGGGTGGGCGTCCACTACCCGCCCAACCACCTCCAGCCCGCCTTCGCCCCCTGGCGGCGCAAGCTGGCGGCCACCGAGCGGGTCGGCGAGGAGATTCTCAGCCTGCCCTTCCACCGGCACCTCACCGAGACGGACATCAGCCTCGTAGTCGCCGCCCTCGGACAGGCCCTCACGTCCACCGGAGGTGCATGATGCGCAGGCTGCTGACCGTGTGCCTGGGGAACTACTGCCGTTCCCCGTTCGCCCAGCCGCGCTCACCCGCAGGGGTGGCCCTGCGGTGACGGTCCGCTCCGCCGGGCTGATCGGCAAGTGGCAGGACCAGCCCGCCCACCCGTCCATGATCCATGCCGCCCGGAGGCTGGGGCTCGACCTCACCTGGCACCGGGCGCAGCAGGTCACTCTGGAGATGCTGGAGTGGGCGGACGACGTCCTGGCGATGGACGCCGCCGTCCTCGGTACGCTCCGGGCGATCAGCGGTGAGGAGCACGCACGCAAGCTCCGCCTCTGCCTCTGCCTCTGCGACCGTGACGTCCCCGACCCGACGGGCCAGGGCGACGAGGTGTTCCATGAATGCGCCGTGTTGATCGAGGCGGGCACGGCGCTCCACCTGGGCCGTCGCCGGTAACTCCCGTGTCGGTCAGCCGGATGCGGCGGACAGGATGACGTCGACGAGCCTGTCCGCCGCGTCCGGCCGTCCGTGTGCCCTGGCCCGCTCCGCCATCGCCTGCCGGCGTGCGGGGTCGGTGAGGAGCGGGTGCATCGCGTTCTTCAGCAGGTCGGCGGTGACCTCGCCGAGCAGGGCGACGGCGGCACCGGCCTCCTCCAAGTGGCGGGCGTTGTGGGCCTGTTCGTTGCCGGCCGACGTGGCGAGCGGGACGAACACCGCGGGCTTGCCCAGGGCGGTCAGCTCGGCGAGCGTGCCCGCCCCGCTCCGGGAGACGACCACGTCGGCGAGCGCCAGCACGTCGGGGAGCTCCGGGCCGACGAATCCGGCCAGGTAGTAGCGGCCCGCCGGCTCCGGCGGCAGGGATGCTGCGTTCCGCCGCAGTCCTTCCGCGTTGGCCGGGCCGCACTGGTGGATCACGTTCGCCCGCTCCAGCAGCCACGGCAGTACGCCCGCGACCACCTCGTTGATCTGCTGGGAGCCCTGCGCGCCACCGGTGACGTACACAGTCGGCCGCCGCCGGTCGAAGCCGTGCAGACCCAGCGCGCCCACCGCCTTATCAGGGTGTCCGGTCAGGATTTCGGGACGGATCGGATTGCCGGTGACGACCGCAGCATTGCGTACCGCCTCGGGCAGCAGCGGGACCGACGACTCGGAGGACACCGCGATCCCGGGTGGCCGAGCCCGCCAGCTTCCGGTTGGCCAGGCCCAGGCGCACGGTCTGTTCGTGGAGGACCAGCGGGCGGCGGCACATCCGCGCGGCCAGGCCGGCGGGGACGGCCACGTATCCGCCGGTGGCCAGCACGACGTCCGGCTGGAAGTCAGCGACGATCTTCCGGGCCTGCGCCACTCCGAGCGGTACTCGCGCCATGTCCTTCACGTTCGCCGGCGACACCATCTTGAGCGGATTGCTGGAACGGCGGATCTTTCCGGTGGCGACCGTGGTGAACGCGATGCCCTCGGCCGGAGCGACCCGGGCTTCCAGCCCGTCCGCGGTGCCGATCCACAGCACGTCGAGCATCCGGCCGT
Source organism: Streptomyces sp. NPDC021093 (assembly GCF_044333135.1). Taxonomy (NCBI): domain Bacteria; kingdom Bacillati; phylum Actinomycetota; class Actinomycetes; order Kitasatosporales; family Streptomycetaceae; genus Streptomyces; species Streptomyces sp. NPDC021093. Next base: position 801,308 of record NZ_JBIRQJ010000003.1, on the reverse strand, counting down.
CCGCCGCCAGCCGGGCCTGCAAAGCACGGATCGCGGTCAGCGCGGGATAGGTATGGCCCCCCGTACCTCCCCCCGTAACGATCAGACGGAAGGGGCGCGGCACACGAGAAGCAGTAGTCACCCGGCGCACCCTACTGGTTGCTTCCGGCCGGGAAACACGCATCCCCTGCCCCCATCCTGGTGTGCTGGCCTCCAGCCTTCCGGACACTGCGCATGGAGCACTTTGGCGGCAGACCGGCAGAGAGCGGCGACGCTACTGACGTCGCAGGCATCTCCGAACTCTGCGACCGCCTCCACCCACTTCTGCAGCCGCCGAAGGCACCGACTGCAGCGCACCGCCCACCAGATGTCCTGTCTGAAGTCTTCGACGATGCTCTCGATCTGGTCTCGCTCGCCCGCTTCGGGGCCCGCCGCCTCATGACGCCGGACGTCGTCCTGCACTGGCCCCCGGTCGAATTGGTCGTCGGCTCACGCCGATCGCTTCGTGATCGTGTCTTGCCGTTCGCTCGGGCAAATCTTCCTGGCCGAGTCCGGCTTCGCCCCGACCACGCCAACCGGCTGCACCTGGTCGCGGATCGGGCAGCGGGCTGTGGTGTCCAAGGAGGACACCCGCAATGGGCGGGTCAACGTGCTCGGCGCAAAGATGGTCGGCGCAGAGCCGGACCTGGTCCGGGAGCGCACCAATGGCAAGATCGACGCTGGCGTACTGCTGGCGTTCATCCTTGCCCGCCTGGCGGGCCTGGGCGGCGGCGCGGAGGTGCTGGACCCGGCCGCCGACGGCCTCGGCGCCGACGTTATGCCGGTCCGGGAACGGCGCCAGCCGTGCACGATCGCGCTCGACAACGTCTCGGCCCACACGGCCAAGGCGTTCAAGGACCGCCGCCGGCAACTGGCGAAGATCGGGGTCGAGCTGTTCTACCTGCCGCCCTGCAGCCCGGAGTTGAACGACATCGAACTCATCTGGCGTCAGGCGACGTACACGAACTGCCCGCAGCGCACCCAGACCAGCACCGAAGCCATCGGCCAGGCCGTCGACGAGGCCCTGACCTGCCAACGCGACCGGATCCGAGCAACAGCAACGAACTTCACCCGAGCCGCTCAGCAGGTGCTGGCCGACCTACCTGAGCATTGGGGCTGACGGCCGAGGGGCGGCGCAGCCTGACGGCACCGTCCTGGTCGAGCTTCAACCCGGGGCAGCTCACGTGCTGCTGAACAGCCGGTCCAGATGCACGTCGATCGCGGCGAGCGCGTCCTGGGGCTCGATCACGTCGAGCTCGATCAGGGAGGTGAAGCCGGTGAGGGCGAGGAGCAGGTTGGTCTCGGTCGCCGGGTCGCGGCCGGAGTCGATGTGCCCGTCGGCGATGGCCCGGCGGACCAACTGCTCGACGAGGGAGCGCCCTTGGACGAGACCGCGGCGCGCCTGCTCGTGCACGGCCTGGTCGTGCAGCGCCTCCAGGACGTAGGCGGCGCTCATCCGGCTGGTCGCGCGGGCGTCGGCATGCAGGGGGAGCATTTCCGCGAGCGTCAGTCGCAGCACGTCACGGGGGTGCGGACGGTCACCGAGCCTTTCGAGCCCCTGTCGCACGCGTACCGAGGTCTGCTCGGACGCGTAATCCATGGCGAAGGAGAGCATGGCGGTCCGGGAGGCGAAGTAGTGCTGCAGCTGCCCGAGTGACATGCCCGCCTCCTGCGCCACCACGCGCATCGTCAGCTGTGTGACGCCGCGCTGCTCCACCACCCGCCACAGTGCGCGGGCGATCGCTTCGCGGCGTCCGCGGTGATCCACCTGTTTCGGCATCGTCGGCCGCTCCCTCGTGCTCTGAACTGTTCCAATACGGTTGACATAATACATCTGACCTATAACCCTGGAGTCCACCCGAGGGAAGGAGTCGTCATGTCCGAACAGCCAAAGGTACGCACCACGGAAGGCGTGGTGCAGGGGCTCCGGCGGCAGGGGCACGCAGTGTTCCGCGGCATCCCCTACGCCCAGCCCCCGGTCGGAGCGCTCCGCTTCGCCGCGCCCGCGCCGCCGCACCGCTGGGAGGGGACGAGGCAGGCGGTCGAGTTCGGCCCCGCGGTGCCGCTGTCCCTGCCGATCGACGTGTCCCCGCAGGGCACCGACTGGCTGACGCTCAACGTCGGTACTCCGGATCCCGGCGCGGCGGGACTGCCGGTGCTGGTGTGGATCCCCGTGGGCGGTTACCTCTCGGCGGCGTCGAGCGATCCGATGTACGACCCGGCAGCGCTGACCGGGGCGGGAGTCGTCGTGGTGACCATCAACTGCCGTGTGGGCGCGGAGGGATTCGCGTTCCTCGACGACGTGCCGCCCAACCGCGGCTTCCTCGACCAGATCGCGGCGCTGGAGTGGGTGCAGCGCAACATCGCCGCCTTCGGAGGCGACCCCGGCCGGGTCACCGTGGGCGGGGTGTCCGCCGGGGCGGGCTCGGTCGCCGCCCTGCTGACGATGGAGTCCGCGCGCGGCCTGTTCCGGCGGGCCATCGCCCATTCGGTGCCGGGGCTGCACAGCACCCCCGCGCTGGCACGGCAGGTCACCGCCGCCTTCGCGGACCGGCTCGGCGCGGAGGCCCCCACCGCCGAGGCCCTGCGCGACATCGACCCGTGGCACCTGGCCGCCGAGCTCACCTCCTTCAACTCCGGCCTCCACGCCCACCGGGAGAGCTGGGGACGCCTCACCGAGACCGGGACCGCGCTGTGCCCCGTCGTCGACGGCGAGGTCCTCCCGGAAACACCCTGGCCCGCGCTGACCGGATTGCGCGCGAGCGGGACCGAACTGCTCGTCGGCCACGCCCGGGACGAATTCCGCTACTTCAGCGTCGTGAGCGGACGGTACGGCACCTTCACCGAGGAGGACGCCCACGCAGCCCTGGAACTGCTCGCCCCGCAACCGGACGGCGCGCGGGCCTACCGTGCCGCGTTCCCGCAGGCAGGCCCGGAGGAGCTGGTGGAGACGGTGTACTCCGACGCCCTCTTCCGCATGCCGTCACAGAAGCTGGCCGAGGCGAACGCCGCAGCCGGCGGCACCTCGTACCTCTTCGAACTGTGCTGGGTCGCCCCGGCCCTCGGCGGCATCCTGGGCGCCTGCCACAGCCTCGACGTACCCTTGGCGTTCGGCACGCTCGACAGCCCCGTCGCCACCCAGCTCATCGGCGAGGAGCCCACTCCCGAGGCCGTCGCGCTCTCCCGCGAACTCCAGGAGGCATGGGTTCGCTTCGTCACCACCGGCGACCCGGGCTGGCCCGCCCACCGGCCCGACGAGCACCTCACCCGCGTCCTGGACACCGAGTCGAAGACTCTGCCCTACCCCGAACAGGCATCCCGCCAGATCTGGGAAGGCAACTCCCCCGCCCCCTTCGACCATTCGTAACCGTCCGGGTCGACTCGACTCCTACGACGGCGATGCCGCCACTCACCTGACCATCGGGGACAGCGCGACTTGGCGTACTGCCAGGCTCCGCCCGGCCCGCTTGGCATCAGATCCCACGCGAGGGTGGTCCGAGGGACAGTTGGTCCGCACGGTCGTGGTGGGCCTGCCATCACGACGCACTCCACACGGTGGGCCATCGAGTCAGCTCAACGCGGAGGACGTTCGGCATGACGTCCCTCCCGAAGGACACCTGCCCAACACAAGCAACTTCACCCGAGCCACTTGGCCCAGGGGAACGTGTCCGTCCTGCATGAGCTGCCCCGGGTTCTGGATGTGGTCGCCGAGACGTGACGGGCGCCGGCCCCGGACAGGCGGACTTGTCCGGGGCCGGCGCCCGTTCCCCAGCGATTCCTCAACCTGAGCAGGCCAGGGGTTCGGAAAGGGTGCTCCTCCGCCGCCGAGGTCAGAGGTCGCCCTTAGGAGTGAGCTGGGAGGGAGGGGGCCGGAGGCTGCGCTGCTAGTGACCGGTATCTTCCTGCCCGGCGTACAGATGGCGCTGGTAGACCGCTTCCTCAGGATGGGTAGCGATGCGAATCCTGTTCCATGCTTCGTTGTGTGTAGTCCCGAGCAGACGTGAGAGTCTGCGAGCCTGCCAGGACGTGATGGGTGCAAAGATCCATCGCCGCCAGGTGAGTTGCGTCATGCGGCTATCCATATCTCTGTGCCACTTCGGTCAGTTCTGTGTTCTGGCCAAGAACCATCCGCAGGGCCAGGGCCAGTGGGTCTGAGCCACCTGCCGGTGCTGTGTGCAGGCGCGGGGCAAAGCCTCGGCTCTGCTGTACGTCCCGCTGCCTATGCGTCGTCGGCGACGACACGGCCGGGAGCGTCCTTGCTGTCCGCACAGTCACTGTGGCTGTCGGGATGAGGGGCGGCAAGGAAGGCCAGTACCTGGGCCCGGAGAGGTTCTGGCAGGTGGTCGAGATCCTGCTCGCCGTCCGGGTAGTTGCCGTAGAGGGCGTGCAGCGCTGCTTCAAGCGTGTCGTTCCGTTCCGAATCACACCACCCGGTTTGTCCGGCAATGCCGCTGCCCACCGCATACCAGACACATGCGTCCCCGGGCGCTTCCTGTCCCGTGAGCCCGGCCAGGTGCTCTTCCACGACCGGGGTGAAGTACGCCTCGACCTTCCGATCGTCGTTGACTTGGAGGTAGCGCCGTAGAGAGTACCGACTCACCCCTTCGTTGCGCAGATAGGCGCTGATGGTGCCGATGAGCAGATGCAGGTGCTCCAGCGCGTCGGTGAGCTTGTACAAGGTCATGGCCTGCCACTCCGCGAAGTCCGTGTTCCAGCGTCCTTCGTCCATGGCGAGGTGGAGGTGCTTGCCGATGCGGTTCGAGTGGTATCGCACGAGTTCAGTCAGCACTTCAGGGACAGGCATGTCGTGGAAGTCCCAGATGGTTCTGCCGGTTTGAGCACGGGCTGGCTCGGCGCACTCTTCCGCTCCGGCGGACCGGTCGCGTCGGACCGCTTGCAGCGCCGCTGCGTAGGATCCGCCGGCTTCGGCCTGCCTCCGTCGGGCTGCATTGGACCGCGCCTGGTTATGGGACTTCATGGGGTGCCTTCCGCGCCTGCCCCGTGACCCGGCGCTGGCAGCGGTGATGACATCAGAAGGCCAGCAAGCGATCACGCGGCGCGTAATTCAGCTGTCGACGCAGTACACCGCTCACGGGGCAGTGGACGCTGAGCTGGAGTCGTCACAGGGCGGCTCTGCCAGAGCGACGACCATAGGGCGAAGCGGTCACGGCCTGTGCGGGCAGACGTGACTTGGCCGGTCATGCCGTTCCGGATCCGGGCCGTAGCGCGCGGATACGTTCCGAATGCGCTGATACGTTCCGCCCGAGTCTCCTGGCATTCACGGTGCAGTTGGCCCCACCGGACTCGGCTCGGACTGGACCCACGGGTGCGTTCGACTCCGGCTCGCGCTGGCCCCTCACTGCGGTTCTGGGGCAGGCGACAGGCGGGGCCGACGGAGGCCGGAACGGGCTACGCCCGCTTTGGGGTGGTCCAGACGAGGCCGGAGGAGTGGGGCCGCTCAACAGCGTTAAAGCCACGAATGTCCTTCAGGACGCGCCCCATCGCCCTGGACCTGGACGGTGTCGGCGGCTGGCGCAGCTGGCTCAAGTGGACTCCCCGGTTACCGAGAGCACGTTCACGGAACTGCTACGTCGCCCGGACGCCGACGTCACCCATGGCAGCCAGCGGTCCCCGAGCAATGCTGGCCGCTCGGTGTCGCCAAGGGCGGGACCGACTGCGCTTCGATTTCGCGCGACTTCGTCAGCCATGAACGGTGCCGTGGCACTCGTGACTTCAAAACCCGGTTTTGAAACCACTCACCGAACGAATCGCCTGGACCGGAGCATGTCGGGCGCCTCACACGTGGCACCCTGTTCCGGTCCGCCAGTACCGGCCGCCCCTGCGGCCGGGAAGAATACGGAAATCGGAGCATCCTCGTGGCACGTATGACCGCGGTTGTGAACCGCAAGGGAGGCGTCCCGGTCGGCCGACGGTGTCCCGGTCGCCGGCATCACGGTGGCGCAGGTCTCCGGCCAGCGTGACGGTGTTCCACAGGTGCGGAACGGGTCCGGCGCCCAGAAGGGTGCTGAGCGCTGCGGCCGCGCGGATACCGGCTGCCTTGCCCGGCCGGTCGTGGAAAGTGAACAGCCCGTTCTGCACGGGCCCGTTGAAGTGCAGGACATCCGTCATCGGTCTCCTCAGCAGTCCGGCCGGAGCGCACCGCGGGCATGGAACAGGCCGCCGGTCGCGGCCTGTTCGTAGATCCGAAAGGCGGCGTTGGACGTCTTGTGCAGGCGTGCTTCGTCGACCAGGTCGGTCACCGGCCGGCGCTCCAGGACCGCGCGCAGCGCCAGGAGCGTGGTGTGGTGCGTGAACGCCACCACGTCCACCTCGGGCAGCGCGGGCAGGCCGTTGGCGAACGCGGTGGCCCGTCCGAGGACGCCTTCGGTGAGGGACTCGCCACCGGGGCCGGGAGGCGTCCACAGGTGCTTGCGGGTCTGCCGGTCCTCCGCTCCTCGGGGTAGGTGGCGTACAGCTCCTCGGGGCAGGTGGCGTACAGCTCCTGCTTGGTCATGCAGGTGGCGGCGCCGTAGTGCTGCTCGTTGAGGAGCGCCGTCGTTTCGAAGGGGGTGCCGGGCAGGGCGAGCGTGGCGGTCGATGGCGCGCCGGTACTGCGAGGTGTGGATCGCCGGGCCCGGTGCGGTCAGGTCGCGCAGTGTGTCCCGCAGCCACAGGCACTGGAGGAAGCCGCGGGGAGTCAGGCCGATGATGTCGCGGGACAGAGCGTGGTCGGCCGGCCCGGTCCACGGCCGGGGACGGGGACGGGGACGGGCATAGAAGCCGGTGTACTTGGTGGCGTTCTCTACCGAGAGATGTTTCGCCCTGGGTACTGCCCACACGCTACTCGCAGCCCAGTGGAGCCGCCTCACCACAGCCGGAACGAAGGAGCCGACCAAGAAATTCTCTGACTGGAAATGTTCGTTACGGATCTCTCGACCCACTCATAAGGTGTGCGCTGAAAGTGAATCGCCGGCATCGTCACCCTCGGGAGGACCAGAGGACCAAGGACGAAACCAGATCCGGATTCTCACATCCGTCAACAACTTCAATCTGTAACTTCAATCTGTTTCGCATCAAGAGCGCGGTGGGCAACGTCTGCGTCGGGGCATCGATCGTGTCGGCGAGGCGGCCGCAGGTTTCGGTCCAGAAGCACTCCCAGACCTGGGCGATCGGCCCCGTGGGTCCGGTGTACGCACCAGGTCACCATGCTCTTCACCGGCCTCTGCTTCCCCTCCCCAACGCACACGAAGGAACGCAGTTGGTCCTTCAGGACGACCCCGCTCCGCTGCCGCACCAGTGCCGGGGTTTCGAGCGCGTTTCCTGAAAGCGCCTTGAAGCGACCGTGCACGAAAACCGACGAAGTCCTCCGGTAGTCACCGGACGGCGAGCCGCGAAGTGTCGTGCGCCGTCAGCACGGAGCCCTGCTCGTACACCCTCCAAGAAGGTGCACGAGCTGGGCCTCCTGGATTTCCGTCAGAGCCTTTCGCCTTGTTGTTTCCGCTGTCACGAACGGTGAGGACCACAATGAGTAGTTCCACGCAGGCCACTACGTACTCGACCGAGGGCATCTGGTCCGAGACCCACTGGTGGGGGTTCCAGATATTCCTCAACCGCGAGGGCATGGAGACCCTCGACGAGGCCATCGAAGCGGGCGATGCGATCGCTGAGATCCTGTCCGCGGCACTGGACGGCGACGGAATCGGCGAAGTGATCGAGGTGGTCAGCTGGATCGTCAAGGCGAGGTGGGCGCTGACGAAGGCCGTCGCCGGAAGCGGCGGTGTCGAGCTCACCTCCCCCTGGATCGCCCCCGGCATGCTCATCCCGACCCCGCTCCAGGACGACGTCGGCGACGAGAGCCTGTACTGGGCCGTCCACGACGGGACCCGGTGGTCGCCCGACCACAAGTTCAGCCACGAGTTCAGCCAGGACGGCGGAGCCCTGGGCGTCCTCCGGAAGTCCCTCGTGTGCGTGCACCGCGGCATGGACTCCGACCAGCGCCTGCTCTGGACCTCCTACGACGGCAACGGCGCCTGGACCGACGACCGGCCGATCCCGGGCGTCTCCAGCCGGATGCGGCCCGCGCTGGCCACGTACCAGGACCAGTTGTACTGCGTCCACCGCGGCGCCAACGACGACCAGTCGCTGTACTGGCTCACCTACGACGGCACGTCCTGGTCCGGCGACACCCTGATCGCCCCCGGCATCTCCACGGCGGTCTCACCGGCCCTGGCCGTGTTCCGCGACAAGCTCTACTGCGTCCACCGCGGCGCGAACAACGACCAGAAGATGTACTGGCTCGCCTTCGACGGCACCTCCTGGAGCGAAGACACCCAGATTCCCGACATCTCCACGGCCACGGGCCCGGGGCTGGCCGTCTTCCAGAACCAGCTGCACTGCGTCCACCGCGGCGCCAACAACGACCAGACCCAGTACTGGCTCACCTACGACGGCACCTCCTGGTCCGGCGACACCCAGATCCCCGGCATCACCACAGCCGCCGACCCCTCCCTCGCTGTCTTCCAGAACCGGCTGTACTCCGCGTACCGGGGCGAGGGCAGCGACGAGCGTCTGATGTGGACGACCTTCGACGGAACGAGCTGGGACAAGGACCAGCAGTTCCCCAGCCACACCAGCAAGTTCTCCCCCGCCCTGGCGCTCTACCAGGACCAGCACGCACGCGCTGACCACCTCTTCTGCCTCCACCGGGGCCGCTGAGCCCCACCGGCCGGAGCAGGCGGCTCAGTTCCCCGGTTTCGCCGGGTCGCGGCGTCACGGCACCCCCGGAGCTGAACCCCAGAAGTCAGTCCTTGACTACGGCGACGAGCATCGCGCGGAACGCGTGGACGGCGGACTGATCCTCCGGGGAGTGGATGCCGGGCGCGTGGGAGCGGTGGCGGAAGAGTCGCTTCATTGGCGGGTGCTGCCTTCCGGCTGAGGGGCCGTTGCGTCGGTGCGGGGTGGGGCGGGGGCCGTGGTCGGCGGGTGTGCGTAGCGGACGGGGCGTCCGAGTTCGTCGGCGTAGTCGATCTCCGCGCGGGTGGATGCCCCGATGTATCCGCCGGGTGCGACCACGACGACTTCGTCGGCGAGCAGGATCTTCTGGCGGTGCAGCCGGTCCAGCTTCGGCTTCAGTACCTCGGCTTGCGCTGCGGTTTCCCACAGGGCGTGGGGGTGCTTCATGTCGCAGCCGGGGGCCAGAACGATGTGACCTGCGGCTGTCTCGCGGGCGTTGGCCTCTTGGAGCTCGTTCCAGAAGCGGGTGCTGCCGCAGAGGACGACGATGTGCGGCCAGTCGGCCGGGGAGTCAAGGGGGGAGGTCTTCGATGAAGGCTGCCGCACGGGCTCCGTCGAAGTCGGGGCCAGTGGCGCCGTGCAGTGCCCTCACGTACTTCTCGCGGAGCCGGAGTTCGAGTCGGATCTGGTCGGTGAGGTCAGTGCTCATCGTGCTCCTTTGACGTGTTCGGACATGAGGGAATGGTGAGCGGTCACGCTGTCGTGGCTGTACGTCCGCAACGGCTGTACGGGGAGACAGCGCCGCGTACGGGTTCACCGCGGTGGAGTGCCAGGAGGTCGTCGGCGGCAGTGATGGGGTACCAGAGCTGGCCTCGGCAGCCGCGGCTACGGCACCCCGTGGCGGCCTCGAAGGCACGGGCGCCCGTATCGAATCGCATGTTCATCGACTTGCCGCGTACCGCGAGCGCACCGTGGTGGTAGTTCCGGTCTTGCCAGGTCCAGGCCATGAAGTGGGCGATCTCGTCGCCGAGAAGCCTGCGGGCGTACGGGGTGGCGGTGAAGGCGGCGGGGAGTTCCATCTGGCCGGTGAGCAGCCTGGCCGAGCGGATGCCGGACACGGAGACAGCAGGCCTCAGGCGGCGCAGGACCCGGCGAGGAACAGACCGCGCCCGTTCTGCTCGTTGGGACCCGCCTGGCGGATCGTCGGCGTGAAGGCGGCACCGCTGTCCACGGCGATGACCACCAGACCGGAGTGCAGGAGGAGCGCGAAGTCGATCCTCTCGCCGTCCGCGTGCTGTACAGCATTGGTGACCAGCTCCGTGACGACCAGCCGGACCCGGTCCACGATCTCCTCAGAGGCGCCACCGTGGCGGAGCCTCGCCGCCGCGATCCTCCGTATCCGGCCGGGCAACTCCAGGTCCGCCTCCGACCCCTGACGTGCCCGGAGTTCGAGGCGGTGTGCTGGACGGAGACGGCCATCCGGTCCAGGCCGTCCAACTGGTCCCAGGCGCGTGGCTGGTTGGTCTTGATGACGGCGATGCAGTGCACCTGCTTGGTCTCCGCGAGCCAGGTGGCGTTGGCCTTCACCGAGTGCAGGGCGTCGAAGGTGATCACGTCTCCGTGCAGGTCGAGGGGTACCAGGAGGGGCTGAAAGTGTGTGGTCTCGTTGGTCTTGCGTCCGATTTCGGCCTGGGCGAGGGTGAAGGGGCGGTCGTGGGCGAAGGCGGACAGCAGGTGCCGGCGGGGCTGTTGGAACCGGGCCGAACCGCGCAGGGACTTCCCGTCGACGGCGATCGCGCGAGGTCCGGTCGTTTCGGACGCCGGGCCGGTCTCACGGTGCCGCCTGGCCGGCCAGGACCCGATGGCCGCGTCCAGCGCGTCACCGTCGAGACGTTCCGGGACCCGGCCGATCGTGGAGCGTGACGGCCCTGCCGCCGACCCAGCGGGTGCCGCCGCACGCCCAGGAGGTTCAGCAGCCCGGTATCCGCACGGACTTCCCACTCGGCGAGCTCGTCGATGCTCCGGGCGCCCGATACGGTCGCCGCCGCGCAGATCAGCAGGATCGGGGCCAGCGGGTACCAACGACCACGCCGCGAGCGCGGATCGGGTATCGCGTCCAGGAAGGGGCGCACGTCGGTGACGTCGTCCGGGCCGAGGGGATCCCGTTGCATCAGCACGGCAGGGATCGGAGAAGACGGAGCGGCGGACACGGGCTACCTCGTGATCATTGGGCTTCGACACCACAAGGATCACGAAGCCGTGTCCGCTTCGCTGTCCGGCCCAACCCGACACAACCGGACCCGCCAGCTCACGCCCCGTAGGATGTTTCGTCTGTGATGTCCATGAAATGGGGGGATTTTGTTCTATCGAATATGTAGCCGGATCGTGGCCGTGGGAGCTTTGCTCGGGGCGATGCTGGTGTTCGCTCCGGCGGCTTCGGCCGCCGATACCGGGGCGATTGCGAAGTCTGCCGGCCAGAAGTGGGTCCTGAAGTCCGAAGCGAATGGCAAGTACGTTTCGTCGGAGATCAAGGACGGCGACGACCAGTGGGCCAAGCTCCGCGCCCGAGCGGACACCCCTGGGGCATGGGAGCGGTTCACGCTGCACACCGATGACAAGGCTGAGACCGTGAGCCTGCGCTACGAGGCCAGCGGCTACTTCGCCAGCGCCGAAGTCCAGGACAGCGACACCCACAAGGGTATGTTGCGCGCCCGCGGGGCCAAGACAGGCAACTGGGAGCGGTTCTCCCTGATATCGCAGGGCAGTGGGAAGTACGCGCTGAAATCACAGGCGAACGGCCTCTACGTATCAGCTGAGATCAACGACTCGGGCGGCGACAACGGCTTGCTGCGCGCCCGCTCGACGACGATCGGTTCCTGGGAACGCTTCACACTGGAAAAGGCCACCATCGCCGGAACCGGCGGCACTGAGCTCGGCAAGGCTCTCCCTCCCCTCGCTCCTTCGACCGCTTCCCGGCGCACGACACAGGTGATGTCCTGGAACCTCTGCGGCAATAACAACAACGGTTGTGCCAACTATCTGACAGGCAAGGACGCGCTCACCGCGGACCTCAAGTCCCGGCTGGCACGGCACGGCACGCTTCCCGACGTGATCTTCTTCCAAGAAATCTGCGAAAAGCACGCCAAGCCCATCGAGTTGCTCTTGGAAGGCATGCAACCAAAGCGCGGATGGGACGTGCGGTTCGCGCCCATCAATTACAACGTCCAAGGCGCCAGCGGCATGAAGGCGCAGAAGCAGTGCACGGATGCCGGAGGTTACGACCGAGGGGCCTACGGTGTCGCTGTGGCCGTTCCTGATGAGAACACCTGGTACCAGGCGTACGACCTGAAGTCCCCCGCCGAGGCCGTCAACAAGAATGGTCAGAAGTACAAGGTGGAGCAGCGAACTGCGATCTGTGCGACAGTTCCCTCGCATGCGGCCATGTACTGCTCGGCGCACTTCAGCACCGGTGGCCAGAACTGGGACGACCCCGCTCGTACCTTCCAGCGGCAGCAAGCCGCCCAACTGATCGAGGCCGCTGATCAGCGCGGCTATCGACCCATCTTCGGCGGTGACTTGAACGTCACTCCGCCGGCGCGGGGTTTCAACGTCCTCAAGCCGATGTACGACCGATACCAGGAGTGTGACGAGAATTCTCCGATCGCCCCGGGCGACGGCAGGGACACCATGAGCGGGGCGAAGATCGATTACATCTTCGGTCCGGGAAACTCCACCAGTTCCTGCTCGATAGAGAATTACACCGGTCGCTCCGACCACTACTCGATCCATTCGGTGATCTCCCTCCCCGCATACTGATCGCGGCCGACCGGCCAATCCGGAGAGTGTCCGGTCCAGAGGCTGCACCACAGTCGTGATCTTGTGGTGCAGCCTTCTCGTTACCAACCAGCCACGTGCCCGGGACCAGTGGGACGGCCTGGAGCGGATGGCCGTCTCCGTCCGGCACACCGCCTCGAACTCCGGGCACGGCCGCCGCGAGTCCCGCCCGATCAGGACCGTCGGGATCGACGACAGCCTCGGCGGCATCGCCCTCCCCCACACCCGGCTCGCCCTGCGCGTCCACCACCGCCGCAAACAGACCGGGAAGAAGGAGACCCGCGAGACCGTCTACGCGGTCACCAGCCTCGACGCCCACCAGGCCGCCCCCGCCGCACTCGCCTCCTACCTGCGCGGACACTGGGCCATCGAGAACTCCAGCCACCACATCAGGGACATCACCTTCCACGAGGACGCCTCAAGGGTGCACGCCGGCGCCGCACCCCGCGCGATGGCCGCCTTCCGCAACCTCGCGACCGGCACCCTGAAGGCCGCTGGAGCAACCAACATCGCCAAGGCAACCGCGCCATCCGTGACAACCCCCACCGGGCCCTCCCGATCCCGGGCATCACCAACAACCAGGCTCTTACCGGAACTTGATCACGCCCTGGGACGCCCACGCCGTAGGGTCCGCCCCCTCGGAAGCTTGCTCAGAGGGCATCTGAGCTAGGTAGCTGGTGATCTGGGATGTTCTTGTGACTGCTGGCGATGATGAGTCATTGCACAGCGGGTGAGCACTCGTCGCCCGGATCGCAGTGATGTGTCCGATGCCCGGTGGGCTTTGATCGAGCCGGTGTTCGCGGCGTGGCGATCCGGGCGGACCGGGCCCGGTGTGGCGGCGCGGGTGCATGACCTGCGGGAGATCGTGAACGCGATCCTCTCTGTCAACCGCACCGGCATCCCGTGGGAGTACCTGCCCCACGACTTCCCACCGCACAAGACCGTCTACGACCACTCCGCGAAGCGGGAGGCAGGCGGCACTACCGGACGGGTCCACGATCCGCTGCGGGACAAGACCCGCCGCGCCCACGGTCGCGCCGCGGAACCACCGGCTGCCGTGGTGGACGCCCAGAGCGTGAAGACCTCGGCAAACGTGGCCGGGACCAGCCAAGGCAACCCGCCGAGCTGGCAGATCATCACGAACCGGACGCCAATCGACCACTCCGAAGCCCTGGGGGAAGCAGGAGGCACTGCAGGGAGCTGTACTCCTCTGCCGCACCTTCACCGCCTGGCCCTCGAAGAGGGTGAAGTTGCCGGACCTGGCTGCGTTCGCTCAGGTGACCCGCGCGGCCACCAGGGTCTCGAAGGTATAGGGCCGCAGCCCATCGGTACGGCCGGCGAAGTACCGCTGCTGGAGGTCTGCACGTGCGGGATGGTCCACGACCTCTAGCCCGCACCGGCTGATCAGCCTCTCGATCTCGATTACCGGCCAACCGGGCTGAAGAGGCTCGCCGGCAGAAGCCGCGATCGGCGTGTAGATCCGGGCGAATTCCGTCCCCGCGTCGTCCAGCACACAGTCCTCGGCCCGGTAGGAGAGCACCACCTCAGACCCGGGAGCAGCCGCCGCGATCGTGCGCAACGTCGACTCGATCGCCTGCGCCGTCAGATAGGGAGCGACACCCGTCCAGCAGAACATCGCCGGCTGCGCCCAGTTGAACCCGGCCGCGCCCAGAGCACCCTGAACCGGTTCGGCCTCGAAATCAACCGGCACGAACACCTGCGAGTCGCTGAGCGGCACGCCGAGCACCCTGACCCGCTCGAGCTTCCAGGCCTGGGAAGCCGGATGATCAACCTCGAACACCGTCAGCGAGCCGAGCAGATCCGGCCGCCGCCACGCGAACGAGTCAAGCCCCGCGCCAAGAATCACGTACTGCGTGAAGGCGCCGGCAGCCAGCCGGTCCTCGGCGTACCGGCTGCGGGTGCAGACAGCCGCGCGGGACTCGCGACGGACCGGGCCGGGGAACAGCGGATCGAACCGGTCTCGCAGCTCCCGCCATACCGGGCCGACAAGCACCAGGGCCAGCACATCGTCCAGTACCCAAGGCGACGCCGTCTCCAGACGAAACAATCCACGCGACACGGCCGCAAACATCGCCGTCCTGCTCGGCGCGCTCTCCATGCATTCCTCCTCGCCGGCCAGAACCCACGCGCGCCCACTCCGGCCTGTCGCTGCGACTTCGGGTCACAGCACCACTGCGGCAGTACGTAGATCCGAGTCCAGCCGGCGGCCTTCGCACTGACTCTACGACCCCAAATCGCAGCACCACTGTGGCCCTGGCTCACCGACGGCTCCCTCCCCGGTCGACGTGACCTGCACGTGGGCCCTGCAGCCCGTCGTCGCCAGGTCGGCAGATACCTTGCGGGCCCACGGCCTTTGGCCCGCACGGGGAGTCCTGATCACCGGCAAGGTACCGACGCAGTACACGGCTTTGTCTCCCCAGCCCGCTCCGCACCGTTGGCGGCGGGTGAGTGGGAACGTGTCTAGCTGATCCGGCGAGCAGGTCCAGGCCGAGTGGCGTGCATGAGTGCCAGACGGCTTTGCCGTCGCGTTGGGTGGTAACGAGGCTGGCGGAACGCAAGGCCTTGGCATGTTCGGACGCGGACGACTTGGCGATGCACAGTTCAGTCGCAAGGTCCGTGGTATTGCGCTGAGTAGTGAGCAGACCGAGGGCAGCGGCCCGGGTGGATCCGAGCAGAGCTGCAAGGGGGTCGACAGCGGTCGGCGCGTCGAGCAGGGGAAGCGGGGTCACGGCCGGGTAGACGAGAAGAGTGGGTGCGCCGGGGCGGGGGGGGGCGAGCATAGGCCGGAAGGGCCGTATCGCCGAGGGCAGAAGAATCAATCCCCTTCCATCGAGAGCGAGTTCGGTGTCACGGGGCCGGTCGAGTTCCAGCGCCGCTCCTTGCCAACGCGTGCCGGGAAACAGCCCGGCCAGCGTGGCACGGATGCCCTGTTCAGCCAGGAGTCTGGTGCGCCAAGCACGCTCGGAGTCGAACCCGACCTGAACGCGGTGCCAGGACGGAGCCAGCAGGCTGTTGTACGTGGTACGTACCGCACCGGCGAGGAGCTGCCAGGCCTCCCGATCCTGGTCGGCGAGGTCATGGATCCACCCAGTGGGCGGGCGACCCCCGGGGGCATATACACGCGCGAGTTCTGAGCGGACGAATCCGGATGGGGCGGACCGGATCTGATCGAGGCCGTCGGACAGTCCTCGGCTGAGCGGGTCCATGAACACTGGTCCTCGTCCGGAGGGGGGAACCAGTTCTGTCAGTGGGCCTGCGCCGTGGGGAAGGGCCTGGCGCATCGACTGCCGCCATCTACCAAAGGCGGGCGGCAGATCGGGACGTTGCAGTGCGGCCAAGGTCAGGGCCAGCTCCATCATCGGTGCCGGCTCACGGGCGAACGTCACTCGCAGCAGGTCTTCAGCCGTGAAAACCACCCGCAGCATTCCCGCCCCCTCTTGACTGATTCCTCAGCACGGGCCCGCGACGGCGACGGTTCGGCCAGGGCCGAATACATCGCAGGCCCGAGGGCCTGCCCCGATTGTTGGTCGTGAGCCCGGCGACCCGGAAGAAGCGAACCGGACAGGCCGCGGGGCAGAAATCTGCCCCGCATCGGCAGACGGAGGAAGCAGACATGACTCGATTGATGCGAACGCCGCGTGCACGCAGGGTTACTGGGCTCGGCGCCGCAGCTGTGCTTGCGGCCACGGGCCTGCTGGTCGGCGGCCAGCCCGCGGCTGCGGGCCCCAACGGCCAGCAGATCAAGTTCGAAGACCGGCAGCACATCGCCAACTCCGTCTACGTGAAGGGTCACAACCAGCACGGACAGGTGGTGGGCCACTGCTGGAACACGCCGACAGCCACCACCCATCTCGCGGGCTGGTGGTGGAAGGGCTCGGTCAACGTTCATCAGTGGTCGAAACAAGGGTGCAGGGGCACAGAGAAGCCGATGCTGCGTGCGTATATCCCAGTAAGCCAGCCAAGTGACTGGACGACCGTCCACAACTGACAGCAGGTCCGCCTCACTCGCGGCGTGGTTCCCCACTGCCTCAGACCAGTGGGGAACCATGCGGTCCGAGCAAGTCTCGCCCACAGTAACGGGCCCAGCTCAGCTTGACTCTGACGCGTAAATAACTGCAGGTGGGTGGGGGTCTGGGCAGAAGTGCTGGCCCGGTCGGGGTTTCTCCGCCGGGCTTCGCCCGTACTCGTCCATCCAGCGGCTTCCATCGGGTCGAGGGTGACGCGGCAGCCGAGTTCGTTCAGCTGGGAGACGGCTCTGGGGGCGGCTCGTTTGGACGCCAAAAGCCGCCGCACTCGTGACCTGTTCACCTGCACCGGCTGCGGCCACAGCACTCACGCCGACATCGGCGCAGCCGTCAACATCAAGCACCGGGCACTCGCAGCGCAGGAAACAGAACAGGCTGGCACGACGAGCCTGAAGAGGTGAGCTGGCCGGTCAGCGGCTGTGGCGTCGGCGTAGTCGCGGAAGCTCTCCGACTGCATCCGTCCGGCGAGTCCACGCAGGCCCCGACCAGTTTGATACACCCGCTGTTGCCCTGCTGAACGACCCGCTGCCGCACCGTGCCTGGGCCTGACGCCTTGAAGGTACGGCCTTTTCGGGCCCCGATTGCCGGCGGCCAGGCCCCCGGATGTCACTCTGTACGCTGCCCGGCAGCGCCCATCTCATGAAGCCGATGCTGCCGCCGGGAACACCTGCCACCGCGCCGTACACCTCGACCAGGTACCGGTCGTCACCATTTCTCGGCGAGGTCCTCGAGCGGATTCACGGCGTGTGCCCGACTGAAGCGGTCGGCTGCCGCAATGGCGTCGCTGATCCAGGCACGTGCCCGCACGGTGGTGCCGAGATGAGTGGCGAGAACTTTGGTGATGTCCTTGAGCTGGTCCTCGCGGTTGAAGACATCAAGGACGAACGCGGCCAGCGGGTCGAAGTCGCCGTTCTGCGCCTCTTGCACGGCAGAAGCCATGGTGGAGCGTATGCGGTACAGGCCGGCGGCGTCCTTCAAGTCGCGCCAGAAGCGGGCCTCGTGATGGCCGGGCAGATCGTTGAGCAGGGCAGCGAGCTGCTGTTCAGCGTCCAAGGTGCGGGTTCCTTCCGTGAGATGTTCCGTCAGTATCGAGGCCGGTGCCCGCGTACCGAGCGGCTTTCCCCAAACCGTCTTCCGCCGGGGTGCCGCACCGGGTTCTACCAGCGGCGCAGGCTCTCGCGGAGTTCCTTGTGCCACCAGTACCGGTGGTGGGCGGCCGCGTCCGGCTGGGGACCGAGCGCGAGGACCTGGTCGTCGATGGCGCAAGTGAGGCGATACAACAGGACGCGGATGGCGCACTCCAGCCACTGCTCGGTGCCCCGGGCCGGAGGCGCCGGGCCGAGAACGGTGACGAACCAGACGGGCAGGAGCAACCGGTTGCTGACGGCGTCTGCCAGTCTGCTGCGCAGGGCCAGCGTCAGCCGCTTCTCCGCCCGGGCGCCCGCGGCAAGTGCCGGCTGCTTGTCGGCGCGGGCGGCGGTGTCGGCGGCCAGCGCGGCAGAGGCCGCTTTCGCCTGGCTCGCCTGCCGGGGCGCAAGCCCTGCTGGAGGGCGGCCTCGCTGGCGATGGCACTGCGCAGCCGGGCGGCGGTGTCGGCGCGGCCTTGTGTGCCGTACCTGCTGTCGGCCAGGGCACCGGCCAGTTCGACCACTTCCCCGCGGGCCGCGCGGTGCTGGTCCTGTGCGTCACGGAAGCGTTTGACCTGTCGTCGGTGCAGGTCGCGTTCATCCTCGTCGAGGAGGGCGTCGGCGGCGTCCCACCCGGACTGCATGGTGCGGGCCAGGGCGCGCTGGTCGGTGGTGAAGGTGTCCAGGTCCGCAGCGGCGGCCCCACCGGCGGCCATGATCTGGCCCTCCAGCAGCCGCACGTGCTGGGTGAGCCGTGTGACGGCCTGCTCCGCCGTCGTGACGCGGTCTCCCAGTTCCTCTTCGATCTCATCGACCCGCTCGGCCTTTTCCTCGCATTCGGAGATGTCGTTGCGGATCTTGCGCAGTTCGTAGTCCAGGTCGTCGGTGTACCCGAACCGGCCCTTCAGGCTCTCGTGCTCGCTCTCCAGATCGTCCAGACGGCTGTCCAGGTCACGGACCTTCCGATCGGTGCTCTGCATCCGGTACTCGAAGTCGTCACTCACTTCGCCGCCTCCTGCCCGTCCGCGGACAGCACTCCCACGACAGCCCAGCCGACAAGGACAGCGGCGATGAACCAGGCGGACAGCACTCCGAGGACGACCAGCACCACCAAGGCCCCCAGCAGGTGCAGGCCGATGGCTGCTGCACGACGGGCCCGGTGGTCCTTGGGCGATGCCTTCAGCGACCACCCGGCAACAGTGGCCAGAAAGTGCGGCACAGTCAGCACCAGCCACCATGCGGTGTGTCCGAAGAAGAAGACCATGGCGATGAGCACAGCGGCCACACCGGACTGGGCGCGCCAGGACCAGAAGATGACCTTCTGACTGCGCAGCCGCTGCGGTTCGGCGAGCCGGCCCGGCAGCTGCTGCTGCTCAAACGCCAGCAGCGTCTCCGCACGTTCCACCAGGGTTTCAAACGCCTCGTCGGGCACCGCTTCTCCGGCCCCGAGGGCGGCAACGCGCGCATACTGATCGGCCAGTGCCCGCGTGAGATCCCCGTGCCGTTCGCGCAGTTCGTGCTCCGTCCCGGCCACTGACTCCCCCGTCGCAGACGCCCCGATCCCGCACGCGGCGGGTATGCGGCTTCGAGTATCGCGACCGCACCACCGGCCCACCGGATCTTCGACAAGGCTGGCCTGAACCGGTCGATCCCCACCCGGCGTAGAGGGCTGCCGGCCGCAGGAGACGCGTGGGTGGAGGACGCCACGCAAGGCTGCTGGCGAATTCACGCGGTGGCCCGGGCGCCGAGGGCGGCACCCGCATGGTCTAGCAGCATGTCTTCCTGGGCCTATGGCGGGCCTAGCGTCGTTTTGGCACTGCTCAGTGCATCCGGCTTCTGCCAGAAGGGTCGCAATGAAACGACGTTCGTCCTACGGGATGGTGGCTTGTGCCGCCGCAGCGGTCACCCTCTCGTCCTTCGCCGCTCCGGCCGGGGCCTCTCCCGCCGTGGCGGGCGCTGCCGCTGCGGCCGAGCCCGCGATCTTCACCACACCGGGTACGACCAGCTATTCCGTGCCGGCAGGGGCCAGTTCCCTCACTGTCGAAGTGTGGGGCCCCGGCGGTCACGGTGGCCTGGGTGGGCGAGGCGGCTACTCGTTCAGTGGTGGCGGCGGTGGCGGCGGTGGCGGTGGCGGCGGTGGTGGCGGCGGTGGCGCGTACATCAAGTGCCAGCTCACCAAGGTCACTCCAGGGCAGACCTTCGGAGTCACCGTCGGGTCGGGGGCGAGCTCTTGGGGAGCGAGCCGTGTGCGGAGCCTGACGGCCGGGGTCCATGTCAGCGCCTTGGCCGGTGGAGACGGCAGTGACGGGTCTTACGGCCACGAAGGTGAAGGCCGATTGTCGAATGCCCGTGGTGGCGCAGGTGGGGAATTCGGCTATGGCGGTGCTGGCTCGGACATCACAGTCTGTGCCGGGCTGTTCAGCGTCTCTGCCACGAAGCTGGAAAGCCGGGAAGGCAATTTCGGAGGCGCAGGGGGGAATGGAGCCCCAGGCGGCGACCAGACTTCATGGGGCTCTCAGGGTATTGGGGGGCGCGGTGGTAATGGCGGCAACGGCGGGGCCGGATATCAAGGGATCGGCGGAGGCGGCGGTGGCAACGGCGGCTGCGGCGGTCAGGGCAACCCTGCCGGAGCCGCCGGTACCCCGGGAACCGGAGCCGAGGGAGCCGCTGCCGGGACGGGTTGCACCCCCACCAGGGCACCGGGAGCAAACGGGCGTGTAGTCATCACACCCTCCTGACACCCGCCCCCACAACAGCGTCGGCCTTCAAGACCCCAGCCGGTTCTCGAAGGCCGACGCCATCCCCCTGCCACCCCGAATCCGCCGACCGCCCGGCCGCCCGCTTCGGCTCCGTCCTGGCCCACCTGTGCGCCGCCGGTCTCGGCTCCCTCGCGGACCTCGCCTTCCGCGGCCAGGACACCGAACGCACACGACCCCCATGACCGTCACCGGCTTCACCGTCCCGCCCGCGCACAAGCTCACCCCGGCCAAAAGACCGCCCACCGGGTCCTCGCCGTCGGACGTGCACCCGTCGAGCACAGCCTCGCCCACCCTAAGAACCGGCGAATCCTCGCCAAGCTCCGCCGCACCACCGCGAAGGGCGGCCGGGCGGGGCGCCGGGCGCCCCGCCACCACGCTGCAGCGAGAGTCCACCGCCGGGCCGCATCGGATCGATCCCCACCCCGCTGGGCAGGCCGGCCACCGGCGTTGGCGTCCCGGGGTCGAGCGGGTCATCAGCGCTGGTGGATACCGAGTTCAGGGTGACTTCGGCGGCTGGAGCGCCGTCGTCGCCGCCCTGCACCCCGGCTGCGGCAATGTTCTGCATGACGTCCAGGCCCTCCGTGACACGCCCGAACGGGGTGTAGTTCGGGGGCAGCGGCGAGTCGGAGTAGACCAGGAAGAACTGGCAGCCATGGGTGTTGGGGCCGCTGTTGGCCATGGCGACCGTGCCCGCCGGGCAGGTGGCGCCCGCCAGGTTCTCATCGGCGAACAGGTATCCAGGAGTGCCCGCGCCCGTGGCGAAGTGAAGGAACCGTCAGTTCGCCCAAGTGTCCACGCGTGCAGGGTCGAAGGAGGATGGTGAAGGACGCAGAAGTGCAATGCCATTAGCAATAGGCATTTCAGCGCCCAAAGGGGAGGTGTTCGTGCGGAGGGTGACCAGGGCAGTGCGGCCTCCTACCGCGTGCGGAGCCGGTGAGCCGTGTGCCGTGCCCACCACATCGCTGCCCCGGCCACGGCCAGTTGCCACAGCAGTTGCGTCACGCCGTAGAGAGCTCCGCGCGCACTGGCGAGACAGACCGGCAGGAGCAGACAGATCACCAGGAGGGGGCCCCGCACGTACCAGGCCGCGGCCTGGTACGGACCGGTGTTGCCCATGGGTGTGTCCACTCCGATCGCCAGATGCATCGGCATGACACCGCGGTAGGAGCTCACCAGCGCGGCGGCGACCAGTGCCGGCACCGCGGCGAGCAGAGGTGCAGCGGCTCGCGCGGGTGCTCCGGAAACGACGCACACCGCCATGCCCACCGATGTCGCGGTGAGCAGCAGCACCAGCGGCACCACCGAGTGGAGCAGCGCGAGGCGCCGGAAGGACCAGGGCAGACCGGTCGAGCGCTGTATGTCGTCGCTCTCCAGCCGTGCGGGCTCGGTGAGTTGCGCGGCCCCCAGGTACAGGGCGAGCAGGGACATCGCGGTGGCGAACTGCCGGGGGGAGGCCGCGAGGGAGGGAGCCGCCGCCGCTGCCAGGAACGCGAGGGCGGTCCATGCGAGGGCCCAGCTGATCCGGCGTGGCTGGCGCAGCAGGCAGGTGAGGTCCCGCCATGGCACCAGCAAGTTGTGCTGCCGGGGTACGGGCAGGCGGAGCAGTGGTGTGGTGCGCTGCTCCTTCAGTACGGGCACTCCCGACCTGGCTTGCCGGAAGTCCAGCATGGCGACAGAAGCGCCCACCCGTGCGGCGACGGTGGCCCTCAGGCGCAGGGCGGACTGCGGGATGTCCGGCAGTTCCCGGACTGCCAGAAGGAGGCCGAGCACCGGGGTGCAGAGGGCGAGCGCGGTGCCGGCGGCAGCCGGCGGCCCCATCGTGCCGAGCGCCCAGAGAAGGGGCTGGCCGGCCCACCCCCAGGGGCCGGACCAGAGCAACATCTGCTCCAGCCCGTACGTTTCGTGGCCGCGCCACGCGATGACAGTGCCGGCGGCGGCCAGGGCAGCCAGGGCCCAGCCGAGGGCAAAGAACTGGCCGGCCCGGCGCGCCATGGCCTCGGCATGGCGTTCCACCAGAGCACCCAGGGCAGTGGAGACAACTGCGGCCGAGAGTCCGGACGCCGCTCCCGCCGCGGTCACGACGGTCCACGGGAGAGCGGACAGGTCCTGGAGCAGAAACCCGGCCACGGCTCCGGCGGCGCATCCCAGCCCGCCTGCCAGAACGGTCGAGGAGAGCAGTCTGGGCAGCAGCAACGCGCGCCGGTGCACCTTCGAGGGAAGGAGTAGACGAGTGGTGGCTCCGTCCAGGACCACCGGGCCCCGCCACATTGCTCCGCGCGCCATGAAGAGCAGCACGCAGAGCAGGAATGTGGGCAGCAGGAACAGCAGTGTGGTGCAGGTCTGCTCCGAAACGGCGGCCGTGGGGCCGGCCGCCGGTGCCGACCTCGACCAGATGATGAGGGCCGGGATGCCCCAGAAGCCGCCGAGCAGGGCCACCGTGTAGAGGATGAGCCCCGCGCTCCTGCGCCGCTGTGCTCGCGTGGAGTGCCTGGCGCGGTGCAGGAAGTCCAGGGCCTCCTGCGCCTCGGCCTCGGTGCTGCCGTGGTGCCGCCGGCTCATCGCTGCGGTTCCTTCGCGAGGACGTCCGGTGCTGCCCCGGCCGTGCCGAGCTCGACCATCCGGTCGGCTACGTCGTTCAGTGCCTGGTGGTGGGTGGCCATCAGGACCGCCCGTCCGTTCCTGCACTGCTCGGCGATCAGCTGCGCCAGGTTGCGCCGGGCGGCGGAGTCGAGCCGTTGTTCCGGTTCGTCGAGAAGGAGCAGGTCGTACGGTCTGACGAACGCCAGGGCGAGCAACAGCGCCTGCGTCTGGCCCGAGGAGAGTGCCGACGGGACCTGCCGGGCCTGTTCTTCGAGGCGGTGTGCCCGCAGGACCCGCTCGACGGCGTCTGCCGCGGCCGTTCCCATGCCGTGGGAGAGGGCCACGAGCTCCAGGTGTTCGCGCACGGTGAGGTCGGGGTAGAAGGCTCCGGGGTCCATGACGGATGCCACGCGCGCGCGGACAGTGGGCGCGTCCTCGTCGATGGGCTGCTCGTCGAAGAGAACCCTGCCCCCGGTGGGCCTTTCACGGCCGGCCGAGATGCGCAACAAGGTGCTTTTCCCCGAGCCGTTTTCGCCCATCAGGGAGACGCACTCCCCCGGGTGCACTGCCAGGGTGACTCCGTCGAGGACCACGCGATCGCCGTAGGTACGGGATACATCGCTCAGGCGGAGCAGGGGAACGCGTTCTGTGCGTGCACGGGTGCCGTCCTTGACACGTGCCACCTTCTGTCGGCGCCTTGCAGATCCGAGCTTTCCGGTGTGGGAATTCTTCACGAGGCTGCGGCTTCACTCTCGTACGGGTCGTTCATTTTTTCTTTCCTCGGCCCTTCTGGGCGAGCGATGAGACGGTGGATCAGATTCTGCTGCACCAGGTTCCAGCAGTTCGATGTGACCCAGTACAGCAGCACACCGACGGGAAGTGCGAGGCCGACAATTCCGAACATGGGGGCCAGCACAAGCAGGATCTTCTGCGAGCGGACAATCACCGCAGGCGTGGCCGACAGTTCCTGAGTGGCCTTCTGGCGTCGCGTGGAGGCACGTACCGAGAGGAAGGTCGAACAGGAGCTGATCACGACGGCCAGTGCGGTGACAGTAATGGCCGCGCCCTGCCCTGTGGACATTGCCCGTAGAAACGTGTCCGAGATGTGCGCGCCGAACACGTTCGCATGCTGTGCACTGTGGACCAGTTGTGCGGAGGTCGCGTAGGCATCCTGACCGGCAGCAGCCTCCGAGATGCGGTGCAAAACCTGTACCAGGCCGATGAAGACAGGTATCTGGACGACCATGGGCAAGCAGCTCACCAGTGGATTGCTTCCCTCTGACCGGTACAGGCGCATCAGCTCCTGGTTGAGGAGCTGCTTGTCATCGGCGTGCTTCGCACGGAGTTGCTGCACCTTCGGGGTCAGCTGCTGCAATCGGCGTGTGGCCTTTGCCTGCTTGATGTACAGGGGGAGCAAGAGGATGCGCAGAAAGACTGTCAGCAGCACGATGGCGCCCGCCCACGCCCATCCACTGCCTCCGTCGAACCCTGCCATCCGGAGTCCGGAATGAATCCAGTTCAAAAACATGGAGACGATGTGGTAAAGCCAGTCGAGCGCGTTGAAACCCTTATTTGTTACGGCATACGGCGACCCTCTTGTCACCCAATGAGCACCGAGCCTGAGATCTTTCCACGCGACGGTGCCCCTGGCGCTTGGGCGCGGAGACACGTTATCGAGCATCCAGAAGAATGCATGTGACCAATGAAGCTAAGTGACGAATCAACAATTCCGGTACCCGGCCAGGTATTTGGAGTGGCTGATCCGCGGCTGGTGGTGCCCGGGGCGGGATTCGAACCCGCACGGCCATGGGCCAGGGAGTTTTAAGGACCCAGTGTCTAACCGATTCCACCACCCGGGCATAACGCTCATCTGCGGTTCCTGCGCGACCGCCTGTCGGTCCGGGATCCTGGTCGAGCCCGTGCAGTTGGGCGTTGGGTCGCGTGTGACTCTCCCTCCGCGCTGAGGCTTGACCTCCGCACCGGGGCTTGAAGGGATTGGCTGCTGCGCGCGGCAAGGTGCCAGAGGGCGGCGAGGAGCAGTACCGAAAGGCCGATGCGTAAGGCGCCGTCGGTGTTCCTGATGGGTGCGGCTGTGGCCAGGAGAGCGGCAGCGAGCAGCATCATGCCAGCGTGGCTGTTGCTTCTTGACGGCGAATCCGCCGCTGCGCAAGTGGCCGACTGCTGCTTCGTGTCGTGCTGCATGGTTGCTCCTCTCGCATCAGATGAACTGCCCCCGCAGGCACGGCCGGTTGGTAACTGCGGGGTGGATCCGCTGCGGTGGAGCCGTTCCGTCCACCGCGTCAAGGACTCCATGGCGAGCGTGGGCACGCTGCGCCGTGTGGGGTCCTCTGGGGCGTCAGCTGCGGTTGTGCCACTGACCCCACCTGCCACCGCGCCGGCTGCGTGCGCGCCGAATCCCGTCGCAGAAGGGCGGGAATCGGCGGTGCCGCTCCGGCCCCAGGGGGCAGGAGCGGTGACGGATCAAAATAATAACGAACATCTCTTTTTTTTCAAGACGGCACCGCGGTCGTCGCAGGCGCCCACGAGCTCCGGACTGCACGAAAGCGCCAAAGCGGAACTACTGGTGCAAAGATTCCGGTACTTGGGCAGGGATGCTGCAGAAAGATGCGAAGTCTGCCCCAAATGCGGCAACTCGGCATTGCGGCAGGCCTCATGACACTGAAGACTCGGTGCTGATGCCAGCAGCAGGCCCGTCTGGACCGCAAGGTCTCCCGTCGGGTGCGGCTGCTCGCCATGTCTGCCAGTGAGCCACGTGGAGAGTGCAAGAACATGCAGGACAGGGCAGCCCGTACGCGGGCGCTCATCGTAGACACCGCCGCCGCTGAGTTTGCCCGCGAAGGCTACGACGGTGTCACCTACCGGCAGATCGCCGCGGCGGCCGGGGTTTCCATCGGTTCCCTCACCTTCCACTTCGCGTCCAAGAGCGATCTGGCGGACACGGTCCTGGAAGAAGGCAGGCGGGCGGCACAGCAGGTCGTGCAACGTGTCGCCGGTCAGGGCGGGCCTGCGCTGCAGCAGGTCTTAAACATCGCCGTGGAGCTCACCCGACTGCTGGAACAGGACATCCGCGCATGGGGGGCCCTGCGGCTGACCCGTGACCGACCGCAGGCGGTGTCATGGTCCGGTCTGTATCTTCCCACTGTGCACGGCCTGCTCCTCCAGGCCCGGGCGGCCGGCGAGCTCCGCGCGGCATCACCGCCGGAGGATCTGTCGGTGCTGGTCGAGCACCTGGTAAATGGAGCCGAGGGGTACCTCAGGGACCGGATCGCGGGGCAGCCGGGGGCCGAAGACCCGTCTGAGCGGCTCCACAAGATCTGGCGCCTCGTTCTCGACGGGGTATCACCGGCACCGCTCGCTCCGTCGGTCCCCCCGGACCTCCCGGCTCCCCGAGGCCTCCAAGAAGGCGATCGCACCGCCCCGTAGACGGGGATGAGGGGCGGGGCCCCTGCCCGTACAACGCACGAAGCGGGGGGCTTCCTTGACCATCTGGCCTGCATTCGCTCCCCGCTGATGTGGCGGCCGCGGGAAGACCGAAATCGGCTCTCTGTCACGCCCGCAGCACCGCGGTCTGCGT
This sequence comes from Streptomyces sp. NPDC021093, assembly GCF_044333135.1. Classification (NCBI taxonomy): domain Bacteria; kingdom Bacillati; phylum Actinomycetota; class Actinomycetes; order Kitasatosporales; family Streptomycetaceae; genus Streptomyces; species Streptomyces sp. NPDC021093. The sequence goes on along the minus strand of NZ_JBIRQJ010000003.1, from coordinate 774,616 downwards.
GCGGTACCAGTGTGCCGCTCCGGCAAGGAAGTGGAGAGGGTCCCGTTCGAGAGTACGGCGTGCGATGTCCCAGATCTGGTCACTGCGGTACCAGTGGTCGCGGGCCAGCAGGCCGAACTGACGCTCACTCACCCGGCCCCGGGTGGCGCGCAGCTGGTCGAGGCACTGGTCCCAGGAGAGGTCCCGGTCAGCTGCGGGGAGCACCCCGTGGACGGCCAGCGCGGCCATGAGATCCGCGTTGCGCACCGGCTCGGGGTGACTGGCGTGGAATACGCCTCTGGGTGTCGTGGGGGCATCCTGCGCGAGAGCGGCGATCAGGCGGGCGAGGTCGGTGACCCCGATGACGGAGAGGCGGCCCCGGCCACCGTCCCACCTGGCGGGGACGCGTGCGATGAGTTCGGCCAGGGCCGGCACCACCCAGCGGTCTCCGGCTCCCAGAACCAGACCGGGCCGCAGCACTGTCGCCCCGGCCGCGAGTGCGTGCTGTTCACCAGCGAGGCGGGTACAACTGGCGGGGGACGCCGGGGCGGGCACCAGTTCGGCGACATCGGCGCCGTCGTGCGGGCCGGGTCCGTAGACGGCTGCCGTGGACAGATGCACGATCCGGCGCACGCCCGCTCTGCGGGCCTCCCGCATCAGCGCGGCGGTGCCACGAACGTTGACGGCGGTGCAGGTCGCGGTGTCCGGTCCCAGAGCACAGGCCAGATGAAGGAGGGTGTCCGCACCCTCGCACAGGCCGCGCAGGGTGTCCGGCCGGCTGAGGTCGGCGGTTGACCAGGTGTCGGCCAGGCCCTCGTCCACCGGAGGCCGGCGGGCCACGGCCGTGAGGTGCGGGGCGGTTCCCCCGGCGCCGCGATGGCGCCCGGCCAGTTCACGCAGGACGGCTGATCCGATGTAGCCCGTGGCTCCAGTGAGGACGATCCGCTCTGCCCTCATGCGCCGCTGTCGGGCAGGCGCAGGGTCTCGCGGGCCTGCGGTGTGGCGATGGCGCGCAGCAGGTAGCGCCAGAGGGTACTGATGCGTTCGGGCAGGTCGGCCCGACGGCTGACCATGGTCGAGAAGATCTGGGTTCCGGTGTAGGCCGCGACCAGGAGGTTCGCGAACTCGTCCTCGTCGACCTCGTCGAGCAGCTCGCCCCGTCGGCGGGCAGCCACGAGCTGGGTGCGGAACTGATCCGCCCACTCCTGGTAGGCCGTGGCGTCGTGCCGGCCGAAGTCCTCCTGCTCGACCGCCAGGCGCACGCTCGCACGGAAGAGCACGTTGTGCTGCAGCTCGTGGGTGATGTGCGTCGTGATGTCGATCAGCCGCTGCAGTCCGTCCTCACCGAGGGGCAGCTCGATGAAGTCCTGCTGACTGGCCATGATGGCCTCGGCGATGCCCAGCTTGGACTTGAAGTGGAAGTACATGCCGCCCTGGGTCACTCCGGCCCGCTGCATGATCTTGCTGATGCTGGCAGCGCCGTAACCGCACTCGTCGAAGACCTCTGCGGCCGCGTGCAGAACGATCTGTCGCGTCCTCACCGCCCGTTCCTGTTTCGGCTCCGTGAGCTCCATCAGGACCACCCTCCCTCGACAAACAAAACGAACAACCATTATTTTACTACGGGCCGTATTGACCGTAGACGTCTGCCACAGGCATCCGCATGCCCTTTTTACATAGAAATCATCACGTCTCCAGGGGGGACCACCATGCTTGTACAGGATCGCCTCGGCACCCCGCCCAAACTCACGGCCACCGTCGCCCGGGAGTACGTCCACCGGGCCGCGCTGGCCGACGTCTTCCTGACCGGGTGGGAAGCCACGGCGAAGGACACCTTCCGCGTCACCGCACAGTGGCCTCGCAGTCACGGCTTCTACGAGTGGGAGCACGGGCTCTACGACCCGCTCCTGCTCTGCGAAACCTTCCGCCAGACCTTTCCCCTGCTGAACCACGCCGAGTACGGCGTCCCCTTCGGCCACCAGCTCTTCTGGCACCAGTTGCAGTACACGTTGGACCCACGGGAAATGGCGATCACCTCGGCACCCGCCGAGATCGAGCTGCTCATCACCTGCTCCGACATCCGCCTCCGGCGCGGCATTCCCACCGAGATGAGCATGTCGGTCGCCGTCCTGCGGGACGGCAGACAGGTAGCGACGGCGTCCACCCGCATCGGCATCCTCGCCCCAGCCGTCTACCAGCGGCTGCGCGCGACCCGAGCCGATCTCCAGCACGTCTTCGGCAGCGCCCCTCTCCCCCCGCCCCCGATCTCCCGCCGCCTCGTCGGCCGAAGCCGCCACCAGGACGTCGTCCTGGCCCAGACACCCCACGCAGGACGCTGGAAGCTGCGCGCCGACACATCCCACCCCGTCCTGTTCGACCACGCCGTCGACCACGCACCCGGGATGCTGCTCCTGGAGGCGGTCCGCCAGGCCGGCCTCGCCGTGCAGCCGGCAGGCCAGCACATGATGCCCACCAGCATGGATGTCGCCTTCGTCCAATACGTCGAATTCGACTCCCCGTGCTGGATCGAAGCGCATCCCGCACCCGGCCCGACTGACGCCCCACAGCGCCGCGTTCGCATCGAGGCAATACAGGAGGGCCGAGTCATGCTCACCGCCGCCGCCACGCTGACAGGCGTCTGATCGTCACCACCATCGTCTCGGACTGACCTGCCCCGGACGCCATTGACTGTCAGGCAGGGCGCCCCTGCCACGGGCAGGCTCGTCCGGCGACTCAGACCGTACGCCGACATCACCGTGCCAATGCCCGAAATCCAGCCCCTCCAGCCCCTCCAGCCCCTGCGCAGGAGGCAGCAAGATCACAGCGGAGCCTCCTTGGCTACAGATCAAAGGATGGAGGGACTGAGACTCCACCATGACAGCGAACTTGCTCCCCCCTCGTTTCTGTACGCGTCGCACCGGCTGGGGCCTCTCCCGCCGTGACGGGTGCTGCCTCTGCGGCCGGGCCCACAGTCTTTGCCACACCGGGCACGACCACCTACTCCGTGCCCGCAGGGGCCAGTTCCCTCACAGGGCGAAACGCTCAGTCAGAACCTCCAGTGGATGATTTCGTCGATGCGCTGGCCCAGCGGCGCCAGGTCGGCGGTCATCGACAGCACCACGGCCGCCACCGTCCCGTAGACCAGCATGACCAACCGCGGGTCGAACCGGCCGGAGCCGGGGTAGGTCAGGCGGCTGAGCCGGAAGACGGTACGCGTGGGCAGTCCCGCTTTGGAGATGCGAGTCCAGTCCGTGCCGAACATGAACCGGTAGGCCTTCTCGTACAGCACGTACCAGAGCACGAAGAAGTTGCTGCAGACCAGGAGATACACCCAGGCGTGCAACGCCCCGGCCCAGCTCCACCGCCGCCAGAAAGGAAACGAGTCTTCGAGCTCGTGCCAGGCCTCAGCCATGTCCGTAGGCACAGGCGCGAGGTAGGTGAACCAGGCCCCGGAGAGGAACCCGAAGGCCGTCAGCACCACCAGGAGCGTGCCAGCAGTCAGGGCCGCAAGGCAGTACCGGCCCCCATGCAACGAAAGCGAGTCGGCGGGCTCCACAGGCACCGAGCGGGCTCCACTAGCAGCGGGCTCCCCAGACAGCGGGACCTGGGGAGCCCGCCCTGGCGGCAGGGTCCGACCGGCTTCGGCCCCGGCTTCGGCTTCGGCTTCGGGAGGCGGGAGCAGGAACGGGGGCGGGGACGAGACGACGGGCAGCCGGGCGGCGGGCGGCGTGCCCTCAACCCCCCGCCCTGGCGGCAGAGTCCGACCGGCTTCGGCTTCAGGCATCGGGGGCAGGGACAGGTACCAGTCTCGTGGACGAGTCGACGGCGAGTGGGGAATCCGCCTCAATCGGAGTTCTGAGTCGCGGGGATTCGGCAGCTCCGTCACGGACGGGCGGTCGGTCCCAAGCGCCGGTACGACGGAGGCTGGGGACGATACCGGTTCCGCCGCCGGGTGGAATGGTGCGGCGTCGCCCGCGTGGGCCTTGCGGGCCCTGGCCCGTGCGGCGGCCTCCTGATAACTGGTGCCGATTGCCACCCTGGCAACAGGCTGGTGACCAGCCTGTTCCTCCTGCAGAAGGCGGACCTGACGCTGGAGAACGACGACTTCCCTGCCCAGGGCGCGCGCTTGTTCCTCAGCCGCCAGGCGCTCGGTTTCCTGCGCCCTGGCGTAGGCAGTGGCCTGGTCCAGCTTGTGCTTGTACTTGTTCTTCTGCTGCTTCGTGCGTGCCCGCAGCGCGCTGTGCTCCTGGGCAAGAGCGGCAGCATCGTGGTTGACGCGTTCCATCTCGGTGTTGAGCAGGCCGAGCTGCTCCTGGAGCTCGGCCAGCGCGCCCTGCGCGGCGTCGCGGCCCTGGGTCGCTTCCTCCACGCGCAACGAGTACTCGTCGACCGTCAGACGCAACCGGCTGGTCTGATCCTGCCAGTAGTTCACCCCTTCAGCGTTGCGGGCCGCCTCGTAGAGGGGTTCCAGGTACCGGGCCTGCTCGCTGTCCAGGCCGAGGAAGGTCAGCACGGCAGCGTGAAAGACGTCCGTCGGCGAGTACGTGGGGTCCTTGTCGCTCAGGATCTTGCTTACATTGCCCTCGCTCTTGCCCACATGCGCGGCGAGCAGACGCTGGCTGGAGCCGCGGGCGCTCAACAGCCGCCTGACCGCTTCCCCGTACGTCTCGCCCCGCGGCGGACCGCTGAGGTTCCGCGGATCGATGGTCATGGCCTCCCCCGGCCCGTGCCCGGCTGCCCTGCCGTTCAGGGGAAGAGGCACTGGTGACCGCCCGCTCCAGCACGGCCCTGCTCCCGGTATACCCCTTTACCCGCACCCCCCGTTGCCCTCCCGGCAATATCTTCCGCAAGGGAGCAATCCGCGGTTGCCTCTCACGCAACACCGCCACCCTTCGGTTCGCTTGTTCCATCCACTTCCCGCGAGCGAAGGGCACCGCCGATGACCACGCAGAACCTGATACCGGGCCTGCTCGGCGCGGGCGGCCTCGCCCAGGCAATCGCCGGCGCACCCCCCTGGTCCGCCATCAGCTTCCTCGCCGTGAGCCTGGTCCTCGGCATCCTCCAGAGGGTCTTCCCGCAGAACTCCCGCGACCGCCTCACCTGGTGGCAGAACCGCCGCGCCTACCTCCACAAACGGCGCGCGCAGCGCCACGCCCACCGGCCCCCACCGGAGGCATGACAGGTCTGCGGCAGGGCAGGACGGGCCGATGCTCCCGGGCGTCCGCGAGGAGACCGGCCGCTGCCTGCGCCCGCAGCGCGGCCGTACGCGCGCTCTCCTCGGCCTGCGCCTCGGCGGCGGCAGTCCGCTCCGCTGCGCTGCGGCCGCGTCCCGCTCCGCCTGGAGGGTGGCGGCCTCCGCCGCGAGAACCGCGGTACGCGACTCGGCTTCCGCCCGCGCCGCCGCGACGGTCTGCGCCACCTCGCCCTGGCCGCCGCCGTCGCCTCCACCGCGCGGGCCTCCGCCTCCGCGGTAGTGGTCTCCGCCGCGATCGTGTACCCCGCCGTCCGCACCGTGCCACACGCACGTCACCAGCTTTACCCGGGAAACGACAGCACTCTTCACCAGTCCGGCGACACCCATACCGTCAACAGCCCTGCCAGCCACAGCCCCGCAGCAGTGCACACAGATGACGCACACTCAGTGCAAAGAGCACGACGCGTATCAGGTGGAGGACACGGCCGTCGCGGATGAGGGCCAGCCGGTCGGGGCCGACCTCCATCCACGCCGTCTCGATCGCGGCGCCGCCGTAGCAGTCCGGGGACCCGACACCCGCTTTCCGCGGCGGGGGCTCTTCCTCGTCCGCCCCGGATCGGGACGGACGAGGTGCCCTGAGCAGGGGTGTCGGGGGCGCAGGGGACTGTTAACAGTGGACGGGTGGAAGCAGGCTCAGCCGATCGACTTGGGCGACCCGCACGACCAGACACTGGAGCTGCCGGAGTTCTTCCACGAGCACAGCGTGGCCTTGCCCCTGACGAACGTGCCGGGGTACGTCAGCTCGCGGGTCGCGAAGGTGTAGCTCTTGCCGTTGCTGACTGTCGCGAAGGCACTGTTGAAGGGGCCCTCCGTGGTCGTGACGGAGATCCAGAGCTCGCTCGCGCCCCGGTGGAACCCGGTGTCACGAATGGTTCCGTTGGCCTTGACCTTCCCCGAACCCACCACGATCGAGCCGCTGTACGTGGCATCGGCGCTGGAGAGGCTGATGGCCCGCTGAACACCCGCGCCCGACGCCGCCGCCGGCACCGCCAACGCGAAGGCCGCCGCAGCTGCCACCGTGGACACACCCAAACCCTTGAGCACGTTCATGTCGTTCCCTTCAGACCGTCGGTCACTGACGACCCAAGAATGAAGAGACCCCGTCGGTACGCACCAGAACCCGCCGGTGTCCCGGACAAGGCCCATGCTGTCCCTCCAGGTCACCCCGCCGTCCCGCCGAGTTCCCGGACAGCAGACCCCGCCCATCGACGCCACGGCACGGCTAGCCGCGATGCAGAACCTCATCGTCCGCGTGCTTGCCGAACTCGGCGACGCGCACCTCCGCGATGTGCTCGTACCGGCTGATCCGGTCGGTCCACTCCGCGTCGACGCCGAACGCCACCTGCGCGAAGCCCACCCGCCCGACGGCCTCGGCCAGGCCCGGATCGCCGGCGGCCAGCAGCCGCACCGGCGCGTCAAGCGCCACGGTGTGCGGCGGCACGAAGTACTCGTCCGGCAGAACGGTGCGCGCATGGACGAGCGCGCCGACAGCGACAACCGAGCCGGCCCCCAACCGTGCGCACTGCAGGACCGTCGCCGAGGTCGCCACATAGACGCACCTGCCGACCTCGCAGCCCAGCAGCGTGGCATGCGGCCCCACGAAGACGTGGTCGCCGACCAGCACCGGCTGATCGCCGGCGACCGCAGACCCGCGCAACACCGCGTTCTCGCAGATCACCGCCGCCTCCCCGACCTCGATCCGAGACCCCTCGGCATCGAGCACCGCGCCGTACATCACCCGCGCCCTCGGCCCCACGTGGACATCACCGACGAGGGTGGCCGTCGGGGCGACGTAGGCGGTGGGATGGACCTGCGGTTCATGCCCGCGGTGCCGGATGCGGATTCCCTGCGCTTCAGCGATCATGAGCGGATTCTCGCCCGACCGACCGCGAGCATGCTGGCGGATTTCCGACGTCGCGTTCGCCGAGACATGTGCCATCCGCGATCTACTGACTTTGTCCGGGTGGTGTCGTGAGGGCCGACAGTTGCTGATCCCTGCAGTACGCCGATGTCATGAGGTATCCGCAGGGCGGTGGTCTGACCGCTGAACGTCAGGTGTTTCGCGAGCGCATCCGAATGGATGCGGCCGAGATGTTCGCCGCCGGGCAGAGCAACGACGTGATCGCGCAACGGCTGCGGGTCACCGTCCGGCCGGTGCAACGGTGGCGCCGGGCCGGGAAATCGGCGGGGCCGCAGGGCTTGTGCTCGGCGGGGCCGGTGTCTCGGCCGGGACTGAGCGAAGCCCTGTTCGCGGTGCTGGAACAGGAGCCGGCCAAGGGGGCCGGTGGTGCACGGCTGGCCGGACCAGACCTGGACGCTGTCGAGAATCAAACCGCTCATCGGGCGCCGCTTCCACAAGAGTTTCACGCTGTCCGGCATCGCGAAGATGCTGCGACGCCACGGCCTCAGCCACCATGTGCCCGCCCGACGGGCGCTGGAACGTGACGAGGACAAGGTGACCGGCCGGGTGAAGGACACGTGGCCCCAGGCGGAAGCACTGCGGCGGCACTCGACTGCTGGATCGTCTTCGAGGACGAGACCGGCTTCTCGATGACGCCGCCCACCTCCCGCACCTGGGCCAAACGCGGGCGCACTCCCGTCATCCGCGTCCGGGGCCGCTCCCAGCGCCGCTTCTCCCTTGCGGCCCTCGCCCGCTACCGGCGCGGCGAACGGTCCCCTCCGATCTTCCGGCCCAAGCAGCACGGACGCCACGACAGCACCGCTCGCAGAAGCTTCGCTCGGACCGACCACCGCGACCTGCTCGTCGCCGCCCAGCAGCAACTCGGCGGCCCGATCACCCTCATCTGGGACAACAGGAATGTGCACAAGGACACCCGGCTGCGGGCCTTCGCCAACAACCATGACTGGATCACCATCTACTACCTGCCGCCCTACGCACCCGACCTCAACCCGGTCGAGGGCATCTGGTCCCTTCTGCGCAGGAGTTGTCAGGCCAACACCGCCTTCGCCGACCCCGAACACCTCATCGGCGCTCTGCGTCATGGGCTTCGCCAACTCCAGTACCCCAGCGACATCATCGACAGCTGCCTCGCCGCGACCGGACTCACCATCACGACACCACCCGGACAAAGTCAGTAACAACCTTGGGAGCGATTGGCCCTCGGGAATGCTGGTCGCCTGGCTGGGTGGACGGGTCTCATGAGATCTTCCTCTTCATGAGTACACCACCAGATGGATTGCCTATCTACCGAGTCCTGACCGGCCCGGACGACGCCGCGTTCTGCCATCGTGTGAGCGAAGCGATAGCTCTCGGCTTCGAACTGCACGAAGGCCCTGCGGTCACTTTCAACGGTGAAAGGGTCATCGTCGCCCAAGCGGTGGTATGGCCAGCACAGTCGTAGGACTTGGGGTCACGATCTGCCCTTGACACGAGAAGGGCCGTACGGGTTAGGCGAGTTGTGACGCTTGCCTGGGCCCGTGCGGCCTGTTCCCATCCTGCCGCGGGCTGGCTGACCAGTTTCCTGACCAGATCGACGCCCCACCGAAGAAGCCCAAGGACGACGCCCCACTGGGCGATCACCACGCCTGGCGCGAGCGACATCGCCGACGGTCCTCAGCACGGGATCCATGTCGAGCACACCAACGCCGAGTACAAGCAGTGGCGGCCCTTGCAGCGGTTCACCGGCCGCCGTGAGACCTACACGGAGATCCACTTCGCCATCGTCGGACTGGTCTCCGACCGCTCCGCACGCAAGCCCGGCACCGAACTCCTGCTCGCCCGGCAGGCTGCCTGCTGGTCACCTACCAGCTGACCCGCCAGGCCAGCATGCCCCGACCTCAATCGCTCCCAAGGTCGTAAGGCACTACAGGGCGAACGTTGCCTGATGCGGCCCTAGGTAAGTATCTGAGGGAGGCGTTTGTTGCCGGTTTCGGGAGGCGCCTGGCGGGCTCGGGGCCCTCGAATGTCGGCGGGTCAGGCAGTACCGCCCGCCCCGTACTCCGCCCGGAGCCTGACCAGCGGTCTCACGTCGACGGGCAGGTCTGCAGGAGGTGGTGCTCGCCGGACTCTTCGTCAGGGTCGGTGGTGTCGAGGGCGAGTGCGTGGATGCGCCCCTGGTTGTGGAGGCGTAGTGGGTAGGTGCCGGGGCCGCGCGGGGGCAGGGTGGGCAGGTCTTCGAGGGCCGTCCTCATACCCGTGCACCACGAGCGTGCCGGTGGTGGAGGTGAGGGTGGTCTCGACGATGTGCTCCCACGGTCCGGGGGCGACGCCGGGGTCGGCGGATGCCGGCTGGACGGTGACGTGGACGTTGCCGGTGCAGACCGGTCAGGATGAGCGCGGCGTCGTCGGCGACGGCCAGGACACCGTCCTGGGCGGCTCCACCACGCCCTGGTGCGAGGGGGGCTCGCGCCGACCAAACTGCCCGGCCTCACCGGCTTCGCACTCCATCTGCTCCGAGACCTCGACGCAGTGACAGCCGGTCACACTCTCCACTGGAGCTCCGGCAGTGTCGAAGGAGCCGTCAACCGCATCAAGAAGATCAAGCGGCGGCTCTACGGCCGAGCCGGATTCGAACTTCTCCGAAAGATGATCCTGCTCCAGCAGCGCTACGAGACGCTCTCCAGGAGCCGCGCGAGAACCGGGAAGTACTGCGCAGGTCGATATCTTGCAGACATGACCAGAGCATTGCCTGCTGACGTTGCTCACGTGCTGGACGCCGCTTTGAGCATGGTGGCGGACCCAGGTCTCGCGCTGCATCGGCAGATGTGACAGCTCCGATTGGAGAAGTGCTGTGCGTGCGGCTGCGGTTCGACGTACTTCAGTCTCGATGCGGACGGTATTTCACCCGCACCCGCACCCGCACCCGCACCCGCGCTTACGGGCACGCAGGTGGTGGCCGACATGCAACTGTTCGGCGCGCGCGGAGAGACCGTCGGCGAGGTTCTGGTGTTCGCCGAGGACGGGTATCTCGCGTGGCTTGAGGTCTGCTCTGGGAGCGAAGACACCTTCACCCTGACCGACGCCCACCGGATCCTGTGCCCATGCGGCCGATGAGTGCCGGACGAGCGACCAAAGTGCACCGAAACAGGGGCCCTGAGCTCGTGACCCTCCCCCTGCAATCGCACGACACCGTCGCCCTCCTCGACCGCTCCCCAAGATCTGTGCCAGAGCCACCTTCTGATGTCACCTCACGCTCTCCGGCCCGACCGTAGGGTGTGAAGCCAGAGCGAGCGCTGCGAGTCGCAGTTGGGACTTCCATGCCTCCTCGTCGAGCCCCAGCGTGTATTCGCTGCAGCACGCACACGTCCGAAGCAGTGCCACGAACGCCTGCTCCTCCGCGGTCTCGACCTCCACCTCCCACCACGTATCCGATGCCAGATCCGTGAGGCCCACCTCCCCTGCGGCGAATCTGACGGCCAGCCTGCGGAGTGCATAGCGCTGGGCCAGAGCGGGATCGGGCAACGCGATTTCCAGTTCCGCGAGCGCCTGCTCGAAGGCGTCACGAATTTCTCGGGAGTCCGCGTTGCGCGGCAACCCGGCGAGTTCGCAGAGCGTCGGCGAGTCCACCCCTGCAGCGAGCGCTTCGGCAGCGGTCATCGGCAGGTCTTCCGGACACACCTCGTCCGCCTGATAGAGCCACGCTGCCTCCTCCAGGGACATCGGAATGCGGAGTACGGAGATACCAGGTTCGGACTCATCTTCTCTCGCTGCCATGAGCCACACGATGCCAGCACCGTTCAGTCACGTGCTCATCGATACGGGTCCTCCCGTCCAGATGCTGAGCGAGCCTGCCGCTCCCGATGAGGTGAACGCGAGGGTCGCGGTGGAGCCCCCTGTCAGCTTCTGCGGCGCTCCGCTCTTCGTGGCCGTGCACGCCGTGGCGCCCCGCCTGCACCACGTGCTCACCTGCCCCGGGCCGCCCCGGTGACCTTGGTGGTCCGCACCGTCACCACGTGCTTCCGCCTGCGGGAGTCCCGCGCCGCCAGCGTGGTGCGCTGGGAAAGGGAGACATACATCGTCCCCACCCGCTTCTTCGTCTTCGCCTCGTAGATACCGATCTGCCCGGACGTCTGCTGGCACGCCCCCTGCCGGTCCACCACCGTCTTCCCGGGCGCACAGATCATGCCCGCCGCCTGTACCACCGGACGGACTTCCACAGTCGACGCCAGCGATGAATCCCCAGGCGAGCGAACCTTCGAGATGCCGTTCGGGCTCGTGCCCCGCTCACCGATATTCCGGGCAGAGGTCACACCATCCGTGTTCACATGGCGACATGATCATGGCTCCCAGCAGCGAGCATGCTGAAGTCTTCAGACACTTCAAGGTGAAGTCCTCCGACATACCCGACAGTTCCTGCTACCCGTACGCGCCTGTCTTCCAGACCGTCGTCGACGGAACTCCGGCCGCGGTGAAGCGGACCAGGGGCCCACTTCCCTACGCCGAAGGCATCGCCCAGTGGCTGCGTGAGCTCTCCTTGCTCGGCATACGGACGGTCCAGCCCCTGCCCTGCCTCGGCAATCCCGCCGCCCTCGGCGAACACGTCTGGGTCGCCTACCCATGGATCGACGGCATCCCCTACAACGCTTCACCTGCCCACTTCTCGGGCGCAGGCGACCTCCTCGGACGTATCCACGCCGCGCCGGTCACAGGAGCCGGCATGTTCCGCTTCCAGTGGCCCCAGGCCGATCAAGCCTCGACGGACGAGGACATCGCGGGCCTGACCGGGGTCCTCGCCAAGTACGCCCCGGACCTGACCAACAGCGCCCTCCCCCGCCTGACGGCCTGGCTGAACGCCTTCCGTTCCGACACCCTGGTCTCCATCCGCAGCGCGAACCTTCCCACTGCTCCCGTCAGCATGGACTTCCGTGCGAACAACCTCGTTTACGACGCTGAGAACACTCCCACCCTGATCGACCCGGACAACGCAGAGGTCGCCGTCCGCCTGCTCGACCTTGCCCTGGCCGTCCTTCTCTTCCACAACGAGGCCGCCGGCGGTCCGCCCCGCCTCTTCGACGCGGCCGAGTGGGCAACTTTCCGAGACGCCTACACCGCTCATGTCCAGCTCACGCCCGAAGAGCGCACCGCCTGGCCGACCGCCCTGCGGTACATGCTCCTTGAGTGGGGCGTGTGGTCGCTGATCGCCGCTGAGGAGTGGAACGACTGGGAGGACCCACACCAGAGGGCTTTTCTGCGCAACCTCGCCGAGACAGAACCGAACAGTTTCCCTCTGTAGGGCACGAGAAGGCCCGACACCACCACAAAGAACTTCCCAATAGGGATGTCAAGCCGCTTCGATGTCCGGTGGTGGGACGACTCGGTAGCTCGCTCCGTCGCGGAGCATGGCCCACAGAACGTTGGCTCTGCGCCGGGCGAGAGCCAGCACAGCCTGCTTATGCCCCTTCCCCTCGCCTCGTTTGCGTTGGTAGTACGCCTGGGACGCGGGGCAGGACCTCAAGCTGGCCATGGCGGAGAGGTAGAACGTGCGGAGCAGGCCGCGGTGGTAGCGGCGAGGTCTGCGCATGTTGCCGCTGATACGGCCGGAATCGCGGGGCACCGGAGACAGGCCGGCGAACGCTGCCAGTCGGTCGGCTGTGCCGAAGGCGCCCATGTCGCCACCGGTGGCCGCGATGAACTCCGCGCCGCGCATGGGGCCCGTACCCGGAGCCCCCGGGCCTCACCGATCCTACGAATGACCGGATCCAGCCCGCACTAAAAACGTAGGACAAGCTCAGGCGTCCGGCCCTGGAGCGGATGGCAAAGCGGACCTCGCTGACGAATCAGGGCAGCACCCAGTGGGCGCCGGGCACGTCCCGGAGGGTCGTGAACGGGCAGTCGTCGACGTCGGCGACGACCAGGAGGCAGGCGAGATCGGCAGGTTCGCGCGCCGACCATCCAGTGCCAACACTGCTCGCTCGGTTTGCCGCCGAGAACGGGGAGTTCGTACACCTAGCGGTGATTTGTTAGACCGGGCGGTAGAGATCAAGAGGTCTGCCGGTACCGACGATGTCGAGTAGGGCCTGGAACTCGGCGGGCGGGGGCCTGGTCGTCCAGGCTCGCCAGTAGCGTCGCAGCCGTTGCCCAGGGCGTCAGCCAGCCACGGCCAGCGCGGATGGCCTGGGGCCAGCAGGCAGTCCGGGGCCGGTGGGGCGAGGGTGTGCCCCCTCTCTGGGGCAGGAGCCGGCTCGCGTTCGTCGGCGGGCGGGTCGGGGGTGAACCAGGTGTTCCAGCAGAAGCCGAACGCTCAGGAGCGCGGCAGTTTCGCGACAACAGGCATATGCGCTCGTCCGCGCTGGCGCCCGGAAACCCCGCCCGGCCACGTCGTTCGCGGAATCGCACCGTGCCCTACGTACACACTTTGCGACATTCACGATGAAGGGGATACCCCGCACATCAGGGACATGCCATCGTAGGTTGCGCCCGACAACTCCGGGCAACAGACAGGCCCATGAAGGGATTGACCGTGCCTCACCGCCTCAAGGCCTTGATCGGAGTGGCAGCCACCGCGCTGACTCTGACGACCGCACTGTCCGGCACCGCCAGTGCGGCGCCCTCCCACAGCAGCAACTATCCCAAATTCACATACGAGGGGAAGTACCCCGAGAACACGCCCTGCAGCGGCAGCTACAGCCTGATCCACCGCACAAGCGCCAACGTCAACGGCAGGACCATCACCCTCAAGTACTTCTACGCCGGCGGCTGCGGTTCGTTCGCCCGCATCGAAAACGCCCCCCAGGGTTGCTATGCCTGGCTCGACCGCACGTCCTACGTCCCCTCCGGCAATCCGACCAGCTGGGACTGGGTCCGCGAGAGTGTCGACTCCGGCATCAACTACGCCTACACCCAGGTCGGCAACAACCTGAACGGCCGGGTGTCACGGGCCGCCCTGGTCTGCGGCAGCACCGTCCACGCCCGGACGGCCTGGTACTGAGTTGGGTCTTGGGACCGGCGCGCCGTTTCGGCCGATGCCGCCCCAGCACCAACCCTGGAATGGGCATTCGCCACGCAGCCAGCGAAACGGCCGTACCGGTACGACGCCTTGATCTGGACGGCACTCAGTCGAACAGCAGACGTCGTCGCGCTCGTGAAGGGCGACCACGTGCGCCAACCACTCGACTACGCCTCCTCAAGATCCGCTTCAACGGGTACGGCCACCCCCTGCCGCGCAAGGTTCGGACAAGTCGCGGTGCACCCGAGCAGCCACGAGCCGGGCAAGGGTCTCCAGTTTCATGACGGGTCCGACCATGCCGGCGGCGGGCACCCCGGTTCGGGGGCCCGCCGCATGGTTGTGCCAGTACGGATCGTCAGGATGCCTGCGCCGCCTCGCTACCGGCTTCAAAGTGTCCACGCCCACGCCGTACTCCGCCTGCGCCTCCGCCCGATACCGGGCTTCGAAGCGCGGGCCGACGTTCTTTCGACCGTTCTGCGGCTCTGCCCCAGGCGGCGGCCGAGCTGGGAAGGGTTCAGGTCACCACGGGGGCCGAACCAGCGCTGCTCCCCTGCGTCCTTGGCCTTCTTGAAAGTGGCGTACAGGTCTTCCTCGAACACACCCTAGTGACCTGAGTCGTTGATGCGTCGTTTGATATGCGTGGGGCGTCCGGGGCCGCGGTTGGCTGAGTTGGTGTTGTCGGAGCGCGAGCGTGAGGTACTGGCTGAGTGCGGGCTCAATCAATCCCGCAGGCGCTGGCCTTGAGGGCACGGATCGTGCTGGCGTGTGCGGAGGTCGCGTCGGAGGGGCTGCCGCGGTCGGCCAGTTCGGTGGCCCGGCAGTACGGGATCACCACCGAGACGGTGTCCAAGTGGCGGGCCCGGTTCGTCAGCCACCGGCTGGATGGGCCGGGCGATGCGCCCCGGCCGGGCCGGGTGCGGACCGTCACCGACGAGCAGGTCGCCGAACTGGTGCGCCTGACGCTGGAAACGAAGCCGAAGAACGCCACCCACTGGTCGACCCGACCGATGGCCCGGCGGACTGGGACGTGACGACGGTGTCCCGGGTCTGGGGAGGGCTCCTTCACCGGTTGGGGTAACCGGTGATCATTGACTACGTCCCGCGCCGGCGCGCTGCCGTGGGCGTCTCGGGCGCGGGCTCACCGGTAGCGTCCTGGGCGGTCTGACGGGAGGCGCCTCGTAGCAGGCCACCGAGGCCAGCTTCGTCTACAACTCGCACCACGACCCGCACCACGACCGGTGGAAGCGGCTGCCGGACGTGCCGCAGGACCCGGTGCGCGGCAGCTCGGCGATGAGGATGCGCGGGCACACCGTCTACCTCCTCGGCGGCGGCGACAAGCCCGGCGGCGCGCCCATCGACGTCAACGGCACGTGCCCCACCCGGCACTGACCGCACGTTGCGGCTCGCGCTCCGGTCCGTGCGACGCATCGGGGGCGCGAGCGAGGGCGACTACTTCTGGTGACCGGTGGCGTAGCGGGCGAGCATCGTCTCCACGGCCTCGACGACGGCATGGTCGGTCTCGTCGGCGGCCGGGTTCCAGTCGGTGAGCAGCATCCGGGGCCACAGGACGAAGTTGGCGATCATGCCGAGGAACTGGTTGGCGGCGCTCTCTGCGTCGGGCACACGCGCGGTGCCGGCCTCGTGCTCGGCTTGCAGGTAGAGCCGTACGGAGTCGAAGTAGGGCAGCTTGCCCAGCTGGAACTGCATCCTGCCCAGTTCGGGCAGGCGCGGCAGTTCGGCGATGACGATCCTGAACAGGGCCGTCATCCCGGGCTGGCCGACCAGGTCTGCGTAACGGTGGCCGATGGCCATCAGGCCCGCACGCAGGTCGCCGACCGGGGGCGGGGTCGAAGCGTGACCGGACCCCCGCTTCCACGACTCGCTCACGATGGCCTCGAACAGGGCCGCCTTCGTGGGGAACTGCTTGAACAGCGTGGACTTCGACACCCCGGCCGCCTCGGCGATCCGGGCCAGTGACGTCCCTGCGTAGCCGTGGTCGAGGAACAGGGCGGTGGCGGACGAGGTGATCGCCTCCCGCTTCTGCTGCGCCAGCCGTCGGTGGTGGTCGGAGAGTCCTTCTGTCATGGAGCCAGTATGCCCGCTGCTGCGAGGCGAGTCACTTGACTCGCCTCTGGGGGCGGGCCTACGGTGAAAGAGGCGAGTCGATCGACTCGCCTCTCCGCGTCGGGCAGTAGGCCCTGCAGCGTTTTCCCCCTCCCTTCCGAGGAGCAGCTCCATGGACAGCAAGAAGATCGCGCTGGTGACCGGTGCCAACCGTGGGCTGGGCCGCAGCACGGCGCTGGCCCTGGCACAGCGGGGCATCAAGGTCATCGTCACTTACCGGGGTGATGAGGTCGGGGCGCAAGAGACGGTCGAGGCGGTGCGGGCGGCCGGGTCCGATGCCCTCGCGCTGCGTCTGGACATCGCCGATGTCGCCTCGTTCCCGCCCTTCGCGGCCGAGCTCGGCGAGCACCTGCAGCCCTGGGACGCCACGCGGCTGGACATCCTGGTCAACAACGCAGGTGTGGGGATCTTCACCCCTCTTGAGCAGGTCGGTGTCGCGGACTTCGACGCGATGATGGACACCAACGTCCGTGGGACCTTCTTCCTCATCCAGGCACTGCTGCCGCTGATGGCCGACCCCGCCAGCGTCATCAACGTCTCCAGCTCCCTGACCCGCCACACCAGCCCGGCCACCGCCGTCTACTCGGCATCCAAGGCCGCCGTCGAAGTGCTCAGTCGCACCCTGGCCCTGGAACTGGGCCCGCGTCACATCCGGGTCAACTCCATCGCCCCGGGACCGACCGCCACCGATTTCAACGGCGGTGCCATGCGCGATGACAGCGACCTGCGAGCGGGGCTTGCGGCGCAGACCGCTCTGGGCCGCGTCGGCGAGCCCGCCGAGATCGGCGACGCCATCGCCACGCTCGCCTCCGACGGACTGCGCTGGGTCACCGCCCAGCGCATCGAGGTTTCCGGCGGCGCCCTGCTCTAGCGGGACATCGTCGTATGCCAAGACCGGCCGCACTCTCACCCCAGCACAAGGACCCGCGCCACACCGGGCGGAGGAGGCGCCGCCCGTCCGAGCGTTCATCGACTCGCTACGGCCAAACCGGGACGGTGCGAAGCGGGCACACCACCCAAACCTGAAGATCGTCAACAGTTGGCAACTGACCGCTACCGTTGCCCAGTCGGGTAGCCGGAGCGTATTGCTACGCCCCGGCCCCCTCAGAACCGTGCGTGCGCCTCACGACGCACACGGCTCAAGCGGGCCCTGAGGCCACGCTGATTGGCGTCTTCTGCCTGGCCCGAGTGCCGTTGTCGACAGCGTGGTGCTGGCGATGGCACTCGGCGTGGACGAGGCGGAGGTTCGTTCTGTCGTCTGTGCCGCCGTCCCGTCGTTGCACGAAGTGGTGTTTGTGTAACTGCTTCATGGATGCCGAGAACCAAGCCGCCCATGATCGAACGTCGTCTGGTTCGTATTCGGCACCGAAGATCAGCGGCTGTTTGCACAGCGGGCAGATCCCCCTCTGACGGGCTGCCAGGCTGATGGACATTCGATCCACCGTCGCTGGCATCCTTCGACGCGTCCGTGCCGCCCAATAGTTCGTCAGGCTCGGGTCGTCGCGGGAGTTCGTCCCGGCGACACCCACGTGCCTTTCGATCTTGGTCCAGCCGAACTTGAACAGGTAGATGCCGGTGACCTGGTCGCCGAACACCCATCTGTCCCTGCGAGACGCATTGAACTGGCCGAAGTGTTTGGAGACGACCCAGGTCTTCGGCTTCCTCGGGTGGGAGTGCTTGGCCCACTTGTAAGTGAGCGTCCACATGTACTTGTCCAGGCTCCCGAAGATCCTGGACGAGACCACCGTCCGGTAGTAGGTTGCCCACCCCTTAATGATCGGGTTGAGCTTCTTCACTACGGCTCCGGCATTGGACCCGCGCAGGGCCCGTACCTCGTCGTGAAGCCTCTTCCGGATCCTCTTGACGGCCTCCTTGCTCGGCTTGATGAGCAGCTTCCCGTCGTATCGGCGGACGTTGAACCCGAGGAAGTCGAAGCCCTCGTTGAGGTGGACGATGCGCGTCTTGTCCTCGTTGAAGGTCAGGCCCCTCGGTGCCAACCATCGGGCCAGATCCTGCTTGACCCGACGAGCTGCGTCCTCGCTGTGGCAGAGCACAACCAGGTCATCGGCGTAACGCACGAGCACGGGTGCGTTCAAACGGGCGTATTGACTCGCCCCTTCAAGGCATCCGGCGGCCGTACCCATCCCGTGTAGCGCGACATTCAGGAGCAGTGGGCTGATCACGCCGCCTTGGGGAGTCCCCTCCTCAGTCGGCGTGAACCGTCCGTCTTCCATCACGCCGGCCTTGAGCCAGCTCCGGATCATCCCCCGGCCGGGGAACATCCCGATGCTGTCCATCAGGTGGGCGTGATCGATACGGTCGAATGCCCCTGCCAGGTCAGCATCCAGGGCCCATACACGCTTGGCCCTTTTGCCCGCGACCGTGTTGTAGATCGCCGCTATTGTGTCCTGGCATCCCCGCCCGGGGCGGAAACCGTAGTTCCGTGCCTCGAACCGGGACTCCCACTCGGGCTCCAACGCGTTTTTGGTGCGCGCCTGGTGCACCCGGTCACGGATGACCGGGATACCGAGAGGGCGCTGCTTCCCATTGGCCTTCGGGATGTACACACGCCGAACGGGTCGGGCACCGGATGGGCACAGCTCCATGAATATCTGTGCCGCCAACTGCCCCCGCTCCTTGGGAGTAAGAGCCTTCTCTCCGTCGATCCCAGCCGTTCGGCGGCCAGTACTCAGCTGCGTCACCCTCTTGACGCTTACCAGCGTGTTCGAGTGAGAACGAAGCATGAGCTTTTGCAGATTCCTGACCTGCTTCAGGTCACCATTCTGCGTGGCCGTGAAGATTCGCTGCCTAAGCCGTCGTACCGACCCCTCTGCCGTGGCCCAGTCGATGCTGTGCCACGCCGAGGCGTAGTCCTCGGGTCCGTTCACCGGGGCGGGCGCCTGGGGCGCTGTTGCCGACCTCATCGTTTCCACCTCCGCTGTCTAACTTGTCCCTTGGTTCTGACTGCCTTGCAGAGTCCCTGCACGGGCCTACCTGATCCGCGTGGGCGCCCTTTCGGGCCGGGCAGACTGCCCGTATCTGGCGAGTTATACGAGAGGGGTGAGGATCCCGTCATCTCTTTTCCTCTGGGCTTTCGCCCTGCCAGCCTTCGCTTCTCGGATCATCCTGGCCCGCCGGAGAGTTGGGCCTTCGTTGCCTCTGGCTTACCGGACCTAATCCGGACTCCGACGGGGTTTCCACGTTCCGCTCCTTTGAGATGCGACTGGGGTGGGCGCCCTCTTAACCCCGGGACCAGCGGTGTCCGCCTCTCCTGTGATCAACCAGGAGAGTCGCTCTGTGCTCTTCCGCACTAGGTCCTAAGCCACCGCGTGCATTGCCATCTGACGCGGCCTTTCCGTTACGAGGTGTCGTCAAGGGTTCACTTGCGTTCGCCCGTTCAGTCTTCCCCTTTGCCTGTTGCTTCCTGATGGCCTGGTCTGCTCTTGGGCGTTTGCGCTCGGCTTCACACCCCGCCGTTGCCAGCGACGCATGCGAGCGTGGGGACGGACCTGGGCACTGGTCCGAGGTGTCCTGCTCTTTCCTCTCCTCTCAGTTCACCTACTCGTTGGGAGCGACTTCGTGTCGCACTGATCACGCGGAAATGCTCGAACGGTGCTCATGGCGGTGGGCAGGCTGGCCCGGCAGCTCGGCCTGCCGGTCGCGGTACTGCGCGGCTACGGGGTGTCGAGGGAGCAGACGCGTACGGATCATCTGCGGCAGGTTGTTCTGGCCCAGATCCAGGTGTCGCCAGCTCTCGCCGCCACGACATGGGTCCTCGCCACCCCGATCGCACCTTGGCGCATCCGCTACTGGGTGACGTCGAGCGCGCGCATCACGCTGCCTCGCGTGCCCCGTTCCCTGGGAAGCTTCGCAGCACGTGTCCTGGAGGTTCCCGTGAGCAGCGCCATGAACCGTTGGCTGGTACGTGATGCCACACCGGACTTGATCGTCTTTGGCCACAAGCGGTACGTGCCGCACCCACGGCTCAATGCGGAAGATGGTCCCATCGGTGCCTACCGTATGGTTCCGAGGGTTCTCCAGGACTTCGGCCGGGGGATCTCGTGCCGGTCCAGGAAGGTCTGGGAGGCGGTCGGGGTCTGTGTGGAGTCGCTTCTTTGGTCGCTGAACAGCTGCTGAGGCGTTCGACGTTCACGGCGATGGCCGTGAGTGCGTGTTGCTGGTGGGCTTTCAGTTCCAGCAGGACCAGAGCCTCGCGGCGCAACGAGACCGTGTCCGAGATCACGGGGGAAACTTCACCCCGGCCAGCGCACCGCTACCAGACACCTCAGAGGTCGTATCTCTATCGATCGTTCGTGAGACACGAAGAGCAACTCGACGTCACTGCAGGTGGGTTGTGCAACGCTTCCCGTGTCCGCTCCTATGTCACGCGCACCCCTGTATCCGATACAGTCCGGGCCGCGATGGGCCGGATGTTCTTTCAGATCCTCGGGGCGATCGCCGAGTTCGAGCACGCCCTCATGTCCGAGGACCAGGGATGGCCTGGCCGCCGCAAGGGCCCGCGGCCGTACCGGCGGACAGAAGCCGAAGCTCGGTCCCCGTCAGGTGCAGCTGGTACGGAAGATGTACGACGAGACCCTCCCGGACGGCACCAGCAAGTACACGGCCCAGGAGATCGCCGAAGAGTTCGGTGTCACCCGCCCCACCATCTACCGCCACCTCGACAAGATCCCCCACCAACCCGACCCCGCGACGCAACACCCCGCGGCACCGGTGGAGCACCGGAACACCCACACCCACCAGGGGGCTGCATGCCAAGCGGCGCAAGCCCGGTACCCCTCAGGGGTGAGCCCTGCCCCGAGCACCCGCGCCGTGCGCCCCGGCCGACGGGCCTGGCCCTTTCCTGACGGAGTGAATGATCCGTTCTCCCACAGCCCGGGCCTCTCCACGTCCCCGGACAGGGCCCCCACCGCTGCCCACGTCACGCACGATCCGACGGAAGGAGACAAGGGCGAGAGCCATGGCATGCCCCTCTCATCCACACGAGACGGTGTCCCGCAGGCCGATCCCCCCTTGGGACGGCACCCCGGCAGGTAACAAGACAGCCCGGCTGCCTCCGCTCACCCCCGGATGACAGCCCTGCGGCGAAGACAGTGTCCCCAGCGGACCTCCCCCGCGGGCTCGCGCAGAGGGAGCCAGGGCTCGTGGTACGACGCGTCAGGATGCGGCGCTTGTCCCCCGGCTCACCCCCACCGTCACCTGACCGCTCGCCGATCCGGCCCTCGCACCACGTGTGCGGATGCACACCCCGATGTGGCATGGGCACCACAAGCCTCGGTACACGCACCCTTCTGCACGACCACAACCAGCAGGAGCATGACGGAGCACCACCCGCACCGGTCCCGCGAGGTCACCCATGAACCACCCGTTCCTGACCGCCGCCTGCCCCCGTCCGTACCCCTCCCACCCACCACGCCCGACCGTCCGCACACGATGCGCAGGCCGGCTGGGGCGCACCCACCGGGGCCGGACAGCTCCTGGCCACAGCACGCGTCACGGCCGCCGGCCGGTGGCCGCGGCCGACGACAGCGCTCGCACGGTGGTGGTGCCGAGCCCCCGTGCAGGCACCCGGCGCCCCAGCACGTACGGAAACACTCCAACGCCGGCGTCGCCCGCTCTCACCGGCCTTTGCCTCCGGGACGGCACCGTACGCAGACGGCTCAAGGCACGACTGCGCATCCGTGCTCCGATGCGGAAACCGGCTGCCCGGCGATGAGTGGTCGGTCGCATTCGATCGGGCCGAATGCGCAGGCCCCACCGGGCAGGCCGGAAACCGGTGCTCCAGCGAGTGTCGATGTCACGGGCTGCTGCTGGTGGCCGGGCGCGCACCGGTGGCGAGGTTGTGGGGCCCGTCGTGCCGAGGAGAAGAGCGGAAGAGGGCGTGGCGGAGGACTTTGACGAGTACGGCGGGGTGGAAGAGGAGGGCCGGTGGGGCCACCATGTTGACGACCCGTACGAAGCGCGACCAGACGCGGGGATCGCGAACGGCCACTTCCAGCAGGCGTTTGTTGTACCAGTGGGCGGCCTTCGCCGACCGTGGCTGGCGGTGCGGATTCCACATGAGGTCCGAGTTGCTGGACAGGGTCCACGGGGCCAGTACGATCCGTGCCACCCCGCGTTGGTACGTCCTGCTCAGCCCGGTCAGGTTCTGGCCGCGTGACCTGCGCCGGGTCAGCGTGCGGTGCAGGAGGTCCGCTTCGAGCGCGGCCACGGTCAGCCCCTGTCCGTACACCGGGTTGAACACGCAGACCGAGTCGCCCACGGCGAGCAGTCGCTCCGGCCATTCCTTGCAGGTGTGATACGGGCTCCACTGGCTGTTGACGTTGGTGTACCGGTGGACGCTTTCCTGGGTGGTCCGGCGCTCGATCTGGTCGGCGAGGTGCGGGTTGTCCAGGCCCTTGGCGAAGTCCAGGTACCCCTTGTCGTCCGTCGGAGGCAGCTGGTCCCCGAACCCGAACAGCGAGCAGGTCCAACGGTCTCGCTCGACGCCCAGGACGACCCCGCCCCGGGGGATGTCCGGGGCGAACGTCATCTGGTACGCGACATGGAAGTCCGGGGGGTCACCCGCCGGGCGGTCGAAGTTCATCGACGTGTAGGTGATCTTCGCCTGCACCACCCGCTTGTCCGGCACAGGCATGCCCAGTTCGTGGAGCCAGCTGTCCAGGGCACTGGACCTGCCCGAGGCGTCGACCACCAGGTCTGCCTCCAGCTCGGTGGGTCGCGCCGCCCCGTCTGCCTGGTACCGCACCCCGGTGACCCGGCCCGGGAGCGCCATGAGCAGTCCCTCGCACCGCACCCCGCCCAGCAGCTTCACCCCGGGCAGCGAGAGGACCCTGCGCCGCAGCCGGCGCTCCAGCTCGTCCCGGGTGAACGACTGGATCAGCACCCCGGTACGGCAGCGCGGGGCGAACCCGGACGGCAGCAGGAAGCTGATGCGTTGACCGTAGTCGTAGACCGGTGCGCCCTGTTCCTGGAGTTCGGCGCGCAGTCCGGGAAAGTACTTCTCCAGGACTTCGGCGCCCTTGGCCAGCATGGCGTGGGCGTGATGGCCCTGCGGGGCGTGCGGGTGGACGCCGGTGTTCTCGTCCACCACGTCCCGTTCCAGGACGACCACTTCGCTGAAGTGGTCGGACAGGACGCGGGCGATGACCAGGCCGGCGTACCCACCCCCTACGACCACTGCCCTGCCCCACTGCTCTTCGGTTCGGCTCATCGGGCTGTCCATGGGAACCGCCTTCTCTCGTCGCGGTGTTGCCCTCGCACGTTCACCCGGCAGCGGAGTCGGCCGTGTGGAGGGGGCTGCCCCGCATTCCATGGTGTTGCGCGGACTGCGCTGATCGGAAGGCCGCTTCGCGCAGGACGTCTGTGCGGTCGGTGCGCTCCCAGGTGAAATCCGGCAGCTCGCGGTCGAAGCGCCCGTGGGCGGCGGTCCGGGCGTGGATCGCACGGAGCAGGTCGAGGTCGCGGATGATCGCGGGTGGGGACGACGACGGTGGCGAGGCGGACGGCTCTGTCGCCGTCGTACTCGATGGTCACCTGAGTCTTGCCGCCGGGGCGCAGGTACGGGATGGTCCCGTATCTGCGGACCTCGGTCGGTTGCCGCGACAGCCGGTGCGCGAGGTGGATCGGCAAGGGCATCGGCTCGGGTTTCTCGTCGCACGCGTAGCCGAACACCAGGCCCTGGTCGCCCGCGCCCTGGCGGTCCAGCCCGTCCAGGCCTTCCCGGCCACCTGTTTCAACGCCTCGCGCGACGTCCGGAGACTGTGTACCGATGGACACCGAGATACCGCACGAGTGGCCGTCGAAGCCCTTGCGCGACGAGTCGTAGCCGATCTCCAGGAGCAGGGCGACATGCTGGGCCTCCTCGGTCGAGAGGATGACGTCGGCCTCTCCGAAGCCGTGGTCCGTCGGCCGGTGCAGGGCTCCTTCGACCAGGACTTCGAGGACGGAAGCGCCAGAGGTGACACCCACGGTCCTCAGACCGTGGGGAGTTGGCGGAGATCGGGGAGCCCACGCAGGCCCGTGCGTTCCGGGCCGAGAAGAATTCACCGGCGCACTACCCCTCCGCGGTGGTCGACGCGTAGAGCCGCTGGTGTCGATGCATACCGGTCAGTCGATAACGTCCCGCCGAGGCCCGGGGGGCTTCCCAGCGCCCTCCGTCGACGGGCGGGGTGTGGGCACGTAGTTGCCGGTAGTCCGCGTAGGTGATTTCGCGGCGCTGAGCGATGGCGTGCTGGTGTTCCGCGACGTGCAGGAAGTCCCGGTAGCCGGGGGTGACGCGGGCGGTGAGGAATTCCGCCACGCTGCCGGACCCGTAGCTGAAGAGACCGATGGGGACGCCGTCGAGGGGCTCGGCGTTGTCCAGGAGGGCCGCCAGGGCGAGGAACATCGAAGCGGTGTAGCTGTTGCCGACGATCTCGTTGTACGTGGTGGTCGGTGCGATGGCCGCGTCGATGTCGCCGTGCTCGGCCTCGACGCCCGCCGTGTGCAGCAGATGCCGGTGGGCTTTGTGGGCCATCCGTGTGAAGGGCTGGTGGTAGCAGACGGTGTGCAGGTCCTTGAGGGCCGGTCCGCCGCACCGTTGATGGTCGACCCAGGCGCAGTCCAGGGCGTGGAGGTAGGCGTCGAGGGACTTCTTTCCGTCGACCAGTGCGGTGGTGCGGTAGTTGGGCCGCCAGAAGTCCATGATGTCCCGCGTGCAGAGACCGGAGACCGGGTCGATCGCAGCCAGGGCGGGGTTGGCGGCGATGAGCATCGCGACCGCGGCGGCGCCCTGGGTCGCTTCGCCGGGGCTGTCGAGGTCGTAGCGGGCGATGTCACTGGCGACGACGAGGACCTGCTGGGCGGGATCCCTGTGGACGATGGCGGTGGCCAGTTGTACGGCGGCGGCGGCTCCGTAGCAGGCCTGCTTGAGTTCGACGACGCGCATGTGCGGATGCAGGCCCAGCAGGGCATGGACGTAGACACCTGCCGCCTTGGACTGGTCGATGCTCGTTTCCGTGGCGAACAGCAGGGTGCGGATCTGGTGCGTGCCGTGACGTTCCGTCAGGGCGGCTGCGGCGTCGGCGGCCATGGTCACGATGTCTTCGTCGGCTGCCGGAATGCTCATGGCCCGCTGACCGATTCCCTGGTGGTACTTGGCGAGGCCGGCGCCGGTGTGCCGGGCGAGCTCGGCGTGCGTCAGGGACAGGCTGGTGGTGCGGAAGGTCAGGTCGTGGATTCCGACCGGGAGGTCGGTGGGCCTGGGGTCAGTGGGCATGAGGGGCTCCGCCGCCGCGTTCGATGCTGGTGTGGGCATTCATCAGTTCGCCGGGGTTGGTCTGGGCGGCCAGCAGTGACAGTTCGCCGCAGAGGACCGTCGCGGCGGCGAGGGCGGCCAGCCGCCGGGCGTTGTCTCCGACCGGCCGCTCTTCGCGGCAGCCCAGGCGCCTGAGCGCGTCCTCGGCTGCGGGAAGGTGCTTGCCGTTGCCCGTGGTGCCGACGATCAGGTTGGGAAGGGTGCAGGAGAAGTACAGGTCGCCACCGCGGTCCTGGGCGTAGGTGACTCCCTGGGAGCCCTCGACGATGTTGGCGGCGTCCTGACCGGTGGCCAGGTAGAACCCGAGAAGCATGTTGGCGTAGTGGGCGTTGGCGGTACGGACACCGCCCGCCAGCACGGTGCCGACCAGGTTCTTGCTGACGTTGAGATGCTCGACCCGTCCGGCGGTGGTGTGCAGGAGGTCGGTGACGGTCTGCCGGGGGATGAGGATGTCGGCGGTGACGTTCTTGCCGCGACCGAGGATGCCGTTGACGGCGGAGGGCTTCTTGTCCGTGCAGTAGTTCGCGGAGATCGACCCGTAGCGCGTACCGGGAACCGTCTCCAGCAGGTGGGCCAGGAGCTTGTCCGCGGCGAGGGTTGCCATGTTGTGGCCCGCGGCGTCGCCCGTCGTGAACTCGAAGCGCAGGAAGAGCAACGGGCCGCAGATCTCGTGCCGCACTGCCAGGAGGCGGGCGAAGCGACTGGTGGTGCGGGTGAGGACGCGCAGTTCGTCGAGGCGGTCGTCGACGGCGCGGGCTGCGGCCAGTGCGGTGGCGGCGTCCGCCGTCTCGACCAGGACGGAGCGGGTCATGCGGTCGTCGACCAGAGTGGCAGTGATGCCGCCGTCCACCTGTCGGGAGACGCGGGCGCCGCGCCCCACCGAGGGCCACAAGGGAGACTCGTAGGTGGCCAGTGGGACGTCGATTTCGCCGTCGGCGGCGTTGCCGGAGATCCTCAGCGGGCCGACCCAGCGCAGTGGAACCGGTGCGGAGGCCTCTTTCGGCTCGGTGCGCCGCGGTGGTACGGAACCGGTGGGCACGGTGGACGCGGTCATCATGTTCCCTTCGGCGGGGCGGACGGGGCCGGGCAGCGCTGCGTACGGAAGTCCTCCAGGTCGCCGGTGAGCACGAGGTCGCTGGAGGCCAGGTCGCTGGGTGTCCGGGCCCCAGAAGAGTCATGAGGGCTGTGATGTGCTCCAGCCATTGACGGATCTGGGCGACCAGGGCGTCGAGCCCGTCGCGTCGCAGCGTGCTGAGGAACAGTCCGGAGACGCCTGCCGCGTGTGCGCCCAGAGCGAGTGCCCGCATCACGTCCAGGGGGTGTCGGATGCCTCCGGAAGCGAGCAATGGCAGGCCGCTGCCGCGTGCGTCCAGGAGTGCCGCGGGCGTGCTCAGGCCCCAGCCCTCAAGGAAGGCGAAGTCGGCGTGTGCACGGCGGGTGTTCTCGATGGCGGCGAAGTTGGTGCCGCCGCTCCCGGCCACGTCGGCGACTGCTACGCCCAGCCCGGTCAACAGGCGCACGGTACGACCGCTGAGGCCGAAGCCGACTTCCTTGACTATGACGGGCACGTCCACTGCTGCGGCAATGGCCTCGATGGCGGCGGGCCAGGAGCCGAAGGACCGGTCGCCTTCCGGCATGACCGTCTCCTGCACCGTGTTGAGGTGGATCTGCAGTGCGTCGGCGTCCAGGAGGCCGACAGCCCGCCGGGCCTGTTCCGGTGTGGCGAGGGCGTTGATGTTGGCCATGACGAAGCCGTGCGGATGGTGGTGCCGTACGGTCGCGAAAGTATCCGCCGTGGTGGGGTCCTTGAGGTAAGGGCTCATGGAACCGGTGGCCATGGGCAGTCCGGTTTCGCGGGCGGCGATGGCCAGGTCGCGGTTGATCTCACCGGTCTTGACGCTGCCTCCGGTCATCGCGTTGATGTAGAGCGGCACGGGCCAGGTGATGCCCGCGAATTCGGTGACGAGGCCGACCTTCTCGCGGTCCGTGCCCGCGAGAGCGTGGTGCACGAAGTGAACATCGTCGAACGGGTTCGCCCGGCCGTGCGGACCGGGGCCGGGACCGGAAGCGGGGCGGGCCCGGTCGGACGCGGAGCTGCGGGCGTGCTGGGCCAGCGCCAGGCGCACGTGGTCGTCCTTGCGGGATGCGTTCACCGTGGAACCCCTTCGATCGGTGAGGTCAGCGCGCCGCGCAGGTAGCCGGGGGCCCGTGGGCCGATCCGGGCCGGCGGGGCGGCTTCTGCGGTGGGCGGGGGCGCGGTGGACAGTGCGAGAGGCGTGATGCCTTCGGAGGTCCACCGGTGTCGCAGCGTCTCCGGACACACGAGGGAGGACAGGAGCGCGATGCCGCAGTCTCCGCCTCCGGCACCGGAGGGTTTGGCCACTGCCCCGCACTGCTGTGCGGCGCGGCACAGCGCGGTCAGCCGGTCGGTGAAGATGCTCAGCCCGGTCTCCCGGTCGAGGTCGGCCAGCAGGGCGCCGGCCTGGCCGAGGGCGTTCAACAGCGGCTGCGGCTCGCGCCGTTCGAGGGCGCTGCTCATGTCGCCGACCACCCCGTCGCTCCGGGCCAGGAAGTCGTGATGCGCCCGGGACTTCCACCAACCGCGGGCGCGCAGTTCGCCCACCTGGTCGGACGTGGAGGCGGGAGAGCCGGTCCACCCCACCATCAGCGTCAGATCGGCGGGCGGGGGGAGGGTCTGGACCGCTGAACCGGACCAGGGTGCGCACAGCGTGCGTACGATGCCCTGCCGTCGCAGGGAGGAGAGCAGCGCGGTGCGGTCCGGCGGGCTGTAGCGTATCCAGCCGTGCCAGACACTGGCCGCGACGTCCGCTCCGGAGGGTGCGGCATCGACGGTGGCGCCGGCCAGCAGGGCGAGCCTGAACCGCACTTCGGCGGCCAGGGGCATGCCGGTGAACCGGGTCAGGGCGTGTACGGCGGCAGCGGTGACCGCCCCGCTGGAACCCAGCCCGATCTTCGTACCGGCTTCGTGCAGGTCACTGTGCACCTCCAACCGCACCCGTAGGGGCTGCAAGCCGAGTTCGGCCCGCAGCCCGTCGACCAGGTCCACGACCGCGACCAGGTGCACCAGTGCCCCGGTCAGGTGTTCCCGGTCCTGATCGTGGAGCGCCTTCAGTCCTGTTGCCGTACGGCGCAGCGGGACGGGGCGGGGAAGGAGATCCGTGTTCAGTTCCACGTCGCTGCCGGTGGCACACGGGGCGGCGGTGACGGAGACGTACCGGTCGACGGCGGCGACGATCGCGGGCCGGCCGGGGGTCAGGACCGCGTACTCACCGGCGATCATCAGCTTGCCCGGGGCCTTGGCGGTCACGGCGGTGGGGCTCGTGGGACTCATGGGCCTGCTCCCGTCCGGCGCAGGGTGGTACCGGGACCGGCGTGTGCGACGAGCGTGGGGCAGTCGGTCACTGCGTGCAGCCGGTCGGCCAGACGTTCCGCCTCGGCCGCGGGGCAGAGGACCTTCACATTGGGGCCGGCGTCCATCGTGGCCCACACCCGCTCCCCGGACTTCCGCAGTCGGCCCACGTGGTCGAGAACACGGTGGGATGCGGGCGTGCGGTAGACGACCGGCGGCACGGCGGTCTCCATCGTCAGGTGCATGCCTCGTGCGTTGCGCTCGGATATGTGGCCCACGGTGTCCAGATCCCCCGCGACAAGGGCCTTGCGCAGGAGGGGAACGTCGGCGTGGGTGGTGGCGAGCCAGTCGGCGTACGCGGGCGACGTGGCTTGTGTCCGACGCATGGCTTCCCTGCTGGAGACGGGTTTGGGGCCGCGTTCCACCAGAACGACGATCAGCGCCGCGTCCAGCCGCACACCGGTCACGGGCTCGGCATAGGAGGCCAGATCCGGGTCGGGAGCATCGGCGTCTCCCGCGTGCCAATGCACGAAGCCGCCGAAGACGGAACGAGCGGCTGATCCCGAGCCGCGACGCGCCAGCCGCGACAGCGCCCTCTCGTCGAGGTCGAGCCGGTAGACAGTGGCGGCGGCGAGGGACAGTGCGGCGAATCCCGCAGCCGAGGAAGCGAGCCCTGCACCGACCGGAACGGTGTTGCGGGTGTGCACTGCTGCCGGATCCCGCACCGGGGAGTGCCGCCGCACCAGGTCGAGGAAACGGGTCACCCGCCGTCCGGTCTCGCCCCGCGCCGCTTCGCCGTCGACGAATACGGCATCGTGGACGGCGCCGGGGCGCAGCTGGACGGTCGTCGTCGTCGGGTACACGTCCAGTGTCATGGACAGGCTGTCCGCGTTCGGGATGACCAGGGTCTCGTCTCGTTTGCCCCAGTACTTGGCCAGAGCGATGTTGGGGTGGGCGACGGACGTTGCCTCCATCGGATGCGTCGTCATGACGTGCCCTCCTGGGTGAGCGGGACGATCCAGGTGCATGCCGCGCTGTGGGCACGCAGTCGTGCGGCCACGGCTTCCGCACCGGCTGCCGAGTCGCACAGGGCGATGGCGCAGCCGCCCAGTCCGCCGCCCGTCATCTTCGCGCCGAGCGCACCGGCGGCCTGAGCCTCCTTCACCAACGCGTTGACCTGCTCCGTCACCAGACCCAGCGTCGACAGCCGGCAGTGGGCATCGGTCAGCAGCATGCCCACACCCGGCAAGTCGCCGGTGGCCAGACCGTCGAGGGCTTCCTCGGTGAGGATCCTGGAGCGTTCGATGAAGGCACGGCGACGGGACGGATCGCGGGCGAAGACATCACCCAGCATCTCCACGGCCCGGCGGGTGCTGCTCGACGTCCCGCTGTCGGCCACCACGACCCACGCCCGGCGTGCGACGGTGGGAGTGCTCGTCAGACCGTCCCTGAAGAGGAGCGGATACGGGCTGCCCGTGGCATGGGCGTCGATACCGCTGGCGCGGCCGTGGGCCACTGTCTCGGCCAGCTGTACCAGTTGGTGGACGGCGGAGGGGCTCAGGTGCAGGTGCAGCAGTTGGTCGAGGGCCTCGGCCACCGCCCGTGCGCAGGCCGCACTGGAGCCAAGGCCGCGTCCGGGCGGAATGTTGCTCTCCACGTAGAGGTCGACTCCCCGCACCTGGTGGGTCGGCGCAGCGCCCAGGGCTGCGTCCACCATGTCCCGGAACGCCTGAGGTGGCTCGATGTCCGGTGCCTTCGTCGCAGACGCGGGCGGGGACGTTGTGTACTGACAGGCGCGAAAGCTCACGAGTCCGCGTCCACTGCCCTCGGCGGGCACCGCGAGGACACGGCACTGCGCGCTCAGTACGGGCAGGGCGATGGCGGGAGCACCGTAGACCACGGCATGCTCCCCCAGAAGGATCACCTTGCCATGAGCACGGCCACCGGGCGGAGCGGTGTCGTTGCCCTGGTGGGGCCGGGCAGGGGCGAGGGCGGGCACATCGCGGGCAGGCTCACACGAGTTGTGTGTCATGTGCGGAAGACCTTGCTCGGTATCCGGGTACG
Source organism: Streptomyces sp. NPDC021093 (assembly GCF_044333135.1). Lineage (NCBI taxonomy): Bacteria > Bacillati > Actinomycetota > Actinomycetes > Kitasatosporales > Streptomycetaceae > Streptomyces > Streptomyces sp. NPDC021093. The sequence continues at coordinate 743,603 of NZ_JBIRQJ010000003.1, read as the reverse complement.
GCGCGTCGACGCGGCCCGGCGTGGAGGGCGGTGGTACGGGGCACGAACCGTTGCCGCGGGGCGTGCCGCCCGGTGGATGTCGCGGGTGGTCTCGGCGCAGGTGTGGAAGTCGGCCACGCCGGATGAAGGGACGGGGAGGGTCACGGCTCGCAACTCCTCTGTGCTGGGGGCCGGTGCCGTCGGCCGGTGTACGGGGGCGTCAGGCCGCGTCAGTGATGCCGGCGCACCGGGCGACGGTGGTGCCGTCCGCGTTCAGCAGGTCCTCGTCGATGGACTTGCCCGTCTCGTTCTCCAGCTTCTGGGCGAGTTCGGTGACCTGCAGGGAGTCGAGGTTCAGGTCTTCCAGGAGCCGGTGGTGGGGCTGGATGTCTGCCGCCGGGCGTTCGGCGATCAACGCGACGAGGCGCTGGACCAGGGCCAGTGTGGGCGTGTGCGTACTCATGGTGTTCTCCCTTTGCGCTGGTTCACGCCGTTCTCGGGGGCTCGGTGGGCTCGGTGGGCCGGTCAGGGACAGTGGACGACTTGTGCCGCGTAGGTCAGGCCGGCTCCGAACCCGAAGAGCAGGACGGGATCACCGGCGGCGATCACCCCGCGTTGGCGAAGCGCGTGAAAGGCGAGGGGCACCGAGGCCGCGCAGGTGTTGCCTGCTTCGACGACATCGTCGGCAACCGGAAGCTGATCGACGTTGATTCCGCGCTGGAGGATGTCGAGGATGCGGAGGTTCGCCTGGTGCGGAATCAACGCCTTCAGGTGTTCGGGGGGCAGACCGGCGCGTTCGCATGCCGTCTGCATGACGCCCGTGAGGGCACTGGTGGTCCAGCGGAACACCTTTCGTCCGGCCATCTCCATGTGCCTGGACGTGGCATCGATCTTGATGAGATCGGCCTGACTGCCGTCGCTGCCCCATGCCACGGGGAAGATGTGCGGCAGCGGCGCGGGCTGCACCAGTGCGGCCGCCGCTCCGTCGGCGAAGATCGGCCCGGTGTTGCGGTCCTTCGGCGTCACCCAGTCGCTCATCCGCTCCGAGCCGATCACCAGCACGGAGCGCGCGGTTCCGGCACGAACCAGCGCGTCTGCCACCGCCAGGCCATGGCTGAAGCCGGAACACGCCGCGTTCAGATCAAAGGCGGCTACCGCTCGGCATCCCAGCAACGCGGCCACCCTGGCGGCCCCGTTGGGCATCGGCGAAGGCATGGAGCACGTGGCCAGCACCACTACGTCGACATCGGCAGGAGCGGCCCCGGCGTCGTCCAGCGCATCCTTCCCGGCCGCCGCCGCCATGGACACCACCGTTTCGCTGTCCTTGGCATAGCGCCGTTCCCTCACACCCACACGCTGGGTGATCCACTCAGGTTCCACACCCGCCTGGACTGCTACCTGTTCGTTGGACACGACGCGCTCGGGACGGTGGGCGCCGAGACCGGTCAGTCGCGAGCCCGGCTGGGGCCCACCGGCTGTTGCGGCAACGGCCGCCTGCGAAGGCTGATGCATATGACACTCCAACAGGGCCGATGAGAGCGGTGCGGCGCTTGGCTTCGCGCCCGCGGACCCGATGGACCGGGCCCTCGACAGCGACAGCCGCAGGGCGGCCACAACGCCGTTGCGTCGCAGGTCAGATGGACGGCGTGCACGTGGCAGAAGCTGATCGGAATCTGACCGTCAAGCGGTGGCACGCACATCAAGGAAGCCCCACGCACCCGAGCTGCGCCAGGGGCCCACCCGGTGGGAGGCGTGCACCTGTTGAAGTGTTGTGCGTTTGTGAACAGCCGACGAGGGGCTGTGTCTGTCCCGGTTCTACGGGAATGCTCATCGGGGCGCGAGGGACCTCAACCCCCTGCACCGGAGCGGCCCGGCACGCAGCGGCACCGCCCGCGCCATTGCACTCCCTCTGGTGCCGGTGGATGCCTCCGGTCCACGTACCGGCTCCGCCGTGCCGAGGGGAACGGCCCGGGACGTCGTCCGGTGATCACACCGGATGTACGTGCATGCGCGTGTGCGCTGAGTGCGCCGGCGGAACACGGCACCCACGCTTCTGCAAGGGCACTCACGGCATGAGCATGGCTCCGCGCCTTCCGCGTGACGGGCCGGTACCGCCGCGGCAGCCGCCCACCGGCTGCTCACCAGCTGCTCACCGACCGGCCCGCTTGCCCGACTTCAAAGTCCACCCCACCTGCCTCGTCGATGGGTCACGTCACATGAGTTCTCGCGCCCGGTTCAACAGCGTGGCGACGGGCCTGTGTCTGCCGTAGGGCTGGAGCTTCTGGCGCATCACGGCCAGACGCTGAGCGATCCGGGCCGAACGCAGTGCGGGGTAGGCGGAGAGGAAGTCGCCCCAGTGCGCGAGCGCCGCGTCCAAGTGCCCCACGCCCAGGAGTATTTCCGCGAGACGTGCATGGGTCAGAGCGCTTGCCCTGTGCTCGGCAGGGGTACGCAGCCGCAGTGAGGTCTTGAGTGCGGCAGCGGCCTGGGAGGCTTCCCCCAGAGCGGAGAAGACCTGCGCGCGTTGGTACTGCAGCCCGCCGGGCGGGTAGGCCGTGAAGGCCCCGGGCGTGGAATCCGCCTGGTCGTAGAGCTTCTCCGTGCGGGCCAGCTCGGCCAGTGCGGCCTTCCGGTCATGGTGGGCCAGCAGCACGCTCAGGTGAGCCTGCGCGTAAACCTGGGTGACGCGGGGGGCACGGCGGGCAGCCTCCACCGCCCGTTCCGTGAGGTGCAGTACGACGCTGCCGTGGTGACCCATCTCGTAGGCATGAGTGGCCATGGCACGGAAGGACACTGCCAGCATGCCGTGGTCCACGGCCTCGACGGCCAGATCCGCTGCGGTGCGAAAGTGCTGCTGGGCCAGCGCGTGGTCACCGTCGTCGACGCACATGGTGCCCAGCAGGAGGGCGAGTTGGGCTGCCGCCGACAGGAGCTGGCGGTAGTTCTCGTCGCTCATGGGAGTGCGCAGCCAGCGGGACACGTCGTGCGCCAGGTAGGCGGCCAGGGGTGCCCGTATGCTGCCACCCCCGTGGGTCTCGGCCGCGTTGGCGAACATCGTGGCCATGGCCCGCATCTGGGCCACCTGTGCCTCCACACCCTGTTCCTGGATTCTCAGCGGTCGCGGGCGCGATGACGGGGCGGCGAGGGCAGGGACTGCCAGAGCGGCGAGGCTGAACGCGGCGGCACCGATCAACTTCCGCCGCGTGCCGTCCAGTTCGACCGAGGTGAGTTGGGCAAGCCTGAGCACGGGGTCGTCCCCCAAGGAGTTGGTATGAACAAGTTCGGGGGCGCGTGAGAGTCCGGCCTGCTGTGCGGTGACGATCCCGTCCAGCCCGCGCGCCAGCGCTTCCAGAAGGAAGGTGGGGACGGGCGGGCGCGGCTGGTGGCCTGCCAGCCAGCGGCTGACGGTCGACCGGTCGCAGGTGAGGTGTTCGCTGTGCTCGGCCGCTATGGCGACGACCATCCGGGCCAGTTGGGCACTGCTCCAGCCCGTGGCCTCCAGCAGGGAGCGTAATCGCGTATTGGGAGTCCGAGACACAGTTGCCTTCCTTACTGTCTCCTCCGCACGGGAGCTTCACAACCGCACAAGGGTGCAACGTCTGTGCTGCGTCCACCGCCCTCGGGGGCTGCACCACCCACCTCGTAGCTGGTGCACTGCTATTGCCCCGTCCTCCTCGGCATGGCTGCACTCACGCCGACCGCGCCGAGGTGGAACGACTCAATACAGGTAAGGGACCGGTGGGGAGAGAAGCCCGATGACGCCGCCCCCCAATCACCGTCCGCCGCCTTTCCGCGGCCGGACGTCACCCACCCCGGGGGGACCGATACCGCCCCGGGCGAGCCCGCCCTCATCCCATCGGGGAATTCCGTCGATTCTCGCCGGAGAGGTTATGCACTGTCAGTGAGTACCTGGTCGCGAAACTTGAGGCGACAGGGTTACTACCTCAGCGCTTCTGGCCTCAAACACATTCGACGACCACCTCGTCTCTCTCCACTCCCCACGGGTCTCACGGAAATTCGATCCCGTTTGTCCCCGGTGCCCGCCCCCGTCCAACGGCCCGATGAATGCCCCGGCGTACGCCGATACGGGCAACCCCGGGAAGGACAAAGAAGAAACGAAGAAATCAAACAGAAGGACGATTCCGCAGGGGTGCCCATCCATAGGGGAACCAACGCCGGGTCACTCGGCAAAAGGCTGTGGGCGAGGCACCGAAGTGCAGGCCCGACGGCCTCTGCGGAATCGTCTTCGTAAAAGACATCACTGTTCCAGCGGCACGGTTTCACTCAGTCCCAGGTCGCGATCGGGCAGCGCAACGCGACCCGCTGTCCCCTCCCCCGAAGCATCATCCCGTCCGTACGGAAAGGCTCACCGGCACGCCGAGGCGCCGCACCGGCGCACTCGTGCTCCCCCACGCCAACCGGTCCGCCCCCATGCCCCTGTGCGCCATCGCGGCAACCCCCGGCGCCCATCGACCACCTGTGAGGAAGCATCATGGCTCTCCGCCCTGAACACTCCGAGGGAACCCAGAAGCAGCAGGCCCTCACCACCGCGGGCGCACGCCTGCTGGCCACCACCACCAAGACGCCACCCCAGATGCAGGGCATCACCAGTCGCTGGCTGAGCCGCAAACTGCCCTGGGTCCCTGTCAAGGGCGGCACCTACCGCGTCAACCGGCGCCTGACCCTGCGCACGGGACGAGGCCGGTGCTCCTTCACCCGCGACACCGGCGGCACCGTCCGCGTCGTCGCCGCCACCCTCACCGAACTTCCCTCACTGCGGGGCTTCGAGGACGAAACCGTTCTGGACCGCATCGCCGATCTGTTCCGTCCGCGTGACATCCGCGCGAACGAAATGATCACCGAGGCGGGACGGCCGGTCAGGGAGGCCTTCCTCATCGCCCACGGGCGTCTGACCCGGTACGCGAAGGGCCCGTTCGGCGACTTGCAGGTCCTGGGGGTGGTCACCGACGGCGGCCAGGTGGGTGAGGAGGTTCTCGACCAGGGAGAGGAATCGGTGTGGCCGTTCACCACCCGGGCGGACACCAACACCACCGCTCTCGTGCTGAACTGGGCCGACTTCCACAACCTGCTGGCAAGCGCCCCGGGCCTCGCCGCACACCTCCAAGCGTTCGTGGAGCGCCAGAAGCGCCCGCAGAACCACAAGGGCGAAGCCGAAATCACGACATCCTCGGGGCACCACGGCGAAGTCGACCTCCCCGCCACCTTCGTCGACTACGAGATCGCGCCGCGCGAGTACGAACTGTCGCTGGCGCAGACGATCCTGCGCATCCACACGCGCGTCGCGGACCTGTACAACGACCCCTTCGACCAGAGTGCCGAGCAGCTGCGCCTGACGGTGGCGGAGCTGCGCGAGCGCCAGGAATGGGAGATCGTCAACAACCCGGACTTCGGACTGCTGCACAACACCGACTTCGAGCAGCGGATCTCCACCGTCTCGGGACCGCCGACGCCGGACGACATCGACAACCTGATCGCGATGCGGCGTTCCACCCATGCGATCTTCGCGCATCCGAAGGCTCTGACCGCGTTCTTGCGGGAGGCGAACCGGCAAGGGCTGACCGTGGATGCCACGCGGGGGGACGACGGCTCCCGGTTCCTGACGTGGCGCGGTGTGCCGATGTACCCGTGCTCGAAGATCCCGGTGAGTCCTACGTACACGTCCTCGTTCATCGCGCTGCGGCTCGGCGAGGACGAGCAGGGCGTGGTGGGGCTCCTGCCCGGGCCGCTGCCGGAGGAGCTCGAACCCGGGCTGTCCGTACGGCACATGGGGATCAACGACCAGGCGATCATCTCCTACCTGGTGACCTGCTACTACTCGTGCGCGCTGTTGACACCGGATGCGGCCGGGATCCTGGAGAACGCCTCGATCGGGCAGGTGCACAAGTGACCGGCACCCTGCCGACCGCACTGGCGACCGGCTTCCCGGACGCGCGCCGCGCGCGGTCCGCCGAACCCGAAGCACCGTGCGAACGCGAAGCACCGTGCGAACCCGAAGCACCGTGCGAACCCGAAGCACCGTGCGGGCGCGAGGAGTCGGTGGGGGTGCTGGACATTCCGGGCGTGTACCGGCGCCCCGTGCCGCCGCCGAACGCAACGCTGGTCGAGCGCGTGGATGAGCTCACCGACGCGTGGGCGCGCGACGAGATCGACCTGTACCCGCCCGACTGGGCCGGGGAGTTCCGCGACTTCCAGCTCGGCCGGTCGGTGGTGCTGTGCCACCCGGGGGCACCGACCCTGGATCACCTGATGGCCGCCTCGCGACTGCTGCTCGCGGAGAACGCGGTCGACGACATGTACTGCGAGGACCACGGGGGCAGCCCCCACGGACTGGCGGCCCGGCTCCTGACGGCACAGTCCGCGCTCCATCCGACGGTGCACCCGCCCCCCTACGGACGGCAGTGGCGAGCGGCCCTTGACGCGGAGGCGCCCTTGCGGGCGTACCGGTCGTCGATGGCGTACTTCCGCCGGCTCGCGTCCGCCGCGCAGGCCGACCGGGAGGTCCACGACCTGGCCAAGCTGCACCTGGGGTATCTGGCGGAGGCCGCGCACAAGATCGACTCGTCACCACCCCCGGTGTGGAGCTACCTGGTGATCCGGCAGATGAACAGCTTCCGACCGTGTCTGTCGGTGGCCGACGCGATCGACGGCTACGAGATCCCGCCGCAGTTGCACGCCCATGAATCGGTGCAGCGGATGCTCGCGCTCGCCGGTCTGGCGACCACTCTGGCCAACGACCTGTACTCCTACGGAAAGGAGCACGACCTGCCCCGCTTCCACCCGAACCTGCCGACGTGCGTGGCCGAAGAGGAGAACGTCAGCAAGGAAGAAGCGTTTCATCGGTCGGTCGAAATCCACAACGACGTGATGTACCAGCTCGAAGACGCCTCCGCGACCACCGCGACGCTCCCCGTCGCGCACGCGGCCCGCTACGTGGCCTCCGTCAACGCATGGGTGGACGGCTCCCACGAATGGCACCGCACCAACATCGCCCGCTACCACCTTCCCCCCTTCCTGAAAGGAACACCCTCATGAGCGTCACCACCGACACGGCCGCCGCATCCGCCTACCAGCACACGATCGCCGATTACTGGAACGCGGAGAAGAATCCCGTCAACCACGAACTCGGCGCCGTGGACGGCCTGTTCCACCACCACTACGGCATCGGCCCGGTCAACTGGGACAACATCACCGACGGCCCCACGCGGCACGACTCCGTCGTACAGGAGCTGCACCGGCTGGAGACCGACCAGGGCGCCTACCTCATCTCCCAGCTCGGCGCGCTCACCAGCGAGAGCCGCATCCTGGACGCGGGCTGCGGACGCGGGGCGACGTCCATCATGGCCGCGGAGCGCTTCGGCTGCACAGCAGAGGGGATCACGCTGTCGGCGGAGCAGGCCAAGGACGCCAACAGGTCCGCCGCCGCGCGGGGGGTGGCCGAGCGCGCCCGCTACCAGGTCGCGAACATGCTGCAGACGCCGTTCGCCGACGGCTCGTTCGACGCGATCTGGAACAACGAGTCGACCATGTACGTCGAACTGGGCCTGCTGTTCGCCGAGTACCGGCGCCTCCTCAAGCCGGGAGGCCGGTACGTGACGATCACCGGCTGCATCAACGACGGGTACGGACGGGCCTCCCGCGCGGTCTCCATGATCAATGCCCAGTACGCATGTGACGTACACCGGCGCAGCGAGTACTTCAAGCAGATGACCGCGAACCGGCTCGTCCCGGTGGCAGTCACGGACCTGACGCAGGCCACCCTGCCGTACTGGAAACTGCGTACCACCGACCCCGAACTCACCACCGGTGTCGAGGAGCACTTCATCGACGCCTACGAGACCGGCGCCTTCCAGTACCTGATGATCGCCGCGGACCGCGTCTGACGCCACCCCCTCGTCCGCAGCCCGGCACCGGTACGGCGCCTGGACGCCCGACCTCTCCGGTGCCGGGCAGCGGACATCTGTTGTTCCTCCGTTGTGCCTGCACAGACCGGGAGGTTCCGTGCGTACTCAAGCCGACGTTTCCGAATTGGACCCGGAACGTGTCCGCGCCCAGGTCAACACCCGTCTCACGCGGCTCTTCAACGAGAAGGCCGCCGACCAGAACAACCCGCACCTGTCGGTCATGGCCAACGCCATCCGCGATTTCGTCGCCGGCGGCAAGCGCATCCGTCCCTTGTTCGCCGCCGTGGGATGGCAGGGCACCGGCGGCACGGGCGACGCCCGTCAGATCACACGGATCGCCGCGGGCATCGAGTTGCTGCACGCCTCCCTCCTCGTCCACGACGACGTCATGGACGAGTCCGCCACGCGCCGCGGCAAGCCCACCGTCCACCACGCCCTCCCACCCTTCTACGGCGCGCCCACCCCCGGGAGGAAGGCACTGCGCTTCGGTGTCAACGCGGCCATCAACACGGGTGACCTGGCAGCGGTGTGGGCCGACCAGCTCGTGTCGACGGCGGGACTCACCCATGCGCAGCGGAGCAAGGTCATGCCGCTGTGGCACTCCATGCGGGAGGAGGTGCTGACCGGCCAGTTCCTCGACCTCAGGCACACCGGGTGTCCGAGCCGGGACCTGGACGTGGCGTGCGCCATCGTCCATCTCAAGACGTCGCTCTACACGATCACGCGGCCCCTCCAGATCGGGGCGTCCCTCAATCACGCCGAGCCCGGGACGCTGGATGCGTGCGCCGCCTACGGCAATCCGCTGGGAGAAGCGTTCCAGCTGCGTGACGACGTCCTGGGGGTGTTCGGGGACACCGAGGAGACCGGGAAGCCGGTCGGCGACGACCTGACCGACGGCAAGCACACGGTCCTCGCGGCGCTTGCGCTGCGTCACACCTCCCCGGCCGACCGCCGAGAGCTCCAACGGCTCCTGGCCGACCCGGGGCTCGACCACCACGGTGTCACCACGGCCCGTCGGATCATCGAATCCTGCGGGGCGCGGGACATGGTCGAGGCACGCATCGCCGACCGGCACCGTCAGGCGCTCCGGGCGCTGGAAACCGCGCCGCTCTCCGATCCTGCGAAGGAGGCTCTCGCCCAGCTCGCCGAGTCCTGCACGAACAGGGACAGGTGATCGCGGCCGGTCGGCCGTCCGTCCGGCCTGCTCCGGCGGGAAGCGAAGCGGACCCCGTCCTCCAGTCGTGATCGGTCGGGTCCGGTGCGTCGAGGGCCGGCAACCGTGACCTGGGCCTCCCGCCTCCCGCCGGCCGCCGGCCGCCAGGAGCCGGGCCCGTACGCCGTGAAACGGCTGCTTGCACCGCGCTCGCACCGTTTCTACCGAAACAGGCCCGCCGGTTGCCCCGGGCGGACCGGCCGACGCACTCGGAACGACGAGGCCAGGGCAGCCTGGGACAAGTCCGGCAGACGGGTCCGACCGCGCGCCGGATGCGGAGAACGAGGCACCCGGCGCGAGAGCGCCGCGCGGACGCCGACAGAGGCCGACAGAGCATGCGCGGCGCTGTCACCACGTCCGGCGGGACCCTGTACCGCTACTTGATGACCTCGACCCTCGTTTCACCAGCAGCCGCCCTTTCACCAGCAGTCGCCCGGACCGCACGTCCTGCTTGTCATGGCCGAGGCGATCGGCGATTTCGCCCTCCGGAGCAACCTCCAGGACCCGCTTGGTCAGCTGCCGCGGCAGCCCGCCCGCACCGGCCGGCTGCCGCCCCTCGGACCGGGCCCGCTCGACCGGGCCAGTGGTCTCCTCGATGTCACCGGAACGAAGTTGCTCCTCGGAGGAGTCGGACTCGCGTGGCACGACCTCGAAGAGTTCCACATCGAGGTCGCACTCAGGGATTCCCGTTGCGACGGCAGCGACCGCCGGCCCCGCGCTGCCACTGGCCCTGTGGCCGGACACCGGCACGGCGTCCGTGGAACTCAGACCCCCGGCGCAGCGCCCCGGACGCACGGTCGAGGTGTGCAACGTCGACGAGTGGCTGAACCTCATCGCCACGGGCGGGGCCTTCGGGGTGGGCGCGGCGGGCACAGCGCAGAGCCACAGTCACCCGGGGGTGCACTTCGTCCCGCTCGTCGACGCCCCCGCAGCGACGGTTCACCTCACCCACCCGGTCCGCCCCGCGCACCCGCACACCGAGGAGTTCCTGGCGGCAGTGCGGGAGGTGGTGGGTGCGCAGTCGGTCGCGTTCCTCGTCGATCCAGGCGTGCAGCCGGGGCCACGCGGTGATCAGTGCTCGTGCGCGAGGTCGACGTTGCCGGAGTCCAGGGTGATCAGCCGGGCGGCTGCCAGTGCCGTCAGTAGGCGGCTGATGTCGTCGGGGTCCGCGAAGTCCAGCTCCCCGCTGTCGATGGGGCGCCGGGTGTCCTGGGTGCCGTCACCCGGGGTGATCAGCCGGAGCAGGACGCGTCGCGCGTGGCCGGCTTCCTTCGGGGTGAGCCGTGTGTACAACTGCTCGGCGGACTGCGCGATGGCGCCCCGGTCTCCTCCTCCGACGTCTCCCTCTGACGGAACTCAGGGTCGTCATCACCGGCGCGAACAGCGGGATCGGCCGCGTCGCCCCCCGCGTGCTCGCTGCCCGCGGCGCCCATGTCGTCCTGGCCGTACGTGACCCGAGAAGGGACGAGCGGCTGCCGCCACCGTGACCGGCCGCACCGAGGTCCGGCGGTTGGACCTTGCCGGCCACTCCTCGGTCCGCGCGTTCGCCAAGGCGGTCACCGAGCCCATCGACGTACTGATCAACAACGCGGGCGCCGTGACTCCGCCGCCCACTCGCACCGCCGACGGCCGGGAACTGCAGTTCGGCACCAACCACCTGGGCCACTTCGGGCTCACGAACCTGCTGCCGCCACGCATCCGGAACAGGGCCGTCACCGTGTCGTCCCACACTCACCGGACGGGTTCGATCGACTTCGACGACCTGAACTGGGAGCACAAGCGGTACCGGGCGATGTCTGCCTACGCGCAGTCCAAACTCGTCGACCTGCTGTTCACCTCGGAACTCCAGCGACGACTCGACGGCGTCGGCTCACCCGTGATCGCCACCGTCACGGACATCCCGGGCGACAGCTACGCGGGGCCCGGCGGCTTCGTGGAGAGCCGTGGCGCACCGAAATCGGTCGGCCGCTCCGCAAGGGCGCGGAACGCCGAGCCGGCACACCGCCTCTGGGAGGTCTCCGAAGAACTGACAGGCGTCACCTTCCCCCGGCACTCGCTCCGAAGCATCAAGAACACCTGAGCCGCGTCCGCTGTTCACCCCGCGCATGCGGCGCCGGACACGTAGGTCGAAGTACGTCACTTGACGGTATCAACCGCGCTGCCCTCCGCCTACCTTTCGTCGCGTGGCCGCAACGGCCCAAAACACCAGAGGAGGGGCATGAGTACGAGCTCGGAAGCGAAGAATGTCGTTCTCGTTCACGGGGGCTTCGTGGACGGGTCGGGCTGGCAGGGGGTGTACGACCTCCTCAAGCGTGACGGGTACCGCGTCAGCGTCGTCCAGAATCCCACTCTGTCCCTGGCCGGGGACGTCGCAGCCGTGCGTCAGGTCCTCGACGCACAGAACGATCCGGTCGTCCTCGTGGGGCACTCCTACGGCGGTGCCGTGATCTCCGAGGCCGGCACGCATCCGAAGGTGGCGGCCCTGGTCTACATCGCCGCATTCGCACCCGACAAGGGCGAATCGGTGAACACGCTCATCGCCGACCCTCCGCCGGGTGCGCCCGTGCCGCCGATCCTGCCGCCCGAGGGCGGCTTCCTGCTCCTGGACCGGGAGAAGTTCGCGGAGGCCTTCGCCGGTGACCTGCCCGCCGAACAGGCGGCGTTCATGGCCGACTCCCAGGTCCCGTGGGGCGTTGACGCTCTGTCCGGTGCAGTGGTGGAGCCGGCCTGGCGGGTGAGGCCGAGTTGGTACCTCGTCGCAACCGACGACCGCATGATCCCTCCGGCGGCCCAGCGCGCGATGTCCGAGCGGACGGGCTCACGGGTCGTCGAGGTCGCCGCCAGCCACGCCGTCTACCTCTCGCAGCCCACCGAGGTCGCGGCCCTGATCAGGCAGGCCGCCGAGCACTGACCAACAGGAGACCGGGTCCGGACCCACGGAAAGTCCGATTCCGGACGTCCATCACGTCGAACACTTCCGGGAGAACTCATGAAATCCAGACGTACGAAGCGGGACCGGGGATTACCCGGCCCGGCAACGCAGCACGCGGTCCACCGCAGTGCCCTGCGTCGCCTGGGCGCCGTACTGGCGACCGCGCTGATGCTCAGCACCTTCCTGGTGGCGGGCGGCGGCACGGCGCACGCGGCGAACCCGGACACGCACCGCGTCGCCACGTGGAACATGCAGGTCGGCAGCGACCGGTGGCAGGGCGTACGTGTCCTGGCACGGGACAACAGCGTGGTCGCGCTCCAGGAGGTACCCAACACTCAGCCCGCCGGGTCCATTTACATGGGGCGGATCAACGGCATCGACGAGTACCGGTGGGACGTCGGCCGCGGCGACTGGCGCTATCTGTACGTCCTCGGCATGGATTCGCGCAACGTGGGCATCGTCACCAGCTTCCGGCCGGAGCGGGTCGTCCAGATCCGCGGCCAGTACCGGAACGCGCTCGGCGTGGTCAGGCAGGCGGACGACGTGCTCTTCGCCTCCCTGCACGCCGCCTCCGGCAGCGGCTTCGACGTCCCTCAACTGCTGAGCAACACCGCACGTGACGCCACGTTCTACGGCGTCCGGAACTGGGCGGCGCTGGGCGACTACAACCGGGACCCCTCCACCCTGCCCCCATTCCGCCTGCCGCCCGGCAGCTACGTGTACAACACCGGTCTCGCCACCCACCAAGGTGGCAGCGAACTGGACTACATGGTCTCCAACGTGCACACGGACAACTGGCAGGCCACCCGCGGCATCAACCGGGGCAGCGACCACTGGCCCGTTCACTTCGGTTCGCTGCGGGCCCAGGCCGAGCCGCGTGAACTGACCGTGCACGCGCAGAACAGCCGCCGCAACCTCGACGTCTTCAGCGGCAACGACAGCGACGGCACACACGTCGTCCAGTACCACGACAACGGCGCCGTCAACCAGAGGTGGCGTCTGGTGCCCAACGGCTACACAGCCCCGGACGGAGACCCGCTCTACCGCATCGTCAGCTCCGACAGCGGCAAGTGCCTCGACGTCAACCGGGGCCAGTCCTCCACCCGGGGCGACTGGCTCAACATCTGGACGTGCCACGGCAGGGAGGGCCAGCCCGACCCCGGCGGCCCCCAGCGCGACACCCAGAACTGGACCCTGGAGCACCCCGTCCCCACTCGGCCGAACCTGACCATGCTGCGGAACAACTCCACCGGCCTGTTCGCCAACATCAACGGGGGCGAGAACGGCGACGGCGCCTGGGTCGTCCAGTGGCCCGACCAGATCGGTCCCGTACCGATCTCCAACGAAACCTTCTACCTTCACCCGACAGTGGCCGCCGACTGACCACCGCGCACCGGATCGGCCCGACTCAGAGAGCCGGGCCGGTCTCTCTTGACCTGCATCCCCAAGTCCGGTTCTGCGCGGGCGACTTCGGCGTAGGGTGCCGGAGGGGTGAGGGGGGTGCGTGGGCAGCGACGTGGGCAGCGAGGGGCCGTTACCGGCGGATTCCGACGGGCAGCTGATCGGGCGCGGCCACGACCTCGCTCGGATACGGGGCTTCGTCGACGACGCAGGAGACTCCGGCGGAGCCCTCCTGCTGTCCGGGGAAGCGGGTGTCGGCAAAACGGTGCTGCTGGATGCCGCGGCCGCGCATGCCCATGGCGCGGGCATGCGGGTCGTGCGCGCCGTCGGCGTGGAGTTCGAGAGCACAGTCGGTTTCGCGGGCCTCCACCAGCTTCTCCACCCGATCCTGGACGGGCTCGCGCAGCTGTCCGACCCCTACCACGAGGCGCTGAGCGTCGCGTTGGGCCTGGACGGCGGGGCGCCGCCCGCACAGCTTCTGGTGTCGAACGCGGCACTGGCGCTGCTCGCCCGCGCCGCCGCGGAGCGCCCGTTGCTGCTGACCGTGGACGATCTTCCGTGGCTGGACCGTGCCAGTGCCGCTGTGCTGGGCCACGTCGCCCGCCGCCTGGACGGCAGCCGGGTCGGCCTCCTCGGCGCGTACCGGCCGGAAGAAGGGTGCTTTTTCGCACGCGTCGGGGTGCCCGAACATCACGTACGGCCCCTCGACGAGATCGCGGCAGCGGCATTGGTCCATGGCCACTTCCCGTTCCTGGCGCCGCGCGTGCGCGCACGGCTGTTGGCCGAGGCCCGGGGCAACCCGCTGGCCCTGCTGGAACTGCCGATCGCCCTCAGCGGCACGCAACGCTCCGGAGTCCGGTTGCCCGACACGCTGCCGCTGAGCCGCCGGCTCCAGGACGTGTTCGCCTCCCGGGTCCAGGACCTGCCCTCGCCCACCCGTCTGCTGCTGCTCCACGCGGTCCTGGACGGCACCGGCGACCTGAGCGTCCTGCCGCCGTCCGGCCTGGCCGATCTGTCGTACGCCGAGCGGGCGGGCCTGGTCCGGGTGGACGACGGCACCCACCAGCTGCTCTTCCGCCACCCCCTGACGCGCTCCGCCGTGGTGGAACTGTCGACCAGCACTCAGCGCCGCGAGGCCCACCACGCCCTTGCCGAGCGGACCGACCGGCCCGAGCGGCGTGCCTGGCACCTCGCCCAGGCCGCTGTCGCACCCACCGAGAAGGTCGCGAGCCTGTTGGAGGAGGTGGCGCACGACATCGTGCGGCGCGGCGACGCGGGCGGCGCCGTCGCCGCACTGTTGCGCGCCGCGGAACTGAGCCCGCGCGGTGACGACCGCAGCCGCCGGATCGCGGAGGCGGCCTACCTCGGCGCGGACCTGACCGGTGATCTGCGGGATGTGCCCCGCCTGCTCGAAGAGGCCCGCCAGGCCGACGGCCGCCGGGCCGGGCCGTTGGTCGCGGCGGTTGCCGCAGCCCACCACATCCTCCTCAGCGGTGAGGGCGATCTCGACACCGCACACCGGCTGCTCGTCGGCGCGATCGAGATGCAGCACCAGCCCTACGACGCGACAGACATCACCATGGTCGAGGCGCTCTACACCCTCGCCTGGGTGTGCCACGGCGGTCAGCGTGCCGAGCTGTGGAAGCCGCTTCACCGGGCACTCGACCTCCTGAAGCCACATGTGCTGAAGCCACATGTGCCCGACCGGCTGGCCCTGATCCTCGGCCCCGTTGCCGACCCGGCCCGCAGCACAGCCACCGCGCTCGCAGAGCTCGACGCGGTCATCGCCACGCTCGACCAGGAGTCCGACCCGGCCCGGGTCATCCGCATCGCCATGGCTGCCCTCTACGTCGACCGACTTGCCGGATGCAGGACCGCGCTGCGACGCGTGCTCAGCTCCGGGCGGGACAGCAATTCACTCACCCTGGAACTCCAGGGAATGGTCTTCCTCGGCAGGGACCGCTTCGCGACAGGCGAGTGGGACCAACTGGTGGCGCAGGCCGAGCACGGCCAACAGCTCGGCGAAGCACACAGCTACCACCTGCTCTCGATGGATTTCCGCTACCAACGGGCGCTGGCCGCCGCCGCACGGGGCGACGAAGCCGTCACCCGAGCCCTGACCGACGAGATCATCCTGTGGGCGACATCCCGCCGGGTCAGATTCCTCCTGTCGTGCGCCGCGCACGCGAGGGCGCTCGCCGCCCTCGGCCAGGGCCAGTACGAGGACGCCTACCGGCACGTGACCGCAATCAGCCGTGCCGGTGGCCTCGCCCCGTACGTACCCACGGCCCTGTTCGTCATCATGGATCTCGTCGAGGCCGCGATCAGAACGGGCCGCTCCACGGAGGCAACAGCCCATGTGACAGCCGTACTTCAGAACGACGTCGGCTCGATATCGCCACGGCTGGCCATGACCGTTAAGGCGTCCGCAGCACTCGTGGCCGCCGGCCGCCGCGCAGGCGAGCTCTTCGACGAGGCACTCGCCGTCCCCGGCGCCGAGCACTGGCCGTTCGAGCGGGCCCGGGTCCAGCTCGCCTACGGCGAACACCTGCGACGGGCGAAATTGACCAGACAGGCGCGCACGCACCTCGGCGACGCCAGGGACGCCTTCCGCCGCCTCGGCGCCGCCCCCTGGACCACCAGGGCCACCAACGAACTGCGGGCAACCGGAGTCTCCGTCGGACACGACACAAGCACCGGACCCACGTCACTGACACCCCAGCAACGGCAGATCGCCACACTTGCGGCAGCCGGTCTCACCAACAAGCAGATCGGCGAACGGCTCTTCCTGTCCCCGCGCACCGTCTCCACCCACCTGTACCAGATCTTTCCCAAGCTGGGCGTGACCTCCCGCGCGGCACTGCGCGACGCACTCGCGGAGGCACCGTCCGACGAGACGTCCTCGGCGCTGAACCCGCGCAGCCCATGAGGGCAGTGCCCTCGGCCCCGGCCAGGCGCTGATGAACGGGCCACAGCAACTGCGGGCCCTCAGGCCTCCGTGCGCGGAAGCTCCAGGACGAAGGCGGTGGCGCCCGGCTCGCTGCCCAGGGTCAGCGTGCCCCCGTGTTCCGGTGCGGGCTCCGCGTCGCTGCGCCACCTCGCGCCGGGCACCCGCGTCTTCGCCGAAGGCCCCTACGGCGCCTTCACCACCCTCCACCGCACCCGCCCGGACGCCCTGCTCATCGCGGGCGGCGTCGGCATCACCCCGATCCGCGCACTCCTGGAGGACCGCACGGCTATGCCGTCCTCATCTACCGGGTCTCCGCCCGCAAGGACGCCGTCCTCTATGACGAACTGCGTGACCTCGCCTTCTCCAAGGGCGCGTTGCTGCACCTGATCAGCGGCCTGCCGCACCCCGACCCGCTGTCCCCTGCCGCACTGAGCGCCCTCGTCCCCGACCTCATCGGGCGCGATATGTACATCTGCGGGCCGCCCGGCATGACCAACGCCGTGCAGCGCGGCCTGCGCACACTCGGCGTACCGAAGGCGCAGATCCACTTCGAACGCTTCAGCCTGGCCCGAGAGCCGAAACGGCCGGGCTTCCGAGCGAAGGGCAACACCACCGTGCAACGAGCACTTCCCGTCCTGGTCCTGTCCGTTGCCGACCTGTTCCCGGTCTGGCATTACGCGCCTTCGATCGGCACGTCGACCGAGTCACCTCGCAGCACGGCAACGACGGCGCCCCCACTCGCACACACCCGACTCCGGCTCCGAAACCCAAGTCCTCACGGGGTCGACAGTCCCCACCGATAAGGGCTACGTGCAGGTCGAAGTGACCCTCATCGCAGGCAGGATCACCTCCGTCCGTACCCTCAAGCAGCCCCACCACCCCCAGACCCCGGCGGCTGTACAAAGGCTGCTCGCGGAGTCCCGAAACCCGGAGCAAATACACCGGTTGACGGATATGCAGTCGGCTGCGGACAGGAAGATCGTGGCTCACGACGTTCCTCCAGTCACGAGGGAGGCAACGGCCCGCGCGCAAGGCAGCGGCGGGTGGTCGTGACGGAGGGGAGCGCAACACCTGGGCCGAGCATCTGACGCGACGCACCACACCCATGTTCCACCGGCACTTCCACGCCACCTGATGAGGCGTCTCGCCATGGCACATCACGTCTCCGGCCTGGGCATCAGCCCCACAAGCATGGACCCCAGGAGCAACATCAGCGACCTCTACGCATTCCAGAAACCAAGTGACGCGAGCAAGACGATCCTGGTGATGAACATCAATCCGACCTCACCGATCACCGACGACGCCGTCGACCACAAGTCGGTCTACGAATTCGGCGTGGACACCGACGCCGACGCGGTCACCGACATCGCCTTCCGCATCCGCTTCTCACCCGTGCGGGACAACGCGCAGACCGCGAGCCTGCAACGGGCGACCGGCCGGGAGGCCGCGGCCGACCCCGACGCGGGAGATACGATCCTTGCCGACGTTCCCGTGACCTTCGACTCCGAACCACAGATCTCCGGGGCCGGCGGCTTCAGGTTCTTCGCCGGACTCCGCAGAGACCCGTTCTTCGCCGACCCCGTCGGCGCGAACGACAAGTCCCAGTGGATCGGCACGGACTTCTTCGCTGACAAGCACGTGTCCAGCATCGTGCTGGAAGTCCCCAACAGCGCGCTTGGCCCAAACCCGCACGTGGGCACGTGGGCATCTGGGTCCTGGTCCTGGTCCCGCACGATGGCCGCCTGGTCCAGGGCGACCGCGCCGGGCGACCCGGAATCGACAACAACTTCAACCAGAACGCCCCCGCGTATCCGGCACTGAGCGCAGCCGCGTCACACGTCGCCGCCGGCACCTACGAGGAGCGCTTCGATTTCGCGCTGAACATGCAAGTGGTCGCCCTTCAAACGGAGTTGGACCGTAAGGTCGACATTCCGAGCTGACTCCACAGAACGGGGAACGGCCCATGCACGTCACCATCGTCGGCGGCGGCATCGCCGGTCGTACCTGCGCCCTGAGCCTGCACGCCGCGGGCTTCCGGCCGCGGGTACGGGAGGCAGCCCGGTCCATCGAGGCGGTCGGCGTGGGGATCAACCTGCTGCCGCACGCCGTACGGGAAATCGCGGAACTCGGCCTGGCCGACGAACTGGCCGCCATCGCACTGCCCCCACACCGGCTGAGCTACCGCGACCGGTCGGGCGAGCCGGTGTGGGACGAGACGCTCGGCCTTGCGGCCGGGTATCGCTGGTCCCAGTACTCCGTGCACCGTGGCCGTCTGCACCTGATGCTCCTGGCTGCGGTACGCGAACGTCTGGGGGCGGACCGCATCCGCACCGGCCTGCTGTTCCGGCGCGCCGAGCAGACCCCGCACGGAGTCCGGGCACACTTCCTGGACCGGGTCGGCGGGACCACGGTGGCCGAGGACACCGATGTCCTGATCGGCTCCGACGGCATGGACTCGGCGGTACGCGCCCAGCTGTACCCGTCCGAAGGCCCCGCGCACTTCAACGGCGTCCACATGTGGCGCGCAGTCGCCCCGTACCCGCACCTCTTCGACGGCCGGACGATCGTGGTGGCGGGCGGCACCCCCGGCGCGAAGTTCGTCGCCTACCCGATCGAGGACCCGGCGGCCAAGGGCGGCGAGGCCCTGATGAACTGGGTGCTCGAAGTGCGTCACGGGGTGCGCGTCGAACCCCTGGACCGCGTGAACCGCCGCATCATGACGGCCGAAGCCCTGGCGGGCGTGGCGAACTGGAACCTGCCCTGGATCGACCTGGCGAAGCTGGTCGAGCGCTCGTCGGCGATCTTCGAGTACCCCATGCTCGACCGCGATCCCCTGCCCCGCTGGAGCTTCGGCCGGATCACGCTGCTCGGTGACGCCGCACACCCGATGTTCCCGATGGGCATGAACGGCGGGTCACAGTCAATCGTCGACGCCCGAGTGCTGGCCTGGTGCCTGGCCCGCGAGCCCGACCCCGCGACCGCGCTGCACCGCTACGAGACGATGCGCCGGGCGGCGGTCAACGCGATCGTGCTGGCCAACCGCGAGCTGGGACCGGAAGCAGTCATCGCACAGGCTGAGGCGCGCGGCGGAACACTGCCAGTCGACGAAGCCTCTGCGTTGACCAACAACTACAAGGAATTGGCCGGGGCGACAGCGGACCAGGTCAACTCCCATGCCTCATGGACCGTCGGACGTATGTAGCTCGTGTCGACGTGGCCATCACCGATGCGCGTCCGCGTGGACCGTCCTGCTCAACGACCTCGGCCGGTACGACGCGGCCCTCGCCGTGCCGACAGGTTCCGATGGCGGCATGTCCGGCGTACCGGCTTCCGCCGCGATCGAGTGCGCCTGTCCGGCCGGACACCTCCCGGCGAGACAGGCATCAGGCCAAAGTCCCCAGGGGGCCACTCCGTGTTCCGCTTTCCGGGCCATGATGTGCGTGCAGCACGCTGCACCGGACATCCGCACCACGGCAGCCACTCAAGGGGTCCTCCGCGATGCGCACTTTGAAGGTCCGCCTCGTCGACCTGCTCGGCAATCCTCGCGGCACCTACCGGCTGACGGTCATTCCACTCCTGGGCACGTCCACCGTGAGCATGGACTCCGGAGCGAGCTACAGCGACGTACTCCTGGACACCGGGGAGAGTCGCGCGGAGGAGGACATGCAGATCCGCATACAGTCCACCGCACCTCCCGCAACGGTCATAGGCCGGGGAATCGTCCACGTACGCTGGGCCGGGGAAGACACTCCGCGCGCACATACGAGCGGGGACTTCCCGCCGCACCTCGAAGTGATCGAGGACGCGCCTGCTGCCCTCAGCATCCGCGTCCGGCGCGAGAGTTGAACATGCTCGCCACAACCGGATTACGGCTCCCGATGGCCTGTCGGCCAGCCGGTGGACCGGCCATCATCGACCCATGACATTGGCCGCACGCGCCATGGCACAACTGAGGGACTGGCCGGACCTTTCCGAGGCCGGACCAAGCTGCGGAACCGGACAAGGCATGGGTTCCGTGCGGGGCGAGCTGCTCCACTTCCACTCCGGCCAGGACGCCGATCTGCGACTGACCGTCGGGGTCGTACGACGCCTTGCGGAAGACCTGGC
Source organism: Streptomyces sp. NPDC021093 (assembly GCF_044333135.1). NCBI lineage: Bacteria > Bacillati > Actinomycetota > Actinomycetes > Kitasatosporales > Streptomycetaceae > Streptomyces > Streptomyces sp. NPDC021093. The sequence continues at coordinate 723,099 of NZ_JBIRQJ010000003.1, read as the reverse complement.
GGCGTCGCCGGCCGTCCGGGTGGTGCCCGGATCCCCGTGGGTGACGCTTCACCTCGAAAGCGACGCGGACATCGATCTCCTCATCATGCTGGTCAGCGTCGCCCTTCAAGCCGATCAGACGTGGCCCCTCCTCGGGGAAACCCGCCAGGACCGTTGCAACAACGCCCGCATCCAATGCCTGTGAAGGAGTAGCGGCCCCTCGAAGGCGGCGCCGCCTGCCCTGGAACTGGGAACACCATGTGAGCCGCCAGCAACCCCAGGTGCTGGGCAAAGTCGCGCCGAATCCTGGCGCGAAGGATCGATCCACGCCGTCCGCCAACTATTCGTGAGTGCACGGGAGTTGCTCGCATGGAAACCTCATGCAATGCTTTCCAAGCACTTGCAGCAAGTTCTTGCGCGACGTTGCGATATGGCAAGGCTCCTCCAACCTTGGCGCGAGTCGCTCCAAGGCCGGACTCCTCCCTGAAGAGAAGGAAGAGTTCATGTCGTTCCTGGCAAAGACCAAGCAGCAGCTCGCACTGGCCGCCGCCGTAGGCACCCTCGCCGCAACAGCGGGCGTCGCGGCAACCGCCACCCCCGCCGCCGCAGCCGCAGCCACCACGGACGCCAACTTCGCTGGCGTCTTCATCTACGCCAACCCGAACTACTCCATCCCCGTGTACCCCAGCGGTGCACCTGTGACGGTCGGTGAGCTCACCGGATCGGGCAAGGACTCCACCTCCTCCATCGGTAACAGCACAAACCTCTCCATGTGCTTCTACGAGCACAAGAACTACGGCGGCCTCGAATTCCGGATCGGCCCCGGCGAGTGGTGGGCCACCATCCCCAACTGGATCAACGACAAGATCTCGTCCTACCGCCCCTGCTGACCGCGGACCCCCGCGGAGCACACGCACTCCGGCCGCATCGCCGCCACGGGATGCGGCCTCTCGGCGTGGGCGCGCCGGGCCGCAGGCCAAGGTCGCCGCACACGTCACCGGGGCCGCGCTCAGCCGGGACAGCGGGTCCTGGTGGTGCGGCCCAACCGCGGGGTTGGGCGACGAGCTTCTCACCCACCTGCACTGCCGACCGCGCCAGCAGGCCCAGGATTCATCGCCCCATACCCGATGACATTGAGTGACATCACTAGGATGAGTGACATGGGTAGATGGACGCCGGGCGCAGCGGGACGACTGTCGCGGGCCGCGCTTGAGCTGTTTGAGAAGCGTGGCTTCGAGGACACCATGGTCGCCGAGATCGCCGAGCGGGCCGGTCTGACGAAGCGGACGTTCTTCCGATACTTCCCCGACAAGCGCGAGGTGCTGTTCCCACTCTCGGCCCGGATTCACGAGGTGATCGTCGAGGCCATGGCCGCCGCACCGGCCGACCTCTCGCCGCTCGCCGTCACCCTGGAGGGGTACGGCGCCGCTGTGGACTTGGTGAACACGGGTCATGCGCACGCCCGGCGTCGGCGAGCGGTCATCGTGGCCAACCCGGAGCTTCGGGAACGCGAGCAGGCCAAGTTCGCCGCGACCAGCGCGGCTGTGACGGAGGCTTTGTGCGAGCGCGGTGTCGCACCGCGGACTGCCTTCCTGACCGCCGCGGCGGGTGCCGCCGCATGGAGGGCCGCGCGCGAATGCTGGATCGAGGGTCCGGAGACACAGGACCTGCACGCCCTGCTGCGTGAATCCGTCGAGGAGCTCAGGGCCGCGGTCGCGGCCCCGCTCGCGTCCTAAGACACAGCTACCGCCACGCCCTTCTTGCCGCTGTCGACATCCATGACACCTGGTGTCATCACTGTTACGATGACACCAGGTGTCATCACTTGCCACGCGTTCGACCGGGAGGGTGCATCACGCATGCCGGAAACGTTCGACGAGACAACCACGCTCACACGACGAACCTTCGTCGCGGGATCCACAGCGGCGGCCGGTCTGCCCCTGCTGACCCCGTTTCACCTGCCCACACCCGCGTCGGAACCGGTGCCGGTGCCGGCAGACCGGCTCTCCACCGTCCGCCTGACGGTCAACGGCGAGCAGCGCACCGCCCAGGTCGACAACCGCACCTCGCTCCTCGACCTCCTCCGTGAGCACCTGGACCTCCCCGGTACGAAGAAAGGCTGCGACCAGGGAGCCTGCGGTGCCTGCACGGTGCTCGTGGACGACCGGAGGGTGAACGCCTGCCTGACCCTCGCCGTGATGCACCAGGGCGCGCGCGTCACCACGATCGAGGGGCTCGCCAAGGGCGAACAACTGCACCCGCTGCAACAGGCGTTCATCGACCACGACGGCCTTCAGTGCGGCTACTGCACGCCGGGGCAGATCGTGTCGGGCGTCGCCTGCATCGCCGAGGGCCACACCCGCTCCCGGGAAGAGATCCGCGAGTGGATGAGCGGCAACCTGTGCCGGTGCGGGGCGTACACGAACATCGTCGCCGCCATCGAGCAGACCGCCAAGGAGGCATGACCGCGTGCATCCCTTCGCCTTCAGCCGAGCCACCACCGTCACCGCCGCACTCAACGCCGGTGCCCGCGACGGCCGTTACATCGCCGGCGGGACCACACTGGTCGACCTCATGCGGGAGACCGTCGAGCGCCCCGCGCACGTGGTCGACATCAACGGACTGCCGTACAAGGACATCACCGTCACCCGACAGGGGCTGCACGTCGGTTCCCTGGTCCGGATGAGCGAGCTCGCCGCACATCCGCAGGTACGCGCCACCTACCCCGTCCTCTCGCAGGCCCTCGAACTCGGCGCCTCGGCCCAGCTGCGCAACATGGCCTCCATCGGGGGCAACATCATGCAGCGGCCCCGCTGTCCGTACTTCCGGGACGTCCACTCCGCGTGCAACCGTCGCGACCCGGGCTCGGGTTGTGATGCCCGCGCGGGTGACAACCGCATGCAGGCGATTCTCGGGACGAGCACCCACTGCGTGGCAACTCATCCGTCCGACCTGGCAGTTGCTCTGGTGGCGCTGGACGCCGTGATCCAGGTACGGAGCCTCGACGGCACCCGCTCCATCCCGGTCCAGGACTTTTTCCTCCGCCCCAAAGACACGCCCCAGAACGAGCACTCGCTCCGGCCGGGCGAACTCATCACCTCCCTATCCGTCCCCGCGGGGGCGCACACGCGCCGGTCGGGCTATCTGAAGGTCCGCGACAGGCAGTCGTACGAGTTCGCCCTCGCGTCCGCAGCGGTGGCGCTGGACATCAGGGGCGGCGTGGTGCGGGATGCCAGGGTGGCCGTCGGCGGTGTGGCGACCGTGCCGTGGCGGCTGCCCAAGGTGGAAAAGGCACTCCGCGGCAAGCGGCCGGAGCGCCGGACGTGGGCGGATGCCGCGGCCCTCGCGGCCGAGGGCGCCGTACCGCTGTCCGAGAACGCCTTCAAGGTGCAGCTGGTCGAACGGACCGTACGCCGTCAACTCATGACGATCGGAGGACAGTGATGGCGAAGACCGTCGTCGGGCAGCGGCTCTCCCGTGTCGACGCCCGCCTCAAGGTGACCGGCGCGGCCACCTACTCGGCCGAGCACCGCGTCGAAGGCCTGCTGTACGGCGTGATCGTCAACAGCACGGTGGCCCGTGGCACGGTGCGCCGGATCTCGGTGGACGCGGCGCTCGGCCACCCGGGCGTCCTGCGCGTCCTGACCGACTTCAGCAAGCTGCGGCTGGCCCACCCGGTCGATCGAATCGCCTTCTACGGCCAGCCCCTCGCGGTCGTCGTCGCAAAGACCCTGGAGGCGGCGACCCATGGCGCCTCGCTGGTCGAAGCGACGTACGAACGGCAGGACGCGGTCACCGACTTCGACGATCCAAAAGCCCCTTCGCAGACGCCCGAGGACGAGCCCGACTACAGCCGCGGCGACCCCGCGGGCGCGCTGGGTTCGGCGCAGGTGAAGGTGGACCTGGAACTCACCAGCGCCCGGGAGAACCACAACCCCATCGAACTGCCCTCGACCATCGCCCGCTGGCAGGGCGGACGGCTGACGCTCTGGGACAAGACCCAGTGGTCACAGGGCGCCGCGCGCAACGTGGCCGGCGCGCTCGGCATCCCCGTCGGCAACGTGCGCGTGCACAACAAGTTCGTGGGCGGAGGGTTCGGCAGCGGAATCCAGACCTACGACCATGTCATCCTGGCCGCGTTCGCCGCGCGCGAGGTCGGCAAGCCCGTCAAGGTAGTGCTGACAAGGCGTCAGTTCTATTACGGCACCGGGTTCCGGCCCGCCAGCCGCCACCGGATGACCCTCGGCAGCAGTACGGCGGGGCGCCTCAGCGCGCTCGTCTACGAGGTCCGTATCGAGAACGCCCGCTACCGGACCTACACGGACGGTCTGACCGACCTGCCGAAGTTCCTCTACGGCGTCCCCCACACCCGTACCGCCTACCGGGTCACGCCCGTCGACGTCCACTCCCCGGCCTCCATGCGAGGGCCCGGCGTGGCACTCGGCAACTTCGCCCTGGAAACCGCGATGGACCAGCTCGCACACGAACTTGCCCTGGACCCCATTGAGTTGCGGCTGCGCAACGAGCCGACCCGGGACGAGGTCTCCCGACTCCCCTTCTCCACACGGAAGTTGCGCGAGTGCTACAACACCGGCGCACGTCGCTTCGGCTGGTCCCGCAGGCACGCCAAGCCGGGCTCGCGCACAGACGGCGACCTGCTCATCGGCATGGGAATGGCCACCGCCAGCTACCACAACAACCGACGCGACTCCAGCGCACGAGCCCGGATCAACGCCGACGGCACCGCCGAAGTCTTCGCGGCCACCGCAGACATGGGCCCCGGCACCACCACCTCCGTCATGCAGGTCGCCGCGGACGCCCTCGGGCTGCCCGCCTCTGCGGTCACCTTCAGGCTGGGCGACTCCAGCTACCCCACCGCACCCCTGCACGCGGCAGCCTGCACCATGGCGAGCGTGGGCTCGGCCGCGCACACCACCTGCAACGCGCTGAAGGCAGAGTTCATCCGCAGGGCGGTGGCGGACCCCGACTCGCCTCTCCACGGTGCAAACCCGGCGAATGTGCGCGCCCGCGACGGCCATCTGTCGGCCGCCGACGGAGGAGCCCGGGACAGCTACCGGAACATCCTGCGCCGCGCCGGACTGCCCAGCCTCGAAACCACCGGCACCTGGGGTCCCGGCGACACCGATTCAAAGATCTCCACCTACGGCTACGGAGCCGTCTTCGCCGAGGTCTCCGTCGATCCCCTCCTCGGTCTCGTCCGCGTGCGGCGGATCTTCGCGGCGTACGACGTGGGGCGGGTCATCAGCCCCAAACTCGCCCACAGCCAGGCCATCGGCGGCATGGTCGGCGGTATCGGAATGGCCCTCCTCGAAGGCACCGTCACCGACCACCGTAACGGCCGCATCGTCAACGCGAGCCTCGCCGACTACCTCGTGCCGGTGAACGCGGACGTCCCCGACCTCGACGCCGCCTTCATCAACACCGAGGACCCGCAGGCCGATCCGATCGGTGTGAAGGGACTCGGTGAGATCACCATCGTCGGGGTGGCGCCCGCCATCGGCAACGCGGTGTTCAACGCGACGGGCAAACGCCTGACGGACCTGCCGATCCATCCTGAAGCACTGCTTTGACGTACATGTACGGCCTCGCGGCGCGGTGGCGCGAGCGGCATCGGGACGGGTCGCTCGCGCACAAGTTCCGCAGTACCCACGCGGATCATTGGGTACGTTCCACGGTCTCCCCGAGCCGACGCGCTACGCGACGGACGAGTACGCGATCGTGCTGCGCGGGATGACACACCCCGCGTGAGAGGCTCCAGCCCGATGGCGACCACAGGTGGACAGAGTCCGAACCGAAGTCCGTCGAAACCGAGCTGGGCACCAGCGTCCGGCCTGCTTCGACACCAACCTGCACCCCTCGTCATGCGACCTGTCCACTCGGTGCCAAGTCAATGGGTGTGAACCCCTCCAACCCGGCCTCCCCGGATCTCGCCAACGCCCTGAAGGAGACCGCCGTGCTGGACATCGCCGACGAGCTCGACCGGTGGGTGCGGCAGGGACGTGAGTTCGCCGTCGCCACGGTCGTGGCCACGAACGGAAGCTCACCCCGGCAGCCCGGTGCCGCCCTCGCCGTCGACAGTGACGGCACGGCCATCGGGTCGGTCTCCGGCGGATGCGTGGAGGGTGCGGTCTACGACCTGTGCAGGCAGGCCCTGGACGACGGCCGGACCGTCCTCGAACGCTTCGGCTACTGCGACGACGACGCATTCGCCGTCGGCCTGACCTGCGGCGGCGTCATCGACATCCTGATCACACCGGTACGGGGCGGCTCACCGGCCCGCAGGGTCCTCGCCGCCGCGTACGCCGCAGCCGCACAGGGGTCGCCAGCGGCACTGGTCCGCGTCACCGAAGGGCCGCCCGAACTGCTCGGCCGCGCCCTCCTGGTACACCCCGACGACACGTACGAGGGCGGCCTCGGCGGTCACCCAGACCTGGACCGGACGGCAGCCGCCGAGGCCCGTGCCCTGCTCGGCGCCGGCCGGACCGGCGACGTCGTCATCGGCGAGGACCGTTCGCGCTGTGGACAGCCGCTGACGCTCCTCATCGAAACCAGCGTCCCCGCACCCCGCATGATCGTCTTCGGTGCGATCGACTTCGCCGCGGCGCTCGTGAGGGCCGGGAAGTTCCTCGGCCACCACGTGACGGTGTGCGACGCCCGCTCGGTCTTCGCGACGAAGGAACGCTTCCCCGAGGCGGACGAGGTCGTCGTCGACTGGCCGCACCGCTACCTGGAATCGACGCGACTCGACTCCCGGACGGTGCTCTGCGTCCTGACCCACGACGCCAAGTTCGACGTACCCCTGCTGGTGAGGGCGCTGAAGCAGCCCGTGGCGTACGTCGGCGCGATGGGTTCGCGCCGTACCCACCTGGAACGCAACGAGCGCCTGCGGGAAGCCGGCGTCACCGAACTGGAACTGGCCCGCCTGCACTCGCCCATCGGACTCGACCTGGGCGCACGGACGCCGGAGGAGACGGCGCTGTCGATCGCGGCGGAGATCGTAGCTGTCCGGCACGGCGGCTCCGGGGCACCGCTGGCCGGAGCCCACACACCGATCCACCACGACGGGGCGCGGAGACCTGTCCGAAGGTTCGTCGAGGTCACCCAGGACACGTCCGACGGGTAGCTGGGGCAGTGGCCCGTATCCGCCGACCGCGACCAGGAGCACCCCGGCGAGCAGCGCGCAGCGCCCCGCCCACGTGGCTGTGCCCGAACGTGACACCGCTCCCCGTCCCGAACCGGCTCCGACGACGGACCAGCCGGGCGACGTCATGGAGACCATCACCCGGCTGTCCGTCCAGCGACCCCCCTCAGAGCCGCGACCCGGGATTTCCCCCGTCGCAAAACGTCCGGGTGAGGTTTCCGTCGCAGCGTCCGGGCCCCCGCACCCTGGCTCTGCTCGGTGCCAGCGGTGATCGTCACTCGCCCTCCAGCCTCGTACCCAGGCCGTTCGTACGATCCCGTGTGATCACCAGCATCGGACGCTTGTGCGCGGTCATCGGCTGCGTTGACGACCTCCTGATGGTGTACGGGCCCCGCTTGACGTCATCCTGACGACGCCGGGAACTGCCAGGTCAGCGAGGTGACCGGCAGGATCGGGACCGTGGCGGGCGCAGCCCGGGTCAGCCGCCCCGTACGACCTCCGGGTGGGCGAGAGCCGGCCCGGCCTGGTCGGCGAGCGTCACCGCGACGAGCCTCGCCTGGAGCGTGGTGGCCGTCCCCGGCGAGGTCCTCAGCATGAACCTGCCGCAGTAGCGGTTGCCGAAGGCGCGCAGTTCGATCTCCTCCTGCGGCCAGCCGTGCCACTCCACGTCCCACGTGCGGGCGCCGACGACGAGGTCGCCGCTCTGCTCGATCCGGGGCGGGCGTCCGAGGAGGGTCCCGTGGCCGACCACGGCGTCGGCGGACTTCGCGGACTGCGTCAACTGTGCGGTGTCGTGGATGCGGGCAAGATGATCGGCATCCGTGATGGCCACGACCTTCAACCGGCGCGCCCGCGCCGCCAGTTGGGAGACGACGAGGCCCACCACCAGCAGCAGCACCGCAGCCGTCACGTCGCCCCGACTGTCCACGGCGAAGCGCTCGTACGGCCGGGTCAGGAAGAAGCCGAACCAGAGCGCGGACGAGAGGGCCGCGAGACCGCCCGCAAGCCGGTGGCCGTTGGCGGCGACCGCGACGACGACCACGAGGATCAGTGCCATGTTGGCAGACGCCATACCGGCGCGAAACGGGATCGGGAGCGCGGCGGCCCCGAGCGGCGCAGCCAGGGCCGCGACCACCGCGATCCTGTCCCGCAGGGGAAAACCGATGCCCGAAGTCCCGAAGCGGCGGGACTCAGGGCGCCGGGCGGACAACGCGGAGAGCGAGAAACCGGACATGAGCACCTCCTGCGCCCCGCTTCCCACGATGCCCCTCCCGAGCGGGAGACGGAAGCCTCGCCAGGTTCGATGCGGGACGGCGAGGGCGTACGGTCCGCCGAATGATGCGCCACCCGGCGCTCCCTCGCTTCCGCGGCACCGGACGCGCAGGGCCGCCCCGGCCGTCACCGAGAAGGCCGGGGCGTGTTGCCGGAAGTACCGCACCTGGAGGAACGCATCGTCCCCGACAGATCACTTCACGGACGAGCCTGGTGGGCGCGGCCCGGCCGGACCTCTCTTCGTCCCCCTCCGGCCGGGCTCCGCCAGCTGCCCCGCCCGGTTCTTCCGTACCCCACCCGGTGTACGTACGGCAGTCGGATTCACCTCGGAGGAGCGGCTCACCGTCACCCTGGGCGCAGGCCGGCCCTGGATCAGGCTCTCCGAGCCCGCCCTGCGCGCACTCACCGCGCCGCTGGGCGTCCACTACGTCACTGTCGACCCGCAGTCGGCCACCCCTGCCCTCTCAGCCTCACGGCCGAATCCGAGGACGGCGCCTTCATACGGGCCCGTAGCCGCGGACAGCTCTGCCGTACGGCCCATCCCCGAGGACAGCTGGCGTGACGGGGACCCGCAGCCTGCCGGCGTCCTTCGAGTCACCTGTGGCGCCGCGGTCCTCTCCTGCGTGAAGCTCCTGACCGGCTGAAAGCCAGACGTCCCGATGTCCGGCCAACGATCCAACTCGCTTATTAACCGGTCCTGTTGACGCATACGTGGCGAACCTCACCGTTGCGGTCGCCGAGAGCCGCGGCAGGACGCGGGCCGACACCCTTCGCCCGCCACCGCCGCCGTCCTGGCACTTCTCAACTTTCGACCCGTCCTCTCGCTCGGGCCCCTAATCGACGGCCTCCACCAGCGATGACAGTTCCATGTGCCGTCGCCCGGTTCCGGGAAGCGGCACATGCCTTCTTTCCGGCCATAACCGATCAAAATCCTCCACCATGACGCCACCATGGCACCACGACACCTCATCACGCCTTGTCATGGCGCCAACTTAGTGCCATCGTGATGCCACACGGGCACGACGGCTCGGGCCTCCCTTCCTGGATCACCGCAACGTCCCGCGCCCATCGACGCCCGACGGCCGTCGGGCCGTGGAGACGCGCACGGATGAACGCCTGCGCGGCCTCCCCTCACACCCGCCCCACCCGACAGGAGACTGACTTCGTCATGGCTACGTTCCTCTACAAACTCGGCCGCCTGGCCTTCAGGCGGCGAGGCCTGATGGTGCTGCTGTGGGTGCTGATCCTGGGCGGAGCGGGCTTCGCCGCCTCCACTGCCCCTGCCCCTCCGACCGACACGTTCTCGATGCCGGGCACGGAATCGCAGAAGGCCTTCGACCTGTTGCGCGACAGGTTCCCCGCAGCCGGAACCGACGGTGCGAGCGCCCGTGTGGTGATCCGTGCGCCCCAGGGCCAGAAGATCACCGGCCCCGCGACGAAGGCCAAGGTCGACGCTCTCGTCGCCGACCTGTCCAAAGCTTCCGGAGTCACCGCGGCCACCGATCCGTACCTTCTGAAGACCCTCAGCAAGGACCGCACAACCGCCTACTCCATCGCCACCTACAAGGTCGCCGCACTCGAACTGACCGAGGTGCAGCACGACGCGCTCGCACGGACGCTGGCCAAGGCCCGCGGCGAGGGGCTGACAGTCGAGGCGGGTGGTGACGCCATCAAGGTGGACGCCGCGATGGGCGGTGCCGAGGGCATCGGCGTCCTCGTCTCCGCGATCGTCCTGCTGATCACCTTCGGTTCCCTGATCGCCGCCGGAATGCCGCTGCTCACCGCCCTCATCGGGGTGGGCGTGGGCATCAGTGCCATCACCGCGCTCGGCAGCACTCTCGGTCTGTCCTCGACCACTTCGACGCTGGCGATGATGATCGGCCTCGCCGTCGGCATCGACTACGCCCTGTTCATCATTTCCCGCTACCGCTCGGAGATCGCGGAGGGCCGCGAGCGCCAGGAGGCCGCGGGCCGCGCCGTCGGCACCGCGGGATCCGCCGTCGTCTTCGCGGGTCTCACGGTCATCATCGCGCTGGCCGGACTCGCGGTGGTGAACATCTCGATGCTCACCAAGATGGGCATGGCCGCCGCCGGCACGGTCGCCGTCGCCGTCCTCATCGCGATCACCCTGGTCCCGGCGCTGCTCGGCTTCGCCCCTGTCAAGGTGCTGCGCCGCAGGGACCGCAAGGCTCTCCGGGGCAAGCCGCTCTCGGCACGTCAACGGCGCAGGGCCGCCAAGGAGGCGGCGCGGCAGAAGCCCAACCTCGGTGCCCGCTGGGCGGGTTACGTCCTGCGCCACCCGGCAGCCGTCCTGGTCGTCGGCGTCCTGGGCCTGGGTGCGATCGCCGTGCCCGCCGCCTCGCTGGAACTGGGGCTGCCGGGCGAGGGCACGATGGCGCGGGAGACCTCTCAGCGCAAGGCGTACGACATGCTCTCGGAGTCCTTCGGCCCCGGGTTCAACGGGCCGCTGACGGTCACCGTCAGTGCCGGTGACGCGAAGAAGGCGGCGGACGCGGTGGGCAAGTCCCTCGCCGGGAGGAGCGACGTCGTCTCGGTCTCCCCTGCAGCCGCCAGCACGGCGAACGACACCGCGATCCTCAATCTCGTTCCCGCGACCGGCCCCACCGACGTCAGGACCGAGGACCTCGTCCGCTCCCTTCGCGACAGCGCGAGCGGCATCGCCACCGGCGCCGGCGCCACCGAGATCCTCGTGACCGGCCAGACCGCCATGTTCATCGACTTCTCCCAGACCCTCGACGACGCGCTGCTGCCCTATCTCGCGCTGGTGGTGGGCCTAGCGTTCCTGCTTCTGATGGTCGTCTTCCGCTCGGTCCTCGTCCCGCTGAAGGCGGCCCTCGGCTTCCTGCTCTCGGTGAGTGCCGCGCTCGGGGCCGTGGTGGCGGTCTTCCAATGGGGCTGGCTGGCGGACGTGTTCGGCATCCAGCAGCCCGGCCCGGTGATGAGCACCGTGCCCATCCTCATGATCGGGGTCGTCTTCGGGCTCGCCATGGACTACGAGGTGTTCCTCGTGAGCCGCATGCGGGAGGCCCACGTCCACGGCGCCCGGCCGGGTGAGGCTGTCGTCACCGGATTCCGGTACGGCGGGCGGGTGGTCAGCGCGGCCGCAATCATCATGATCAGTGTGTTCTCCGGCTTCGTCACGGAGCACAACGACCTGATCAAAATGATCGGCTTCGCCCTCGCGGTGGCCGTCCTCTTCGACGCCTTCGTCGTACGGATGGCCCTCGTACCTGCCCTGTTCGCCCTGCTCGGCAAGTCCGCCTGGTGGATGCCGAAGTGGCTGGACCGGCTGCTCCCCAACCTCGACGTCGAGGGCGAGAACCTGCCCACCCCCGCGCCCGCACGTCACCACTCTCCTCAGCACGAACAGCCGCGCCCGTACGCGGACTTCGCGAACCGCTGATACCGATCAACAACAGCGCCCCCTTTCGCACACACCAACGGACTCGCGCACGCCACGAAACGGAGTACGACCATGTCCGAACCCGCCGCCGCACCGCTCGAACTGACCCACTCCCACATCGACGACGTCTCCCACGGTCACGCCCCGCTGATGCGCGTGACGCTGCCTCTGACGCAGACCCCGGTCTGGCTGGCCACCCGGTACGACGTGGTCAAGGAGGCGCTCGGCGACAGCCGGTTCGTCCGCGACCCGGCGAAGATCCCGGGAACTCAGGGCGGCGGAGTGGGCGCGGAGATGCTCGACGAGGCGGGACTGCCACCGGAGTACCGGCAGTACCTGGAGATCCTGGTCATGGTCGACGGCCCCGAGCACACCCGGTTGCGGACGCATGTGATTCGCGCCTTCGCACCCCGCCGCATCGCCGCGCTCCGCCCCCGGATCGACAGGCTCACCCAGGACCTCACCGCCGAACTCGCCGCGAAGGACAGCGATTTCGACCTCCTGCACTCCTTCACCTACCCCCTGGTGACGAACGTCATCTGCGAGATCATCGGAGTCGACGAGGCAGACAGGCCGCAACTGAGCGGCTGGATACGGGACTACGAGTCGGGCGAGCCCGACCGCTTCCTCCCCGGCATCGGCCACCTCGCCGCGTACATCAGCGGTCTCCTCGACCGCCGCGCCGCCGAACCTGCCGAGGACCTGGCCTCCGACCTGCTGCGCTCCAACGCGGAAGCGGCGCAGGAGCAGCAGCTCAGCCGGCAGGAGATGATCGCCCTCGTCTTCCTCCTGATCAACACGGGGATCGCCCCGTCGGCCTTCTTCCTCGCCGACGGAGTCCTGGCCCTCCTCGACCACCCCGAGGAGCTGGCCCGGCTGCGCGCCCAGCCCGAGCTGCTCCCGCGCGCCGTACAGGAACTGCTCCGTTACGTCTCAGCCGTCCACGTCGGCGCCACCCTCTACGCCACCGAGGACCTGGAACTCGGCGGAGTCCTCGTCCGCAAGGGCGAAGGCGTGACCGCCGGGCTTCTCTCCGCCGACCGCGACCCGGGCACCTTCGACGACGCCGGACGGCTCGACCTCTCCCGCGAGGCGGCGCGCGGCGCCGGGCACATCGCGTACGGGCACGGTGCGCACCGCTGCATCGGCGCCGCGCTCGCCAACCTCCAGACCGAGATCGTCCTCGACCACCTGCTGCTCCAGCGTGACACCCTCGCCCTGGCCATCGAGCGGAACGCGGTCGAGCGCATCGGGTTCGCCGGTGAAGGCACCTTCCCGCTCCGGCTGCCGGTCCGATTCTGAGGAGGGTTCGCCGCAGCTGATCCGCCTCGGCGGCGGCTGCGGCGGTATGCCGGTCGCTCGACTCCGGCTGAACCGGGACCGGTCCAGCCGGAGTCGAGACCACCGCCCTGACGCACTGCGAAGAACGTTCAATCGCAGCAGGCGCAGCCGGGGCGGCAGCCGCAGGCCCTCGCCGCTTCCGCTTCGCCCACCTCCTGGCGCTCGCCGGTGATCGCGGCCGGAGCCGCGCAGCAGCCCTTGCCCTGTCAGGCATCGCGCCCTTCCTTGAAGGCGATGGCGGCAATCACCAGGGCTGCGACGGGGTCGGCCCACGACCAGCCGAGAGTGGCGTGGAGAACCAGGCCGACCAGGAGCACGGCGGACAGGTACGTGCACAGCAGGATCTGCTGGGAGTCGGCGACCACCGAGGCGGAACCCAGTTCGCACCCCGCGCGGCGCTGGGCGGCGGAGAGGAACGGCATGACTGCGAGGGACAGGGCGGCGATGATCCGCAGGGTGCGCTGCTCGCGGGCCTCACGCAGCGCGTGGTCGCGTGCGGAGAACTGCCAGGCGACCGCGGCGGCGGAGGAAACCTCGATGACGGAGTCGAGACCGAACCCGATCAGCGCAGTGGACGAAGCCAGCGCTCCCGAGATGCTGTCCGTGCTGCATTGGCACATCTCCACCAAAGACGCGGCCGACCAGATCCGCGCCTGGACGATGGCCGGATTCCTGTCCGGCCGGTACCGGGAGACCGTTTCCCGGATCAACCGAGAGGACCGGGCCGCGGCCGACACCGGGGCCCGTATGTCCCTGGCCGGTGCGCTGGTCGGCGGTCTGGGCTCGGCCACCGTGTGGGCGGCGGTCGTCTGGCTGCTGGCCACCAACCGCATCAGCATCGGACACGCCGGCACGGCCGTGTTCGCCTTGCAGATGGTGGGGCAGTCGGTGCGCGGGCTGGTGGCCGTCGGGGCACGAGCCGTACGCACCGGGCTCTACATGGACGACGGGAACAACTTCCTGGACAAAGCGGGTCGCTTCCGGATGCGCAGGGGCGCGCACAAGCCCGCACCGCCGAAGACGATCGAGGTCAAAGCGGTCACTCATCGCTACGCGGGCAAGGACAGCGATGCACTGTCGCAGGTGTCGCTCACCCTGCGCCGTGGGGAGGTGACCGCGCTGGTCGGCTACAACGGGTCGGGGAAGTCCACCCTGTCGAAGCTGGTCAGCGGCCTGTGCCTGCCCACGGACGGTGAGATGCTGCGGGACGGCACGGCGCCGGGAGGCGAGTCGGCCAGTCAGATACCGCAGGGTGCGGCTGAACAGGCCGATCGACGACGCGTGGACAAGCACGGAGGCTCCTGGCAGCACGGTGGATCTTGGTCGTGACACCGTCTACCAGGAGCTTCACTGCTTCGCAGAACCGCCCAACTCGTTCCCACTGCCGCCAGGTTGGAAAAGGCTCCTTGTCTCCTGCGCGGATGATCCGTCCACCCGGCCGCATGCCCACGCGATCAGCATGTCTCGCCGAGTGCGAGCGCATCAACCCTGGGCTTTCCGCCGTTCGGTTGTGCTTGTGCGGGAGGTGCTAATCGTTGACCCAGGGAGGGCACTTGTTCTTGTTCGTGCCCTCGCAGTAGGCGGTGATGACACCGATCTTCTGACCTGCTCCTGCGTCGTAACGGCTGTCCGTTGTCTTGCGTGAATACTGGACGATGACGACGACTTTGACGCGCCCCGAGCTACTGATTACCTGCCCCTCGTAAGTGAAGCTGGAGCCGTCCTTGCCCACGGGATGGTTCTTGAGCGCTTTGTTGACGACGCTGCACTTTTTGATGTTGTGTTTTCCTGAGAAGTGCATCCAGCCGAGCTCGGCGTTTCCCTGTCGGGTGGGAATCTTCCGGTTGTCCGCGTCCCGCTGCTCACACTTCACGGTTTTGTTCCAGGCGGGGGCGGCTTGCGCCGGAGCAACCGTACCGACGAAGAGAGCGGCTGTGCCTACCGCTGCTGCGGCGAGCGATGGGGTGAACTTCCTCATCTGTCCTCCATGACATGAGAGATGTCCGCTGGTCCGGGTTGCCAGGAGGTCAGCCGGCCGCTTGAACTCCGCTGTCCGGTCCCACGCCGATGGGGCAACGGCCGGCCTGCAGACGCTGAGTCGGGTTTCCGTCTTTTCGGTAGATCCACTTGGACGGCATGTCGGGGGTCTTGACGCAGTCCGCGATCAGCCGGACCTTGCCGCTGTAGACGCGGCACCAGGTGTAGGCCCAGTTTTCGCTGGTGTGGATCCGCGGGCACTCGTACGAGGCGTTCGCCGACGCGAGCATGGTGACGCCGCCCCCGAGTCCGACCTCCGTCCCGGGTGCTGCGGAGGCGGAGGACAGCGGAATCAGTGCGGTTCCGACGGTCATCGCGGTCGTGGCCGCGGCGACCCTGAATCGTGTGCCGAGCGTGATGCGAGCCATGGAGAGAACCCCACTTCCTCTAAGCGCTTCTGTTGCTCCGGAGCCTCACGCCCAGCACGGGGCAGCACAACGATTCATCCTTGTCCCGGACAGAGTTGAGCCGTCCTTCCTGGTCAGCACGCTGTCCGGGACAGGCCGCACGGGAGCAGGACACGGTCACCAGTAGGTCAGGTCAACCCTGTACGAGGCGTGTGGGTCCGCTTCCTCGGCCGCCACTCTGCCCTCTTCGCCGATGAGGGAGGGCAGCGCCGCCAGGAGGGCAGTGAGAGCACCGGACGGACGAACGTCCACGGCCAGCACACCTGGGATGTTCTTGGTGTCGACGTAGAGGCGCAACAGGTCGGGCTCCCGACAAAGGAACCCGAGCAGGCGTGGAACGGGTTTCGTTTCGGTGAACGGGTGGACGAGCGTGCGCAGGATGATGAAAGCCCTGCTCTCTGGAGATTCCCCCGCCGTCTCCACGACGGAAGTATCGATCTGAACCAAAGGCATGCCCAGAACAGTGCGAGCACGGACGCTGGGCGCGGTGTACGGGCCGGTATGAACAGCCCGGAGAATGGCTGCGATTTCGTACACGTGAAGAAAATCCTCGTCCACGCGGAGGGGAATCTCGTAAACCGTCAGGCCGTCCGGGACGTGGGCGCTCTCGTTGCCGGTGACGATGCGAGTCGATTCGCCCGGACCAGGAACGGGGAGAATTCCCCGCACGCAACTGGACCCGACGAAGGGCGTCTGGGTGTAGTAGATCAGCAGTCTGGTGATCTCCGCCTGCTGATCGGCAACTTCCTCGTCCATTCAGTGTCTCTCCTTCTGTCGCCGGGGCGCGGTCGGCCTGGACGAAAGGTAGGGCACGGGCTCCGAGCCAGGTGGCGGCGCGTGCGGCACGACCGAGCACGTTGCTCCTCCTGGTGGTGGCAGGGCCGATGTGAGGTGACCCCGGGTTGAGCCCCGCGTACCCCACTGAACAACGCAGTAGCGGTGACGTCGATGCCCGCGTACAGGTCCCGCACCGCAGCCCGCGGAGTTCACCGAGTACCAGCGGTTCTTCAAGCGCGAGGAGAAGGACACGGACGGCAAGGACCGGCTGCTTTTGAGCTACGAGCACAGTGCGCCAGGCCGGAGGCATGCGGAGCGGCGCCGCCTGCCATCAGTTGCGAGGGCCGGTCCGACGTCGTAGCGGGTGGCCCGCCGTTGGTCCCGCGAACCGGGTGGGCATCCCGGTCCCGGCGTCGACGGTTCCGGCATTCGTGCGGGGCACGCAGCGGGACCGGCCGGCGGAGTGTCAGTTCCCGTACTAGAGCAGCCGGTGGGCCCTGTACTCGTCCCCAGTCAGCCCGTAGCCGGCGAAGCCGGCGGACCTTCCTCACCGCGGTGGGAGCCCTCGTCACCAGCACTGCGCTGGGGGTTCCCGCCTACGCCTCCGAAGCAGCCCGCGACACCTCGACCGCCGACGAGTACGTATCCGTGCAGCTCCTCAACATCTGCGATCTGCACGGGTACTTGCAGGGGCCGACAGGCGGTGACTCCCTCATCTGGGGGAAACGGCGGCGAGATGTACGTGGTCGGCGGTGTCGCCGCCATGGGCACCCACCTGGAGCGGCTGCGGGACGGACACCGCAACTCGTTCTTCTTCGGGACCGGCGACCCTTTCGCCGGTTGGGAGTTCGAGGTCGCCGCCTTCTCCGACGAACCGACCGTCGAGGCGCTCAACAACCTCGGCCTCGACTTCGCCACCGCCGGGAACCACGAGCTCGACAAGTCGCCGACCCAACTGATCCGGCACATGCAGAACGGTCACGCCTGCCCGGCCATCGGCCGCGACACAGGATTCCGCGACTCCACCGGAAACCGGTACCACGGCATGGACTTCCCCTACTACAGTGCCAACGTGGTCCACACCCGCACTGGACGGACCGTGCTGCCCCCGTACAACATCGAATGGGTAGCGGGTCTGGCCGGGCAGCGGATCCCGATCGGGTTCATTCACCTCACCGCCGCCGCTATGGAGTCGATGGACAACTCGTTCCACCCCGGGCTGAAAACCCTCGACCTGCTCGCCACCGCCAACCGCTGCGCAAAGAAGCTCAAACGGCACGGCGTGAACGCGATCGTGCTCAGTGTGCACGAGGGAGCCTTCGCCGGAGACGACTTCAACAGCGGCAGCAATCCGACCGGGCCCGCCTACGAACTGGCCCTCAAGGTCTCCCCCGACATCGACGCCATCGTCACCGGGCACTGGCACACCCGGTTCAACATGATGCTGCCCGACCCGAACGGCGTGCCCCGACCCTTCGTCGAGGCAGGATTCCACGGCCAGGTCATCAACGAGATCAACCTGCACCTCGACCCCCGTACCGGCGGGGTGATCCGTGAACTCACCGTCTCCACCAACCACCCCAACACCCTCGACGTCACCCCGCACCCCGAGCTCAAGGCCATCGCCGACCACTGGGCCAAAGAGGCCGCCGTACGTCGGCTCAGCCGCATCGGCCGGCAGAGCGGCCCGTTCACCCGCACCCGCAACACTGCCGGCCAGAGCACCATGGGTAGTCTCGCCGCGGACTGGGCACTGTGGGCAGCGCAAAGGCCTGCTCCCCCGCACGACGACTCGAACATCCACCGGCACGTCCCCGCCGAGCTCGCCCTCGTCCCCCTCGCCCCCCGAGAACTGGACCGTCAGGGGGACAGAGAGCACTCGTTCGGGTTGTCCGCCCTGCCCGGTGGCCTCTCTTGGGCAGAGCAGAGGAATGAGACCTCTCTCTGCCCCATTTCGCGCCGTGGGAGTGCTGGCCTGCGCGCTCGTGTTGTCCGCAGGGCTCGCCACGAGCAGCCCCCCGCACACCGCCAGTGCGACCGGGCCGTCCGCACCCCGTGCGATCTCCGCCTGGCTGCCGTACTGGAACGCCGACACCGCCTACACGGACGCGCTCGCCCACACGGACCAGCTCCACACCGTCAGTCCGTTCTGGTACGAGGCGACCTCCGACGCGTCCATCAAGGCCCACCCCGGCGCGGACGACCAGCGGATCGTCGACGGGCCCCACGCAAAGAAGATCCGTGTCGTGCCCACCGTCACCGAGACCCTCGACGCCACGGCCATGGCCGCACTGCTCAACGACCCCGCCCGCCGCACCGCCCACGTGGACGCTCTCATGAAGATCGCGGAGAGCGGCTCCTACGACGGACTCGACCTCGACTACGAGAAGATGGCCGAGACCAAGGACGACGCACTCCGCGAGCGGGTCCGTACCGGCTACAACAAACTGGCCGACGAACTCTGCGCCATGCTCCACAACCAGCACATGCAGTGCGTCCTCACGGTGATGCCCCGCACCCGCACTACGGGCCACGCTTTCGACTACGCGCACCTGGGCAGGACGGCCGACCGGCTGCGGATCATGGGCTACGACCTGCACTGGGCCAAGGGCGGCCCCGGCCCGATCTCCTCGCTCGCCTGGTACGAGGAGATCCTCGCCCACGCCACCGCGCACGTGCCCCGGGCGAAACTGGAAGTCGCCCTGCCCGGCTACGGCTGGGACTGGACGGTCGGCTCCCGCACCCGGGCCCGGCACGTGACCTGGCACGAGGCCGAGGCCCTGCGTCGGAAGAAGAAGGCCGTCTACGTCTTCGACACCGCCTCCGGCACCCCCCACTTCGCGTACACCGACGACGGCGGCAAGCGTCACGAGGTCTGGTACCAGGACGCCCGCGGCACCGCCGCCCACCTGAACGTCGTACGCAAGCACGGCATCGCCGCCACCGGCCTCTGGGCCCTCGGCTTCGAGGACCCTGCCATGTGGGAAGCCGTCGCGGACCGGTAGCGGCCCGGGGCAGCCGCCAAACCAGCACCCACCGCACGTCCGAAAGGTCACCGGGGTCAGCCGTCGTACCCGGTCATGCTTCAGACCTGCTGCGGGATGCCTCTCCCGGCGAGCGGTCGAAGGGGCCGGACTGCGGCGTGTTGAGCGAACCGGGGGAACTCCTGATAAGACCCGTCTCCGCTTGCGCAGGGGAAGCGAAGACGTCTCCCCCGCTCGCTCCAGCACCAGGGCAACAAGGACGCGGCACCACCAGAGGTCGAGGCGGGTGTTCGGTGTGCGCGGAGGGGGCTGTCGCGGAGCATCGCGTAGACCGCCCGACTCGGCGAGGGGGCGAGCGGAAGAACTCCGCGCTCAACCCCGGCCGGGCGTCGGAAGCTGTGCATCGGCGGAAGCCCGAGTACACACACCCGGAGCGCGCACGAGGGCGAAGTGCGTGATGCGCGGGCTGCTCACGCCGCACCGGTGAAACGCCGTTGGGGGCGCCGTGTGCACGGCGCCCCCAACGGGAAAGTTTTCACTCTCGACCGGGAGTTTCAACCCAGCGCCCCCCCGGCTGAAACCAGCCACTCCAGCTGTTCAACATCCCGCTGGTCTGGCCCTCCGCCTTCTTCGTAGCGACCATGTGCCTCGGGGGGCTCGTATTCCACCTCGGCCGACGACTCGACGGAGCTCAATGGCTCCTGCTCATCCCGCTCATCGGCAGTGGCTATCTGGCATTCCTGCCCCTGGTGGCCTGGCCTGCCATCATCGCCGTACACGGAGACACCACCGACCCGGTTACCACCCTGGCCGGACTGGCCGGCATCGCGACCCAACTGGCCGCCTTCCACCTGCTCACCCTCCAACTGGCTCCCCGGCCGGCGCACACCCCCGGCCGCATCCAGGTGCCGGTCGAACGCGGCCGGGTGCACAGTCAGCACCGCCATGGCGTAGGCACCGAACCGCATGACGAGGCCTCAGGTAGGGGATGAACGCGGCCAGGTCCTCCTCGACGATCTGCCACTGCCACGCCGCCCCTTCACGCGACCGCCCTGCGCCGGCCCGCAGCCTCTCGGGGACTGTAGGACGTTCGGCTCATGCAAGATTTCGGTAGCCGGTGATCACTCGGGCCAAGAGCATGACCTGGTGCCCGTACGGCGAGATGCTGGGGCATGCCGAATGAGGTCGTGCACCGTCCTCGGCCGCGGCCAGCCGGACCGCCACCGCACGGTCGATCTCCGTCGCTGGCGCGGTGGTCGGCCACTCCAGGGCCGCGGCCGCGTGAACTCCGTGGGCCCGTCTCGGTCGAGGGTCCGTGAGTCCTCGATGTACAGCTGCGAGTGGGTCATGTCCTCAGCGGCATGAGTCGTCAGAAGGCGACGCCTCGCGTCGAGGCCCGGCCCTTCGCCGTACGAGATGTGGTGGACGTTCGTATCCCTGAACAGCAGGGCGAACGGAGCGCCTTAGAGTCCCATCCGCAGCCGCCGGTCAGCGGCAGCTCCGCTGCCCTCGGCCAGCCAGCAAAGGAGCGGGAGACGCCCGTAGTTCGTCCCCAGGTTCCCGATGAGTTCTCGTGACCACTTCATCACGCTGCCTGCCGCCTGCCCCCGGAGAGACACACCGAATGGTGTGCGAGGGCCGTGCCGTACGGGCACATCCTGGCACCGTGTCCCAGCGCGGCGACACGGAGCACAGGAAGCGTACGGAGGCATACCGACTCCCGGCTCACCCTGACCACCTGAGCGACATGAACAACGGCAGCATCACGCCCTCAAAGGCCGGAGATCTCCTCAAGGTTCCAGCGAATCTCCAGGAACTCATCCCAGATGGGGACGCTGTCGCCCAGACACTCAGCGTGCGAGCCAGAGGGGGCAAACTTGGACGGGCACCCGTCGGAAGAAGTGGCGGAGAGGCCGCCCGGACCGTTGGCGCGGGCAGAGGCGGCCGACTGAGCCAGGATCAGCACACCAACCGCTGCGGACAGCACAAGAGGAACACGCCTGAGCATGAGCTGAGAGCCTCCGGATCAAGATACGGTGCCGAACTTCCCCCATCGTGGAGGACGGTGCCAGGGTTTGTGCGCACCACCGCGCCGGTCAGACGCCCGTGGGCCCGCCCGGCCGCTGCCAGGACGTCGATGACGGGCCCCGCACGCGGGTGATGGGCGACCTCTCACCCGGCCAGACGACACGAACAGAGGTCGATGTCTGTACGCACTTCTTTGGGTTCAGGCGCGAATTCCGTGAAGGGCACGCTGAGCAGTTACGGTCTGTAGCCCGGCTGGAATCCTGCTCGGTTACTGTGCTGGGCGGGCCGCTGTGAGGGAGAGTGCTCGGCATGACGACTTGAAGAGCACCGGCCGGACGGCAGAACTGGCGGAAGGTCACGACCCGGGACGCGGTTCCCGACGGCGATCGGCGAGTCTGCGCCGCTTGCGGAACGTCCGTCTGCTCGTATCAGTACCGCGTCCATCCACCCAAGTCCTCCATGTTCGAGCGATGTATCGGGTTCGCTTGGTACTCGGGCTGCCGGGTCTACTCCAGCAACCTGGTTCACGTTCCTCGCATGCAGGTCCTGGTCGACGCACTCGTCTCTGTTCCTCCTGAGCAACGAGAGCGGCTTCTGCGTTCGGCAATGCGACTGATCGATTTTCTGGACTGTCAGGCCCGGCTCGGCAGAGGTTAGGGTCGGCGGCTGGCTGCGGTCAGGAGGAGCCGCTTGTGCAGGAGGGGCAGGCGGGCGCGGCCGAACATGCCGCGCTTGAGGGCATTCAGGTCGTTGACGCGGCCCTCGACGGGGCCGGAAGACCAGTTGGTGCTCATGCCGAAGATGACGGCGTCGAGGTCGGTGAGTAGTCCGGCGGCGAAGGTGTCCAGGTTGCACTGCCGGTCGGCGCAGACGTCGGCGATCCGGGGGTCAGCTGACCGCCGTCACGATTGGTCATGACGGCCGCGAAGGTGCGAACGTGGCTGGCGGCCGCGGTGAGTTCGGGCGAGCGGGACAACAGCATCTTGAGCCGTTGCTGGTCGGCGTCGTGCAGGTGGTCGGGGTGACTCATGATCCTGCGGGTGGCTTGTCGAGGTGACGGTGGCCGGGCCATGGGCGGCCTGCCGAAGGACGGTGGCTTCCTAGGGCGCAGGGGGTGGACGTAGTTGAGCAGGGTGCTGTAGCTGCAGCGGGCTCCGTGTTCTTGGAGTTCGCGGTGGAGTTGCAGCAGGTTCGTGCAGCCCTCGGCGATGCGTTGTTCCAAGTAGGGGCGGTACGTGCTGGTGCGGTTCTGCCACTGGCCGTGGAGCATCGCCTCCGGGCTGATCGCACGGGCGTACTTGCGGACGGTGTGGCAGCCCATACCAAGCCGACGAGCGATCTCACGCTGGCTGAGCCCCTGCTCGACCGGGGCTCGGACGGCGGCGTGGGCATCGCGGAGCCGGTCGAGGAACCTGCCCGGCGGATAGAGGGCGGGCGACGGTGCTTCAACCGTCGGCAACTCCGTCTCGGGCGGGGTTCCGGCTTGTCGAGGCCGCGCAGGAGATCACGGTGACGGGAGACGAGGCTTTCGACGGCTTCGCCGAGGTCATCTACGAGGAGCCCTCGACGGACCGAATCAACTGCGACCGCGAGCGAATTGGACCAGATCATCTCAGACAGGAGCCAGATCGACTGAGACGGGACACCTCAAGAAGCCTCCCCGAGTGTGACTCAGCGCTTCAGCTGGCGCTTGAGCACTTCAGTTGGCACCGTGAGCGCTTGAGATGGCAGCGCAGGGTGCTGGCGCATCCTCTGATCAGAGGCTTCTACGTGCTTCTGCTTCTGGTCGGCGACCGGGGCAGGGTACGTCGGGAGCTGCCAGTCGCCGCCGCGTTCCTGCTTGGACAACCGCGCGACCAGGTCGGGGATGCGGAAGAAGCAGGCGAGCGCGGTGGCCGTCTGGAAGGCGCTGATCGCGTGTCGGCCCATGGGCATGCCCACCCGCAGCAGGCGTGGGTTCACCTCGGCCTGGATCCCGTCGACGAAGGGCCGCAGCACGCGGTCGTAGTTCGCCAGGGCGGTGGGCAGGTCGTCGGCGTGCCGGTTGATCTCACCGGCCAGGACGTAGGCGCCGACCAGGCCGCCGGAGATGCCCATGCCGCTGTAGGGGGAGGCGCAGTGCGCGGCGTCACCGGCCAGGACCACACGCCCCTTGGACCAGGTGTCGGTGCGCACCTGGGCGATCTCCTGGGAGTAGAAGAACGGGCTCGTCCGCATGCCCTCGACGAACCGTTCGGTCTGCCATCCGGCATCGCGGAAGCGGCGGGCCCAGAACTCCTGCTGCCGATCGAAGGGAGCGCGGTGGATCTCGGAGGCTTCCGCCGACTCCTCGCGCATCACGAAGTACACCTGGGTCTCGGTCGCGTTGTGGCTGCGCCGCATGATCTGCCGGCCGCCCGGGACCATGTAGGTGTCGCGGATGTTGGTGTCGGAGGCGATGCGCGGCACGAACCAGTACGCCATGTGGATGCCGATGCGCCAGTACGGGTCGAAGCTCTCCGGCAGGAGCGCCCGGCGGATGCGTGAGCCCTGGCCGTCCGCGCCGACCAGCAGGTCGTACTCGCCGGAGGTTCTGTCCGAGAAATGGACGGTGACGTGGCGCTCGTCCTGGTCGAAGCCGTCGACGCCCTTGCCGAAGACGTACTCGACGTCGTCCCTGGCCGCGTCGTGCAGGATGCGCACCAGGTCCCCGCGCATGATTTCGTACTCCGAGGTGAGGGTCTGGCGGCCCTGGCCGGAGGTGTTCGCCATGATCGTCGCCTTCGGTTTCCCGTGGGAGTCGACGAACGCGACGCCCGCCTCGTCCACCAGCCGGCTGCGCACCGTGGACAGCAGCCCCATGCGTTCGACTGCTTCGATGCCCTGCCCGCGCAGGTCGACCTGGGCGCCCGAGGCGCGCAGCGCCGGGAAACGCTCGACGACCGTCACCCGGTGACCGCCGCGGGAGAGCCAGAAGGCCAGCGCCTGTCCAGCGACGCCGCCACCGGCGACGAGAACCCGCAGTGGAGGCTTCGTGATCTCGTCCGTCATGACAGCCACTCCAGATTCTATCGGTGATTGATTCCTCTTCAGGCTCTTCTATCACCGATAGAATGTCAACGTGACCAAGATGAACCGCGAGACCGTCGTCGCTGAGGCACTGGACCTGCTCGACGAAGTGGGCCTGGAAACCGTGAGCACCAGGCGGCTGGCCAAACGGCTCGGCGTCGAACAGCCTTCGCTCTACTACCACTTCCGAACCAAGAAGGACCTCCTGGCGGCCATGGCCGCGGCCGCCATGGCCCCTCACACCACCGCACCGCTCCCGACGCCCAAGGACGACTGGCACGAGTGGTTTCTGGAGAACTCGCGCAGTTTCCGGCGCACCTTGCTGCAGCGCCGCGACGGCGCACGCCTTCACGCCGGCAGCACCCCGGCCGGCGACCTCGACCGGATCCGGCACAAGATGAACTTCCTCGTCGCCTCCGGCGTACCCGAGAAGGACGCACAGATGGCGATGCTGGCCGCCGGCCGGTACACGGTCGGCTGCGTGCTGGAGGAACAGGCGGACGCGGGCCCGAACGAGGACCTGCCGGCCGATGTCCCGGTCCTCGACCACGAAGCGGCATTCGAGGCGGGCCTCGCCCTCATCCTCGGCGGCCTCCTGCAGCGCACCGCCCCGACCGGCTCCACGGCCCATCCTGAATCCGAACACTGATCGCCGCACCGTCACCAGGACGGGCCACGCCGGCTCGCCTTCGCGCTGCCATCCGCGTAGGCCCTGTGCACACGGCATCTCAGTCGGCCGACAGTGCCGACTGAAGCGCTAAGTCACACCGAGTGTCCGGTCTCGCCGAAGTCCGGGCAGTCTCCAAGATCTCCGGGTGTCCAGCCCGACGTCCCGCGCAAGTCCGGGCGCGGTAGCCATCCGCGCTGGTCGCGGGCGCCGCGGCCTCTCCGGTCCGACGACCGCACCGGCAGTTGCCCGGAGTTCTTGGAGACGCCGGGCAAGCTGGGCGTCTCACCCAAGTCCGGGCACCGCAGGTACCCAAGTCAGGGCACCGCAGGTAGGAGGGACGCCGTACCCGGAGATATCTGCGACCGAACACCGAGCGACGCCGACGACGCCGAGCGCCACTCCTGCCCGCGCTGCACGGCCGCCCCCGGCTCGCCCTGCCGCTCGCGCTCCGGCGCGGTCGCCGGAACCCACCACACCGGCCGCTTCACCAAGGCCCCGGCTCGCCAAGCTCCTGCGCGTGCCGACCCCCGCCGACCGCGGGCCCGGCCAGCCGTGGCGCCCCGGCACCCCGGTCCCGCTCGCCCTCGCGCCGGACACCCCGACCGTCGACATCTCGCATCGGGTACGCCCGTTGCGAGAAGGATGCGGTGCATCTGATCGAAGACGCCCGCCTGCTGCCAACGGCCCAGTCTTCGCCAGCAGGTCTGGCCGGAGCCGAACCCCAGCTCCAGTGGCAGGTGCTGCCAGGCCACATCGTGGTAGAGGACGTACAGGAGGCCCTGCAGACACAGCCGGTCCGGTACCGGCCGGGGCCCTGGCGACCGCTCCGGCCACGGCGGCAGCAGTGGCTCGATCAGCATCCCCAAGTCGTCGTCCACGAGCCACGGCCGGTTGGTCACCTTCTCGCCAGCGACCGGATCATCATGCGGGTCACGCTCTGCTGGGTGCGGCTGAGCGCGCTGCTCAAGGATGGTGGTGCTGGTTGCTCCGGCTGTTATGCGGTGCAGCTGGTGGGGTGTTCGGTGCCGGGACAGGTGTCGGTGCCGTTGCCGCCGTTGACCGTGTCGGTCCCGGTGCCTGCGTCGATGGTGTCGTTGCCGTTGCCAGTGCTGATGGTGTCGTCTCCGGGACCGCCGTAGACGTGGTCGTTGCCGTTGCCAGTGGTGATGTTGTCGTTTCCGTTGCCGCCGTAGACGGTGTCGTCACCGTTGCTGGAGTTCACGGTGTCGTTGCCGCTGAGTGCGCAGATGACGTCGTTGCCGTTGGTTCCGGTGAGGGTGTCGCTGCCGCTGGTTCCGGTGATCGTGCAGCCATGGGCGTTGTTGACGGTGGTGGACTCGGCGGCGACGTTGTTGCCGGGCACCGGGTCGGTTTCGGTGGCGCTGGTGGTGGCGGTCGCGGTGACGGTGCCGGTCGCCGAGGGGTCAGCGGTGATCGTCACGGTGGCCGAGGCCCCGTTGGCCAGGGAGCCGAGAGTGCAGTTCACCGTGGAGCCGCTGGGGGTACAGCTGCCCTGGCTGGAGGTCACGTTGCCCACGGTCACCGCGGCGCCGGTGTAGGCGATGGAGGTGGCGGCCGACGTGGCGTTGCCGGGGCCGTTGTTGGTGACGGTCACGGTGTCGGTGAAGGAGTCACCGAGCGCGACCGGGTCGGGAGAGTCGGCGACGGTCGTCGCCAGGTCGGCCCCGGCGGGCGGCGCGTCGGTGATCGTGGTGGTGGTGCTGTCAGCGCCGAGGGGGCCCATGCCCTCCAGGAGGGTGTTGGCGGTGACGATTCCCGTGGCGGTGGGCAGCACGGTGGCGGTGATGGTGACAGGGGCGGTGCCGGGATGGCCGGCCGAGTTGCACTCGGCGTGGGTGCCGGAGCCGCTGCACGACAGGGCACCGGGGATGCTGGAGGTGACGCCGGTGAAGGTGGCCGCCGCCCCGCTGAGGTCGATGGTGACTTCACCGAAGCCGCCCTGGTACAAGGGGTCGGGGATGGTCACGATGTAGTCGTAGGAGGTGTTGACCGGGACGGGGTCGGCCGAGTCGGCGATCTGGATGTGGTCGTCCGCGTGCGCGGGACCCGCCACGGCGAACATGCCGCCGATGGCCAGTGCCACCGCGGAGAGCAGGACAGCCAGCCGGTGACGCAGTCTGCGGTGCGGTAGACCGGTGTGCGTGGTCGAAGTCATGGTGGTGTCCCCTTTCCGTGTCCGCAACGCGGCGGTGGGGACCGAAGAATCCCCTGAGGACCCACGGCGGTGCGGATCGCTACGACAGACCAGACCAGCAGCCTGGAAGAGAGCCAGGGATCACACCCTGGGCTACTCGCCGCCGGGCGGGGGCCGGGCCGCGGCGGAATCAACTGACCCAATTCTCAGTGGAGTTGGGCTGCCCCTGGCGAGTCCGCAGTATGGCACCGGCATGCCCACCCATGGAACAGAATGGGCTGAAACGACAAACACGTTCAGCTTTGCCCAGATCATGCCGAAATTTAGTTCCAGATGCACGAAAAGCCAGAACGCCGAACTCCCGCCACCGCCACCGCTCAAGCCGTAACCATCACAGAAGCGAGGTCACAACCGCGTAGCGCACTCAGTCCCACCAGGGCGCTTCAGCAAGATCCCGTTACGAGCTCCTAGGAAACAGCAGACCGCGTGGTCTCCCGGGAGTTCCCCCTTGCCCAGGATCTCCACCTCCTGGCCACCAGTGGTGCGACTGCCGATGGCGAGTGTCCGTCACGTCGGGGGCTGCTGCTGGTAGATGGCTGTCGCCTGGAATACCACAACGATGGTCAGGATGCGCACGAAGAGGCGTTGCTGCCGTGCCGCGTTCTTTGTGGTGAAGTAGCGGACGACCAGGGCAAGGATGAACGCGGCGACGGCATAGCCGATGGGCCGCCATTCCGGATCAGGGTAGAGCCCGATCACGGCCACCGGGCCGGTGACCGCCGCGACGACGACACCCCAGCGCTGAATCTTCCAGGTCCGCGGTGTGCTGTGAGGCTCCGCCATTGCTCGGGAGGGCAGCTGGAGGTCGACGTCGACCCCCTGTGTCCGCAGGTGCTCGATCAGGTCGGGTACACGGGAATCGTGCAGAGCGCGGTACGTGGCGTACTGGGTGTCGGCTGTCATCAGGTGCCGGGGGCGGTCGAGCGGTGCGACAGTCTGAATGGCAGCCAGGATCAGCAGGGGGCGGTGCGGCATCTCTGATTGCTCGGCACGCTCGGCTGAGGCCAGTACTGCGGCCACAGGCGCCGACTGCTGGGCGAGGCTGAACAGGCGCACGGCTCCGTGCAGCGTGGGCAGCACCGCGGGGAGTGGCGTCGCTTCGTAGCCGCGGTATTGGTTGTAGCGCTCAATGAGTGAGCTTAGCCGGGCGGCGAGCCGTTCCGCGGTCTGCCGCCCGGCCGGGTTGCTGTCGAGGTCGGGGAAGGCGTGCCTCGCGAACTCGGCGTACGGCGTGGGGTCTTCACCGAGCAGATGCAGGGACGGCATGTCCGTTCTCACCTTTCGCGGGGTGGGATCGGACATATGGCGGAGTGCGGCCAGGCGGCGTTCCAGAGAGGGATGGCTGCGTGCGGCCTGCCGGTCGTCCAGCCCCGGTGGAGGCATCCGATGCCCACCGGACCGAAGGTCGTCGAGCACGCGCTGGAAGGCGCGCAGGGGGTCCTCGCTGCTGCGAAGTGCGACACAGTGAAAGCGGAAATCGCGCCATACAGAGTCGAGCGTGTGCACGGCCTGCAAGGCCGAAGCCATGGTCAGACCGCCAACGACGAGGGCGGCAGCACAGTCCGCCTCCAGTTCCTGGCGCCGACCTCCACCGCAGCAAGCTGCGGCAACAGCTCCAACACGTCATCACACACCGTCAGCATCCCGCTGGAGCAACGACATGTCACGACCTCAACTGAGTCGATCAACGGCTACGAAAATCTTGTACGAGCCAAGAGCCACACCCAATCGAGTTGGTCAGGGTCCTGGCCCAGCGGATCCTGCAGGAACTCATCGAAGCCGAGGCCACCGCCCACATCGGCGCGGAGACCTGTGAGCACACCGCCGCCCGCACCACGATGCGCAACGGGCACCGCGAGAGAGTACTGACCACGCAGGCCGGGGATCTGGACCTGGCGATCCCCCGAAGTCCGCACCGGGTTGTTCTTCCCGTCCCTGCTGGAGCGCCGGCGGCGCATCGACCAGGCCCTCTATGCCGTCACCATGGAGGCATACGTGCACGGTGTGTCCACCCGCAGCGTGGACGATCTGGTCAAAGCGTTGGGCGGGGACAGCGGGATCTCCAAGTCCGAGGCATTACGGGTCTGCGGTGACCTCGACGCGGAGCTGACCGTCTTCCGGGCCCGTCCCCTGGACCATAGGCTTCAGTGCGAGGCTGTCGTGGACGTTGGCGGCGGAGAGGCCGACGACCAGGGGCAGTCCGTTCGCGTCCGACAGGATGCGCATCTTGGAACCCGGCTTGCCCCGGTCCACGGGGCTCGAACCTGTGTGTTCGCCCCCCTTTGCCCGCACGTACGCGGAGTCCAGCACAACGCGGGAGACATCGATGAGACCGGCGTCGTCGAGGCGGTGCAACACCGCTGCGTGCGGCCGGCCCCACACACCGGATCTCGACCAGATCAGGAACCGGCGGTGCACCGTCGACTTCGACACCCCGAAGCACGGCGTCAACGCCCGCCAGAGGCACCCGCTGACCAGCACATACACGATCGCCGCGAACAACGTCTCCTCAGGAGTGTTCTGCGTTCCACCGCCCTGCGGCCGCCCCCTCGACGGCGGGATCAGCGGCCTGACGATCTCCCACAGCCCGTCCGGAACAATCCAACTCCACGTCCCCTGGCCCATGTTGAGGGTCCACTCCGCCTCACCGCACAGGGGCCGGTCTTGACTGCAGTCCGTTACACCACCCCAGCCTCGAAGTCCTCCTCGAAGTAGCTGTCGTGCCGTACGCGGAACTCCTTGAGTTCCTCGCTGCCGCGCTGTGACATTTCCGCGACCCTTTCGAAGAACTCCTCGCGCGGGGCGCCCGGGGAGAAGAGCATGAGCATCGACATGGGCTCGTCGGTCGCGTTCTTGAAGGCGTGCACGCCACCGGGCGGTACGTACAGGAAGTCGCCGCTTCGGCCGGTCACCCACTTGTCACCATTGAAGAGTTCCAGTTCGCCGGAGAGGACGTAGAAGGCTTCTGACATCGCCTTGTGGAAGTGGGTCTTGGCTCCGGCAGCCCGTGCCGCCAGGTCCACCTGGTAGAGGCCGTACTCGCCGCCGGTGGACTCGTGCGTGGCGAGGTAGCGGTAGGCATCACCGCGGGGCGAGGTGAGGTCGGGCGGGGTATCGGCGGTACGGAAGGAGGCGTTCACTTCACCCTTGTCGCCGTGGTAACGGGGTGCGGGGTAGGACATGGCAGAGCCTTTCGTAAGGGTTTTGGGGGTGCTCATCCCGCGTGAACGGCGGGAGCACGCTGCCGGGCCGCCGGGGATCAGGGTGTTGGTGTTGGTGTTGGTGTTGGTGTTGGCGAGGTCAGCCGGGGTGGCCCCCTCAGCGCAAGGTGAAGGTCAGGGGCGCGACCGGGCGGTGAGGGCAGTGATACATGGCGGCACTCCAGGCGCATGCTTTGACGTTGGATCTTTCGACGTCGAAATAAAATCATGCCGTACCCTTCAACGGCAAGTCTCTTAAGGTTGAACTACATGGCACGGGAGCGCCGGAATGACCGATGCGGTGGACTTGATCGCCCAGCAGTGGCGCACGGAGCGCCCCGAACTGGCCGACGCCCTGGGGGCGATGGAGATCTTCGGGCGCATCCAGCGGATGCAGCGCGTCTACGACCGGCACTTCAAGAAGTTGTCCGACGCGTTCGGCCTGAACCTCGGCGAACTCGACATGATTTTCACGCTGCGCCGCTCCGGACCGCCCTACACCCTCACCGCCGGCGCCTTCGCCAAGGCCGCCCTGGTGAGCCCCGGCGCCGTCACCAACCGCATCGACCGCCTGGAGGACAAAGGCCTGGTCGAACGCGTCCGTGAGAACAGCGACCGCCGCTCGGTGCAGATCCGCCTCACCGCACGCGGCACAACCCTCGCCGTCGAGGCGCTGGCCGCCCACTTGCGCGACTACGAGGAGATCCTCTCGCCCCTCGCCCCGCACGAACGCGAGCAGATCTCCTCCGGCCTACGCAAGATCCTGACCGCCCAGGGCGACATCGCACTCGACTGACCGTGAGTAACTCGGCCTGCCTCTGAGGCAGCGTCAGAGGTGAAGCGACCTCCCACGAACCGCCCGGCACGATCCAGCCCCACACTCCCCCGCCCCGCGAAGGATGCCCCCACATGGGACACGATCTAAAGAACGATCAAAGTTGAGCGCACAAGCGGGCTGGGGCGTTGAAGCCGCCGCAAGTTTGGCAGTGGCCGGCCCAGCACCCGAGGCACTGACTCGATCCGTCGCCACGCCTGCGAACATTTGGTCGTGAGCCATGACCTTGCTGTGTGGGACGGTGAGCGCCCGCTCGATGACGATGAGGCGGGCTCGGCCTTCGATGAGTTGTACGAACGCTACCTCGACTCAGGGGATGCGGTTGCGCTGCCCTCCCCGCGCATTGAGGCCTATGTGGACGCCCTGGTCGAGCGCTGTCCGGAGGATGCCCATGACAGTCCATGGGTATCTCCTCCGGTCATCGACGAAGCCTCGGGGCCGATCGTGTACGTACTCATGTCCTGCAGGGCCGAAGAAGTCTCCGAGTATGCCGCTGCGCCGGCGCGCGCGTACGGGCTGATCTGCTTTGACCCGCAAGGAGAAACTCTGCGGTCCTGAGTCGCCAGATCAGCAGTCGAGGCAGGGGCCTGGCCCATCTTTGGGGCGCAGGCGAAATCGCCGCAGGGCCAATGAGAGGTGCTTGAGATGTTCGCTGGGGGAACCGCGCGGCTGCTGGTCAGCAACGACGGTGAAGCACCGCTGGAGCTGACCGTGGAGCCGTGGGCAGATGCCTACCAGCTCCTGCCGGGGCAGACCTGCGTCGTTGTCACTCACTCGCCGACAGAAGACGGTTCTTGGCCCGGAACACTGCGTGGGGACGAGCCGTTCCAGGTCGACCATCGGCGGGATGCGGTCACGGTGTGGGCCAACGGCAACTGCTTCCACCTCAGTGACATGGCGGGCGATGCGATCGATGCGGCCGACTGGCAGTGCCCGGTCCAGGACAGTGGACCTGAAAAGTAGCTGGGCCCGATCTCCTGACCACGGTAGCGAGAGCGGCCCCGCCTGGGGCGGGGCCGGTGAGTGCTTCGGTGGTGGGAAGTCGTCAGCCTGGCAGCCCGGGGTCCCCTGCCTCGGGTTGAGGCGGTGGTGCGTTGTCGGTGCGGATGGGCATGCCGAGGTCGACCAGTTGAGGGCGTCCGTCGGCGGGGGTGTTCTTGAGGCTGTTGAGCTTGGCCATCGCGGCGTCGAAGCTGACCTGTAGTCCCTCGACCTCGCCGAACCAGCCCGAACTTCCCAGCCCTGCGCGAAGGGCTGGTCCAGGCCCCGGAAGCAGTCGCTCGTCAGGGCGCCGCAGAAATCCTGGAGTGGGCGCACGCGTGGGAGGTCGGCTGGGAGGTACCACGTCGTGCTAGGACCAGGGCAGCGAGCGAGGGTCACGAGGCCCAGTGCCCAGACCGCAAAGAAGGCGATCCCCAGCAGGCCCCACGACAGGAGGCTGAGCCAGCCGAGGCCGGTGGCCAGACAGCCTTCCTCCTTTGGGCTCTCTTGGCCGCGGTGGAGGGGGCGCGGCTCGTCGTCCCAGCTGATGGGGTGGCCGATCGCTTGCGAAACCGAGATGCGGACCGCGGTGAGCTGGCCGCGGGCGAAGGCGGTGGGCGCCCGTTCCTCCGGCCCCCGCCAGTGTCGGCATCGGCCCGTACAGCGACTTCAACACGGTGGGTGAACTGGGCAGCTCTCAAGCTGTGCACCCACCCGCCAGGTTGAGGAACATCACAACGAACAGCAGCAGTGCCCACAGCAGTTGGACCAGCCGGCCGACCAGTCAGACCGACGGGAGATTCCCGTCGACCTGACCAACGACACGGCGGACAGGGTAGCCGTCTTGTCCTCCGGCCCCGCTACACGCGGCTCTGGACCCACAGCGCGAGCAGGCTGGCGCAGTCGGTGCCCGCTCCGTAGCAGGCGCCGCGCAGCAGTTGTGATGCGGCGGCACGTGCGGCGTGGTTGGTTGTCGTGGCAGTGGTCTCTCACGGGGTTGCTGCGTGGGGAGCCCTGTCCGGCCGGTGGCCCAGGAACCGAGGACGGCAAGGGGCTCCCCTCCCCTTTTGTGCGGGTGGGGCTCAGCGACGGACGAAGTCGCGCAGCCGTTCGGCGAGACGCTCGTCGGGGTCGTGGCTGATGACGCGGCAGCCGTTCCAGGCGAGCCGGGCGATCTCCCTTCGCAGGAGTTCCGTGGGGCCGGTCACGGCGTACCCGTTCGCCCGCACCCAGTGCGCGAGGACGTCGATCCACTCCAGGAACCGTTCGTCGACCGGCTCCTCGTCGGTGAGGGCGGCGGTCTGCACCATCTGCTGCCGCCAGTGGACGGCTTCGCGGGTCTCCCCGCGCGCGAGGTGGTGCAGGTGCGGCAGTACGCCGCCACCCCGTGGTCGGCGCCCACGGCGATGCCCCACCAGAAGTCCGCGCTCTCCGGAGCATGACGTCCCGCTTCACCGTGCGCCTGGGCGGCGGACACAGCCGCTGGGACGGCGTGCTGCCGTCGACCGTCGCCAGGATCGTGGCCCCCGCGCCGACCGCACTGGTCTCATACCACCCGCAGCTCATCGTGACCTGTCTTGTCACCGACCAGGCGCAACTGCGAGAACTCACGCTCGGCACCGTCGATGTGGTGCTGGGGCAGCGGTATCACCACCTACCCGATACCGCGCCCCGGGGCATCGGAGATCTCGCCGCTGCTCGTCGTCACCTCGACCGACCAAGCCGACGAGCGGCCCATCGCCCTGCGGGAACTGGCCACGCACAGCCTCGCCGTGCCGCCGCCGACCACGGACCACGAACAGCGGACAGCGGACAGCGGACAGCGGACAGCGGACAGGCCATCCTGCACGCCTGCCACCAGGTCGGCTTCACACCCACGACGCGCTACATCACCGCCGACATCACCGCCCAGCTCGCCTTCGCCATCGTGCTCGTCCCCCGAGCGGCCATCGACCCGGCCACACCCGGAATCCGCACGGCACCCATCGAGGATCGGTCGATCCTGCGCCTACTGTTCGTCGCGACGCGTCGCACCGAAACCGCGAACCCGACAACCACCGCCGTGATCGCAGCACTGCGCACCGCCGCGCGGCAGGGTCGCACCACGCACTTCCCGGCGGTCTAGGACAGGCCGTCGAGCGGCCGGAGGAAGCGGCGCTCGTACCGCTTGATGCAGCGGGTGTCACGAGCCAGTTCGAACGCAGCCTGGCACTCCGCGTCGGACATGCTGTCCGTGCGGTACTGCTCGTACGCGGCCAGGCTGGGAAAAGAGAAGAGGGCGTAGGCGATGTCGCTGTCACCCTCACTCGGCAGGAAATAGCCGTGGTGCGTCCCGCCGAAACGGTTGACGAGCCGGACCCAGCGGCGACCGTATTCTTCGAAATCCTCAAGCTTGTCAGCGTCGATCTCGTACTTCAGATGAACAGTAATCATGCCTGCATGATGCCGTGTGACGGGTGTGGTCCCAAGGATGCCCGCTCCACCAGTTGTCGAGGCGGATCAGGTTGAGCACGCCAGCGGTGAAGACGTGCTCCGGGTGGGTCCTTCGCAGGCCGAGGTAGCGGGCGTATCTCATGCCGGTGGCCGCGACGGGCTGGTGGATGGTTCCCTCGACACCAGCGCGGGCGGCGTACTTGTCGCGCCGCTGCTCGTCGGTCTGCTGGGCTCGGGCGTGGTCGAGAGCTTCTTCCCGATCTCGCGGTTGCCGGGAGAGAAACCGGCCGCCGGTTTTCGAGCAGGTGCACCGCGCCTTAGTTTGTCCTTCCGTTCTCAGCGGCTTGGGTGAAGTTCGTTGCTGATGCTCGGATGTGGTCGCGTTGCCAGGTCAGGGACGCGTCGATGGCCTGGCCGATGTCGTTCGACTCCGGGCTGCTCTGTTCGCATCCGTCCAGGTCCGGCAGTGCCATTGGCGTGCCGGCCCGGGATCTGCCGCTCGCTGTGGCCTGTGCCGCTTGGATCGTGAAGGGCCGCGCGGTGCCACGGTGACCATCGCACCCGACGGAGCAGCCACATCCTCCCGAAAGGGCTGGTCAGTCACCATTACCAGGACGCTAGCCGAGTGACCAAGTCCAGGAAGACTGAAGGGAGTTCATTGACCGAACCACCACTTTTACCGACGCTGCGGCGACGCCCTCTGAACGTATCTGCGAAGCCTGGGTCAACCCGCGGCCATGTCGGCAGACAGCATCGAGATCATCACTCTCGACTCCTCCTGGCCGCAGAGTGCTCCGTAGCCGCCAGGTTCGACGAGACGTGACCTCCATCACATCACTCGCGCGGAATCGGACTCGATGGTCCTCCGCTGTGGGACACGGGCCAGAGGTTCAGGTCCGGCGCAAAGCGGCACGACATGCAGGGGACACGACCTCTGCGGAAACAAACCTCGTGACCGAACTCCCCTGGCCGCCCGAGGTCTTCGCGCTCGTGATGAGCGTGGGCCCGCCACCGGAGAGATCCTCGCCGCACTGACCACCCGTCGACTCACCCGGCGGTTCGGCCCCGGACCGGTGATGATCGGCGCCCTGAGCCTGACCTCGTGAGCAGGGCAGATACCGCGCGGCCTGCCGTCAGCCAACTGCGGCGTCCGCCGATACCACCAGCCTGCACACGGCGACGGCGACGGACGGCCCCGGCTTGCGGACTACAGGAGATCGGCAGCCACCAGGAGCCGGTATGCCTGTGCGGGGACGGGGAAAACGGCCTGGATGCGCGCTGCGGTGTTCGGCACGAGACCATCCCCGCGTGCACGGGGGCAGCTGGCGGCGGAGCCGGGTGCGGTCCATCCCCGCGTGCGGGGAGCAGGCACCCGCAGGACGGGCCATGCAGGTTGTGGCTTGTGGGAGGGAGCGTGAGGGAAGACGGACGGTTCAGGGCAGGTGGGTTGGGCGGCCCGGGTCTTGATCGTTGTCGAGCCTGCTGATTGGCTGACCGGTATGACTGAGCTCGGACCCGTCGCCTGGCCACCTGCCCCGATCAGGACCGACAGGCTCGTGCTTCGTGAGCCCGAGGCGCGAGACCGTGCGGTGTTCATCGAGATGCTGGCGTCGCCGGAGGTGCACACCTACCTTGGTGGTCCCCGACCGCGTGACGAGCTTGAGCGCGAGGTGCCCGGCGTGCCCGAGCGGTGGCCGGGGAGCTTCGTCGTTGATCTCGACGGAGCGATGATTGGCCAGATCCTGCTCAGGAGAGCACCGGGGCACCATCGGCCGGCTGCCGTGGGGAAAGCTGATCTCGGCTACCTGTTCCTGCCGCGGGCGTGGGGTTGCGGGTATGCCGCCGAAGCGTGCACGGCGGCACTTGACTGGTTCGACGGCGTCCTTCCCGGCGAGCCGGTGGTGCTCGCCACTCAGACCGCCAATGTCGGCTCAATGCGCCTCGCGGCAAAGCTGGGGTTCACCGAGCTGGAGCGCTTCCACGCCTGGGACGCCGAACAGTGGCTCGGCTTGCGGCCCCCGGCCACGCCGTCCGGTTGAGCTCATTACTGATCCCTTCGGCTTGATGTCGGGGAGGGATGGTGGAGGGCCAGGCCGGTCTCGGCCGGGCAACCCTCGATGAGTTCGGGATGGCGCTGGACATGGCCGAGTCCCTGGCGAAGGGTGCGTTCGAGGTGTTCGTCGTCGGTGAAGGCCACGTTGGCCGGCGGGCCGCGCCGCATCAGCGGCCAGATGCCTTCGACCGGATTGAAGTCCGGTGCGCAGGAAGGGAGCTGGACGATGGTGAGCCAGGTGTGATCGGCTGCGTACTGCCGCAGCCCGGCCGTCCGATGGGTGTTCAGACTGTCCCAGTCAAGGACGTTGGGGGTGCCGAGCTGGGTGTGCGCGCGGACGGCCAGGTCCCGGTAGTCGGTCCAGCGAAGCTGTTGCGCCCGGAGCCCCGGTGCTTTCGGTGGCGGCGTGGCCGGTGGATGAGCCGGGAGGTTTCCCCCGGCCCGTCACAGCACACGGCAGCGATCTCGCAGGACGCCAGGACCGGCCGCGGACTCGTACGACGGGGGTGTGCCCGCGCCGCCCCCAGGCGCGGGTGTTGGGCGGCGTCGTCGAGAATCCGGCCTCCTCCTCGAAGACGAGGTGAGCTCCGGGCGCCGCCGCCGTGTTTCCGCCTGCGGCCACACGTCCTTCTTCCACAGCTCCACCGCATGTTCGTCGCGCTCCAGTGCGCGGCGGGCCGGGCACTGCCAGGACCGGCCGTGCCGGTGCAGCAGCCGCCCCACCCCCGCCATCGAGCACGCGATCCGGAACTTCCGGGCGATCAGCACCCTGCCCCGGGCCCATGTCCACCGCTGGTCCTCCCGGCCGTGCACGGCCGGTCCCAGCATCAACTCCTTCTCCAGCTCGGCACATTGGCCCTCGGACAGCTTCGGCAACCTCGCCGGCGCCGGCGCCGGGAGGCGAGAGCGTCCCTCTCGCACTCCCGCCACGCACGCCGCCAGCGTTCCACCGACCGCTCACTCACCCGCAGATCCCTCGCGATCACCGCAGCCCTGTCCCCGCGAGCGAGCCGCACGCCCGCGTCATACCGGATCCCTCACGAAACCGCCGCCGCTCCGAAGCCACGATCCACCTCGCGATGACCGCCCTCATGGCCCGCAGGCCCGCAGACCCACCGGCGAAGCCACTCTCAACTGGCGCGAACCCCTGCTGGTTTCGCCGCCTGATCCAGGAGGCCCCGGGGTGGACCTTGGGTTCTTCTCGGGCAGGTTGGAGAGCCACAACCGCATGCGCTCGGCCTGGTCGGCGGGCCATTCGGCCAGCAGCGTGATGCCCCCACGAAACGACACCGGAGCTGTTTCAGTGCGGGTGCGTGCCGTGGGCATGGGCGTGGTCGGCGACCGTGATGAGGGATACGGCATAGCGCCGGGCGTTGTCGGTCCACCAGTGGCTCACCCGTAGATCCGTGGCCGCAGCCTCCTCACGGACGCCTCGCTCACGGAACTTGGTCGACACCCCCACATGCAGCAGCTCTCCGTGGTCGAAGGAGATGGTGCGGCCCAGCGCGGCGAGGTCGACGCGGTGTGCGCGCCGGGCCTGCAGTGCGTTCTCCACGCGCTCCAGGTGGGGGTTCCAGGTGACGCGGTGAGTGAAGTCGCCTTGGCGGAAGGTGGCGTCGAGTTCCCTGTTGAGTACGGTCAGACCGTTCTTGACGAAGGCTGCGGTCACCCCGGCGCGATCGTCGTACGCGGCCGTCATGGTGGCCACGTCCTTGACCAGGTCGGTGCCCAGGAGCAGCGCGTCGCCGGGGCGCATCCGGCCCCGGAGGGCGGCCAGGAACCTTCGCCGCTCCAGGGGGCGGAAATTTCCGAAGGTGGCACCGAAGAAGGTCAACAGGACGGGGCCGTCCTGTGGATTCAGGTCGAGCGGGGCGGTGAATTCGGCGGCGTACGGCAGGATCCGCAACCCTGGATAGTCGGAGCCCAGGGCTCGCGCTGCGGTCCGCAGTGCGGCGCTGCTGACGTCGACGGGCACGCACTGCTCCAGCGAGCCGGTGGCGAGGAGGGCGTCGATCAGCAGGCGGGTCTTGCGGCCGGAGCCGGAGCCGAGGTCCACCAAGGACCGGGCGCGGGTCAGCGCGGCGATCTCGGCACCGTGTCGGCCGATGATCTCGCGTTCGGCCTCGTCGATGTAGTACTCGGGCTGCCGGATGATGTCCGTGTAGAGCACGCTGCCACAGGCGTCGTAAAGCCATTTGGTGGCAAGGTGCTTGGGCCGTGCGGTCAGTCCGGACAGCAGCTCGTGGTGCTGGGCCGTCGTCGTTTCGGGGTGGGCCTGCGCACCGATGGCCTGCGGCCTGCTTTCGCTGCGTGGGGAAACCGAGGACGCCATCAGTCGGTGTGCGCCGAGATCAGCCAGTGGTATCCGGAGTCGGAGGTGTCCGCCCTGGCGGGAACCGGTGGCATCCACGCCGCCGGAGGGTTGCCGGGCCGGGGGTACGCCAGATCCTTGACCGTCCAGGCACCGGCCTCCCAGCCGCCGGCCTTGAGCTGGGCCACGGGATCCGGCCAGCTGCTCGCCCACAGAACCCCGAGTTCCGCAAGGCGGTCGAGGACCGGCGCGTAGTGCTTCGCGGTGAGCACGTCGGGGTGGATGTGGTCGCACCACAGCCGGCTCCCGGGGGCCGACAGGTCCCGTACGGTACGCAGCAGTGTGCGGCAGACATCGGCTTCCAGATAGGGCAGCAGTCCCTCGACCACCCACATCGTGCGGGCCCCTGGGTCGAATCCGGCGTCTTCGAGCGGGCGCTTCCAGTCCTTGCTCAGGTCGGCGGAGACCTCGGCCCTGCGGCAGGTCGGTCGTAAGGACTGCCCGGCCCCGGCCAGGCGTTCGCTCCTTGCCTCCAACAGCGCGGGCAGATCGACCTCCATATACAGCAGGTCTGCCGGCAGGTCGAGCCGGAAGACCCGTGACTCCAGGCCGGCGGCCAGCGAGACGACCTGTCGTACGCCGTCGGCGGCGGCCGCCCGCACCACTTCGTCGCCCAGCCGGGCACGTACGGACACGACCGGCGGCGAGTAACCGAGCACGGACACCACGACGTCGTGCCACTGACGGCGTTCCGCCTCCGTGCACAGGGTGAGCGGGTCGGCCAGGAACCGGTCCTCCCGCGCGTTCTCCAGCTCTCGGGCCGCCGCGGTCCAGCCCGCAGTGGAATTGATGGTCTGCACAAGGCTCCTTCGGTACGCGCTGCGATCCGGTCCGGCGCCGCTCGGCGAGGTCCCGGGGACGCAGCGCATCGGTCATCGATCAGAGGTCGATGATCAGGAGCCAGCCTGCCGTGCGGGATTCTTGCCGACCATCGTGGAACACCACGAGCTCGGGTGCGGGCCGCGACCTTTCAGGCTGCCGTTCATCGTCAATGCCGCCACGGCATTGCGTTTGTCGTCGGCGCTCCGGTATCGCTTCAGAGAACGATCTTGCGGATGGAACGTGCTGGTCTCGCCGTGCGTTGTCTGCGCATACCGAGACCGGTACCCGACTACCACAGCCGGACGGGCTCGGGGTCCGCGCCGTTGGGCAGACGGCCGGCCTTGAGACAGATCACGGTGCCCTCGACGATCGGCCACTCGTCCAGGTGGGACGGCACGGTCCGGCGCCGGAAGCCGTCGGCGGTTCACTGCACGAGGAGTCGGACAGCGTTGCCGTGGCGCCGGGCCAGGTCCTGATGGATCCCGGGACCGGCCCGCATCCGCTCTTGCGCGTTGGCCCCTCGATGGGGCCCTTGACCTGGGCAGGCCGCCCCATGACAAGGGCTTCTTCGGTAATCACGGCGCCGGGCAGTGAGGAGGGACCCGGCGACGATCATGGTGCGCGCACCGATCCGTGCTCCGTCGAGGAGGGTGGACTGATTCGCGATCGTTTCCTCTTCGCCGGCAGTGGCACCCTGCACGACGCACAAGTGCGCGACGGTAGCACCGGGTCCAATCTCGCACGGCTTTCCAGGCGGTGCGTGCCGCTTCGAGCGCGCTGTCGAGCAGCTGTGCTCGCGTCTTTGTGGGCTTGCGGGTCACGCGGCGCCACAGAGGCTGGAGCTGCCGCGCTCCGGGCTGGTCTCTATCGACAACCGCCTCCGCAAGCTTCACCGAGGTCCCGTGCGGACCCCACGTGATGGCTCGGCTTCGTGTTCCCTGTCCGCCTTGGCGGCCCTGCGCCAGACCCGATGCCGTCCTGGCGGTCAGGCGCAATATCGACTGAACGGGCCAGCCTCGTCATTGCCGCCACCACGACGGTTTCCGGCATCGGCGTGGGTCCGCAGGTGAGCACGGGTGTCCCGCTGACGGACGGCCATGTGACGGTCGGGCCGCTCCAGATCATTTGATCCACTTCTCCTTCAACACAACGGGATGCGACCGCGTATCCCCTCATGACAACGGTTGCGGAGCTGACAGAGCACGTAAACCGTTCCGTGAACGATCCGGTACCGCAGTGGCGCATGGCCCCGTCCGTGTGCGTACGGCGGAGGATACGCAGAACAAGGAGACATTCCAGGTGAAGAGCCTCAGGAATACGCGCCGGATAATTCTCACCACCACCGTGCTCGGCGCCCTCGCCCTGTCGGGCGCAGCGGCTTCGGCCCACACGGACTCACCGAAGAAGCCGCAGGGGTTCCACACCACCGTGGTGTCCTTCGGCGCCTACACCAGTGCCGTCGGCGAGGTCCGCGACCCCACCGTCAACGCCACCAACAACACCCTGGCGATCAGTCCCAACGAGCGCTTCGCCGTGGCGGCGAACTCCGACTCCGACCACTTGGTCGTGATCGACGTACGAAGCGGCCGGAAGATCGTCGAGATCAAGGGGTACGTCAGCCCGCGCAACATCCTGTTCGCCCCGGACAACAAGAGCTTCACCGTGTCCGACAGCGCACGCGGGGTCGTGGACCGGATCTCCATGCTCACCTTCCAGGTCCAGCAGCGTCTGCCGCTCGGAGCCGGCGTGTTCGGCACCGCGCAGAGCAGGGACGGCAAGTGGCTCTACGCCAACAACGCGGCGGCGGACACCGTCTCAGTGGTCGACCTCGCCAACAACAGGCCGGCGAAGGTCATCACCGGCTTCGCCGAGCCGCGCCAGGGGATCAAGCTCTCGTACGCGGGTGACAAGCTGTACGTCACCAACTTCGGCAGGGGCCGGATCACGGCCGTCGACCTCAAGAGCGCGAATCTGGAGAGGAAGGAGATCGGCGGGTTCGACGACGTGCGGGGGCTGTCCATCAGCCGCGACGGCACCCGCCTGTACGCGGCCAACAGCAAGAGCAACACGATCTCCGTCGTCGACACCGCGTCCGGTGAGACGATCACGAAGGTCCCCGTGGGTGAGAAGCCCTACGGTGCTGCGCTCTCCCCCGACGAGTCGGTCCTGTTCTCGGGGAACATGAAGGACAACACGCTGACCGCCGTGGACCCGAAGACCAACAAGCCGGTGGGTACCGTGAAGAGCGGTCCGACGGGCGCCCTGAAGGGCCCCCGTCAGGCAATCAGCTTCAGCGCCGATTCGCATACCGCGTGGGTGCTCAACGAGGACCTGACCGTCGCGGAGGTCGACGTGAGCGCCCTCGCGGTGACCCGCACCCTCGGTCGACGCTGACCGCCCGGAGCCGGTCGTCAGGTGCGGCCGGCTCCGCCCTCGATCCCTTTCACCGTTCCGGCGGAACGGATCATCTTCACCGTTCCGGCGGAACGGATCGTCGAACCGGACCACGTACTCCTCCAGCGGCCCCGGCACAGAGCGAACCACCGTTGTCCAAGGTGTGTTTGTTGGGTGTGACGGATCGCCCGGCCGCCAGAGAGGCCGGTCTCAGGAAGTTCTTGCTTCGGCCGTCAGGCCGGAGAAGGCCGCACGGAAACGCGGCTCACGACGCGTCCTTCCTCGTCCTCCACGATCAGCGCGGTGATGGTGTGCTTGTCCATGGCCGTCATCATGCGGAAGGAGACCTGTTCGCCGCTGTCGGCCCGTACGGTGCCGCCCGAAAGGCGCGTGCCGTCGGCGTTGACGGCCATCATGCGGTAGGTCTCCCCCGCCTCCAGGCCCGACAGCGCCACGGGGACCTCGGTGCCCCATGACCGATCGACCATCTGGCCTTGACGTACCAGCGCAACGGATGTGCCAGGGGCTTGGCCCTGGTCGGACGTGCTGAGGGGAATGAGCACCGCAGCTGCCGTGACGAGTGAAGCGGCAACGCCCAGAGCGAGCCGCCGGCCGCGACCGGTCCGGACAGCCTTCGCTCCGGCCGTGTCCCCCTTCGCTCCGGCCGTGTCCCGGCGAATCCGGTCG
The DNA here is from genome assembly GCF_044333135.1 of Streptomyces sp. NPDC021093. Classification (NCBI taxonomy): domain Bacteria; kingdom Bacillati; phylum Actinomycetota; class Actinomycetes; order Kitasatosporales; family Streptomycetaceae; genus Streptomyces; species Streptomyces sp. NPDC021093. Next base: position 679,979 of record NZ_JBIRQJ010000003.1, on the reverse strand, counting down.
CCGAGATCCCTCGACGGCCGCACATGCACGGCCGACGCCCGTGGGTGGGCCAAGTCCGCGAGCGGGTTCATCCGCTGCAGCGTCCGGACCACGTCATCAGTCTCAGCAGCCTCGCGAGTGCAGTCCGGGCACTGGCCGAGGTGCCGGGACAGTTCCTCCGGCAGCAGCGTCCCGAGCAGCAGATGCTCGGTCAGGAGCGGGCGGAAACCGAAACAGTCCTTGTTCATGGTGCCAACCACCCGTTCTCCTCCAGGACAAGCCGCAACGACCGCACGCCGTAGTACAGCCGGCTGCGCATGGTGGATGCCGAAACACCCAGTTCCGCACCCAGTTCGGCGCAGGTACGACCGCCGAAGTACACCTCCACCACCGCCTCCCGGTGCTGCGGGCTCAACCGCTCCAATGCCTCACCGAGCTGAATCCGGTCAAGAAGCCGGTCAACGGCGTCGAACGCCGAGGACGACTCGGACACCGCGTCCCATGACGAAATGCCTGGCCCCTCCCGGACTCTGCGCCGCCGCATGGCGTCCACCACGCCGTTCCGGGCGATGGCGAACAGCCATGTACGCAAGCTGCCCTGATCCGGATCAAAACCGCGAGGTGACCTCCAGGCACGGATGAAGGTCTCCTGCACCACGTCCTCGGCGAGCTGCCGGTCGTCCAGCGCCTTGAACGCGAACCCGACGAGCTCACCGCCGTAGAGATCGTAAGCGGCCTGCACCTCGCGTTCGGTCCGCAGTCCGGCGGGTTCCGAACGGTTCCCTGCAGCCCGCCCGCGAAACCACCGCAGCGGGCTACCGCTCACAGCCACAACCACTCGCATCCGTTCCGCGCCCAACTTTCATGGTGCTCCCCATCTCCGGAGACGACGTTCACCAAGGGATACGCAGGCCCCGCCGCATGTGTTGAAACGCAGGGAAGGAATGTCGCAGTCACCCGAGACACCTCGGGCCTTCTTCCTCCATCTCGGGCGCTGCACCGACAGTGTGGGGCGTGCGCCTTGGCCTCCCGGGCGGTCTTCAGTGCTTCCTCGAACTGCGGGCGGACCTTGATCCGGGTGTACGGATCCGAGTTCCCCTGCGGCAGCAGGCCCCAGTTCGGTGCGACGGGACAGCGCCCAGCCGTACGGCCGGGCCGTGGACAGGATGCTGCTGCCCGGTCCGGAGAGGAAGAGCCTCTCCGGACCCGGGCCTCCTGCCGTTCCCCTGCCCCTCTCCCCTGGCCGGACTTCGCTCTAGTCGGCACCACCTGGGCTGCGTACGATTCCGATCGCATTTTCATGTACATGTCCTGAACTCCTCCGCACCGCCACAACCCCCAAGGCAAGCGATCGGAGAACCATGTTCAGCGGAATTCTCGCAAGCAGCGCGGCAGTGGGTCTGTTCGCCGCGGCGCTCTCCCCGCAGAGCACGTCCGCCATCACCGACCCGCCCCCGGACAAGATCGTGATCGAGGTCGCGACGGTCAACGGCTCGGGATGCCCGCAGGGAACGGCCGCCGTCGCCGTTTCAGCGGACAACACCGCCTTCACCGTGACGTACAGCGACTACCTCGCCAAAGCCGGCGGAACGTCCGACCCGACCGACTTCCGGAAGAACTGCCAGCTCAACCTGGTCGTACACGTCCCACAAGGCTTCACCTACGCGATCGCCAGCGCCGACTACCGGGGATTCGCCTCACTCCAGCCCGGCGCCAGGAGCACCCAGAAGGCCTCGTACTACTTCCAGGGATCCCCGAACACGGCATCCATCACCCACCCGTTCACAGGTCCGTTCAACGACAACTGGCAGGCCACCGACAAGACCGACTGGGCACAGCTGGTCTGGGCGCCCTGCGGCGTGCAGCGCAACTTCAACATCAACACTGAACTGCGCGTCGACGCGGGCACGTCCGACCCCGCGAAGACCAGCTTCATGACCATGGACGCCACGGACGGCGACATCAACACCATTTACCAACTGGCCTGGAAGGAGTGCAAGCGGTCCTAGAGCCGCACTGCACGGGTTCGGGCGAGCCGGGAGCACAGCGTCCGCGGCTCGCCCGACGGTGCTTCTCTGCACGCCGGTTGAGGCCAACAGCCAGCCGCCCACCCCGAACGAGGAGGCCGACCGTCACCGCATCAGGTCACCGGTGCAGCAATGCCGGACGCACTCCACGTGCCCTCACCGAGAGGGACTCACATCCTGAAGTGGCTCTCGGTCTCGGTCCGGGAAGCGATCGACCGGGCCGGCCGGGTCAAGTCCGGTCCTGTCTCCCGCAGTTCCTCCTTGTCGGCGGCTCCGGCCTGGTCGAGCTGGCCAACGCTCGCTCGTACGGAGCACCCGTTGTCATACCCCGTGGTTAAGGTCCAGACCATGACCGAAGACGATCAGATACGGGCCGAGCAGACCCGCGCCGCCTGGGCCCGGATCGAGTTGTGGCTCAAGCAGCACGCACCCCGCAACTACGCCGCTCTGCCCCCGCCCTGCACCGAGGAACAGGTCCGCGCCCACGAGCAACGGCTCGACGCCGCCCTGCCCGCCGATGTGCGCGCCCTCTACCTGATGCGCAACGGCACCGGCTCAGAAGACGAGTTCGACAAGACCCCCACCAGCCTGGGGCCGTTGAGGAGCGAGGAGGACCGCAAGGAGTGGGAGCAATGGGACCCCCTCGCTCCGTGCTGCTACCCCCTGCCCGACGGGCTTGGCATCTATCCACTTGAAACCCGCGACTTTATCGACCACACGTATATAGGACTGGAAGAGGACCCGAAGTATCTGCCGCTCCTCAGCGCTGGCGACGTTGGCGTCTCTGGCCAATTCATCGACATGACGTCCGACTCGGACACCTACGGGCAGCTCGGCCACTACTTCTTGCTGGGGGCACTTCCCGAACCCGGCGGACCGACACTGGCCGCCTACCTGACGACCGTGGCAGACGCCTTCGAGGCAGGACAGGGACGGCCCGGATTCGACGGCTTCGGGCCGCCACCCGTCGTCAACGGCCGCCTCGACTGGGATTCATAGCCGGTCGGCTCTTCCACGCGGCGCCGGGCCAAGGCTGCCCAAGGAGCGGTTCCGACTGCTGAGAGTGGCTCCGGCAGCGCGGTGAGGGCGTCCAAGGTCGTTGTGTGACGAACGAACGCTTGGGCGCCCTCACACCGGACTGTATGTGAAGATCGACGCCGAGATCGTCGAGCTCCGGCGGCAGGGCGGACCTCCACGGTTGAGCGATTCCGAGCTGGTCTGTCTAGTGCCGTGACAGGGAACGTTTGCCCTGTTGGACTCGCGTCCCCGGCTACCGAGAGGCCTTGTCGTCCGCGTGAAACGGGGAGATCACCCCGGAGAGAAGCCTGGGCGCCCGCACGTTCCCTGTCCCGCGAGATGTCGCCTCTAGGCGCAGGGCACAACGCCGTCCTCGCGGCCGTTCTTTGCCCAGGTCAGGCTCCATTTCAGAGGCGTGCACGGCTGCCCGGGCCGTTTCAGGGCGACCTTGACCTGTGTGGATTCGCCCGGCTCCAGCTTCACGTGACACACGGTTGCAGCTGGGGCGCCAAAAACCTGTGGGACCTTGTTGCACCGGGGGCCCTGGGGCCACGCGTGCGATGTGTGCAGTACGAGGGTCACGTCCTTGACGCCCGCCGTGCTGTTACGGGTGATGGTGAAGGCCTGCGCCGCGTTCGGTCCAGCAGCCAAGGCGGCGGGGTTCGCCTGGACGCTGAAGGGCAGGTCGGACAGGGGGGTGGCGAAGGTGAACTGCTCGGTGACCGGGCCGGACTGGAAGCTGCCACCAGGGTTGTCGTCACGCCCGTAGGCCTTGGCCTCCAGGTGCAACGTATATGTGCCGGGCCCGACGTAGCGAGTCGTTCCGCCCACGACGCCCTTGGCGACGTCCTTCCCTTCGCGGGAGAGCGTCCACCGTCCGTCCGTGACACACCTCTTGTACTGGTTGTAGCCGCCGTAGCCATTGGAGATAAAGCAGTCAGCGCGGGCTTTTACCTTCATGAACTGTCCGTCGGTGGACACGCACGGTCGCACGTTGGCCTTCACCCCGTCCCCCGTGATCTTCGTGGTCGAGGACGCGCAGTGCTCCTCCGGCCCGCTGCTCTGCTGTGCGAGGGCTGTGTGCCCGAAGGACAACCCGCCGACCAGCAGCGCGGCTGTTCCAGCTGCGGTGACGAACATTGACTTCTTCTTCATGAGTGCCCACATCGCTAGGAGACGACAGCATCGTGCGACAGTCTCCAGACCACCCCACCGCAATTGACTGAACCTACCGGTGCCACGTCGTCCGAATCACCCAGATGCCATCCCCTCATCGGCACCACCACTCCCGCAGCGCACCTCCATACCGCCATACCGCATCAGAGCGACGTGCGCGTCACATCACAACAGGGCGAACGTTGCCTGCTGCGGCACTAGCCGCCGCACAAGCCCTGCTGGGGTTCTCCTTGGAGGCGCGGTGGCTGCGATTCGCCCGCGCCCACCTGCGACCGATTTTTCCATGCCTGCCGCAGCGTCCGGGGTACAACAAGCGGCTGCGGGCCGCACTGCCGCTGGTCAAGAAGGCGGTACGGATGCTCGCCACCGACACCGACTTCTGGTTCGACGACCACTGGGTCGTCGACTCCACACCGGTGCCATGCGGCATGTCGCGGCCGACGGTGAAGCGATCCGAGCTGGTCGGCTGGGCCGGATACGGGTACTGCGCTTCACACTCCCGCTTCTTCTGGCGCCTGCGCCTGTTCCTGGTCTGCACCCCGACCGGCATGCCGATCACATGGGCCCTGGCCAACCCGAAGATCGACGAGCGGGAGGTCCTGGCCGCGATGCTGGACCGCGAACCGAGCCTGACTGCCGAACGGCCCGGCCTGCTGCTGATCGCCGACAAGGGCTTCGCCTCCAAGGAGTTCGAGACCGATCTCGCCTTCCAGGGCATCGAGTTGCTCCGGCCGTCCTGCAAACGGGAGAAACGCCGCACAGGGGAGTCTCTCCTGAAGTCGGTACGACAACTGATCGATTCAGTCAACGACACCCTCAAGGGCCAGCTCGACCTGGAACGGCACGGCGGACGCACCTTCGAGGGCGTCGCAGTCCGCGTCGCCCAACGCATCCTCGCGATGGCCACCGCAATCTGGCACAACCACAAGACCGCCGCACCGGTCCTGCGCTCGCTGACCGCATTCGATCACTGAACACATAGGAACTACTCGTCTAGGTCGTCGCCGTGTTTGGGGCGCCGAGCGAGAGCGGTTCGTCGAGGTCGGTGAGCGGGCTGAGGCGGGCGTCGACGACTTCTTCGCGGTCCGACTGGCCTGCCCCGACATCGCCAGGGCCTGCGACCTCGCCCGCACCTTCCGCGACCTGGTCCAACACCGCTGCGGCCACCAGTTGTTGGCGTGGGTGCGCGTGGCGGAGCGCGACGCCCCCGCACCGATCCTCGCCTTCGCTCAGGGCCTGTGCCTCGACATCGATGCCGTCACCGCCGGCCTCACCCTCCCGTGGAGCTCAGGCATGGTCGAGGGCCACGTCAACCGCATCAAGACCATCAAGCGACAGATGTACGGCCGAGCCTCGTTCCGCCTCCTCCGCACCCAAATCCTGCTCCGATCATGACCTGGGGATTCGCGGAATCGCGGCCAGAACCACGTAATTACCGAGGTGCCCGCCGTGGACGGGTGTCCGGATCAGACCCGTTGTCAGTGGTCGTTGCGAGGATGCTCGCCATGACTCCATTGCTTCTTACTGACATCGAGCGTGCTGTTCGCAGTAGCTGGGGTGCTGACACGAGCCCGCCGGAGTTCCGGTCACGATGGAGCCCGGACAACCCGGCCCGGGCCCAGTGCGGAGTCACCGCCATGGTCCTCAACGACTTGCTAGGCGGCGAGCTGATCCGCGGCGAGGTCCAGGTCAACGGCCAGTTCAGCGACTACCACTGGTGGAATCGCCTCGGGCTGGGAGTCGAGATCGACCTCACCCGGGAGCAATTCCGGCCGGAGGAGATCGTCACCGGCGGCACTGTCGTCCCTCGGCCGCCCGTGACCGAGTGGCGACGGCTCCGTGAGGAGTACGAGCTCCTCCGCAACCGGGTACGGGAAGAGCTCGACCGGCACCGCCCCGGGGCGAACGAGCCTTTTCGCCTGGCCAGTTGATCGGGGACTTGTCGCCGTCCGAAGGTCTTCGCCTCACACCTGACAGCCTCATAGAACATCCCGCTCACCGGGGGGGGGAGGAGTGTGTGGTTCACCGTCGAAGTGAGCATCAGTCGTCGGAGGCTGGTGCCACTGAGGCACGGCGGCCGGACCTCCGCGGCCGCGCCGGTCGAACTCAAGCCGAACGTCATGTTGTCCGGTACGGCCCGGCACCGCCGTGCTGGGACATGACGGCCATCTCCGCCGGCGCCTGTCCTCAATGCTGGATGCACGGCGCCCGTCTGTGCACAGGCGGGCGAGATTAGCTGTCGGTCCACCAGTAGCGCTTCTTGTTGTCCGAGTGCTTCCGGTTGGCCTTGTTCCCGTTGGTGGCGCACCATACTTTGCCGTCGGTCTTGGCGCAGGCCCGCATGTAGTGGCCCTGCACATCGCTACTGCTGTGCTGGTAGGCCTTGGAGGTGAGCGTAGTTGGGCTATTCGTGGCGCTCTTATGGCCACAGCTCGCCCAGTTCTTGCCCTCGGAGTGGCTGATGGTGACCCAGACCTTGTCACCCTTGCGAGCGCCGTACAGCACTGCGGCTGACCGGTCGTAGAGCTTCCCAGTCTGGAGTACGAGGTACCGGCTTCCACGCTTGGTGATGCCGTAGTTGTACTTCTCCGTACCTGCCCCCTTGTGCGTGGCTCCGACACCCACGCCGGAGTAGGCGCGGTAGTGGCATTTCCCGCCTTTCACCGAGGAATCCGCAACGGCCGCAGTCCGCTGGTGTGACGGCGAAGCCTGCGCCGAGGATGTGGCCCCCGTGCCCAGAAGCATGGCCGTCACGGCGAATGCCGATGCCGTAGCAGGAATACGTCGGTTCGTTTCCCCTCCACTATTCGCCCGAAGTGTGCGGTGCTGTTGATACTGGCGCGGAGTCTCAGGCCCAGGGTATGACTTTCGGGCCGATCCGAAACAGATGGACAGCGGACAGCACAAGAGGGTGGCAGCGAGCACACGGCCCCGCCACGGCGGAGCTGTAGTCGTGGGACGCGTGAAGAAGTGGCTCAGTCCCGCTTTGTGTGGAGGGTGACGCTGGATAGCTGAACGACCGTCGGTAGTCGGTGCGTTGAGTCCGGGGGCCCGTGCGCGCGGCGTGCGGCGTGCGGACGTACCGCGCGCGGCGTGCGGCTTATCAGGCTGTGCACCCGATGCTCCGCATTCGCCCGGCTCGCTGGAGAACGAGGAATTGTCAAATTCTGTGGACGGCTTGCGTGGGATTCAGGATTGTGTTCGTGATGAGTGGGTTGCGTCGTAGCTGGAGAGGAATTGGCCCTCCTGGCGAACCGGACGAGACCTGGGGCCGTGTCAGGCCTTGGCTCGCATGTGTTCCTGCGTCCATTCCTCGAAGCTGGTGAGTGGGATGCCGAGGTCCCTCGCGTAGTGCGGGCGGCCCGGCTGGCCGGCCACGTTCAGCCACTCGTAAGAGGCGGCGTACGCCGGCATTCCGGCGGCGAGGGGCCTCCTCCTCGGTCATGTCCGGTGCGGAAAGCTGCGCGCCCAGTGCGCGGGAGAGGACCTCGGCGATCTCGGTCATCGACAGGTAGTCGCTCGCCAGCTCCAGCTCGACGCCGTCGAACTGCTCCGGCGCGGCGAGGGCCGCGGCGGCTGCCCTGCCGATGTCGTCCACCGCGACCAGGGACACCCGGGTCTCCGGGTTCAGGACGGTCACCAGGCCACCCTCGATGCCACGCGGGAACAGGAATGCCATGGACGGGAGGAAGTTCTCCATGAAGGTGGCTGGCTTGAGGAGTGTCCAGTGCGGGAACCCGGCCGCGCGGAGCCGGTCCTGGATCGCGGCCTTGGCGCTCATTGTGGGTTCCATCGAAGCCCAGCGGCCCTCGGCCCAGCCGGGAGTTGCGGTGTGCTGGCCGGCGCCGGAGACGGACGTGTGCACGAACTGCCGCACTCCGGCGGCCTTCGCGCCCTCGATGAGGTTGGCGCCCTGGGCCACCTCCCCTTCGAAATCGAAGCCTTCCGCGGTCATGGCGGGCATCTGCACGGAGAAGACGGCGCGGGCACCCTCGGCAGCCCGGACCACGGAATCGCGGTCGTGAAGGTCGCCGGTGACCAATTCGGCGCCGAGCGCCTCGACGGCCTTGGCCCGGTCGGTGGCCCGGTCGCGCACCAGGGCACGGACGGGCACGTCTGCCGCGCGCAGGGCACGGACGGTGGCGCCGCCCTGTTTGCCGGTGGCGCCGGTGACCAGGACGGGCGCGGAGTGTGTGGACATGATGCTCCTCGGGTGCGCGGCGAATAAACGGCGGGGCCCGCCGTTTCTGCTCCGGTACGATATGGCGGGGCCCGCCACTTAGCAAGCACGGAGTGAACGCCATGCCAGACCGACAGCGCGCCGACGCCCGGCGCAATTACGCCCGGATCCTCGCCGTGGCAGAGGAGGAGGTCGCCGCCCAGGGCACCGCCGCCTCCCTGGAACAGATCGCCCGCACCGCAGGGGTCGGCTCGGCGACCGTGCGCCGGCATTTCCCCACCCGCCGCGCACTACTGGAGGCGGTCTCCCGGAAACGGATCGAAGCCCTGTGCGCCCACGCCCACGACCTGACCGGCAAGGACGACAGCCGGGACGCGCTCCTGGAGTGGCTGGGTGATGTCGTCGCCTACTGCATCTGCGCCCGGGGCCTGGCAGCCGTACTGGCCTACGACGGTGCCGGGTCCGACCCGGTGCACGAGAACGCCTGCTCGGCAGCGCTGGAAGAGGCGGCAGGCCCGCTGCTGCGCCGCGCCGAGCGGGACGGCGCCGTGGCGGCAGGCGTCACCGTCACAGACCTGATCACGCTGGTCGTCGGCATCGTCCTGGCCACGGAGCACCACCCCGACCCCGCCGCCCGGGCGGAGCGGCTGTTCCGGCTGGCCGTGGCGGGACTGAGCCCGCAGAGCTGAACAAGGCGCACGACCGGCAGAGCCGAGAACGGGCCTGTACCTCTCCTGGCGCACTCACCACTGAAGCGACCCGCTCGCAGCGTCCACCGGCCATGATCCGCCGGACAGTACCTAACCGGCTCCGTCGGCGGCAGGCTAGGCGGCGTGCTCGTCGGATCGCTCGACGAGCACGCCGCGTTCGAAGCGGGCTCCGGCGCGGACGAGGGCGACGAGGTGGGGTGCGTTCACAGCCCGCCACCGCTGCTGAGCGGACTCGACGAGCTTGAACACCGTCGCCAGGGCGGCCGCGCGAAAGCCGGCCCCCTTGGTGACCTTGGTCCGCAGGCGGACGGTCGCGAAGGTCGACTCGATCGGGTTCGTGGTCCGCAAGTGGATCCAGTGCTCGGCGGGGAAGTCGTAGGACGCCAGCAGCTCGTCCTCGTCATCGACGATCTTCTTGACGGCCTTGGGGAACTTCGCGCCGTACTGCCTGGTGAACGCGGCGACGGCCTTGGCCGCGTGCTCCTTGTCCTCGGCGTTGCAGATGTCCTGGATGGCCTTCTTCACCGCGGGCTGGGCCGACTTCGGCAGGCTGTCGAGGCAGTTGGCCGTTCTGTGAACCCAGCACCTTTGGTGGCGGGTTTCAGGGAAGACCAGACCTCGTTCAACGCGTTCCAGAAACCGAGGGCGCCGTCGCCGACGGCCAGGTCCGGGGCGCGCATGCCGCGCCGCTGGCAGGCCCGCCGAGGACGGGGACGACTCGCGGTAGCCGTCCGCCATCGCGATCAACTCCTTTGTGCCGTCCGTGCGCACGCCCATGACGACCAGGACCGCGGCCTTCGTCTCCTCCAGACGTATCCGCAGGTGAATGCCGTCGGCCCAGACGTAGACGTAGTCCGTGGCGGACAGATCGCGCTCGCCGAATGCCTTGCGATCACCCTGCCACTGCTGCGTGAGGCGGGTCACCGTGGCCGCGGACAGGCCAGCCGAGGAGCCGAGGAACTGCTCCAGTGCGGGCACGAAATCGCCCAAGGACATGCCGTGCAGGTAGAGCAGCGGCAGCACTTCGCTGATCTTCGGGGACTTGCGGGCCCAGGGCGGCACGATCGCCGAGGAGAACCGATTGCGCTCGCCGGTGGCCTCGTCGACGCGCTTGTCGTTGACGCGTGGGGCCTTCACCTCCACGGTCCCGGCGGCAGTAGTCACCGAGCAGGGCTGGTGATGGCCGTTGCGGACCACGAGCCGCCGCCCACGTTCATCCTTCTCGTCGGCCAACTCGGCTATACATGCTGCGACTTCGACCTCCAGAGCCGCGGCGAGCATCCGCCTCGCGCCCTCCCGGACGATCTCGTCGATGGGTGCGGAGCCGTCGGCGGTGATGCCGTCGGCGGTGACTACGCTGAGCATGGGCGCGCCTTCCCAACTGACGGTGCAACGTCGGTCTACTCGGTGACCTATCGACCACTCGGGAAGGTACGCCCCTCGCGCACCAACCCGAGCCCGATCCACAGGTCTTGAGCATTGCTCCTGGAGAACTGGTCGCCCCCACTCTCGGGCGCTCTGGACGACACCAGGATGCCGCTCTCGGTTGCTCTTCCCGAGCGCGCTCGGGGCCGCGCCCACCAAAGTGCACACGGTCGACAGGGTGCTCCGGATCGAGGCGGCCACCACCGCGGACCGGGCGCACTGCCCGGACTGCGGATCCGGGCCGGAACGAATACACGGCTCCTGCCTGCGGTTTCCCGCGGACGTTCCGATCGCGGGGCAGCCCGTGGTGATCGTGCTGCGGGTGCGTCGGTTCGTCTGCGTGAACATCGCCTGCCATCGCCGTACGTTCGTGGAGCAGGCCGAGGGGCTGACCCGGCGTTCCGGAAGCTGGACGGAACGGCTGTGCGTCGTCCTCGGAGTGATCGGCCTCGCGATGGCCGGCCGTGCCGGATCCCTGCTCGCTCGCCGGCTCGGCATCGCGGTCAGCAAGAACACCGTTCTGCGCACGGTCATGGAGCTTCCGGTGCCCAGGGCAAGGACACCGCGGGCGCTCGGGATGGATGAGTTCGCCCTGCGCGAGGTCCATGTCTACGGCACGGTCCTTGTGGACGTCGAGACCCGCCGGCCCGTCGACCTGCTGCCCGACCGGACCGTGCCCACCGTGACCGGCTGGCTCGTCGACCACCCCGGTGTCGAGGTCATCTGCCGTGACCGTTCCCTCGCGTTCGCTGAAGCCGGTCGGCTCGGCGCCCCCAGAGCCATCCACGTGGCGGACCGCTGGCGCATGTGGAAGAACCTCACCGAGGCCGTTGAGGAGACCGTCGTCCACCACTGCGCTCTGCTGCGTGAACCGGGCGACTTCCGAAACGGGTCCAAGACCAGCACACCGCCGTTCACGCACTGCTCGCCCGAGGGATGGGACTGCGTCCCATCGGTCGCAGACTGGTCCTGGCCCGCAACACCGTGCGCCGTCTCGCCCGCGCGGCCAGCCCCGATGAGCTGCCGGTCGGACAGTGGACCGACCGCGCCAGCATCCTGGACCCCTGCAAGCCGTTCCTGCACCAGCGGTGGGCCGAAGGCCAGACCATCGGCACCCGTCTGTTCAAGGCGCTCCGTGAGCAAGGATTCAGAGGCGGCGAAGTCGTCGTCCGTAAGTACGTCCGTCAACTGCGCGACGCACTCCCTCACCGACAACCCGGCAGGCCACCGTCGGTGCGGAACGTGACCAGCTGGATCACCCGCCCTCCCGCGAGCCTCACTGCAGAGCAGTCGGAGCAGCTCAAGACCCTTCTGACCCGCTGCCCTGAGCTCAAGCGGACCGCCCACCACGTCCGGGTCTTCGCCGAGCTGATGAACAAGCGAGACGGACAGCACCTTCAGCAGTGGATCACCCAGGTTCAGGACGACGATCTGCCCGCCCTGCATACGTTCATCACCGGCCTCGGCCAGGACATCGACGCCGTACGCCGTGGTCGCCGGGCTCAGCCCGCCGTACAGTTCCGGCGTCGTCGAAGGCCACAACAACCGCATCAAGATGAGCCACTGTTTCAGGCGTCGCCGACACCGATCGCCCCGTGCGTACGACGTGCCCGACGGACGACGCCGTGAACGCCGACAGCGAGCGCCCAGAACAGGAGAGGCAGAGCGGCGACCCGTTCCATGCCTCCCATGCCGAGACCGAGGTAGTGACGGGAGAGGAACAGCCCGAAGGCGGCAACCGCTGTGACGCCCAGCAGGCCGGTGCCCCACCGCAGGGAGGCCGGTATGTGCTCTGCCAGGCCGAACCCCGCCAGGACGAGACCGATGTTGCCCGCTGCCATGATGAGGAGGGCACCCAGGACGTGCTGGTTCTCGTTGACATCTGCAGGAGCCAGCCCGGCCAGTACGAATCCCACGCCGGCACCAGCGAGCAGCAGACGGGCCGTGACAGCGGTCCGGCCTCTGCGCCACAGAACACCACCGGTCAGGGCGGCGCCAACAACGAGCAGCATTCCCAGGGCGACGAATGAAACATTCATCAGACCGTGCTCGGGGGAACAGATGTACCGCGGCTCGGGCTCTGACTGCAGCGCGCAGAGAGCGTTGCCCAAGTCGCTGAGGTTGTTCCGCGCCCAGCTGTACGGTCTGGCCCAAGCCGACTCGACGATCCAGTGGATGACGAAGAACTGCATCACACCCACGACCCATGCCCAGTACCCGATTCGGACTCTCACTTGTCCACCTTCCGTCACGCGAATCCCGTGCGGACAGCCGATCATGCGGTGGCGGACTCAGTCACTCCGAGGAGCCCCCTGGAACAGGGTGGGGCAGCCCCTACTGCGGCGGCCTCAGACAGCAGCCCGGCACCGGTGGGCGTGCGCCACCCGATGCGCCCCGGCTGTCGGTGAAGTAGCTCTGGACGAAGACCGGCGCGACACGCGGAAACGGAAACCCTCACACCCTCACCTGCACTGCGCCCTAGTTGTATTGACCCCCAGGAATCCCGACAGAGCCACCCTCTGCCAACCGCTCCGCTCCTGCGCTCAGTAGCGACAGCGGTCGAAGATCTCGCCGCCGATCGCAGAGGAAGCAGCCGTCCCAGAGCGGGAGCGCCCTGAGGACGCGGTGGCGCACGCACGAGGCCGTCGCGGCCTCGTCCGGGCCGGGGAAGCCGCGTGCGGCGCTGCTGTCGGGGGGCGGGGTGCAGGACTCCACCATGGTCGTGAAGCGGTGCAGGTAGTCATGCACACGGGGCGGGTGGTAGCCCAGCTCGCTCCAGCGATGTCCGCTCGCCGCGAGTGCTGTGGCACGCAGCACGAAGTCCTTCGCGCGGGCGCGTTCCCGCTCCGTCGCACCCCAGTCGAACTCCGCCAGGTCGAATCCGACGGCACCGCGCCCCATGACGTTCTGGTCCTGCAGGGTCAGCAGCGCCGCGAAGCGGAAGTCCCAGTCCTCGGAGGCGAGATCGGACACGGCCAGCATCAGCACGTCGATGAACACCGCGGTGGCGGAATTGGACAGGTCCAGGTCGTGGCTGCCGCCGGAGAAGATGTTGCTCACCGACCTATGATGCGGTCCCGGCCCTCCACCTGCTTGGAGAAGACGCATGACGGATGCGAGCACCGGCAAAGTGGTCGTGAACAGGGTGATGTCCCTCGATGGGTTCATCGCCGGTCCCGGCCACACGATGGACTGGATCTTCGAGCACATGACGTCGGCGACGTTCCCGGAGGTCATGGCGGCCACGGGCGCCATGCTCATCGGCCGGGGCACGTACGAGGTCGGCAAGCGCATGTCCGACGAGAAATCCGACTACGACGGCGGGGCGCAGTTCGTCCTCACCCATCGCCCGCCCGACGAGCCGGACCCCAATGTCACCTTCCTCACCTGCGACATCGAGGAAGCCGTGGCCACGGCACGCCGCGCCGCCGGCGACACGAACCTGGAGATCCTCGGCGCCGACGTGGCCGCCCAGTGCCTGCAGCGCGGCCTCGTCGACGAGATCCTGGTGTACGTGCTGCCGGTGCTGCTCGGCGACGGCGTCCGCTTCGCACCTCCGGGCCTCGACCGGATCGACCTGGAACCGTTCAGCAACGTCCAGTCGGGCGGGGTCACCATGCTGCGCTTTCACGTACGCAAGTAGCACGGTCGTAACTACCAGCCTGCTGTCATGTCCCTCCCCCATCCCGTGGGGCAAGTTCCCCACTCTCTCCGCACATCAACTGGCCCGACGGTGGCTGCAGTTCATGGCGAACATCGGTCGGCTTCCCACACGATCGACGCGTACGGGGCGCCGCTGCATCCGGAGACGGGACTGGCGAACGCGACCGTCCAACCACGTGTGGTGGCCGTGCGGTCCTTCTCCGAGTACCTGGTGGAAGACGGGCTGCGCGAACGAAATCCCGTACGTCGAGGGAAGTCGAGCCGCCGTGGCCGCCCTCCTCGGCAGGGGCTCGTGCGGCGCCTGGAGCAGGCACCTTGGATCCCCAACGAGGACGTATGGCAAACGAGGACGTATGGCAGCGGTCTCTGTACGAAGGCCGGCATCCCCGAGTCCGACTCCCCCGGCGCACTCACAAGCCATCGGGCTCGCGCCACGATCGCCACCAAACTGCTGAACGCCAAAGACCCCTTGCCTCTGGCCGACCTGCAGCAATGGCGGGGACACAAGCATCCTTCCAGCACCCGCCACTACGCCAAGATCCTCCAGCGGACGCTGTCAGCGGCTTACAAGAAGGCCGACTCCTTCGCCCGGAACGTACGCACCATCCAGGTCCTCATCGACCGTGAATCCATCCTCCCGGGCACTGCCGCCAGCGGCGAACAGCCCTGGAAGTACAACGACCTGGGTGAGGGCTACTGCAACTACGACTTCTTCGCCACGTGCCCCACCAACTGACCTGCGGAGGCTGCCCGTTCTACGTCCCAAGACCTCAAGTCGTGGGCAGCTCCTGGCCGTCAAGGACGGCATTGACCAGATACTCGAACGCGACCAGAGCAGGGCCGCCCTCCGGACGAGGAAGCAGGCAACTGGGCAGTCAGCGGCGAGCAGAACCGCTCATGCGTCCCAGGGCCCCGATGCTCGACCAGGCGCTGCCGAGTATCACGAGCCCTCCGATGACGAACGCCACGTTTGCGATGGTCGAGTTGTCGGACGTCTGCTCGTCCAGGTTCTTGCTTCCGGTCTGGTCGCCGCCTGAGTAGCTGACGCAGGTGTCGTCCGCCGACATCTTCTCGCCGCCGCAGTCGGCAGGCGAACCCTTGATCTGGAATCCGACGAAGACGATCGCCGCGCCGAGGGCAAGGAAGAAGAGCCCCGCTAAGAGGTCCTGCCCGGGGGTGTTCTGTCTGGCTGAGGTCATGACCTTCAGCCTTCCATGAACGCAGCCAGAAGAACATATGTGTTCTTGATCAGAGGGCGTTTTCTGTCAGTTTGTGTCACTCCACGGGTCTCAGTGGTTGCTCCAACCTCCTTCGTTGCGGGTCCAGTTGCTCCTGTGAAAACGTCCTCTAGTCCGTCGGGCGGGTCGGAACAACATTGCAGTCACCGACCCCGACCATCTGATGCGCGTCCTGCGCCGGACCCTCCGCGAGATCCAATACCGCAGCGACGTCATCGACGACTGCCTCGCCGCCACCCGGACTCACCCCCACGACAACACACCCGAAAGCTCAGTGACCGAGAACCGCCTGCAAAGCACCCGGGCTCCGGCCGCATCGCCGCCACGGGGTGCAGCCTCTCGGTACGAGCACGCCGGACCACTGGCCGAGTCCGCGGCGGCACACCAGCCGAACCCCGGACCCCACACGACGGACGACGGACGACGGACGACGCGACCGGACTGGTCTGTGCCACAGCTCACCCTGTGCCAGCAGCGGATCCCGGGACCGCTCCACCTTCGGTGCCGGTGACACCCCCGAGCGAGGTGGCGAGGCGCCGTCAGCCACACCCACACCGTTGTGCCCTCGCCGCCATGTCCGCCCCGCCAGTGGCGGTCTGTTCCCGGCAGTCCCGTCTCAGTACCCTCATCGGTAGCCAGTGATTCTCAACTCCCTTGTCCCCCAACCTTGTTGTGCACTGGCGCGGGCACTGTCGGCTGTTCCGGTCCCGGTCGCCCGGTGATCTCTCTTCCCCCCTACTCGCCACCGCCAGGAGGATCACGATGAAGTTCCGTCCGAAGCATTTGGCCGCCGTCAGCGCCTTGTGCCTGGTCGCCTCACTCGGTCTCGTCTCGGCCCATGCCGACGAGACTGCCGGACCGCGGCAGGCACCGAAGGTCACCCTGAAGGCTGTGGCCACGGCCAAGAATCCTTCCGCCGCTGCCGCCGGACCCGACGGCAGAGTATGGATCGCCGAACGCGCCGGCACCGTACGAGTGCTGGGAGCCCAAGGGCTCGGTGCGCCGGTGCTGGACATCTCCGGCGACACCACCACCGACGGTGAGCGCGGGCTGCTGGGCATCGCGTTCGACAACGACTTCGCGCACTTCTACATCTCGTACACCGACCGCAAGGGCACCAGCACCATCGACGAATTCGCCCTCAAGCGCGGCAAGTTACAACCGAACACGCGGCGGACCGTACTCACGCAGACGCAGCCGTACTCGAACCACAACGGCGGCGACATCCGGTTCGGCGCCGACGGCTATCTGTACATCGCCTTCGGCGACGGCGGCTCGGGCGGCGACCCGCACGGCAACGGCCAGAATCT
Organism: Streptomyces sp. NPDC021093; assembly: GCF_044333135.1. Classification (NCBI taxonomy): domain Bacteria; kingdom Bacillati; phylum Actinomycetota; class Actinomycetes; order Kitasatosporales; family Streptomycetaceae; genus Streptomyces; species Streptomyces sp. NPDC021093. The sequence goes on along the minus strand of NZ_JBIRQJ010000003.1, from coordinate 663,254 downwards.
CGACACCTTCCTCGGCAAGCTGCTGCGGATCGACCCGTCGGGCGGCAAGCCGTACGCGATCCCGGCGGACAACCCGTTCGTGGGCGACCCGAAGGCGAAGGGCGAGATCTGGGCGTACGGACTGCGCAACCCGTGGCGGTTCTCCTTCGACTCCGGAACCGGTGACTTGCTGATCGCCGACGTGGGCCAGAGCGACTGGGAGGAAGTCGACTGGGCGCCCGCGAGCAGCAAGGGCGGGGAGAACTACGGCTGGTCGCAGATGGAGGGCAACCACCCCTTCCGCGGCGGCATCGAGCCCGCGAACCATGTACCGCCGGTGTTCGAGTACGACCGCAGCGGCCTGGGCTGCTCAGTGACCGGCGGATACGTCTACCGGGGCAAGGCCATCACCGACCTGGCCGGCCAGTACGTCTACAGCGACTACTGCGACGGCACCGTCCGCACCCTGACGATCGAAAACGGCAAGGTGACCGGGCAGGCGGACCTCGGAGTGCAGGGCGGCGAGGTCGTGTCGTTCGCGCAGGACGGCTGCGGCGAACTGTACGTGCTCGACATCGGCGGCACGATCTCCCGCATCGACCCCGCCTGAGCACTGCCCCGGCAGTCACGGCCGGTGCCCGGACCCAGGCACCGGCCCTCTGCCCTTGACGGTGGGGCACACCGGCGGCATCGATACCTGTGCCACCGACGCAGGCAACACCGCCACCAGCCTCCGAACCAACGCAAGTTGAAGCCGTGCGGCAGCGCGCGCGTGCTCTGCGCGCCGGGCCTGTCACGGGCCTTCTCCGGTACGGACGCCGCATGGACCTCGTAGAGAGCTGCGTCCCGGCCGGGTGGGGAGGAGTGCGCGCCACGGTGGTGACCGCCGTGGCGGTGCTCTCGGCGGACTCGCGGCCCGCCTTGTCCATGGTGCACGCACCTCGTACTGGTAGGACGCCCCGGTGGGTGTTCGCATCGTACGGACGTCAATGCGGTCAGTGCGAGCGGCGCGAGCGGCGCAACAGTGTCGGCCGTCGCACCGGTGCGCGGCACGTAGATGAAGCCAACCTGGGGGGGTTGCCCGTCAGCGCGACGTAGTCGACCCACAGGGTGGCTTGCTCGCCGGGGTGTTCAGATCGACGCTGGACGGCACCAGCCACGCGCCGGTCTGCACGGCGTAGGCGTCCGGATCGCCGAAGGCTGTCTGCGGATGCTCGCCGGTGTCCGCACAGTGCACCGTGACCGCCGTGACCGCCGTGACCGCCTGGAGTACGACGGGCCGGCCCTTGCGCGTCATGTGTTCTCCTGCGTGATCGTCAGCCGTCATGTACGAGGGACTGTTGCCGGCTACCCATGGCTGTTGCGGCTGAGATGTACTTCGGGCAGGACGGCCAGCGCTCCGCCGTCCACAGGCAGACAGACTCCGTTGACGTACGAGGACGAGGGCCCGGCAAGGAAGGCGACCACCTCGGCCACCTCCTGGGGAGAGCACAGGCGCTCCAGCGGGTAGGCAGACCGGATCCGTTCCCGTTCCTCGGGGTCCTGCCAGCGGTGGGCGTTGCGCTCCACGGCGACAAAGCCTGGTTCGACCACGTTGGTACGCGTTCCCCGGTGTCCCCATTCGGCGGCCGCGGCGCGGGCCAGCGCCCCGAGTCCGGCCTTGGCCACGGCGTACGGGGCGAAGCCGGGAGCAGCAGCGTGGGCATGCACCGAGCCGATCAGGACGATGGAGGCGGGTCGCCCAGCAGGTTTGCGGCGGACGAGTGCGGTGGCCGCCTGCCACGCCGACACGAGCCCGACGTCGAAGACCCGGTGCCAGTGTTCGGGCGCCACGTCCTGCAGCGGGGCGCGGTGTTCACTCAGCAGTGCGTGCACGAGGATCGAGGGAGGCTCGGGTGCAGCGTCCATGGCACGGGCGATGAGGGCTTCGTCGGTGGCGTCACCGTCGAACGCGATCGTCACGCCCGGCAGGCGGTGCACGGCCGGGTCCTGGTCGACGGCGATGACTGTGGTGCCGTCGGCGAGCAGGCGGGCGACCACGGCCCGGCCGATCCCGCCCGCAGCGCCGAGAATGAGTGCGGTGGTCAAAGCTGTCACCTTCCGGTAGTACGAGGGGTGGTGCAGCGCGGCCGTGCCCTGCAGTCGTCGACCGCAAGAGGGCACCGGGGCGCGTGTGCGCGGTCCCGGTCCGGCCCTGGCGCATCGCCGACACGAATGGCCACCGAGTTGCCGCGGCGTGGACCCGAGGGTGGGCGGTGCACGTGCTCGTGCACGTGGTGCGGGACGCCCATCCATGTGCAGCCCACCTCGTCTATTCCCGGCCGATGTTGATGTCCTCAAGTTCCTTGCCGGTGGTTGCGAGGAAGGGTGAGGCTGCGACGACGGCTGCGGCGATCACGTAGGCGGACGCGTAGATGGCGACGGAACGCAACCCGAACCGCTCCAGAAGATGCGGCGCGAGGACCACGTTCAACGCGATCATGAGGCGGGTGACGGCCTGTGCGATACCGCTGCCGATGCCGCGCAGATGCGTCGGGAACGCCTCGGACGACCACACCCAGGACAGCACGCCAGGCCCGAACCACGTGAGCAGGGAGTAGAGAACGAAGAAGGTCAGCAGAAGTCCCGAAGACTTCGGACCGAGGAAGGCAATGCCAAGACCTGCGATGAAGACGCCGACGCAGGACCACATGCCCAGCGTCCTGCGGTTGATTCGGTCGATCAGCTGGGCACCCGCGACCACGGCGCCCAGGCCCGCCACGAACCCGGCCAGCGAGAACCACAGCGAGTACTGCGCTCCGATGCCACTGGCCGCCATGACGAGCGGGCCCGCAATGGTGGCGACCGCGCCGCCGAAGGCCTGGATCGCGAAGAACCCGGTGACCGCCGCGAGGCGCAATCCCGCCCGGGCGGCGAACAGTTCACGCACATGACGTTTCCTGCCGACGGACCCGACAGGAGCGGCCGGCTCCTCGATGCCCAGGATCGTGAATACCTTCCTGGCCTCCTCGTGGCGCCCCTGCGCCCGCAACCAGCGCGGAGATTCCGGCAAGAACTGACGGGCAATCAGTACACCGAGTGCCGGGATCGCCGCGAGCCCGAACAGCCAGCGCCAGGTGTTCTCCCCCGCCACGTCGCGCAGTGCGAGCGCGATGAGCACACTCGTGATCGCACCACTCAGCCACATCATGTTGGGAAGCGATCCCGCGACCCGGCCGCGCCTCGCTCTGGGTGCGATCTCCGTGAGGAAGGCGTGCGAGGTCGGGATGTCCATGCCGACGGCGACGCCGATGAAGAACCGGGCCAGCATCAGTTGCCAGACCTCGGTCACGAACGCGGCAGCGAGTGAGGCGACGACGAAGAAGACCAGGTTGATGACGAAGATGACCTTCCGTCCGAACCGATCGGACAGGTCACCGAATACGACAAGGCCGACTGCCGCGCCGATGAACGCGATGGCACCGAGCCAGCCCACCTCAGTTGGCGTCAGATCGAAGGCCGGCTTGAGGAAGAGCAGCGCAGAACCCATGACGAGCAGGTCGTAGCCGTCGATGAACTCACCGAACGCGACCAGACGCGGTGTCCAGCGCTTGGTGAAGCGTGCCCGTGCAGGGCTGAGACTTCCGATGTCTGCAGCGGTCGTACGGGAAGGAGCAGCAACCATGGTGAGTGTCAGGTCCCTTCGCGGAAATGGACGGTTGGGTGGCGGGCGCGGTCCCGAAGCACAGGCCTGCCGAACCGGCCGGTTCTCGGTCGCGCCCACCAGGCCGCCGGGTCACCCGCGTTCCCCAGGTACGTCGACTTGTTTGCCCTGCATTGGCGATGCACACAACACTGGTGCACGAGTGACGACTGCGGTAGATGCCATCTACATGTTGCCCACTACTCGCCTCTGTCTGGCCGAAACAAGGGCGTGGCCTCTGCCGGTCGCACCTCGGGCGAATTCTGGTCCGTGCATTGGCCAACGCGTCCGGCTCCTCTGGTGGGCGGGCCCCGGGATGCGTCCGAGAGTGTTCGGTCAGTCGGCGCAGGCGCCGGTCAGCGCATTGACCAGCTGATGGGCGCGCGCGTTTTCCCGCAGGAGGGCTTCCAGCAGAGAGCCGGCGCCGAGACCGGAACCAGAACCAGTCGCCAGCGGTCACCTCCCTGTGCAACGCCGACGTAGTCGATGCCCGTGCGGCCAAGGCGTTCGCCGCCCGCACGCAGGAGATCCGGGGCGCTCCCCGTGCTCGTGCGTTTCCATCTTCATCCAACTCAGGGGAACCGAGGTCCAGTTGACGGCTTCGGGGGCGTCGCACCGGTACCCCGCGATTCCGGCAGGATGAGCGGCAACCTCCGCCGCCCTCGAAGACGCATCCGCCACCCTCGGAGAGACACGACCGTCGCCTCCAACGGGTCTTCTACACCTCCGCCTTGTTCAGCATCCGACGCTGCGAGGACTCCCGCCGGTTCTACGAACGCAGACGCGCCGAGGGCAAGAGCCACGTCCAGGCCGTGCCGGCACTCGCCCGCCGCCGCGTCAATGTCCGCTGGGCCCTTCTCCGCGACGGGCGATGCTACGAGGCCACACCACCCGTCGCTCCAGCGGCTTGACAGACCGCATGAGGAATCAGTGAGCCGGATGTTAGTGGGGCCGCCGCATGGGTCCGGCCCATGGCTGACACTGAACTGACGACGCTGCTCAACGCCCTGAACAGCAAGCGCAGGCACGTCCTGGACATCCTGGAGGGCCCGGGAGAACGCGTGGCAGCCCGCCCCGGAAATGACGGCCGAGGAGGTCTTCGCTCTCTACCGGAAGGAGGGGGAGCTCGCCGACACCTTCCTGGCCGACGCCGACCTGGAGGCGGCCCCGAGCTGAAGGAGAGCCAGGGCCGTGACGCGCGCGAGCGTCACCCTGAGGATCCGTGCCCAAGTCCCTGTTGGCATGACATCTCCCTGCAGCCGATGGACGAAGCCCGGCCCTTGCCGTCTGTGTAGACGATGTGCAACCAGGCCGGATGCACGCAGGCTGAAGCCAGTGTCCGGCGGCTGAACCCTGCCCGCACATACGACAGTTGTCCCCTTGTGGTGCGTGTTCACAGCGGCGGCGCAGGAAATAGGCACCGCGGTCGAGAATCCGCGGGTGGCGAGCATGCCCAGTACGGAGTGTCTGCGCTGTCGATCGCGCTGTTCATCCACAGGAGATTGCCCTCCTGCTTGAACAGGAAGGTGATGTCGCGAACTGGCTGCGCGAGAAGATCCGCATCGCTCAGCTCGATCGTCGCCCCCTCGCTTTGCTGGGTACCGACTTCTGAATCACCGCTCTCCTCAGAGTCAAGATTCCGCCTGAGCGTTCGACAGGTGTCAGGGTCGGTCACCGTCGGCGCGCAGCGCAGTCCACGGCCGTCACAGGTGCGCGGCCGCCAGGCCTTGGGCACAGCTGTCGGGGCCAGGAGCAGTCCCGATTCGAAGGTCGGCATTCTGAACGTTGGAAAGGGCTACGAGTCCTTCCTCGCCGCACCCTCGGCCGCGGAGGGAATGCGCCTCGTCCACAGCCGCCTGGGCGTCGCGGTTCTCCTTCAACCGGGCATGTCCGCGGGCCTTCCTGGTCAGCAGCATGGCTCTGAGTACCGGTGCGTCATGGTCCGCGATGGTCTGCCGGGCCGTACCCGCCGCGGTGATCGCGTCTCGGGGGTCGCCGACGGAGCAGTCATGGAGGGCCAGGAACGAAAGCGCGCCAGCCCTGAGGCGGCTGTCGCCCGAAGCGTGGGCTGCGCGAAGTGCGCCCAGCAGCAGATTCTGTGCTGCGGAGTGCGCGCCGCTGTCGAAGAGGTACCGGCCGGCCCGTATCGCGGTGTCCGCTGAGACGGCCGCGAGTTTCCGGCCGGTCGCCTCGTTGAGGATGCCCTGCCTCAGCAGTCTGAGCAGGACCTTCAGATGCGCACTGGACGTCTGTCCGCGCCTGCATGGACTGCCCCCTTTCCGTTGGCTGTCACTGCAGTCCGCTGTAGGCGGCCATGATGATTTCCATGCCGCGGTTGTCCTCCTGCTGGTCCCGGTCCAGCATCTGGTTCATGACGTACGCCACCGTCATGCGAGCGCCTGGATCACTCGCGACCAGCGAGCCGCCCCAGCCGCCCCAGCCGAAAGTGCTGCCGAACTTGCCGAAGCCCACGGTCCAGGACATCGGCGACCGCAGGACGCGGTCCTCGCCGCGGAACACCTCCTGCCACGCGGGCTCACAGCCCCGGGGGGACAGCAGGCGCACCCCGCCGGCCGCACCCCGGTTTGCCAGTACCGACTGGACGAGGGCGACAGACCGGGCATTGCCGAAGCCGTTCACCGCGGGGATCTGCGCACGGCGCCACGCCACGGAGTTGGCATCCCTGACCCGGACCGCGGCACCGGTGTGCTCCCGGCGGGTGCCGTCCAGCCCGAGCGGTGCGCTGGAGGCGTACTCGTCGGTCAGTGACGGCGGCGGGATGAGCGGTACGACGCGACGGTCGTGCTCGGCGGAGAGCCCGATGTGGAAGTCCGCACCCAGCGGTTTGGCCACCTCCTCGGCGAAGAACTCACCGAGGCCGCGGCCGGTGATGCGCCGGACGATCTCACCGACCAGGAACCCGAAGGTCAGCGCGTGATAACCGGCAGCCGTCCCGGGTTCCCATTCGGGAGCCTGCGCGGCCAGCCGTGTCGTCACGCCATGCCAGTCGTAGAGGTCCTCGACCGCCGTCAGCCCGGACAGGTCCGGCAGCCCCGCGGTATGGGACAGCACATGCCGCACCAGCACGTTCTCCTTGCCGGCCGCGCCGAACTCGGGCCAGTAGGCGGCGACCGGCGCGGACAGATCGAGCAGGCCCCGGTCGGCCAGCAGGAGCGCACACAGGGCGGTCATGGTCTTGGTCGTCGAGGTCACACCAGCGAGGGTGTCGCGCCCCCAGCTGACAGAGCGGTCCGCATCGGCGTACCCGCCCCAGATGTCGACCACCGGCTCGCCGTCGAGGTAGACAGCGACCGAGGCGCCCACATCGTCCTTGCCGAGCGAAGCTGACAGGGCTGCACCTACTGCGGCGAATCGCGGCTCGCACACTCCTTGGAGGTGATTCATGGGCCAAGCCTCAGGGAGCGCCGCAGCTTCCTTCCCATCAATTCCCGCTCTACTTTTGTCGGGCGGGGCAGGACCACAGAGTGTTTCTCGCTCCAGCACAGCGGCCCGACGGCCGCGCGGTCGGCCCGACGGCCGACCCGCCGTAGCGGTAGTTGTTCCCACCGGGAACGCCCGGGGGCCACTCGTCGAGCATGTGCGTCACGGCAGTCGGGCCGGCGCCCGAGACCGCAGAGTCGATGGCGGCCGTGGCCAGCCGCTCTGGTTGGGGCGCGGGTGCCGGCCGCTGCAGCTCCTGCGGCTGGGTGTGCGCTGCTGCAGAGGAGACACGAGAGGGAAAGGAAAGGAGGCAGCAGAGTGCTGGAGAGGCTGAATCTGGCGCTGAACCACCTGGAAGCCTGCCTCGACCGGGAGGTCGACATGGCCGAGACCGCCCGGGTCGCCGCAGTGTCGGAGTACCACTTCCGGCGGCTGTTCTCCGCCCTTGCCGGGATGCCGCTCCCGGTCTACGTGCGGCGCCGGCGGATGACGCTCGCCGCGGCCGAAGTACTCGCCCGGGAGCTGACGTTGCTCGATGTCGCGGTGCGGTACGGGTACAGCTCGGGCGAGGCGTTCGCCCGCGCCTTCCGGTCCGTGCACGGCATCGGGCCGGGCGAGGCCCGACGCACGGGTGCGGTGCTCACGACACAGCCCCGCATGTCCTTCCGTGTTGTCGTCGAAGGCAGTACAAGCATGCGGTACCGGATCGTGAAGAAGGAACCGTTTCGGATCGTCGGCAGGAAAGCCCGGGTCCCTCTCGTGCACGAGGGCATCAACGCGGTGGCCGCGGCGTACGTGGAAAGCCTGGACGCGCACGCGATCAAACGGATGAAGGAGCTGGCCGGTCGAGAGCCGGAGGGGATCCTGTCGGCGGCGGTGTATCTGACCGACAGCCGGGAGGAGGGCGTCGAGGCGGACTACTGGATCGGCGTGGCAACCGGCCCCGAGGTGGCCGCCGAGGAGCTCGACGCCCTCGACGTGCCGGCCGGGACCTGGGCGGTCTTCGACAACCACGGGCCCTATCCGAGCGCCCTCCAGGAGCTGTGGCGGGACGTGTTCACGCAGTGGTTCCCCTCGAACCCGTACGTGAGTCGGCCCGGCCCGGAGCTTCTGCTGACGAGGCCGGTAGAGATCGGCGCGGAGACCGACTCCCAGCTGTGGATCCCGGTCGAGCGAAGCAGCGCGAGCGCCGGCGTGTGAACACCAGCACCTGGACGCCACCTTCCCCGGATTGACCTGGACGCCCCCTCCCCGGATTGAGTGGATCGGCACTGAGGTTGAGGACGGTGCCGCAGGTACGCGGCGCAGAGGTCCATGGCCCCGCCGGGAAGGGGCGAGGGGAGCTGTGCTCCAAAGCCTCTGGCGTCATGGTCAGTTGCTCTCGGGCGGGAACGTCCAGGCGGTGAGTCTGGCCAGGTACGCCTCGTCGATCACAGGGGCGTCGATTCCCCTGGCGGTGAGCAGGGACGTGACACGGGACGGAGCGAGGGTGGGCAGGCGGTGTTCCGGGGTCGCCTCGACCAGGTAGGGGAGCATGTCGAACATCGCGTACAGCGACCGGGCGGGCTGTACGCGGCGGTTGGCAGCCAGCTGCGCCAGCCAATCGTCGAGGGGTACGGATGTGATCTCGTGCCCGGCCCGGCGCAGGGCGTGGACGGCTTCGTCGAGCGGGAACAGGTCCGGATCGTGCAGGTTGAACGCCTGGAGGTCCTGTGTGCGTGTCGCGCCCGGGGCCAGTGCCGTGATGGCGCGCGCGGCGTGGTCGACGGTGCATACCGGCACCTGGGGCAGTGTCTCGGGAGCCGTGCGGAGCTGGACGCACACCCTCATGAGGGTGCTGAGCGGTTCACCTGTGGCGACCATGCCGGTGGCGCTGTCCCCCAGGACGAACGGCGGACGGTGGATCGCGGCGGGGACGCCGCGTGCGGCGGCCTGTCGCACCAGTTCCTCGGCCACGTATTTGGAGGCCGGGTAGCCGAACGTGCCGGAGTACTCCAGCGACGGCGCGCTGTCGTCGCCGATCAGGTCGGTTCCGCAGGCACGCGCGGAGATGAACACCGCCATGGTCGAGACGTGGTGCACCGCCTTGGCCGGCCCGTACGCGGCGAACCGCAGGACCTCGACGGTTCCTTGGACGTTGGGGACGCGGGCCAGTTGGTAGGGGTCGTTCATGTTGACCGAGGCACCGCAGTGGTAGACGGTTCCGGTGCGGTCGGCGAGGGCCTGGTAGTACGCGTCGTCCAGGCCGAACTGCGGCCGGGTGAAGTCGCCGGCGACCGCGACGGCTGCCTCGGCGGGGACTCCCACCTCGGCGCAGCGTGCGGCCAGGCGCGCGGTTGCTTCCCGGCCGTCGGCGGCACGCACCAGGCACCGGACCGTTCCCGGGGTGGAGTTGTGGAGCTCGCGCAGCAGGTACGCGCCCAGATAGCCGGTCGCGCCCGTGAGGAGTACGTCCGGTGGGGGTTCGTGCTGTGCTGTGCGGCCGGGGTTGATGTCGGCCGGGAGCCGGAGGTCTGTGGGCGGAATCGAGAGGGCCGTACGAGCGGTGCTGCCCTGGATCATGGCGGTCGCTTTCCCTCGGGTGCTGTTCGCTTCAGTGGGCCATCGTCGAGGCGTATGCCGGATGGGTGATCGACAGGCCGCCGTCGGCGTGCAGGACCTGCCCGGTGATCCAGCTCGCGGCTGGTGACGCGAGGAACAGCACCACCTGCGCGAGTTCGTCCGGTGTGCCGATCCGGCGCAGCGGTGTGCTGGCGCGGGCGGCGGATTCCAGGCGGTCGTTCCCGGGCATTCCGGCTCGTGCGTCTCCTTCGATCAGGCCGCCTGACGCGGCGTTGACCCGGATGCCGGCGGGCCCGTACTCGACTGCCAGGTAGCGGGTGAGCGCTTCGAGTGCGGCCTTGGAGGCACCCGTGCCGGCATAGGCGGGCAGCACGGTGCCCGCCCCGGACGAGGAAACGTTCACGATGGCGGGTCGTCGTGCCCGCTCCAGCAGAGGCCGGGCTGCCTGTGAGCACCACAGGGGGCCGGCCGCGTTGGTGGAAAGAGCTCTGAGCCAGTGCCGTTCGTGGACCGCGTCCACTGCGGCGAACCGGCCCGCGGCGGCGTTGTTGACCAGGATGTCCAGCCGGTCGGTTCGTTCGGAGATCGTATCGAACAGGGCAGTGACAGCGGCCCGGTCGGCGACGTTGCCGGGGACCAGGTCGGCCTTGCTACCGCTGTCCCGTACCTCGTCGACGGTGCGCTGGGCGGATTCGGGGTCGCGGAAGCAGTTGACGAGGACGTGGGCGCCCTCGCGCGCGAACGCCTGGGTGATGTGGCGGCCGATTCCGCGTCCGCCGCCGGTGACGAGGACCACCTCGTCGGCGAAGGTTCCCTTCATGACAGGGGGCTCCATCCGGGTGGGGTCAGGACGATGCAGGAGTTCTGCCCGCCAAGGCCGAAGGAGTTGGACAGGACCGGCCGGCCTCCGGTGTCGCGTGGTCGGCCCGTGACCACGTCCAGCCCCGCGCAGTCGTCGGCGAGCTTGTCGTGGCCCGCGGTCGGCGGGACGAGGCCGCGAAACGCGGTGAGGGCGGCAACCGCGGCCTCGGCCGCGCCCGACGCCCCCATCAAATGGCCGAAGACGCTCTTGGAGCTGGTGACCGGTGGGGGCGTGCCGTGGAAGGTGGCGAGCAGGGCGCGGGTTTCCATCGCGTCACCGAGCGGGGTGGACGGCCCGTGTGCGTTGACCGAGCCAATGTCGCCGGGCGTGAGCCCGGCGTCGGCGAGGGCGGTGTTCATACAGGCGGTGACCCAGGTGCCGGCCGGATTCGGTGCGGTGAGGTGGTGGCTGTCAGTGCTCTGCGCGGTGCCGGCGATCTCGGCGTAGATCCTCGCTCCACGGGCGAGCGCGTCGTCCAGGGGCTCCAGGGCCAGGAAGGCCGAGCCCTCGCCCATGACGTAGCCGTCACGGCCGACCGAGAACGGGCGGGATGCGGTGGCGACGTCGTCGTTACGGGTCGACAGCGCGTCGGACTGACAGAAGGCGGCCATCATCAGCAGGGTCACCCCTGCGGAGTCGGTGGCTCCGGCCAGCACGAGATCACAGCGTCCGTCACGGATCAGGCCGACTCCGGTACTGATCGCGTCGATCCCGGAGGCACAGGCGGTGGACAGGGTGGTGGAGGGGCCGTGCCAGGCCAGCTTCATGCCGATGAACGCGGCAGCGGAGTTCGGGATCAACAGGGTGGTCGTGAGCGGGCTGACCTCTTCAGGGCCCCGGTCAAGGCAGTTGAGCGCCTGGAGCGTGTAGGAGTGGGCCCCTCCGAAGGAGGACCCGCAGACGATGCCGCTCCGGGTGGGGTCGCTGGGCGGTTCACCGGCATCGGCGTGGGCGTCCAGCGCGGCACAGAGGGCGTACTGGGCGAACAGGTCCGCACGGCGCAGGTCTTTGCCGGACAGATACCGCTCGGGCCGGAATCCGCTGACCTGGCAGGCGAATCGGGTGGGCAGCCCGGTCGGGTCGAACCGGGTGATGGGGCCGGCGGTCGGTGCGCCCGCCATCACCGTGTCCGTGAAGGTGTCGAGGTCGCAGCCGGCCGGGGTGGTGACACCGATGCCCGTGACGACGACCCGACGGCGGCCCAGGTGGTCGAGGAGTTTCTCGCGGGACGTCATGACCGCTCCGGCCCGTGGGGCGTCGGGAGGAGAACCAGGGCGGCGTTGTGGCCGCCGAACCCGAACGAGCTGGACAGCACGGGGCCCGACGGCAGTGCCCGGGACCGGCCCATGACCAAGTCGATCTCCAGGGCGTCGTCGACCTTGACGGTGTTGGCGGTCGGCGGGACCACGGCGTGGGCGAGGGCGAGAAGGGAGGCGACCGCCTCCGCGGCACCGGAGGCAGCGATCATGTGGCCGGTGACGCCCTTGTTGGCGGTGACCGGCACCCGGCGGGGGCCGAAGACCGATGCGATCGCCTGGGCCTCGGCCGCATCGCCGACCGGTGTCGAGGTGGCGTGGGCGTTGACGTGGGTGATGTCCGCCGCGTCGACGGCGGCATCGGCCAGGGCGGCGCGCATGCACTCGGCCGCTCCCTCGCCTCCCGGGCTGGGGCTGGTCAAGTGGTGGGCGTCGCAGGTAGTGGCGTAGCCACTGATCCGGCCGTACTCGCGGGCGGCCCGGCGGGCGGCGTGATCGAGGCTCTCCAGTACCACGAACGCCGCTCCTTCGGACGCCACGGTTCCATCCCGGTCAGCGTCGAACGGCCGTGCCGAGCGCAGCGGTTCGCTGGCTCGCGCGGACAGCGCGCCGCTGGCTCCGATCCCGGCCAGCGACTTCGCGGTGAGCAGTTCGGCTCCACCCGCGACGACGACATCGGCGATGCCCTCGCGGATGAGCCGTACGCCTTCGCCGACGGCCACCGCGCCGGTGGCACATGCGGCACTGACGGCCAGTGACGGGCCGGTGAAACCGGCGACCAGACTGATCGAGGCGGACAGCGCGTTGTGCATGGCCATCGGCACGAAGAAGGTGCCCCGCTCCGGGGCCTCCAAGGTGGTGGAAGCGCCGAACGCCGTTCCCGCCACCACCGCGAACCGGCCGGACACGGCACGTCCTGTGTCCCGGGGACGGTCGGTCAGGCCCGCGTCGGCGAGGGCGTTGAGCGCGGTGAACACGCCCAGCCGGGTGGCCGGGTCGAGGCGGCGACCCAACTTGCCCAACCGCAGGGCGAGTTGGCGTTCGTCGGCGGCGGCCGGCAATCGGCAGGCGAAGCCCGGGGTCCCGCGGCCGGCATCCGGCGTCCCGAACGCGCCGGCCAGTGTCCCCTTGGCCGCGAGGAGCGCGCTCCACAGGTCTTCGGTGCGGACTCCGGCCGGCGTGGTCGTGGCCATCCCGGTGACCGCCACTGGTCGTCGGGTCGGCTGCGCGTTCCTCATGTGGGTTCGGACGGCGAGCCGACGAGTGCGACGAGTTCGGCCACCGTCGAGGCCCGAGCCTTCACATCGGACTTGTCCACGAGGAACCCGCGTGCAGCGAGCGCCGCGGCGATCTCGGCGAGGTCGAGCGAATCGGCGTCCAGGTCATCGGCGAGCCGGGATTCGGGCTTTACGTCGTCCTCGGACACCGACAGGATGCGCATCAGGATCTCGGTGACGGCGCTGGAGACCGGGATGTCGGGTTGGGGGTCGCTCATGGCGGACTACTCCTTCGGGTGGGGTCGCGGCGCGCCGAACGGGCGCAGCCGTCGAGTTGAGGGGTTGAGACAGGTAGGGGCTCAGTGGCCCATGGACATCCCGCCGTCCACGGGCAGTACGGCACCCGTGACGAAGCTCGCCTCCGCCGAGCACAGAAAGGCAGCAGCCGACGCCACTTCAAGGACGGTCCCGAACCTCTTGAACGGGATCATGTCGGCCAGTTGGCGTCGGCGCTTCGCGGTCAGATGACTGATCATCGCGGTGTCGACAGGCCCTGGCATGACGAGATTGCAGGTGGTGTACGGCGCCAGTTCGCGAGCGAGCGATCTGGTCAGGCCGATCAACCCCGCCTTGGCCGCCGCGTAGTTCGCCTGCCCGGCCGACCCGAGTACGCCCGCGGCCGATCCGACGGTGACGATCCGGCCCCACCGTGCGGCGGTCATGCCCGCGGCGGCGCGTGACGCGCAGAGGAAAGGACCGGTGAGGTTCACCTCCAGCGCGGCCCGCCACTGAGCGACGGTCATCTCACCGACCAGCGCGTCGGACAGCAGACCTGCACAGTTGACGAGGATCTGCACATCCGAGCCGTAGTGCTCACCGACCTTGCGGAACAGAGCGTCGACCTGCGGGGGGTCGGTGACATCGGCCTGCACGGCCAGACACCCGGTCTTCGCGGCGGCCTCGGAGGCCGAAGTCCGGTCCCGGGAATAGGCGATTGCGACCCGGTGCCCCTGTTCGGCCAGCACGGCCGCGATGCCGGCGCCGATGCCCCGCGACCCGCCGGTGACCAAAGCGACCTTGGCGCCGACTTCCTGCACCGTCATGAGGAGGCGCCCGTCTTGAGGGGCGGCGCCGCACCGTTGTTGTCGGACGCTCGAACGAGTTCGGAGAGGGAGCCGCAGACGTCGGGTGCCGACGCGTTGTAGAGCCGGACCCGTCCCAGCGTGCGTTTGGCCAGACCGGTGAGCGTGCGGCCGTAGCCCGCCTCGACAACGGCGTCGGCTCCGAGGCGAGCGAGAGCGTGCTGGGTGTCGCGCCACCGGACCGGAGTGGTGAGGTCGGCCGCAACGAGCCCGCGCCATGCGGTGGGACCGGTGGCGCCGGGCCGATGCACGCGTCCGTTGTGAACGATCACCGCCCGCGCCCTGCCGAAGGGGATGGCGCCCAGCTCCGACAGGAATTCCTCGGATGCCCGGTGCATCAGCGGAGTGTGAAAGGGTCCGGCGACATCGAGCGGAATGACATCACCCGCTCCCAATGCCGTAGCGGCCGCCTCCGCCTCCCGCAGGCTGGTGTGCTTCCCCGAAATGACCGTCTGCGTCGGCGCGTTGTCATTGGCGACCCAGCATCCTGAGATGTCGGCGCACGCCGCCGCGGCCCCGTCGAAGCCGAGCAGCAGGGCCGTCATCCCGCCTGTTCCGTCACAGGCGGCTTCGGTGAGGCGGGCCCTTAACGCCACGATGCGCACGGTGTCCCCGACAGTGAGTACGCCCGCAGCGTGCAGGGCGGAGATCAGCCCCAGGGAGTGGCCGGCCAGCAGAGGCCGAACGCCCCCCTCACGGGCGAGAGCGGGAGCCAGCGCCTTCCAGGACATCATTGAGCACAGCACCACCGACAACTGTGTGTCCGTGGTCGACGTGGGGACGGAATCGGCACTCAGCAGCATCGGTTCGAGCGGGCGCCCAAGGGCGCCCTCGGCCTCCTCGACGACCGCCCACGCGGGATCGTTTCGCCAAGCCACACCCATGCCGGGGCCCTGCGAACCCTGCCCGGGAAACAGCACCGCGGGAGATCTCAAAGGGGCCATGTTCATTGCCTGCGCTCCTCGCTCCGCCCGTACGGCCAGGGCGGTGATGACGGTGATGCGGCGATGAGGACGTCCGCGAACAGGAAGACGGACGCCAGGAATCAGTGGTTTTGCCCGAACGGGCCACAGCCCCATGATCTCCCATTGCTCGTGATCTCCGGCAGATGCAAAGAGCTGGGTCACGATGCATACGCGCGCTACGAAGTGCGCCGTGGCGCACTCGTGGAGGGCGCACGCCGTGCCTGAGGCATCCACCGATCGTCCGACCTGCCATGGCGTATCCATGCGGGAGTCCACGGTGAGCCCTGCCTGCACCTGCTCGTCCACGGCGCACGCCCGGCGTGACCGCGAGGCAGCTCAAACCGCTCAACGTGCCTTCAACGGCTCAGCGGCTCAACGGCTCAGCGGCTCAGCGGCTCAGCGGCTCAGCGGCAGCCTGCTTTGCCCAGCGCTTGAGCTGTTGCCGTTCCGACTGCAGCGGCTGCTGCAATCAGTCCTGCAACCCGGGAACGCACAGTGAGTCTCGCGACCGACCCCTCGCTTGCCGGGCCCAGCCATCTGCCGGTCCGCCAGGCGTTCTCACACGACGGGCAGCGAGGCACACCATGACCGGCTCAACCGACCCCCTGACGGCTGCCAGGGCCGAGGCCCTGTTCAGCAGCGACCTGCCCACTGGTTCCACCCTGACACGGTCGGAGGTCGGGGTCGCTGTTCGGCGGGCGATTCGCGCCCATGGTGGAACCCGCGGCTGTGTCGTTGTCCTGGCCGTTGCCTATGGCAACTATCCGGAGACTTCCGTGGCCCGCATGCGCTGGGCTCTGGACCAGATCCGTACGTGCTACCCCCGCCTCTGACAGCGCAAGCAGCGCGTCCGTCCGCTGAATCCCCCACCGCCTGCATTCCCCCCTCCCCTCAACCCTGTTGAAAGACACACCATGAGGTTCCTGTCGACTGAACGGGCCGCCCTCGATGCCCTCCTGCCAGGTCTGGAGGCCAAGTTGGCCGCCTCCCCGCTCGGTGATCTGGAACGGCTGGGCAGTCCCGGTATCAAACCGTTCAAGGAGTCGGGCGGCGGCCACCACCATGACGGCCAAGGTCACCGACGCCGGCCTCGTGGTCAGCGGCACCAAGAAGCCGTGCGGCCCGGTCCGCTCGATGGGCCTGCTCACCGCGAGTGTGTTGGTTCCGCGCGAGGACGATCCCGGCGAGCAACTCGCCGTGGTCCTCGTCCCCGCCGACGGCCCTGGCATCCGCGTCACCCCGTTCTGGAACAGCTTCGCCCTGGCCGGTGCGGAGAGCGATGAGGGCACGGTCACCGACGTGCTGGAGGTCTCTCGCGGTACCGCCCACCTGGGCCTGGTGACGGCCTCGGCGGTCGGGCTGACGTACGGATACGGCTGGAAGGGAACGCTGACCATCCATCTGCCGGCCGGGATGAATGAACAGTCCTTCGGCGACGACGCCGGGGCAATTGCGTGGATGGCTCTGCGCGAACGCACGTATCGCGCTGGATCGACGTGCTGAGCCTGGTGCTGGTGCTGGTGCTGGTGCTGGTGCTGGTGCTGGTGGTGACGGTCTTCGCGCGGGCGACCGGACTCCCCGCCTTCCAGGGCGTGGTCGGGCCGGTGTGGCTACTGATCGCGTTCGCCGGACTCGCGGCCGGGCGCAGCACGATCGTCCGCTGAGCGCGCTGCTCCGGAAGGGTCGTGCAGCGGTTCGGACGCAAAGCCTTTCCGCAACTGATGATTCAGGACTCGCCGGACCACACGCCCCTCACGGACCGAGGCTCTGTCCCGACGAGCAGGGTCGTAAGGGCCCACCCACCAGCCAACCGGTGAAGCACCGTCTGGCCACCGCAGGAAGGACACCACAATGCCCACAGCACGACACCCCCTCGATGCACGCGTGCGCGCTCACCGGAGGCGTACCGGGCTGACGCAGAGCCGGCTGGCTGCGGACGCGGGGATCAGCGTGCGGGCTCTGCGTGACATCGAGCGTGGACACGTACGCCGGCCGCAGCGACGCACACTGTGCCGGCTGGCGGCGGTCCTCGGGCTCGACGTCGAGGAGATCCGGTGCCCGCTCGCCCCGCAGCGAGCACCGGCCCCACACGACAGGACCGGCCTGCGAATCGGCGTCTTCGGCAGCCTGAGCATCGAGCTGGACGGCGTCGAGCGGGAGATGCGGGCCTGCAAGCTGCGGCGACTGATGGCGCTGTTGGTGCTGTGCTATCCGCACCCGGCCGGGCTCGACGAGATCGCCTGCGCCCTGTGGCAGGGGGAACGGCCGCGTTCGTATCGGAACCTGATCCACACCTATGTGAGCCAGGCGCGCACCTTCTTCAGGTCCGCGGGTTCCGGCTCAGGCTCCGGCAACCCCTCGTACCTGGTCCGGACGCCGACCGGCTACGCCCTGTCGGTGGGGCGCGACCAAGTTGACCTGACCCGCTTCGGAGACCTGGCGGAGCAGGGACGGCAGGCCCACGCGCGCGGCGAAGAGCGGGCCGCATTCGAGTTCGCGGCGCTGGCGCAGCAGGGCTGGCGCGGCCCGGTCCTGTCGGCGGAGCCGCTGCTGGCCGAGCACCCGGCAGCCATCGCCGCGAACCGGCGCCGCATCGAGAACCTTCTCCTGTACGCAGACCTCGCGCTGAAGTTCGAACAGCCCGGGCTGGTGGTGTCCGCGCTGCGGGCCGCCGCCGAGGACGAGCCCCTGCACGAGGGGGTGCAAGCCCGGCTCGTGCTGGCCCTGGCGAGCTGTGGCCAGCAGGCCGAGGCGCTGCGGGTCTTCTCCGCTGTCAGCCGACGCCTGGACACCGATCTGGGCCTGCGGCCCGGACCCGAGATGCGCCGTGCCCAGCTGCAGGTGCTGCAACAGCGCCTTGCCTGGCCTCAGAGCGTACTGACCACCGCGGACTCTCTGCCCAAGTCCCAGCACCCGGTCCGCTCTGCGCAGCAGTAGACCACGCCTTCCCAACTCCCGGCCGGGTCACGGCACTTCGTCGGACGCACCGCCCTCATCCGGGAGCGGGACCAGGTACCCCTCACGCCCGGGGCGCGGGCTGGGCAGGTGCCGGCGGCACTGCTGACCGGGCCGCCCGACGGCGGCAAGACGGCGCTCGCCCTGCGGTGGGCGCACCGGACCGTCGAGCACTTCCCGGACGGGCAGCTCTCTCTCGAACTGCGCGGTCACGCCCGCACCCGTCCGCTGACCGCCCAGGACGCGCCGACCTGGTCCCTGCGTGCGTTCGACGTCCCCGCCCGGGGCATGCCGCACACGCTCGACAGGGCCGAGAGCCTCTCTCCAACGAAGCTGTCCGGGCAGCGGGTCCTGGTGGTCCTCGACAACGCGCGCGACGAGGACCGGGTACGCCCGCTGATTCCCAGCGGTGCGGGCTGCGCCGTGCTCATCACCAGCCGCAACACTCTGCCCGGCCTGGTGGCCAGGGACGGCGTACGGCGCATCACCGTCGACGTGCTCGACAACGAAGAGGCACTGCTGCTGCTCACCAAGCTCCTCGGTCCGCAGCGGATCGGGGCGGAGCCGCTGGCCGCCGTGGCCCTGTGCCGCTACTGCCGCGGGCTGCCGCCGGTGATCCGCACCTACGCCGCCCAGCTGGTCCAGCACCCGCGCCACTGCTCCGGTACGCCCAGTCTCTGCGTGACCAGGGGCAGCAGCCCCCCGCCGCCTGGGCGGCCCCGGGCGTCGCGGTCAGCCACCGAGCGCCAGACGCAGCGCGAACATCGCGAACACCGCGGCGGTGAGCCCGCTGATGACCCGCCGCGCCGAAGGCGAGTCCAGATGCCCGGACAGCCGGTGGACAAGCTTCATCCACACCAGCAGCCACGCCAGCCCCAGCGCGAGATAGCAGCACGCCAACAGCGCAAGGCCGGCGGCTGGGTCCATGCCCGACGGCACGAACTGTGGCAGGAACGCCATCAGGAAGATGCCGACCTTGGGGTTCGACCCCGTGCACAGCAGTCCGAGCCCGAACATCCGCCACCAACCCCACCTCCCCCACGCCCCCCGCCCACCGACCGGCGGGGCACCGCCCGGAGAGGAGACCGGCGCGTCCCCTGGCCCCAGAGCCGCACGCAGCGCCAGACACGCCCACACCAGCAGCACAGCGGCCCCCGCCAGGCGGAACGCGGCAAACAGGTCCGGACGGGCGGCGAGCAGCGCGGCAAGCCCCAGCGCCCCCAGCGTCACCTGGACGGCCCCCGCCGTGATCATGCCGAACGCGGCCGGAGCGGCCGTACGGGGCGAGCCTTCCAGGACGAGCCGGGTCATCAGGGCCAGGTCGGGCCCCGGCGCGACGATCACCACCAGGGAACTGGCCAGGAACGCCAGGGCGTTGATCACCATTCTCCGATGACGAGCCGCTGCTCCAGGGCGCGGATGGCACGGTAGTCCCGCTCGATCTGTCCGGCGTCGGAGTGGGCGAGGATGGCGAAGCCGAAGTTGAGGCTGTCGACCAGGTCCCTGGTGACCGGGACGTAGTCGCCGTCGGACAGGGCCTGCACCGAGAAGTGGTGGCTCGCCAGCCGGGGGATCGCGTCCAGGACGCCTGTGCCGCGCACGGTCCCCGAGCGCGGGGCGATGTGGAAGACGCATGTCTGGTGGGTCAACAGCTCATAGCTCTGCGGCAGTTCACCGCCGGTGAGCCAGCGCACCGTCCGGTCGATCTGGCTGTCGCCGGTGGCGTTGCGGTTGAACTGCGGCTGCCCGCCGCCATGAGGCCGGGCGCCCAGTTCGATGAGGACAGGACCGTCCGCGGTGTCCATCACCTCCACGTGCGCGGAGCCGAAGCGCATCCCGACCGCGCCGAGGACGCCGTGTACGTAGCCTGCCAGCGCCGTGACGGCGGGATCGCCCGGGGGCAGCCAGCGCATGGTGTCGTAAACGGCCATGTGAGGGCCGTTGTCGGTCTTCCCGTAGGCGCAGACGTCGACGAGGGAGTGCTGGCCGTCGTGGCTGAAGGTGTCCACGACGTACTCCGTGCCGGTGACGAACTTCTGCACCAGAAGCCGCTCGTCCCGCTCACAGAACTGGTTGACCCGGCCGAGCTGTCCCGTGAACACCTCGCGCCATCCCGACCCGCCGGGCACCTTGATGACGCCGTCGGTGCTGGCGCTCTTGGGCGGCTTGATCACGAGGTCGGACCCGGTCAGGCCCGCACGGTCCAGCCAGGCCGCCGCCTCCTCGACGTCGCCGGTGCAGATCTGCGGGATCACCGAAAGCCCGGCGGCCCGTACGGCCACGGCCATCAGGCTCTTGTCCCGGCGCGCCCCGGCCAGTTCGGGCACGTTGCAGCGCGCGGGCACCACCCGGGGGGCGATCTGCTCGGCCAGTTCCACGCCGGACTCGCAGCCCGCGATGACGCAGCGCGGGGCCAGCTCGCGCACCCTGCGTACGGTCTTGTCCAGGTCGCCTTCGTGGACGATGACGTCGGGGAAGTCCGCCGGGCGATAGGAGGAGGCGTACGCCGCGAGCGGGTTCGGTCCGGTGACGAGTGCCGCCACGGGGACGCCCTCGGCACGCAGGGCCTGTGCGAACAGGGCGCCCGACGAGTAGGGGTCGACGATGACGCAGGGGCCCCGGCCCGGCTCAGCGCCCGTCATGGGGCACCTCCCCGCGGGCCAGCGCGGCAACAGCAGCGCAGTAGCGGGCGAAGAGGTCCGCCGCGGGCTCGCTGACACGCCGGGCACGCACCGGGGCGTGCACCATGCCGTCCTCTCGTACGTACGTCACCGCCGTGCCGCTCTCCCGCAGCAGGGCGGTGTATTTCTCGGCGTCCACGCACAGCGAATCCCGCTCGCAGCCGACGACGTGGGCCGGTGGCAGCGTCTCGAACGAGGCACCGAGCAACGGCGAGACCCGAGGGTCGGCCGCCTGCTCGGGCTCGGGGCAGTAGCAGGCGGTGTAGAACTCCATCTCACCGCCCGACAGCAAGGGTGCGTCCTCGCCGCCGTGGCGCCAGCGGGTGAAGTCCAGGACGGGGCTGATCACGGCCTGGGCGCGCAGCCGGGGGCCGCCGCGGTCGCGCGCCATCATCGACAGGACCACCGCCATGTTGGCGCCGGAGCTCTCGCCGCAGAGCACCGCGCCGTCCGGGTCGAGGGTGCCGAGGCCGAGCGCGGGCAGGTCGGCGAGGGTGCCGCACAGGCCCGCGTAGCAGTCCTCCAGGGGGCCGGGGAACGGGTTCTCCGGCGCCATGCCGAAGTCGAGGGCGACACTCACCAGGCCGGTACGGTCGGCGAGTTCGGCGACCAGGCTGTGGTGGCTGTGCAGCGAGCCGATGACGAAGCCGCCGCCGCGGATGTAGAAGAGCACTGCGTGGCCGGTGCGTCGGGCCGGTTCGTAGATACGGATGCGGGCGGTGCGTCCCTCGTGCGCGACGGTCGCGTCCCGGTGCGTCACGCCGTCGGGGACGGGGACGGGCAGCACCTCGGTCAGTCCGTCGTACAGGGCGCGCTGCCGTGCGACGGGATAGGTGTAGAAGTCGGGCGGCAGCGCGCCGTTGACCGTTTCCACGAACTTCTCGATGCCATCTGCGTACGTCATGCGTGACTCGCTCGCTTCCGAGGACGGGTGCCGGGCCGGGTGGCCAGGACCGGAGAGAGGGGCGGAAGTCAGAGGGTGTTCTCGGCGGCCGGAGCGCCGCCGCCCGTTGGTTCGGCGGCCCTGGTGGCCGGCTCGGCGGAACCGGACGGCCCGACGGCCGGGCCCGCGTCGGCGGGCTTGCCGGCACGCGGGTCGCGCATGCCGACCCAGGCGGCGGCGACGGCCCCGACGGTGAGCACCCCGGACAGCCACCAGACCGACGCCGAGGACGCCTGCCATACGGCGACGCCGAGCACGGGGCCGATCGCGTAGCCGATCTGCATCGGGAACGCGGCGGCGGCGATGTAGCGGCCCCGCAGCTGCCCGGGGGCGACCCGGCCCGGCCAGGCGGAGGCCGTCGGGGTGCCGATCATCTCGCCCGACGTCCACACGATCGTGGCCACCACGTACATGGCCATGCTGGGCCCGGCCACGTACAGGTTCATGCCGACGCCGACAAGGCCGACGCCCAGGGCTACGGCGATCCGTCCCGGCAGCTGCTGCACGTACTTCGTGAACAGCAGCTCCAGACAGATGACCATGACGGCGTTCAGCGACAGGAGCGCGGAGTAGAACCCCACGCCGTGTCCGTCGGCCTTGACCTGGAGCGGCAGTGCCGAGGTGTGCTGGATGTAGACGACGGCGTTGAGGAACAGCGCGAGCAGGAACAGCACATAGCGGGTGTCCCGCAGGACGGCCGTGTACGAGCGGGACTGTCCCGGTGTGCTGTCGTCGGCCGACGGCTGCGCGGAGCCGCCGCCGGAGCGCACGAGGGTCAGGGCGAAGACGGCGAACACCAGTTGCGCCGCGGCCTCAAGGTAGAAAATGACGTTGTACGAGTGGCTGATCAGGAGGGCGCCGAGCAGTGGACCCACCGTGGTGCCGAGATTGAACGCCATGCGGTAGACGGCGAACACCATGACGTGGTGGTCCTCGGGAGTGCGTTCCACCAGGAGGGCCGCGGATGCCGGGCGGTACATCTGTGCGAGGAGCCCGATGAGTGCGGACACCACGATGATCGGGGGCAGGACATCGAAGTGGGGCAGGATCAGCGTGCCGAGCCCGGCGAGCGCCATGGAGCCGGCGATGGTCCAGGCGTATCCGATGCGGTCGGAGGCCGAGCCGCCCATCAGGACGCCGGCCACGGAGCCCGCGCCGTAGGCGCCGAGCGCCAGGCCCGCCTCGGTCGCGGAGAAGCCCTTGGCGGTGAGGTAGAGGATCAGGAAGATCTGGAGGAAGTTGCCGAGCCGGTTGACCAGCATGCCGACGAGTACGAGCCGGATGGGGCCCGGGATGCCGCGCAGGGCCTGCATGACGGAGGGGTGCGGTCCACCGCCGGGGGCGGCGGACTTCTGCTCGGTCATCGGGCGGGCTCCTCGGCCGGTCGGTGCGTGAGCTCGACGATGTGCGTCGCCTGCTCAAGCGCCGTCCGCGCTTGCTCGACAGTGTCGGCGAGCGCGATGACGCGGGCGTAGCGGGAGATGTAGCCGCGTGGCGGCAGCCGCAGCACGGCGCCCGGGTCAGCCATGGCGTCGGCGCTGTGGATCTCGGGGGTGAACCGGTCCTCGTGCACGGCCACCGTCTCGATCTCGACGTCCCGCTCGGGGTACAGAAAGGCGATCGCCGCGGCCCGGCGACGGGTCTGCTCGGTCCGTGGCCGGCGTCCCGCCGCGACATCGGCCGCGGCCAGGGCCACGTCGACGCCGGTGGCAAGCTCGCCGAGGTAGGGGATCATGTCGCCGCCGAGGCGGGCATTGACCTCCATGAGCCGGGGGCCGTCCGCGGTGAGGCGGAACTCGGTGTGACTGACGCCGGTGTGGAAACCGAGCGCGGCGTGGCTGGCGCGCAGTGCCTCCAGCAGTCCTGGGTCGGTCAGCAGCGGGTCGGCCGCGTCGACGTCGTGGCCGGTCTCCTCGAAGAAGGGCGCGAACCCCACGTGCTTGCGGGCCACCGCGAGCGGTGTGCCCTCACCTTCGAAGAACACGGCGTCGACGCTGATTTCGGGGCCCTCGACGTACTCCTCGACGAGTACGGAGGCCTGGAAGACGGGCACGCCCGGGTAGGACGCGCCGGACGCCGCCAGATAGGCGCTCGCCACGTCCTCGGAGCCGTCGACCCGGCTTACACCCATACCCCCGGCCAGGCCGCGGGGCTTGAGCACGACCGGGAAGCCCAGCTTCCGCGCCGCCTCGTGCGCCTCGTCGAGGGAGCACACGCCGATCGAGGCGGGCTGGGCGACCGAGGCCCGCTCCAGCGCGATCCGGGTGGCGTTCTTGTCGCGGCACGCGATGACCGTCTCGGGCGAGTTGCCCGGCAGGCCGAGCGCCTGCGCGACGTGGGCGGCCGGGGTGACCAGGCCCTCGTCGTAGCAGAACACTCCGGCCACCTCGCGCTCGGCGGCCACCTGACGCGCGGCCTCGACGAGAAGCCCGGGGTCGGTGTTGTCCACCTGTGTGCCGCCGACGACGTAGGACTCCTCCCAGGTCACCGGGGCCGGTTGCAGCAGCCAGAGCGCATAGCGGCCGCTGACCGCCTTGAGAATGAACTCCCGGCTGCGCCGGGCGCTGCTGCCTATCAGCAGCAGCAGCGGCTTCCCACCGTCCGTGCCCATGATCCGCTCTCCTCGCATGTGGTCGTCCGTGGCCCAAGGAGCGGGCCGCGCACCGGACATCTGTAGAACACCGACCGGTCTCAGGGCGTTGCGCGCGACAGCGGCCGGCCGGAAAGGCCGGGCGACAACGGCCGGTGCTCCAGGACCGCACCGGGACAGGCCGCCCGCGGCGCGGGCCGGCCACCGGCCCGCGGCCGGTCGGGCAGGACCGCGGTGACCCGGTTGCCGGTACGCACCGCCGGGATCTGCGCGCGCAGCCGGGTCAATGACGTCTTGCGCTCGTGCCAGGGACACACGAGCCGGATGCCGTCCTCGGCCGGGTCGGCCGGGTCGGCCAGGTCGGCCAGGTCGGCCAGGTCGGCCAGGTGCAGCGGGCCGCCGCGGTGCGGGCAGTCGGCCCGCATCACGAACCCTTGGCCCCGGACCGTGGCGTAGACGTAGGGTGTTCCGGCCACGACCGCACAGTTGTCCCGCCCCTCGGCGGCGAACGTCACGACAAACACTTCCGGTAATCCCCTACGGAGTGGATCTCGTAGACGCACTCGTCGGACAGAATGTCCGCACCGTGCAGGCGGTTTCGCTTGATGACCACGCCCTCGCCGGCCTCCAGGGTCAGCGAGGAACCCAGGCCGCTTTCGAAGCGCATGGTGCCGGAGACGATGTGGCAGAGTTCGTCGCCCTCGTGGCAGTGCGTGTTGGAGAGCTCGTTGAAGGGTTCGACGAGATGGGCCACGGGCGCTTGTACGCGGCCCTCAAGGATGGCCGCGTGGACGGGGCCGTGCAGCTTCTTCAGCTCCGGCTGGGCGTCCATCCAGGCGATCTGCTCACCGAAGTCGAAGTCGGCGACGTCCACGAGCACCCGGTACTCCTCGATGCCGCGCACGATCTCCGGGATGATCCCCTCGCCGTGGGCCTCGACCAGCGGCTTGATGATCTTCTCTCGGGCCATCCGGCCGTGGTGCTGGTCGATGTGGACGTGCTCGGTGAAGTAGGTCGTGTCGACCGTTTCCCCGAAGACGTCCTTCAACAGCCGGTCGGCGCGGCGGCAGAAGTCGACCAGGGAGGTCTCGGTGTAATAGAGCGCGCCCACGTAGCGGAAGAGCAGCTCGTGGTTCTTGCCCAGGTAGTGGAAGTAATTGTTCATCAGCAGGCTGCTGTTGAGGTAGTACTGCCAGTACCGGTGGAGCTCGGATTCCAGCCCGACCGACTCCAGGGTCTTCTCGAACAGGGTGCTGTGCTTGGTCTCGTGGACGCCGTAGCCGTACTCGTCTATGAGGACCTTGAACCACTCGGACTGGGCGGGTCCGTAGTAGCCGAGTACGTTCCGCATCATCGGCGACGCCTCGGAGAGGAAGTCCGGGATGAACTGGACCAGCCACATGCGAGCCGCCCGCTCCTTGTCGGCGGAGCCGCGGACGGCCTGCTCGGCAGGTGACGCCTGTGCCGGGGCGCCGGCGTCCAGGGAGTCGAGGTAGGCGTCGAGACTCTTGGCGGTCCAGGTGCCCGAGGTCTCCACCTCGTCGTCGAGGAAACCGAAGGCGTAGCGCTCCAGGGCCGGCCGGATCCGCTCGCCGAGAGCCCGGTTGGCGGGACTGTAGAAGGCCTTGAAGTCCTCCTCCTTGCCCTGCAGGCCGGACTTCGGGAAGAACACCAGGTCGGCCTCGTAGATGCTGGTCAGAACGCGCTGCGCGGCGAGGCTCGCATAGTTGAGGATGCCGTCGCGTGCGGGTGTCCTGTCGAAGTCGAGGAGCGGCAGGACCTGGGGCCTGAGCTGGCGGCGGTAGGGGTTGTCGTGGTTCAGCCAGTCCAGGCTGTCGTGGTAGATCGGGGCGGTGGCGTACTGGACCACCGCGTCGCGCAGTTCTGCCCCGCTGAGTTCGAACGGGACGTGGGCGGGAACGTGACTCATCGCTGACCTCTTGGTTCGCAGGCGGATGGGGATGTACTGCGGCGCCTTCCGACGCCGGTGCGGGGTCAGACCCGTACGCGCAGGCTGAAGTCGCTCCAGGACAGCCGCAGCGACACGGGCTCGCCCGCCTTGGTCGGCACGGGTTTGTCCAGGGGGATCCAGCCCTGCATCCAGTGCGACTCGGGGTGGTCCGGCGGGTTGGACAGGACGATGCCGTGGCCCATGTCCAGCTCGAACCAGACCACGAGCGCCTGGGCCTCCCCGTCGGCGGTGGCGGGGATCGTCAGATCGCTCTGACCGGGTTGCAGGGCGTCGCGCGCCAGGTCGAACGTGACGACCGGGACGGACTCGGACAGCAATCGGTGCGGCCAGGTGTGGAGCCGGACCGGGAAGTGGCCGCGGGTGGCCAGCATGTTCATGAGCGAGACGTCGATGCCGCTGGCCGCGGTGACCTGGTTGAGCCGGAGCACCGCATCGCTGCTGGCCAGTTGGCCGCGCAGCCGGCCCACCGAGGGCAGCATGATGCCGCCAGGTGTGAGCAGGTGCTCGCGGGCGTGCCGCACCGAGGGCAGCAGTCCCTCACCGATCAGGCCACAGTCGACGATCTCGGACACGAGGACATCCACGGGTCCGCCCAGGTCGCGTTCGGCGTCGAGTTCGGTGGAGGGCCTGCCGATCACGGTGATCACGTCGGACAGTCCGTGGGCGTCCACGATGTTGCGGGCGACCTCCGCGAGCAGGGGGTTCATCTCGCAGGTGAACACCCGGCCGGCCCCGGCCCGCGCTGCGGCGATGGCCAGCAGCCCGCTGCCCGAGCCGATGTCGAGGACCCTCGCACCGGACGGGATGCCCCGCTCCAGCGAGGTGACCAGGGCCTCGTTGCGAGCGGTGTCGTTGAGCATGGCGAAGTGCCAGCGTGGAACGTTCCTGCGAGCAATGTGAGCAAAGATGTCCGCGTCCGGGGTGAGGCTCTCCGCGGACGTCCTCAACAGTACGGACGTCTCCTCGGCGAGCGCGCTCATCTCCCGTGCGAGCGACTCCAGCAGGACCGCTCCCAGGCGATACGGGGTGCCGCTCACCGGTGTGACTCGTGCCCCTTGTGTGTCTTGCATACGGGTGCTACTTCTCCTCGTGTCGATTCGCGGGTTCGTGGGACGACGCGGGTCGGTGTGCTTCCCGTCGCCGTACAAGGACCGTACGTAGACGCGATTCGGCGCTTCTCCAGCGGCACTTGACCGGCAGCGGCGGGGTCCTTCGTCAGCGGAGCGCCGCTGAGCAGGGCCGACGTAGCCGTTTCCGGTCTGCTGGAACGAGGCGGCAGAACGGACCGGCGCACCGGTCGTGGACGAGTTCGCCGCAGGCGCGGGCGCGGGGACCGCGCAGGGCGCGTTCGTACGCGGGATCCGAGTGCCGTACGCGCATGTGACGGTCCTTGTGCCCGACTACGCGCTTGTCACGGTCCTTGGGGTCCTTGACGGGCCGGATTCGCCCGGAGGTCTGAGACCGCGGGCGTCATACGTGGCCCGAGGCGCGGTGCGTGAACGTTCCGGCCGGTCTGCGGCTGCCTCGCCCACGGGCTGCCGATGGCCTTGCTCCCCACTTCCTTCGCAAGAGCATTCCGCAGCGCCCCGGTCACCCTCACCCGACCGAACCCCCAAGTCCGACCGGCCCCGCGCAAGGCCGCAACCGCGCACCATGGAAGATCACGCCGCGTACGAGGAGCACCGCCGCCTGCAGCGGGAAGGTGAGGTCGCCGTAGACGTCCTGGTGCAGACGGTTAGTTGTAGCCGGACTCTTCGTAGCGCAGCAGCAACGGCGTCGGCCGGTGCCGGCCCTCGGTGAGCAGGTCCTCGTGCCGCTCGGGAAATCGGAATCCGGGCTCGCCGGGCCGCGCGGCCCAGGTGTTGGCGATGCGTGCCAGCGGCAGGTACAGCTTCTGGCGCAGAGGGGGGACCGGGTCGGGCAGCGGGTTGGCGAAGTGGCGGCAGGAGCCCTCGCCGAACCGGTGCCGGGCCATCGTCACCGTGCTGCGGAACGACTCCGGCTCGTCGTACATCTCCCGTACCCGGGCGCACTGTTCGGAGGTGAGCAGCGGTGGAGTGAGAGCGACGCCGTCCGTATCGAGGTCGGCGGCCAGGGCCGACCAGTCCAGGCGCGTATCCGTTGAGGCTGCCGCCGGAGCCGAGGACCCGGTGACAGGGCAGCACGACGCACAACGGGTTGGCGCCCAGGGCCGTGCCGACCGCGCGGGCCGCGCACGGCCGGTCCAGGGCCTCGGCCAGTTGTGCGTAGCTCACGGTGTGCCCGTAGGGCACGAACGTACCCGGCGTCGTAACGGTGAGACGTGGATCGCGTCGGCCGTCACACGGTGACGGGCCGGCAGCTCTTACAGGCTCGGTACCCGGCCCGACCCGCCTCCCGGGCGGTACGGAAGGGCACTTGGTGGGGCCGGGTGATGCGGCGGGCGTGCGCGCAGGTTGGATGGCAGTAGATGCGGGTGGTGTCGCTGCCGAGGAACACCGCACCGCGGCGGCGCAGTTCAGCCACTCTGCGCATGTCGACGCCCTCGGCGGCGCGCAGCGCCTCAGCTGCACCGGGCGGGTGGGCGAGATCGCAGGGTGTGCCGTCGTCGTACACCGCACGGTGGCCGGGGATCAACACGGTGGCCGGGTTGTGGGCCAGCCCGACGAGGACTTCGTCCGGTGCGGCCCCTGCTTCCCGGGCGATCCAGCCGATCGGGCGGAGCTGCCCGGCGGGGATGGCGCGGACCGCTTCGAGGACGTCCTGGTCCACCGGGTCCAGTGGGGAGAGGTCGATGCGCAGCCGCCGGGCACGGCCGGTGCGCAGGGCAGGGACGACACCGGGGAAGGGCCGGGCCGTGGGCAGCGCCGAGCGTCCGGTGCGGCCGCGGTGCAGCTCCTCGAAGGCCGTCGCGTCCAGCTCTCCGGCGTCCAGGGCGGTACCGGTCACCGCCTCCTGGCCCGACGCCACGAAGAGTCCACCCGCCGCCGTGTCGAGGCGTACGTAGACGTCGTAGACCTCGCGCGGGATCCCGGCCATGCGCAACACGCGCACGCCGAAGTCGGCGGGCGCCTGCTCGGCGAGTCCGGCGAGCATCGGCCCGTCCGCGGGCGGGCCCGAGGCATGCTGGCCGCTCCTCATGTCGTCACCTCCTTGGTTCGGCTGCGTCGGGGTCCATCATCCGGCGTAAACCGGCTAACCCCCGGGAGACTTGAGCCCTGGCCGTGCCGATCGCGCACTGCTGCACCTCGGCCACTTCCCCGTAACTGAGTCCCAGGACATGCCGGAGCACGACGGGTGTGCGGTGGTGCTCGGGTAGTTCGAGCAAGGCTGCGACCAGCCTTTGCCGGTCGTCGGCGAGCACCGCACGCTCCTGCGGTCCCGGTCTGGGGTCGGCCCACACGTCCTGGGACTCCTCCACCGGCGCCCCGACCAGGGCCGGCCGGCGGGAGCAGGTGCGCAGGTGGTTGCGCCACACGTTCGCCGCGATCGTGAGCAGCCAGGCACGCGGCCTGAGCTCTGCTCGGCGCTGGGGACCGTAGTCCCGCAGGGCCGTGTAGGCGCGCAGGAAGGTGTCCTGTCCCAGGTCGTCGGCTTCGGCGGGCGAACCGGAGACCCGGAGCAGGTACACGTACACGGCCCTGGCATGCACCCTGACCAGCTCCGTGAAGCCGTCGTCGAGGTCCACCGCCAGGAGCTCGGTCAGTTGCCGCTCGGCGTTGGCGTCCATCGCCTACTGAAACACCAAGTCTGGTCGGATGGTTGCACCGGTGTCTCGTCCGCGCCTGCGGGCGAGGTTGTCGACTTGATGCCATGGGGCCCCTCGACCACACCTGCCGGTACGGCGAGGAAACCCTCGTCTTCAACGACCCACGCCCACGCCGAGCCATCGGCGACGCCACCGCACTCCACACCTTCGACGACATCCCCCGACAGCTCTTCGGCGCCCCCGCACCGACACGGCAAAGCCTCGACATCACGCCGCAGCAACGCCGGGAAGCCGCAGCCCTCTACGGCTGCGCGGAATGGCATATCGGCCCGTGCGCGGGGTGCGCGGCACCCATCCACCGCTACGGCCCCGGCAGTGGTCGGTCGAACTGCTTCAAAGCGAAGAGGTATCGCGAGTTCATCCGCCGCCACGTGCGTCGAGTTGGCGAAGGTCGCGTACTGGATGCAGCGCGTCCTCGCCGAGCAGTCGATGTCGCCGGCGGTACTCGCCCTGCTCGCCGGGTCAGGCTGCAGCAAGAAGACGTTAAAGATCGCGAAAGACCGGGCCGGAAACCGCAAGCCGAGAACGCGATGAGTCAAAGGTGGCGATGAGCGGGCACGCAGACTTCCCCGCCCTCAAGAACCGCGTCATGTCCCGCAGTTCAGACAGCACGTATCACTCGTTAGGCCAATCGGAGGAAGGCGGAGCGGTCTCCATCGATGTGGGCCCGCCAGCTGCGGAAGGATGCGTTCCATGCGATCCCTGAAACGCGTTCTCCTCGCGGCTGCGGCCGCGTCGCTGCTGGTGGCGAGCCACGGCGCAACTGCCGCGGCCTCCACACCCGCACCCACACAGTCCACGCCGGCAGCCGGGCCCGGCTGGCACCACGTGGCGGACTTTCCTCCGACCGAGGAGAACCGCTGTCATGAGCGCGGCCGATGGTACCTGGAGAACGGCGTACGCGCCTACGAGTGCCGGGCCGCCGGAGTCTGGGAGTTGTGGGTTCTCACCGAGCCCTCATGACCAAGGATCGGGGCCATTTCGTTGTCCTCAAGGCGGTGCCTGCCCGGCAGCAATGCCGGGCAGGCACCGAACGAACGGAGGTCCTTCAGGCTGCTGATCCGGAGACAAGAGCCATCTTCTCCGGGCCGAACAGGGCATCGAAACTGCGAGCGCCACTCACAGAGATCAGGAAATACGGGGCACCCGATCCCGCCCTGCCATGTGGCCCCTCCTGCCCCGCACTAGGCACATCGTGAGGCGCCCACAAAACGTCGTGACCTGCACTCCGTCGTAGGCCGACGTGGGCAGGATCTGGTGCTGGGTGATGCACTGCCAGCCGTAGGCGAGGGAGTCGGAGAGGGGGTCACCCGGGCCAGGTGTCCACCTCGCCCTTGTGTAGGGCGAGTTGGAAACCGGGCGCGGGCGCTGCTCCTCGTCGAAGCGCTGGCCGACCGGTGGACCGTACTCGACCCCGTACCCCTGGGGTAGACCGTCCGAGCGGAACTCGATCTGCCGGACCGACGGCATGCCGCGCGTTCGCCGGCGCGGCCGCGTTGGCAGACGGTGAACCCTCATACTCGGGTTGAGTATCGGACAGCGCGGATTCAGCCCGAGCAGACGCGGACCGCCTCGATGAGGTGGTAGTTCGGCAGGGGCGGCAATGGAATGATGCGATGGAGCCGAAGCCCGGAAGCCGAGAACAGGATTGAGTACTCCTTTTCGCCGCGTTCCCTTCCGGCTCCCAGGGACATCAGTTGGATGTCGTTGATCGCCGCGAACATCAGGCCGACGGGGTCTTCCGCGTCCCACTCGGGCATGAGGGCCGTGACGATGAGGACCCGCCCCTCCTCGGTCATCGATTCGCGGCAGTTCCGCAGGATCTTGACACACGAGGCGTCGTCCCATTCGAACAGGACGTTCTTCAGGAGATAGGCGTCCCCGCCCGCCGGGACCCCGGCCAGGAAATCTCCCACGGTGCCCGAGCACCGCTCGGACACGCCGGTTTCACTGACGACACCGGATACCGCCCGGACCACGTCCTCGGTGTCCATGACCGTCCCACGCAGGTCGGGGTGGGCAGCGGCGATCGTGGCGAGCGTGCTGCCGTCGCCGCCCCCGACGTCGACGAGGTGCCGCACAGCGCCCCAGTCGTAGCCGTCCACCAAGAGCGGCAGCAACTGTTCTTGGCCGGCCCGCATGGCGCCGTTGAAGGAGCGGGCGTAGGAGGTGTCCCGCTTCTGGTAGTCGTAGAACGCTTCGCCGCCGATCTGCTCGAACGCAGCCGTTCCGGTGCGGACGGATTCCTCCATCGCGCCGAAGGCACGCCAGGTGAGCGGGTTGCCGTAGAACCGTATGAAGTCGGCAGGCCCCTCGGGCGCGCCGTCGCGGAGCTGGTCGCCCGCACAGGCCAGGGACCAGCTGTCCGCGCCGTCACGGTGCACCACCCCGAAAGCGCTGAGAGTACGAAGGAGCCGCAGCAGCGAGTCTTCGTCCGCTCCGGTGGCGGCGGCCAGTTCCTTCGTGCGCAGAGAGCCGTCCGCGAGAGCGTCCGGCAGTCCCAGGCCTACCGCCGCGGAAAACGCGTGAAAGGCGAGGACGTTGAATACCAAAGGCGCGAAAATCGTCGTCACATCATGCTGGGGCCTTGAATCGGACACTCTTCCCCCTGGTCTGAATGGAAATTTCGGAACTTTTCGGTCCGCCGGCTCGCTCACCAACGGCCTGGTCTCGCGATCAGTCGGACGTCGCGCTCGTGCCGGCCAAGGCCGCCGACGGTGCCTTCACCGAGAAGTCGGACAGCTCGCCGAGGTCGGCACCGCAGTGGACGATGAGAAAGAACGGGCGGGCCGCGTCCGCCGCTTCCTGGAGGGAGCTGAAACCGCGGTCCAGCGCATGGATGTCCGCATCCCGTTCGGTGCTTCCCCACAGGTCGATCAGGAGTTGTCTGATCGGTTCCAACGCCAGGAGAGCGTTCGAGTACGCCGGGTCCCGGCGGACTCGCTCCGTTTCCACCTCGTGGGACGCCTGGGCGATGACTGCGGCGTGCGCGAACCCCGGGGTGTGCTGAAGCCGATCGAGCAGGGGCTCTTCCCGTGCGACACCGGGGCGGATCTGGAAACTGCGAGCCAGGAACAGCTTTGACTTCTCCTGCGGTGCGCAATCCGATTGCTCGCCCGCGGTGAGCCAGCTGTCGAGGAAGCCGAGATCTCCGTCGACATCGAAGACCCCCCGGTGGCCGCTGTGTGCGAGGGCGGTTGCTGCGTGTCCGGTCCGGGTGCTGGAGGTTCCGCACAGCTCGGCGCACTCTTCGGCGATCCGGCTCAGCCGTTCCTCGTGAAGGAACGCCGGATAGTCGGCCGAGAACAATTGCAGCACCCGGAGAGCGTCCAGGTCTCCCGGAACTGGCGAGGAAGACAAGTCCTGGCCGGTGTACGCGCGTCCCCGGGCGGCGAGTTCCCATGCGACCAGGTGCACGGTTCGGTTCACGGGCGGCCGTCGGTCCGGTTCCCGTTCGGGCTGCCGCATCCGCGTGATGAGTTCCAGGGCGTCGGCCCGTTTGACGTCCACCGGATTGTGCACACAGTGGGCCTCGATCTCGGCCAGCTCCTGCTTCGAGCAAGCCACCTCGTCGGCCAGCGCGGGCAGCAGCCGATACGTGCGCTGGGCGTACGGAATCGAGTGGAGGGCGTCGATGATCCGGTCGGCGGTCTCCCGGCAGCAGATGCCGTTCCGGTGCGCAGCGGCGAGGGTCTCCCGCATGTTGACCAGCGGCACCGACATCGCCCGGTAGCCGCTCTCGGGCGGGCCGTGCCGCAGCGCGACCTCGTCGTCGCCGTCGATCCGCCCTGCGCGGTAGTCCTCGTACACCTGCCCCACCCCGTGCATGCCGAACACGTCGAGTTCAGCGGCCCGCAGAGCGCCCATGCTGGAGGACCCGAGTACGCGTACCCCCCGCTCCATGACGGCGAGGATCTCTTTGTGCCGGACCGACAACTGCTGATGGAAGTAGCCGTCGACGATCCCGACGACATCGCCCTCCCGCAAGGGCAGGCGCAGCAGGTCGCCGGCGACGATCGGAGGCAGGATCCGGATGTCCGCCGGGCCGTCGAAGGCGGGGAGGGTGGGGCCGAGGAACAGATACAGCTGGGTCATGAACGGATCTCACTCACACTGGGAAGGCAAGGCCTGGGCAGAGCACGTGGACAACCGGGATCCCCAGGTCGTCACGGGTGTGGTCGACGACGAGCGGGGACCGGCCGGTGACGTCCACGACGCGCGTGCTGAGCTCGTCGATCTCCTGTCGGAGGTCGCGGACGGTCAGCGACTGGAGCGTCGTGAAGTCGACGGCGGCAGCGGATTCGGCCCTCTCGAAAATGGCGGCGCCGGCCGGGTTCGCGATGGCGCGTTGGACGTCGCGGTACTCGCGGTCCTGCAGGTCGTCCCGGGACCCGGCGATGTAGGAGACGCGGACCTGCGCGGCTTCCGTAAGAGCCCGGCACAGCGCGACATCGCTGTCCAAGTGGCAGCCGAAGCCGCTGCGGGGAACGGGGAAGTTGTCGTTCCAGATCGTCGCGCTGAAACACGGGATTCCCAGCGGCGAGGGCAGGACGCTGATCAGCACCTTGACCTTGGCGTCCCGGTAGTGGTCGAGCAGGGCTCGGCTGTGCCCGACGACGGTGTCAGGGCCGACTGTCGACCAAGGGGCCGATTCGAGCCGGGCCAGGGTGTCGCGTTCGATCACCTCGTACAGGGCGTGCAGGATCGCCTCGTCGACGGTGTTGCCGCTGGCCAGTCCGTTGGTGGTGGCCCGGAACACCGGTGGCTGCCACTGCCCGTCCACCCGCAGGTCGATGTTCAGGCAGTCCACCGGTACGAAAGACGTCTGACTGTCGCTGAGCCGCCGGGCTGTGCGCAGCGCCAGTCGGCTGCCGGGATTCAGACAGTTGCGCCGATGCAGAGTGAGTTCGTCCAGGCCGTAGCCGAGCTCGGGGGCGATCTCCTGCGCGGTGGCCACCAGGTCGGGGCGCAGGTCCAGGTGCTCGCCGTGCCAGCGTTCGATCGCCTCCATGGCGGCGGACACTTTCGCCGACACGGTGTCGAGCCCTTTGCCCTGGTAGACCGACAGGTAGCGGCCGTTGGGGCGGATCGCCTGGTACACCGGGATGCCGATGTCGTCCAGCCAGGTGATGTCGGCGATCCGGGTGATGCCGAAGGTGGGGAACAGCGGCACGATCCGCTCCCACGTCTGCTCCGGCGGGCACACGCGGTGCGTGCCGGAGAAATAACTCTTCTGCCCGTTCATGGATGTGGTCCCCGACTCATAAGATTCCCGACCTGGACTTCACCGGTCGATCATGAACGCGTCTTCGGCGCGTGACACGGGCCGGTCTGCTTCCGTCCTGCTGCGCGGATCAACCGTGTGGGGGGCCCGGCCCGGTACGGCAGGCCGAACCCCCCACAGGTCACCTCAGATCCCGCTGAATCAGAGGGTGGTCGTCGTGGTGGACACCGTCGTCAACGTGATCGAGGTGGGGAGCTGCTTGTTCTCAAGGGAGACCTTGGCGTCCATGATCTGGAGCTTGAGGATGTTCATGATGGGTTTCCTGTTCTGTGATTAGAGGACGGTGGAGATGGTGGTCACGGTGACGGTGCTGATGGTGCCGGTCCCGGCGACCTGCGCGGACTCGGTCTCGGTCTTGGCCTCCATGGCCTGAAGCTTGAGGACTTCCATTGCTTGTCTCCTCTTCCCGTCAGAGGACGGTCACGACGGTCGTGACCGTCACGGTGCTGGTGGTATGAGCAGCCACGGCGGGCTCGTTGACGACCTCGGCCGACAACTCGATGGCCTGAAGCTTGAGAATCTCCATGAGTCGGTTCCTCCTTTCTGAGCTCGTGGGGTTCGCCCGGACCGGGATCGGTCTGGGAAGTCTGCAATCTCACGGCCGCGTGAAACCGGCTCGGAGCGGTGCGCTCATGGGGCGGAAGCCAGTGGAGAACGCGGCACTATGCGGCGAGGAGCGGGCCGAGGAGGTCGGTGCCCGAACGGTGGCTTTCGAGTGCGAGCAGGGCGCCGGCTCCGCCCGTGGCCACGTCCATGGACAGCCGCATCAGATTGCCCCCCGGCATGGCGGCGGCCTCCTGGTAGGGAACGGCGTAGCGCCACAGGATCTGCGCCAGTCGGGACGCCCGAGGATCTCCGCACGCGCTCAGGGCGTACAGCTGCCCGGCCGTTCCGTCGAAGAGCCCGGGAGCGAGCGTCAGCGGCAGGCAAGCGCTGGTGAGGCCCTGATCCAGGGCGGCGGTCAGCTCGTCGTCGGGCTGGTGCGCCAGGACCGCGGCCAGGGCCAAACCGGCGCCGGCGGCGCCGGTCGCCAGCGACGGACCCACCTCCTCGCCATCGCCGGTGCGTGTGGCACTCGTGCCGGCGATGAGTGCTTGCCTGGCCTGCTCCAGGTAGGCGTGCTCCGAGGTGTGCTGATACATGCGTGCCAGCAGTAGCGCCGCCCCACCCACTCCCCTGGTCAAGTCGGCGCTGTCGCGGGGATGCTCGGCCAGCAGGTCGGCCACCTGTCCGGCCACTTGTCCGGCCCTGCGCAGATAGGCCGGGTCACCGGTGCGGAGGTGGAACCCCAGCAGGGAGATGCCGATGCCGGGCAGGCCGGTGGCCAGGTCGAGCCCCGAGGGCAGAGCGCGGGTGGCGGCGCGGTCGAGCAAGTCGGCTGCCTCATCGCGGCGGCCGAGCAGATCCAACACCGTGGCGATTCCATGCAGCCCGTCGAACAGCCCCAGCGGCGTGGTGGCGGCCCGGCGTGCCGCGGCCTTCGTCAGCCACGCGGTCCATGCGTCATCGATGGGCAGGCCGGCCGCGTGCAGGGCGTACAGGACCCCGGCCGCGCCGTGCTGCACGTCGATCGCCCCGCTGGGGGTGGTACTGGCCGGAGCGCCGGGAAACAGCCGGTCGCTGCGATGAGGGGTGGCCGAGGCGTTGATGCCGTCAGCGATCAGCCTCGCCCGGTCGGCTGGGGCCACGTGCTCCAGCAACTGCGTATGTGCCGGTGTTCGGTTGTGCAGCCGGTCGAGCTGGTGTGCTGCCTGGCCGGCTGCACCGGCGGACGCTCCGAACACGTCGCCCGCCCAGCGGGCCAGTTGGGCGGGCTTGTCCGGATCCAGCGCCGCGAGCGTCATCAAAGGTATGAAGGTGTGCACGCGCAGCGCGGCCAGAGCGTGATCGTCGAGCGCGACACCGCTCGTCCCGAGTGGCGCCGCGAAGCCGGGGGCGCCGTGCAGCCCCGTACGCTCCCCGGTCATGGCGTGGGCCCCTTCGAGGTCGATCAGGGTGATCCGCCCGTCGGGGCGCACGAGGATGTTGTGGGGATGCACGTCGCCGAACACGATGCCCTCGTGGTGCACGGCGTGCAGCGCGGCTTCGACCTTGCTGATCGTCTCGTCGGCCCATGCGGCGTAGTCCTGGACGTCCTCGTCCGAGGCCGTGGTCTGGCGCAGCGGATGCCGGGTCAGGACGGCAGAGGTGAGAGTGTCGCCGTCGATGTACTCCTGCACGAGGAAATGGTGTTCCCACAACACGTGGTAGCCGATGACCTTGGGCACGTACCCGGTGCCGGCCAGGGCGAGCAGCATGGCGTGTTCCCGCTGCAGCCGCGTCACGGCGTCCTGGCCCTTGCCGTCGGTGCCGGCCAGCGGGCGCGCTTCCTTCAGGACGACCCTGTCGCCGGTGTCCGGGTCCGTGGCCAGATACACGCCACCGCCGTTGGAGAAGTGCAGCGGCTCGATCTGCGTGTAGGGCATATCGACACGGCTGGCGCTGCTGAACTCATTGATGCGGTCCTGGATGAACCCCGGAACGTCCAGCCAGACCGGGACCTCGAAGAAGGGAGCCCGTCGATCGGGAACCAGTGTTCCGTCCGGGGCGGTGATCGCCATGACCCGCTGTCCGTCGTCGCCGTCGACCCACAGTTCCGCGAAGCCGCCGTACCGGATGAAGACCGGACTGGAGTCGCTCCAGCGGAGATCGGACAGGACGTAAGGTCCGGTGAATCCCCGGAGCGCGGTCGACAGCTCCTCCAGGAGATCCTTCAGATCCGCTTCGTCGAAGGGGTAGATCGCCATGAATTTCCCCGCCGAACCCCGGTGGGCGTACTTGGAGTTGAAGGTGCTCAGAAGGGTGCTGCTGCGCAGGTACTTGAAGTCGGTCTGCCGCTGGGCGCAGATGGCCGCGACGAC
Organism: Streptomyces sp. NPDC021093; assembly: GCF_044333135.1. Taxonomy (NCBI): domain Bacteria; kingdom Bacillati; phylum Actinomycetota; class Actinomycetes; order Kitasatosporales; family Streptomycetaceae; genus Streptomyces; species Streptomyces sp. NPDC021093. The sequence continues at coordinate 625,075 of NZ_JBIRQJ010000003.1, read as the reverse complement.
CCGCAACGCCGCCTCGGCATTGTCGGCGGTGGCGGAGACGTGGATCTTCCAACCCTGGGCCGGGAGGGGGTTTCCGTAGCTCACCCGCACCCACACGTCACGGCCCTCAGTACGACGACCAGCACCGATGTCCGGAGCCGGCCAGCGCTTGGCTTCGTCCTGAATGCATTCCGGCGCTTCATAGAACTGCGGATGCGCGAGCGCATACAAGTCGAATCCTGTTAATCCCATCGAGTTCACCCCTTAGCGTGCACATAATTCTCTGGACGAAGAATATCGTCGAACCCGGCGACTAATTACAGTAGGCCATTCTCACCAGAACTGACAGATGCAAGCCAATTGACCCTCAATATCGAACCGTACGAATAGGGGAATGGTTATTCATTGGGGCGCACTTCCCCGTGATAAATTCCTGTCAGGAAATCCCGAACTGGACATTTCTGGGCTGCGGACAGCACAGCGGAGGACAGGGTGCCGACGCCCTGTGGCCAGGTGGTCGACAGGCAGTGGGTGCCAGGCTGCGCGCTCTGGCCCTCCACCGGCGGCGCAACCTTGCCTTGCCCCCAGGTCGCATCGCCGATCTGCCGGAGAGGCGGCTCGATTGCCGCAACCGGGACGGAAGGACCGTGAGTCAGGGAGCGGTGTGATGCTGCGGGACCGCCGACGCTCTTACTGTGGCTGATGACCAGAACGCCTTTTCGCCTTTTCCACGAATGCGGGAATCCCTGCGGAGCTCTTTTTCGCACCGAGCGTTGTATTCGCTACGGCCAGGCTTGCCTTCTGGCGGAGACCACACTTCTCCTTCTTCGCGATCACCGGATCGCCGTTCTTGAAACTGACGGTACGTCGCCACCAGGAGCAGCCTGGCCCGCCGCGGAGGCCCCCGCCCGCAGGCAGCGCAGACAGCAGCACACCGGCAGCAGCCAGCGCCATGGCCACCCTCGTGAGATCACGTCTGAACACCATTTCCTCCAGGTCCACAGCCCGATTGGTCACCACCAGCACACCGCGAACGGTTCACCCCTCGATCAACACCTGATAAACGATCGGCTCGGGCCGGAGCAGGGAGCCCCGGCGCCGTGCCCGGCCGCGGCTACCGGCCGATGCCGCCATCGACGAACAGCTGCGCCGCGGCACGCACACCCCTTCGCCCCGGGCCGGGCCGCTGACTGGCGGATCAGCGCCGGTACTACAACGCCGGACAACTCGGACCCCGACTGGGTCAGTGTCGGCACCGACCACGACACCGCTGCGTTCGCGGTGGAGTCCATCCGCCGCTGGTGGCAGGCCCGCGGACGGCACGACTACCCGCATGCCGCACGGCTGCTGACTACCGCCGACGCGGGCGGGGCCAACGGCTACCGCACCCGCGCCTGAAAGAGCGAGCCCGCCGCCCCGGCCATCGGAACCAGCCTGGACATCACGGTGTGTCACCTACCGCCGGGCACACCGGACTGACCGTCGAGGCCCGCCTCGACACCGGTGACTACGACACCGGCGACACCGGCGTGGAGGTCAGCGATGCCCGATCGACGCGCTGGCGATGAGTCGGCACCGCTTCCACGGCGACTGGAGCCACACCCTGCACCCCACCGGGCCCCGCCTGCCCCACGCCATGAGACAGGACCGAAAGCTCAGGTCCGTACGACTGCGCTTGTGGACGATGTCGACGTCGACTCTCTGCGCAACCCGGAAAGGGACAGGCTCCCCGACGCAGACCGGATCCTCGCCACCGTGCTCTGTCTTCGTCAACAGCCCGATTCCGTAAGCCGACAGACGTCGTCACCCACCTCGACAAGTACGGCAGACGGCCCTCGGCAGAGATCAAATCCGCATGCTGATTCCTCTGCGAGCCCTTGGACGGCGTCGCCGCGGCAGCAGCGGCCTGACCCTCATCAGGCAGGGGAACTTCGGCCGCCACGGCGGGTGAGGGCTGTGCGGTCTGCCCCCACCCGCCGTCCGTGAAGGTGCCGTGCGGCTACTGGGTGGCGGCCCGCCCGCAGGCGGCAAGGTGACCCTCCATCAACTGCGGTGCATCCGAGGCCTGTTGCAGTGAGTGGCCCGCCCCATCTCGTCGGCGGCGATCGCCAGTGCCTTGTCGAGGATCTCGTCCGGGCTCTCCTCGTACGCGGTGAAGTACGCCTGCTGCCACCCGGATCCACCGTGGGACCGACTGCGACCGGGATTCCGTCGGTCCCCGTTCCGTACGGAACTGCGGAAACTGGCTCATCCGCGGAACCAACTCCTCTCGGGGGCTGTCTGACCGTCCGTACGGCTGAGCCCCGATGAATGGAGTTGTTCCCGATGGTCCGTCGTGTTCGTGCACTGCTGCTGACTGTCCTTCTGGTGGTGACGGGGCTGGTCGTGACGTCCACTCAGGCTTCCGCGGTCATCGGCGGATCGAAGAGCACATACGGCCCGTGGGCGGTGCGGATGCTGGTCGACGGCCAGCCGGCCTGCACCGGGACCGCGGTCACCGATCAGTGGATCCTGACCGCCTCGCACTGCTTCTTCGAGCAGGGACAGCCGATCTCCGACAAGCGGATCGCGTTCAAGGTCGGCAATCTCGACATGCGCAAGGGCGTCACCGTCCGCCCGGTGCCCGGCAAGCGTACGGACAGCGCGCGGGCCGACATGATGCTCATCAAGGTCCCGCCGATGAAGATCCGCACCGCGCGCCTGGCGACCACCGGCGTCCGCGCCGGACAGACCGTCCGGCAGTACGGCTGGGGCGCCACCTGCGAGAACGACGAGAGCGCCTGCCAGTCCCCCGTGCTCAAGCAGTCGGACCTGAAGGTGGTACGTTCCGGCGATCCCCGGTGCGCGCGCAGCACCGGTCCTGGCGGCACGGACTTCTGCATGCAGAAGGTGACCGGGATTCCCGCCGGGGGCGACTCGGGCGGCCCGGTGATGAGCATCGCCCCGCAGGGCGAGGAAGTCCTCCTCGGCGTCTTCAACGGATCCGACCGGGAGAAGTTCGCCGAGGCCGGGGAGATCGTTCAGGAGCTCGCCTGGATCCGCCGCGTGACGGGCCAGTAGCCCGCGAGGCGCGGTGCGGGCCCAAGTCTTCTACGGCACGGGACCGCTGCGGCCATACGCCTGTGGCTTCGTGCCTGACCCATCAGACGGAACCTAACCGCCGCCCCCGGCCAGGGGGTTGGGCCGCCCCCCCCACGCCGGGGGCGGCCCTGCGGCACCGCCCCGGTCACGGGGCGATGATTACCTCGAAGGCTTCGCTGTCGATGATGCGGTCGGACTGTATCGCCCGCCCGTACTCCAGACCCGCGTCACCATTGTCCTTGTTGTCGACATGGGCCCGGATGCAGGGCGCGTTGTAGGGCGGGGTGGTCTGGGCGGCCCGGTCGACGGTGACGTTCGCGATGTCCCACACGCCGCCGACCGCACGCGGGGTGATGTCCACGCACTGGTTCCCGTCATTGCCGCCCTGCCAGGACCCGGCGAAGGGGTACTCGTCACAGGAGTCGTTGGGGACACCGGTGGCGCCCCCAATGAACTTGTTCGGCCCGCCAATGCCACAGGTCTTGTCACGCCGTTTGTCGTTCTTCGGGTCGAGAGGGTCGGTGAACCGGTTCAGCGAGTGGTCGCGGTCGCCGAACTTGCCGGTCAGGTTCTTCTGCGCCCACTCATAGGCGATGGCCGCCCCCCGGTACCGGGCCTTGCTGAACGTCACGTTGGCCATGTGGCGCGGGACGATGCAGCCGGGCCAGCTGCCCGAGTCATCGTCACAGCGAACCTCGATGCCGTTCCACTCCGGGCGGATGTGCGTGGGCGGCCCCGATCCGTTGAGGATGGCCCCCTGCACGCGGTAGGTCGGCAGGATCGTCGTGTTGAAGCCCTTGCCCACGGACGAGCTGTAGCTCAGGCTGCCGTCCTTGCCCTCGTGGAGGCGGCGGAAGCGGACGGCCGCGCCATCCCAGGCCGACGACCCGGGCGAGCACTGGCCGCTGCAGGTCGAGCTCAGGGCCATCGTGACGGGGGGCATTTTCTCCGTCATCTCGACGACCTCGGTGATGATGTCCTCGCGCCATGCCGCCTGGGGCAGGGAGTCCATGGACGCCGCCGCCGCGACGAACACCGTGGCGTGGTCGGCCACGCGCCCGTCCTTGCCGAGGGCCTCATAGATGACCCAGTGGCGTACGCAGTAGGCCTTGCGGCTGGACTGGCGGGGATCGGCCCCGGTACACATCCCCAGCCCGGGATTCGGCTTGGGATCGGCGGCCTGGGCGCGGGCCGCTGGTGCGAGGGCGGCGGAGGTGGGGGCGGCGGCGCCTGCGGGGGCGGTGTCGGTGGTCCTCACGCACGTCCAGGCCGCGCCCTGGCGGTGGAGCTGGCTGCCGGGTTCGGTGGCCACGCACGTTCCGTGGCCGGGAGGGGCCGCGCCGGGTGGGGCGGCGGCAGCGGGGGTGGCGCCTGCGGCGCACAGGGATGCGGTGAGGGCGAGCGAGGCTATCGCTGCCAGGCCGCGTCTGACGTGTTTCAAAGGGTGGTCCCTTCCTCCGGCGGCCCCTTGGCGGGCACACCGAAGGCATGGAACCGGTCAACTCCCGTTCATGCCACCGAGAACGGGACAGTTCGTGATCGCATTTGGCCAGTTGTGGTGCAGACCTGCCGCCCCCGACGGCGCTAGTTTCACTCACGCTCACACTCACCTCACAGATCTCACACAGGGGGAAAGCAACGATGCGCCGCACAACAACCCGCTTGGGCAGAGGGCTCGGAGCGCTCATAGCCACCGCGACGGCCGCCGTGGGCCTGGCCGCCACCCCGGCCGCCGCCTCCCCGGCCCCCGCCGCTCCGGCCGCCGCCGGGCAGACGGTCCAGCCCGGCCAGACCTGTACCGCAGCCGATCTCGGCAAACGCCACCCGGTCATCAAGACGACCGAAGTCACCCCGACGATCACCCAATTCAAGGGCTGGTACGTCACCCAGGGCTCCACCGGTACCCAGACCATCTCCACCAACGTCCAGGAAACCATTTCGGTCTCCGTGGGCGTCAACGGGACCGTTCAGGGCAGCTTCGCCGTCGAGGCCCTCGGCACCGTCGGCGCGAGCCTCGGCCTGAACGTCCAGGTCAACTACACCTCCACCAGCAGCACCAACAAGTCCATCACCTGGGACTTCTACCAGCCCGGCTACTACGGGCTCTACGAGGGCACCAAGAAGGTCACCGGCACCTACGGCAGCCTCAACTGCAACCGCACCCAACAGGGCGACGGCAGCTGGGCGTTGAAGTGGACCGAGGGCCCCGACACCGGCAGCTACACCACCTTCACCACCCTCGAAGAAGGCGCGGTGCGCTGCGAGGACAAGGTCCCCGCCAACAGCATCATGGCCAAGGCCCAGGGCCTGTTGGACTGCGGCTCCCCCGCCGCCACCGCGAAGCACCCGGCAGGTCCCGTCCCCTCGGCCAAGGCCGACCAGGCCAAGCACGACGCCGACAACGCCGCAACAGCCGCCAAGGCCACCCAGAACATGAAGGCGACCCAGGCCGCCAAGCCCGCCCCGCGCGCCGCCCTGAACTGCCAGCCCGCCGTCTACCGGATTCATGTCCCCGGCAAGCCCCTGAACTGGAGCGCCCCGGCCCTGGCCAACGACGGCGTCCGCCTGCGCGAATCGAACTGGACCAGCGCCCACCTGGACAACTGGCGCCTGTGCAACGTGACCGAGCGCAACGGAGTCATCGAAGCGTCCCTGTGGAACTGGGGCAACGGCGGATGCGCCACCATCCCTGCGAACATCGCCAACCAGGAGCAGGCCTACCTGACGACGGCCGCCTGCGGGGAGGACGACCTCCAGCGGTTCTACATCTACCGCGACGTACCCGGCAGCACGAAGATCGGTCTGCAGAACAAGTACACCGGCTCCATGCTGGGCCACGACCGGTACGCGGACGGGGAACTCATCCGCCAGTACTCCAGCGGCCGACAGGACGGAACGGGTACGTACACCCTGACCGCAGTCTGACGGCCCCCACTCCGTGAGCGCGGCCCCGCACGTGACCCCCGGCCTCCCGGTTCCGTGCGGGGCCTTCCGCGTCTCTACCCCGCGCCCGGCCTCGGGGACCGGGGCCCGCGGCTGAACGTCCCCTGCTGCATGCGGCGAACCCCTGCCAGGGTGGTGCGCGCTTCAACCCGACGACAGAAGCGAGGCCAATTCGTTTATGTACGAGGCCTGTTGACAGTGGCCACGGCGTGGTGAAGACCGGGACCTTTCTGGCGGCAGTCGCGGAGGATCTTCCAGTTCTTCATCCGGGCGCAGGCGTGCTCGACCCGGGCCCGCACCTTGCGGGTGCGCGGCGTTGTCCTCCTCCTGGCCGCGCAGCAGCGGGCGCTTGGCCCGTCGAAGCGCAGCCGGGTGAACACGATGCGGTGCAGGGCGGCGTTCGCCTGCCGGTCGCCGCCCTGGTCGAGCCGACGCGCGCTCCGACGGCCCGAGGCGTACTCGACGGGGATCACTCCGCACAGAGCGGCAAAGGATGCTTCGGTCTTCAGCCGCTCGGGGTTGTCTCCCATGGTGATCGGTGCGGACGGCTCCTTCTGGCCCAGAGCAACAGGACCACCGAGCACACCGCGGCGAACGCGCACCACGTCGAGATGTACTCCTGCCGCCACAGCCCGAGGGACACGGCGGCCCCAACGGTGACCAGGACACCGAACAGGACGATCCCCCGGTCACCGGACAGCAACAGGGAGCCGAGAGTGGCGAGGAGGTAGCCGACGACGATCAGCTCCGCCTGCGGCAGTCCCAGGGAGTACCCCACGGTGTGTCCCCTGATCTCCGCCGTCACGGTACTGGTCGCCAGCGCGTGGGCGAGCACTGCCGCTGTCGCGACTCCCGCCGCCAGGGGGACAAGCAGACGCCGGCGGGCGCTCGGCGGAGCGGCGCACAGCACGGCTGCCGGTACCCACAGCGCCAACAGCGGGAGCGCGATGACGCTCCAGGTGACAGTGGCGGGCCCGGTGCCGCCGCCCTGGTGCCAGACGGCGGCCTCGATGATCTGGTGGGCACCCAGGAGCAGGGGCAGCGCGGCCAGCGGAAGGTCACGGGGGTGCCGGACCGCCACGGTCACCGCGACGACCCCCACCGCCGTGATGACCGTGCCCGCAACGAGATCGGCCGTTGCACTCCAGCACATGACAGCAACACTACGGCCGCCCCGGCAGCGAAGCATGCCGGGCTTCCCTCATACCGTCCGGCCGGCAATCACCCCTCCGGCGCCATGAGTGACGCAGACAGAACATGACCGGCATGCACGGCGTCCCTCTTGCGCTGAGTGCGGCCGGGAGGTCGATGACGTCCTGCCGGTCCAGAGCGGCGCCAGCAGGGCCGGCGTGAAGGCGAACGTGGTGATGGGTGACGGTCCAACCGACGCTCTGGGCCCGACTGTGGGTGAGCGGCGTGCCGTGGGCGAGCGTGCGGAGCATTGCCTCGACGTGCGGCGGAATCGGTGCCTGCCGCGGAACCCAGGTCACACCGAGGGGTTTGGAGGGCCGTCCGAGCGCGGTGTGGAAGGCCCGGACTCCGTCGTCCAGCGAGCGGGGTTGCTGCGGCGACTGTCCGAGGAACGCAGCGAACAACTCGGCGTCAGAAGGGACGCGTTGGCCCCGGGCCGGCACCTTCTCCTCGACGTCCAGGCGTACGCAGGCCGGGGGTGCAAAAGTGCGGGTGCAGAGCGGGAGAGACTTCCGGGTGGGAGATCCGCGGTGGTCTCCCGTAGAGGCCCTGGGCGCGGTGCAGCACACCGTTCTCCGAAACCAGGACGGTCGCCTGCGGACGGGTGAGGTCGTTGCCCAGCCGGAATCCCCCTACGAGGGTCGCCATCCGCCGCCCCCTTCAGCTCCGTTCTTCCCGCCGCCTCCGCCGTTGCCCATCACAGGCACCGCGCAGAGGTGATTGTTGGAACCCGTGTTTCCGACGTCCGGACGACCCGCTCGGGGAGGAGCGGAGGCAGCGCACCCTTCCCGATGTCCCTCCTCCCGCACATTCCGGGGAACGCGGCTTGCAGTCTCGGCACTCTGTCAGTGCAACGGCTGGGCACCACCACCTTCCCCGTGGCGACGCACTGCAGGAGGGGCACAGGCCGGTTGCCCGCCGTGTCCCCCGGAAGTTCAGCCGCTCTGCCCCGCCACGCACCGGCTTCTCACGGTGTTCCTGCCTGCCAGCAGCACGGCTTCCGCTGAGCGACGCCTGCAAGTAACAGGCTCGGGCCACCGGTTGAGAGGTCCTACAGCGCCGGAAGCACTCGCTGTGGTCTTCCGCCGGGTGGTCCGGCAGATGCGGTGCCGGTTGTCCGGGGTTCGTTTGTACGGCGGGGACCGTCCGATGCCGAACAACGTCGTCGGGCTAGACAGGGTCGCGGCTGCCCCGGGCGACGGGTCCGCCTTTCCGGGAGTACGACCCCGCCCCCTGCCGAAGAGGAGCCGAACGCATGCCGAAGCAGAACGGTGCACGGACCTGGCCGGTCACAGCAGCCCTGCTGAGCGTGATGACCGTCGCCGGCCTGGGCCTCACCGCCTGCCAGCCGGGCGGGGCGGCGAAAACCCCACCCACCACGGCCTCCACTCCTGCCGTCCCGCCACGCGCGGTGACTGCCCAGGAGCTGGACCTGCTCCACCGCGCGAAGCAGCTCCTGCTGCGCGACTGCATGCGGGCCCACGGCTTTGTCTACCTGCCGGTGCCGCGGGAACCAGTCCCGGAAGCCCGGGACTTCCCGTACGGCATCGACGATCCGGCCTGGGCGGCCAGGCACGGGCTGGGGTCCGACATCGACCGGCAGCGGGAACGGATCCGCCGGCAGGACCCGAACCAGGTCTACTTCCGGGCCCTGTCGCCGGAACGGAAAGCCGTCGCCCTGCGGACCGCCAACGGACCCGAGTTGGCCGGGCTGACCGCGCGTACGGCCGACGGCGCGGTCCTCACCCGCAGCAACCAAGGCTGCCAGGCAGAGTCCGACCGCACGCTCTACGGCGACCTCGGCCGCTGGTTCCAAGCCGCCTCGACGGCTGAATCACTGGCCGAGCTGCGCCGGCAACGCGTCCTCGCCGATCCCGCGTACGCCGAGGCCGCCCGGGCCTGGTCCGCCTGCATGCGCAAGGCGGGACACTCGTACGCCGACCCTGCCCGACTACGGGCGGCTGTCGGAACGCAGCGGTCCTTGCCGAAGGCCCGTGAAGTGGCCATGGCCCTCGCCGAGGCCCGCTGCGCCCGCAGCTCGGGACTGGCCGCCACCGCAGCAGAGCTCGACCGCGAGCACGCCGCCCGGTTGCGCCAGGGGCGCGAAGCCGAGGCCGACGCGCAACGGCGACTTCAGCTCACCGCGCTTCCCCGCGCCCGGTCCGTCGTGGACGGCGCCACGGCCGGGGGATGAGCGCGGGCCCCGTGCCCGCGCGACACCGCACAACCCAACGCAACAGCACACCGATCCATTCGTGAACCGAACTGTGAAAGGCACGACGATGAATCGACTGCGTACCGCCCTTGCCGGCACCGGCATCGCCCTGGCACTCACCACCCTGCCCGTGACGGCCCAGGCGGCCGAAGCACCCGCCGTCCCGGCGCCGAGCGGGGCCGCCGCCGACGGCAAGCTCCACGTCTACCTCGACTTCAACTACGTCGGCGAGTGCGCCGCGTGGACGGGGAACTCGACGAACTGGGGCACTTGCCGCAACAAGGTTTCCTCGCTTCGCAACTCCGGATACCCGGGCAGCCTGGACGACGTCTGGGTCTACTATGCCCCCAATTACGGCGGGGCCAAGCGGGGTGTGCACAACGGGGTGGGCCTGGACAACCTCACCAAGTGGACCTTCGACCCCAACACGGGAAGCGGCTCCGGCCAGCAGCTGAACGACAACATCTCGTCGCACAAGTGGACCAACCTCTAGTTCCCTAGTTCCCTGGCTCCGGCCAGGCTGGAACCGGGCGCGGCCGCGTGGCCGCGCCCGGTTCCATCGGCGCGTACGCTCCAGGCCGGACTCGCCACCGTCCCGTCGGCCGGATTCCACCGCTGAGGCTCGGCGGATCCCCCCCCGCCGAAGGCCGAGGCAACAACAGCGCGACAGCGATCCTTACGCTTGCACCGTAAGGTTCCCTCACGCCTGTGAAGCTCTCGCAGGGGCCTTGCCCCTGTGGTCGCCCGCCACAGCGGCCGGGTCCTGCACATCACCGTGGGCACCGACGGCACACGCAACGGGGCACCGGTACGCCAGCAGGAGTGGGCCAACGCCGACCACCCGAAGTTCCGCCTCGAACCCCCTCGTCCGAACACCCGGCACCGGCCAGGAGGCCCTGCCGGGGAACGTACCGCCGGCGCCGTCTCGATGCGCGAGGTGGACGTCGAGAGCAACTACGAACTGATCCGCCGCATCGACCCGTACGTCAAGTCCAGTGCCACCAGCCTCACTTCGCTCGGTGAGGCGGTCCGCCTGGCCCTCGCGTCCCACCTGCCGGAGCTGACACCGCACACGAAGGAGGTCACCGCCTTCATGGCCCAGTACTACGGAGTCGACAACTGACATGCTGTGAAGTCCGGGGAAGGCCCCCTACCGTTCACTCGCCCCGCTCGTACGGGAACGACCTGTTTCGAGCGGGGCGAAGTCGCCCTCGGCGAGTGCGGACACGCGTACGGCACGGGCTGCCAGCATGAGCACAGCTGTATCCGGAGGCCGCTCCTGCGGGTGGATCCGGCTCAACGGCCCCGGCTGGAGGAGACCCACGACAACCTGACGGCGCGCGACGACGTTGGTGAGGCGGAAAGCAGGGCCATGCGTGCAGCGAAGTCGGCGTGCGCCCGACGCAGGGCAACAGTGGACGCCATGCCCTCTCTCAGATATCGCGTCCGCGCCATCGGCTCTTCGCTCGGTCTCGTTTCGACGACCTTCCCGCCCAGTGGTCAGGTCGACACCAGTACGGACTGCGCAGCATTTGCAACGGTAGTCAGTGGCTCACGCAGTCCGACACCCGCACAGAGCTTCCTGGTCAGACGCAACTCTTGGCCCGCAGCTCCACGTGTACTGCCATGGACAACGGTCGCTTCGGTCGCCACAGGTCGCGTTCTCAGCGATGTTGCATGAACGCACTGCGCGGTGCGGTGCCTGTACCCGATGATGCTGAGATGTCTGAGGCGTTATGGACCAAGCTCATCGGAACAGTCCCGTCGATACTCTGGGTGGCCTTCGCGGCTGCCGTGTACTGGTCACTGAGAGGGACGATCATTCAACGCATGGTTCCAAGGCTGACAGCAGTACGAGCACTTGGTGTTGAGATTGAATTGGCTGCCGAGCTGCTCGACCGCGCTCAGAGCGAGAGTCAGACGGTCGCCACTGCCACCGCCACTGATCGACGTGCCGCGCTGGGCAGATTGGAGCACGCTGCCGATGTACTGCAAGGCGGGAGAATCCTATGGATCGATGACCACCCCGAAGGGAATGCCTCGCTTGTCGAGCTGTTCCGGACGGCAGGCATAGAGGTCGACGTATCCGTGTCGACTGAAGAAGCAACACCCCTGTTTCGCCGAAATACCTACGACATCATCATCAGCGACATCGACCGCGATGGCGATCAACAAGCGGGTATCGCCATGTTGCGAGTACTGGAGCGGTACGGCATCCATACGCCCGTTCTCATCTATGCAGGGAACTTCGACCCTGAACGGGGAGTTGATCGCCGGATCTTTGGGGCTACCACCATGCCAGTTGAGCTGGTCCACTATGTGATCGACCTCATGGAGAGGGCAAGACTCGGGGCGTTGTAGCCGCGCAGACGGTCCTGTGGTACCCACATCCATAGCGATCCTCGCATCTCAAAGCAGGCGGTCGCGGTGCAGCCGCTGCAGGTTCGCGCCGAGCGTGTGGGCGGCGCGCCGGGCGGAGGCGACGGCGGCGGGCAGGCGGCGGGTGTCGGGGACCCCTACGCCGACCGCGGCAACGACCTGGCCCGAAGAGGCGTGGACCGGTATCGCCAGGCACGCGTGCCGTGCGTCCCCCTCGTACTCATGGATCTCCGCGCCGAGCTCGCGCGCTCGGTTCAGGCGGCGCTTCCACTGGGCTGTGGAATGGGCCGGGGCCGGTTCCGTGGGTTGTGCGAAGGCCGCGAAGACGACGTCCGCCGCGCTGTCGGGTGGCAGGGTCTGCCCCCGCAGGAAGGGGAAGTGCTCACTGACCGCCCCAGGGATTCCGTGGACGACGGTCAGGCCGACGGCGGAGGGTGCGACCACGCAGACGGTGGCCCCGGTGGACGCCATCAGCTGGCGCAGGGGCAGATCGGAGGCTCTGCTCAGCAAGTGGTGGTGGCGGGAGGGGCCCATGCGCACGATTGTCGAGCCCACGCGATGACGGCCTTGGAACTGCTCCACCGCGCCCAGGGCGGACAGTTGGGACAACAGGCGGTGCACGGTGGACTTCGACAGCCCCGTGTTCACTGCCAGATCGGTCAGCCGTGCTTCGCCGAGGCGGGAGAGTTCCTCCAGCAACGCGAAAGCCCCCTCCAGCACCCCACGCCCCGCCGCCGGGGTCCTGGTCCCATGGTGCGGGAGCTCATTCCACTGGTGCTGCTCCACTGTCATGCCCCGACTCCGGTCCCCGGCCCTGACTGCGGCATCACGGGTTCCGCTGAGCGGAACCGCGTGCACGTGCGTCGCCGGCACGCACACACACTGGACAAGGCATAACACATCCCCGGCTCAACAGGCGTACGGGGGAAGGTAGTTGACCTGTAGTTGCCGCATGTGAGGGGAGAGCGCGTGCTGTGCGGTCACCGACCGGTCCACGGCGCCGGGTTTTCCGGACACCACCGGAGACCACCGGACACCCACCGGAGACCACCGGAGACCACCGAACGCCTGACTGTCCCAAGGAGATTCATGACAACCCGCACGACACCCTCCGCCCTCGGCACACTGCCGTTCGCCGGGCATGCTCCGCGCATGCTGCGCGATCCCCTCAGGTTCCTGTCGTCCCTTCCGGCCCAGGGCGATCTGGTCGACATCCAGCTGGGGACCATGAAGGTCACCGTGGTCTGTGACCGGGAACTGACCCGTCAGCTGCTGCTCGCGGACGACATCTGCGACAAGGGCGGCCCCTGGTACGACCGCATTCGTGAAACCATCGGCAACGGGCTGGTCACCTGCCCCCACCACGTGCACCGCCGCCAGCGGCGGCTGATCCAGCCGTCCTTCCACCCCTCGCGTCTGCCCGGGTACGCCCGGACGATGGTCTCCCGGGCCACCGCGGTCAGCGACGGCTGGCACGACGGCCAGGTCATCGACGTACCCCCGCTCATGCTCACCTTGTCCATGAGGGCACTGCTGCAGAACCTGTTCTCCAGCGCCCTTGACCCGCAGACGGCCCAGGACGCGATCGACGACCTCCGCACCATCCTGCGCGCCATCCACCGCCGGACCATGCTGCCCCCGGCTCTCAACCGTCTGCCCACCGTCGGCAACCGCCGCTATCACGCGGCCGGCCAGCGCCTGCGCCGCAACCTGCAGACGGTCATCGCCGGTCAACGGCAGGCCGGGAAGGACTACGGAGACCTGCTGTCGGCCATGCTGTCTGCACGGGACACCGCCGACGACGGCAGCGAGAGCGCCCTGGCCGACGCCGAGATCAGTGACCAGCTCATCACCTTCTTCGCCGCCGGGTCCGAGACCATGGCCAACATCCTGTCGTGGACGCTGTACCTGCTCTCCCGCCACCCAGAGATCGAACAGCGCCTGCACGCCGAGGTCGACTCCGTCCTGGCCGGCTCCTCCCCCGCGTGCCTGGACGATCTGGACCGGCTTCCGTTCCTCAACCGCGTGATGCGCGAAACGCTGCGGCTCTATCCGCCGGTATGGATGGTCACCCGCGAGGTGACCGCAGAGACCACACTGTCCGGTCATGCCATCCCGGCCGGGTCGGCCATCATGCTCAGCCCTTACCTCCTGCACCGTCAGAGCGACGTCTACCCGGACCCCGAGCGCTTCGACCCCGACCGCTGGGACAGCGCACACTGCCCGCAGCCACCCCGCCACGCGTTCATCCCCTTTGGGCTGGGCCCCCGTAAATGCATCGGCGACCAGTACGGCATGGCCTTGGCCGCCTTGGCCCTGGCGACCTTCAGCAGCCGCTGGCAGCTGTCCGCACTGTCGGATGCCGAGGTGAGGCCCGTCGCGCACACCTCACTCACCCCCGCCGCGCTGCGCCTTCGCGCTATCGAGCGTCCTCTGCACCCTCTGCCCCGCCGATGACGTGCCCCGCCGATGACGTGGGAGCTGCCGACAATGCGGGGGGGAAGGGTCACACCGCGGTGTGCGACTGCGGCCACCGTCGTACCTGGTACGGCATCCACCACGCGTGGGCACCCAGCATGTCCACCAGCCCGGCGGCCGTGTAGTCGGCCAGTACCTCCTGGTCGATGTCCTGGGCAAGGGCGCCTTCGAGGAGTGGGGACACGGCCGCCCTGTGGCGTGGTTCGTCGATGGTGATCCTGCGCAACTGGCCGGTGCGCCAATCGCGGACCTGGACGAAGCCGGGGCCGTTGCGGTGGAAGCACTTCCCGATGCAGTGGCTCGCACGCCACTGGCTCAAGGCGTCCTCGCCTCCCGGGGCGAGCAGCTCACGGGGCGGGTGGAGGTGGGCGAGCCGGCGCCAGGTCGCTGTGGCGTCGCCGTGGACGAGCCGCCAGTCGACGACCATGCCGTAGCTGGTCAGGTCTCGTACGAGGACCAGGGCGGCGACCGTGCTCGCAGGATCGTCTCCGTCGAGGTCGACGGGTTGCCGCAGCAGGGCATGCCGGGCTCCGCTCTCGTACGCGTCGCGCGCGGCGCCGGCCGAACCGGTGGCGTCGACGGTGAGCGTGCCGAGGCCCATACCGGGCAGCTCGGCGGTGTCGGCTGCGTAATGCCGCCGCAGGACGCACTGCACCATGTCATTCGTTCCTTCCGGTGATCGCGGGCGTGGGCCAGGGCCCGCCGCTCTGCAGGCGTTCGGGTTCCAGACGCAGGAGCTCCTGATTGGTGGCGGCGGGCACGACGTGCACGACGTGCTCGTCGTCGGTGAACAGCAGGCCCAGCTCCCGCCATTGGGCGAGCAGCGCGGAGATTTCCCGAGAGCCGGCTCCGGTCCGGCGTTCGAGGGAGGCGGTGGTGCGCGGCTGGTCGAGGAGATGGAAGAGCTTCACCTCCAGAGGGGTCCGGAGTTGGTGCACGCTCCAGTCGAAGTGGCGGCGCTTGTTGGTCAGGACCACGCGGCTGCCCAGATCGACGTGGTCGAGATGGCTGGAGGACCAGGCATCCTCCCATTCCCGCATGGCGGCGCGCAGGGCGTCGGCCGTCTGCTCGCTGATGCCCTGCGGTGTGGCTTCGAAGAGGTAGGCGAAGTCCATGAGTTCCGCGGGAGGCAGATCGTAGATGAGTTCGTACTGGGTGTCGGGGCGAAGATCGGCGAAGCCGAGTTCGGGGCGGTCGAAGTAGGGGCTGAACCGCTCGATGGCGATCCGGCCGACGGATTCGGCCGGGGTGAGGTGGTGCAGCGCGGGCAGTTGGGTGACGACCGGCTCGTAGTGCGCCTCGGTCTCACCGGGGAAGCCGTAGAGGTAGTTCCACTCGGGGACGAGTCCGACGGTGGCGGCGTCGCGGAGCATGCGGACGTTCTGGCAGGCGGTGACGCCCTTGTCCATCAGCTTCAGGACGTGGCTGTTGAGGCTTTCGATGCCGGGCTGGACACGGAGCAGCCCGGCATCGGCGAGGACGCGCAGCTGTTCGCGCCGCAGGTTGGACTTGATCTCGTAGTGCAGGCGCAGGTCGTAGCCGCTGGCGCTGATGCGGGGCAGGAGCGAGGTGAGGTAGCCCATGTCCAGGATGTTGTCCACCACGACGACGTCCAGGACGCGGTGCCGGGCGACGAGGTCGGTGATCTCGTCGAAGAAGACCTCGGGGCGTTTGCTGCGGAACTGCATGAAGGATCCGTTCAGTCCGCAGAACGTGCAGTGGTGCTTCTCTCCCCACCAGCAGCCCCGGGAGGCTTCGAGGACCAGTTGGGGGTCGGACCAGTGCCGTGCCTGGGAGGCAGCGACCCGTTCGAAGTAGCCGTCGTAGTCGGGACCGGGCACCGCGGCGGGCGGCAACGGCTCGGCGGCCATGGGGGTCGACTTCGATGAGCTGTCGGCCGAACGGTGGCACAGCCCCGGTATGCCGTCGGTCGCCCTGCTGTGCTTGAGGGCGTCGAGCAGCCTGGGGAAGGAGACTTCGCTTTCGCCGCGCAGGACATAGTCCACGAAGGGGAAGTTGCGGTGAAGCGCCTCGCCTTGCGCCCCGTCGCAGTTGGCGCCGCCGAAGACGGTGAGTGTGCGTGGGGACAGACGCTTGATGCTACGGGCCGCGGCCAGTGATGCGGTGTTCTGCTGGAAGGTGGTGGTGAAGCCCACCACGTCCGGGGCCGGTCCCGCGCAGATCCGGGCGGCGAGGCCGTCGATGAAGTCCGGTACGACAGCGTGCAGTTCGTGGCACAGATCGATGCGGTCGCCGGGCAGCCGGTCCTTCTTGGCGGCGGTGAATTCCTCCGCACGCCATTGAGGGGCGTCGTACAGGGCGGAGGAGAAGACCCAGTCGCCGGCGCCGTCGAAGTAGGAGCCGTGGGAGAAGAACTGGTAGTCGTCGGCGGTGAAGGACCGGCGGCCGCAGATCCAGTCGACGAAGTCGAGGTTGGCGTACAGCACTTCGACGGTCACTTCGGGCAGGGCGGCGGTGACGGCCCGTTTGAGGATGCCCAGCGCCAGGGAGGGCACCTCGGCCGAGGCCCAGGGCATGTTGACGAGAACGACGCGCATCACGCTACCTCGGAGGTGTCGGTGACAGGACGGTGTGCTGTGCGTTGGCTGTGCTCAGTGGCGCCCGGACGTCCTTCAGGAGCAGGACGGGCACGGGCAGGATCGGTCCCGCGGCGGCGGCCGCGCCCAGACGGGCGTGGGCGGCCTGGAGCGCGTCACGCTCCACGATTTGAGGCACCGGGGCTTGGGGGGCCGGCCGGGGAAGGCGGAGGCGGCTCCCGTGGCGAACATCCGTGAGGCCAGCACGTGAGGCCGGCACGTGAGGCCCGCAGGAGCACGCTCGTCCTGCCCGTGGCGAGCAGTACCGCGACGGCTGTCCGGACGAGCGCGGACACGGAGCCGGAGGCGACCGTCACGCGATGGGGCGCGAAGCGGTCGCTGTGCACCCCTCCGACGGTGAGGAGGACGAGCACCTCCGTGAACTGGGATCCCAGGGCGATCCTGACCGCCGTCGGGCCCCTGTCCTGGATGTCCTGGACGCCCAGGACATCCAGGACATCCAGGACAGTGAAGGGGACGGCGATGGGGACGGCCGGGTCCCCGCGCAGCGAGCACGTTCTGGCAGTGATCAGCCGCCGCAGGTTCCGCATGGTGCGCGGCACCTCAGGCCGTCTTCATCCCGGCCGCCCGGTGGGCAGCTGCCGCTCCGAGCCGCCTCCTGCGGTAGAGGCTGTCCAGGACGAGGGCGTCGAGGGTGTCGCGATAGGCACGCTCGGCCTCCGGATCCGTCCTCTCACGGGCGTTGTACTCGCAGGCCACCCAGCGGGAGACGACGAGTTCCTCCGACAGGTACCCCTCGGTCACCGTGCCCACCTCCATTCCGTCACGCCCTGCGGATTCCCAGCAGCTGTAAAGTGCTCCGTTCGCGTTGACCACCGCACCGCCGCGCCCGCCCACCTCCCCACAGGCCATGCACGCAGCCGTGCTGGGTACCGGCACCGCGAACCCCGCGTCGACAGCGTGCTCGTACAGTGCACCGACGCGCCGGGCCAGGGCCGGTGAGTGTGCCATCGCGTCGGCGTAGCCGAGGCCGGGGTCATTGACGAGCGCGAAGGACAAGGCGCACTTCACGGGATCCAGCCGGGCGCGGAGGCGGTCGATCAGCGCGTCCGCGCCGACGATCGACTCCGCCGTCAGATTGACCCGCAGCTGCCAGGCGATCTCGGTGTGCTCGGAGACGGCCTGCAGGTTGCGCATGATCCTGTCGAAGGTGCCGTGTCCGCCGATGGTGATCCGTGAACGGTCGTGCGTGCCGGCGTCACCGTCGAACGTGACCTGCACAGACCGCAGACCGGCCTCTTCGAGCCGGCGCATGTCCGCCACGGTGAAGAGCGTGCCGTTGGAAATCATGGAGGCGGTGACGGGACCGAGGCGTTGCGCTCCTGTGAGCAACCGCAGGCACAGGTCCATGTGCAGGGTCGGCTCGCCACCGAAGAGCATCACGTCCAGTTCCTGCGCTGCGTAATGCTGCATTTGCCGCTGGACGAAGGAGAGGATGTCACCGATACGGGCATCGTCCAGGGTCGTACCGGCGATCCGTACGGGAATTCCCTTGACACCCGCCAGCGGTATCTCCGTGTTCTGGAAGCAATAGGAACACGCGAGATTGCACTTGGTGGTGATCAGTACGGTCACGTGGTAGACGCCTGAGTCGCGGTCCCGGCCAATTCCGGAATTCAGCAGCAGTTCGCGGGCCTCCTCGACGAGGGCGCCGTCTGCGTCCACCGCCGTGCTGGGGAGCCTGGCGACGCTGTGGCTGCCCACAGCCCAGTAACAGCCCTCCCCTTTGATAATGCGCATGGATAATTCCTCCTTACCCGGGAAACATGCCCGAGCGCATTGCCGAATTGCCGCACTGATCGGCTCGGTGCCCTTCCGTTGACGTACGGGTGGGCTGGCGGCAGTGGTTGTCCGCCAGCCCAGTGAGACAGGTGCACACCTCGGGCGGGGCGGCTGCTAACGGCCCCCGTAACCCAGCCCGCACACCACCGCACCTGCTTCGGACGCGCGCTCGAAGACTTCGATCTGCATGTTGTTCCCTCCCTCCGAGACAGAAGTCCGGCGTCTGCTCCTGCTAAAGCCCCCCGTAACCTGCCCCGCACACCACCGCACCCGCTTCGGACGCGCGCTCAAATACCTCGATCTGCATGCTGTTCCCTCCCTCCGGCAATCGATGAATCTCGAACGTACGCACCTTCGATACTTCGACCAGAGAACGTCGCGTGCACATGACTGGGCAGCGACGGGATCAGGGAAGCCGCTCACTGAGCCGCCTTCCTACGCTCACGATGCGCGCGTGAAAAGCCCCGCTCCAAGTTCTTTTCCGCTCACCGGAACACAAGCCCCTGGCCGTCCGATTCGCCGGTGAGGCGGCGGACCATCGGGGCGATCATCGCGAGTCGGAACTTCGCGGAAACCGCTTGGCGGCAGTCCGTCAGATGCGCGAGTTGCGCAGCGACTGCCGCACAGCGCCGGCCAGCGCCCGCGCCGCCCGCGGGACCGACAGATGCTCGTGCTCGCGGTACAGGGACCAGTTGTGCTGCACGAGCGAGAGCTTGTTGGAGGACAGCGATCCTGCCTGGTGGGCCCTGTACACCGCGAGCGGCTCGGCCAGGCCCCGGGCGTCAGCGCCGTCCCGCATGATCGACAGCCAGAGGGCGTAGTCCTGGCGCTTGCGCATCTCCGGCATCAGCCTCGTGCCCAGGACAGTGCGGTCGTACATGGCGGTGAGAGCGCCGATGTGGTCCTGGACCAGCATCGCGCGGTAGTCCACGTGCTCCCGCGCACGGATCACCCGCCCGTTCGGGACCCAGTCGGTGCTTTCGCCGTCGTAGTCGGCGTTCATCTTGAAGTACGAGGTGTACGTCAAGGGTGCAGAGCCCTCCTTGGCGAAGGCGAGCTGCTTCTCGGTCTTCTCCGGGAGCCACATGTCATCGCTGTCGAGAAAGGCGATGTAGTCCCCGCGGGCCCGCTCCATCGCGAGGTTGCGGGCCCGGCCCGCACCGCCCTGTTCGGGTGCCGACTCCGGCAGGACGCGCTCGTCCTGCTCGGCGAACTCGCGGAGCAGGTCCATGGAGCCGTCGGAGGACTGGTCGTCGGTGACCAGCAGCTCCAGATCACTGTGGGTCTGCGTGAGCACCGACCGGACGGCTGCGCCGAGGGTCGCCTGCGAGTTGTACACGGGCATGACGACAGACACCAGGGGCACAGCGCTTCTCCTTGCCGGACCAGGAACGACGGTCCATTCAAGCACCGCAATCGAGGAGGAACTGCCATGCGGACAGCCGTCGCCGGTCAGGGCTGCACGCTGCCTCCCCAGACCGGTCCCTTGCCCCGGCAGCCGCCCGCGGGAATCGGTGCACAACACGGCGCTCGGCCGGATGGTCCGCAGCGGCCCGGGGCCCTCCTGCGACGGGGTTTCCCGGCGCCGGGTTCGCCCGTTGGAAGGACGTGTACGCCAGCTGCACCGTGTGAGCCTGCGTTCCGGGTGGGGCCGTACGCGTGGGCAGGAAGCGCCTGCGCATCTGGGCGACCCCGCACGGGAACCACGTCGCACGGGGTCGCCTTCTCAGCGGTACTCGGGGTTCTCGAAGTCGAAGCGGCAGCCCGCCTCCCACTCGGAACGTTGGTTGCCGTAGGCCGGAATACCGCCCGCGTCCTTGAGGAGGCGCGCCAGGTGGAGGAGGTTCCACGTCATGAAGGTGGTGTTGCGGTTGGTGAAGTCGTTGTCCGGGCCGCCTGATCCGGGGTCGAGGTAGTTCGGCCCCGGTCCGGCCTCGCCGATCCACCCGGCGTCGGCCTGCGGCGGGATCGTATAGCCGAGGTGCTGAAGGCTGTAGAGGATGTTCATGGCGCAGTGCTTGATGCCGTCCTCGTTCCCCGTGATGAGACAGCCGCCCACGCCGCCGTAGTACGCATACTGACCGCGGTCGTTGAGTACGCCCGAAACTCCGTAGAGGCGCTCGATGACGTGCTTCATGACCGAGCTGTTGTCACCGAGCCAGATGGGGCCCGCGAGTACCAGGATGTCGGCGGCCGCGACCCGCTCGTAGAGGGCCGGCCACTCGTCCGTGGCCGCTCCGTACTCGCGCATGTCGGGGCGTACCCCCACCGCGATGTCATGATCGACGGCGCGGAACTCATCCACCTGGACCCCGTGCTTGGCCATGATCGACTTGCTGATGTCAACCAGTCCCTGTGTGTTGCTGACGTCCGGGGAGCGTTTGAGAGTGCAGTTGATGAACAGGGCTCGGAGGTCGTCGTAGCGAGCGGGGGGAACACCGTGTTCAGCGGACATGTGGCCTCCTTGGCGTGGGAGATCGCTCGACGAACGGACGGTGCTCGCCGACTGTGACGTACCTACGCATCTTCTTCCGCGCACGGGCGTCGTGCACCGGGACGGACGTCAGGATGCGGATTCCGGGTGGAGGTCCGAATGCGGGAGAGGCGGGCGGTGCCGCTGATCCGGTTGAGCTTCCGGGAGAACCTCAGACCGTGCCTCGTGCACGGCGGTGGCGGAGAGCAGGCCGTCAGGGCCTTGCGTACAACGTGGCGGGAAGCTCGGAGCGAGTCGGCCTGGTCGGGATCGGTGGCGTACTGGAACGGGCCGTAGAGGTCGTTGGATGCGGCGAAGAACAGTTCCCCGGTGACCGTGTGGAGGGCGCTGCCGCCGTCGGGGGCGAGGTGCGGGATGCGGGGTGCGGAGGGGCGAGGTGCGGGGTGACTGCGGCGAGGTGGGCGGCGCGCTTGGCGAAGATGACCATGTCGGTGAGGGAGCCGACGACGCCGATGGAGAGGTTGTCGGTGGAGAGGTTGTCGGTGGCGACCACGCAGATCGCGGTGGCGTAGCGGGCGGTGCGGGTCGGGTGGCCGAGCTGCGCCGTGACGTCGGCCGCGGTGCTTCCCGGGTCGGTGGCGATGCGCGACCCGCTGGCTGGGGAGCGGGGGAACGAGGCCCAGTTCGAACAGGGAGCTCCTCGAAGAGGACGAGTTCGAGGAGGACCGCGACCAGGCCTTCGGCCACTACGAGCAAGAAGGCGAGCAGGTCGTTCCCTGGCCGGGCGATGGAGTTCAGCGATCTGATCGCCGTCGGCCAGGGCTTCATCGCCGGGGCCGCCAGGCTCGTGCATCACGTCTGCTTCCACGCAGGCCTCCATGAGCCCCCGGACCCACTGCCCTCCCGCATCTTTTTGTTCAGCGGCACAAGAACGGGCTGCTGAACATCCGTCACACCGTTGAAATCACTGGTGCAAGCCCCGGAACCGCTGTCGCCGGAACTGGGTCGCGGAGTGCGCCGATTGCCGGCGCACGGATGAGGAGCTTCGAGTCCTCGTCCGCCCGGCCTCCCGGGAAAGCCAGTCAGAACACAGACAGCGGGCCGGGAGTACACCCACACACCCAAGGAGGATGCTCGGCCATGAATACACGTAGGAAGATCGCCCTCGCGGCGACCACAGCCGTCCTCGGCGCAGGACTCGCCGTGCCGCCCACAGCCGGCGCGCTCACCGGCTCCCAGCCCACCCGGACCTCCCCGACGGCGACGGTGCAGGCGCTTGTCGCCGATGCCGGGAAGGCTGCCGTGATCGCGGAGGCGCCCCAGGGCTCTGGGGCTGTCGAGGCAGCGCCTGCCCGCACCAAGGTCAAGTTCCCCTACGGCAGGTACGGGGCCGTCGTCGGCTACAAGGCCAAGGGCACCGCGACTGCCAAGGTGAGGTACCCCAACGGCCGCAACGAATGGTTCGTCGTCGCCACCAACCAGAGGATCTACCACGCGTGGTCGGGCGTCACGAAGTGGTACGAGATGCCCAACGGTGGCAGGGCCAAGATCGTTCGCGGCTACCCCAAGGTCAAGATGATCGGCTACTACAAGCCTCGCGTGGCCGTCATCGGCACCAACGGCAAGGCGTACTGCTCCCACTGGACCGACACCAAGTGGACGACTTGGTACCGGTGCAAGCCCTGACTGCAAAAGCACCATCATCGGGCCGGTGCCAGTAGCTGAGCGACAGCTCGCCGGACCTGGCGCTGCTCCCCCGCACCTCCGTCTGTGCCCCGGCCCTCACCACGGACCGGGGCACAGGCACATCACGATGCCGACGCCCCGGGCGAGGCAGTGGCTCGGCGGGCACTTCCGCCCACCGGCCCCGTACGGCCCAGGCATCCCTCTTCAGCAGACGTCGCGGTACTCCATGCCGGGCAGGTACGTCGCCCAGTCGGCCCGGGAGAGGCCGGATCCGGCCCTGCGGCATACCTGAACGGCCAGGGACGCCGGGTCGATGTCGTGCTTCTGGAGGGGCACGTGCCATCCGGCGGCGTACAGGTTCCGACCGTCGGCACTGAACGCCAGCGAGGTGATCACGTCACCTGCCCCGGGCAGCGCGGAGCCGAGCAGTTGGCTTGAGGCCACGTCCCAGACGTGGACCGTGCCGTTGTCACCGGCGACCGCGAGCAAACGACTGTCGGCGGAGAAGGCCAGAGCGGACAGGATCTCGGGCCGACCGCTCTTGGTACCCGAGTAGATCCCCGGCAGCGCCCCGACCTGCTTGCGCACCTCCCCGTCCCACAGGGTGAGGCCACCCGCCTCGTCCCCCACGGCCAGGTACGTCCCGTCGGGGCTGAAGGCCAGCGCCCCGATCGTGTCGGAGGTCAGGACTCGCCGTGTCACCTTTCCCGAGGGCAGGTCCACCACATCACCGCCGTCGGACACCAGCTTCTTCCCGTCGTCGCGGGCCACGAACCGGCTGCTGGAGTGTGACAGCAGCGTCTTCGTCCGCTTCCCCTGTGCGATGTCCCAGAATTCGAGCGAGTGCTCCATGGAGGTGCGGAACACGATCAGGGTGTTGCCGTCAGGGCCGAACGCCATACCTTTCAGCCCCGCGCCGGGTACGTCGACGTGTGTACGGACGCGCCCCGTCGGGACGTCCCCCACAGTGATCCGTACAGGCGACGGGTCATCCGGTGCCCAGTTGCCCCAGCCGCGAGCATGGGCGACAAGGCGACCGTCCGCACTGAACGCCACATGATCGAAACACTCCTCGGATCTCTTCGGGCAAGGCTTGCCGAGCCCTGTACCGCGGGTTCGGCCGGTGCGCGTCTCGACCAGGTCCAGGCTCGGGGAGCCGCGCTCGCGGACGGCCGCCAGCACCTCGCCGTCCGCACTCAACGTGCCTGCGGCCAACGGGTGTTGCTGCCACCGCTTGTCCGTCGCCCGTCCCAGCCCGAGCGTCCGGACGGCACTTCCCCCTGCGTTGACGAACCGGAGCGTGGCGTTCTCCACATCGATGGCCAGCTGGCCGGGCCACTCGTTGACCAGCGGGTAGCGGAACACCGGGGTGTCCGGTGCGGAAAGGCGCCACACGAGGATCTCGCTCTCCACCGTGGCAGCGACGAACGCACCGTCCGCGCTCATGTACATGGTCGCGATCTCGGTGGCCCCGATCCGGGCGTGCTCCTTGCCGGAGGCCACGTCCCACACCTGGAGGCCCGTGCCGGTCGCCAGGACCAGCCTGCGGCCGTCCGGAGTGAACCGGACCTGCCCGTCACCGCAAGTGACCTTGGTCTTCGAGGTGATCCGCCGCTTCTTACGGATGTCCCACACCTCCAGCGGGCGCTGCTCCCGGCACACCGCAAGCCGGCCGTCGTCCGGGCTCATCGCCATACTCGATACGGGTGCCCGGCCGCCGGGGTCGGTGAGGCGCAGGAGCGTACGGCGGCTGGTGACGTCCCAGATCTCCGTCAGCCCGTCGAGCGGGCGCTCCAAGTTGTCCTCGTCGACGCTTTCGGTATCCTGCCCGTCGATGGCCAGAAGACGCCCGGAGGAGCTGAACGTCCAGCTCGACGGCGTCACTTCGGGCAAGGTGCCCAGGGCACGCCCGGCACGGACGTCCCACAGGCGGACCCCGTCCTCGACACTCATGGCGAGAGTGCGGCCGTCACTGCTGAACAGCACCTGCCCCAACGGTTTCTGGTCTCCGACACCGCGGTACGTGGCGATCTGGCGGCCGGTCGGCAAGTCCCACACCCGGATGCGGTCGTTGCCGACGGAGACGAGTCGGCGGCCGTTGTCGATCAGATGGTGGTTCCTCTCCTCAGTGTCGATCCCAGGGATACGGAACGTGCCCTGCTCCTTCTGTGTCATGGCGCCCATGAGGGCGGAACGTGTCTCGGTGGTGTCCGCGAGCTTCCAGGACGCGAGGCTCAGCCGCATCGCCGTGATCGGATCGGAGGAACGCATACCGGTGGCGACCGCGGCGATGCGCCGCGCTTCCGCCTCCTGGCGCTGCCGGTCGCTGGTGCGGCTCTGCTGCCAGGCGATCCCTCCGGCCACCAGGGCCAGGACGACCAATCCGGTCAGAGTGACGAGCAGCCACTGCCGTCTGTGCTGTTCGCGGGCACGGGCGGCCCGGCCGGCGGACACGAAAGAGCGTTCCAGGGAGGTGAGTTGGCCCGGCTCGTCCAGGAGTTCCTCGGCGGCGGCCAGCCGGACGCCGCGGTAGAGGGCACCCGAGTCCTGAGAGAGTGCGTCCCAGGTGCGGGCCGCTTCGGTCAGGAGGCGCTGGGTGCGCAGTCGGTCGCGTTCCTCGTCGATCCAGGCGTGCAGCCGGGGCCACGCGGTGATCAGTGCTTCGTGCGCGAGGTCGACGATGCCGGAGTCCAGGGTGATCAGCCGGGCGGCTGCCAGTGCCGTCAGTACGCGGCTGATGTCGTCGGGGTCCGCGAAGTCCAGCTCCCCGCTGTCGATGGGGCGCCGGGTGTCCTGGGTGCCGTCACCCGGGGTGATCAGCCGGAGCAGGACGCGTCGCGCGTGGCCGGCCTCTTGCGGGGTGAGCCGTGTGTACAACTGCTCGGCGGACTGCGCGATGGCGCCCCGGATACCTCCTGCGGCCCCGTACGCCTCAAGTGTGAGCGTACGACCGCGGCGCCGGTGCCAGGTCTCCAGCAGGGCGTGGGAGAGCAGAGGCAGTCCACCCGGCTCCGCGCTCACCTCCTCGACGAGGCGAGCGGTCAGCGCCCGCTCCACGATCAGCCCCGCTGCGGCAGCCGGTTTGATGATCGCTTCGCGCAGTTCGGCCGACGTCATCGGACTGACGGGCAGGCTCGCTTCGCGGACGACCGAGGCCAGGCCCTCGTGTTCCAGGCACCGGCCGTAGAAGTCCGCGCGTACGCCCACGACGACACGCAGCCGGCTCTCCGGGGCCTGCGCGGACAGCAGGGTGGCGATGAACTCGGCACGCTCGTCGAGGTCGTGGCAGAGGGTGAAGAGCTCTTCGAACTGATCCACGATCAGCCAGGTGTCCCCGTCGGCTTCTGCCGGAGTCAGTACCCGCGAATGGATGCGCAGGGGATGCGCGCCCGGTGTGAGGATCCGCAGAGCTGCCGGACACAACCGCTGGTCAGTGGGGTCGGCCAGGCGGGGAATGAGACCCGCGCGCAGCAGGGAGGACTTGCCGCTGCCGGACGGGCCGAAGAGCATGGTGAACCGGTGACGGCCCACCAGCTCCACCAGCTCGGCGGTGATGTGATCGCGGCCGAAGAAGAGCTTCTCATCGCCGGGTTCGAAGCGGGACAAGCCACGGTACGGCGAAGAAGCGTCGTCTTCCGCGGCAGCGGGCATGTGGTCTGCTTCCTGCTGTGCCGCAGTACACCAACGCTGCTCCCACTCTTCGGCGTCGCCGCCACAGGCCTGTGCGTAGGCCATGGCCACCGGCAGGGACGGGAGCCTCGCCCCGGCGGCCGCCTGGGACAGCGCGGTCACCGAGTAGCCGACACCCTTCGCCATCTGCCGGTACGGCAGACCCCCGGCCTCCTGACGAAGTTTCCGCAACTCGGACGCGAACTGCTGGACCGGCCCCGCAGCCGGATCAACAGCCTTCTCCTGACGCCCCATCCCGGTCCCCCCGACCATCCGGATGATCAACTGCCGTCAGGCTACGAGCCCCCCAACGACCACGACAAGCAACGCTCCAGCCATCCGGGAGGCGCTCTCCACGTCCCGGGAGCGTGAGGATCAATGCTGGACGCCGGCGCGGATCGCCGAGGTGATCCGTCGCCGGTTCGGCGTCATCCGGGATGAGTCCGGCCAGGGACTGAGGCCGCCCAAGGGCCGGACTGGGGTCCGGCGCGGGCACACACCGGTGGTGGCGGCGACCGCGGCCGACACCGAGCGGATCTCGCTGGCCGCGCTGATCTGCACCGCACCCCGTCGTCGGCCGCGCGATGCGACAACTGATCGCTGCCCGCGAGTGGCTGACTGTCTGTCAACTCCCGCCACATGCCCCCGAACTCAACCCGGTTGAGGCCGTCTGGTCCCCACCTCGAACGATCCTTGGCCAACCTCGCCAGGCACGGCATCAGCCCGCTGACCAACCCACCGCCCTTGAGGATCTCTAGATGGTGAAGTCCTTGGGTGCGTTCTCGCCGACGCGGCCGTCCACCGCCTCGCGGAGAACGTCGGCGTGGCCTGTGTGTCGTGCGTACTCCTCGATCATGTCCAAGAGCATGTCGCGAACGCTGGGTGTGCGACCTTCCGGCCAGGTGAACGACGCCGGTCCGTCGAGTCCGCGCTCCTTGATGACCTCGGCCACGAGTTCCCGCGACCGTTCGACCGCGGCGCGCCACACTGCATGGACGTCTTCCGGAGAGTCCAGCGCCCCGGTCCGCCACTCCCAGTCGGGGCCGGCGTCGAAGTCCACAGCGTCCCACGGGGCCCCGTACTCGCGGCCGGCCAGCTTCACGGCCAGCCAGTCCGCTTCGACCAGAGCCATGTGCTTGACGAGGCCACCGAGCGTCATCGAACTGGCGGCCGTGGTCGCCCGCAGCCCGGCCTCATCGAGCCCGGACGTCTTCCAGGCAAAGGTCCGTCGGTTGCGCTCAAGCACCGAACTCAGGGACTCCGCCTCAGAAGTGGTCGCGGACGGGGGTGACTGGGGAGTTGATTCGCTCATGATCGGGAGCTTAACCAGCCGCTCTGACATCGTTCCAGGAACAAGATCACCCCGCCCTCACCGAGGGCTTCCTCGCCAGGACCGGCTTCGACTGCGTACCGCCATAACCCCAGCCATTGAGGAGTGGGCGGTGCCGGCGCCGCTTGTGCCGCCACCGGAAGAGGGCGGGCGACCGCCGAAGCACCCACGCCGGGAGATCATTGACGCCCTGGCGTACTGGGTACGGGCCGACTGTTCCTGGCGGCTGCTGCCGCACGGCTTCCCGCCCCACCACCTCTTTGCCGAAGTGGACGATTCTGCCGAAGTGCACGATGTCGTCCAGTCCGGCGAGCGACAGCCGCCGCGGCATGAACCGGCTGACCGTGTGGGTCTGTTCGGACGGCTCAAGGCCTACGGGCGGGACGTCCTCCCGCATCAGCAACCGTATCTTCCCGGTCAGCGCTCCCGTGCCGGACCCGGGGTCACCGGCGGTGGCCACCAGGATCCGCCAGAGGTGCGCGGGCAGGCAGTCGTGCAGAGCCCGGCTGCCGACCGCGTGCTTCTCATCTGCTCGGGCTGCGGCATCACAGGATGCCCCGGAAATATGAGGTGTGCTGCCCCCCGCGTCTCATACCATCGGCCACCACCGCCCCGTCGAGCATCACCAAGGACTCTGTGAATCTCTCCGACCTTCGCGCCAAGGCCCCCTCGCTCGCCGCCGGCATGGCCGCCGCCGATCACAGCCCGGACAGCCAGCTGTCCCAGACCCGCCACCGCGCCGCGCTCGTGGCGGGCTGGGACATCGCGCCAGGTTCAACCGTCCTCGAACTGGGCTGCGGCCAGGGCGACATGACCGCCGTCCTGGCAGAGGCGGTTGGGCCCGAAGGGCGCGTGGTGGCCGTCGACGTGGCCGAGCCCTCCTACGGGGCGCCGGTGACGCTCGGGGAATCGGAAGCCCGGCTCGCGGCGGGCCCCCTCGGGCCGCGCATCGACTTCCGCTTCGGCACCGACGTCCTCGACCCATCAGTGGACTTCCCCGAAAGGGCGTTTGACCACGTGGTGCTCGCACACTGTTCCTGGTATTTCGCATCGCTTGGACAACTTCGAGACACACTGGCCCGGGTACGGCCGTGGGCGCGGCAACTGTGGTTCACCGAGTGGGACTTGACGCCTGCCTCTGGTGACCAGCTGGCGCACCTTCTCGCCGTGCTGATCCAGGGGCAGATCGAGGCCGCAGGGTCGCATGGTCAGGGCAACGTCCGCACGCCCTTCTCCCGTGAGGGGATGCTGCGTCTCCTGCCCGAGGCCGGCTGGACGGCCGACGGCAGCGGGTCGGTCGATACCGAAGAGCTTCAGGACGGTGACTGGGAAATCGCTGCTTGCCTCAACCTGGCCGTAACAGAGGAGCGTCTGGCCACACTGCCCGAGGCGGTACGACAACTCGTCCTGAGCCAGGTCGACGTTCTTCGGGCCATCGCCAAGCCGCGCGACAACCGCGCGCTCGCCGCGTATTCGGTCACCGCGCACTGACAGTCGTCCCATCGGCCGGCCGGTCAGAGTCCAGTGAGATCGGCCGCCTCCAGGCCGGGGATATGGGGCTTAGAGGTTGCACGGACAGGCACGGTGGAGGACCTCTGCTGTGGAACAGGCTCAGGTCACAGCGATCCGCGGCCGACGCGAACGTCCGGGCCGCCGGTCGTGATCCTTCGGTCCCGCGTCGGCTCACTTCGGCAGATCGGCGGCCAGGAAGGGAGCAAGGAGCGCGAACAGTGCGTCGGGGCGGTCGAGGGGGATGATGTGGCCGCAGTCCTGGAGGTGGTGTCCGACCAGGTCATCGGCGATGGGACGGAGTTGGCGCTCAAGTCCGGTGCCGACGGGGTGAGAGCCGACGGCCATGGTGGGCATGGTCAGCCGGGTCGTCGCGGCGGCGTCCTGGAGCTGCTGTGCGCTGGTGGGCAGGGCCCGGTAGTAGGAGAACGCGCAGCGCAGGGCCTCGCTCCCGGTGTACGCGTGGACGAAGGCCGCGCGGATGTCGTCGGGTACTCCTCGCCCGAGCGTCCCCGAGTCGAGGAAGAAGTCGATGTACGGGGCCTCGTTGCCGGCCAGGACGGTCTCGGCGAGGCCGGGGACGGCGTGGAAGCCGAACCACCACGGGGCGCCGCCCGCGACGAGGTGTTCTGCTCCGGGCAGGCGGCCGAGCAGTGCTTCCATCACGACCAGGCGCCGGACGCGGCCGGGCCGGCGCAGCGCGAGCAGGACGGCGGGTGCAGTGCCCGCGTCGATGCCGACCACCGCTGCGGAGGGCTCGTCGAGTGCGTCGAGCAGCCCTTCGGCGTCGGCGGCAAGGGTGCCTGCGTCGTACCCCTCGACGGCACGCGCACTGGCACCGAAGCCTCGCAGGTCCGGGGCGATGACCCGGTACTGCCCGGCCAGTTGCCCCATGATGCCGCTCCAGAGTCGCCAGGTGTGCGGGAAGCCGTGCAGCAGGAGAACCGCAGGTCCTTCCCCGGCGATTGCGACGTTGAGCTGGACCCCGTTCGTCGCGATGCGGCGCAGTTGGTGTGCGGTGGTGGCGGGCATGACGGCTCCTCCAACTGGTTACCATCGGTGACCACCAAACGATAGGTAACTGCCCGGCCGCTTCCTAGACGGCACTTTCAGGAAAGGTGGTGAGCCACAGGTGACCACCCCGGGAGCCCGGCCCGCCGGTCGTGGAGTACGCGGCGATCTGTTCGATCCCCAGTGCCCGACACGGCAACTGCTGGACCGCATCGGTACGAAGTGGACGTCCATGGCCGTCAAGACGCTCGCCGATGCCGCACCGGACGAGGTGCGCTTCGCGGAGCTGAGACGCCGGATGCCCGGCGTCTCGCAGAAGATGCTGTCCGTGACGCTGCGAAGCCTGACCCGCGACGGGCTGGTGTCACGCCGGGTCGAACCGACCGTGCCGCCGCGGGTCTTCTACGGACTCACCGGACTCGGACTGTCCCTGGAAACCGCGCTTGCGGGGCTGCGGACCTGGGCGGAGGAGCACATGGCCGAGATCGACCGCGCCAACGAAGCCAACGACCAGGAGGCCGACGAGGGATAGGCAGGCCGGTTCCGCGTCCGGTACTGGTCGCTCGGGTACGCGATGCAGTCGGCGTCCCCGCGCTGCCTCTTAGCTTCGGCCTTTCGCGCGGCGGGCTGTCCGGATCCTGATCACGAAGCGGAAATTGCCTCTGCCCAGCGACAATGAGGATTGTCGAGGTCCTTGTCGAGGTCCTTGTCGAGGTCCTTGTCGTGCGTGGTTCGCAGGCACTTTGCAGAGGAAGCAGCGTTTCGGGCCCTACCCCCGTGTCCGCGTTGAGGGCGGCGGTCGCGCGATCGGCCAGAGTTCAAGGATGGTTCTCCATGCGTCCCGAACATCCTGCGTGAGAATACGTCCCAACCGCCCCACGTCCACCGCGTACGCGGTGGTCTGCACGGCGGGCGGGGCAGGTCAGCGGTACATGGTCCACCGTCCGAAGCGGGCCATGAGCTCCTGGGCCGCGTCCGGGGTGACGCCGAGCCCGGCCGCGACGTCCTCCGGCGACTTCTCCACCGCGACGTACGCGACTTCTCCACCGCGGCGTACGCGGCTTCGCGGCCCACGGTGGCCGCGATGGCCTCCAGCTTCAGGGCCAGCTTGAGCACGGCGACCGGGGACTCCCCCGCTGAGACGTCCGACTTCGAGCTCGACCTGCTCCACCAGCGCGGTCAGCTCCTCGGGCATGACCGCCGTCGACGCCGCCACCTGGACAATGTGACGGTCCTGGTCCTCCCGGCAGTCCTCTGCCACCAGCGCCCCGGCTTCACACAGCGGCACCCGCCCGAACTCCTCCCAGTCCAGGGTGTGCGGGGCATCCGCCCAGCCGCACGAGCACACCGCCCGCAACGAGGCCGCGCGCGGCCCGGTCGCCGTCGAGGCCCCGCGCTGGGGCCCCGACGGCCAGTGACGTCAGGCAGGCCGGCCGACGTCGTCGAAGTCGGTGGAGGCCGACAGCTCGGCCCATGCCAGCATGTCGCGCTCGAAGTCCTCGCGTCCTGCCCGGACGAGCCGAAGCGCGTCGGTGCCGAGCAGCAGGCGAGTCGGCGGCTGGTCGGCCGCCACGATGCGCAGCACCGCGGCCGCGGCCTTGTCCGGGTCGCCCGGCTGGAGCCCGCCGCCGTGGATGCGCCGGGCACGCAGCGGCTCGAACAGCTCGTCGTAGTCGGCGATCGCACGGGGCGCGCGGATCATCGAGCGGCCGGACCAGTCGGTCCGGAAACTGCCCGGCTCGACGGCGGTGACACGGATGCCGAAATCGGCGACCTCCTTGCCGAGCGATTCCAGGATGCCCTCCACCGCGAACTTGCTGCCGTGGTAAAGGCTGAGGCCCGGCATGGTGACCAGCCCGCCCATCGAGGTGACGGCGAGGATGTGGCCCGCACGGCGCTTCCGCATGTGCGGCAGCACGGCCTTGATCACCGCCACGGTTCCGTAGACGTTCACCTCGAACTGACGGCGGAGGTCATCCATCGACGACTCCTCGAAGAGGCCTTCATGGCCGTACCCGGCGTTGGCGACGAGTACGTCGACCGGGCCCAGGTCGCGCTCGACCTCGTCCACGACCGTGTCCACCGCGGCATGGTCGGTCACGTCCAGGATGCGGCCGTGCGC
Source organism: Streptomyces sp. NPDC021093 (assembly GCF_044333135.1). Classification (NCBI taxonomy): domain Bacteria; kingdom Bacillati; phylum Actinomycetota; class Actinomycetes; order Kitasatosporales; family Streptomycetaceae; genus Streptomyces; species Streptomyces sp. NPDC021093. The sequence goes on along the minus strand of NZ_JBIRQJ010000003.1, from coordinate 592,648 downwards.
GTCACCGGCAAGCGCTTCAAAGGCCCGTGCGTCGGCGGGCGTACGGACCGTGCCCACCACCCGGTGGCCCGCGGCCAGGGCCCCACGCGCGAGTGCGCGGCCCAGGCCGGTGCTGACGCCGGTGATCAGGAATGTCTTGAGGTCCGACACAGGAGTTCCCTTCGTACGATGCGAACAGAAGCCGACCCGGGCGGTGCGGCCCCGACCGGTCTCGACACGTTCCACTTCAGCACCGGAACCGGCCGCTGATCGGCTTCCAGGGGGTCCGCTTCTCCCCGGGGACAGCCGGACCGGGGGAATGCCAGTCCCCCCTTCGCGGGCCGTCGGGGTGATCTTGAGCCCTATCGTGAACGGCATGGACCGCAACACAGCTCTCGGCGAGTTTCTCCGCTCTCGGCGGGCACGGATCACCCCGCGCCAGGCGGGCCTGTCCGACGACGGCGGCTCGCGGCGAGTGCCAGGACTGCGCCGCGAAGAGATCGCGCAACTGGCGGGCGTGAGCGTCGACTACTACGTACGCATGGAACGCGGACGCCGGCTGAACGTCTCCGAGTCCGTGCTGGACGCCCTCGCCCGCGCGCTGCGTCTCGATCCCGTCGAACGCACCCATCTGTTCCAGCTCGCCAAGCCCGCCGCGGGCAGGCCCCGCCGCACGGCGACGCGTCCGCAGCCGGTCCGCCCGGGGCTGCGCGACCTGCTCCGGATCCTCGATCACACCCCCGCCCTCGTGCTGGGGCGGCGGCTGGACGTGCTCGCGTCCAACCAGATGGCGCGTGCGCTGCTCACCGACTTCGACGCGCTGCCGCACCGTGAGCGGAACCTGGTGCGGTTCATGTTCTGCGACGAGACCGCACGCTCGCTGTACACCCACTGGGACACCCACGCCCAGGACATCGTCGCCTCGCTCCGGCGCGACGCCGGGCGCCATCCCCACGATCCGCTGCTTGCCGAGCTCGTCGGCGAACTCTCGATCAGGGACGAGGACTTCCGCCGCTGGTGGGCCGACCAGAACGTGTATCGCCACACGCACGGCAGCAAGCACTTCCACCACCCGATCGTCGGCCCGCTCACCCTCCACTACGAGTCCCTCACCCTGCCCGCCGACCCGGACCAGCGGCTGAGTGTCTACACCGCCGAGGCAGCCTCCAGCTCCGAAGAGGCGCTTCGGCTACTGGCCGCATGGATACGGCAGCCCGACACCTCGCACGGGCAGCACGCAGATCATGAGACGCCCACCGGCCCGCGAGGAGCGGACGGCCGTACCGGCCCGGGACGGGTCATAGGACGCAGCCAGACCTAGCGCCCCCGACGCACACCGGATTCTGTGCCCGTGCGGTCATGCAGCAGGTCCTGGGTGAGACGGTGCAGACGCAGTGCGGCATCCTCATCGAACGCCCCTCCCTTCAGGGGGAGTTGGCGCGTGCCGCGGTAGGCGGTGAATCCTTCGCCCGGCGGTCCGTCCAGAAGTTGGGCCATCGGGGCTACGGCCTTTGCCACGGAGTCGGCGAGCACGGCGAAGGACGCCTTGGCGAAGGTGCGGAGTGGCCGCGGAAGGTGGTTCGGCATACCGGTCGCCACAACACCGGGGTTGTAGCCGATGTAGTGGATCCGGGTGTCGGCGTGCACGGCGGCGAAGGCCACACCGAGCAGATCGTTGGCCCGGAAGGACTGCAGAGTGGCCTTCGTGCCGCCGTAGCGTCGTGCGAGTTGCAGGTCGTCCCAGTGGATCCGGCCCAGAGGAATGCCGGGGGTTCCGACGTTCATGATGACGGGTTGCTGCGCGCTCTCCATCATGTTGCGCAGACCGTGGCTCAGGATGAATCGGCTCAGGTAGGCGAGAGCGAAGCTGTACTCGAACCCTTCACCGGTGACCGTGCGGGGGCCGAAGAGACGGTACCGCTGAGCGCACAGGACGAGCTTGTCCACCGAGGAGCAGGCGCTCTCTATGCGGGCGACGAGCGCCTTGGCCGCTGGGACCGACGTCAGGTCGGCCTGCAGGAAGTCAATGCGGTCGACGGCAGAGATGGCCGCCGCCTCCGCCAGAAGTGCTTCGCCCTTGGCAGGAGTGCTGCCGACGGCCAGCACGCGCGCTCCTTGGTGCAGGTAGTACAGGGCAAGTCCCTTGCCAAGCCCGTCGGTTCCCCCGGTGATGACCACGGTCTGCATCCCTGGCTCCCTCTCCTGCGGCCTCGGGTGCAGGATGCGCAGCCCGGCGCCACGGAATCACTATGTGGATATCCGATATCCGCTTAGGTGGGACCGTACCATGGAACCGGATATGCTCTATCCGGTTCGGTCGGTTCGGTGCAAGGAGTTGTTCATGGGCAGTCAGCCGGAGGGCGAGGAAGCCGCTGCGAGAGGCGGACGCCCGCTGAGGCGGGACGCGGAACTCAATCGTCAGCGCATCCTCCAGGCCGGGCGGGAGGTCTTCGCCGCACGCGGCCTTCAGGCCACCCTCAACGATGTCGCGCATCACGCCGGTCTTGGAGTCGGCACCGTCTATCGGAAGTACCCCGACAAGCAGACGCTCGCGGAAGCCGTCTTCGGCGAAGAGCTCGCCGAGATCGCAGCGATGGCCCAGGAGGCCCGGGGCGAGGATGACGCCTTCGACGCCTTGGCCCGATTCCTTGAGAGGGCCCTGGCGCGGGCCGCACACAACCGCGGGCTGCGCGAACTGATGCGCCAGGGCACCGTCGAGGCCGTCGGCCTCGCCCGAGCCCGGCGGGAGATCATGTCGCACTGCAAGCACCTCGTGGAGCGGGCCCGAGGTGAAGGCGCACTGCGCGCCGGCGTCACCGAGGCCGACATCGCTCCGATTGCCGCGATGATCGATGCCGTCCTGGCACTGTCCGGCGAGCATCCGTCCGAGATGTGGCGACGCTATCTGGCGATTGTTCTCGACGGGCTCCGTGTCCACCCGGGTCAGGGACCGCTGCCCAGCCCTGAAGGAGCGGTCTGACTCCGACCAGATGATCGCGCCGTTCAAGGTGAGGCAGTCGACCACGGCCGCGCAGAGCCGGGGATCGGGGAAGGTCTTCGTCCAGCGTGCGCCGTACGGCGCTTGGGCCCCGACCCGGACACCGCTCCGGCGCCCGCTCGGCGCCGACCGCTGCCCCGCCTGGCGGCGGAGAGGTCGAGGCGGAGCCGGCCGCTGCACGGAAGCCGAACTCCATGACGAAGGCGCCCAGTGTGTGGACATCACTCCACGCTCGGGCGGGCGGTGAAGTCCGACCGCATTGTCGACAGCGAGGCGTTCATCGTGGTCATCGTTCCGTGGCCCCTTGGCCGGCGCTGCGCTCGGCGTCGCGCAGGTAGCCGGCAGGTGTGCCCGAGGACGCGGAGCCGGGCCGACACAGCACGAACGTAAAGGCCCGGCCGAATCCGGCAGTTCGGCACACGAACGGATCTGAATCACCCGTGCGGAGCGAACCTCCGAGCCTACGGTCCACAACCCTCGACCGTGGCCGGCGGCAGTCGCCGCGGGGTGGAGCCCGGCCGAGGTCTTCCGTCGGGACCGAACCCGGCCAGGCAGGGAGGTCAGTCGTCGATTGCCTGGTAGAGGGTGGTCCAGAAGTCGTTCATGGCACGCGGCGAGTCCGGGGTGGACAGTCCGACCTGGGTGAGCAGGACTCCGATGAGCTGGTTGGTCCTGTCCGCGTAGGCGGTGGTGCCGGTACCGCCGAACCAGCCGAACTGGCCGATGGGTGCGTAGTCGCCGCGATGTGTGCGCACCGCCATCCCGAAGCCCCAGCCGCCGTCCGTCCCCTGGCCGGACGAAAGGTGGGCGACGTTGCTGAACATGGCGTCCCGGGCGGCCAGTTGCCCGGGCGAGAGACGGTTGGTCGTCATCAGCTCGACGGCGGCCCGGGACAAGATCCGTTCGTTCCCGTGCATCCCGTGGTTCAGCAGCATCCGGAAGTAGGCGTGGTAGTCGTCGACGGTGGAGACCAGCCCGCCGCCGGCGCCCTGGAACGCGGGAGGCACGCTGGACCTTCCCCCTGCCGCCTCGTCCCACACGACGAACTCGCCGGTCTGCGGGTCGGGCCCGTACAGGGGCGGCAGTCGGTCGATCTTGTCGGCGGGCACGTGGAAGGCGGTGTCCTTCATCCCCAGCGGATCGAGGATGCGCGTCCGCAGGAACGTCTCCAACGACTGTCCCGTGACCCTGGAGACGAGCACGCCGGTCACCTCGTTGCTGAGGTCGTACTGCCACCGCACTCCGGGCTGGTACTGCAGCGGCAGCTCGCCGAGGCGGCGCATCCACTCGTCCGGCTCGGGCGCCGGCCCGGACGCCACGCTGTAGTCGAGACGCTCGAAGGTCGCGGCCCTGATCGGCGAAGCCATCGACTCGAAGTCCACTCCGAGCCCGAACGTGGAGGTGAGCAGGTCCCGTACGGTGATCGGCCGCTGTGCCGGCACGGTGTCGTCCAGCGGTCCGTCGGGCCGCTTCAGCACCTGCCGGTCGGCGAGTTCCGGCAGCCACTGATCCACCGGGTCGTCCAGCCGCAGCCGGCACTCGTCGAGCAGGATCATTGCCGCCGCCATCGTGACCGGCTTGGACGTGGACGCCATCCGGAAGATCGTGTCCCGGCACATCGGCGAGCCACCGTCATGACGCATCGTCCCGATCGCTTCGACGTGCGTCCGGCCGCCGCGGCCGACCAGGGCGACAAGGCCGGGAATCCTCTTGGACTCGACATGCCGTTCCAGCACCTCGCGCAGTCGGCGCAGCCCTGCGTCGGAGAAGCCGCTGTTGCTTGTTCCCATGATGAATCTCCTGTTCACAGTGTGAGTTCCCACGGCGGCCCCGGTGGCCGCCTGGCCCTTGGAGCGGCCATGTGCAGAGCCTCCAGCCTTGACCCAAGGTCAAGGTCAACCCCCCGTCGCGATCAAAGGGGTGACCGGCACCGACCGCAGGCGTCCCGGTCCTCCTCCACGGCAGCGAGGCAGGGCGGATGGGCTGGAATTGGTGCGCGATATCCTCACCCCTGCGCTCGTCCGGACTTCCCGGCCGTCGCCGACGCGGTTCGCGAGACCGCAACCGCCCGCGACCTGGAGGTGTGTTGAGCCGATGGCAGACGGGCTGACGATCGGTCAGGCGGCGGCGTTCATCGGTGTCACGATCAAGACCGTGCGGCACTATCACCGGCTCGGCCTGGTTGCCGAGCCGGAACGCGACCGTTCCGGCTACCGCCGTTACCGATCGGGCGAGCTGTTCCGGCTGGTCCAGGTCCGGACCCTGGCCGCAGCAGGCGTGCCGCTGGCCGAGATCGGCGACCTTCTCGACGCCGATCCCACGACGTTCGCCGCCACCCTGGACGACATCCATCACCAGCTCACCGAACGGATCGACGACCTGATCGCACGCCGCGACAGGCTGCACCGTCTCGACCATGGCGACCGGGCCCTGCTGCCCGACCGGGCCTGCGCGGTCCTGGACCGACTCGCCGAACTCGGCTTCAGTCCCGACTACGTGGCCGGTCAACGGGAGGCTCTCGTGCTGGCCCGGGCGCTGGTCCCGGAGATCTTCGACAGCTTCCTGACCCGGCTCGGACATTCACTTGACGATCCCGAGTCCGTCGAGCTGACCAAGCGCGGTTGGGATGCGAGGTCCTGGGATCCGGACGACCCGCGGATCGAGGAGCTGGCGTCCACGCTGGCGGACAAGCTGCTGACCAACCGCGCGCTGCTGGCGATGCCGACCGAATTTCAGAACCAGCCCGACGCCGCCTCCCGGTACGGAATGGTCAACCACCACCGGGAAGACCAGTCACCGTCCATCGCCCGGTTGAACACGCTGATCGAGGCGAACCTGCGCGCGGCCGGCATCGCCGTTCCGCATCAGTGACGACCGCCCGGCAGGCCCGGCACTGCGGCGAGACGCCCGCTTCGTACCGCCGCGTCCGAACCGGGATCTGCCCCGCGGACGGCCGTACGTACAACCATTGACCTGACGGTGGCCCTTCGCGGAGATCCGGGAGGCAGATCTGTATGGAACGCCTCGCTCGGCGAGGCGTTCCGTGCCCTTCCGCACCCAGGCATGGCGTCCTGAGCCGCCGGCCGGGCTGGGCCGGTCGGCGGCGAGGCAGGGCGGAGGGCGCGGGGTCAGGGCGTGGTGGTGAGGGTGGTGGCGGTGAGGGGGCGGGCCAGGCGGAGGGCCCAGTAGGTTTCGTCGCCGTCTTCGTCGCGCCAGGACCACAGACGGGTGGTGGCGAGGTGGAGCGGGTTGAGCCGGGTGATGCCGATGGCTCCGTGGAGTTGGTGGGCGATGCGGGCGATCTCGGCGGCCGAGGCGGACGCCTGGGTCTTGGCGGCGGCGATGACGATGTGCGCGGCCGGGCCGCCGGGGTCCAGCGGGGCGGCGGCCTGGACGGCGGTGCGGACCAGGGCGGTCTCCTCGATCAGCCGCGCTTCTTCCTGCTTGACGGCCTGGAAGTGGCCGATCGGGCGGCCGAATTGGGTGCGGGTGGTGGTGTGGGCGACGGTCAGGTCGACGCAGCGTTCGGCGGCTCCGGCGATCAGGGCGGAGCGGGCCAGGGCCGCGCGGAGCCGGGCCTCGTCGAGCAGTTCGGGGGAGATCCGGCGGACCTGCGAGGCGGGGATCTCAAGGGCGGCGAGGTGCAGGTCGTCGCGGGGTTCCTCGGCGAGGTTGCCGCCAGGGGTGAGTACGGCCTGGTCGGGGGCGAGGGTGAACAGGACGGGGCCGGAGGGGGCGGCGGCCAGGACGACCACCGCGGTGGCGGCGCGGGCCCAGGGGACGCGGCGCAGGATGCCGGTGACCAGCAGGGTGTCGTCGTCGCCCAGGCAGCCGGCCGAGCCTACGGGGGAAGTGGCCTGGTGCGCGTAGCGGATGGTGAGCTCGGGGGCGATGGCGTAGCTGAGGGGGCCGTCCGGGACGGGGAGGCCGGCGCGGCGCAGCAGGGGGCGGGCGACCAGGGCGGTCTCGGCGAAGGGGGCGGGGACGGCGCGGCGTCCTGCTTCCTGGGCGGCGGCGAGGAGTTCGGCGGTGGAGGCGTACGGGGAGGGGAGGGCCACGGCGTCGGGGGCGGTGGTGTTGGTGACGGTGGCGATGGCGTCCGTATCGGCGTAGAAGGCGGTGGTGTCGTAGGCGTCGGCGGGGATGACGGGGGCGCTTGTGTCGATCGTGTGGGTGTTCATCGGTGCTGCTCCAGAGCGCGAGTGATGATGCCGCGAAGGATTTCGTTGGTGCCGCCGCGCAGTGTGTAGCCGGGGCTGTGCAGCAGGGCGAAGGCGAGCAGTTCGGGGTGGCTGCCGGGGGTGGCGTGTGGGTCGGCCGGGGTCGGCAGGATGTTGCGGACGGTGTCGACCAGCGCGCCCTCCAGCCGGGTGCCGAGGTCCTTGACCAGGGCGGCCTGGGTGTCGGGGTGGGCTCCGGCGTCCAGGGCCGCGGCCACGCCGAGGGAGAGCTGGCGGATGCTGTGCAGACGGGCCGTCAGGATGCCGACCCGGGTGAGCTGTTCGGCCGTGGCCGGGCGCTGCTCCAGTTCGCGGAGCAGGGAGACCAGCAGGGGAAAGGTGGACAGGTAGCGTTCCGGGCCGCTGCGTTCGAAGGCGAGTTCGCCGGTGACCTGCTTCCAGCCGTCGCCCCGCTGCCCGAGCAGCATGCTGTCGGGGACGTCGACGCCTTCGAGGTGCAGGGCGTTGAAGCGGTGCTCGCCGCTCATCAGCCGGATCGGCTCGATGCGCACGCCCGGGGCACGCAGGTCGACGATGAACTGGCTGAGCCCCGCGTGCCTGTCCTCGGCGGTGTCGGTGCGGGCCAGCACGATGGCGTAGTCGTTGACGTGGGCGCCGCCGGTCCACATCTTGGTGCCGGTCAACCGCCAGCCGTCCGCGGTGCGTTCGGCGCGAGTGGCGACCGAGGCCAGGTCGGATCCGCTGCTCTTCTCGCTCATGCCGATGGAGAAGAAGCACCGTCCGGCGGCGATCCTCGGCAGGAAGAAGCGGCGCTGCTCCTCGGTACCGTGCTGAAGGATGGACGGTCCCGCCTGCCGGTCGGAGACCCAGTGGGCGCTGACCGGGGCGCCGGCGGCGAGCAGCTCCTCGATCACCACACCGCGCTCCAGGAAGCCGCGGCCGGCACCGCCGTACTCGGTGGGCAGGGCCATGCCGACCCAGCCGCGCCCGGCGAGGCGGCGGCTGAAGTCGGGGTCCCAGCCGGCCAGCCAGGAGTCGGGGCGGCCGAGCACGGTGCCGCGGGCGCGCTCCTCTTCGACAAAGGCGCGGGCTTCGGTGCGGAGCAGGCGGGCCGATTCGGGCAGGGCGACAGCGGGGAATGCGATCGGTGAAAGCGTCGAAGGCGACATGGTTCATTCGCTCCCGGGTTGGTGAATCAGTGGATGCGCTGCGTTTCGTTACGGAAATCGGTCAGTGCGTGGGGTGCAGCAGGGACGTGGGGTGCAGCAGGGCAGGGTCGAAGCCGGCTTCGCGGAGCACTTCGTCGGTGTGCTGGCCGATGGCCGGGCAGGGCCGTAGCTCCGGCTCCGGGTCGGCCGAGTAGCGGACCGGGCGGCCGATGACCCGGTAGCGGCCCTCGGTGGGGTGTTCGGCCTCGTGCAGCAGGCCGCCCTCTTGGGCGTAGGCGGTGGTGGCGGCGGACTCCAGGTCGAGCACGGGGGCTGCGGCGATGCCCGCCCGGTCGCAGAACTCCTGCCATTCGGCGCTGGTGTGCTGCGGCGTCAGCTCCGCGAGCAGCGGATAGAACGCGTCGGCGTTGCGGGCCCGGTCGGGGCCGGTGGCAAAGCGTGGGTCGGCGGCCAGTTCGGGGCGGTTGACGAAGGCGGTGAAGTCCCGCCAGTTGCCGTCGCTGTGGGGCAGGATGCACATCCAGCCGTCGGCGGTGCGCAGGGCTCGGCGCTGCGGGCTGAGTGAGCGGGCCGAGCCGAACTCTCCGTCGGCCTCCAGGGCGGCCGCTCCCAGGTGCTCGACCAGGTTGAAGGCGAGCATGGTGTCGGCCATCGGGACCTCGATGTGCTGTCCGGTGCCGCCGTGCTCCCGGTGGTGCAGCGCGGCCAGTACCGACTGGGCGATCTGCATGCCGCAGATCTTGTCGGCAAGGACCGTGGGAACGTAGTGCGGTTGGCCGCAGACCTGGTGGTTGAGCCAGACCAGGCCGCTGGCCGCCTGGATGATGTCGTCGTAGGCGGCGTGGGTGCCGTGGCGGCTGTCGCTGCGGAAGCCGTGGGCGCTCGCGTAGATCAGGCCGGGGTTGGCGGCCACGACGTCGTCGTAGCCGATGCGGAGCTTCTCCAGGGCCTGCGGGCGCAGGTTGGTGATGAAGACGTCGGCGGTGCGCAGCAGGGCGAGCAGGGCGTCGCGGCCGTGCGGGGCCTTGAGGTCGATGGCGGCGCTGCGCTTGTTGCGGTTCAGATTGAGTGCCGGGCCGCCCATGCCGGGGTGGCGCTGAGGCGGGTAGTGGCGCGTCATGTCACCGGTGGGCGGCTCGACCTTGATCACGTCGGCGCCCAGGTCACCGAGCTGCTGTGCGGCGTACGGAGCCATGATCACGCTGGCCAGTTCGACGACGCGGACTCCGGCGAGGAGTCCGCGGCCGGAGGGGCCGCTCGGCTGCTGGGACATCTTCTGGTGCCTCCTGGGGTGTCGAGGGGGACGGGATCGCGCCCCGAAAGGGGCGCGGGGCTGTGACATGTGCGGCTCCGCCGCGAGGGAGGTGCCCCCTGCTCGAACGAAGTTGAGAGCTTGGGGGAGCGACCAGCCACGACGGACCCGCGGATGACGCACCGGACTTCTCGCGGAGCGCTCAGCGCCACCGGAGCGCGGCAGACCCGAGCGGGGAACGCCGACCGGGCTGGGGGACCGCACGCCCGCTGTACGCGAACGGTGTCGCCGGTTCGGTGAGCGGGCCGAAGTCGGTCCCCGTGGTCGACAGCGCGGCGAGCGGCGCGTACCCGGGCCGGGGCAGGCCGAGTACGTCCTCCCGCGCAAGGAGTCCGAGTTCCCGCACCCAGTGACACACCCCGGCCAAGGTCACGCGGATCCGCCACGAGCCGCCCTCCGCCGCACGGCGGCGCAGGACCGTTGCGACGGCGGCGGCCCCGAGGTAGGCGGCGAGATAGTCATTGAGCAGGTACGTCGGCGGCAGCGACGGCCGGTCGGTCCACTCCTCGACGGCGAACCCGGTTGCGGAGCAGGCGAGTTGGTCGAACCCGCCGCGTTCGCCCCAGGGTCCGTCGGCGCCCCAGGCGTGGAGTTCGAGGGTGATGAGTCCGGGGCGGCGCCGGACAAGCTCCTCGGTCGACGCCCCGTGCCGGGCAAGTCCCCGGTAGGCGTGCACGAAGACGTCCGTGTCCTGGAGTGCGTCGTAGAAGGCCGCACGGTCGTGATCGTCGCGCAGGTCGCAGTAGGCGTTGCGCTTGCCGCCGCCGGTCATCGCGATCATCGGGATCGGGTCGGGGCGGTCGGGACGCGACAGGTGCAGCACGTCGGCGCCGAACTGGGCGAGGAGCCGCGCCGCGACGGGACCTGCGATGACATGGGTGAGATCGAGCACCCGTACGCCCGCAAGCGCCTCATCGGCCTCACCGATCGGCTCCAGAGGCCGGACCGGTCCGTCACCGACGCGTTCGATCTCGACGACCGGGCGCTGCGCGACATGGCGCCCCGCGGGGTGCGCGAGCCACTCGTCCCGGCTGCGCGCCACACAGGCGACGCCGCCCCGCGCGCAGATGGCCTCCTCCAGCGTGAAGGCATCCCAGCAGGCCGCGGCCTGCGCGATCCCCACCTTGTCGAGCCCGCACCTCAGCACGGAGTGGACCGCGTCCCGCAGATGCGGATAGGTGGTGATGATGAAGATCCACCGGCCGTCGCGCGCCCGGTAGAAGTCGTTGTTGCCGAGCAGGGTCGGATCGTCGAGGAGAGCACTGAGCGGGCGTCCCGAGAGGGTCGTGCGATACGTCGCCATGAGCTGGTCGATCGCGGCCGCGGCCTGCACCTGGACCCTCTGGTGCGGATGGCCGCGCTGTTCACCGACGGCCGCCGTCTGCCGCCCGAAGACACCGATCGCGGCAGACATGGCATCGGCGAGGCGGTGCACCGAGGGCACCAGGGGATCGGCCCCGACGACGGTGATGTCCTCGGCTCCCCGGGCCGGATCGGGGTCGCCGAGGGTGTGCAGCAGCCGGGAGACCATCTCGCCGGTGGACGACGGAGGCGTCGGATCGGCCGTGGTCAGCGTGTTCGAAGTCATGCCGGGATGCTCGTTCCCGGCACCGTAGGAGCGCCCGCATTCACGGATATCCGTGAATCGATGCGGACGTCACGTCCGCCTCTCCTGGATGTGCGCGAGGAGACGGGCCGCCGCCCGGTCCAGACTCAGCCGCTCCGAGCGGCCACGACGCCGGTGCGTCAGCACAAGGGCACCCGTGACGACGGGGCCGTCGGTGACGGGGATCGCGAGCGCGCTGACCTCGGGGTCGGCCAGACCCTCGCTGCGGCTGATCCGCGACGCGCGGATCGCGGGAAGAGCGCGGCGGAACTCGGCGACCGCCTCGGGGTCGTGGCGGGCGAGCTCGTCGAGCAGCCCACGGCGCTCCGTCTCGTCGGTGAAGGCCAGCAGCAGACGGCCCGCGGCGGTACGCAGCAGCGGCCGGGCCATGTGCTCGTCGGCGAGCGGCACGAGGCGGGGAATCTCGTCCTCGCCGCCGCGCGCGAGGTGCACGGCGTCGAGCCCGACCCGCACCGTGAGCAGCACCGGGGTGCCCGCGACACGGCTCAGTTCGCTGAGCTCGGCCTGGCTGATCCGCGGGACGACCCGGCCGGCGATGAGGTTGAGGACGTGGGGGGCGGGCCCGAGCCTGAAGCGCCCGTGCTGTTCCAGCAGAAAGCCCGTCGCGACAAGGCCGTTGACCAGATCCTGCACCGAACTCGCCGGCGCCCCGACCGTCCGCGCCAACTCGGCCACGGTCACCCCGCCCGGCGCCCGCGCGGCGGCCTCCAGGATCCACGCGACCCGGTCCACCGTACGGTGACGCCGCCGCTGGCCGTGCTCGCCCATCCCGCCCACCTTGTTCTTCTTGTGCTTCCTTGTGCTTCCTTGTCCTTCTTGTGCCGTCGTCGGCCTTGTGCCGTCATCGGCCTTGTGCCGTCATCGGCCGATCGCGCCGACACGGCCCGCCGATTCTCCCCCACCACCCCGACGAGCAATTCGGCCCCGGTCTCCGCAGACGTCACCAGCACGGCAGCAGAAGGTGGTTCACGTGAAGGCGGAAGGACACGTCTCCGGGCCGAAGCCGTCCGCCGCGCAACGTGCCATCACCTCTATGAGCTCACCAAGTCTGCTGGCTGATGCACTCCCGTTGGCATGCTGACCATGGCCGAACCATGCAGCCCACTCCATTCGGCAGGAACGCCGCCACAGCTGTCGAGGGGCCTTCGCTCACGCAGGTGACCAAGTGCCCTCTTGCCGACGCCGGTCATTCGTGGACCCGGCGACCGCCGGTCCGCAGTTTTCTGGAAGGCCATTCACCACCAGTGCGACAGCGTCCTCCGCAGTCCCGGCTTCGCCGATGACTGTTCCACGGGACGGGCCACAGACGCGATAGCGGCCGTTGCTCAACGGATCGACGAACGGCACGTCCCATGAGTACGGGAAGCCGGTGCAGGTGGTGAAGTGAAGCGACCAGTGACTGGTGAACGGATACAACTGCCGCAGCTTCGGTTCGGCGGACGCGGCCTCAGCGAGCTCAAGTGTCCGGCGGGCAAGGTCGAGCCGATCGGCCTCTTGGCGCAAGTCCTCCAAGAGAAATCGCCACTGCACGTTGACCGCTGCGGCCGGACCGCGTTCATGCGCTTCGGCCAGGTCACTCACCTCGATGAAGGGAGCAACCTTCTGGATCTCGCGGAGTTCGGCCCCGTTACGCCAACCTGCCGCGGCTCGGGCCAGCTCTCCCAGATCGGAGGTCGACCCAGAGAGCAACTGAACGCCTTGCCGCCAGCCATTGATGATGAACCAACGGCTCGCCGACCCGATGGAAATCCAGCAGGGTTCCCGGTCAGAAACCGTGCTGGCGACCCCAGCTGACCGCAGCGGGTCCGAATCGTGGGTCAGCACCGCATCCAGATCGAGCCCCTGCTCGGCAGCGGTCAGCTCCAGAGCTGCGGCAAGACTGCCGGCAGCCACAAGATCCGGGTAGAGATCAGCGTCGGCGGGAGTGGCAGGGCGAGGGGAAGGTGAGTTCACCGCCGAAGTCTGCCGTCTGCCTTGCAGAATTGGCCACCCCGCGCCGACATTCTGGCCGTTGGCACGGCACTGGAAGGTCTGGACACCCCGCAGGGACGGACCCGAACTGCAGATGCTCGCCGAAGAACACTGGCAGCCCGCCGACCATCCGCACGCCCACCGTCAGGTCGAAGGACTCATCCCCGCACGCACGGGGAGCACTGCTACCCGTAGGCCTGCGCGGCCACAACGACCGCTGCTCGGTGGCGGCCCACGGCGTCCGGGTGGCACCCTGCTTCGGCTGCTCGTCCGAGTTGTCCCACAACTCACCGTGGAGGCGGGGCAGTTGCCAACCGGAATCTCCGGTCCGCAATCGGATGCGGGACCTTCCGGCCCGCTCCGCCCCGCTCACCGACTTCACGTATGCGGGGCGCCCCACACGGCGGCGGCCCGGCGCTCATCCGGGGAACGGGGCATCCGGTCCAGTTACTGGCCAACACGCCAATGGCACCCGGGCGGAGGCACAGTTCATTCGCTGGCGCCTCGGGTGCCACTCCTGTCCCCAGGCGGGGGCCGGGCCCTCTGCGCAGCTGACCGACGGCTGGACCGCGCAGGTGTTAATCGACAGGCAGGCAGATCGTATAGACCTTGACCGAGGTGGCGGTGGTCTTGGCGCTTCCGACGTGGGCGTTGTTCAGCCACACCTTCCACTGCTGACCGTCGGGGCGGTCGCCCTGGACCAGGGCGAAGGAAGGCGTCTTGACCTGGTAGTGCCCCCCGCCGACGATGCTTGTGCCTGACGGGCATTCGGGCCCGGCATACTCCTTCGAGGTATCTGCCGGTACCTCCTGCTCGGGCCCCGTCAGCACCTGGGGTGCGCGCACCGGCCCTGCCGGGCCCTGGGGGCCGTCCTTCCCGTCCGCGCCGTCCTTGCCGTTCTCGCCCTTGCAGATGACGAAAGTGTGGCCGTACTGCTTGTGCCGCTTGCACCCCGGGGGCAGGTCGCCACCCGACGGTGCAGCGACAGCCGCGGTGAGCGGGGCAAGGCCGAGCAGCAGACCGGACACCACAGCTGTTGCGATGGTCGTACGCATGAAAGCTGATTCCTTCCTACACTTCACGCCAGAGCAGGTCCGTCTCACCATCTCCGCTCTTGTTCGGGCACGCGAGCGGGCGAAGCTGGACGAGTGACACAGCGACAACCCCACGCAGCAGCATCCTGGAACGCGCTGGCAGTGGTGGAACGCCTGGACACGGGGGGCGGCAGTTAGACGGCCGGGAGTTCCGGTGTGCCCCGGTCGCGGTGCGTTCGCGGGGCGGTACGGGGGCGTTCGCGCTCCTGGACGGGATCGGTGAAGTCAGGTGGTACGGACGTGGGCGCGGGACTACACCCGCTTCCTGGCTGCCGGGGAGCGACCGTCGGCGTCGTGTGGTCCGGCGACAGTACCCGCGGAGTCGAGGCCTCGGGCGACGGAAGGCGACGGAAGGCGACGGAAGGCGACGGAAGGCGACGGACAAGCGCAGCAACGTCGGCCTGCTCAATCCGGCCGCCAGAGTCCGGGACAGGCGGGCACCGGCTCGGCCGGCCGGCATCACCGCCAGACACTCCCGCACCGTCCGCAGCCCTGTGCTGCGTCGTCCGTACCTGACGGTCTGCCCGTCGACTGCTCGGCGAACGTCGCCTGCCTGCACAGACGTTGACCGCAGCGCGACAGCACCACCCCCTCTACGCTGCCGAGATCAGCCGTCGAACGACCAACAAGGAGTAATCGACCATGCCGCTTCCGCCCTATGACGCCGTGCTCTGCGACATCGACGGCGTCCTCCGGCACTGGCCCGCCGCCGACGCGCTTGAGCAAGCCCACGGCCTGCCCCTCGGCGCTCTCGCAGCCGCGGCCTTCGCACCGAGCCGCCTGCTGCCCGCCATCACAGGGAAGATCACTGATGAGCAATGGCGGTCCGCAGTCGCGGCCGACCTCGCCGACAGCTGCGGATCCCGCGAGCGGGCATGCGCCGCGGTCACGGCCTGGTCTGATCTCCTTCCGGTGGTCGATGAAGAAGTAGTCGCACTGCTTCGACGAGTACGCAAAGTCGCGGCCGTCGCCCTGGTCTCCAATGCGACCACCCGATTGGAGTCCGACCTGGAACGACAGGGACTCGCCGACCTTGCTGACGCCGTGGTCAACACCGCCCGCATCGGCGTCGCCAAGCCCGACCCGCAGGTCTACCGCATCGCCGCCGAACAAGCTGGCGCCGCAGCAGACCGCTGCCTCTTCATAGACGACACCGCCGCCAACGTCGTGGCAGCGCGCGAGGCGGGAATGACCGCCCTTCACTACCGCCGACTCGAAGATCTACGCCAGACGCTCGCACCGCTACTCGACGGGTCCGGTTCAGAGCCGCGCGAGAGCTGAGCATGAGGGCATTTCGGGAGTGCCACTACCCGACTCCACCATTGCTGCGCTCGCCGAGACCGAGACCGAGACCGAGGCCGGCGTCGAGTCCGAGGCCGAGTCCGACGTGGAGTTCTGATGCCTGCTCGGTGATGTGCCGAATCTCCGTCTGGCGGCCGATCTCGCCGAGGGACTCGCCACTTGCGTCCGTCCGCATGGGCCGCTCGGCAAGCGCACCTTCGCGGACCAGGACCTTTCCCGTACTCGACCGGCAAGGGGCTCCCGCATCAGCCCCTCAGGGCGCGCACGCCACCTCGGACATCGTCAGCTGCGCGTAGACGAGTCGGGCACGGACGACTCGCTCCTCGGTCCAATGCCTTTGAGCCCGGCCGGTGTTCCGCCCGGATCGAACGAGTGGTGGAAGGAGAAGGCGTACGGCGCGGAGCCGTGGTCGTGGAGGTGTTCCATCCTGGAAACCCCGTCCTGCCAGGTCGGTATCGTGCCGTCGGCGACCCACCAGGACACGTAACCCGGGTGTCCCGTCCTCTCGAACCAGTCGTAACGCCTGTTGAGCGCCGCGCGGTGCAGGCCGTTGTAGATGGAGTCGAAGGCGGATCGCAGGTCGGTCCAGAGTGAGAGGGTCGCGGCCAGGGCGACGGTTTCCGCAGTACGGCCTTTCCCGTACCAGGTCGGAACAACAAACTCTCCCCACTCACCCCAGTCCGAGTCGAAATCCGTCCGTGCGCCCAGGCTGCGATCCACCGCTTCAGCACGAGCGACATATCCGGGGTGCTGGCCGATCTCCCGGTAGACGGCCTCACCGCTCTCGTGGAACTCCCGCGTAAGACGTGCGGGATCGGTGAGGGGCGACTTCAGGACGCCGAACGTGTACAGAGCAAGCTGGGGCATGTGTCTCTCCCTGGCCGAGGGGCCTGGTGTGGAAGTCCCTGACGCTCTCGCTGTCTGGGCGTGGACTCGATTCGGTGACCTGCGCGTGGGGGCGGGGAGCTGTGGGCGTGATCGACTCGTCCCCTTGCGGGTGATCAGGCTGATGGAACCCCTGCGCGACTGCGGGCGGCGCCGAATGTCAGGTGAAGATAGCCCCCGCTGCAGGCCCTGTCGAAGTTGCGTTTTCCCTGTCCAAGTGGCCTCTTGCAGATGCCACTCGCACGGCCGTCCCCGTCCAACTCGTGCCCAACTTGCCTTGCCCTCCTCGGATATCTGTAAGGCACTTCGCCTGAAGGGCACTTGCCGAACATGCCTGACGCCTCTGCCGACCGCACCCGGCCGGACAGGAGCGAGACGCCGAGGGACGTGGACACGGCCTTCGCCGCGATAGGCGGGTGGTCCCCGCCGCATGCGGGTGGCCCCGCAGGCCCGCAGGCCCGCAGGCCCGCAAGGACGCGCTGGGCCGGTCGCGTACACCGCAGGCCCGGAGGAGTACCGCGACCGGCTTCGGGACAACCTTGAGCGTACGTATCGAGCCGTGATCGATCCGCGGGATTCGCCCTCGTAACAAACGCTGATCACGCAGCCAACGGGCAGCCGCACTCGACGCGCATGCCCGTCAGCCTGTGGGCAGACCGATCTGGTCGCGTTCGAGCACGGAGCGCAGCTCCGAGAGGATCTGTACGGCGGCCAGTCCCGAGGGGCCGCCGAGGACGTCTGCGGTCAGCTCGGCCAGTATTTCAGTGAAGGTCGCCTCCGCCGCTTCGATGAGTTGCAGGCCTCCGGCGGTCAGGTCCAGCAGCGATGAGCGGCGATCCGATGGGTTGGTTCGCCGCATGACCCATGCCTGCTTCTCCAGGCGGTCGATGCCCTTGCTGGTCGCGCCGATCCCGATGGCGAATTCGGTGGCGAGGTCCGCGACTCGGGACCCGGGGTGGTCGCGCAGGAAGCGCAGGAACTCGAACTGCGAGGTGACGATCCCGTGCCGCTCGCGAAGGCGTTCGTTCAGCGCGTTGTAGAGGCGCGTCTCGCAGCGGACGAGATCGGCGAAGAAGCCCGGGAGGTCGATCGGGCCACGGCTTGACTTAGATGCCATGGCATCTACTGTAACTTACATGCCTGGGAATGTAGTTCCTTGGCATGTACTTGAGATGGGCGAGATGGATGAGACGGATGAGATGGAGGCGGTCATGAGCAGGCAACAGCGCGCGGAGGTCGACGCGATGGCCCGACGGCCTCAGCCGGCGGGCCCCCGGTCGGTGGAGGAGCTCCGCGCCGGGTTCAGGGCGATGATGGGGGAAATGATCGTCCCGGCTGGTATCCGCACCCGGACCGCGACGCTCGGCGGCCGACCCGCGGTGCTCGTCGAGCCGGCCGGCACTCCGAAGACCGGCACTCCGAAGGCCGGGACGATCCTCTACTTTCACGGCGGCTCTTACGTGGTCGGTTCGCCGGAGACGGCGATGTCACTGACGGGGAACCTGGTGACCAGAACCGGGTTCAGGGCGTTCTCGCTCGACTACCGGCTTGCCCCTGAGCACCCGTTCCCGGCCGCGATCGAGGACGGGCTGAGCGCCTACCGCGCACTTCTCGACAGCGGCGAAGACCCTTCGGCGATCGTGTTCGCCGGCGACTCCGCCGGTGGCGGCCTCACTGTCACCACCTGCCTCGCCGCCCGCGACGCGGGCCTGCCCATGCCCGCCGCGATCCTGGCGTTCTCCCCCGGACTCGACGGGACCCGGACAGGCGAGAGCATGGACACCAAGGCGAGCGTCGACCCGTTCTTCACGCGTGAGGGCCTGGAACACACCGGAGCCATGTACGGAGGGACACTCCGTCACCGGGTGACGAGGAGCACCGCAGATCGCAGTCAGGCAGAGGGCGACCATGCTGAACCCCGAGGAGACAGGGACAACGCCGGCCCACCGTCCAGCCGTGGGCGTGCCGGCCGGGGTCCCGCGCGGCAGGGTCACGGTGGCCGTCGGCGTGGGCCAGGTCATCGAATGGTTCGACTGGACCCTGTACGCGTCGTTCGCGGTGTTCTTCGCCGACAGCTTCTTCCCGGCCGACCACGGCACGACCGCCCTGCTGTCCGCCTTCGCCGTCTACGCGGTGGGCTTCCTGTTCCGGCCGCTGGGCGGGGTGGTGCTGGGGCACTGCGCCGACCGCATCGGCCGCTCGGCCGTCTTCAACCTGACCATTCTCATGATGGCCGGCGGCAGCCTGGCCATCGCCGTGCTGCCCACGTACGAGCAGATCGGCACTGCCGCACCGGTACTGCTGGTCCTGGCCCGCGCGGTCCAAGGGCTGTCGGCCGGCGGGGAGATGCCGGCGGCCACGGCCCTGGTCACCGAGGCGGTCCCGGCCGAGCGGCGTGCCTTTCACTCGTCGTCGATCTTCGTGGGCACGGGGATCGGCGTGCTGCTGGCATCCGCGCTGGGCTGGTTCCTCACCCTGGCCCTCACCCAGACGCAGATGACCGACTTCGGCTGGCGCATCGCCTTCGGCGCCGGTGCCCTGATCGGTTGTACGGGCTTCGTGCTGCGCCGCTCGCTGCGCCTGTCCGAGCCGTCCGCGGCCGCGGCCGCGGAGCTGCTGCCTCCGACAGCGCCCCGGAAGGCGAGGGACGCAGCGCCCCGGAAGCCGAGGGGCCGGGGCCGCGTCCGGCCCAGCGGCATCGTGCGCACCGCACGGGCCCAGTACAGGGGCGTCCTGCGCGTGGTCGGGTTCGGAATCGCTGCCACGGTCGGCTTCTACACGCTGACGGTGTACATGCCGACCTATCTCACACGTGAGGTGGGCATGCGGCCCTCGACCGCGTTCATGATCAACTGCATTGTGCTGGTGTTCTACAGCATTCTGCCGCCCTTCGCCGGTCTGGCCGCGGACCGGCTGGGCCGGCGCCCGGTGATGGGGTGGAGCGCGCTGGCGCTGGCCGTGGTGCTGGTGCCGTCCGTCGCCCTGATGTCCCGCGACGTCGGGGTGACCCTTCCGCTCCTGCTGGGCTCCATCGTCCTGCTCACCGCCTTTCACGGTCCGTTCCCCGCGCTGATGAGTGAACAGTTCCCCGCCGAGGCACGCGGACTGGGGGTGGGGATCGCGTACTCCCTGGTGACGGCCTTGTTCGGAGGCACCGCGACCTATCTGGCCGTCTGGTTCTCGGCGCTCGGACACCCCTTGTGGTTCTTCGCCTACGTCTCCGCGACGTTCGCCCTCGCGGCCGTGACGCTGCACGCGATCCCGGAAAGCGCTCCTCGCCGGACCGGCGGCGAGGCAGGCCCCCCGGCGGTGAGCCCTCCCTCAGCATTGCCGAATCCCCCCACCGACGAGAGGTAGCGTCGTGCCCTCAGTACTCCATACCGTCGTCCACGACACCTTCCACCGCCCCGCACAGGTCGACGGGCCCGCGGCACGGACGCTCGCGGCGCTGCGCAGGTCCCGGCGCGGCGGCCTGCTCGAACGGGCCGGGTGCAAGCGCCTGGACCAGGTGCCGTGGAGGTTACGCACCTTCCCCGTGCTCGCCGCGCTCGCACCGGTGATGACGTCCCCCGAGGGCGAGATCACCTATCCCGGTGACCCGATGTGCCTGTACGCGGCGCTCAGCGTCGTCGTCGACAGCGCCCTGAAGTCCGCCCGGCTCACGGCGGACGGTGCCGAGGACATGCCGTTCACCGATCTGTGTCCCGACTGGCGATGTCCCCCCAGCAAGGAACGGCGCCTGGGCGCGCGGCACGGCCTGCGCCCGGACGCCGAAGCCGCGGGTACCCCCGACAGCGCGGTCTTCGACCCCCGGGTGTGGGACGACCGGGCCCGCGACGACCTCCGGGCCTGCACCCGACGGCTCCGCCCGAAGGTCTTCCTCGTCAGTACGGTCTCGCCGGGGCACCGGTACGCCCTGCAGATGGCCCGGGTGGTGAAGGAGGAGACCCCTGACTGTCTTGTGGTGTTCGGCGGACGGCACATGGACGAGACCATGCGCTACGCCCCGGCCGGCCGGTCCGTCGTCCTGCAGTACAGCAGCACCCTGCGAGCCATCGAGGAGGGGCGTGCGGAGCCGGTGGTGGACTTCTGCGTCAGCGGCGAAGGGTACTTCGCGCTCGACCTCCTGATGAAGGCGATAGCCCTGACCATGGATCTCGACCGCACCCGGGCCCGCGTCCGCGACGTGGTCGAGACCCTGTCCCTGCTGGGAGCCGCCGGGCTGCGCCTGCCGGGAAACTCGCTCCTGTGCGCACGCGACGGCTCGGACCTGCATGCCTTTCCCGTCAGGGGAGAGAAGTACGACCTCGCCGAACTGCCCTCCCCGTACCAGGGGTTCGCCATCCGCTCCCGCTTCCCGGTCTTCCCGGTCCTCGGGGGCGGGCCCGCCAGGACGGCTCACATGACGGTGTCCAACGCCTGCCCCTATCACTGCGACTTCTGTTCCGAGTCGGCTCTCGTCGTCGGCGGGCTGAAGCGCTTCGGAGCGTCGCCGGCCCAGGCGGGACTTGAGCGGGTGTGCGAGTACGTCAGTTACGGCGCCGAGGCCGTCTTCTTCGACGACTCCATCTTCTGGAGCGGCACCTTCCGCGCCATCCGGGAGTTCTGCGCGGCCCTGCACTCCGCCCGCACCGCCACCGGCTCCGACGAACTCCCCGAACGCTGCCGCCGGTGGATCGTCGGGGGCGACGACTGGCAGCGGCTGCGGAACCTGCAGTTCGGCTGCCAGGTGACGGCCGACCTCCTCACCACGCTGCACAGCGAGGACGAGGTGCGCGACATGCTGGACGCGCTGCGCGAAGCGGGCTGCACCTACCTCTACATGGGCATCGAGAGCATGTCGGACGAGGTCATGGAGCACGTGCACAAGAACATCCGCCGGGTCGCCGATCTGCCGTGGAAGCAGAAGGTCCGCACCGCCCTGGCGCGCATACGTGAGGCCCGCATACCCGTGGGCAGTTCGGTCCTCTTCGGGCTGGAGGGCGAGACCCGTCAGTCGATCGAGGAGACCGTCGAGGAGGTCGGCCGGCTCGTGGACGACGGCCTCGTCATGCTGGCCAGCCCGAACATCCTCACCTACCACCCGGCCACCCGGATCACACGTGACCACGACATGCAGGACAGGCTCGACTACCACTCCCCTGACGTCGACAACCGGCCTCCGTACATCTACTTCGAGGAAGCGTTCCCGGGGGTCGTCTCCCGCCGTCTGTCGGAGGACGACATCTGGTTCATCCACGAGGCGACGGCGAAGCGGTGGGGCACCGTCCGCAACTCCGCCGAGCCCGACCTCCTGTAGCCGCCGTTCCCCCGCGATCACCGATCCCCCCGAATCCGCCGATCTCCCGTATCCGCCGATCCCCTCTCATCCCACCGCCGACACAGAGAGCCGCGAGGCACATGAACGACATCCTGGAGACCCTGCGCACCGTCCTGGCCGAGAGGAGCCGCGATCTGCCCGACGACGACTTCCGGCTGCGGGGCATGTGGTGCGTGGACTACCGGTCACAACCCACCGAGTACGAAAGGTTCATGGCCTACAGCTTCGTGCTGGCGCAGACCGTCCGACAGGGGTGCTGCTACGCCGACTTCGGCACCGTCCGGCTCGGTGAGAGCAGCGACGGGCTCATCGGAAAGGACGCACGGCTGGCCCGCGGCAGCAGCCTGGAGGAGGACATCGCCATTCTGGACGCCGCCTTCGGCGCGCTGCCGCGCACTCCGGCGGAGACTCTCACGATCGACGGGCGACCCGAGGTCAAGGCACTGACTCGGGCACGGACCGCGGTCGGCGAAACGATGCGGCTGCTGACGCGCGTGGGAGGCCGCAAGGTCGCCCAGATCGGGGTCATGGGCAACCTCATCCACCACCTCCGCCAGGAGGACGTCGAGATCACCGCCAGCGACTTCGACCCCTGCCTCATCGAGAACGGCATACTCGGCGTTCCGGTGTCCCCCGGAGAGGACAGCGCACGGCTCGTCGCGGAGAGCGACGTGGCGCTGGTGTGCGGCGAGACACTGGCGAGCCGGACCCTGGGGGAGCTGGTCGCCGCCGCCGCGGAGCACGACACCCGACTGGTGGTCTTCGCCGTGACCGGTTGCCACTTCGCGCAGGAGTACTGCGGCACGTTCGGCATCGACACGGTCATGGCCGAACCCCAGCCCCAGTACCTCTTCCAGGGCCCCTCGACGCTGGAGATCTACCGGAAGGACGCCCTCGGGGCTCATGGTCAGCACTGAACCGAAGCCGTCCGGAGGCGTGGGCGGAGCCGCCCGGGACAGGCACTTCGTCACGGGAGTCCTCCCGATCCTCGTGGCCGCGCTGTTGTGGGGCAGCAGCGGGACCGCGGCCAGTTTCGCCCCGGAGGGCGCCTCCGCCCTCTCCGTGGGCGCGGCCAACATGGGCATCGGAGGCCTCGTGCTCCTGGCCGTCGCGGGCCGGTCGGTGCTTCCGGTGCTGCGCGGCGGGGCCCGCACGTGGCGCACCGTGCTGGCGGGCGCGGTCGCCGTGGCCGTCTACCCCCTGGCGTTCTACACCTCGATGGACCTCACGGGCATCGCCACCGGCACCGTGGTCACGGTCGGCTCGACCCCCGTCTTCACCAAACTGTGCGAGGTGATCGGGGAACGGGCCCTGCCGCACGGCCGTTGGATGGGAGCGAGCGCGGTCTCCACGGTCGGCGTCGCGCTCGTCGTCGTCGGACAGCGGCACCCTGACGAGAGCCCGCACGGGACGGGGCAGATCGTCGCCGGCGTCGCCCTCGGCCTGCTGGCCGGTGCGTCGTACGCCGTCTACTCCTACACCGCGGGACGTCTCATACGCCAAGGAGCGTCGTCCCGCCCGGTGATGGGGGTGATGTTCGGCCTCGGCGGGCTCCTGCTGATCCCGGTGCTCGTCGTCACCGGAGGCCCCTTGTTCAGCACCCGTACGGGGCTCGTGGTCGCCGGCTACCTCGCGCTGGTGCCCATGGCGCTCGCGTACTTCCTCTTCGGCCGGGGTCTGACGCACGTCACGGCCAGCACGGCGGCCACCCTGATCCTGATCGAGCCGGTGGCGGCCGCAGTGCTGAGCGTGGCAGTGGCGGGAGAACACCTGGCCCCGCTCGGCTGGGCCGGAATCGTCCTGGTCGGTGTCGGATTGCTCATCCTCGACAACCGCAAGTAGCGTGCCGATACGTCTGGTTGAGCCAACGGCCGGACCGCCGAACCACCAAGCCACCGAACCACCGAACCGAAATGAGGAACATGGAAGCCATGGAGAAGATCGACGCCGGACAGTTCTTCGGCTGCGAGCTGCGGGTGGGTCGGGTCGTGGAGATCGACGACTTCCCCGAAGCCAGGAAACCCGCCTACAAGGTGGCCGTCGACTTCGGCTCCGCCGGCATCCTGCGCACGAGCGCACGGGTCACCCACTACGACAGGGAAACTCTGCGGGACCGGCTGGTAGTCGGCGTGGTGAACCTCAAGAGCAAGCGGGTCGCGGGCTTCCGGAGCGAGTTCCTGCTGCTCGGCTCGTA
Source organism: Streptomyces sp. NPDC021093 (assembly GCF_044333135.1). Taxonomy (NCBI): domain Bacteria; kingdom Bacillati; phylum Actinomycetota; class Actinomycetes; order Kitasatosporales; family Streptomycetaceae; genus Streptomyces; species Streptomyces sp. NPDC021093. Next base: position 568,616 of record NZ_JBIRQJ010000003.1, on the reverse strand, counting down.
CGACTCCGAGGGCCGGGCTCAACTCCTCGTACCGGCACAGGGCGCAGCACCGGGTGACCTCGTGGGCTGACCGGGGACACCTCGGCGTTGCCGCGTCTCGGCCTGCCTTGGGACGGCTCCCGCCGGATGGTGGGGGCCGCCTGGTCCAGACGGTCTCGTCGGGATGCTGACGTGAATCGTGCAGGCGCGTCTTCCTCTTCCTCCGTGCGCGCCATAGTGTGATCAACATGATCGGACGCCTGTTCTCCCTCGTCATCGACTGTCCAGCCCCGTCTGAGCTCGCGAGCTTCTACGAGAGCCTGCTGTCGCTGCCGCGGGTGGAAGACTCGTCCGACTACGTGGTGCTCGCGAACGCGGCGGGCACGGAGATCGTGACCTTCCAGCGCGTCGGCGAATTCCGGCCGCCCCAGTGGACCGACCCCGAGCGTCCGGCCCAGATGCATGTCGATGTGATGGTCGATGACCTGGATGTGGCAGAGGCGCAGGTACTCGCCCTGGGCGCCACGTTGCTCGAAGGATCGGACAAGCCCATCGGCTACCGGGTGTACGCCGACCCGGTGGGACACCCCTTCTGCCTCCTCACACGCGAAAGCGTGACGCCGAGCCAGTAGCGGCCGCAGCCGACCCGCCCCTCGCGTGCGCACGGCCCGCTCCCCCGTCGGAGAGCGGGCCGTCTCGCTTCAGGGGTCAGCGGAAGATGCTCGCGCAGCCGTAGCTAGTGGCCACCCACTTGTGTGAGCTGATGCTGTTCGCGGCCGGTGAGCCGTTGCTCATCTTGTTGTCCCAGAGGGTGTCGGCGTACAGCTCGCCCCTCTTCAGGCAGCCGTACCCGTTCGCGGTGTCATAGGCGGTGTAGTTGGAGAAGCGCACGGTGGAGTAGCCGTCCTCGATGCCCTTGTTCAGTACGGACTCGGCGTTGTTGGTGTCGCTGCCGGTGAACGGCCCCGCGCCGTCGCCCCAGTCGGCGTCGTCGCCCGCGGTGTGGCCGAGCAGGCCCGAGCAGTTCGGCAGGTTGTAGGCGTACACATGGCCGGACGTGGCCGCCCGGTAGGCCGAGTCGCAGGCGGCCGACGCCTGGGCGGGGGTGGCGATCAGGAGTGAGCCGGCCGCCAGGCCGAACGCTGTCACAGCGATGCCGATGGTGCGCTTCATGGTGTTTCCTCCGTTCGCCCGTGGCCGTCTGCCACGGGAGTCGATGGGGTGACGCGGGTGCGGGCACGGGTCAGCGCGGTGCGCTCCAGCCGTGCGTAGTCGTCGAGCACGTCTCCGTACTCGCCCCGCAGCCCGTTCACGTAGTGGCGCTCCAGCCGGCTGCCCGTCCCGGCGAGCCCGGACGACCCGGCGCAGGTCGCCTCGGCCACCGCAAGCCGTACCTCGACGGCGAAGGCCTTCTTCTCCGGCAGCCCCCGGGTGAGGGAGGGGAGCGCGTCCTGGACCCCGGTCGGGGTCGCGTAGTTGTTCCCGCCCCGGCGCATGCAGGCCGCCCACGCCGACTGGGCAGTGGTGAACTCGGGGTCCCGCATGAGTCTCGACGCGTACAGCGGGGTCAGGTTGGTGGCGATCCTGCTGACGCGGAACCAGGTCTTCAGGTCGCCGTACAGCCACTCCTGGGCCTCTGCCTCGCAGCCGCCGAGACGGCTGCTGATGGTGGCGCCGGAGGGTACGCGAACCTTGAGCACCGCGGTCCCCCGGCCGCCCTCCAGCGCGCTGTCGTAGGCATGGAGGCGGCTCGGTGAGAGCCGTTCGCGGTAGAGGACGTTCGGGTTGGTCCTCCGGGCCTTCAGCACCTTCGCGGTGATCCGGCTGCCGTACCCGTGCCTCTTGGCCCAGCCCACGTCGGTCGACAGATAGCCGGTGCTGCGGCTCTCGTCCGCGCCCGGTGGCAGGCCGACCCAGTACGAGTGGCCCTGCCGGGTCATGCAGTCCCGTACGTGCAGCCGCTCGGCCCGGTTCAGGACCAGGCGGTCCGCATCGGTCAGTTCGCGTACCCGCGGCGGCGCCTCGTCCTTCGCTGTGGTGCCCGATCCGTCCGGTCCCTGTGCCGTGCAACCGGCCGTGGCGATCGAAGCGACCGCCACGGCAGTGCACGCGCGAACGAGCAGGTGCTTCATTGCGGTGCCGCCCCCCTGTGTCACCGCGCCCCGTCAGCGGGTCGCGGTGACACCATCTCCGCAGGGGTGGCTCCAGGGGTACCTCTTATGTACGAGGACGGCCGGGCGGTACGAGGGTGGCCGGGCACTCAGGGCCCCAGGTGACGGAGGTGATCGTGCGGCCCCCTTCGGGGAAGTTGCCGTGGCCCTCGGTCCAGCCGCGGTGCAGACACTGGCCGCCGCCCTCCTTGAAGGTCAGCCGGACATGGTCGTAACCCTCCTGGGGATTGCCGTTGTTGAAGTACGACTTGCGCAAGCCGCAGTTGCTGACCGGGGTGTTGCGGTCGGTCGAGCAGACGGAGCCCTTGCCGTCGGTCTCCGCGTAGAAGCAGACGAAGCCCGGCTGGCACTGATAGGGCTGCGGGGTGGCGCAGTTGGCGCTCTTCACGCTCGGCCATACGCCGTTCTCGCCCGTGTACTGGACGCCGTTGAAGTGCACCGGCACACGGTCGCGCTCGTAGGTGAAGTCGCCGGACGCCAAGTAGCGCTGCTCGTAGTGCAGATGGGCCCAGCCGTTGGCGTTGCCCGTCGCGCCCACCCGACCGATCCGGGTGCCGAGCTTGACCTCCTGACCCACCGTCACGAGCGGCGTCTTCTCGGCTTCGAGGTGGTAGTACGCGGTGAACCAGCCGTTGCCGTGGCTGAGTTGGATGGTGTTGCCGGAACCCGCGTCGAAGTACATCGCGGAGACCTTCCCGGCAGCGGAGGCCAGCACCGGCCGGCCGTCCGAGCCCGGGTTGCCCTCGGCAACGATGTCCAGGGCCGGGTTGTGGTCGTATTTCGGGTCGGGAGACTCGTCGTAGGCGTTGAGCTGCCAGGTGGTTCCGCAGGTAAAGGGCAGCTGGAAATCGGGCTTGCCCGCGGGGAGTTGGCCGGCCGCCGGTGCGACCAGGCTGACCACCGGTGCCGGCGCGCCGACCGCCGGCGCTCCGTCGGCGGGCGCGGCCGCCGCGCCCGCGCCCGTACCGATCCCCAGGGTCAGTGCGGCCGCACAGGCCAGGACCGCCGATCGCAGCCTTCCGGGTGAGTGTTTCCTCGGGTACCGCAACAACATGGGCTTCCCCTCTCGTGGTGGTGGGGCCACAGCGTCCCGGCAGGGACCGGTTCCGCGGTACTCGTACGTCCGAGGGTCAGCAGCTCGTCCGCCAGGCGTGGGAGCGCGGGCTGACCGGGACGTCGAGATTCTCCTTCGTCCCCAACTCGACGCAGCCCAGGCGACCTTCTTTGTTGCCGGGCCTGGAGAAATAGGGGACGTCGATGAGCTTGGCGCCCTGCTCTGGGCCGTGTCCGTGGTTGTAGACGGACTTCACCGGCTTCCCGGTCACCCAGGTGCACCGGATGCCCCCGCCTATCCAGTCCTTCTCGCCGTCGACCCAGGCGCACATCTCGCCCTTGCCGTCCTTCTCGCTGAAGAAGCAGACGCTGCCCTCGACGCACCGTGCGTACCCCTCGTCGGCGGCCTCGCGGCCCTCCGCGAGCGCGCTGAGCGTGAAGCCGAGCGTGGCGGTCACGGCCGTCAGGGCCGTGGTGACGAGCAGCGGTTTCCACAGCCGGGGACGGCGGCCCGGCAGGCGCCAGGTGGCGGGGGAACGGTCGGCCGCCGGTGGCGTTCCGAGCCGCCGCAGCAGTGAACCCGCACTGTGCGCCGCCCGTTCCCGGTGCGTACGGCTCAGGCAGTCCGTGATGATCTGCCGCCACAGCGGCGGGAGTTCGGGCGACAGCCGCAGCTCGTCGATGCCGCGCGCATAGCGCACCGCCGCGTCCCTGCGGGCGGACGGAGTGCCGCCGGGGAGCGGGAGCGAACCCGTCAGGACGACGTGGGCGAGGACCCCGAAGGCCCAGATGTCCGACGAGGAGCGGATCTGCGTGCCGCGCTCGCCCGCCTCCGACCAGAGCAGCTCGGGAGGGGTGTAGTCGGGGGTCGAGAACGCGGGGGCGTACGCGTGCGTGCCCTCCAGCTCGGCCGCGGTGCTGAAGTCGCCGAGCCGGACCGTGCGGTCCGCCATCAGGAGGACGTTGCCCGGCTTGAGGTCACCGTGCACCCAGCCGGCCCGGTGCAGTTGGTGCAGCCCTTCGCAGACCTGGACCAGGAGCGCGGTGAGCGGCCCGTCCTCCCCCGGGGCGCCGGGCGGCTCGCCGAGCAGGGTGTCCAGGGAGCATTCCGCCTCCTCCAGTACGAGGACGGTGGCGCCGTCGAGTTCAGGGTTCGCCGGATCGTCCACCGTCAGGACGTCGTACATCCGGATCAGTCGCGGTGAGCGCAGCCGGCGCAGCAGGTCGACCTCGCGCTCCGCGAGCTCCCGCAGATGGCTCAGTTGGCGCGGGGTGCTGGTGCCGGTCGGCAGGAACTTGAGCGCGGCCCGCACCGGCGTCCCTGGGGCGGGGGCGATGCGCCGGGACGCGTACACGCTGCCGAAGGCGCCTGCTCCCAGGGCACGGCCGACCCGCCAGGGGCCGACCCGGTAGCCGTACGGAACGGAGACGCTGTACGTCCGGTCGCTCACCGGGCCGCCGGTCTTCTCAGCAGGGCGAGGTCCTCTTCGTGTACGAGATCGAAGCGCAGCGCGAGCGAGACGAGCGCTTCCTTCTTGTTGTTGAGCCGGGGCCCCGGATCCACCGAATCGGGCCCGGCCTTGAGGCGCATCTTCAACGCCAGGTAGTCGATGTTCCACTGCACGGCGGCGCGGTTCGCCCCGGGCCAGGCGGGCCGCAGCTGCTCGGTGATCTGCTCGACGGTGGGCGGCGGAGCGTGCGGTTCGCCGCGCAGCCGCAGTTCGCACAGGGCCACGAGGACGAGGAAGTAGCGCTTGGTGTGGTCGAGCGGAAAGGCGAGCGCGGTCCGCTCGCCGCCCGTGACGGGTTCGGGCTCCTGCACGTAGTCGTGGCGCGGCGCCCAGACGTCGAAGCTGAGCAGATCGCCGCCCGCGGGCAGCACGACCCGGGAGAACTCGAAGGGGATGGGGGCCTCGGCCCGGCCCGGTGCGATCTTGACGTGCTCGCCCGCGCCCTCGGGGTTCTCCACCACGTAGGTGGACGCGCGGCTGTAGTTGCTGAGCGTCCAGTACGTCCCGCAGGTGGTGAGCTCACCCGCCGTGCGGGACACCCCGGGATGGGGGATGTCGAGATGGCGGCGGCCGGCGGCCGGTGTGCCGCGGCCGAAGTGGAGCGTGTCGCCCGGCCCCAGTCTGAGCTGGGTTTCCGGGGCGGTGGAGCCCGTGGGCACCACGATGATGCTGTACATGCGGAGTCCTCACGCCGGGGGTGGGCGTCACCATAGGAACTCGCGATAAACAACCGCCAAACGCACACACGTACGGTTCTGGTGGGTGTACGGCGCGTGGCTGCGGCGATCCCCTGCCGGTCCGCCGCCCACCACCGTTCGGCCGCTTCCGCGGCCACACCTCAGCGGCGTCGTGGCTTCTTGTAGGGCGCGAAGGGGTACGTCGCGTCGTTGTCGATCAGGTCGGAGAGGTTCGCGGAGTCGACGTAGTGGTCGACCAGCGCCAGTTCGCTCTTGATGTACCGCCAGTTCGGATCGGAGGGGTCGTTGGCCAGCGCCTGGTCGATCCAGCGTTCCAGCGCACTGGCTCCCACGACCTTCGCACGACAGGCGATGTAGGACGAAATGTACTTTCCGGGGCCTTCCGTCTCCCACGTGTGGTTCTCTCCCGCGGGGGTGACGGTGACCTTGACCCCGAGCTCAAGGAGTCGGATGTCCTCGTACATGGCGGAAAGAGTCTCGTAGATGCTCGCCACGTGCCCCACGGCATGCTTGATCGGATCGTCGAAGCCGCGCATCAAGTTGTTCGCCCGGGTCGTCAGAATGGTCAGATTCGCCGAATCCCTGCCGTCACCGCCGAAGGACGCGTTGATCAAGTGCCCGGCTTTGAAGGTCTCGTTCGGATACTGGTGCCGGGCGTCGTCGATGGCCGGGGGCAGATGGGAATCGGCGTCGCTCCTCCGGTCCGAGAATCCGTACGGTCCCAGCGTGACGGTTGTGTACGTGCCGCCGCCCCTGCGCCGGGGAGGGTCGTAATGCGGACGTCGGAGGTAGTACGCGTGCGGCAACGACGTGACAGGGATGAGCCGCCGTCGCGTGGACGACCCGCCGGAGTGGCCGCCGTGCCGGGAGGAGGTTCCGTGCCCGCCCGCCCGCTGCACGGTCTGCTCCGCCCCTCCCTCCTCGTGCACGGCCCGCTGCACCGCCCGGCCGTCGGCCGTGAGCTCCTCTTCCTCCTCCTCGACCGTCTTCGGCGACCGCTGCACCGGCTGCCCCACGCTGCGTTGAGCGGTGACGGACGGGGCGGTCTTCTCCCCCGCCGCGTAGGCGGCGCCGTCGATTTCCGCGCCTCGTTCAGAGCCCTGGTCGGGGTGGGTGACGGTGACTCCGGCACCGTTGTCACGGCCGGTCTCGGCGATGTTCCTGGTGTTCTTGTCGACGTGGCTGAGCTCATGGCCCAGGGTCGCCTCGTCGCCTACGGCCTTGGCCGACAGGAAGATGTGGTTGCCCACGGTCATGGCCTGGGCGCCCAGGGCGGCGGTGGCACGCTGGGCGACGGCGTCACGGTGGACGCGCGTGGAGGAGAGCTTCGGGTTCTGGAAGAAGGGTTCGGCCTTGGCCACCACGGACGCGGGCAGGGACTCACTGGGGGACTCTCGGGCGGCGGCGAGCAGCGCGCTCTGCCCCTCGGGGCTGGTGTCCGCCACAGCGCCGTGTTCATGGCCGGTGCCGTGTGCGTGCTCCTCCTGCTCAGCACCCGCAACGGAGCGCTGGACCTGTGATCCCGGTGCGCAGTGCCCGCAGCCGGACTCGTGCGCCGGTGCGCCTCCGGCCTGACGCAGCATCTGGACCACCGCCGCGTTGCCCGCGGAACCCTGCAGGGCGAGCATCCGCTGAACTGCCTGGTCAACAGGGGCAGAAGTGGCCCGGGCCGACCGCCCTCGCTGCGGCGCGCGCCCCGGCGTGGCCTTGCTGTTGTCGTCCCGTGCCCAACTCACCTGCGTGCCTCCCGCGCTCCAGAGCGAACCAGGCTCCAGCCTGAACACCGGCGACGGCACGGGCCAGAGGTGCAGGGGCAGACCCGCTGACCGCAAGGGCACACTGCACCCACCTGGACGTACACCTCATTGTGGACAACCGCACCACCCACGGGACCGAGCCGGTCAGGAGGCGGCCACCCGGCCCGCCCGCGTCTCCGCTGCCCGCCTTCAGGACCTGACCGTCGTACACCTGAGACATCAGGCAACCGCGGCCGAATACACATGCAGAAGCGTCCAGTTGTCCCCGACCGCGTCCAAGCGCTCTTGCCATCCTCGGGCGGCAGGCGTTCCATGTCCCGTAGGGCGATGCATGCCGCGTCCCCACAGGGCGATGCACGCCGCGCCGCACACACATCAACGTACGTGCTGTCACAGCACCACGTGTGCTGCGACAGCAGGGCGCCGCGCCGCACCCCGCCTCTCCCCCCGGGGCGCAGTGCCGCGCACGTCCGGAGCGGGCACCGATGCTCATGAACTGTCATGACACGCCCGAGGGAGCAGCATGCGACACGATCTCACCGGTTTCGACCAGGTCGTCCTGCCCGAGTTCGAGCTTCCCTGGACGGCCGGCCTCCACCCCGACGTACAGGCCACACATCTGGCCCTCGTCGACTGGTCCGAGAGCCACGGGCTGCTGCGGGACGCCGCCGAACGCGAGCGCTACGCCGGCTACCGGTTCGCCTGGCTGGCGGGCCGCTGCTTCCCCCGCGCCGACCGGGTGTTCGCCCAGTGGGCCGCCGACTTCATGCTCTGGTTCTTCCTCTTCGACGACGTCACCGCCGACCGGGTGGAGAGCAACGAGCGGGCCACGGACATGGTCCGCCGACTGACCGCGATGCTGGACACGGTCGATCTGGACGCCACCGGCGACCGGCCGCTGCACGGTGAGACGGCCTGGCTCGATCTCTGCCACCGGTTGCGGGAGTTGGCGCCGGCCGACGAGAACTACCAGCGCTGGGCCAACGCGATGCGCATGTGGTTCCTCTCGCTGGCCCTGCAGGTGTTCGACCAGCTGTGCACCAAAGGAGTCGACCCCCGGTCCTACACGGCCTACCGGCAGTACTCGGCCGGCCTCAAACCGCCGTTCGCGGTCGTGGATCTGGCCAATGCAGGACCGATCACGTCCGAGGAGTTCCACGCGCCGGAGGCACGCCTGCTGGAACGTTACGCCTGCAACGTCGTGGCCTGGTCGAACGACGTGCTCAGCTCCCCCGTGGAGGTGCACGAGCCGTCGACCCGCAGCCTCGTCACCGTCCTCAAGGACGCAGGGCCGGGCCGGTCCTGGCAGGACGCCGTCGACCTCGCGGTCGCCCGGACGCACGCCGAGATCGCCCGGTTCGCCGACCTCGCCGCAGTGGTCCGCCGTACCGCAGGACCGCAGATGTCGGGGTGGATCGACGGCTGCCAGGACTGGATGGCCGGCACCATCGCCTGGTCCCTGCGGGACAGCGCCCGCTACGGACGCACCGCCGCCGCGCCCCTGTCGCCCGCGCCCGGCACGGTCGGCTAGGCGACACCCACACGATTAAGGACGTCCGCCCGCCATGAACCTCACCGCCTCTCTGCCTCCTGGGGTCACCCTCACTCCCGACGAGCTCTGGCGTCTGGAGCAGCAGCCATCGATGCTGGAGGAGATCCGCGCCGTCCACGGGGACCTGTTCACGCTCCACCGGCCCGACCAACCGCCGAGGGTGTTCCTCTCCTCCCCCCACCACTTCCGCAACATCCTGCTGCGCCACGACCAGGAGCTGCCCGGGCTCGGCACCACCAGGTACAACGACCTCATCGGCCCCCGCAGCATGCTGAAACTGTCCGGAACGGAGCATCGACAGATCCGGAGGATCGCCACACCACCGTTCGTGGGCGCGTCACTGCAGCAACAGGCCGGTACGGTGCACCGGTTGATCGTCGAGGGACTGAGCGAGCTGCGCGGGCTCCCCTCCCAGCCGCTGTCGCGGACGACCCTCAGGATCACCGCACGGATCATGAACGCCCTGACCTTCCCATCCCTCACGCCCGACACCGGGCAGGCGATGGAGGAGTCACTGACCGCCGTGCTCAACGCCCTGCACGACGCCCGCACGGCCGACCCCGGGCGGCGCGCGTTACTGGACGCCGACTACCACCGGGCCCGCGACGCACTGGATCGTCTGCTGACGGCGGAGATCACCCGTGCCCGTACGGCTGGAAACCGTCACGCCGACGGTTCGCTGCTCTCCGCACTGCTGACCGGACCCGGCCTGCTTCCCGACCACGACATCCGCGACCAGATCGTCAGCGTCCTCACCGGAGGCACCACCACCGCGGCCAACGGCATGTCGATGGCCCTCTACTGGATGCACCACCGGCCCGACGTCGCCGAGCGGCTGACGGCGGAGCTGCGCGCACTGCCCGCCGACGCCCCCGCACTGGAGATCGCGCAGCTGCCCTATCTGTCGGCCGTGTGCAGGGAATCCCTCCGTGTCCCGACCGTCACCCCCACCAGCGCCGCGCGTCGGGTGACGGCGCCCTTCACCGAGGAGGGCTACCACTTCCCCGAAGGGACGGAGATCATCGTCGCGATCCACCTCGCCCACCACGACGAGCAGACCTACCCCGACCACGCCCGGTTCCGGCCGGAGCGGTTCCTCGGCAGGCCCGCCGACCACATGCGCTACCTGCCCTTCGGCATCGGCGCCCACCGCTGCCTCGGCGCCCAACTGACCGAACTGGAAATGAAGCTCACCCTGGCCGAAGCGCTCCGGCTCGACGGCTTCGGCCTGTCCGGCGCGGACGCGGAACTGCAGCCACGCTCGCACGGCGTCAACCTCACCACCCCGCACTCGGTCCAGGTCCGCTACTGCGCCGCCTGAGCACCGGGCTCCACGGTGACCGCCCCCTGCCGCCAGACATCAGGGAGCACTGTCAGTGGCGGATGGCAACATCGGGAACATGACGCAAACGACAGCGTTCGACTGGCGGCCGTTCCTGCTCAAGTGGAGCGGGGAGTGGTCGGATTCCCTGCCCGACGACGAGACGCCCAGCGCGGAGGACGAAGCCGCCCGCCGGGCGCGCTGGTTGGGCTTCCCGCCGGCGCCCGAGGAACGCATCGTGGCCATGGAGGAGCGCCTCGGTCGGCGGATGCCCCCGTCGTACCGGGAGTTCCTCAAGGTCAGCGACGGGTGGCAGCACGCCGGCGGGTTCGTCTGGCTGCTGGCGGGGACCACGGACGCCCGCTGGCACAACAACGAGTCCGAGCTGGCGGACATCTTCGAGGAGGACCTGGACGACGACTCCGACCCTGAAGAGCGCCGGGACGCGGACATCTGGCGGCGCGGACTCCAGCTCGACGTCGAATCCGACATCACCCACGTCCTGTTGGATCCCGAGGACGTGGACGAGGACGGCGAGTGGGCCGTCTACACATGGGCGAGCTGGCGGGCCGCGCCACCCGAACGGTACGCGAACTTCGTCGAGTTCATGCGGGACATGCACCGGGAGTTCCACAGCCTGCGGGCCCGCCCGGCCGACGGGAAGCCGGAGTTCGCCAACGACACGACGCGAGAGCTGGACGCCCTGGTGGAGCAGGCCAGGACGGATGCGCTGCGCGGCGACTGGGAACGGGCCGTGCACGCACTGGACGAGGCGAAGGAGTACGGCAGGCCGCGGGCCGTCGGACTGGGCGACCAGATACGCCGTCTGCTCGGACAGACCTACCTGGTGTACTTCGACGGCCTGGTGAGCGACCCGCGGTATGCGCCCGACCTGCTGCCGACGCTGGTCGCGGAGCACGCGGCGCACTCGTACAGGGACGACTCCACGCTGATGTTCCACCTGCCGGGGGCCGGTGACGACGTGGTGTCGTCCGCCCGCGCGACGCTGGAGCAGGTGCGCGGCGGTACGTACCGGTACGCGGCGGCCGGCCCGTTCGGCACAGCGGTCGAACGGGCACGGGAGCTGGCACGGTGGGGCGACACCGACGGGGCATGGCGGACGCTGCTGGACGCCCTGCCGGAATGGCAGCCGCTGGGACCCGACCACCTGGCACCGCTGGGGTGGCTGGCCGACCCCCTGCTCGGCCCTTTGCTGACCCCGGACCGGGGCCGCGAGCTGCTGTCCACCCCCAGGGGCGGACAGTCCGGCGGGACGCCGCCCCGGTCGGCCGGGATCGACCCGGACGGCCTGGCGTGGCTCGCGGAACCGGACGCCCACAACGACCTCACGTCCTACCGGTTCGTCCTGGTCGAAGGGGTGGAACCGGAGGACCTGCCCGGACGCCTCGCGGACCCGGACGAGGCCGCACTGGACGTCCCCATGACCTCCCACCGGGCGCGCCGCCAACTGCGTGAAGGACAGCGGGAGTTCTCCTCGTACGACGACAGGGCCCTCATGTCGGTCGGCCGGGCCGGCACCCGTTGGAGCTTCGCCTTCGACGGCGATCCCGCGCATTTCCACCCGCAGCGGTTCGTCTCCCCGGCCGCGGCCGCCAGCGCGGGCACCCGCGCGGTGGTCGTGTGGGGCGGTCTGAGGACCTCGCACGGAGAACCGTCCTTCCACCTCTCCGTGGCACTGGACGGTACCGAGCAGTACGCCTTCACGTACGCGGACGGGGAGACACACCGAACGGGACGAATACCACCCGCACTGGACCCGGACCAGTTCTTCGGCTCTGGGGAGGAGAACACCGAGGAGGAGGACACCGGGGCGGAGGACACCGGGGCGGAACGGTCGCTGCTGGAGGCCGTGACCGGCGAGTTCGGTGTCCGCCTACCGCGCCACGCGATCACGAACGGCCGGCTGCACACGTTCACCACCCGCTCCTGGACGCGGCCACCCGAGGACGGGGAGAGCTACACCGTGATCAGCGTGAACTGGGGTCCCGCAGGCTGACCGAGCTGAACGAGCGCGAGCCCCAGTTCGGCCGCGGTGGTCATGAGTTTCCGGAACATCGCTGTTCCTCCCACGAGTTCGACGCCGGGCTGACCCTCGGCACATGGGCCGGGCCGCGTTGTCCGGCATCGAAAGCAAGGCGCGGAACAAACGGATGAGAAACAATCACGGGAGCGATGAGCTACGCGGAGAGGGGTGACGGTGCCACGCAGCGAACGGCCGTTGGAGGACGGGGACAGCCCCGAACTGAGATTGGCGGCGGCCCTGCGGCTGCTGCGGCAGAAGGCCGGCAGCCCCACCTATCGGGTGCTGTCGCAGCGCTCCCACTACTCCGTCACCACCCTGGCCAACGCCGCGGCGGGCCGCGGTCTGCCCTCGCTCCCGGTCACCCTCGCCTACGTCCGCGCCTGCGACGGCGACGTGGACGAGTGGGAGCGGCTGTGGCACAGCACCGCCGCGGACCTCGCTGCGGACGCCGCCCCGGCGGAGAGCGACCGCACCGACGCCACGGCAGCCGACGCGCCGTACCCGGGACTCGCGGGGTTCCAACCCGAGGACGGCGAGCGGTTCTTCGGCCGCGAGCAGGTGACGAGCGCCCTGGTCGACAGCCTGTCTGGACGACGGTTCGTGGCAGTCTTCGGAGCCTCCGGTTCGGGCAAGTCCTCCCTGCTGAGAGCCGGGCTGCTGCCCCGGCTGTACGCGGCGGCGGAGCAGGGGGCCGTACTGCTCCTCACTCCGGGCCCGCACCCGCTCGAAGAGTGCGCGGTCATGCTGGCCGGGCAGTTGGGGACCACCGCCGGGGCGCTGCACGCCGAGCTGGCGGACGATCCGGCGAACCTGCACCGCCTCGTACGGCAGTTGCTGTCCGAGCGGCCCGCCACGGCTGAGGCGGTCCTCGTCGTCGACCAGTTCGAGGAGGTCTTCACCCTGTGCCCGAGCGAGGAGGAGCGGTCCTCCTTCATCACCGCGCTCTGTACCGCGGCGCAGGCTCCCAACAGCCGCTGCCGCGTCGTGCTCGGCGTACGCGCCGACTTCTACGCCCACTGCACGCACTACGCGGAACTCGTCGCCGCACTGGCCGACGGCCAGATCAGCCTCGGCCCCATGACGGGGGAGCAGCTGCGCCAGGCGATCGTCCAGCCCGCCGTGCGCGCGGGGCTGAGCGTCGAGGGCCCGCTCGTGGCGTCGCTCATCGCCGAGTGCCACGGCAGGCCCGGAGTGCTCCCGCTGCTCTCGCACGCCCTGCTGGAGACCTGGCACCGCCGCCGGGGCAACGCGCTCACGCTCGCCGGACACCAGGCCGCGGGCGGCGTGGAAGGCGCCCTCGCACGGACCGCGGAGTCCTTCTACGCCTCACTCGCTCCGGCCCGGCAGCAGCTGGCCCGGCAGCTGTTCCTGCGTCTGACCGCACTGGGCGAAGGCACCGAGGACACCAAACGACGGCTGCCGCGCGCCGAGTTCGACCGCAGCGGCGACGCCGCCGCCGTCCTGGAGCAGGCCGCCCGCACCCGCCTGCTCACCCTCGACGACCTCCACGCCGAGATCACGCACGAGGCGCTGATCCGGTGCTGGCCACGCCTGCACCAGTGGCTGTCCGAGGACCGCGAGAGCCTGCGCCGCCACCGCAGGCTCACCGAGGCGACACTGCTCTGGGACTCCCTCGACGGGGACCCGGACGCCCTGTACCGAGGCGCGCGCCTCGCGATGGCCAGGGAGTTCCTCGACGAGCCGCCGCACCGGAGCGCCCTCAGCGCTCGCGAGCGGGCCTTCCTCGACGCCAGCGTGTCGGCCGAGGAGGACAGGGAACGGCAGGCCGCCCTGCACACCAGGCGGCTGCGTCGGCTCGTCGCCCTGCTGACCGCAGTGACTCTCCTCGCCACCTGTGCGGCGGCCTACGCCCTGTACGTCCAGGGAGAGATCACCCAGCAGCGCAACGACGTCCTCGCCCGCAACGTCGTGACCGAGGCGGACCCGCTGCGGGACACCCAACCCGCGCTGTACGCCCAGTTGATGACAGCGGCCTACCGGCTCTCGCCCGTCGCGGGGGCCCGCGACGGCCTGCTCGGCGCGGCCGCCACGGCACTCCCAGGCCGCGCCCGCAACGTCTCCGCGGTCGCGTTCGACCCCGCGGGGCGCGGGCTGGCGACGGGCGGCGACGCCGTACAGCTGTGGGACGTACCCGAATCCGGTCCGCCGGTGCGAACGGGAGGGGTGGCGGGCACCGGTCCTGTGGCGTCCGTGGCGTTCGCTCCCGACGGCCGCACGCTGGCCGTGGGCGGCTTCGGTCACAGGGCGCAGCTGTGGGACGTGTCCGACCGTCGGCGCCCCGTGTCGGTCGCCACTCTCCACGGGCACACCGGCGTGGTCTTCGCCGTCGCCTTCAGCCCCGACGGGCGGACCCTGGCCACCGGCAGCTACGACCACACGGTGCGGCTGTGGGACCTCACCACGCGCTCACGGCCCGTGGCCCTGGCCGTGGTGACCGGGCACCGCCTGAACGTCAAAGCCGTCGCTTTCAGCCGCGACGGACGGTACTTGGCGACCGGGGGCGACGACCGGACGGTGCAACTGTGGGACGTGACCCGGCCCCGTACGCCGCTCAGGCTGTCGGTCCTCACCGGCCATCGCCACTTCGTCACGTCCCTGGCCTTCGGCCCCGACGGTCGCACTCTGGTGTCCGGCAGCGACGACCACTCCGTACGTCTCTGGGACGTCTCCCGCCCTCGAAGTCCGGCCCCGCTCGCCACGCTGACCGGCCACACCGAAGTGGTGATCTCCGTGGCGCTCAGCGGGGACGGACGGCTCCTGGCCTCGGGGGGCTACGACGGTGTCGCCCGGCTCTGGGACATCACCGACCCGCGCCGCCCCCGGTCCGCAGGAGTGCTCAGCGGCCCCGGAGGCGCCCTCAACACCGTGGCGCTGTCGCCCGACGGACGGACCCTGCTCACGGGCAGCGAGGACAGCGACGCCCGTCTCTGGCCGACCGACCCGGGACGAGCGGCCTCCCAGGTCTGCGCCCGGAGACCGACCGCCCTCACCCGCGCGCAGTGGGACCGCTACTTCCCCGACGTGGACTACGCTCCGCCCTGCCCGGCCCGGAACTGACGGCCTGGAACGACGGTCCGGTGGTCAGCCGACGGGCCCCAGCAGGGGGCTGCCCACACCCCCGGCGTCCTCGCCCTCACCCTCGCCCTCGTCCATGAAGCAGCCGATCCATCCCGCCACGTACTCCTCCCGCGTGATGCGGCCGTCACCGTTCCGGTCGAGCCGCGTCGCGACCGTGCGCGCCAGATCGCTCTCCAGACCCCAGGCGACCAGGAACGCCTCCATCTGGTCAACGGCGGCGACACCGTCGTCGTCGGTGTCGATCACGGCGAACTCGGCCTCGAACCCGGCACGCAGATTGCGCTCCAGGACCGCCGGGTCCCCGAGCGCTCCCGACATCGCCCGACGGAACTCCTCGCGGCTGATCAGACCGTCCCCGTTCGCATCGGCGTGCTCCAGCAGCAAGACCCAGCAGCGCCGCCACTCCCCCGTCAGCACCGTCGCCTTGGCCGAACTCTCCGCGATGCCCGCGGCCCGCGCGATCGACTTGCCGAGAGTGACGAAGTCCTGTTCCTCCAGTACTCCGTTGGCGTTCGCGTCGAGCGTGTCGAAGGTGAGGTCGTACTCGCGGCCGCGCACATCACTGGTCATGGAACCTCCAAGGGAAACGAACTGACCACCGGACCATGGTCGTTCAGCCGCGCGGCCAAACCCTCTGACACGCATCGCGCCCCATATGGCACTCGTTGGCGGTACGGGAGCACCGCCGCCTTGACCGCCGCCCCTGCGCCTCCGCACCCCCGAAACGGCCAGGAAGGCACGCGCCGCCGCCGCACGAGCGGGCACCGAGCCCCTGCCGTTGTGGCTGGCCGATCAGTATCTGCACAGCAGGGGCAGCATCGCCGGTGCCGACGGCTCCCGCACAGGGGTGGTGGGCGTGAACTTCGGCGGAGGGGGCGAGACCGCCGCGGTCGTGTTCGGGCAGCCCTGGCGCCGCTACTGGCCGGTGGCAGAGAAGTGCTGGTAGTCCGGGTTGCCCCACCGGCCGCCCCACTGCCAGCCCACCTGTGCCATCGCCTTCGTCACCACATCGCCGCGCCGGATCATGCCCTGGAGCGCCCGGTCACGGCGCAGGTAGCGCCGGCCCCCGGCGGGATGGACCCTTCCGTAGGCGTCGACATAGGGGTTCTCCACCGTGTTGATGTCCACGGCGTCGCCGTACGAGTGGCGGGAGAGCTTGTACGGATTGCCGGTCACCCGGCGGCAGTTGTACGCCGAGGTGTTGTCGTCCGCCATGGCGGCCTCGTCGCTGCCGCGGTACTCGGCCAGCACCCTCATCTTGCGGATCGGGAAACGGGCCTTGAGCATCTTGCCGAACACCTGGGTGACGGCGGGAACCACCCGCTTGTGCACGATGAGTTCCCCGCGGTGTACGCGTCCGTCGAAGCCCCAGTGGTTCATCCGGATCAGCCGGAGGTCACGCGGAGCCACGGGGCAGCCGGGACGGTGGGTGAAACGAAGTTTCACCGTCGGTACCGCGGTAACCACGGCGCCCAGCGTCGGGGCCGCGGCGACGGCCGGCAACGGGCCCGGCGCCACGGGAGTCTGCCCGGCCGCCGGGCCGGGCGCGAGCAGGGCGAGAGGCAGCGTCAAGGCTGCGAGGCGAAGTCCGAAATTCACGAGCGCAACCTAGGGCGAAGATCATTGCGCCGTGCACCGACACGACTGCCGCCGTGAGATGAGAGGCCGATCGGACCAACGCGGGCCGCGCACGCACACGGAGCCGTGGACGTTCTCCTCCCGATCCGTGCGGGACCACCGGCTCCCGGGGCGGGAGGCAGAGGGTGGGAGGCAGGGGCGGGAGGCAGGGGGCGGGCACTGCTCGGTGCCCGCCCCCTGCCTTTCGTGGCCGACCGCGGGTCAGGCCTTGGCGGCCTGCGCGTCGGGGGCGGGCGCGGGAGTGTCCAGGCGCCCTGTCCTGCGCAGCCCGTACAGAGCGGCGGCACAGGCCGCGCCGAGTGCGAGCAGGACCAGCCAGGGGAGGGCGGAGAGTCCTGCCGCGCGGGCCGCGTCCAGCGACGCGCCCGTCAGCAGGTTTCCGAGGGTGATGCCGATTCCGCAGATGGTGTTGTAGAGCCCGTAGTGCGTGGCGACGAGCTTGTCACCGGAGAGACGGACGATGGTGTCCATCTCGAAGGGGTAGGCGATCATCGTGCCGAATGCGAGCAGCAGGGCGCAGAGCATCGGCGGCACCGCCGCGAGGAGCCACCGCCCCGTCCCACCCGCCGGTACCGCGACGACCGTCGGTGCCAGCAGAGGTACGAACGCCAGGCCCATGGTCAGCAGCCCGCGGGCGAGCGCCTGGCCGGGCTCCAGGTGCTCCTTGCACCAAGCGGTCACGCGGGTCTGGCACACGATGGTGCTCAGCCCCGAGACGGCGAAGAGCAGCGCCACCGCAGCCGTGCCGCCCGGTCCTTCGCCGCCGATCCTGCGCACTTCGAGCGGGAGGGCCAGATACACCTGGAAGGACAGGACGTACGAACCGATCATGGCCGCGGAGAAGAGCAGGAACGGCCTGTTCCGTACGACCGTGCGCCATTGCGACAGCACGCTCTTCTTGCCGGTGTTCGTCTCGGAGCCCTCGTCGGTCTTCTCGTCGGTCTTCTCGTCGGTTTTCTTGCCGGTGCCCCGCCGGGCGTCCGGCGCTCGCCGCGCGGGCAGTGCGCGGATCTGCACGATGCTCAGCAGCGCGAAGATCCCTGCCGCGACCAGGCAGGTGACCCGGAAGTCCACGCCGGTCAGCACCATGCCGACCAGCGGGCCGAGCAGGATTCCCGCCTGGTAGAAGACGTTGAACAGTGCGAACGCCTCCACCCTGCGCTCCCCCGCGTCGGCAGCCAGGTAGGCCCGGACCGCCGGGTTGAAGAGTGCGCCCGCGAGGCCCGTCGCCGCGGACGCGGCCAGGAGTGCGGGCAGGGAGTCCACCAGCCCCAGCGTCACGAAGCCGACGGTGCGCAGTACGCATCCGGCCACGATCAGCGGCTTGTAGCCGAACTGGTCCGCGAGGGTGCCGCCGACCAGGAACATGCCCTGCTGGCTGAAGTTCCGTACGCCGAGGATGAGTCCGACCAGCCAGCCGGCCAGACCGAGCGTCCCGGAGAGGTGCGCCGCCAGGTAGGGCATGAGCATGTAGAACCCGAGGTTGATGGTGAACTGATTCACCATCAGGAGCTGGACGCTGCGCTCGTACGAACGCAGCTGTTTCACGATCCCCATCAGCGGGCCCCCTCCGTCCGGGCGCGGGGGGCGGCGATCTCCGTGCACCGGGTCCAGCTGGTGACTTCCTTCTCGTCCTGCCGCCCGATGACCTGGGGTTCGAGTGCCGGCGGCGGGTCGAGGAGTCCGTGCCGGGTGCAGTAGTCGTCGTCGTAGACCGTGCCCAGGTAGCGCTGCGGGCCGTCGGGGAAGACCGCCACGATCCGCGCGTCCGCGGCCTGGGTCCTGGCCAGCCAGCCCGCTGCGAGCGCCACCGCGCCCACGCTCCAGCCGCCGGTCGCGTAGTGCGAGCCGGCCAGCTTGCGGCAGGCCCACACGGCTTCGTGCGGCGCGACCCAGTGCACCTCGTCGAACAGGTCGTAGGCGACGTTGCGCGGGTAGATGCTGGAGCCGAGCCCGCGCATCAGGCGGGTCCTGGCGGGCTGCCCGAAGATCGTCGAGCCGATGGTGTCGACGCCCACGATCCGCAGGTCGGGGTAGAGCTGGCGCAGCACCCGGCCGACGCCCGCCGAGTGTCCGCCGGTGCCGACGCTGCACACCAGTACGTCGATGTGGTGGAGTTCCGCGGCGAGTTCGAGGGCGAGCGGGGTGTACGCCGTGGTGTTGTCCGGGTTGTTGTACTGGTCGGGGCACCAGGAGTCCGGCTGCTGTGCCAGGAGGTGCCGGACCCTGTCGCGGCGGGCCTGCTGCCAGCCGCCCGTCGGGTGGGGTTCGGCGACGAGGTCGACCTCCGCGCCGTAGACCGTGAGGAGCCTGATCATCGACGGTTCGAGACCGGGATCGGTGACCAGGGTGACCGGGTGCCCGTAGACCAGTCCGGCCAGCGCGAGCCCCAGACCGAGCGTGCCGCTGGTGGATTCGATGATCCGCCCGCCGGGACGGAGGTCGCCGCGTGCCCGCGCCCGCTCGACCATGTGCAGACCGGGACGGTCCTTGATGCCGCCGGGGTTGAAGCCTTCCAGCTTCGCCCAGAAGCCGCGGCCGGGCGGCGTGAAGGGTTCGGAGATCCGCAGCAGCGGGGTGTTCCCAACGAGTCCGGTCAGGTGTGAACGCGTCGAGTGGGCATGGGTGTTGTTCAACGACTGCATGGTTTCGCTCTCGTTCGATGAAGCACACGGGGGTGGGTTTCACTGCGAGCGAGAGCTGCTAAATCCGCCACCGGCAGACGGTGCTGAGTGTCTGTCGACAGGTGCGTGGTGCGTACGGTCTTCTCGTACGGTCGCGCCCGACGCCGGACCGGGCCGCGACCAGTGCGGCTTCCGCCCTGGTGAACGCGAGCAGCAGCGGCACCGCGACGGGCGGGCCCGCGGCGGCGCCGCCCGAAGGCACCACCGCGATCGGCAGGCACGCGGCCTCGGCGTCCTGCTGCTGCTCCTGTTCCTGCTCCTGCTCCTGCTCCTGCTCCTGCTCCTGCGGCCACGGCATCTCGGAGTGGTCGTTCACCGCCGGGTGGGCGATGCTCTCCACTCCGTGCACATGGCCGTCCTGAGCGTGCGTCACGGAACACATGACGGCCATGAGCAGCAGGCTGCCGAGAGCCAGCAGGATCAGTCGGGTGCGCGGGCCGGTCCGGTGCGGGAGGTGAGGGAGGTGAGAGAGCACAGGGATGTCCTCTGCGTGACCGCAGCGTCTCGTCGCGTGAACGCGCGAGGCAGCGGTGTCCGTGGGGGCCGGGACGGGAAGGTGCGTACGCGTCCCGACGCCCGCCCTTCACAGGGCTGGACGCTGGTCGCCGCGTACCTTCGGGGTCTAGACCCTCTGAACCACAGAGGCCCTTGTGCCTGTCCTCACCGACACGGCCCTGTCGTCCGCGCTCGGGGACCGGCCCTCACCAGGTGTGGCACGGACTGCCATGCGGGGCAGCGGCACGAGACCGGGAGCGGTCAGGCCGGGCCCCTGTGGAGGCTGGCCGGCCGCACAGCCTTCACCCGGCTGCTCCGGCCCGTGCCCACCGTGACCGCCGTGACCGCCGTGACCGCCACGCGACGACCCGACGGTCCGCTCGACCGGATGTACCTCCACGGCCTCGCCTGCCAACGTCACCTGCGCCGCGGCCAACGACCCTGCGCCGGTGGCCAGATGGCCCTCGGTGCTCTCCGTGCTCACCCCGTGGGTGAGCACGAACCCGAGCACGAGCGCGACCACCCACAGCAGGCGCAGCGGCCCCCGCGAAGAGCGGGTCCGCGCCATACCGAAAGGCGACCGTTCCGTGACCACGCCGTAATCTTGTCCAGTAATTTCTCGTTGACACATCGTGACCCAAGAAGAGCAGCGGCCCCATGGGCTCGCTGCTCCCGGAACCGGCCCCGAACCCGGCTCCGGACCCGGACCCGGACGAAACCGGCTCGGATCCCGCAGGCCGGGCTCAGAGGTCGCGTCGGAAAGTGACGCGGTCCAGGGAGGGGCCGTCGTAATCCGCGATGGGGGCGGAGGGGGTGAAGCCGAGAGCCCTGTGGAAGGCGATGGAGCGGTCGTTCTGCGGGGACGTGATGGCCTTGACGGAGGTTCGGCCGTTCGCACGGGCCATGTCGAAGAACCGCTCGTAGAGGAAGCGGCCCAGGCCGGTGCGCCGCCAGTCGGGGGCCACTCCGGTGAAGTGGATGTACGCCTCCTGCGGGTTGGACGGGGAGAGGAAGCCGATGACGAAGCCCGCCAGCTCGCCGTCGCGCTCGGCGACCAGGCTGGTGTCGTAGAAGTGGTTCACGAACACCCGGGTCAGATCGCGGGAGGCGGGCCGGCCCCACCAGTCGTCGACCACTGAGACGACGGTGTCGAAGTCCTGCGGCACCGCCGCCCGCGTCGTGAAGGGCTCCAGCGTGCGCACTTCCGGCGCACCGAGCTTCCTGCGGAAGGCCACCCGGTCCTGGCCGGGACCGTCGTAGTCGCTGTGCACGGGCAGGCCGTCCACCGTGCGGTCGCCCGCGTCCGGCTCGAAGCCCAGGGCCCGGTGGAAGGCGATGGATCCCGTGTTCCCCGGCGAGGTGACGGCGCGCACCTCGGTGCGGCCGGCCGCTGCCGCGCGCTCGAAGAAGGCGGTGTAGAGGCGGCGGGCCACTCCCCGCTTGCGCAGCGCGGGGTCCACGCCGACGAAGTGGATGTACGCCTCGTGCGCGTGGTCGGCGGAGTGGAAGCCCACCAGGAACGCCCGGATCCCGCCCTCGTCCTCCAGGACGAGACTGGTGTGCGCGAAGTGCTGCAGGAACAGCCGGGGCAGCAACAGCGAGAGTTCCCGGGCCTGTTCGGGGGTGCGGCTGTCGCCCCACCACCGCTGTACGCACCGCACGAGTGTCGGGTAGTCGGCCGTTCGGGCCTGGCGTACGTCGTACATGTCCTGCCTCTCTGTTCTGTCGGTGGTGAAGCTCTGACGGGTGAAGCTCTACCGGTGGTGAAGCTCTGCCGGTGGTGAAGCCCGCGTCGGATGCGGTGTGCCTCCCCCTCACGAGGGTGCACGCGGCCGCTCCGGGAGCGTCGTCACCTCTGGGGCGGCGTGTCGCTGCCGCTGCCCCGGCCGCCGTCCGGGATCACCGGGAGGGTCACCTTCGAGGGGTGTGCGGCGTCGTGCAGCACCGTCTGCCGCGCGGTGCGCGTCTCCGTCGACTCCCCGAGCCAGCTGCCGGTGTTGGGGTTCGGGTCGAACTGCGGGTAGTCGCTTGAGGAGATGTCGAGCCGGATGCGGTGGCCCTTCTTGAACACGTTGCTGGTCGGCCACACCTTGATGGTGTACTCGTACACCTTGCCCGGGACGATCGGCTTCGGGTCGCTGAGCGACTCGCGGTAACTGGCCCGTACGATCCCGCTGTTGAGGTTCACCGCGGTGCCGTCGGGGTGGACGTCGATCAGCTTGGCGGTCCAGTCGGTGTCGGGCGCCGAGGACTTGGCGTGCAGCTTGACCGTGATGGGCCCTGTGACCTCGGTGTCCTTGGTCAGCGGGGCGCCGGTGTAGACGGCGACGTCGGGGCGCTGCTCGATCTGCTGCTGGTCGTAGGGGCCCTGGGTGCTGATGGCCGCCGTGCAGCAGGAGTGTCCGCCGACGCTGGGCACCGGGTTGCGCGGGTCGTAGGCGTACTGGTCGGGCGGAGTGTTCTCGGCGGGCGGGGCCGTGGACAGCGTGCCGTCCTGGGTGTTCCCGGCGGCGTGGCCGGTGCTGGAGAGGTAGTAGTCGGTCCAGCGGGTCTGCGGGAGGGGCCAGGAGGGTGCGGTGCGCCATCGGTTGGCGCCCATGACGAAGTAGTCGACGCCGTTCTTCTTGACGCCGTTGTCCTTGCCCTTGAGGTGGTGGTCCCACCAGGCGAGCATCATCTCGTTGATGGGGCTGTTGCCCACCGGGCCGATCTGCTGCAGCATCGGGGCCGGTTTGCTGGTCGGGCGGCCCCAACCCGTGTGGTCCCAGGGGCCGATGACCAGCCGTTGGTTCGCGCGGGCCCGGGGCGAGCCGCCGCGCTCGACCATGCCCTGGTAGTTCTGGATCGAACCGTCCAGGAAGGCGTCGTACCAGCCCGCGTAGTTGAGGACGGGGATGTCGACCTTCTCGTAGTTCTCCTTCGGTGCCCACCGACGCCAGTAGTCGTCGTAGGTGCGGTGCTCGATCCAGTCGAAGAAGTACGGGGCCACCTTCGGGTCGCCGGGGTGGAAGGGCGCCAGGCGGTTGTACGGGGCGGTGCCCAGCCACTTGCTGACGTCCTTGTAGTCCCGGTTGATCCGGTGGTACGTGTCCCAGTCGCCGCGGTTGGCGGCGGCGGACGGGACGATCTTGCGCATGGCCCACGGGACGACGAAGTTCAGCCGGAACGCGCCGCCTTCGTAGGTCCAACCGTCGTAGTAGTCGTCGGAGGTCTTGTCGGGAACGATCGTCTTCAGGTGCGGCGGGCGCTCCTTGGCGGCCAGCCACTGGGTGGCGCCCACGTAGGAGGAGCCGTACATGCCCACCCTGCCGTTGGATCCCGGCAGCCGGGCCGCCCACTCCACGCTGTCGTAGCCGTCGTCGGCCTCGTGGGCGAACTCGTAGAAGTCGCCGTCCGATGCGTACTGGCCGCGGACGTCCTGCACCACGACGAGGTAGCAGTGCGAGGCGAACCACTGGGGCGACTGGTAGCTGGAGGGCTGGACCTCGGCCTCCTTCTTGTCGTACTGGGTCCGCATCAGGATGACCGGGACCTTCTCCGTGGTGCGCGGCCGGTAGACGTCCGCACGCAGCACGGTGCCGTCCCGCATGCGCGCGCCGACGTCCGTGGTCGTGCCCACCCGGCACGGTCCCTTCCCGGTGCTGGGCGGCCAGCTGCCGTCGTCCGGGCCCGGTCCGGCCGCAGGGGCGGCCGTCGCGCCGTCGGCGGCCTCGGCGCGGGTCCCGGAGGCGGTCAGAGCCAGCGGGCTCAGCACCAGCAGCGCGCAGGCCGCGGCGAGCGCGGGTCCGGCGGGCCTGCGCACGAGACGCTTCACCGGCGGGCCTCCCCGCCGCTGCCCGTGTGCAGCATGTCCGGGCCGATGTCCGCGATCTTCGTGCAGCCGGTCAGGCCCATCGTCAGGTCGAAGTCCGCGAGCAGGCCGCGCACGACGTGTTCCACGCCCGCGGCGCCGCCCAGTGCCAGCCCGTAGACGTACGGGCGGCCGAGGAGCACGGCCCGTGCGCCCAGGGCCAGCGCCTTGAACACGTCCGAGCCGCCGCGGACGCCGGAGTCGAAGAGGACTTCCGTCTCGGTGCCGACCTCCGCCACCACGTCGACCAGTGCGTCCAGGGCCGCCACCGCCCCGTCCACCTGACGGCCGCCGTGGTTGGAGACCACGATGCCGTCCATGCCGGCCCGTACCGCCCGGCGCGCGTCCTGCGGGTGCACGATGCCCTTCAGCACGATCGGCCCGTCCCAGTGCTCCCGCAGGAAGCCCAGTTCGTCCCAGGTGTGAGCCTTGCCGCTGAAGATCGGCAGCCACTGCATGGCCGCGCCCTGCGGGTCCTCCTCGACGGGCCTCGCCAGCCGGGAGCGGAAGACCGGGTCGGACAGCGGGATGGCCACCCCGCCGCCGCGCAGGAACGGCAGGTACGCCTGGTCCAGGTCGTGCGGGCGCCAGGCGAGCTGCCAGGTGTCCAGCGTGACGACCAGAGTCGTGTATCCGGCCGCGCGGGCGCGCCCCAGGATGCTGGCGGTCACCTCGTCGTCGTGCGGCCAGTAGAGCTGGAACCAGCGCTGTCCTCCGGCCCCGTTGGCCTCGGCGACCTCTTCGATGGTGTGCGAGGAAGCGGTGCTCAGCGCCATCGGCAGGCCGGTCGCGGCGGCCGCGCGCGCGGTGGCCAGCTCGCCGTCCGGGTGGACCAGGGACTGCACGCCGATCGGGGCGAGTACGACGGGGGCCGCCAGCTCTTCGCCCAGCACGGTGGTGCGCAGGTCCCGGGCGGTGGCGTCGCGCAGCATGCGCGGGACGATGCGGTGCCGGTCGAAGGCGGCGCGGTTGGCGCGGGCGGTGGCACCGGTGCCGGCCGCTCCCGCGATGTACCAGTACTCCTTGGGACCGATGCGGTCGCGGGCCACGCCCTCAAGGGCGGAGAAGTCGGTCGTGAACGGCGGGATCTCGTCCTGGAGTCCCCTCGTGTAGATCTGGAACTGGTAGTCGGCGTAGCCGCGTTCGGGTGCTGTCATGTGCTGATGTGCTCCTTTCGTTCGTCCTGTCCCAGCTGCCGCAGGATGCCGCGATAGGCCGTGGCCAGCCTTCCCAGGAAGGCGGTGGAGACACGGTCCGGCCGGCCCGCGAGGACCACCTCGGCGCCGCCCGCGTCGTCCGGCCACACCTCCGCCTCCAGTTCGTGCACCGCCCGTGGCTCCGGCTCACGTACCGCCTCCGTCGCACAGCCCTCCAGGGCCAACTGACCGGGCTGTGCCTCCTGGAGCGCGAACATCGTCTGGAAGAGCGGGTGCCGGGACCTGTCCCGCGCCGGGTCGGCGGCCAGCTGGACCACCTCCTCGAACGGCACGTCCTGCGCGGCCAGTCCGGCGTGGATGCCCTCAAGGAGCCGGGGCAGCGCGTCCGTTGTGCCGTCGCAGGCCGGGCGCACGCGGAAGCAGACGACGTCGATGAGGCAGCCGACGGCGTCGGCCGTGTCCGGGTGGTAGCGCTTGGCGACGGGGGCGCCCACCGCCAGGTCCCGTTGCCCGGTCTCCGCGCCGAGGGCCTCGGCGTAGGCCGCCAGCAGCACCGCGAAACGGGTGCTGCCGCCGCGCCTGGCCCGATCGTCCAGCGCCGCGTACTCGGCGGCCGAGAGGGAGAAGCGGGGCGGGGGGACTGCCCGGGAGACCGGGACCGCGCCGTCCGGGAGCACTGCGGCGGACGGCAGGCTCAGCGGTGGCAGTCCGTCCAACTCGCCGTGCCAGAAGGCGCGTTGGTCCTCCAGCGCGGTCTCGTCCACCTGGGCGCGGTGGCCCGCCAGGACGGCCGCGAGGGGTACGGGGTGCGCGGTGCGGGGCGCCTCGCCGCGCAGCCGGGCCGCGTAGGCCGCCGACAGGTCATCGGCCAGCGGCCGTGCGGAGCCGCCGTCGAAGGCGATGTGGTGCACCACGATGCCCAGCAGCCAGCCCTCGCCCTCTCCCGAAGGCACCATGGCGCAACGCCAGTTGACCCCTGCGCCGATGTCCAGCGGCCGGTCGAGGACGGTGCGCAGGGATGCGAGGGCGGCCGTGCCGTCCACGGCCGGGTCCAGGACGTGTACGTCCACGGAAGTGCCCGGACCGTCGTCGAGCACCGCCACCGGGCTGCGGTCGAAGACGTAGCGGGCGTGCAGCGCCTGGTGCCGCCGGTGCACGTCGTCCGCCGCCGCCCGGAACGCCCGCGGGTCGAAGCCGCCGCTCACCCGCCACAGCAGGACGCAGTGCGCCGAGGTGTCGGCCGGGTCGAGCTGCTGCGCGAACAGGAAGCCGCTCTGTACGGGGAGCAGCGGCAGCGGACCCACGTCCGCGGACTCCTCCAACTCCCCTTCTGCGGGCTTCACTTCGGGCTCCGCCCGCCGCTTCTCGATCCAGCGCGCGAGTGCGTGGACCGTCGGGCCCGCGATCAGTACGGAAGCGGGTACGGGGACGCCCGTACGAGCGCCGATACGGACGCACAGCCGGGCGCCGTCCAGCGAGGTGCCGCCCAGCTCGAAGAACGAGGTGTCGCAGGGGACCTCTCCCGGGGCCGTGCGCAGGACCTCCGCGAAGGCGGCGGCCACGTGGCCCGCCACCGAGCCGTCCTCGGGGGCGGCGGGCGGGTGCGGGTGCGCGTCCGTCCGGGGCCGGGCCGCTTCCGTACGTGCCATGACCGTGGCCAGCAGCGCGGCGGTGTCGAGCTTCCCGGTCTCGGTCAGCGGGAAGGCGTCCACGGCGGCCAGCGCCCTCGGCACCAGGTACTCCGGGAGCCGCTCGGCCAGCGCGCCGCGCACCGTCTCCTCGGGCACCGGGCCCGCGTCCTCGCGCACCGTGTACGCGGCGGCAAGACCCACACAGCCGCCGTCCGCCATCAGCGGGACGACGGCGCAGCGGAGCACCCCGGGCACCTGGGCCGCCCTGGCCTCCACCTCGCCCGGCTCGATGCGGTGTCCGCGCACCTTGATCTGGCGGTCGCGGCGGCCCGCGTAGTGCAGCGTCCCGTCGGCCGAGCGGAAGCCCAGGTCGCCGGTGCGGTAGACCCGGCGCGCGGTGCCGTCGTCCGGCGTGATCTCGACGAAGGCGCGCGCGGTCTGCTCCGGGTCCGCGAGGTAGCCGCGGGCAAGTCCGGCGCCCGCGACGCAGATCTCGCCGGTGGTGCCGGGGCCGACCGGCCTCAACTCCCCGTCCAGGACGAACACTTCGGTGCGTCCGACCGGCCTGCCCACCGGGATCTGTCCTCCGGGGGCCTCATTGTCGGCGGCGTCGGCGACGTCGGCGGCCGAGATCCGGTGGGCGGTGGCGAAGACCGTGGTCTCGACGGGTCCGTAGCCGTTCACCAGGGCGATGCGGGGGTGCGCCCGCAGGAAGCGGCGGACGTGGTCGGGCGAGAGCCGCTCACCGCCCACCATGAGCTGCCGCAGCCCCTGGAAGCAGCCCGGGTCCTCCTCCACGAACAGGTGGAACAGTGAGGCGGTGAGCCACAGTGTGTTCACGCCCGCCCTGCGCACCAGGTCGCGCAGGCCGTCCGCCGTCAGATAGGGCTCGTCCACCAGCACGGCCGTGCCGCCGTTCAGCAGCGCTCCCCACAGCTCCAGGGACGCGGCGTCCCAGGGCAGCGGGGCGGCCTGCGGCCAGACCGTGCCGGGGCCGAGGTCCGCGAAGCGGGCCTTCGGCTCCGTCGGCGCGAACAGCCGTACCGTTCCCGCGTGCGGGGAGAGCACGCCCTTGGGGCGGCCGGCGCTGCCCGAGGTGAAGAAGACGCAGCAGGTGTCCGTCTCCTGTACGGGTACGGAGAGCGGCGGCGGGGCATCGCCGGTGGCGGCGGCCTCGGCGAGGTCCTGGCCCGGCGTCCACACCGGGACCGGCAGGCCGCTCGCGGGTACGTGCGAGGGGTCCGCGGCGATCAGCGGGGCGTCCGCCTGCCGGGTCAGTTCGACGATCCGGGCCGCGGGCCAGCGGGGGTCCAGGGCCGCGTAGGCGGCGCCGAGTTTGAGTACGGCCAGGATCGTCGCCACGCAGCGCGGGGAGCGCGGCAGCAGTACCGGCACGATGTCCCCTGCGCGTACGCCCGCCGCTGCGAGTGAGGCCGCGTAGGCGTCCGACGCGCGGTCCAGCGTCCGGTAGTTCACGGGCCGTTCCCGGTGGAGCAGTGCGGTGGCCCGCGGGTGTTCCGCCGCCCGCCGCCGGAAGACCTCATGCACCAGCGTCATCACGCACCCCCGGATCCCAGCCGCTGCGGCCGGTTGTCGTCCACGTACCGATCGTTGCGCTCCTCGGTGTCCGGCACGGCCGGCCCGTCCAGTACTGCCGCACCGTCCGCACCTTCCAGCACGGCCGCACCGTCCAGCACGGCCGCACCGTCCAGCACGGCCGCACCGTCCTCCCGTGGGGCCGGCCGTCCCCATCGCAGCGCCGCCCCGATGCACGCCAGACAGCCCGCGCCCAGGACCACGGACAGCAGCCAGGGCCGTCCGCCGGTGAGCAGCCAGCCGCCGAGCAGCGGGCCCAGGACCAGGCCGCCGGACATGGCCGCGGAGTAGGCGCCGTTGTACCGGCCGCGCACCCGGTCGCTGGCGAGGGTGTTGACCAGCGTGGGCAGCGCCACGGCCAGCAGCGCCTCCCCGACGGCGAACACGGCCAGCGCGGCGATCGTCAGCGTGGCCTGCGCGGGCGTGCCGTCGCTCGTGGTGGCCAGCAGGAGCAGCAGCCAGCACCCGGCCCAGCTCGCGGAGGTCCCGGCGAGCAGAACGGCGGGCCGGGAGCGGGAGATCCGGGTGACCGCCGTGAACTGGATCAGCACGACGCAGCAGGTGTTGGCCACGAACGCCCACGCCATGATCCGCGCGTCCATGCCGCCCACCGCGACCAGCCCTGGAATGCTGGACTCCAACTGCCCGTACCCCACCACCATCAGGACGACGGTGAGGGCCAGCACCTTGAGCAGCGCGCGGTCCCGGAGGACGACGCCGTAGCCGCGGGGGCCGGCCTCGGGGGCCGCCACCGCCGCGACGACCTCCGCCTTCGGCTGCCGTCCCAGTGCGAGGACGAGGACGGCTCCGGACACCAGGAACGACAACCCGTCGACGACGTACAGGAGTTGGAAGCGGGCGGGGTCGGCCGTCGAGGCGAGGATCCCGCCGAGTACGCCACCGATCCCCACGCCCACGTTGAGCCCGACGAACTGGAGCCCGAACGCGGTGGAGCGGGCCTCTCCCTCCGTGCTCCGCGCGATGGCGGTGTTCCACACGGAGAGCATCGCTCCGTAGGCCAGCCCGTAGACCAGCCCGGCGAGCACTGCGCCCCACACCCCCGTGACCAGGGCGAAGGAGGCGGTGCCCAGGGCGGCGGTCGCCATCGCGGCGGCGGCCGTTGCGCGCAGCGAGTAGTGGTCGGCCATGCGTCCGGCCAGCAGGCCGCCCAGCAGCGAGGCCACCGCGATCACCGAGATGACGGCGGTGGCGGTGCCGACGGGCAGCCCGCGCACCCGGGTCAGGTACAGGACCAGGAAGGGCTGCACCAGACCGGTGCCCACCGAGCTGATCACGTTGGCACCCATCACCGCCTGGGTGCGCACGGGGAGTTGCCGCAGCGCGGCAACCGACTGGATCTTCACGGCCGGGCGGTCTCCTGCTCCCCGGAACCGGCGGCCGTCACCGGGGAACCGGCGGCCGTCACCACGGCGCCGACGGCCCGCAGCGAGGCGTCGGCCAGGAGTGCGCTCAGGGCCACCGGGGCGTCGAACTCCTCGCGCAGCCTCTGCACCAGGGACATGGCCTGGAGGGACGTGCCGCCCAGGGCGAAGAAGTCGTCGTTCGGGCCGAGGTCCTTCCCGGTGTCCAGGTCCAGGATCTCGCGCCAGATTCCGGCGACCCTCTCCTCTACGGTCGGCATGCGTTCATTCCTCCACGGGACGTCACGGGTCGGAGCAGGACCGCGGCGACGTGCGCCGCGCTTGAGCCGAGGAGTACGACGGTGGACGACGCGTCGCCCTGGGCCGTACGGTCGGCGAGATTGATCAGCGGGTCGCTGCCCAGACAGTGCGCGGTGCGCGGGACGTTGTCCAGATACAGCTGTTCCTCGGTGAATCCGGCCTCGCCCAGGAACACCCGCAGGGTGTCCCTGGAGAGGTTGCTGGGCAGCACGGCACCGGCTCCCAGCTCGCGGGCGGTCAGCCCCGTGGCGGCCCACAGGTCGGCGAACACCCCTTGGTACGCAGCGAGTTGGGCGCCGAGTCGGCGGCCGGACGGCACCGGCTCGAAGAGCTCGTGGGCGATCCGGCGGGCTCCGCCGAGCACCTCCCAGCCGTGCCGCCGCCCCGAGACCACGGCCGCGGCGGCCCCGTCGCCCGCGACGGCCGCGCCGCCCAGCACCACTCTGGAGTCCGGCAGCACCGTACGCACCAGGTCGCCGGAGACCACCAGGACCGTGCCTGACGCGCCGGACCTCACCAGGGACGCCGCGACGTCGAGTGCGGCGGTGGCGGTGGAGCAGTCGGCCAGGCCCAGCATCAGCGGGTAGGCGCGGCGCAGTCCGAGGCCGCTCAGCAGCTCCATGACGGCATGCCGGGCCGGGCCTGCGGACGGACTGCCGGACGGGCCGTCGGCGGGCAGCGACTCGGTGGCGAGCAGCACGGTGTCCACCGCCGCCGGGTCGGTCCCCGAGGCGTCCAGGGCGCCTTGCACGGCCGGGCCGATGAGGCCGAGGATGTCGCCCTCGGCCTCCCGGTACTCGACGAAGCCGGTGCCCGGGTCCGGTGGTCCGGCCGCGTACTCGGGGAGTTCGGCGACCTTTCTGCGGAGCGCGCCCAACTGCGCGGCGCAGCCGTGCACATAGGCCGCCGTCGCGGCGCTCGCCCCCGCCGTCGCGGAGCTCACCCCGCCCCCTCTCCGGCCCGTTCCACGGCGGGCAGCGGGCGCGCGCCCAGCAGCACGGCCGCCAGGTGGGAGATTCCGGCGCCGAGGAGGATCAGCCGGTCCTCGGCGCGGTCCTCCTGCGCCGGTCCGCCGGTCTTCGCCTCCGCGAGCCGGTCGGCGAGGTTGATCAGCGGGTCGCTGCCCAGGCAGTGCGCGATCCGGCCGACGTTGCCCAGGGCCAGCCTGGCGCCGCCGTAGCCGACGTCGGAGAGGTAGATCTCCAGCACGTTGCGCGCGAAGTTGCTGGGCAGGACGGCCCGCACCTCTTCGGGCTTGAAGGGGTGGCGGTCCGCGAGCCGGGCGAACAGTTCGCGGTGCGCGGCGATCCTGGACGCCAACTGTCGGCGCGGGGAATCCTCCCGGACGGGTTCCGGGGCGGTGTGATGGGCCATGCCCAGCACCGGCAGCCCCGCCGCGGTGGCCGACACCAGGGCGGTGGCCGCGGCGTCACTGGCGATGGCCGCGCCGCCCGCGACGATGCGTTCGCCGCCGGTGGCACGGTCGGCCAGGTCGCCGGAGACGACCAGGACGTGCCGGGCGCTGCCGTCCCGGACCAGCGAGGCCGCGGTGCCCACGGCTGCCATGGCGGTGGCGCAGTCCATCAGGCTGAGCGTGCTCGCGGTGGCCCGGGTCAGCCCGGCCTCCGCGAGCAGTTCGGCGACGTCCCGGTGGGCGGAGCGGCCTGGGGGCAGCGAGTCGGTGGCCAGCAGCACCAGATCGACCTCGTCGCCCGGCACCCCGGCCTCGCCCAGGGTGCGCTGGGCGGCGGCCGCCATCAGCTCCCCCACCGGCGCGTCCGACCAGCGGTAGGTGTCGAACCCGGCGGCCGGCGCGGTCAGTTCGGCCGCCGCCCGGGGGTCGGCCAGCAGCTCGGGGAGCTCGGTGACCGGGTCGGCGTACTCGCCCAGTTCGTAGGCCGGGGCGCTCAGCCGTGCGGTGATCACCCCTGCCCTCCGGCTGCGCCGCGCGCGTCGGCCGCACCGTCGGCCGCCGACTCGGCCAGCGCCGTGAACCGTTCGGCGAGGCGGCGTGCGGTGGCCGCGTCGTACAGCTCGGTGTCGTACTCCAGCCAGCCGTGCGTGCCGTCCGGGCCCGGGTAGACGGCCAGTGTCAGGTCGTAGCGCGTGGTGCCCTTGTCCAGGTCGGCGGTGTCCGCGCGGGCGCCCTGGATCTCGCGGCCGTCCGCCCCGAGGTTGTCGAAGACGAAGACCACGTCCAGGAGGGGGTGGGTGCCCGGCACCCGGGGGTGCTCCGCCCCGGCCGCGATCAGCTCGCCCGGATACGCGGCGTGCCCGAGGCCCGCCCGGGTCGCCGTGCGGACGGCGCGGGTGCGGGCGCCGTGCGAGCCGTCGTCCGCCTCCCGCAGCCTCACCGGCAGCACGTTGAGCAGATAGCCGGCCACTTCGGTGGTGCCGGGCCGGTCCCGGCCCGCGGTGAACGTGCCGAGCAGCACGTCCTGTTGTCCGCCGAACTCGGCCAGCGCGGACCAGGCCACGGCCAGCCATCCGGTGTACGCGGTGGCCGCCTCGCGCTGCGCCGCCGCGGCGATCCCCTCGGTCACGGCGCGGGACACCGCGAACTCCACCCGGCCGCCGCCGCGCGCGGTGCCGTCGGCGGGGCGCGGCCGGTCGGTGGGCAGCGGCGGCGGCGCGTCGGCCACCTCGCCGGCCCAGTACGCGGCCGCAGCCCGGCCGGCCGGGCCTTCGAGCCACTGCCGCTGTTCCCCGGCGAAGCCGCTGAAGGCGGGCGCGGCGGCGGGCGCGGTGCCCTCGGGCCGGGCCAGCTCGTCCAGCAGCAGTTCGAAGGACCATGCGTCGAAGACCAGGTTGTGCACCACGACGAGCAGCCAGGACTCGTCGGGGGCCGGCCCCTCGGCGAGGGTGACCCGCAGCAGCGGTCCCGCCGTCAGGTCGAACGGCTCGGCGGCCAGTTCCCGGGCCAGCCGGTGGGCATCGGCGGCGCCGGTGACGCGGGTGCGGGTCAGCCGGGGCGGCAGGTGCTCGTGCACCACCGGCCGGATGTCCCGGCCGCGCACCTCGGAGCCGCGCTCCCCGGAGCCGCGCTCCCCGGAGCCGCGCTCCCCGGAGCCGCGCTCCCCGGAGCCGCGCTCCCCGGAGCCGTGCTCCTGGAGGCCGTGCTCCTCGAAGGTGGTGCGCAGCGCCTCGTGCCGCTCGGCGAAGCCCCTGACGCGCTCGCCGAGCCGGTCGAGGTCCACGGGGCCGCCGGTGAGGTGCACGGCCTGGCAGACCACGTCCACCGGGCTGCCGGGCAGCCGCTGCTGGGTCTGCCACAGCCGGTGCTGGCCCGGGGTCAACCGGCCCTGTCCCGGCACTGCTTGGCGGTTGATCCGGTCGCGCAGGCGGGCCCGCTGGCCGGGGGTGAGGTCGGCGAGCCGGGCGGCGAGGTCGGCCCGGGAGGGGGCGGCGGTCATGCGTAGCGCCTCCGGAGTTCGTTGAGGTGGCTCAGGCTCTGCACGACGAGCTCCTCGTCGACCCCGAAGTCGATCAGGCAGGCGATCTCGTTGACGCCCATGCCCCCGAAGCGGTCGACCACGGCCGCGCAGGAGTCCGGGGTGCCGAGGAGCGCGCCCTTCTCGAAGTACTTGTCGAAGGCGAACCTGATCAGTTCGTCCTGGTCGTCGGAGGAGATGTCGCGGACGCCCGCGCCCGGCGCGAGGTTCTTCTTCTGCGAGTCGATGACGGTGAAGAAGGACCGCAGGTAGTCGCTGAAGGGTGGCCAGACGGTCTCCCGGACCTCCTCCAGGTCGGTGCCGATGAAGGTGTGCAGCATCAGCGTGACCGTGGTGCTCTCCGGGTCGTGCCCGTACTCCTCCAGGGTCTTGTAGTAGAGGGCGAGCTTCTCCTCCAGCTCCTCGTTGGTCATGTCGATGAGCGCGGTCAGGATGTTGCAGCCGAGCCGTCCGGCCGTCTCGAAGGTCTCCGGGTTCTTGGAACAGGTGAGCCAGATGGGGAGTTCGGGCTGGACGGGCTGGGGATGCAGCTCCACCTCGACGTGGTTGCCCAGGCCGTCCTGGACGTAGACCGGCGCGCCCTCCCACAGCTCGCGGATGGTGCCCACCGCGTCGAAGGTGCGTTGCCTGCGGTCGGACCAGCCGTCCGGCCTGATGGCGAAGTCCAGCGGGCTGAAACCGGTGGCCAGGGCGATGCCGGCCCGCCCCCGGGAGAGGTTGTCGACCACCGCCCACTCCTCGGCGACCCTGATCGGGCTGTGCAGCGGCAGGATGACGCTGCCGGCCCGGATCTGCAGGCGCTGGGTGTGCATGGCCAGGGCGGCGCCGAGCACCGAGGGGTTGGGGTAGAGACCGCCGAACCGGTGGAAGTGCCGCTCCGGGGTCCATATCGCGGTGAAGCCGTTCTCGTCCGCGTAGCGGGCCGCGTCGAGCACGAACCGGTATTTGTTCTTCTCGTCCCCGGAGAAGAAGATCAGGCTGAAGTCCACGGTCAGCGCTCCTGTTCCTTGTCGCCGTCCTGCTGGGCGTCGGCCAGCAGGCGTTCGATGTCGTCCGGGTCGAGTTCGGCCAGCAGCGCCGCCAGCGACTCGATGTCGTCCTCGCCGCTCCCTGCGGTTGCGTCCGCCCCGGTCGCGGTCTCCGTCCGGGCGTCCAGGCGCTCCTGTACGAACGTGGCCAGCGCCCTGGGCGTCGGCTCGCCGAGCACGTCCGCCAGCGGCACCTCCACCGAGAACTGGTCGCGCAGGTTCGACAGCAGCCGCACGATCAGCAGGGAGTCGCCGCCGAACTCGAAGATGTCGGCGTCCAGCGGCATCTCCTCGGCGCCCAGCGCGTCGCGCACCAGGCGCGCCACCTGGCCGACGAGGTCGTCCCCGGCCTGCTCTCCTTCGGTGCCCGCCGCCGCGACGGCGCCCGCCGCGGGCCGCGCGATCCGCTCGTCGCGCACCCACTGGTCCAGGCGGTGCCCGATGTCCCAGGTGGAGACGGCGACGTGGGAGACGTCGCGCAGCGTCAGCAGACGGCGGACGGCCTCCAGCCCCTCCTCGGGCTGGATCGCCTTGTCGTCCATGCTGCGGCCGATGGCGGAGATGGCCCGCTTCTCGTCCTGGTGGTGCTGCCACACGTCCCAGGCGGCGCTGATCCACACCGTACGGTCCAGGCCCCGGTTGGCGCGTTCGGCGGCCGCGTCCATGAAGTGGTTGGCGGCGCCGTAGCCGAGCAGCCGCAGCCCGCCGAGCACACCGGCCAGCGAGGAGAGCAGCAGGGCGAAGTCCACGTCGTGGTCGGCCAGGACCTTCTCCAGGGCGATCTGTCCGTACGCCTTGGAGGCGAAGTGCCACTCGCACTGCTCGACACTGGCCGCGGTGATCGCCCGGTCCCACTGCTCGCTGGGCAGTCCTGCCGCGTGCACGACGCCGTTCAACGCACCGAAGTGGGCGGTGACTTGATCCACCGCGGCACGCAGCGCTTCCTCGTCGGCGACGTCCGCGTGGACGAGGAAGGGCCGGTCGCCGTCGCTCTCCAGGGCGCGCAGCCGCTGGATGCGCAGCGACGTCCCGTCGTCGTCCTCGTGGCTCTCCAGCCAGCCGTCCCACTCCGCGCGGTCCGGGAGCGGATCGCGGGTGAGCAGCGCCAGGCGGGCGCCGGGGCACTCGCGGCGCAGCCAGTGCGCGAGAGTGGAGCCGATCTCGCCGAGGCCGCCGGTGATGAGGTAGACGCCGTCCTCGCGCAGCCGGGAGGCCGCCTTGGCGGTCCAGTCGGCGCGTACCGGAGCCATGTCGGTGATCCAGCGGGTGGCGCCGCGCAGCGTGGTGGCCACCTCGGGGCGGCGCTGCCCGGCCAGTTCGGCGGCGAGCGTGCGCAGCGAGTGCTCGTCGACGGCGGCCGGCAGGTCGAAGTGCCGGGCGCCGATGTTGCCGTGCTCCTGGCCGATGACGCGGGCGGCGACGGCGAGGGTGACGAGTTCGGCCGCCGGTTCCGGCTCGGCCGGGGTGACGGCGTAGGCGCCCGCGCTGATCAGGTCGAGCTGCAGCGGCTTGGTGACGCCGTGTTCGCTGAAGGCCTTGACCAGCGCGATCAGGCTGTAGAGGCCGTGGCGTTGGGCGCTCTCGAAGCGTTCCTTGCCGCGTTCGGCGGGCAGCGGTGCGGTGGACCAGGCGTGCAGCACCCGGTCCGGCAGCCGCTCGTCCGCCAACAGGTCGGCGACGAGGCGGGCGTGGTCCTCCTCGGAGTCCGGCCGCAGCGTCCAGGTGTCGCCTTCCCTCCCGTACGCGGCTCCGGCCCGTACGGTGAGCACCTCGCCCTCGAAGGCGTGCGCGGCGATCCGGCCGGCGGTGCCCTGCTCGTCGGCGAAGAGCAGTACGGGGTCGGTGACCGGTTCGGCGGCCGCGTCGAGGGTGCCGACGGCGGGGCGCCACACGGGCGCGGAGAACCACTGGTCGAGCGGCAGCTTGCGCACCCCGTTCCCGGTGCCGCCGCCCGCCCCCGTCAGTGTCCCGGTGCCGGGCTCGACCCAGTAGCGGGTGCCTTCGAAGGGGTACGTCGGCAGCGGCACCCGGCCGCGCCCGCGGCCCGCGTAGTAGCCCTGCCAGTCCACGGGCAGTCCGGCCGCCCACAGCCGGCCGAGGGCGGCGGTGACCGCGGTCAGGTCGGCGCCCGCGTCCCGCCCGCGGGCGGCGGAGGTCACGACCGGTACGCCGGTCTCCCGGTCCGGGTGGCGACGGGTGAAGGTGGCCAGCGTCTGGCCGGGTCCCACCTCCAGGAAGACCGGGGCCTCGCCGTCCAGCACCGTGGCCAGGTTGTCCGCGAACCGTACGGTCTCGCGCAGGTGCCCGCCCCAGTACGCGGGGTCGGTGGCCTGCTCGTCGGTGATCCAGGTGCCGGTCCTGTTGGACAGGAAGGGGACCTCGGGGCGGCGCAGCGGGACGCCGCGCAGCAGCTCGGTGAGCGGGCCTACGGCCGGGTCCATCATGGCCGAGTGGAAGGCGTGCGAGGTGACGACCTTGCGGTGGGCGACGCCGTCGGCGGTGAGGCGGGTGGTGAGCGCGCGGACGGCTTCCCTGGATCCGGCGACGGTGCACACCGCAGGCTCGTTCACCGCGGCGAGCGCGACCCGTCCGGTCCCGGAGTCCTCGGATTCTCCGTCGAGGTACGGGGCGAGTTCCTCGGGCGAGAGCATCACCGCGGCCATCACGCCACCGGGCAGCCCGTCCACGAGTCGGCCGCGCTCGGCGATCACCCGCAGCGCGTCGGGGAGCGCGAAGACCCCGGCGAGCGTGGCGGCGACGTACTCGCCGACGCTGTGCCCGACCAGCGCGGCCGGGCGCACGCCCCAGGCGGCCCACTGCCGGGCCAGCGCG
This sequence comes from Streptomyces sp. NPDC021093, assembly GCF_044333135.1. Taxonomy (NCBI): domain Bacteria; kingdom Bacillati; phylum Actinomycetota; class Actinomycetes; order Kitasatosporales; family Streptomycetaceae; genus Streptomyces; species Streptomyces sp. NPDC021093. The sequence goes on along the minus strand of NZ_JBIRQJ010000003.1, from coordinate 531,386 downwards.
TACTCCACCGTGAACAGCGCGGGCTGGGTCAGCCGGGTGCGGCCCAGGTCGTACGGGGTGCCGGTGTACTCCCGAAGCCGGGGGTAGAGGGCGTCCCGCAGGTCCAGGCCCAGGTGCGGCTTCAGCAGCTCCGCGCACTCGTCCAGCACCTGGCGGAACACCGGGAGGTGCTCGTACCAGCCCTGGCCCATGCCGGGGTGCTGGGTTCCCTGGCCGGGGAAGAGCAGTACGACGGGCCGGTCGGCGGGCTGTCCGGAGTCCTGGTGGGTGAAGCGCGGGTCGCCGCTGCGCAGTGCGCGCACGGCCGTCTCCCGGTCCGGGGCGGTGATCACAGCACGGTAGTTGAAGGTGCGGCGGGCGGTCGCCAGGGTGTGGGCGGCGTCCTCAAGGGCGGTGTCGCCGAGCCCCCCGGATGCGTCCTGCCCCGTTGCCGCTGCCGTGGCTGCCGTGGCCTCCAGGTGGTCCGCCAGCTCCTGGCGCGCCTTCTCCAGCGCGGCCGGGGACTTCGCCGAGAGCGGCAGCAGCGCGACGGGGGCGGCGGGCGCGGCGGGCCGTGCCGCCGGATCGGGGGCAGGGGCCTCCTCCAGTACGACGTGTGCGGTGGTGCCGCCCATGCCGGTGGAGGTGACCGCGCAGCGCAGCGGGCCGCCGTCGGCCTGCGCCTGCCACGGCTCGGTCTCGGTGCCGATGCGGAAGCGGGTGCCGTCGACCTCGCACCGCGGGTTCCACTCGGTGAAGTGCGGGGTGGGCACCAGCGTGCGGTGGCGCAGCATCAGCACGCACTTGATGAGCGACGTGACGCCGGCCGCGGTGCTCAGATGGCCGAGGTTGGCCTTCACCGAACCGATCGTCAGCGGCGGCGCGCCGTCCACCTGGTAGGACTGTGCGGCGGCGGCCAGTTCGATGGGGTCGCCCATCGTGGTGCCGGTGCCGTGGGCCTCCAGGTAGCTGACGGTCGCCGGGTCCACGTCCGCGACGGCCAGCGCCTCCGCGAGGACGGCGGCCTGGCCGGTGACGCCCGGTGCGCTGTAGCCGACCCGGTCGGCGCCGTCGTTCCCGATCGCGGAGCCGCGCAGCACCGCCCAGACGGTGTCGCCCTCGGCGAGTGCGTCCGACAGGCGCTTGAGCACCACCACGCCGACGCCGTTGCCGAAGACCGTGCCGTCCGCGTGCGCGTCGAAGGGCCGCACCGTGCCGGTCGCCGAGGCGATCCCGTCGGTCTCGTGGAGGTACCCCGCCTCCTGCGGGAAGCGCAGCGCCACGCCTCCGGCCAGCGCCACGTCGCACTCCTGCCCCAGCAGGCTCTGCGCCGCCTGGTGCACCGCCACCAGCGAGGTGGAGCAGGCGGTCTGCACGGAGAGGCTCGGGCCGGTGAGGTTGAGGTGGTAAGAGGCCCTGGTGGAGAGGTAGTTGGGGTCGTTCCCCATCAGCGCGGACAGGTCCTGGCGGAGCTTGGGCAGCGAGCCCCCGAAGCCCTTCTCGCCGGTCAGCACGTTGTGCAGCAGGTAGGTGCTGTTCAGCGCGCCCGCGAAGACGCCGATGCGGCCCTCGTACTGTTCGGAGTCGTGGCCGCTGTGCTCCAGCGCCTTCCAGGAGGACTGCAGGAACAGCCGTAGCTGCGGGTCCATCCGCTCGGCCTCGCGGGCGCTGAGGTAGAAGAAGGAGGCGTCGAAGAGGTCGGCGTCGTCGACGGTCGCGGCCCTGCGCACGTAGCGGGGGTCCGCCAGGGTCCTGCTCTCCACCCCGGCTGCGGCGAGCTGTTCCTCGTCCACGTCGCGGATCTGGTCGGTGCCCGCGAGCAGGTTGCGCCAGAACTCGTGGTGGTCGCGGGCGCCCGGCAGCCGGCAGTCCAGCCCGACGACGGCGATCCGTCCGTCGAGATCGGCGCCGTCCGCCACGGCGGCGTAGGGGCGGTCAGTCACAAGTACCTCCTGTGTGAGGGGAGTTCGGCGGCGGAACGGCCGGTCCTGCGTGCGGCGGGTCCGGTGGCGGCACGGCCGGTCGGGTGCGGGCCGCGGTGCGGCGGGCGCCGCCGCGGGCCGCGGCGCGTCTGCGGGCGCCCCGTGCGGCGGGCGCCCCGGAATCCTCCGGGGGGTCCGCCCGGCCGCTGCCGATGAGCCGCACCAGCGCGCGGACGGTCGGTGCCCGGTACAGGTCGGTCATCCGCAGTCCGGGCGCGACGGTCCTGGTGAGCAGTTCGTGGACGGCGGCCACCCGCAGGGAGGTACCGCCCAGATCGAAGAAGTTGTCGTCCAGGGCGACGGCGCCGGTGCCGAGCACCTCGCGCCACGCCTCGGCCACGGCCCGCTCCAGCGGCCCGGCGCCGCGTACACCCGCGTCCGGTCCCGGCTCCCGGGCGGCGAGGGGGTCGGGCAGTGCCGCCCGGTCGATCTTGTGGTTCGGCGTCAGCGGAAGCGCGTCCAGCAGGACGTACGCGGTGGGTACGGCGTGGTCGGGCAGCACCCCGCGCAGCGTCGCCCGCAGCACGGCAGGTTCGGCCCGCGCTCCGTCGGCCACCACCAGGTACGCGGCCAACTGCCGCTCGCCCAGCCGGTCGGTGAACGGCATCACCACGGCCTCGCGCACCTCGGGCAGGCCCTTCAGCGCGCTCTCCACCTCCCCGGTCTCCACCCGGATCCCGGAGATCTTCACCTGGAAGTCGCGGCGCCCGATCAGCAGGAGCGTGCCGTCCGGCAGCCGCCGGGCGAGGTCCCCGGTGCGGTAGGTGCGGCCGTCCGGGACCGCGCCGGGCGCCAAGTAGTCGCTGGCGACGACGAGTTCACCCTCGCCCGGCCCCTCGACCGGCTGCCCGCGCTCGTCCTGGAGCCACACCTGGGTGTCGGCCGCCGGGAGGCCCAGCGGGAAGACGCCGGTCGGCGGCCGGTAGTCCCTGTCTGCCACCCGTAACAGAGCGCAGGAGCACTCGGTGGAGCCGTAGGCCCCGGCGACCCGGCAGTGCTCGGCGAACGCCCGCCGGGCGGCGTCGAGATCGGCCAGGTGCAGGGTGTCACCGCCGAGGGCGAGCATCCGCATGGCGGGCAGTGCCGTCCGCCGCGACTCCATGGCCCGCACCAGGGCCCGGAACACCGGGAGCGTGGAGTGGTAGACGGTGAGGTCCTCGGCCGCCATCCACTCCAGCAGGCCGCTGATGCCGAGCGACTTGAGGTCGACGGGGTACAGGGCCGCGCCGTTGAGCAGGGCTGCGAAGGTGTCCTGCACCGCCGAGTCCCAGCTGTACGCGGACTGCAGGGTGAGCCGGTCCCGCGGGCCGACGCCCAGGCCGTCGGTCCACACCCGCGTGTGGTGCAGCACGTTGCGGTGGGTCTGCGCGACCGGCTTGGGCCGCCCGGTGGACCCGGAAGTGTAGAGGACGTACGCCTCCCCGTCGGGCCGCGCCCGCACTTCCGGGTCCTCGCTCTTCCCCGCCCGCCGGGACGCCAGGTCGTCGTACACCAACACCGGCTGCTCCTCGGCCAGTTGACCGGCCAGAGCCAGGTGCGGTGCGGTGGCGACCAGGGCCCGTACGCCCGCGTCCCGCGCCATGAGGGCGAGGCGTTGTTCGGGGTAGGCGGCGTCCAGCGGTACGTAGGACAGTCCGGCGTGCAGCACGCCGAGCAGCGCCGCGATCATCTCCGCACCGTGCGAGAAGAGCAGGCCGACGCGGTCGCCGGGGCGCAGCCCGGCAGCGGCCAGCGAGGCGGCGATCCGGGACGCGCGCCCGGCGGTCTCCCGGTAGGTCCAGCGCACCTCGGGGGTGACCACGGCTTCCCGTTCCGGGTGGGCGGCGGCCTGCTCCAGGAAGCGGTGGACGAGCGTTCCGGCCTGCTCGGCGGGCGGGAACGGCCGGTGTCCTGTGGGTATTTCGGTCAGGGACGTGGTCACGGCGTCGCACCCCTTTCCGTCCCGTCGACCGGGCCGTGGGAGAAGAGCACGGCGGGGTGCGCGGGTCGCTCGCGCAGTTGTGCGTAGGCCTCGGCGGCCCGTTCCAGCGGGAAACGCGGCAGTTCCATGGCGGCGGGGCGGATCCCGCCCGAGCGGATCAGGTCCAGTGCCCGCTGGAGGTTCTCGGTGACCGTGCCCTCGCCGTCAGGCGCCGTGACGTCGGTCAGTCCGCGGGCGTAGGAGGCGTCCCGGTATCCGGCGCCGCAGCGGGCCGCGTACCGGATGTCGAGGTTGCCGAGCTCCACGCTGAAGTCGATGTGTGCCGCGAACCGGCCGACGCCGACCAGCCGGGGGCGTCCCGGGGCCCGGCCCGCCCAGCGGGCCGCCGCCGCGACGGTGGCGCCGGCGTCCCCGGTGCCGCAGAGGAAGACGCACCGGCCGCCGTTCCCGGCCCGTCCGGGGTCCGAGCCCTCCCGCTCCGTCGCGAAGTACGCCCCGTCGGCGGTGGCCAGTCCGAGGGCCGCCGCCGTACGCAGCCGCTCCGGGCGGAGGTCCAGCAGGGTGACGGGGACGCCCCGGGCCACCACGGTCTGGGCCACCAGCTGGCCGACCATTCCGGCGCCCACCACGGCGACCTCGTCCGCGGGTTCCAGTACCGCCCGGTCCACGGCGTGCACGGCGGTCGCCGCAAGACCCGCCACCACCGCGTCCGCCAGGTCCAGGCCGTCCGGGACCCGGCGGCACAGCCGGTGCGGCACGGTGACCGCTCCGCTGTGCACGGCCTCGTCCCAGCCCATGGCGATCACCCGGTCGCCCGGCGCGAACCCGGGGGCCTGCGGGCCGACGGCTTCCACCACCCCGGCCGAGCAGTACCCGAGGACGAAGCGCTCGCCGGTGCGGGCCGACCGGTCCAGATAGTGCAGCTCGGTGCCCGGACTCACCAGGCTCCACTCGGCGCGCAGCCGTATCTCGCCGCGGCCCGGGGGCCGGCGCAGCACATCCTCAAGGACCGGATCCGTACCGCCCGCTGCCACCAACTGCCGTACGGGCAGCGGGAGTACGTCACCGGACGGGCCGGCTGTCGGGGCGTCCGGCACCCGTCGCAGCGACCGGACCGACGCCTGTTCAGTCATCGCCGCACTCCCTCGTCGTCCCCTCTGCCTGCTGCTTCCCCGCCCGGTCCGGCGCCGGGATCCACCGCTCGTCCGGCACGACGTCCAGTTCCTCGCGGTGTCCGGGGATCGGACCCAACGGCACTGCCCGGTCGCCGCGTTCGTAGCTGGCGCGCCGGTTGCGCTTGCGCTCCAGGCCCAGGTTGAGGCCCGCCAGGTCCACCGGTTCGTGGGTGAACAGCCCGTGCTCCCGGGCGGCGGCCACCGCATCGGCGCCTGCCGCGGTGCGGATGAACACCCGGCCGTGCTTGGTCTGCCCCTCGCCGCTCACGCTCGCGGCGAAGATGTTCGGGTCGCCGTCGCTGACGCTCACGTCGGCCAGCCCCGACATCCAGTCCCCGCAGGACAGGCAGCGGTACGTCTTGTTGCCTGCGAAGTCCCGGACCGCCTGCCAGAACTGCACCTCGTGGTCCATGCCGTCCCGCGTGCGGATGCCGATGTTCCCGGGGTACTCGCCCTCGCGGTAGCGCAGTCGCACCACCGACTCGACGGGTACGTGGGCGCGTTCACGGATCACCGCGGCGGTGCCCTCGGGGCGTGTGCTCGACGAGCAGGCGGGCTCGACCAGGAGCACCACGCGATCGCGTGCCCACCGCCCGGCTTCGGTGTCCATGGCCTGGAGCTTGCGCATCGCCTGGATGTGGCAGGCCACGCCGGACATGGCGACCCGGGCGTCCGGCTCCTCGGTCATCATCTTCCGCAACAGGCCGAGATACGGGGCGAGTTGATAGGTGGACTGGGCGGTCTCCACCAGTTCACCCGGATCGCGGGTCAGCGCGGGCGCCGCCCGCCAGGGCTCATCGGCGTCCCGCCCCATGGACAGCACCGCCGTCACGCCCAGCTCACGCATGGCGGTCTGCAGCAGCGCGGTGAGGCTGCCGCCGCTGGCGGACGCCTCGTACACCACGGGGTCCAGCGCGTGCCCGGCGACCACTTCCTCGAAGACCCCGGTCCAGCGCTCCTGCGGGGTGCGGGTGCGGCCGAACAGCCGCTCCTCGGTGGCCGGGGTGCCGGGGTCGGCCCCGGGGCACACGTCCACGCAGTCGGTGCACTCCCCGCAGTCGGCGGCGGTCCAGGAGGCCACGGTGAGCACCGGGTCCAGCCCCTCGAAACCGATCACCCCGGCCGGGCAGGCCAGCTCGCAGACCCCGCACACGGTGCACAACTCCGGTTCCAGTACGTCCCTTTCAAGCTGCTGGAAGCTCATAAGCGACCGCCTTCCGACAAGGGCGCACCGTGTGACGCGGCATGCCGTGTTCCGCCGTCGCGGCCGGCCCCGGTGTGCTCCTCCTGCCGGGCCGCTTCGGCCACCGCCGCCCCGATGCCCTCGATCAGGAACCGGTAGCCGTCCTCGTCCAGCAGCGCCGGCGGCACGATCTTGACGGTGGCGCCCTCGGGCCCGCCGCCGAACAGCAGCAGCCTGCCGCGCAGGGCGCCGCCCGTGACGGCCCGCGCCAGCTCAGGATCGGGCCGCCCCTCCCGTACACAGTCGAAGGCCGCCAGCGCACCGGCCGTCCGGACCGCCCGCATCCAGGGGTGCCGGGCGGCCAGCGCTTCAAGGTCGGCACGCAGCCGCGCGCCCAACTCCCGCGCCCTGCCCGCCACGTCCTCCCGTACGACGATGTCCAGTACGGCTTCGGCGGCCGCGCAGGAGACCGGATGCCCGGAGAAGGTGGAGGTCTGCACGCCCGGCGGCAGCGCGTCGAGCACCGCACGCTCCCCCACCACGGCGCCGACCGGGAACCCATTGCCCAGGGTCTTGCCGAGCAGCGTCAGATCCGGCTTCTCGGTCATCAGCTCGGCGGTGAAAAGCCGCCCGGCCCTGCCGAGCCCGGTGTAGATCTCGTCCAGCACCAGCAGCGCGCCCCGGGAGTGCGCCTGCCGGGCGATCTCGTCGAGCAGCGCCGGCGGTACGTCCAGAACCCCCTCGGTCACCTGGACCGGTTCCAGGACCACGGCCGCGGTGCCGCCGCGCCGGTCGGCGGCGTCCAGCGCCGCGGACAGCCCGGCCGCGAAACCGGCGACGTCGTCGGCTCCCGGCTCCCGGGGGTCGGGCAGTTCCGCGATGACGACCGGCGGGGAGCCTTCGGCGCCGTCGTCCGCGGAGCCGTCTTTCCCGTAGCCGTCTTTCCCTGAGCCGTCTTTCCCGTAGCCGTCTTTCCCGTAGCCGTCTTTCCCTGAGCCGTCTTTCCCGTAGCCGCTGTAGGTCTTGAACTCCGCGCGCCAGGTGAGTGCCAGCGCCCCGGCCGTCTTGCCGTGGAAGCCGTAGCGGAAGCCGACCACGGCCCGGTGCCCGGTGGCCGCACGGGCGATCTTCAGCGCGGACTCCACCGCCTCCGAGCCGGTCGCGGTGGGCAGCACCGCGGGCTCCTCGTACGGCGACAGTGCGCAGAGCCGCTCGATCATCCGTCTGCGGACGTCCGATGCCAGCTTGCAGCCGGTGTGGGCCAGGCGTGCGGCCTGGGCGGTCACAGCGGCGGTGACCTCGGGGTGCTGGTGTCCCAGCGTCGCCGCGCCGCTGCCCGCGGTCCCGTCGAACCAGGCGGTGCCGTCCTCGGTGTAAAGCCAGGGACCGCTGCCACCGCTGAACTCCGGCCCCAGGGCGCTCCCCGTGGACCGCGCTTCGGCACCCACATCACTGTTCATCACCGGAAGTCCTTCGTTCGGTTCGTCGGGTCCTCTGCGATCCGGGCGCCGACGGCCCGCTGCACATCGGCGAAGTCGGGAAACGACGTGCGGTGACAGGCGCCGCCCCGCACCGTGGTGCGCCCGGACAGGCACCCCGCGAGCGTCGCGGCGGCCATCGCGATCCGGTGGTCCTCGAAGCCCGGCACCTCACCGGCCCGCAGCGGTGCGCCGCCGCGCACGGTCAGTCCGTCCTCGGCCACCTCGACCCGGGCGCCGAACGCCCCGGCCATCCGTGCCGTGGCCGTCAGCCGGTCCGTCTCCTTGAAGCGGAGCTCCTCCGCGCACCCGATCCACGACACTCCCGGCAGCCGGGCCGCGACCAGGGCCAGCAACGGCACCTCGTCGATCAGCGCGTGCAGCAGTGCGGGCTCGTCCACCCGGACGGACTCGACCCGGTCCAGTCCGCCCCGGACCACCACGGTCCCCACCGGTTCGCCGCCGCGCGCGTGCCCGCCCTCCCAGGAATTCCCGTGCGGGTCCTCGTAGGAGATGTCGGCCCCGCTCGTGCGCAGCACGTCGAAGAAGCCCGTGCGGGTCGGGTTCAGACAGACGCCCGGCACCCGCAGCGTCCCGCCGTCGCCCCACAGCAGGTGCGCCGCCACGGGATACGCCGCCAGGGACGGATCGCCCGGCACGTCGATGACCTCCGGCACCTCGAACGCCGCGCCGTCCCAGACGAGTTCGTCGTCGTCCTCGTGCAGTCCGCCGCCGAACGCGGCGAGCATCCGCTCGGTGTGGTCCCGGGAGCGCACCGGGTGCCGTACGGTCGCCGGCAGCCCCGCGGCGGCCACGGCCAGCAGCACGGCGGACCGCGCCTGCGCGCTTCCCACCCGCAGCTTCACCGTCCCCGAGCGGCACACCGCCCCCTTGACCCGGACGGGAAGGCGGCCTTCGTCCCCCAAGTAGGCGATGTCCGCGCCCAGTTCGACCAGCGGATCGATCAGCCAGTCCATCGGGCGGTGCCGCAGCACCTCGTCACCGTCCACCACCGCCGCGGTGCCGCTGCCCGCCAGTACCCCGATCAGCAGCCGGGCCGCGGCGCTCGACCCTCCGGTCTCCAGGTACGGCACGCCCTCCGGCCAGCCGGACACGTCCGGGTGGTCGCGCACCTGCTGCGGCACCGGTAACGCGCCGCGCCGCACGGTGAGCGTGCTGCCGTCCGTACGGGTCTCCACCCCCAGCGCCCGCATCGCGGGCAGCAGCGCACGCACGGCGCCGCCCAGGTTGGCGTTGCGCACCGTCAGCACCTCGGGCGCGCCGGGCAGCAGCGCCGCCAGCAGCGCCCGGTGGGTGACCGACTTGTCCCCCGGCACTCCGACGCTCAACGCGTCGGCGCCGACGGCCTCCTCACTCCGCCCGCCGTCCACCGCCAGGTCCGCCGAGTCGGTACCCGGCTTGTCGAATACCTTCCGGGCCCCTCTCCGGGCGTCAAGCACACCTTGCTCCTGTTCCTGGACTTCGGGGACCTACGAGCAGACCAACAGCGCGGGAAAAGAAAAGGAAAAACCTCGGTCAAATCCACGGCCGTCGTCACGGAAACGAACCGGTGGCCGCAGTGGAAATAAACCGGCCACCGTGGCGGAAACGAACTGGTGAAAGATACAGAATCCGCTGACAGCGCACCCCTTCCACCTTGCTCGACAAGCCGTGACCACGGCCTCGCGACGAGCCCGACTCAATCACCCGCACAGAGCAACTGTCAATGAAACGTTGACCGCTTCAACAAGTCTCACCAGTCACCCAACACCTCTGAAATACAGACCACTTCCCCCCGGCGAGCCCCCGCAATCACACCACCCGCAAAGGCGATCCAAGTCACTCCGAAAAGGCTCATCGCAGCAAGGATCCATTCACCGACTTCACGCACCAATTCAAAAGGGAGTGTGCGGTCCGCCCGGCGGGGGTGGACACGACATGGGCGGTGGAACTCCACCCACTACTCCACCCAGGGGTCCAGGTGCTGCGGGCCGCGTCGCAGCAGTCTTGAGGGCATGACAACGACCGAGTGGATCACCGACATCGCCCTCCTCCTCGTCGTCTTCCGGCAGCTGCGGGAAGGCCGACTCGACCTCAAGACCTTCCTGATCCCCCTGGGCATCGTGGCCTTCGTGGCCCATTCGTACCTGGACACCCTTCCCACCGCTGGCAACGACCTGGTGCTGGTCGGGGTCCTGACGGGCGTGGGTGCCGCGCTCGGTGTCGCCGGGGGCGTCTACACCCGGATCCGCGCCGTCGACGGGCACCTTCTGATCAAGGCCGGTGCGGTGTCGGCGATCCTGTGGATCGTGGGGATGGGAGCACGGATGGGGTTCCAGCTGTGGGTCGAACACGGCGGTGGCGCCGATGACGTCGCCCGGTTCAGCATCGCCCACCAGATCACCGGCGACCAGGCCTGGGTGACGGCGTTCGTGCTGATGGCAGTCACCGAAGTGGTCACGCGGCTGGCCACGATCTTCGTACGCAGCCGGGCGCGGACGGTGACCCGTCCCGTGGCCGTCCTCGACCGCACGGTCTGACCGTGCGTTATGTTCGGCAGGTGCCCCTGACCAAGAGCGCTCCGCCCCCTGGGAAGTCCACGGCCCGGGGGGCGGCCCCGCGGCCGGTCACCGGACAGGACCCGCGGGTGCAGTGGGTGCTGACCCTCACGGTCGTCGTCATCGGCGCACTGACGATCCGCCCCATGGGCTTCAGCGGCCGGGGCCTGGCCGTCGCCGTCCTCTTCGTGCTCAACTCCGCGTCGCTGCTGGCCCGGCGGCTGCCCGAGCACAGGGTTCCCCGGCACCTCGCTCTCCTCTGGCTCTCCTTCGGCGTCGTCGCGGCGGCCGCCCTGATCGGCGTCAGCAGCAGCGGTACGGGCTTCCTCTTCGCCTTCTTCATCGCCGGTCACATCGGCTACCGGCTGGAGCCGAAGGAGGCCCTCGTCCTCGCCGGGATCTGCAGCCTGATCTGCGGCGCCGTCCTGTACTTCCACCTCGGTCCCGGGTACCACCAGACGCACTGGACGCTCGGTCTCGCCTCCGGCGCCCCGGTCCTGGTCGGCATCGTCAACCGCAGTCAGCGCCGGGCCGTCACGGCGGCGATCGCAGCGGCCGAGTCGGCCGAACGCGCCGCCAGGGCCGAGGCCAGGACCGCCGTGCTGACCGAGCGCAGCCGGATCGCCCGGGACGTGCACGACGTTCTGGCGCACTCTCTCGCCGGGATCAACATGCAGTTGGAGCTGGCCGACGCACTGCTCGACACCGGTGACCTGGAGAAGGTCAGGGAGGCCAACGACAAGGCCCACGACCTGGTCAGGGAGAGCCTGAAACAGGCGCAGTGGACCGTGCACGCACTGCGCGAGGACACGCTGCCCCTGCGGGAGAGCCTGACCGCGATGCTCGAATCGTCGGGCCACCGTGACGCGCTCACCGTGACCGGGACCGTCCGCACGACACCGGCAGCGGTGACCCAGAACCTGCTGCGGATCGCCCAGGAGGCACTGACCAACGCCACTCGGTACGCTCCCGGCGGAGAGGTCCGCGTGGAGCTGGTGTTCGGCGCCTCGTCGACCACCCTGAGGATCCGCAACCGTTCCGCCACCCGTACGGTGACGGCGGGGGCCGGCAGCGGAATGGGGTTGATCGGAATGCGCGAACGCGTCGCTCTGCTGGGCGGGTCCGTGACCGCGGGGCCGATCGCCGAGGGGCCGGACCGAGACGGCTGGCAAGTGGAGGCAGCGATCCCGGGATGAGTGGGACGAGTGGGACGAATGAACCGAGTGAACCGAGTGAACCGACGGAGAATCCGCGGCGGTTGAGGGTAGTCGTCGCCGACGACCAGGCCGCCGTCCGGGAGCCGCTCGCCGCGGTGCTCGGGCTGTCGGACGACATCGACGTCGTCGCGGCCGCCGCCGACGGGAGCGAGGTGCTGACGGCTGTCGCCGCAGGGCCGGTGGACGTCGTACTGATGGACCTGCGGATGCCCGTGCTGGACGGGATCGAGACGACGCGTCGGCTGGGCGAGGCGTATCCGGAGGTGGCGGTGGTCGTGCTCACCACATTCGCCGACGACGACTCGATCCTGGGCGCGCTGAGCGCGGGGGCCCGCGGCTACCTGACGAAGAACGCGGGACGCCAGGACATCATCCGGGCGATCCGGGCCGCTGCCGCCGGTCAGTCCGTACTCGACCGCGAGGTCCAGGACCGGCTGCTCGCCACCGTCAGGGCCAAGGCACCGGTCCTCGGGCAGGCCCTGCCCGAGGACCTCACACCCCGCGAACGCGAGGTGCTCACGCTGATCGGCCGGGGGCTGCCCAACCGGGGCATCGCCGAGAAGCTCTTCATCAGCGAGGCCACGGTCAAGACCCACATCAACAACCTGTTCGCCAAGGCGGGGATCCGCGACCGGGCCGACGCCGTCCGCCGCGCCATCGAGGCGGGCCTGGCCTGAGCGGTGCGGGGTCTCACGCCCGGGACCCGGCGCACCCCCCTCATCGCGGCAGACGACTCCGTTCGGTGGCGCGTACGGCCTCCGGTCAGCCGGTCGGCAGACCCAGCCCGGCGACGATCGCGCTGGTACGGGTGAAGAGACCGGTCGGGTACTCCTTGTTGCAGTAACTGTTGCCGGAGGAGGTGATCCCGACCAGCTTGCCGCCCACGACCAGCGGGCCGCCCGAGTCGCCATGGCAGATGCTGTCGAAGGTGCCGGTGGCGGGAGTCCCGCAGAGCTTGAGGAGCGGGGTGTCGGTGGGTGCGGTGTACGGGTCGCAGCCCTTGAGCGGCGACAGGGTCAGCTGTGCCGCCTTCAGCCGCACGCCCTTGGTGCCGGTGGCGGTGAGGCCCCAGCCCAGGGCGGTCGCGGACCGGCCGGACTTGACCAGCTCGGTGTCCTTCGCCCCGGCGACGGGCAGCGGCTTGTACGGCATCGGCTTGGCGAGGGTGAGGACGGCCGCGTCATACAGGTAGTTGGCCGCCTCGAACTTCGGGTGGATCTTGATCGAGGCGACCTGGCGGACCGTGCCCTTGGTGGTCCGCAGGTCGGTGCGGCCGCCGACCACCTCGTAGGTGACGGGGGGCCGCCCCTCCTCCTCGGCGACGCAGTGGGCGGCGGTCAGCACCTTGTTCGGCGCGACGAGGGTGCCGCCGCATATGTGCTCGCTCGCGGTGCCGTCGCTCGCCTTGCTGCGGAGCTGCATCGTGTACGGGTGGTCCGTGGTGGTGGCGTTCTTGCCGCCCTGGATCGCGGCGGCGGGAGTCGCGGTGGCTGCCAGGCCCGCGGCTGCGAGGGCCGCGGCGGCGGTGAACACGGCGGCCCTGGAACGGCGGTGGTGGATCGGCACGAGGGTTCCCCCCGGGGAAGGTTCACGTCGTACGAGCGGTGGCACGAGCGGTGTGCGGCCCGGTCGATGCCGGTACCGGTGCCGCCCGTGCGCCGTACGTCAGGAACACGGTTACGGTCACTGATCATGACGGTCCGCCCCCGGCTCGGGTTCCCCCGTACCGGCGCGAAGTTGATCAGGCGCCGCTGATCCCACTTCGCGCGGCGGTGCGCCGGGCGCTGAAGATGCCCCAGCGCAGCCGTCCGGCGCGAGTGGCGTCGACCCAGAGGGGGAGGTTGGCGAGCAGGCCGTCGACGTAGGCGGGGCTGATGGTGGCGCGCAGCTCGGCCTCCTTGGCGCGGGTGTCGGCGGTCAACCGGACGTAGTGGTGGCCGAGTTGGGCACTGTGGTCGTCGAAGACGACTGGGGCCAGGCCCAGCTCGGTGAGCCGGTCGACGTAGAAGGACGGGGTGGCCAGCGCGTCCACGCCGAGGCGGGAGACGACCGGATGCAGCGCCTCGGCGGACGCGCCCTCGTCGGCCATGATGTCGGTGAAGGCGAGGGCCCCGCCGGGCTTGAGGACGCGTGCGGCCTCACTGAGGACGCGGGGCCGGTCGCCGCTGTGACAGAACGCCTCCAGGGAGCAGACCGCGTCGAAGTGGCCTTCCTCGTACGGAACTTCGTGGAAGGAGCCGGTGACGACCTCGATGAGGCCGTCGAGGCCCCGCCGGGCGTTGGCCGCGCGGTGGCGTTCGTTCTGCGCGGCACTGAGGTTGAGCGCGACGACGCGGCAGCCGAAGCGGTCGGCCAGGTACCGGGCGGTGCCGCCGTAGCCGGAGCCGAGGTCGAGGGCGGTCCTGCCGGGGCCGAGGTGGTCCGCGAGCCGGTCGGCCACGCGCTCGACGGTGCGCCGGGAGGCGTCGGCGACGGGCTCCCGGTCGTCGGCGTAGATGCCGGTGTGGATATCCTCGCCGCCCCACACGGCGTCGTAGAAGCCGTCCACGTCGCTGGATTCGTAGTAGCTGCGGGTCGCGTCCTCGTTGCTGCCCAGTGCGGTCCTGTCGTTGCTCATGTGCGCGCGCTCCTCGCTCCTCGCTCACCGCCGCGATGACGGCCGGCACCAGCCTGGCGCTGCCCCGGGGGACGATCAACAGTGACAAGTCGGCCAACCGGGGGTTGACCCTCCGTTACTTGGCGCAGGTCCGGTCGCTCGCGGGCAGCTTGCCCGTGGCCAGGTACCGGTTGACGTTGTTGTCGACGCACGCGTTCTCGTACAGGCCGTAGACCGCGTGCCGGTTGGCGCCCTTGACGGTGATCAGCTTGGAGCTCGGCAGCAGGCCGTGCAGGGCGACGGCGCCCTTGTGCGCGGTGCGCGGGTCGCCGGTGGCGGACACGATCAGCACCTTGGCGTCGCGTTCCACCTGGGTGGGCTTCTCACGGGGCCGGTCCCAGAAGGCGCACGGGCCGATGTTGTTGTTCAGCGCGCCGAAGCGCGGGTACGCGGCGCGGCTGCGCTGGATGTCCCGCCAGTAGACCTCCGGATCGCGCGGGGCCGGGGCGTCCCCGCAGATGACCGCGGACTGCGAACTGGCCATGGGCGACATGTCGCCGGTCGTCGCGAGCCGCAGGAGCCCGGCGAACTGCGGCGAGAGTTTGGTCGGCCGCCCGGCTGCGGCCTTGTTCAGCACGGACACCTGCTCGGCGAGGGACGCCCGGGAGGTGTCGGTGTCGCTGTCGAGCCCGGCGAGGAGGACGAACGGGACCTGGGTGTCGTCGAGCCGGAAGTCGTCAGGGGCGGTGCCGACGGTCAGCGGGCCGCGTGCGGATGTCCTGATGACGCGGTCGATGGTGGCGAGGACCTGGGCCCGGGTGCGGCCGAGGCCGTAGGTGCCGTCGCGCCGCGCGGCCCAGGTGGCCCAGTCGGCGAGCGCCTGCTCGTTCTCGCCGACGGCCTCCCGGAGCAGCCGGGGGCCGAACTTGCGCGGGTCGATGGCGCCGTCCAGGACCATGCGGTCGGTGCGGCCCGGGAACATCTGGGTGTAGACGGTGCCCAGGTAGGTCCCGTACGAATAGCCGAAGTACGAGATCTTCTTCTCGCCGAGCGCACCCCGGACGACGTCCATGTCGCGGGCCGTGTTGCGGGTGCTGACGTGCGGCAGCACGGCGGCGTTGGTGGCGCGGCACTTGGCGGCCAGGCCCTTCTGGAGCGCGACCTGGCGCTCGAAGCTCGCCCTGCCGAGACCGGCCGAGAAGAGGTTGGTGCCGACGGGCAGGCCGCAGTCCAGCGGGGTGCTGCGGCCGATGAAGCGCGGGTCGAAGCCGATGATGTCGTACCGCGGTCCGGTCTTCTTCATCCACGTGTGGAACTCCGGCGGGGACTGGAGGGCGGTGTTGCCGGGGCCGCCGTTGTTGAGCAGGATCGAGCCGATGCGGTGGCGGGTGTCGGTGGCCTTGAGCCGGGATATCGCGACGGTGATCGTACGGCCCCGGGGGGCGGTGTAGTCGAGCGGTACGGTGACGTCCGCGCACTGCACACCGGCCTTGTCCAGGTCCCGGCCCATGGTGTCGTCCGGGCCCTTGGAGCAACCGCCCCAGCCCAGGCGCTGGTTGTAGTAGCGGTCGAGCCCGGCCCCGGACTTCGACGCGGCGGGGGCCGCGGTGGCGGTGGCCGTGGTGGCGGTGGCCGTGGTGGTGGGGGCCGCGCCGAGACAGGCGGCGAGGGCGAGGCCCACGGCCGAGGTGCGGCGCATGACCGAGCTGGAGCGCATGGCCGAACTGGGGGTGATCACGAAATCTCCTGGAGGTGCTGGGTGTTGCGGTCGGGAGTGCCCACGGGCCGACGTCTGCGGAAGAGGGCTTCTTGCCCTGTTCCGCATGTGCCTGATACGTCAGACGCTAAGCGGAGCACTCCCTCCCACTCACTACGGCTGTCCCCCCAACCTCACTGGGGTCACCTCCACCCGCTGTTCACGCCCGGCGCAGTGCCGAACGGCCGGCGAAGCGCGCCGATCCGCCCAACTCCTCCTCGATCCTGATCAGTTGGTTGTACTTCGCCGTGCGGTCGGAGCGGGAGAGCGAGCCGGTCTTGATCTGGCCGCAGCCGGTCGCCACCGCCAGATCCGCGATGGTGGTGTCCTCCGTCTCGCCCGAGCGGTGCGACATGACCGCCGTCCAGCCCGCCCGGTGGGCCGTGTCCACCGCGGCCAACGCCTCGGTCAGGGTCCCGATCTGATTGACCTTGACCAGGACCGAGTTGCCCACGCCGGTGCGGATGCCCTCGCGGAGCAGCGTCTCGTTGGTGCAGAACACGTCGTCACCGGTGAGCTGGCAGCGGTCGCCGACGCGGGCGGTCAGCTCGCGCCAGCCGTCCAGGTCGTTCTCCGCCATGGGGTCCTCGATGGAGAGGACCGGGTAGGCGTCGATGAGCTTGGCCAGGTAGTCGGCGTTCTCGGAGGGGGTGCGGCGCACGCCCTCGCCCGCGTAGTCGTACACCCCGTCGCGGAAGAACTCCGAGGACGCCGGGTCCATGATCAGGCCGATGTCCGTGCCGGGGCGGTAGCCGGTGCGCTCGATGGCGGCCATCACGAAGTCGAGCGCCTCCTCGGCGGTACGCAGCGCGGGCGCGAAGCCGCCCTCGTCGCCGACGCCCGTGGAGTGCCCGGCGGTCAGCAGATCGCGGCGCAGGGTGTGGAAGACCTCGCTGCCCATGCGGACGGCCTCGGCGAAGGTGTCCGCACCCACGGGCGCGATCATGAACTCCTGGAAGTCCAGCGGATTGTCCGCGTGGGCGCCGCCGTTGACGATGTTCATCATCGGCAGCGGCAGGAGGTGGGCGTCGGCGCCGCCGAGGTAGCGGTACAGAGGCTGGCGGTGGGCCGCAGCAGCGGCCTTGGCGGCGGCGAGGGAGACCCCGAGGATCGCGTTGGCGCCGAGCCGGGACTTCGTGGCGGTGCCGTCGAGGGCGACCAGCCCGGCGTCGAGGCCCGCCTGGTCCGTCGCGTCCCGGCCGCGCACGGACGCCGCGATCTCCCCGTTGACGTGGGCCACCGCGCGGTCGACGCCCTTGCCGTGCCAGCGCGCGGAGTCCCCGTCGCGCAGTTCCACGGCCTCCCTGGCACCGGTGGAGGCGCCGGAGGGGACAGCCGCGCGCCCCAGGGACCCGTCCGTCAGGACGACGTCGACCTCGACCGTGGGGTTGCCCCGGCTGTCGATGATCCGGCGGGCGGCGACGGTCTCGATGGTGGCGTCGGTGATTCCGACGGGTTCGACTGCCTTTGCGGACATGGGAGTTCCTTGCCGTTGTCGTGTGCCGTGGCCCCGGCTGCGACAACGCTGGCGCTGAGCCCGACAACGCCAAACCATACAGCAATGCTGCTCAGTTTTGCTGCTCAGTTCTGCTGTGCAGAATTGCTGCACAGCATTGCTGCGCACCGTTGCCGTGCAGGTCAGGTGCACAGCAATGCTGTCCACCGGGGTAAAGTGCCCTATGCCCATCTCGGAAGCCGCCGCCATCGCCGCCGAACTGCGCACCGCGATGGGCAAGCTCACCCGGCGCGTCACCCACGAGGACCTCATCCCGCTGGGCCAGGTCGCCGTGCTCGGCGCACTCGACCGCGACGGCGCCATGACCACCAGCGACCTCGCCGCCGATCAGCGCGTACGCCCCCAGTCGATGGCCCGGGCGGTGGGGCTGCTCATGGAACAGAACCTGATCACGCGCCGGGCACACCCCACGGACGGCCGCAAGTCACTGGTCGAGCTGTCGGACGCGGGCCGGGCCGCACTCGAAGCGGAGCGCGGCCGCAGGGTCGGCTGGCTCGCACAGGCCATCGAGGCCGAACTCACGGACGAGGAGCGGGCGTTGCTGGCACGGAGCGCCGCCCTGCTGGATCGGCTCGCCACCCGCTAGTACGCCCGAAACGCAGGGCTTGGCGCCGGCTGCACAAGGCGCGGCTTCGCTCGTTTCTTCGAGGCCCGCGGCGGAATTCCCCTGACGGGCACCCGAATTGACTCGCGGGGACGCCCCAAGAGTGATTCCGCGGCACTTTGGACACTCCACGTGTCGGACCGGTGACACACTGCTCGTGTTGATCAGATCAGCGCACCGCAGCAGGGAAGACACCAGCATGCAGCAGACAGTCGACGGGGCATCCCCGCTTCCCGGCGCCCTCCCCCACCGAGGCGACGGGAGCCCCGACGGAGTGCCTCGACACGTCGCCTGCGTCATGGACGGCAACGGCCGATGGGCGCAACTGCGGTCGCTGCCGCGCACCTCCGGGCACAGCGCAGCGGAGGCGACCGTGATCGACGTCATCGAGGCCGCGCGGACGGCCGGAGTGGGGTGGTTGAGCCTGTATGCGTTCTCCACCGAGAACTGGGGGCGGCCGAGCGGCGAGATCGACTTCCTGATGCAACTGGTGCGACGTGTGGTGCGCAAGCACGCACTGCTCCTGCACGCCCGCGGCATCCGCTGCCGCTTCCTGGGCGTGAGCGACCCGCGCATTCCCCCGGCCCTGGCCCAGGACTTCGCCGACCTGATGACGCTGACCGGCGACAACCGGGGCATGACGCTGACCGTCGCCTTCGACCACGGCGGCCGCAGGGACATCGTCGAGGCGGCGCGCTCGCTGCTCCGCAGTGGAACGCCCCCCGGCGCGGTGACCGAGCAGACCTTCGCCAGCCACCTGCCGTACCCGGACACGCCCGATGTGGACCTGGTGATCCGTACCTCCGGGGAACAACGGATCTCCAACTTCATGCTCTGGCAGGTCGCCTACGCGGAATGGGTCTTCCCGCCCGTCCTGTGGCCCGACTTCCGCTCCTCCCACTTCCTTGAATGCCTACGCGAATACCGGCACCGCAAGCGCCGCTTCGGCGGCGTGCTGCCGGACGAGAACGGAGCATCACGACCGTGACCACCTCGGACACCACGAACCCCGGCACCGACGCCGGGCCCGAGCCCGTAGCCGGCCCTGACTCGCGGTTACACACGTTCTTCAACGACCCCCGCTGGGCGCTCGCCATGGTCAGGGCAACGGTGCTGGAGGCCGCGCACCCGCAGATCGGGGCCGCCCTCATCGACAACTCCACGTTCGTCGCCCACCCCTGGCGGCGTCTGCACAACACCTTCCTGAGCATGCAGCGCATGATCGGAGCCGACGCGCAGGTGCGCGGCAGGGAAGCGGCACGGCTGAACCGCATGCACGAGCGGTTGAAGGGAACCGACCCCCGGAGCCGTCCCTACGACGCGATGGACCCCGGTGCGCGCGCCTGGGTGGTGGCGACGCTGTACGAAAGCTCCGTCACCATGTGCCGGCTGAGCGGGCAGCCCCTGGACCAGGCGTTCATGGAGGAGCTGTACGCCGAATTCCGGGCCGTGCTCGCCACCATGGGGGACGAGCCCGGCCAACTGCCCGATTCCCTCCCCGAGTTCTGGCAGTACTTCGACAGGACGGTGGAGGAGGAGCTGGAGAACACGGAGGCGATGCGCATCATCCTGTACAAGCTCTTCGACCACCTCCCCGCCCCTCCTCTCCTGAGCGGGTTCCCCACCCTGTGGGCCACCGGCCGCGCCGTCGCCGGGCCGGTCGTCGGGGCGATCGCGGTCGCCTCTCTCCCCGAGTCCTTCCGCCGCCGCGCGGGGCTGCCCGAGATGCCCGGCGCCCAGACCCTGATGCAGGGCACCTACCTGGCCGTCGGCCTGGCCCGCTTCCTCCCCGCGGGCTGGATCCAGCCGGAAGCCGTCATCGACCTCCTCGCCCTGTCTCCCGACAGCGACGACCCGCGCGCCCGGACGGTCGCGGCCCTGCACTCCAGGATGAAGCGCGCCGGGGCCCTGCTCAGGCTCATCACCCCGCTGCCCGCCCAGAGCGCCCCCGCCAGCCGCACGGCGTCGGCCACCGACTCGGCACAGCGACAGGACGCGGAGGGCTTCTTCCGGCAGGTGCTCGACCAGACCGGCAACGGTTCCCTGGACTGGCCGGACCTCGCCGCCATGGCCCGGGAACTCGCCGGCCGCCTCGACCTGGACGAACCCGAGGAGACCAGGCTCTACCACGCCTTCGCGGACTGGTGGCGCGAACTCCAGAGCGCCCTCGACAGCGACGGCGACGGCAGCATCAGCGCCCAGGAGTACGCCGCCGCCGCTCCCGGCCTCGCCGGGCCCGCTCTCATCAGGGTCGCCGAAACCCTCTTCGAGGTCACCGACAGGAACGGCGACCAGCAGATCGACGCGGACGAGTACCGGACCCTGTTCCGCACCGCGTTCCACCGGGACGTCTCCGGTGCCGGGGGCGTGACGTACACCCGTAGCGCCTTCGTGCGGGAGTTCCTGACCTTCATGTCCGGCCGGCAGCGCAGCACCCCGTTCGACCCGCTGCTCGCCGGAGCGTGACCGGCCGACCTCACGCGGCGGCCTGCCTCGCACCCGGGCCGTCGCGGGACAGCCCTCCCGAAACCTAGGGGGTGTAGACGGCCTCGCTCGCGTACAGCTCCTTGGTGAAGCCGGACACGTAGGTGTGCCGGTCGGATCCGTCGAGGTTGTAGGTCAGGTACACGCCGTAGTTCTCGCTCACGGTCCGCCTGGCGAGGTCGGCCGCGGTGTTCACGGGCGTCCTGGTGATATCGACGGCCGCGGGCGAGAGAGACGACTTGGGCAGCGGGATGCCCGGTACCTGCCAGGTGCCGTACCACGGGTTCCAGGCGTAGTTGAACTTCGACGCGATGTTCACACCACCGTAGGAGAGCCTCGTCGCGGACGGTCCGATGTTGTAGAGGGAGATGAGCTTGTCGGGCATGCTGTCGCGCAGCGAGGAGACCAGGTGGACGAAGGAACCGGCGTTGGGCTGACCGGTTCCGTTCTTCCCGTACTCGGCGTACTCGTCGTCGAAGTCGATGCCGTCCAGCCCGTACTTGCTCACGGTGTCGGACAGCTGTTTGGCGAACGCCGAGGCCGTGGCCTTGGACGGGAAGTTGGCGAAGCCGGCGCCCTGGTGGTTGCCGAGCACCGACAGCACGACCTTGATGCCCTTGGCCTGCAACGGCCGGATCTGGGTCTGCGCATTGTCCAGGACGCGCTGCACGTTCTCGTTGAAGTACAGGTACGCCGACTTCTTGGCGCTGTCGTAGTTGATGTTGGCCGCGAAGATGACCGCGACGTCGAACACGTTGCCGCCGCCGTTGGCCAGTGTGTACTTGCCGACGTTGAGCATGCTGTTGCTGTTCACCTCGACGTAGGCCACCGATATCGGCCCTTCCTTCTCGGCGGGCGCCGCCGCCGCGGAGGGGGTGGTCACGGGGCCGGCCACGAGCACCGCTGCCAGGAGGGCAAACGCAGCCGTCCGCACTCTGTTTCGACCAGAAGTCAGCATCTTTGGTCGGTTTCCCTTCGAGAGGTTCGCTTCCTGAACCCTGTTCCGAGCATCAGGGCAAAGAGGTGTCGTGTACCTGCCCACCGTGGGCAGAGCCGGAAACCGTCAGCGCGGGTGTCGCCCGATCAGGTCCAGTACCTCCCCGGTCGTCCGTACGTCGCCGAACGACCGGTAGATCGTGTGCAGCGCCGCGTTGTGGTCCCGGTCGCGCCGGGCCGCGTTCGCGTCGGCGACCATCAGTACGCGCAGGCCCGAGGTGGCAGCGTCCCGGGCCGATGACTCGCAGCAGACGTTGGTGAGCGCCCCCGTGACGAGGACGGTGTCGATCCCGCGTTCCGCCAGCAGTCGCGGCAGCGGCGAACGCCCGGGGAAGAAGGCGCTGTACGCGCTCTTCTCCACGGCCAGGTCGTCGGGCCGGACGTCGAGCGCGTGCCACAGGCGCGAGCGCGGCGGGCCCTCGCCGCCGGTCGCCGCGAACATCGCGCTGACGGCCGGTCCGTAGAACTCGTCGCTGACATCGCCGAGCGGCGCCTCGTTGGCCGGGACCACCCAGGCGACCAGACCGCCAGCGGTACGCAGCGCTTCGGCGAGGTGGTTGATGTGGGGCACGATGCCGCGGGCGTAGGGATTCGACCTGGCGAAGAACTCCACCATGTCGATCACGATCAGTGCCGTACGCGCCGGGTCGAGGTACTCGTACGCGTGCCTCCTCCCGCGTCGCTCCTCCTGCCGCGCGTACTCCCGGGGTTCGATCCGCCAGTCGTGAAGCTTGGAATCGGCCTGCATCATTGCCCTCGCTTGCTTGCCAAGAATGGGGACGTACAGATCAAAGGTCGGCGCAGCCCTGCACACCGCGTCCCCTGCCATCGGGAATCTGGATGTTCTCAGGCGGGGCAGGAACGCCGGAACCTTCCGTTCGATGCCGTCAAGGGCGGCGGCCAATTCCGGTATGCATAATGCACGCATGCATACGGAGCACATCACTGAACTGCGCAAGGCGGAAGCCGGACTCAAGGCCCTCGCCGAACCCTCCAGCATCCGGCGTACGGCCGAACTGGCGGAGACCGCGGAGACGCTCAGCGCATGCGCCGCAGGCCTGGCCGACGTCGGCGATTCCGGCGCCGCGCGGCAGCATCTCGCCTCCGCCGTCCGCGTCCTGGAGGCGGCGCAGGCGGCGGCACTCGCGCACCGCCGCAACTTCCTCACCCGTCCGCTGTCCCACGCGCGCTTCGCCCTGCACCTCGGCAGGGCCCGCGGCCATGTCCATCGCGCCTGGGCGGAGTTGGACCCCACGCACACGCCGCCCGAGCACCCTTGAGATGACCTCTCGGCCGGATCAGGCCCGCATGCCGCCGTCGACCCGGAGGACCGTGCCGGTCACATAGGAGGAGCGGTCGCTGAGGAGCCAGGCGGCGGCCTGGGCGATTTCGTCGGGGTCGGCTGCGCGGCGCAGCGGAGTCTTCGCGTTGAGCCGGTCGATCACACCGGGCGAATCCGCTTCCCAGGAACGGATCATCTCGGTCAGCGTGGTGCCGGGGGCGATCGCGTTGACGCGGATGCCTTCCGGGCCGTAGGTGACGGCAGCCGATTCGGTGAGGCTGTTGAGCGCCCGCTTCGTCGCACCGTAGGCGGGCAGTTCGGGGTTGCCCCTCAAGCTGCCGATGCTGGAGTTGTTGACGATGGCCCCCGTTCCGGCGGTGGCGCGGATGGCGGCGACCTCGGCGACCATGGCCAGCCACGGGCCCTTGAGGTTCACGGCGTAGATGTGGTCGAAATCAGCCTCGGACACCTGGTCCATCGGGCCGGGGGGTATGCCCGTCGCCGCGTTGTTGAACGCGACGTCGAGTCGTCCGTACACCTCCACGGTCCGGTCGACGGCGGCGCGCACGCTGTCCGCGTCGGCCAGGTCGCACACCACGTAGTCCGCGATGCCGCCCGCCGCCCTGACTTCCTCGGTGACCGCCTTCAGCTGGTCCTCCGTACGGGCCGCGAGCAGGACCCGAGCGCCTTCCCTGGCGAAAAGCCGGGCCGCTGCGGCGCCGATGCCGCGACCCGCACCGGTGATGAAGGCGACCTTGCCGGCCAACAGGCCCGGCGCGGCAGGGGCGGTGGATGTGTCGGTGGTGTCGGTGGTCGGTGTGTTGTCCATGGGAGTGATTCTGCGCCGAGCGGTCTTGGTGAAGTCAATTCCGTTGGAGAGCGGGGGCTTTGGCGGGAGCTTTGGCGGGAGTGGTGGTGGTGCCGGAAATCCTGTACGGAACCGGCCCTCGACCGCACGGCCGGTGCGGGCCGCCGTTCCCCGCCCCGGCCGCCCGCCGCTCGCATGCCTATACGATCTGACCCGTGTGCGCTCATGTGATCATCGCCGAGGACGACGAAAAGCAGGCCGAGCTGTTGCGGCGCTACCTGGAACGCGAAGGTCATGCCGTCACCGCGGTCGGCGACGGCTTCGCGACCTTGGAGGCGGTCCGGCAGGGAGAGCCTGACCTGCTGATCCTCGATGTGATGATGCCGCGGGCCGACGGACTGGACGTGGTGCGCATCCTGCGGGCGGAACAGCGCGAGGTGCCGGTGCTGATGCTGACCGCCCGTTCCACCGAGGACGACCTGCTGCTCGGCCTCGACCTCGGGGCGGACGACTACGTCACCAAGCCGTACAGTCCGCGGGAACTGATGGCCCGGGTACGTACGCTGCTGCGCCGCGCCCGGCGTGCCCCCGACGGCGCCCCCGTGGCCGACGGCGTGCTGAGCGTGGGCGGGCTGGTGATCGACTCCGCCCGGCACCTGGTGTCGGTCGACGGCCGGGCGGTGGACTGCACGCCCGGGGAGTTCCGCGTCCTCGCGGCTCTCGCGGCCGAGCCCGACCGGGTCTTCTCCCGCCAGCAACTGCTCGCCGAACTGCACGGTTTCGACCGGTACATCAGCGACCGGACCGTCGACGTGCACGTGATGAACCTGCGCAAGAAGATCGAACCGGCCCCGCGCCGCCCGGTCCGGCTGCTCACCGTGTTCGGTGTCGGCTACAAGCTGACGGATGCGGCGAAGGCGTCCCGTGCGTCGTCGTAGGGCCGGACACCGGGACGCCCCGGTGCCGGGGGCTGCGACGCGGCGCACGAGACTGCCGCTGCGCAAGAGTCTGCTGGGACGTCTGCTGGCGGTGTCCGCGCTGGTGGCGGCGTGTTCGGTGGCCGCCACCGCCTGGATCGCCGTCCAGACGACATCGGGCGCCATCCGGCAGGAGCAGGGCCAGAACCTGACCGCCGACGCCCGGATCTACCACACCCTGCTCGGCTACGCGGCGGCCCACCGCACCTGGGACGGGGTCGAGAAGACCGTGCGCGAACTGGCCGAGCAGTCCGGCCGCAGGGTCGCCCTGACCACCGAGGTCAGGACGCCGCTCGCCGACTCCGCCCCTCCGTCGGCCTCGTCCGCACTGCCCGCCCAGGCCTCGGCGGTCGTCGACCCGCTCTCCGTGGACACCGCGCTGGCGGCGGAGAGTCCCGGAAGCGCAGGGACCCCGGCGGACCGGGTCGATCCGCGGGCGGTGGGCCCGTTCCGGCTCCCGGCGGCGGAGCTGAGGAACCTGCGGCGCAGCGCCGACCGGCTGGTGTCCTGTCTCGACGGCTCGGGCATCGCCTCGGACGTGGTGACGAGTCCCAGCGGGCGCCCCACGGTCCAGGTGGTGGGCAACGATCCCGGACGGCTCCAGGAGTCCCGGTGTCCGACCGACGCCCTGGACCTGCCCACCGCCACCGAGCGCAAGGCGCTCGGCGCGCTCAACCAACTCGCCGACGCCTGCCTGAAACGACAGGGCCGACCTGGCATCCGGCTGAGACTCGACCTCTCCTGGGGTCAGGAGGCCGGGCCCGTCGAGCCCCCGCAGGTGGTCCCTCCCCGAGCGACGCCCAGCTACCTGGGCGGCGGCGAGACCAGGATGGTCCCCCGCGACTCCGAGGACGACCGGGCGATCGCCTCCTGCGTGGGAACGGCCCGCCGCGAGCAGCTCAGTTCGTACGTCGCCTCGCCCGCGCTGCTCTTCATAGGAGACGCGGGGGCGGCCACCGTGCCGGGGTTCGACCTCTCCCCCGCCAACACCGCCAAGATCGCGGGGGCCGCCGCACTCGTACTGGCCCTCACGGTCGGCGCTTCGGTGCTGGCGGGCATCCGGCTCGTACGTCCCCTCCAGGCGCTGACGAGCGCCGCCCAGCGGATGCGCGACGGCGCGGACACCACGCCGGTGCGCGTGGCGGCCGACAACGAGATCGGCCGGCTCGCCGCGACGTTCAACGACATGTCCGCGCACCGCTCCCAACTGGAGGGGCAGCGCAAGGCCATGGTCAGCGATGTCGCGCACGAGCTGCGCACCCCGCTGAGCAACATCCGCGGCTGGCTGGAGGCCGTACAGGACGGGGTGGCCGAACCCGATCCCGCGTTCATCTCCTCGTTGCACGAGGAGGCCATGCAGCTCCAGCACATCATCGACGACCTCCAGGACCTCGCCCAGGCCGACGCCGGGGCGCTGCGGCTGCACCTGGAACCGGTGCGCGTCGAGGGGCTGCTCGCACAGGTCGCCGCCGCTCACCGGACGCACGCGGAGACGGCGGGCGTCGCGCTCACGGTGTGTTCCCCGCCGCCGGAGCGCCCCGTTCCGGCGCTGACGGCCGACCCGGTCCGCGTGCGTCAGGCCGTCGGCAACCTGGTCTCCAACGCGGTGCGCCACACTCCCGCGGGCGGCCGCGTCACCCTGCGCGCGCTGGGGTCACCGGACGGGGAAGCGGTGCTGGTGGAGGTCGCGGACACCGGTGTCGGCATTCCGCCCGAGGACCTCGCGCACGTCTTCGACCGGTTCTGGCGCGCCGAGAAGTCGCGCAGCCGGCGCACCGGAGGCAGTGGGCTCGGACTGGCGATCGTACGGAAACTCATCGAGGCGCACGGGGGCACGGTGTCCGCCACGAGCTCTCCCGGCGCGGGATCGGTGTTCACCCTCCGCCTTCCCACCGCGCCGGAACGGACCGCGCCGACGGGCCCCGGGCGGGGGCCCGAATCCGGCCCTGAATCCGGCCCAGAATCCGGCCTCGAACCCGGCCTCGACCCCGGCTTCGGCCCCGGCTTCGGCCCCGGCCCGAAACTCGGCCCAGAACGGGCCTGATCCGAGGACCACAGCTTCCTGACAGCTTCTTCATAACTTCGCGCCAGCCTGTGGGCACGCCTCGCGGCGCGGTACGCGTCCGTACCCGCGCCGTCGAAGAGGCCGAATCGGAACGGAGCCCTGTAGATGTCGTTGCTGTCCCTGAAGACTCCCCTGCGCCATGCCGTACTCGCCGCTGTCACGGCGGGCGCGATCTGCCTCCCGGCCACCACGGCCTTCGCCGACACCGCCCCGAAGCCGGCCGCTCCCTCCACGGCCGGTGGGGCGTCGGCGGGCGGCGGCGAGACGGGCCCGACCGCCACCCCGCCGAGCGCCACCCCGTCCGCGGGCGGCGGCGAGACCGGCCCGAGTGCCACCCCGTCGCGCGGTGGCGAGTCCGCCCCGACCGCCACCCCGTCGGCGGGCGGCGGCGAGAGCGGCCCGTCCGTCACCCCGCCGCGCGGCGGGGTCGCCGCGGGCGAGCAGCCCGAGGCCGCGTCCAACGGCGGTTCGACTGCGACCCTGGGTGCCGCCGCAGGAGCGGCGCTCCTGCTCGCGGGAGCCACGACCGTGGTGATCCGCCGTCGGACCGCCGACCGGCGCGACGGCTGACCCACCCGATCCGACGGCCGGTGGAGGCGACGTCCCGCACGGGTCGCCGTCCCACCGGCCGTCGGCCTTCCCAGGAGCCTGCACCCATGTCCCGTACGTCCCGGCCCGGCCGGCCCTCCGTTCTGCTGACACTCACCTGCCTGGGCACGACCGCGCTGTTCGCCCTGACCGGCTGTACCACCGCCGCCGTCGACGCCCGGCCCGGATCCGGCCGGGCAGCGGCTGCCCAGGCCGACCCGCCACCGAGCGGCCCCGCTTCCCGTACAGCCCCTCCTCCTTCCTCCCCCTCTTCCTCTTCCTCGTCTTCCGACGAGGCCCGCCCGGGGACGCCCGCGCATGTGTCCATCCCCTCGATCGGGGTCGAGAGCGACATCATGCGGCTCGGTCTCAACACCGACGGCACAGTGGAAGTGCCGCCTTCCGACAAGGGCATGACGACCGGTTGGTACTCCGGCGGCCCGGTGCCCGGCGCGCGCGGTCCCGCCGTGCTGATCGGACACAACGACACCCGCTACGGGCGGGCCGTCTTCCACGACCTGAAGAAGATCGCCAAGGGTGCGGACATCGTCGTCCGCGACGCCGGGGGAACGAAGATCCGCTTCAAGGTCACAGGACGCGAGACGGTCGGCAAGAAGACGTTCCCCACCGAGCGGGTCTACGGCCGCACCGAGGGGCGTGTGCTGCGGCTGATCACCTGCGACGGCGCGTTCGACGCCCAGGGACACACGCTGGACAACCTGATCGTGTACGCGATGAAGGTCTGACCCCCGCAGCGGGGAGGGCTCCCCGAAGGGTCGCGGAGCGGTCGCACCGGCTGCCGGACTCGGCGTGAACGGAGCGGGCCCGGTTTTACCGGCCGTGCCCGAGCCCGTACATTCCGTGTGGCAGTTCCGGCAGTCGACCTGGAGGCGAAGCATGGACACCAATACGGCCGACGTGTCTCGGAGTTGCCCCCGCCCGGAGGGGCGGCCGGAGGGGCGGCCGGTCCCGGAGGCCGAGCCGGGACTCGTGGAGCGGTGGCGTGCCGAGGGCGGCCAACTGGTCGAGCTGCTGACCCGGGTGCGTGAGCGGTGCGGCGGTGTGGCCGCGTTCCGCAACGGCTCGGCCCGGACCGTTCTCGTGACCGACCCGGAGGCGGTCCAGCACGTCCTGGCCCAGCACGCGGACGTGTACGTCAAGCGTTCCCACCGGGCCCGGCTACTGGTCGGAGACGGTGTCCTGGCGGCCACCGGTGACGCGTGGAAGCGGCAACGCCGCCTGCTGCAGTCCCAGTTCACCGGCCCGGGGATGCGCCGCTACGAACACCGGATCACCGAGGCCGCCCGCACCACCGCCGCACGCTGGGACGAGTACGCCCGCACCGGGCAGACCTTCGACGTCGGGCACGAGATGCGCCGGTTCGCCCTGGACTCCATCTGGCGCTCCCTCACCGGGTATCCGCTCGACGAGGCGACCGCGGACGTACTGACCTCGGTGGGCGCTGTCATGGAGGCCCTGCCGACGCTGCCCGCCGATGCCGTCGGAGCCCAGGACACGGTGGCCGCCGATCTCGCCCGCATCGACGCGCTGGCCCGGCATGCCATCGACGCCGCCCGCAGCGGCACGGCGGGCCCCGACGGGCCGGGCCTGCTGCACGTCCTGACCGGTGCGGGCGCCGAACGCCCCGAGTACACCGACCAGTTGGTCCGCGACGAACTGGTCACCCTGCTCGCGGCCGGACACGAGACCACCGCGACCACCCTGACCTGGCTCCATCTGCTCCTCGACCAAAACCCCGACGCCCGCGAAGAAGCTCTGGCCGCCGGTGGCGAAGGCTCGGCGGAACGCCGACAGGCCCTCCAGGCCCTGGTCCACGAGACGCTCCGGCTCTACCCGTCCGCCTGGATACTGCCCCGCCACGCCGCCGAGGACGACCTCGTCGGCGGCTTCACCGTCGAGGCCGGTACGGACCTGCTGGTCTGCCCGTACCTCACGCACCGCGACCCCGAACTCTGGCCGGATCCCGAGCGGTTCGACCCCCGGCGCTTCACCGACCCGGACGGCCGCCCGGCCCGGCCGGGCGCCTACTACCCCTTCGGCATCGGCCCGCGCGCCTGCCTCGGCCTGCAGTTCGCGATCCGGGAATCGACCGTCCTGCTGGAGCATCTGCTGCCGGTGCACACTCCGGTGTTCTCCGCCGTCCCCACGAGGACGGCGTACGGCATCACCGTCCGCCCCGAAGGACCCGCCTGCGCCACCCTGAAACCCTGACGCTCCTGCGGTCCGTGCGTCGGACCGGGGCCCGTGCCCCGGCCCGGCGCCCCGGCTCTGCGCCCCGGCCTGTCAGCCGGCGATCCTGGCGGTCAGCCCGTAGACCAGCTCCTGCCCGTCGACGAGCAGGGCCTCCACCGTGCGTGAACTCGGGTCGATGTCGGCCTCCATGCCTTCTCCCGCGTAACGGGGGTAGCCCGAGGAACCCGTCTCGCCGGTCGCCTCGACCACCGCCGAGCGGACGGCCGAGTCCTCTGCGGGGACTGTGCCACCGCCCTCGATGTGCTCGGGAATCAACAGGACCGTGAAGTGCGGCGGTTGCGTGGTCATGGTCCGTCATTCAAGTGCCTGAACCCCTCGATCGCCCGTCCGGCACGCGGGAACAGGAAAGGGAACGTCCGGCCGCCCCCGATCGACGGTGCCGACCGGGTGAACCACGCCCGCACACGCCCGGTCGCGGACCCGCGGGACCGGTACTTTCGCGCCATGACCACCCCACCCACCACGGCTCCCACCCCCGCCGTGTCGATGCTCCGGCTGCTCGGCGGCTTCCAGATCTCGCAGGCCCTGTACGTCACGGCGCGCGCCGGCATCGCCGATCGGCTCGCGGCGGGACCGCGGACCGTACCGGAACTGACCGAGGGGACGGGCCTGCGCCCTGAGCTGCTGCGCAGACTGCTGCGCACGCTCGCCGCCGAGGGCGTGTTCGGTTACGACGAGACGTCGGACGGCGTGTCGCTCGGCGCGCTCGGCCACACGCTGCGCACCGACGTCCCCGAATCCGTGCGCAACGTGGCGCTGATGTGGATGGAAACCCACTACCGCCCGTTCGCCGGGCTCTGGGGCACTCTGCACGACGGGATCCCCGCGGCCGAAGCGGAACTGGGCATGCCGTTCTTCGACTGGCTGGCCAAGGACCCGGCGGGCGTCGCCACCTTCAGCGGCGCGATGGGCGACCTGATGCGTGCGGTACGGGCAGACGCGCTGGCCGCCCTGGAACTGGACGGCGTCCGCACCCTCGTGGACATCGGCGGCGCCGACGGCACCGCCCTGGCCGAACTCGCCGTACGAAACCCGCAGTTGCGCGGCACCGTCTTCGACCTGCCGCACGTGGTGGCGGCGGCGCCCGGCCTCCTGCGCGGCCGCGGCGTCGAGGACCGGATCGCCGCCGTGGGCGGCGACTTCTTCACCGCCGTACCGTCCGGCGCCGACTGCTACCTCGCCTGCTTCATCCTGCACGACTGGAACGACGAGCAGGCCGCCCGCATCCTCGGCCGCATCCACGAGGCGGCCGCCCCCGGCGCCAGGCTGTTCCTCGTCGAAACCGTGCTCGGCGAGGGCACCCCGCCCGAGATCGCCACCCTGCTCGACCTCACCATGATGGGGATGCTCCACGGCCGCGAACGTACCCGCGGGGACTGGCGGTCCCTGCTCGGCGGAGCGGACTTCCGCCTCGACAGGATCCGGGAGACGGGCGGCCCGATGTGCGTCGTCGAGGCCACCCGGCTGCCCCGGCCCGAGGACGGTCACGGGCCGACGACCTGACCGGGGTCCGTGACGGGTGCGGGAACTCGTGCGCGGGGAGGGGGGCCGCAGGACAGGGACGGCGCGGCCGGTGCGCCGGATTCGATGTCGCTGACCAACCGGCGCAGGGCGAGATGGCCGTGGGGCGTGGGAAGCCGGTCGTCCAGGGTGGCGAGCGTGCGCTGCGCGCGGCGCCAGGCACGGCCGCTGCGGCCCTCCTGGTGGTCGACGAACGCCCGGGCGTATCGGGCGGTGACGCATGCCCAGTCATCGGGTTGGGCGCCGGGAGCGGTGAGGGCGCGTCGTGCGCTGACGCGGGCGGCACCGGGGTCGAAGGAGGCCTGGGCGAGGGCGGCGGCAGCCTGGCTGACGGCCGCTGAAAGACCGCCCGTGGCGTGGCGCGGAATGGTGTCGGCAGCCTCCTGGAAGTGGGCGGCGGCGGCCTCGTGGTCCTGCCGGTGCAGTGCGAGGAGGCCCTGGACGTGGGCGATCCGGCCGAGGGCAACGCTGTCGCCGGCCAGCACGGCACAGGTCCAGGCCCGGCCGAGCAGGACACGGGCGGAGTGCGGGTCGCTGCCCGCGGTCAGCCACGCCGCCAGCAGCAGGGCGGGTGCCGTCCCGGGACCGTCCGGTAGGCGCCCGTCGAGGAGTTGCAGGAGATGGGCGTGCCCCTCGTCCGCCCTGCCGTGCACCGCCCACCAGAACCACAGACCGGTGACGGTCTCCAGCGCGGCCTCCGCGTGGCCGGGGTCGCCGAGCGCGTACTGGATCGTGGCGGTGAGGTCCTCGTGCTCCTCCTGGACCAGCAGGGCGGCCTGGCTCTGGCAGCCGTTGTCCCACAGGCGCCCGGCGGCCACGGCCAGGTTGCCGTAGTGGATCAGACGCCGCTCGTACGTGGCCATGAGCTCGTCCGCCTCCCGCAGTGCTCCCTGCCGAAGTCCCGGGCGAGCCGGGCCATCCGGTACCGGGGCCGGCCGGGTCCGCCGGGGTCGCACAGCGGTTCCAGTACTCCCAGCGCCACCAGTTGTGCCAGGCACCTTTGCCATTCGATGGCACAACACCGGGCGACCCACCACCACATCGGTGAACTCCCTTTACCTGGAAGGGATTTCGGCCACCACCCGGCCGGACGTGGGCCCGCGCGGCATCTGTCGGCCCTTGGCAGGCGTACGACTTCAGGGCAGGCGGCAGAGCCAGACGGGACCGAGCCAGGGCTTGCAGACCGGCTCGGGCGGGGGCGTGGGCTCAACAGGCTCCGGTTCGACCGGAGTCGGCTCGACGGGCGTGGGCGTGGGCTCCACGGGGGTCGGCTCCACAGGGGTCGGCTCCACAGGTGTCGGCTCGACGGGCGTGGGCTCGACCGGAGTCGGCTCCACGGGTGTGGGCTCAACGGGCGTGGGCTGCACAGGAGTCGGCTGCACAGGAGTCGGCTCCGTGGTCGGCTCCTCCGTCCGCGCCGGGGCCGTTGCCTCAGCCTCCGTCCGTACGGGTTCGGGTACGGGTACGGGTGCCTCGGGTTGGGACGCGGCCCGATCAGGTTCGTCCGGCGCCTGCGGTGGGGCCTGTTGGGCAGGTACCGATAGGGGTGCCCGCTCGTCGCGCCGCTCCGGAGCCCGGGGCGCATCCTCAGTCGCCGGTACCGGCTCCGGCCGGGTGGCCGGGGGCTCAGCCCTGGGTGGGGGTGTGGGCGCGGGTGCGGGCACCGCACTCTCCACCGTCGCCGTACGTTGCTGCGGCACCGGCGCGTCCGAACCGCCGAGTGTCAGCCCTGCCGCGACCACGGCACCGGCCACCGATACCGCCACCGCTCCGAGCACGGTCGCGGGAACCTTCGAGCCGCCGGTCAGGACGTGGCGTACCGCATGCAGCGGCCCGGACCCGTGCCCGCCCGCCGCTGCCGACGCCGACCCGGACCCGGACGCCGCCGACGCCGACGCGACAGCTGCGCCACCGGCCGCCGGCACCAGGAACTTGGCCGCGCCACCCAGCACGAAGATCAGCAGCGCCGGTCCCACCAGCGCGGGCAGCCGCGTATTGGCCTGCATGAGCACGGCGAGCCGGTCCCTGCAGTCCGCACAGTCGTCGAGGTGCCGCTGGAGCTTGTCCGACTGACGCTCGGAGTCCGCACCCCGTACGTGCGCGGGTATGCGCTCCCAGTACGCGTCGCAGGCCGGGTCCATCGGCGTGCCGGGATGTGCCCGCAGGAACGCCTGCCGCATCCCCTCGCGCGCCCGGTGCAGCAGCACCGCCGTGGCGCCGCGCCCGGCGCCCACTCCCCTGGCCACCGCCTCCAGCGGCTGGTCCTCCGCCTCGGCCAGCCAGAGCGCCTTCACCCACCGCTCGGGCAGCTGCCCGAGGACGCGCGTCAGCAGGTCCACCGAGGCGATCCGGGTGCCGGGGTCGTGGTCGTCGCCCGTGGCGGCGACGGGCTCGGCGCCCCACGGACCCTGGTCGTCCTGCGGGTCCTGCGGGGATTCCCGGGTGCTGCGACCGACCGTCGCGGCGAGGTTGCGCACCGTGGTCGTGAGGTAGGCCGGGACGTTGTCGATGGAGTGCCCGGCGGACAGACGCCGCCAGACGCGGAAGTGCGCCTCGGCGACCAGATCGTCGGCGAGCCAGGGGTTGCCGGTCAGCGAGCGCGCGTAGGCGACGAGCTGCGGCTGCTGCTCCTCGTAGATCTGCGCGTACGAGGCGGTGGCCGACCCGGCGACGGGCGGCCCGGCAACGGTCGGGACAGCGGTCTTCGACACGGCGGTAGGGCCGTCGGGCATGGCAGAACGCTCCTGTCCCACTGCGAGGGATTGGATGAGTTCGAAAGCTTAAGGATTGAATGTCCGCTTTTGGGGCCCCTGTGGCGCAGGTCACATCAGATGCTCGCCGGATCGCCGTAATAAAAGTCGGTCACCGGTGGTCGTAAGGGCACAGGAAACACGCAGAAGTGGAGCCGACCATGACCATCACCGCATTCGACCAGCCGACCCGTGCCCGCCTGATCACGTCGGAGCAGCCGGAGCAGTACGAGCGGGCCGTGCCGGTCGTCCTCCACTACGACGCGAACGACCCCCTGGCCGTCCACGCCACCTTCGCCGCCGAATTCTCGCTCGACGGCACCCCTGCGGTCTGGACGTTCGCCCGCGAGCTGCTGGATGCGGGGCTGCGCGCCCCGTCCGGCAGCGGAGACGTGCACATCTGGCCGTGCGGCAGGGCGCAGACCGTGGTGGAGCTCCATTCGCCGGACGGGCTGGCCCTGGTGCAGTTCGACACGGCCGTCCTGCGCCGCTTCCTGCTGCGCTCGTACGCGATGGTGCCGGCCGGGCAGGAGGATCTGGGCCCCGGCCTTGAGCGCGGGCTCGCCACGCTCTTCGGCGGAGTCTGACCCGGAAGACGCGGACGACGCGGACGACGCGGACGACCCAGAAGACGCAGACGACGCGGACGACCTCGAAGGCTCAGAGGACCACGGCGATCTTTCCTGCCAGACCGCCCTGGAGGAAGCGGGCGTGCGCGGCGCGGATCTCCTGGAGGGCGAAGGTGGAGTGCACACGCAGTCGCAGGGAGCCGTCGTCGACGAGCCCGGTCAGCTCGTTGAGTCCCGCACCGTCCTCGCGCACCTGGTTGACGGTGGTGCGTACGCCACGGGCGGACAGGTCGGGGACCGGACCGGCCTGGGTGGCGATCGACGCGTACCGGCCGCCGTCGGCCACCGCCCCGGTCACGAACGCCCCGAAGGTGTCGAAGACCGCGTCGTAGTGGCGCTCTCGCAGAGCGTCGCGGTCGGTGGTGACGAGGTCGGCGCCGTGGTCGCGGGCGAAGGCGGCCTGCTCGTCCCGGGAGATCAGCGCGTCGACCCTGGCGCCGCGCGCACGGGCGATCTGCAGCGCCAGCCCGCCGACCGCCCCTGCGGCTCCGGCGATCAGCAGCCGGTCACCGGCCGTGACCGCCAGCCAGTCCAGCGTCTGCAGGGCCGTCAGCCCGGGGAGCGGCAACGTGGCCGCCTCGGCCGGGCCGACGGACCGCGGTGCCGCGGCGACGGCGTGTGCGGGCAGCGCGACCAGGTCGGCCCAGGTCCCTCGCCCGGCGCCGAGTTGGTGCGACATGGCGATGACGCGTTCACCGGCTCGCAGCCCGCTGTCGCCCGCGTCGACCACGACGCCGGCCAGGTCCCAGCCGAGCGTCATCGGCAGCGGCGGCGTTCCTTCACCGATGGCTCCCTCCCGCGTCTTGTCGTCGACGGGGTTGATGCTGGTCGCCACCGTGCGGATCAGCACCTCTCCGGGGCCGGGTTCGGGCTCGGCGGCATCGACGATGTCGAGGACGTCAGGGGTGCCGAAGCGGTCTATCTGTATGGCGCGCACGAAAAGCCCTTCACATGACGGGTCTGACGACAGGGCCCAACACCCGTAATGATCAAGGGATTCCCGACCCGGCCCCGACCTCGACGCCGCTCTCGACACCGCTCTCGACTCAGCCCTCAACCCGGCCCTCAACTCCGCTCCCCAGAGCCTCTGTTGAAGCACTGGTAGGAAACCTTCCTATCCACTACTCTCCCTGACGGCGGCTTGGCGCGGTGCCCGACTTGCCATGGGCATGACGCGCTCAGCGAGAGCTCTGACCCGGCCGCCGTGTCGCCGCCCCCTGCTCCGGGTGCGGCGATCCGCACCGGTGTCCAGCTCTCGCCGTCCCCCCATGCCAGGGAGTCCAGGTATGCGCCTGAACGTCTCAGCCCACCTCCCCACGTCCCACGGCAGACATCCCACCCTCCTCCTCACCTTCGCCGCCGTGTTCGCGCTCGTCGGCGGACTTCTGCTCGCCTCGTCCGGACGGGCCGGGGCGGCCGCCGACCCGATCGTCTCGACCGGGAAACCCGCCACCGCCTCATCCGCCGAGACCTCCGCGCTCGGCGCCCAGTACGCCTTCGACGGCGACCCCGCCACCCGCTGGGCCAGCACCGAGGGCACGGACCCGCAGTGGGTCCGGGTCGACCTCGGCGCCACCGCCGCCGTCTCCCGGGTCAAGCTGAACTGGGAGGCCGCCCACGCCAAGGCGTACCGCGTCGAGATGTCGACGGACGGGGTGACGTGGACCCCGATCGCCCAGGAGACTGCGGGCGACGGCGGCACCGACGACCTGACCGGCCTCACCGGCACGGGCAGGTACCTGCGCGTGTACGGCACCGCGCGCGGCACCTCGTACGGCTACTCGCTCTTCGAGGCCGAGGTGTACGGCACCCTCGACGGCGGCCCGCCGCCGACCGGTGCCTTCACCGTGGTCGCGGCCGGTGACATCGCCGCCCAGTGCACGGCGTCCGACAGCAAGTGCGCCCACCCCAAGACCGCCAAGCTCGCCCAGCAGATCAACCCGAAGTTCTATCTGACGATGGGTGACAACCAGTACGACGACGCCCGGCTCGTCGACTACCGCAACTACTACGACAAGACCTGGGGCGCCTTCAAGGCGAAGACCCGCCCGGTCCCCGGCAACCACGAGACGTACGACCCGGCCGGCTCCCTCGCCGGATACAAGTCGTACTTCGGCTCCATCGCCTACCCGCAGGGCAAGAGCTACTACAGCTACGACGAGGGCAACTGGCACTTCATCGCCCTCGACTCCAACTCCTTCGACAAGAGCGCCCAGATCGACTGGCTCAAGGCCGACCTGGCCGCCAACAGCAAGAAGTGCGTCGCCGCCTACTTCCACCACCCGCTCTTCTCGTCCGGCGGGCACGGCAACGAGCCGGTCTCCAAGCCGGTGTGGAAGATCCTGTACGGCGCCAAGGCCGACCTCGTCCTGAACGGGCACGACCACCACTACGAGCGGTTCGCCCCGCAGGACCCCGAGGGCAAGGCGAAGGCCGACGGGATCGTGGAGATCGTCGGCGGGATGGGCGGCGCCGAGCCCTACCCGATCGAGGAGATCCAGCCCAACAGCCAGAAGCGGATCAGCGGCCCCTACGGCGTGCTGAAGATGGACTTCACCGACTCCGGCTACGGCTGGAGCTACGTCGGCACCGACGGTCAGGTGAAGGACACGAGCCCGAAGTACAGCTGCCACTGATGTATCTGGCAGCCAACGGCCGCCCGGACGCGCCGCCCCGCCCCGCAGGGGCCCGGCGGCGCGTTCCCGGCACCGTCCTCGCGCTCGGCGCGGTCAGCCTCGTCACCGACGTCTCCTCCGAGATGGTCACGGCGGTGCTGCCGCTCTACCTGGTCCTGGGCCTCGGCCTCTCGCCGCTCCAATTCGGCTTTCTGGACGGCCTGTTCAACGGCGCGACCGCGCTCGTCCGGCTGCTCGGCGGGCGGCTCGCCGACCGCGGCGGCCGGCACAAGCGGGTCGCGGGGGCCGGCTATCTGCTCTCCGCGCTCTCCCGGCTCGGCCTGCTCCTCGCGGGCGGCGCCACCGGAGGGATCGCCGCCTCGCTCGCCGCCGACCGGCTCGGCAAGGGCATCCGCACCGCACCGCGCGACGCCCTGATCTCGCTCAGCGGCCCGCCGGAGACACTCGGCCGCTCCTTCGGCGTGCACCGTGCGATGGACACCACGGGCGCGCTCCTCGGACCGCTCGTCGCCTTCGCCGTGCTGTGGGCGACCGCCGACGCCTACGACGCGGTGTTCGTCGTCAGCTTCTCCGTCGGCCTGCTCGGCGTGCTGCTGCTCGTCCTGTACGTCCCGGGCGCCGTCTCCGGACCGCCCGCCCCCACAACCACCGTCAAACACAGGCCACTTCGCGACCCCGCCTTCCGCCGCATCCTGTACGCGGCGTCCCTGCTCGGCGCCGCCACCATCGGCGACGCCTTCCTCTACCTGCTGCTCCAGCGCTCTCTCGACCTCCCGCCCACCCTGTTCCCGCTGCTGCCGCTCGGCGCCGCCGCCGGCTATCTGCTGCTCGCCGTCCCGGCGGGCCGGATCGCCGACCGGACCGGGCGCCGGCTGCCGTTCCTGCTCGGGCACACCGCCCTGCTCGGCGCGTACGCCATGCTGCTCGCCCCCGTCTCCTGGACCACCCTCGTGGTCGTCCTGGCACTTCTGGGGATCTTCTACGCCGCCACGGACGGGGTCCTGATGGCGCTCGCGGGTCCCGTGCTGCCCGCGCACGGCCGGGCGAGCGGGCTCGCGATCCTGCAGACCGGCCAGGCGCTGGCCCGGCTCGTCGGCGCCGCCGGGTTCGGGGCGGCCTGGACGTTCTGGGGGCAGGGGCCCGCCCTGTGGGTGGCGGCACTCGCGCTGGCCGGGGCGCTGGCCGCCGCCTGGCGCGTCCTGCCCGCCGCGGTCACCCCGGCCGCCACCCCGCCGTCCCCGCCGTCCCCGCCCTCTCCCGCTCCGGAGGCATCATGAATCTCCGCAACCGGCAGCTCCGCCTCGGCCTCGTCGTCGCCGCCGTGCTCCTTCTCGGGGGCGGCTCCCTGGGGTACGTACTGCAGGCACGGCAGCGCGAGCTTCCGCCGCAACAGGCCCACGCCGACGCCTCGTTCACCCTCGCCGAGCCCGGACTCTACTTCCGGGACGCGGCCACCGGACGGGTCGCGCGGCAGCCCGGCCGCGCGGCGCCGCGCGTGAGCGGCGGCCCCTCCTGCGACCGGTTCTACGCGGCGGGGCAGCGCGCCCTGTGCCTGCGGAAACTACCCGGGGTGCCCGCCCGCTCCCAGGCCCTCGTGCTCGACCGGCGGCTGAAGGAGGTCCGCCGGGTGACGGTCGCGGGGATCCCCAACCGGGCCCGGGTGTCCGCCTCGGGGCACCTCCTGTCCTGGACGACGTTCGCGACCGGCGACTCGTACGCCACCTCGGCCTTCTCCACCCGTACCTCGATCCTGGACCTGCGCACCGGCTATCTGGTCAAGTCGATCGAGGGGATCCCGCTGACCGTCGACGGAGCCCGCTACCACTCCCCCGACGTCAACTACTGGGGCGTGACCTTCGCCCGCGACGACAACCGCTTCTACGCCACCGTCTCGTCCAAGGGCAGCACCTACCTCGTCGAGGGCGACCTGCGGAAGTGGTCGGCCAGGGCGCTGCGCAAGAACGCCGAATGCCCTTCGCTGTCACCGGACAACACCCGGCTCGCCTTCAAGAAGAAGGTCTCCGACGACCCCGGGGCGCCCTGGCGGCTCCATGTCATCGAGCTGGCGGACATGCGCGAGCACCCCCTGGCCGAGACGCGCAGCGTCGACGACCAGGCCGCCTGGCTGGACGACGCGACCGTCGGCTACGCCCTGCCGGGGCGCGACGGCCGCAGGAGTGACATCTGGTCGGCCCCCGCGGACGGCACCGGCGCTGCCCGTCTCATGGTCCCGGGCGGCTCCTCACCGGTCGCGGTGCGCTGACTCAGGCGTCCCGTCCGCGGTCCCTCGCGGCCGTGTCGCCGAGTCCTTCCATGAGGGCGGCTGCCCAGCAGGAGTGGTCGTGGCCGCCGGAGTAGACGCTGAGCGAGGCGTCGAATCCCCGGGCCGTCATGCGTGCGTGCAGGGTGCGCAGGTCGTCGACCATCGCGCCTTCGTTGGAGCCGACGTCCATGCGGATGGTGACGTCGCCGACCGGTGCGGCGGCGGCCTGCTCGGCTATCCACGTGTCGGCGCCGGGGGCGGTCGCCTCCGGGCGTGCGGTCATTCCGGGGCGCCACCAGGTGGAGGCCGAGTGGGCGAGCACCGTGCCGAAGGCGGCCGGGCGTCGCAGGGCCGTCGCCAGTGCGGTGAGTCCGCCCAGGCTCTGTCCGCAGAGGACGGTGTGCCGGGGCCCGGCCCAGTTCGGGAGTTCCGCGGTGACGGCGGGCAGGAGTTCGTCGGTGAGCATATCGATGAAGTGCGGGCTGGCGCCGAGTTGGCGCATGCGCGCCGCGGGGTCGGCCCCCGCTTCGATGCCGAGGACGGCCATGGGCGGGATCCGGCCGGCCCGTGCGGCCGTGGTGATCGCGGCGGTGATGCCGTACCGGTCGAACCACTGCTCGCCGTCGAACACGACGAGCAGTCCGAGTTCGGCCCCGGAGTCCTCGGTGGCGGGGACGAACCGGCGTACGCGGTAGGTGGTTCCGTCGGCGGCGGTGAAGTCGAAGGCATCCGTCCGGCCCACGTCCGCGCCCATGCCCGCGTCCCCTGGGGAAACGGCGGGCTCCGTGGGCCAGTCGGCCAGTGAGGGTGCGCCGTCGAGTTCGATCAGCGAGCCGAACGGCCCGGCGGCCCGGCGGTTGAGCGGGTCCATCCTGTCGTCGGGCAGTCCGCGGGACGAGCCGCTGCGGGGGCCCTCCGGTGTCAGGTACGGATCGTCGGGACCGAACGGGTGGATGCGGTAGCCGCACCGCAGGCCTTCGGGCAGCCGCAGGCTGACGTACCAGACGTCGGTGCCGTCGAGGCGGCGCATCATCCCGCGCCGTACACGGTGCTTGTCGGTGATGCGGTTGGCCAACAGATAGACGCCCGCGACGGGTTGGCCCCCGCCCTGGTCCCCACCCCGGTCCTGGTCCTTGCCCTCGCCCTTGCCCTCGCCCTTGCCCTCGTCCTGGTCTTCGCGCCACACCACCGTCACCAGACGTTCATCGGGCACCCCCGGGACGGGTTCGATCAATGGTGCACCCGTAGCGGCGAGTTCTCGCCAAAAGTGATCGAGAGCCTCTCTGCCCTGCGCCTTCACCTCCCCCAACAGCCTTGCCAGTCGTGGACTTTCGACCTCCGCGCCCACTGTCGAGATCGCCATGGCCTGCTCGCCCCCTCCGGGAAACTTGTGATAGCAACTGAGGTAAGCCTAACCTAAGCAAGTCGGGAGAAGATCTATGCGAGTGCTCTTCGTCGGACCGCCCCTGTACGGACTGCTGTACCCGGTCCTGTCGTTGGCGCAGGCGTTCCGGGCAGAGGGTCACGACGTCGTGGTGGCCAGTGCCGGGGACTTCACCAAGCGCGTCGCCGAGGCCGGGCTCGTGGGCTTCGACGCCGCACCGGAGTTGGACTCCGAGGCCGAGTACCGCCGGGGAGAGAGCCGTCGCAAGAAGCTCAACCTGGGTACGAAGATGGGGAAGTTCTCCTTCTTCGGGGACGAGATGGCGGACGCCCTGGTGGACTTCGCCGGTCAGTGGCGGCCGGATCTGGTGGTCTATCCGCCGCTCGGCGTCGCGGGACCGCTGGTGGCCGCCAAGTACGACGTGCCCGTGGTCATGCAGACCGTCGGCTTCGGACACCAGCGCTGGCACGTCGAGGGCGTCACCCGCTCGATGGCCGACGCGTACGCCCGGCACGGCGTCGCCGCGCCCCAACGGGACCTGCTGTGGCTGGACGTGGCCCCGCCCAGCATGCGGGTGCTCGACGAGCCCGACCTCTGGTCGATGCGGTACGTGCCCTTCAACGGCGGCACCGTCCTGGAGGACTGGTGGAGCGCCGACACCGGACGGCCGCGCATCGTCGTCAGCCTCGGCACGCTCAAGCCGATGGTCGACGGCATCGACCTCATCAAGTGGGTGGTGGAGTCCGCCCACGAGGTGGACGCGGAGTTCGTCCTGTCGCTCGGTGAGCACGGGCAGCAGGAGATCGACTCGCTGCCCGACAACGTCCGTCTGGTGTCGTGGATCCCGATGGGGCCGCTGCTCGGCCGCGCCTCCGGGTTCATCCACCACGGCGGGGCGGGCAACACGCTGACCGCTCTCTCGGCGGGCGTTCCGCAGATCGTCTTCGGCCAGGGTGCGGACCGGCCCACCAACGCCAGGACCGTGGAACGGCGCGGCTGCGGGTTCGTGCCGGGCGAGCAGGGGCTCGTCAAGGCGGACATCGACCGGCTGCTGACGGACGGTTCGCTGAAGGCGGCCGCCGCCGAGGTGCGGGACGAGATGCGGCAGCAGGACCCGCCGGTGGTCGTCGCCAGGCGGCTGGCCGACCTCGTCTCCTGGGGCTCCCGCCTCGGGTCGGGCACGCGCCCCGGCCTGACCTCGGCCCCGGACGCCGCTTCCGGTCCCGCCGCGGGCCCGGCCACCACTTCCGGTCAGGCACCGGGCCCGGACGCCCACCCCGACCTGGTGGCAGTACCCGCACTCAAGAACGTCTGAGGAGACATGCCGACTTCACCTCCCCCCACAGCCCGCGCCGGCTGGCTGCGTCGGCTGATACGCATCTGCCTGAGCCGCCGACGGCTCATGACCGCGATCGTGTTCTCGTCCATCCTCAGCATCGTCCTGGTGACACTGGGCCCGCTCCTGACCAAGGACGGCGTGAACCAGGCCGTCGCCGGTGACAACAGCGGGATCGCCAAGGTCGCCGCAGGGCTCGTGCTCATCGCGGTCATCGACTTCGTCGGCAACTACGTACGCCGCTTCACCGGCGGCAAACTCGCCCTCGACGTCCAGCACGGCCTGCGCGAGGACGTGTTCCGGAGCATCCAGCGGCTCGACGGTCCCGGCCAGGACAGGCTCCGCACCGGCCAGGTCATCTCCCGCACCAACAGCGACCTCCAGCAGATCCAGCAGATGCTGACGATGCTGCCGGTGCCGCTCACCGTCGTGACGTACTACCTCTTCGGCATCGCCGCGATGCTCTGGCTCTCGCCCCGGCTGACCGTGGTCACCGTGGTCGTGGTCCTCGCGCTCGGCGCCGTCGCGATGTGGACCAGGCGCCGGGTCTTCGAGACCTCGGCGCGGGCCGCCAACGACGCGGCGGAGGTGACCGAGCACCTCAAGGAGGTCATCGACGGCGTCCGCGTCGTCAAGGGCTTCGGCCAGGAGGAGCGCGAGATCCGCTGGCTGGAGCGGGCCACCCGCGGCCTGTTCGGCAGGCGCATGCGGATGATGCGGGTGCACGCCGCACCCGGCGCGACCATGCTCGCCCTCCCCGTCCTGGGTCAGATCGCCGTGCTGGTGTACGGCGGCAGCATGGTCATGGACGGCTCGATCGACATCGGTACGTTCATCGCCTTCGCCGCGTATCTGACCATGCTGACGGGGCCGACCCGGGTGTTCGCCTCGTACCTGGTGATCGGCCAGCGCACCCGCGCGTCCGCCGAGCGGATCTTCGAGCTGATCGACTCCCGGCCGGAGATCCACGACGGCACCGCCGAACTTGCCGGAGAACCCACCGAGTTGATCTTCGAGAACGTCGGATTCGGCTACACCCACGACGATCCGGTCCTGCGCGACGTCTCCTTCCGCGTCGGCGCCGGGGAGACCGTGGCGGTCGTCGGCCCCTCCGGGTCCGGCAAGTCGACGCTGTCGCTGCTGATCCCCCGGTTCTACGACGCGACGTCCGGCACCGTCGCCCTGGGGACCGCGAACGGGCGCACCGACATCCGCGACCTGCGCCTGGACTCCCTGCGGTCGCACGTCGGCGTCGTCTTCGAGGAACCGTTCCTCCTCGCCCGCAGCGTCCGCGAGAACATCGCCTACGGCCACGAGGACGCCACCGACGAGGAGATCGTCGCCGCGGCCGAGGCGGCGGGCGCGCACGCGTTCATCACCGCACTGCCCGCCGGGTACGGCACCGAACTCACCGAACGCGGCCAGAACCTCTCCGGCGGACAGCGCCAACGCCTCTCGCTCGCACGGGCGTTGCTGAAGCGGCCCCCGGTCCTCATCGTCGACGACGCGACCTCCGCGGTGGACGCCACCACCGAGGCCGCCATCCACCGCGCCCTGGAGGACTACGTCGGCGGCGACCGGGTCACCGTGCTCATCGCCCGCCGCCGGTCCACCCTGGAGCTCGCCGACCGGATCGTG
This sequence comes from Streptomyces sp. NPDC021093, assembly GCF_044333135.1. Taxonomy (NCBI): domain Bacteria; kingdom Bacillati; phylum Actinomycetota; class Actinomycetes; order Kitasatosporales; family Streptomycetaceae; genus Streptomyces; species Streptomyces sp. NPDC021093. The sequence continues at coordinate 487,790 of NZ_JBIRQJ010000003.1, read as the reverse complement.
GTGCTCGACGGGGGCCGGGTCGCCGACAGCGGCACGTACGCCGAACTGGCCGAACGGAGCGTGGTCTTCCAGGAGTTGATCGCGGGTGACACGGACGACATCGACGCCCGTACGGCCCGCACGGCGAGCGAGCTGTGGCCGGACCCGGAGCCCGCGGACGAGGAGGACCCTCCGGCGGAGCGCCGCGACCGGTTCGCCGAGATCCCGGCCAAGGTGCTCGCCGACGTCGGACAGGAGGAGACCCGGCCCACCCTGAGGACGATCCTGCGCCCGGTGCGCGGCCTGCTGGCCGTCGCGCTCGGCCTGATCGCCTTCGACGCGCTGGCCCGAGTCCTTGTCCCCGTACTGCTGCAACGCGGCATCGACCACGGCATCTCGCCCGGCACCATGAGCACGGTCTGGTGGATCGCCGGGCTCTCCCTGCTGCTCTGCGCCGCCAACTGGTGCGTCTACACGTACCAGACGCTGATCAGCGCCCGCGCGTCCGAGGCGCTCCAGTACGCCCTGCGGCTGCGCAGCTACCGCCACCTCCACCGGCTCGGGCTCGACCACTACGAGAAGGAGAGCGGGGGCAGCCTGCTCACCAGGATGACCGTGGACATCGACTCCCTGTCGAAGTTCCTCCAACAGGGCATGGTGCAGGGCCTGGTGAGCGTCCTGACGATGGGCGGCATCGCCGTCGCCATGTTCGTGCTCGACTGGCGGCTCGCGCTGGCCGCACTGGCTCCGTTCCCGGTGATCGCGCTGATCACGCCGGTCTTCCGGCGGCTGAGCTCGGGTGCGTACAAGGAAGCGCGCGACCAGCTCGGCAAGGTCAACAGCTCGCTGCGGGAGAACGTCGCGGGCCTGCGCCTCGCCCAGGCCCACGGCAAGCAGAAGAGCACGGCGAAGCACTTCAGCGCACTGTCCGACCTGAACCGGCTCATCCAGGTGAAGGGCCAGCGCTACATCTCGCTCTACTTCCCGTTCCTGGCGTTCTGCTCCGAACTGTCCATGGCCCTGGTCGTACTGGCCGGCGGATACCTCGTGGCGAGCGGCTCGGTGACGACGGGTGTGCTCGCGGCGTTCCTGCTCCTCCTCGGCCAGTTCTACGGGCCGATCCAGCAGCTGTCGTCCATCTACGACTCGTACCTCCAGACCCGCACCAGCGTCCGCCAGGTCACCCAGCTCCTGGCCACCGAACCGACCCAGCGCCCCGCCGCCGACCCGGTCCCGGTCTCCGGACGCTTCCACGGCCACATCGAACTGCGGGACGTGACCTTCCGGTACGAGCAGGCCGCCGAGGACACGCTCACCGTCAGCAGCCTCACCCTGGAGGCCGGGCAGAGCATCGCCGTCGTGGGCGCCACCGGCGCGGGCAAGTCGACCCTGGTGAAGATCCTCGCGCGGTTCTACGACCCGGCGTCCGGCACCGTACGCCTGGACGGGGTCGACATCGGCAGGTACGACCTCGCCGGCTACCGGCAGCGGGTCGGCATCGTCCCGCAGGAGGCCCACCTGTTCGAGGGCGACATCGCGGAGAACATCCGTTACGGACGCCCCGACGCGAGCGACGAAGAGGTCGCCGCCGCGGCGGAGGCGGTGGGTGCCACGGCGACCATCGCCCGCCTGCCCGGCGGTTTCCGGCACGCCGTGCGTCAGGCGGGCGGCAATCTGTCGGCCAGTGAACGGCAGCTCGTCGCGCTCGCCCGGGTGGCTCTCGTCGACCCGGACGTACTGCTGCTCGACGAGGCCACCGCGATGCTCGACTCCGGTACGGAGAGCACGGTGCTCGACGGCATGTTCCGGGCCGCGCGGAACAAGACGGCCCTGCTGGTGGCACACCGCCTCACCACGGCCGCGCGGTGCGACCGCGTGCTGGTCATGGACGCGGGGAAGCCCGTCGAGTACGGCACGCACGAGGAACTCCTCGTGGAGAACGGGGCGTACGCGCGGCTGTGGCGCAGCGCGCAGCCGCAGGAGCCGTCCCGGAAGTCGCCGGAGCCCAGGCAGGAGGTCGATTCGATGGTCTGACGTACTCCCCATGGGGAAGCCCCCTCGCGAACGGCACGTGCGAGGGGGCTTCTCCGTTGTTCGTACGTCGTCCTCGTGGTGCGTACGTCGTCACACGTGCTGCGCCTTGCGCTCCCGCAGCAGCAGCCACGCCAGGAACAGGCCGCCGCCCACCCCCGTCACCACACCCACCGGCATCAGCGCCGATCCCGTCACCCGCTGCGTCACGAGATCCGCGGTCGTCACCAGGAGGGCGCCGGTCCACGCGGACGGCAGTACGTTCGGTCCCGGCGCCCGCGTGATGCGGCGGGCCAGTTGGGGCGAGGCCATCGCGAGGAACGGGATCGGTCCTGCCGCGGCCACCGCCATGGCGGTCAGTCCTGTGCCCGCGCACAGCAGGATCAGCCGGCTTCGCTCGGGCGGCACGCCGAGCGCGCCCGCCGTGTCGTCGCCCATCTCCAGCATGGTCAGCCGCCGCCCGTGGACCAGGACGACGGGGACGCAGACGACCAGGCCCGCGGCGGCGATGAGGACCTCGTTCCAGCCCCGGTCGTTGAGGGAGCCGAACATCCAGCTCGCGGCCTGGGCGGCCTTGCCGATGTCGGCGCGTATGTAGAGGAAGCCGGTAGCGGATCCGAGCACCGCGGACACCCCGAGGCCGACCAGGACGAGCCGGTAGCCGTGCACACCGCGGCGCCACGCCAGCAGGTACACCGCAGCGGCCGTGGCGAAGCCGCCGAGCAGGGCGCCGATCGCGGTCTGCGCGGTGCCCGCGTTGAGGATGATGATCGCGACGAGCGCGCCGGCCGACGCGCCGTTGCCGAACCCGATGATGTCCGGGCTGCCCAGCGGGTTGCGGGTGAGCGACTGGAACACGGCGCCGGCCATGCCCGAGGCGAAGCCGATCAGGACGGCCACCAGCGCGCGCGGCAGCCGCAGGCCGAGCACGATGAAACCGGCGCCGGGCGGCCCGTCCCCGGCGAACGTCCGCAGCACCTCCAGGGGCGACAGCTCGACCCTGCCCGTACCGACGGAGAGCACCACCACGCACGCCGTCAGCACGAGCAGCGCGACACAGACGAGCATCGTGCGCGGTCTGAGGCGGACCGAGTAGCGGCCGGTACGGAGCCGGTCGCCGCGCAGTTCGAGGCGGACCTGGTCGCTCCTCTTCTTCGTGTCCTCGACCAGGCTCACAGCTTGGCCACCTTCCGCTGGCGTACGAGATGGATGAAGAGCAGGCCGCCGAGGAACGACGTGACGAGGTCCGCCTGGATCTCGGAGGGCGACACCACGATCCGGCCGATCACGTCGGCCACGAGCAGCAGTCCTGGCGCGAACAGGGTGCAGTACGGGAGCAGCCAGCGCGGGTCGGGCCCGGTGAACGCGCGCACCGCGTGCGGGATCATCAGGCCGATGAAGCCGATCGGCCCGCACACGGCGGTGGCACTGCCGCACAGCAGCGTGATCGCGGTGATGGACAGGATCCGGGTGCGCCGGACCGAGGAGCCGAGCGCGCGGGCATGGTCGTCGCCGAGCGCGAGGGCACCGAGCGGCCGGGCCAGGGCGAACGCCAGCAGGGCGCCGGCGATCAGCAACGGCAGTGCGGCGAGCAGGAGTTGGGGGTCCCGCTTTTCGAGCGTGCCGACGGCCCAGTAGCGCATCTGGTCGAGCGTGCTCAGGTCCCACAGCTGCAGTCCGTTGACGTAGCCGAACAGGGCCGCGTTGACGGCGGTCCCCGCGAGCGCGAGCCGGACCGGGGTGGCCGAGCGGGTGCCCCCGAGCGCGTGCACGGCGACGGCGGCGACGGCCGCGCCCGCCAGCGCGAACCACAGGTACCCGGTGAACGACGTGATGCCGAACACGCTGATGGCGGTGACGACGGAGGCAGACGCTCCCGCGTTCACCCCCAGAAGACCCGGATCGGCAAGGGGGTTGCGGGTCAGGGTCTGCATCACACCGCCGGCCAGACCGAGCGCCGCACCGACCGCGATCCCGATGAGCGTCCGTGGCAGCCGCAGCTCCCGCACGATGTTGTCGAACCGCGAACCCGAGGGCGAGAAAAGGCCGGACCAGACGTCGCCGAGCGGAATCCGCTGCGCGCCCACGGCCAGCGACAGCAGGGCCGCCACGACGAGGAGCAGCACGCCGATGACCAGACCCATCAGGCGGGGCGGGCGACTTCGGGAGGGGGCCGGTGGTGGTGCTGTGGTTTCTCCAGGACGGAGCCGCGTTTCAGTGAGCATATGGTTAGCTTAGGCTAACCTTACTGACCTTGTTCATCGTTGCGCCGTCGAACTCCCGCAGCCGGTATCGGTAGTTGCCGAACCGTTCCGCGGTAGTTGCCGAACCGTTCCGCCCATCGCGCTTAGGAGCATCACGCACATGTCCTCCCCCCGATCCTTCCGCCGTACGGTCCTGATGTCCTGCGCCGTCGCCGTCGCGGGAGCCCTGTCCCTCAGCGCCTGCGGCGGTGACAGCGGCGACACGCAGAAGGCCGGGTCGGCCGGCGACCGCCAGATCACCGACGCCAAGGGCCGTACGGTCAAGGTGCCCAGCGCCCCCAAGAAGGTCGTCGCGCTCAGCGAACCCACCCTGGACGCCGCGCTCGCGCTCGGCCTGGAGCCGATCGGCGCGACGGCGAGCCGCGGCCAGAAGGGCGTTTCCACGTACCTCGCGGACAAGGCGGGCAAGGCGCAGGTCGTCGCCACCGTCGCCGAGGCCGACCTGGAGAAGATATCCGTACTGGAACCCGACCTGATCCTGCTCGACGAGACGACAGGCGCGAAGAAGACCGTCGAGAAGCTTCAGGCGATCGCACCGACCGTCGTCACGGCGAAGCTCAAGGAGGACTGGAAGAAGTCCTTCACCGACACCGCGGACGCCCTCAACAAGAAGCCCGAGGCCGAGAAGTGGCTGAAGGACTTCGACACCCAACTCGCCGACACCAAGAAGAAGTTGGGCGGCAATGCCGGAAAGTCCGTCTCCGTGATCCGTTGGCAGGACGGCGCGCCGTCCGTCGTCGGCAAGGGCAGCGGCGTCGTCGGCTCCACCCTCAAGGCGCTCGGCATGACCCGGCCGAAGGACCAGCAGGGTGCGAGCAGCGGGCACAGCGAGCCGGTCTCCCTGGAGAAGCTCGACACCATCGACGGCGACTGGATGTTCTTCGGCACTCTCGGCGACAAGGCCGACAGTGAGAAGGCGTTCGGCGAGGCCCGGAAGGTCACCAACTTCAGCAGCCTGAAGGCCGAGAAGGAGGGACACGTCGTGGTCATCCAGGGCTCGGCGTGGAACAGCTCCGGCGGGCCGCTCTCCGCGCAGGTCGTCCTCGACGACCTCAAGGGGGCCCTGACCAAGTGACCTCCCGGCCCCGGAACGCCCCGCCGTGAGCCGGGCGTTCCGGGGCCGGGCGTTCCGGGGCCGGGCGTCGTCAGTCGACGATCTGGTCCCCGTCGGGTACGTCCTCGACCGTGACCAGGTCGCGGGGCAGCCCGAGCCCCTGTGCGACCTCGCGGCCGAGCCCGTCGAAGTCCGGCCCGGCCGGGACCGGCACCTGCTCGCCCTCGCCGTAACTCTCCACGGCCTTCGTGAAGTAGCTCGGGTGCCAGGCACCCACCGCCCCCTTGACCTGGACCGCGGTCACGGAGCGGCCGCCGACGAGCTTCGCGAGTGCGGTCAGGATCTCGTCTGACCGCAGTTCGCCCGGCACCTGGAACAGGCTGGCGTGCGCACCTGCCAGCCCACCGTCGCCGAGTCGCACGGTGACGGTGAGGCAGCTGGTGACACTGGGGTAGGTGATCACACCCCCGGGCCCGACCTCCTTGACCTGGCCCTCCGTGATCGTCGCCCGGTCCTGGGCCTTCGCCCGGTCCTGGACCTTCGCCCGGCCCTGCACCGCCGGGTCGGCCGCTGCGTGCGTCCCTGCCGCTGCGGGCCCGTATTCCTGGGCATGGGCTGCGGAGCCGAGCCCGACCTGGCACGCGAGGAGCACCGCCGGGAGGGCCAGGGCGCACACCGCGGTGAGTCCGCGCCCGGGTGCACGGGCGGCTCGGAGCGGATTGCGGAACGGCTGGGTCGGGCGCACGGATTGTCTCCTGTGGGGTAGGGGGTCGGACGTCATGCCAGCAACTTGGCACCCGCCCAGTCTGCGTGGTCGCTGTTGATGCCGTCACCCGCGTCGGTGACCTTCAGGACCAGGGACTTCACGCCCTTGACGTCGACGTCGACGGTCTGGGCCGGGCTCGTCGGCGTCAGCACCGCCGGGGTCTCGTACAACTTGGTGCCGTCGCCCCAGACTTCGAACCCGACGGTCGCGTTCGCACCGACCTCGTCATCGACGCCCACGTCCGACCGGAACCGCGAGTAGGCGCCGTTCAGGGCGTACGTCACAGTGCTGTTGGCGTGCGTGCCGATGCCCTTGGCGTACGCCGTGCCGTTCAGCCCGATCGGATTGCCGTCGACGCTCCGGTCCTTGCGCACCGTACCGAAGTCGCTCCGGGCGTCGCTCCAGGTGAGATCGCTCAGATCGACCGACTGGCCGCCCCCGCTCCCGGCGGTGGTGGTGACGGAGACGGCGGTGCTGGCGCCGGAGGAGTTCTTGGCGGCGTCCACCGCCTTGACCGTGAACGAGTACGACGTCGAGGCCGTCAGACCCGTGGCGGTGTAGCTCGTGCCTGTGGACGTACCGACGAGCGTGCTGCCCCGGTAGATCTGGTAGCCGGTCACACCGACGTCGTCGGTCGAGGCCGTCCACTTCAGGTCCACGCTGGTGGCGGTGGTGCCGGCCGCCGTCAGTCCGGCCGGGACGCTGGGGGCCTCGGTGTCACCGGCCGTGGCGCCGGTGCTCGCGGTCACGGACGCACCGGCGGCCACCGGGACCTCCACATAGGAGACCGTCTTGCCGTACAGCGACTTGGTCTTCGGCGTCTGCGCGACACCGTTCACGGTGATCGAGGCGGGGGTTCCGTAGAACTGGGCCTCCCAAGTGACGGCGGAGCCCGCGTTGTTGGTCAGCGTGGAGGCCGTCGTGCCGGTGTGCTTCAGCTTGAGGTCGCTGTCACCGACCTTGAGGTGGTCGATCTCCACCCACGGCGTCTCGGCGGTCAGCCGGGAGACGGTGGCCACCTTGTGGTTCGGGGCGTCCGGCTGCACGCCCATCATGCCGTCGGTGACGCTGCTGACCGCGAGGAAGGCGATCTCCGGGTAGGTGTTGCGGCCGGTCATGAGCTTCTTGAGCCAGGCCCAGCCCTCGTCCGGCCGGTTGTACTGGTAGTACATCTCCGGCAGGTAGGAGGTCGCCTCGACGTTCAGGTCGTCGTCGTTGGCGGCGATGAAGTCCAGATAGCTGTTGGTCCTGGGGCCGTGGTCGCCGAGACCGGTCAGCATCATCAGGAAGCTGGCCTCGTGGCCCCAGCTGCTGAAGCCCGTACCGGCCGCGTCCTTGCCCCGGACGTACCGGTTGTTCGACGCGTCCCACCACTTCGCCTCGAAGTGGTCGCGCACCCGCTTGGCGCGGTCGGCCCACTTCGTGCTGTCGGCGGTGTTGCCCTTCGCCTTGAGGATCTCCGAGTAGGCCAGCATCGACTGGTACTGGTACCCGAGCGAGTCGCCCGCCGAGACCAGCTTCTCGTTCGGGAACTCGAAGTACGTCGCCGTGTACTCGCCTTCCTGCTTCTTCGAGACCGGCTGCTCGGCGGAGGGGTTCGCGTCGTCCCAGACCACCTCGTGGTCGGTCAGGAACTCGTTCATCGTCGAGTCGTAGTACGCGGAGAGGGTCGGATCGTTGATCCAGTCCGCGTTGCCCGTCCACTGGTACTGCTTGTACGCCTTGGCCATCACGTTGAACGGCGACGGCAGTTCCCGGAACCCGGTGCCGTCGATGTAGTACATGGCGCCGTACGAGCTGTGTGCCCACAGCGGCCAGCCGTTCTGGCCCGGATCGTCGGCGTCGGCGGCGAAGGTCTTCAGCATGCTGAAGGTCTCCTTGTCCAGGCCGACCGCGTGCGCGCCGTCGGACTGGTGGGAGATGTCCCGGTTGTAGAAGGACTCCCGGTTGGTGTACGCGCCCCAGTAGCCGGGGGTCACCGAGGTGTGGGTGGCGTCCTTGAGGCGCCACCACTCCGGTTCGTGTCCCATCATCGGGTTGCCCGGGTAGAAGGTCATGCCGAGGGCCCGGTTCTTGCCCCAGTTGAAGCCGTCGTTCAGCGTCGCGTTCGGCGAGTTGACGGTGAGCGTGCTGGTCGGCGGGCCGACGTGGGCCTGGATCGTGATCCGGTCCACGCGCGGCACGTCGCCGGCGGACGTGGCGGTCAGCTCGATGGTGTCACCGGCCTTGAGGGCGACCTTGCTGGACGTCCGGGTGTCGATGTTCACCGGGTCGGTGTGGTCACGGCCGTGGCGCAGGGACGCCGCCCAGGAGTCCACCTCGGTGGAGTTCACGGAGAGCTTGTACGTCACGCCCTTCTCGGCCTTGCCGTTGTAGCGCGTGATGAGGTCGTACGTCCCGTCGGCGCCGTCGAAGACCGTCTTGGCGGTGCTCGTCCGCCCCGAAGCGCCGAGGGCGTAGGTGACCTTGTCGACCGGCTTGTCCTGCCAGGTGTGGTCGACGGTCTCCGTCGCGAAGTTGGTCAGCGACATGCTCTCGACTTCGAGCACGTAGGGCCCTGCTGCCGCCTCCGCCGCCGCGGGCGAATCGGGCAGGGCTGTCGCGGTACCGGCCATCGCCAGTACGGCGGTTAAGGCACAAGCCAATCTGCGCATGCGCGATCGGTCCTTTCGAGTGGGGGTTCTCGTTCCGGGGACGGTCGACCTCGACCGCCCGACCGTGGGGGGATGTGGAACGTGCCGGGGTGGAGCGCTCCCGGCGGTTTTCGGCGGCTCCATCCGTCACTCGCCATGTTGGAAGACGTTGAACCGCGTTGAATATTGAGGACTTCACGGCGAAGCACTGTCAAGAGCTGTGACGGACCCGGCTGTTGCTCCCGCACTCCCGAACGGACCCGGCACCCCGCCCCGATCCCCATCGCGTCCGCCTGGACAAGGTCAGGTATCCGCAGGCCAGGGGCGTGAAACGAGCGGGTCGACCGAGCATCCGAGGCGGGCCCGATCATCAACTTGCAGTCGCCGACCGGCGCTGATTCATAAAATTTCCCATGTGACATTGCATAGTGCGGCAAGCGCGAGTAACTTTCCGACCCGCAAGACTCACAACCGCACACCCGGAACAGCTCTGCTCTGGCCGAGGGGGAGGCAGGCTGGCGCGTCAGCGGTGGAGGCGTACCGGGTCGCCTCCAGGCTGAGCAGCGTCGAGCCGGATTGATCGAGGTCCTCGAAGACCTGGAGCCGACCACCGAGGTGAGGTCCCGGTCCGCCGACGAAAGGCATCGGCCGGGCGTCCGCCGGACCGCCGGTCTGCCGGTTGCCGGTCTGCCGGTTGCCGGTCTGCCGGTTGCCGGTCTGCCGTTGGCCATCGACGCAGGCATCCGCCAAGTTCCGGCGGCCCGGCCGTTCCCCGGTCGGCGAGGAGGACTCGGCAGCCGCAGCTGTACGGGACGCAGTCCCCGCCTCGCCACCAACGGGCAGACGGTGCGGCTGCCGACGAGCGTCCCGGCCGACCCGGATGCCGACAGGGCCAGTGTCGGCCTGCCGCTCGCCGCCCGCTGGGTTCCGGCGAGGAACTCCCGGTCGTGGCAAGGGCCTTGGGAACCGCGTACGCCACCGCCCGGACGCGCGTGCGTGACGCGGGCGGAGTCCCTGACGCGCGGACTCAGGCGCACGCGGTGACCCTGCTCCAGCAGCGGCGGACCCTGCCCCCGGCCCCGTACCAGGCAGCCCGCACACCCCGGGCGCCCCAACCACCGCACCCATCGGAGCGGGTGCCCACGGGCGCCGGGGCGCGGCTACGTCCTGGAGGACGGTCCGCGGCGGTCTGTCACGCGGTGCAGTGCTTCTGCGCGTCCAGGCGCACCTTGCGGCCGGTGAACTCCTCCAGGACGGCGATGTTCTCCGGGGAGTAGTTCGTCGCGGTGATCCTGTCGGCGTCCCGGCTGCCCAGCTTGCCGGTGTAGGGCGCGGACTTCTCCAGCCAGTAGGCCGTCCGCAGGAACTGCGTCAGAGCCAGGTCGCGCAGTTTGGGTTCGGCCTTGATCCTGGCCCAGTAGTCGGGGTGCTTGTTCTTGGCGACGCGCAGGTAGAGCAGCAGGTACCGCAGGTTGGTGGCGGCGATGTCCCGGGCGTTGCTGGCGCCGACCCCCTTGATGTACTCCTGGAGCACCGTCACCGCCGGCAGTCCGGTCAGCCCCGCGTTCTGCTCCGCAAGGATCCCCTGGAGGCGGTACTCCCCCTGCGTCCTGTCCCGCAGGTAGATGTCGTCCATGGTGGAGCTCAGGCTGTCCTTGATCAGCGGCAGGATCTCCTTGCGGGGGAAGCCACCGTGCACGGGCACCTTCAGCGCCTGTTGACTGCCGTTGATCCACGCAGCGGTCCGGACGTCCCAGTCGGTCCGGGACGGGTCGAGGTCCCACATGTGGGTCTCCTCGTGGATCGCCACCATCATCGATTCGGCGAACCCGTCGAAGCTCCGCTTGTCCACGAACTGGTCCCAGTACTGATCGTTGGCCTGGGCGATCGCCAGCGCCTCGCCGCTGGGCCAGCGCCGTTTGTACATCGCCTGGAGGGTCCGCATCCAGTTCGAGGAGTTGAAGGCCGCCTTGAGGTCGCTCAGGTCGGCGTTCGGCTGCGACGGTTCGTCGTAGCAGTAGGGATCGGGGACACGGATCTGCCCGGTGTCTCCGGAGGGGCTGGCCGACGCGGGGCCGGACGCGAGTGCGGTGCCCGACCCCAGGGTCAGGACGAGACATGCGGTCAGCAGACGGCGGGAAACTCTACGGCTCACGAGGACCTCATCTCGAAGCGATCGTGCGGAGGCGCCGCAGGGTGGGGCGCTGCGCCGCCCGTCGCTGACCAAGCAACCTAGGGCCCTGCGCACCCCGTGCCCAATGTCATCCGCCTCATAACATCCGGGCATGGGATCCCGGCCTCGGCGCCATGAGCACCCTGCCTGCGCCCGGGGTGTGCCGCTCAATCGCCGGGGTTCTGCCGGTTCGCCGCCTGCTCGGCGAAGAGTTTCTCGACGTACCCGGCGAGAAGCTTCTCGTATTTCGCGGCGTTCTCCTCGTCCATGGTGGTGTGCCGGACGATCTTGATTCCGCTGCGGGGGTTCAGCATGTACTTCTCCGACAGGAGAACGCGGGCCTGCATGAAGTTCTGCCGGTTCGCCACCCGCATCATCTCGTGGCGGCTCTTCTTTCCCTGGCCCTGGAAGTGCTCGGGGTTCTGCTCGACGAGTTCACGCTGCCGCGGCAGTTCCGGATGGCTCAGCTTCTCCGGTTCGTTCACGTAGTCGTCGAGGTGGTTGGTCGGTGCGTACGCGCCCTGCCGGAACCGTTCGACGGTCCTGTCGTGGAGCTCTGTGGCCTGCTGCTTCAGGCGCCACTTGCGCCGCTGCTCCGTACGCGCGGCAAGTTCCGGACGTGCGGCTTCCACCTGTTTCGCGGTCGTGCCGGGGCCGGGCGGGAAAGTGCCCCTGTCCGGGACGGGGGACGGCTCCTCGACGTCCTCGTTCCATACTTCGCGGACGTCGTGGAGGTTTCTGGTGATCTCGTCGTTCATCTTCTCCCGCTCGTTGTTGACGGGAAGCCCGGACCTCGTGCCGTCGGGCTCCTCCAGCGAGGAGGCCGTGGGCTTGTCGTAGCGGATGGGGCCGAGCGTGTGGAGGTCGTCGAGAAGCTCGTCGTCGTGCGGCAGACCGTGCGGATGGGCGATGTAGGCGACGTCGTCGGCCAGTTGCTTGGGGACGAGGATCTGGAACAGGCTGCCCTCTGCGGTGTCGTTGAGCGCTTCGGCTTCCTGGTAGATCCTGGCCACGCCACTGGTGTCCAGACCGAATTTCGTCAGGAAGTCCTCGATGAAGGACGCCACAGGGATTTCCGTCTGGCCCTTGCCGACCTGGAAGTAGTGAAAGGTCTCCTCACCCGAGTGGTTGAGGCCACCGTGGAGGGACAGGTTGGCGGAGATGATGCTGGACTTGGTGGGGACGATGTTGTCGTCGATCAGCCCGTGCTGCTTCATGTCCGTCTCGAAGAACTCCGCCATGTTCTCGTACTGCGCGTAGTCGGTGTCCTTGGGCCCCGGATACCTCAGGAAGTGGAAATCCTCCGGCACTTCCTCACCGTGGTGGTGGGAGTAGACCTTCTTGTAGATGTCCTGGGCCACCCGGATCCGGGGATCCTGGGCGTGGAAGAAGGGGTAGTGATCGGCGCCGTGCTCATCCTCCTTCGCGATGACCTCCTGCTGTATCCGCTTGTACTGTTCCGCCTGGTCCGGGGTGATCTGCCGGCGCAGCCGCCCGTCCTGTCTCTGCTCGTCCGTCAGGGCGGGCGTGGGGGTGTGGAAACGGCCGTGCACACCCATCTGGTGCGGGCCCTGCTCCGCCAACTCGGCATTGTGGAAGGGCAGATCGAGATGGGCCTGGGAGGCCGAGCGCTTCACCCGCTGGACCGGGGCGACCGGAGCCCCGGCCCGGGTCTCGTCCTGTACGGGGGCGGATGCTTCCGCCGTGCGCGTGGGTTCCCCGCGCAGAGCCTCGGTCGCACCCGCCTCCGCCTCGCGCTCGAAACGGTCCGACGGGTCCGAGATCCTCAACCCTGTTCCGTCGTCCGTTCCCGCCACCGGCCCCCGCCGTTGCTGGATGACGTGGATCAGCTCGTGCGCCAGGGTGTGCTTGTCGGCGCCGCCGTCGCCGATGACCACATGGTTGCCGGAAGTGAACGCACGGGCGCCCACGTCGGCCGCGGCACGCTGTGCGCCGGCGCCGGTGTGCAGGGTGACGTCGGCGAAGTCCGCGCCCAGCCGGTCCTCCATCTCGGTGCGCAGCGGCCCGTCCAGCGGCCGCCCGGCCGAGTTCAGCGTGTCGTGCACCGTGGACCGCTGCACAGCCGGTGCGTCCGCGCGGTCCGCGCCGGCACCGCGCCGCCGCTCCTCGACCATCCGTGCCACCGCTGCGTTTCCGGCCGTACGTTGCAAACTCACCAGTGCCGCCGGGGACATGTCCCCGAGGGGAAGCCGCACCACTGCGGCTGCCTGCTCCGGCGGATTCGGCACGTGCCGTGGAGCAGTGCCCTTCTCCGGCTGTTCCTTCATGTGCATGGCGGGACCTTCCTCGGGGCTCTGTCCCTCTCTACAGAGACGGAGGCCGACCGGGAAGGTCCGAACAGGCAGTCCTGAGTGCACGATCGGCCAAGGGGCGGGGAGGGGCCTGCGCCGCCCGCGGGCCGACCGGCAGCTCCCACCGGCCCCGCTCACGCACCCCTCCCCACCCCACCGGGCCCGTGGAACCCACCAGGCCTGCCGAGCCGCAGGGCCTACCGGGCTACAGGGCCCACCGGGCTACAGCGTCGAAGCCGCCTTGGCGATCGCCGACGCGAAGGTGGAGACCTCCGTGTACACGCCCGGGTAGTTCGGCCGCGCGCACCCGTTGCCCCAGCTCACAATGCCGACCTGGATCCACGCGCCCGCGTTGTCCTTGCGGAACATCGGGCCGCCCGAGTCACCCTGGCAGGTGTCGGTGCCGCCCTGCGCGTACCCGGCGCAGATCTCCTCGCCGGGGATCAGGTCGCTGTACGAGGACTTGCACGTGGCGTCGGAGACGAACGGCACCTGCGCCTTGAGGAGGTAGCGCTGCTGGGCGCCGCCCTCACGGTTGGCGCCCCAGCCGGCGACCGTGAAGGTCCCCGAGTTGTACGACGTGTTGGTGGCGATCTTCAGCGTGGGCTGGTTGATCGGCTTCGCGAGCTTGATGAGCGCCCAGTCCTTGCCGCTGCCGTTGTAGCCGGGGGCCTGGAGGACCTTGGTGGACTTGACCTTGATCGCGCTCGCGCTCTGGAGGTCCACGACACCGCCGGTGGCGGTGATGCTGGTGTTGTTGCCGGAGCCGTCCACGCAGTGGGCGGCGGTCAGGACGATGTCCTTGGCGTAGAGCGCGCCGCCACAGCCCATCGAGAGCCGGACCATGAACGGGAACTCGCCCTGGGCGGCGCGCGTTCCACCGACGACGGGTTGCGGGCTGGGGGTGGAGCTCGCTGAGGCCCCGGCGGGCTGGAGGCTGACGGCGGCGAGGGCGACGGCGCCTATGACCGCGGATCTCTTGAGGGCACGGAGTACGTTCTTCAACGGAGTGCCTTTCGTGGGGGATGGAGAAGGAAGTGCACGTGGAGAGCGCACACCGACGAAGTGATGGCATGAGCTCGTCAACGTGCTGCTGGATTATGTGAAGTTGACCGGCCGTCCGACAAGGACCTGTTTTCAGCCAGTCCTCAGTCGATGGCTCATGTGTCGATCTCGAGCTCCGCGAGCACGCTCGCCCCCGCCTGAAGGACAGCGTCGGGAGCCAGGTGCACGAGCACCGGTACGGCGTGGTGCCAGCCGCCCGGGGTGAGCGCCTCGGCCAGCAGGGCCCTGGCTCGCGGGAGGTCGGGTCCTGCCGGAGGAGGCAGGAGCAGGGTGGCCAGCCCGCGGACCACGGGGAGGACGTCGTACTGGTCCTCGTAGCGGGGCACCACCACGGAGTCGGTCGGCAGGCAGGCGGCGTGGGCGGCGAGATGCGCCAGCGCCTCCGAGCGCTCGGCCTCGCTCCGGGCCTGCCGGGCCTGGGTCAGTGCCTCGTCGTGGTCCCCGAGTGCCGCGTACGCGAGCGCGACCGTCCCGGCCCGCGTACCAGGCAGCCGCTTCTCCCGGCCCTCGGTGGCGATGGGGCCAATGTAGTGGCGGAGTGCGTGGTCGCGGTCGTCCGAAGCTTCGAGCAGACCGGCCAGCATGGTGTCGACCCAGCTCGGTGGGGGGATCCCGACCCGCGACCACCGCGTCCGCTGCGGGTCGAGGTGGCGCAGGTACGAACCCGGGGAGCGGGCGTCGAGCAATTCCCTGACCGCCGAAGCTCGCTGGTCGTCGTGGCGGCCGACGGCCACGAGCAGTTCGGCGATGAGCGGGTTGCCACCCGTCTGGTCGGTCAGTTCACCGAGGACGAGGTCGGCCAGGCGGCCCGCTGTGTCCGGGGCGTGCTCCCACAGCTGCGCGACCGCCTGGATCCGGGTCCGGAGCAGATAGTCGGAGAAGGGCGAGAACACCCCTCCGGTGTGTGCCTCGATCACCTCCTCCACCCTTCCCTCCGCACCGGCGCGGGCCAGCGCCTGAACGGCTGCGGTCACCACGCCGGGGAACCTGCCGACGTCGTCTGCCTCGGACAGCACGGATACCGCCCGCTCGGCGAGCCGCAGGGCCCGGCCCCGGTCCGACGGCTGCACCGCCAGGGACACCGCGGCCCAACCCCGGGCGCGTACCGTCGTGTCGGCGAGCGCGGCGACCAGCTGCTCGGCGTCTTCGGGACGCCCCGCCGAGGCGACCGGGCCCGCCAGGTCGACGAACTGGTCCTGCTGGTAGAAGGAGAGCGTCCGCCCGTCGCCGGGAAACCCGTTCACCGCCCCGTGGAGCAGCCGCAGCGCCCGCTCCCGATCGCCCGCCGCGTGGTGGAGGGCCAGTGCGCACAACGCTTCGTCAGTGACTGCCCGAGGCACCCCGACCGCCGTGGCGAGCCAGGCCTCGGTCTCTTCGCTCCGCCCGGATTCGGCGAGCAGCCCGGCGACGGCCGCCGCGCTGCCGGCCTGGTAGATGTCCACGGTGTCGCTGCTCCACGAAGGCGCGAGGGCGGTCCAGGCCGCCGTGGTCTCTCCTGCGCCCGCCCGTCCCTCGGCGAGGGTCCTTGAGATCTCGCCCCAGGCGTACATCTCGTCGACCCAACTCCCCCTGGTGGCATCGGGGACCATGGTCGACGCGAGTTGCTGGGCCTCCTCCATCCGGTGGGCCGCGACGAGTGCGCGCACGGCGCCGGGCGCGCCTCCGGTCCCCACGTGCGCGTTCGGATCGAACCACTCGGCAAGGGCCGTCGCGTTCAGGGCCTGCGCCGTCCCGGGGCGCGCCACGCGCAGAGCTTCGGCAACGATCTGCGAAAGGCGCAGGTCCTGGGGGTGCTGCCCGACGAGGGCCAGCAGTTCGTCGTACAGCCGGTCCCGTTCCCCCGGGGAACCGCAGTCCTCCCACGCCTGAGCGAGGTCCGCCAGCAGACGCGCACGGTGGGTCGCGTACCCGTAGCGGCCAAGGGCTTCCTCTGCCGCACGCAGCAGGCCCGACATCGATTCCGCGTTCCGTACGCCGACGGCCGCCAAGGTCACTGCCCGGGCGTACCCCGCCATGTCCTCGGGGGCCTCCGGCCGGGGCAGCTCGGCGAGCCGCCGGACCGCCTCCTGTGGCCGACCGGTGCCGGCCAGGGCCGCCGCCCGGACCCCCTGGGCATTCCACCAGGACCGCACGGCGACGTCCCTGTGCTCTCCGCCGGCTTCCCCTTCGACGAGCCGCACTGCCTCCTCCGCCAGGCTCACCGCCCGCCGGTCGCCCGCGCTGCCCAGGACGCGGGCCAGTTTCGCCATGGCGATCGCCCGGTTCAGCGGATGGAAGACGCTGCGGGCCAGTCCCACGGCGAGCCGGACCTTGCCCAGCCGGCCGTAGGCCGCCGGTACGTCCAGGTGCAGCTCCTCGTTGCGGCGGGCCACCAGGTCGCCCGCCACCGCCAGCGCCGTCAACGCGTCCAGGTCGTCCGTGCCCAGGCCCCGTACCGTCTCGTGCACCGCGGCGATCTCCGCGAGGCACGCCGCGTCGTTCTCCGTCTCCGCGCGCAGCCGCGCGTGCCGTCGGGGGTCCGTGACGAGCGAGACGGCCAGCCGGGCGTCCTCGGGGTTCCGCAGGGCCGCCGCCATGCGACCGTACGGCTGCAGAAGGTACGCCGGGGTGCTCGCGGGCCATCCCTCCCGGGCGTACCCGGCGGCCCAGGCGCGCAGCCGCTCCAGGTAAGGGGCGAGATCAGGACCGAACTCCTCCCGGGCGACCGCGAGGAGGGTCTCGTGCGAGAACACATGGCCGCGCTCCCGCCCGGAGGGGGCCGGATCCTCGCCGGACGGGTCCGGTGCACCGCCGCTGGACCGCAGGATGCGGCCGAAGCCGCTGTCCAGCAGCCCGCGCAGTGCGAACTCGGGCTCCTGCGTGAGCGCGCGCAGGTCCTGCACCTGCAGAGGGCCGCGCGCGGCGGTGAACAGACCGACCAGGTCGCGTTCCGTGCTGGTGCCCGACAGCGCCCGGCGGAGCTCGTACCTGGCCTCGTGCTCGGTGTGCAGCGCCGCGGCGTTGGCCGAAAGCCGCAGTACGGGGCAGCAGCGCAGCGGATGTCCGCCCCTGACGTCCGCCGGGACACCGGGGCCCGGCCGGCTGGTGACCAGGACGCGGACGCCGGGCGGAAGGCGCTCCGGGAGCAGCGAGGCGATGCTCCGTCCGGTGCCGCCCGGCAGGAGGGACTGGTCCTCGTCGAGGCCGTCCACGATCAGTACGAGGGTGCCGCCGTCCCTGTGCACCCGTTCCGCCGCGTGGCGCAGCAGCAGGCTGCGCTCGCCGTTGTGCGCGGGCGACGGGTCGCGGCTGACCGGTTCGCGCCCGGCGATCGCGGCGAGCTGGTCGACGACGGCCTCGACGTAGGCGCCGCTGTCCGCCTGGCCGGCATAGCGCGCGGTGACGAAGAACCAGACCGGCACCACCCCGCGCGGCGGGTGCAGGGCGAACCAGGCCGTGAGTGCGGTCTTCCCCGCCCAGGGGGCGCCCTGGACCCAGAGGTACGGTTCGGTGCCGCCGCAGAACTCGACGAGGGAGCCGATCTCGGTCCTGCGGTCCACCAGCTCTTGCGGTGCGAAGTCGTCCAGTTGTGCCCGGTAGGCCTCCTGGAGGAGGCCGCGAGGGGGCGCGGGCAGGACGTCCGGCAGCGAGTGCGGACGCAGTCCGCCCTTCACCGCCCTTTCCAGGGAGGTGAGTTCGTCGGGTGTCAGGGCCTCGGCCCACCGGTCCACACGGCCCGCCGCGATGCGGCCCGGTCCGTCGGACAGGTGGTGACGGGTGACCACGCCCATCAGGTGGCCGCCGCTGAAGACGGCCGCACCGGACATCCCCTCCCAGCTGTCCCGTCCGGCGGCAGGGTCCTCGGCGGGCGGCGGGTCGACGCCGAGGTCGAGGGTTCCCTCGCGCCGGTTGGACAGTGCGGCGCAGCTCGCGTGGATGTGTTCCGCGTCCCTGAAGCGCGAACCGTCGCTGTCCGTACGGAGCTTGAAGCGCGGGAACCCCACGGCGGTGCAGCGCACCACGGCGTCGTGCTCGCCGAGGCGGCCGTACGAGACGGTGGTGACATCCGATCCGTCGTCGGGAACCGCGAGTACGGCGACGTCGATTCCCCGGTGCTGCCACTCCACGGCTGCCGTGAAGGTCCGCTCACCGGGCCGGTCGGCCTCGAAGCGCACGCGGATGTCCGACGCCCCGTCGACGACGTGCGCGGCGGTCAGCACCCGGCCGGGTGCGACCAGGTAGCCCGAACCGCGCCGTCCACGGCCGCCGTCGGCCGACGCGACGACGACCTCGGCGACCCGCTCCGCCCTCAGCACCCGGTCACCTCTCGTACGAGCCGTTCGGACGCGGCAGGTTCGGTGCCGAGCCGTGGGAATGCGCGCCGTGCGGACGCGAGCCGTTCAGATCCGGCATCCGGGCACGCTCACCGCTCGCCCTCGACTTCCTCGCCGCCGATGAGGAGCGGCCGCGTCCCGGCCCCGCCGGGCACCTCGGCCTTCGGCATGAGCGTGACCGTGATCCGCTGGGTCTGGGCGTGGGCGTACTTCCCGTTCGCCCCGGCGTCGACGACCCAGAGGCGCACCTTGGCGTCCGCTCCCCCCTCACGGCTGATGGCGACCGTCGCCTCCAGCTCGACAGGACCGAGCTCGAAGCGCACCGCCTCGTCCGCGCCGTCGGTCAGGGCCGCCGTCAACTGATTCCTCAACTCCCGGATCATGTCCGACAGTTCAATCACGTGCTCTCCTCTCGCATCCCCTGGTAGCCGGAACCAGATCCTACAAGTCCGCCTCCTGCGCCCCCTGTTCGGGCTACCAGCCGATCGTCGGGTGGAAGCCGGTGCAGTCGGGGTCTCCGAGCGGGCAGAGCGGGTGCGGTGCGCGGTCCCCCTCCGGTTGCTCGTCGGCGCGGGTACGGGACTGCGCGACGGCCTGGGCCGCGTACACGTATGCCGCACACGCGCATTTCCCGCACCGGCCCCACCGGTCCGGCACGCCGTGCTGGTAACGCCCGTGACCGCACTGGCACTTGAACCTCGCCATCCGGACCTCCGCGCCTCGGCAGGACTCCCGCGGTCACGATAGCGCCGGGCCGGCTTCGTCGGCCGGTCGCCCCCGCCGTCCTCGCGCGATGGTCACCAGCTGACGCGGGCCGCCACCGGCAGGTGGTCGCTTCCGGTGGCCGGCAGCGACCACGAGTTCTTCGGCGCCACGCCGCGGACCAGGATCTGGTCGATCCGTACCACCGGGAACCTCGCCGGCCAGCTGAAGCCGAAGCCGTCCCCTGCCGTGTCCTGGACCGAGCGCAGTCGCGAGGTGAGACCGGCGAACGCGCGGTCGTCCGTGGTGCCGTTCAGGTCGCCGAGCAGCACCACCCGCTCGTTCTGCTCGGTGGCGAGGGCCGCGGCGAGCGCCTGCGCGTTTCTGTCCCGGCTGTCCGTCCAGAAGCCTTCCCCTGGCTGCACGCGTACGGATCCCAGGTGGGTCACGTACACCGCCAGCGGCCCGTGGTCCGTGGCCACGGTGGTGCGCAGCGCCCGGTTGTGGGCCAGCTTGACCTCGGTCGGCTTGCTGTCCCCGAGCGGCCCGACGTCCTGCTGGGTGTCGACCGGCCGGGTGTCCGACAGCGGCAGCCTGCTCCACAGCCCGACCGTGCCCAGCACCGTGTGGTGCGGGTACGCCTTCGCCAGCTCTTTCTCGTACGTGCCCCTGGCCTCCGCGGTCAGCTCCTCCAGGGCCAGCACGTCCGCCCCGGAGGCGGCCAGGTCGCGCGCGGTGCCGGCCGGGTCCGGATTCTCGGCGCCGACGTTGTGGCTGACCACGGTGAGGTCGCCGCCCGGACGGGACTTGTCGCCGAGCAGCCCGCCGAAGAGATTCAGCCACACGACGACCGGCAGCAGCAGCGCGACCACCGCTGATGCGGAGCGGCGCCGCAGTGCCCCGGCCAGCAGCACCGGGACGAACAGCCCGAACCACGGCAGCAAGGACTCCACCAGACTGCCGAGGCCCCCGCGGTCCGTGATCTGCGCGTGCAGCAGCATGAGCAGGCCCAGCAGGAGCGCAAGCGCAGCGAGAACGAGGCCGCGCCTCCAGGGCCCCGGCCGGGAGACGCTGCGCAGTGCCCGGCGCATGCGCGCGCGCCGGGTGCCCGAGCGGGTGTCGCGGCGGCCCGCGCCTTCCTCCTGGCCGGACTCCGCCTCCGCCGTGCCCGCCTCCGCCGCCTCCGTCTCCGTCTCCGTCTCCGTCTCCGGCTGCGTCATCGTCTGTCCTTGTGTGCTGCCGGTCACTGCTGCGTCCTCGGGTCCTGGGTCGGGTCGGTGTACGTCCGCGGGCAGCCACGCCGTCGCGGCGCCGCACCCGATGTCGACCGCGTCGCCCGACACATGCGGAGACGTCGCCGCGGTGGCCACCCAGCGGGCGGCCTCGTCTGGTGGGGTTCGCGTCATGCCGCCAGTCAAGGCAGCGCGGTGTTGCCGGCGTGTAGCCGGTTTTCGGTATGCGGACGATATGTGCCGGCTCGTAGCCTCGGAGCATGCGTGTACTGATCGTCGAGGACGAGCCCTTCATGGCAGAAGCCATCCGCAACGGCCTGCGTCTGGAGGCGATCGCGGCCGACATCGCGGGGGACGGCGACACTGCTCTGGAGCTGCTGGGCATCAACGCCTACGACATCGCCGTCCTCGACCGGGACATCCCCGGCCCCTCCGGTGACGAGATCGCCGCACACATCGTCGCCTCGGGCAGCGGCATGCCGATCCTCATGCTCACCGCGGCCGACCGGCTCGACGACAAGGCCACCGGGTTCGGACTCGGCGCCGACGACTACCTCACGAAACCCTTCGAACTGCAGGAACTCGTGCTCAGGCTCCGAGCGCTCGACCGCAGGCGCGCGCACAACAGGCCGCCCGTACAAGAGATCGCGGGTCTGCGTCTGGACGCGTTCCGCCGCGAGGTCTACCGGGACGGCCGCTACGTCGCGCTCACCCGGAAGCAGTTCGCCGTGCTCGAAGTCCTCGTCAGCGCCGAAGGCGGTGTCGTCAGCGCCGAAGATCTTCTGGAGCGGGCGTGGGACGAGAACGCCGACCCGTTCACCAATGCCGTACGCATCACCGTCTCGGCCCTGCGCAAGCGGCTCGGCGAGCCCTGGATCATCGCCACCGTGCCGGGCGTCGGCTACCGCATCGGCGCGGAATCCGGCGCCGGGAGTGCGGGAGGAGACCGTGGATAGGCGGCCCGGGGTGAGCGTCCGCCTCAAGCTCACCCTCAGCTACGCCGGATTCCTCATGCTCGCCGGTGCCTTCCTGCTCGTCGCCGTGGGGGTGTTCCTGCTGCGACAGGGGTGGTGGCAGACCAACGAAACGGGGGCGGTGAGAGTAACTCCGGGCACCCTCTTCGTGCGCGATTTCGCCCCCACGGCAGCCGCGGTACTGGCGTTCCTCCTGGTCTTCGGCCTCCTGGGAGGATGGATCCTCGCCGGCCGCATGCTCGCCCCTCTGGACCGCATCACACACGCCACCCGCACGGCCGCGGCCGGATCGCTGTCCCACCGGATCCGGTTGCCGGGCCGCAAGGACGAGTTCCGCGAACTCGCCGACGCCTTCGACATGATGCTCGCGCAGCTCGAAGCGCACGTCGCGGAACAGCGGAGATTCGCGGCCAACGCCTCTCACGAGCTGCGCACCCCGCTGGCCATCTCGAAGACGCTGCTCGACGTGGCCCGCACCGATCCGCACCACGACACCGGCGAACTCGTCGACCGCCTCCGCGCCGTCAACACCCGGGCCATCGACCTCACCGAGGCGCTGCTCCTGCTCAGCCGCACCAGCCAGCGGTCCTTCACCCCGGAACCCGTCGACCTGTCCCTCCTGGCGGAAGAGGCCACCGAAACGCTCCTCCCCCTCGCGGAGGACCACGGCGTCATCATCGAGACCCGCGGCGACATCGCCCCCGCGCTCGGATCGCCTGCGCTCCTGCTGCAGCTGACCACCAACCTCGTACAGAACGCGATCGTCCACAACCTGCCGGAACACGGCACCGTACGGGTCCGCACCGGCGTCCGCCCCCGGACGGTGGTGCTCACCGTCGAGAACACCGGGGAGCGGCTCACCCCCCAACTGGTCTCGACCCTCACCGAACCCTTCCTGCGCGGCACCGAGCGCGTCCACTCCGCCCACGCGGGCGTCGGTCTGGGCCTGGCCATCGTCAAGACCATCGCCCAGGCACACGACGGGACCCTCACCCTCGTCCCGCGCTCCTCCGGCGGGATCCGCGTCACCGTGGAACTGCCCGCGGCATTCCCGCACGTCGACGGCGCAGCATCCGGGAACTGATGCGCGGCCGCCGCGTCAGGCGGACGGGGACGGGCGGGACCCGACGATCCGGAAGGTGGGATGGTCGGCGGGATCGGGGAGTCGGCGGAAGGTCTCGGCCACGGTGGGGAACCGGCCGAACCGTTCGAGGTAGACCGCGATCAGCGGCGGCCGCTCGGCCACCGGCACTTCGACCGCGTCGAACTCCTCCGCCCGGCCCCTGCGGTCCAGCCGTCCGCTCCCCGCGGTACGCAGGTTGCGGGACCATTCGGTGTTGCCGCGCGGCGCGATGAGGTAGCGCTCCTCCCCGTGGTCGAGCACGGCCACCGGCACGCTGCGCCAACGGCCGCTCCTCCGGCCGCGGACGCTCAGGGTGCTCAGTACCGACCGGGCGAAGAGCCTGGCCATCCGGTTTCCGACGACCCGCGCTCCCCACGGAGGACGCAGGTACGGAATCCGGGGCGCCGCCCTCCCTTCGCCCCTAACCTCCCCGGTGCTCATACGGACGTCCGGGTGGCGCCCGGGTACTGGAGGGGACCGATGTGGACGTTGGCGAGCAGCCAGTGGTCACCGGGCCGCACGGCCAGCAGGGAGACCCGGAAACGGCCGGAGCTGTCGCTCCCCCGCACGCTCGTCTTCTGCGTCTGGACGCCGACCACGACCGCCGCGTCGCCGTAGCTGCGCACCTGCGGTTCCTCCACGGTGAACGCGCGGTTCTCCAGGCCCTTGTCGAAACGGTCGAGCCACTGCGCGCGCGAGATGACGAAGCCCACGGGGCCGACGCCGGTGAAGTCGTCGGTGAGGAGTCCGTCGAGCAGCTTCGCATCGTTGTGCTGCTCCGCCGCGGCCCAGCGTTCCACCAGGTCGAGGATGTCGGACTGCGTGGTCATGCGACCTCCTTGAGGAAGATCCACGGACCTTGCTAGGGTTACCCTAAGCATAGGGTCACCCTAACTATTTGTCGCCCCTCTTGTCCGAAGAGAGGCGGAAACGAGCAGGGATCCAGGGAGCAGAGGTGCGGATGAATCCTCCGGGCGACGGGGCGAAGAGGGGCCTTCGCGAGCTGAAGAAGGAAGAGACGCGGACGCTGATCGCGGACACCGCCTGGCGGCTGTTCGCCGACCGGGGTTTCGACGCCGTGCCGGTCGCCGAGATCGCCCGGGAGGCCCGGGTCTCCGAAGCCACGGTCTTCAACTACTTCCCGCGCAAAGAGGACTTGCTCTACTCCCGGCTCGAAGGGTTCGGGGAACGGCTCGTCGAGGCCGTCGACTCCCGGGCCGCCGGTGAGTCGGTCCTGGATGCCGTACGGCGGTTCCTGCTCCAGCCGGCCGGGATGCTCGCCCAGGCCGGAGCCGGGGACCACGACGCGCTCACGCGGCTGCGGACGGTCAACCGGATGGTCGCCGACAGCCCCGCGCTGCGGGCCCGCGAGCAGCGGGCGATCGCCGACACCACGGCCGCGCTGGCCGCCCGGCTCGCCGCCGAGACCGACGCGCCGGACGCCGAGGTCACCTCGTACGTGACCGCGAACGCCCTGATGGGCGTCCACCGCGCACTGATCGACCACGTGCGCCGGAGCGTCCTGGCCGACGAGACGCCCGACCGGCTCGCCACCGAGGTCCGCGAGTACGGCGCGAAGGCCTTCGCCCTCCTCGCCCACGGCCTCGCCGACCACGGAGCACGCCCGGCCGCCGACCACCGAGTACGCCCGGCCGACGAACGCGAAGGCGCCTGAAAGAGCGCCGCATGAACGGGGGTACGCCCAGGGTGGCATTCCGGCGGCATTCCGGGGCTGGGCAAACCGCCGGGAGTACGAAAGCCCCGGGCGAGCGTCCGTCGACGCGCTCGCCGCCACCCCCGTAACGAGTGACACCTAGTGCGTCTTCACACGCGCGGTTGGCCACACGCCCGGTGGGTCAGACGGGTCGTCAGGTCAGCCATGCGCGAAGGCGTTCGCTGAGCACGACGTCATGCGGCAGCCGCCCTAGCTCTTCCGCCGCCACGTCAACGCCCTGCTGCCCGAGGACTTCGGCCAGGAAGCTCCAGTGACCGGCCTCCATCTCTTCGTGCGTCCGGCCGTCGAAGGGTTCGTCCGGCCCGACCACCGTCCGGGCCGTACTCTCGACGTCCTCGACCGCGATCAGCGCCCTCAGGCCCGCGGGGCCCGAGGAGGTCCAGCCGCGATCGTCGAGCAGGACCAGGCTTCGGCCGTCCGCGAGTACGGCCTCAAGCCGTGCCGACACCGACATCTGCCGAACGCTCGTAGCGCCGACGTCCAGATCGGCATGCGTGACCAGGTGGGTCACCACGGACATTCCGCTCTCCTCTCCGACATGTCCTCCTCGACACCCTCCACCCGTCGGCATCAGGACGCCTGAGGTTGCTGAAGCCCCTGGAGGAGGAGGGCGATCAGACGTCGGGGGTCGTATCGGGGGTCGTTGTCGCGTCCGATGCAGAGGTTGCCGATGCCGCGCATGAGCTCGTAGGGCTGCACGCCCGGCCTGATGCCGCCGTCCTCGACCGCGGCGTCCAGCAGTTGGGCGCAGACGGGCAGCAGCCGGTCGAGGAAGTAGGCGTGCAGCGCGGCGAATCGGTCGCTGTCGGACTGCAGGGCGTCGGCGAGTCCGTGCTTGGTGACCAGGAAGTCGACAAAGAGGTCGATCCACTGGCGCAGCGCGTCGAGCGGGGAGTCGGCACCGGCCAGCAGGTTCGGACCGGCATCGGCGCATGCCTCGATCTGGTGGCGGTAGACGGCAGTGACAAGGTCCGCCCGGGTCGGGAAGTGGCGGTAGATCGTGGCCATCCCGACGCCGGCCCGAGCCGCGATCTGACGGATCGGCGCGTCGACGCCGGAGGTGACGAACACCTCGGCGGCGGCGGTGAGCACCGTCTGCCGGTTGCGCTGGGCGTCGGCCCGCTTGCTTCGGGACGGCGGCTCCCCGGCAGGGCCTTCGACGACCATCACGTTCTCCCTCACTACCGATTGACAAAGCGGAGCAGCGCTCCGAATATTAAATGGAGCGACGTTCCGTTTCAGGTTAACCGAAGCGGGGCGCTCCGGACCGTCCTGTCCGTCGCCGGTCCCGGAGACCGGCCCACGGCAGGTGCCACCGAAGGGGAACCCACTCGTGAGCACATCCACGTCCACCTCCGCTGCCACATCCACCAGCGCCACCGTCTTGGGCACGCCCGTCCCTGTCCTGTCCTTCAGCCCCGTCGTACTCGCCGTGCCCGGACGTCCCGTGGACCTCCAGGTGCGCGTCTCCGCACCCGCGACGGGAACCGGCCTCCCGGTCGTCCTCCTCTCGCACGGCCACGGCCCCTCGCACCACCTCTCCTCGCTGAACGGCTACGCGCCGCTCGCCAACTTCTGGGCGGCACACGGATTCGTCGTCGTCCAGCCCACCCACCTCACCTCCAGGACCCTGAGCCACCTGGTCGCGGACGCCCCCGGAGCACCCGACTTCTGGCGCTCCCGCGCCGAGGACATGACGCACGTCCTCGATCGGATCGACCTGATCGAGAGCGCCGTGCCGCAGCTCGCCGGACGGATCGACCACACCAAGGTCGCCCTCGCCGGGCACTCGTTCGGCGGCTTCACCGGCGCCCTCCTGCTGGGTGCCGGGATCACCGACCCCGCCACCGGGAACCTGGTGCGGGTGGCCGAGCCCCGGATCAAGGCGGGTGTGCTGCTCGCCGCGCCCGGCAGGGGCGGCGACGTCCTCAACGGGCCCATGGCCGAGCTGTGGCCGATCATCGGGGCCGTCGACTTCTCCACCATGACCGCACCCGCGCTCGTCGTCGCCGGCGACAAGGACGACTCCCGGCACTTCACGGACATGGGGCCGGCGTGGCACGCCGACCCGTACGCCCTCGCCCCCGGCCCCAAGACCCTCCTCACCCTGTTCGACGCGGAGCACGGACTCGGCGGGATCGCCGGTTACGACGCCGCCGAGACCACCGACGAGAACCCCGAGCGGGTCGCGGCCCTCGCCCTGCTCACCGCGGCCTACCTCCGCGCCCGGCTCCACCCCGGCGACCCCGAGCGGCAGGCCGCGTGGCAGACCGCGTGCGAGGCGCTGCTGTCCGGTCCCGACCCGGTGGGGCGAATCGAGTTCAAGTAGCGGGGCAGTTGGCCTGGCCGTGCACCGGGGCGGGGCGCGGTGGGGTCACGGCAGGTCCAGCCAGCCCGCCACCCGCTGGTAGATCGCCTCGTGCCCGGTGTCGTTCGGGTGGTATCCGTCCGTGGTGTAGCCGCCGAATGCCCGGCGGCCCGCAGGCAGCCGGTTGACGGAGCGGTTGTAGAGATCGGAGCAGGGGATGAGGGTGCCGCCGCTCTCCGCGCAGCACTCGCCGATGAGTTCGTCGAAGCACTCGACCCTGGAGACCGGGTGCGCGGAGCCGCTCCTCGTCCACCGGACGGTGCTGTCGCCCCACACACCGAGACTGACGACGACCGCGTCCGGGTTGGCGGCGGCCAGCGCGGTGAACAGGGTTCGGGCGGCGGCGTAGGTGTCGTCGGGCGTGTAGACGTATCTGCCGTCCCGCTGTGCGAGGCAGTCGTTGGAGCCGAGGCCGACGACGACCAGGTCGCACCCGAAGGGGACGGTGTCCACGGTCGCCAGGCACGTCACGCCCTGCTTGTCCCGGGAGGTCGCGCCGTTGACGCGCGTGATCTGCCAGGTCCTCGCCAACCTGGCCTGCAGCAGGGCGGTCCACGGCCTGGCTTCGTGGGAGGCGAAGCTACCACGGCCGGTGATGCTGTCGCCGAGGACCGCGTATCGGAGCGGCCTGCCCGGGGCCACCAGGGTGGGCACGGGCGTGGCGGGCGCGCCCGCGGCGACCGGGAGGAGCGTGGCGGAGGCGGTGAGGGCAGCGGTGGTGAGCAGCGTACGGCGGTCGAGGATCATCGGGCGGTCCTGACGGGGAGAAGGGCAGGGAGAAGGGCAGGGAGAAGGGCGCTGGGCAGGACTGGAGGCAGGGCTGGGGGCAGGACAGCGAAAGGGGCGACGGAGACTTCGGCTTGGGCCCCTGGCCCCCAGCCCGTCGGCACGGCTCCGGAGACGCGGGGCGTCGCCGGAGCCGTGCCGGGGACCGTCAGATGGGAACCGGTCGGAGGGAGCGTGAGGAGCTCTGGGGCGGTGCGTCTCCGGGAGCGGGAACGCGGCCACATGTGAGGAGGACCTGGCAAGGCGTTGCCCTTCGGGACAGGAAGCGGAATCGGCTCCTCACCACTTCCCTTGATCGCTGTCCGGTCAATCGCTCACTCATTCATATGGGTGCGGGTGGGTGAGCCGGTCCGCGCTCGGGCGCTCCTCTCCGGTCCGGATGTCCGTCGGCGCGGGTGCAGTTCGATGGCGAGCGGGGTCGCGGTGAAGACGGAGGAGTACGTGCCCACCGCCAGGCCGATGAGCAGGGCGAGGGCGAAGTCGGTGAGCGCGTCGTCGGCCAGGACGGCGAGGGCGGTGAGGATGAGCGCCGCGCCCATGCCGGTGTTGACGGTGCGTGGCAGGGTCTGCAGGATCGCTCGGTCGGACAGGCGCGCCAGCGGCATGTGGCGGTCCCTGGCGAGGAGTTCGCGGATGCGGTCGAAGAGGACGACGGAGTCGTTGACCGAGTAGCCGATGACGGTGAGCAGGGCGGCCAGGAAGATGCCGTCGACGGGTTTGCCGAGCCACGCGAACACGCCGACGAGGATGAGCACGTCGTGGGCGAGTGCGCCGACCGCAGCGGTGGCGAACCGCAGCCGGAAGCGGGCGGCGAGGTACAGCAGTTGGGCGCCGAGGGCGAGGCCGAAGGCGATGAGGGCGTTGCGGCGGAGCTCCTCGCCCAGGGTGGGGCCGATCAGTTCGTCGCGTACCTTCTTCGTTTCGCCACCGAGCCCGCTGATGGTCTCGGTGAGGGTGACCGCCTCGATGTCGGTCAGCCTTTCGGAGCGGACCGTGAGCCGGGCGTCGCCCGACGACTGAACGAGCGTGCGGGGGAACCCGGCGTCGGCGAGGGCGGTACGTGCCCGGTCCGGATCGACGGGGGTGCTGGTGGCGTACTCGACGAGCCTGCCGCCGGTGAACTCGATGCCGAAGTCGAGGCCGCGTACGAGGATGCCGGAGACCGCCATGACGAGGAGCGCGGCGGAGACGGCCAGCCAGCGGCGCGGACGGCGCATCAGCGCGGGGTCGCGGCGCAGCAGCCGGTCGCGGACCCATCCGGTGCTCGCGATGCCGGTGATGCGGGGGCTGCGGTGGACGGCGGGGCGGTTCGCCGCGTACTCGGCGAGCACCCGAGTGATCAGCAGCGCGCTGATCATGGAGGCGAGGACGCCGATGCCGAGGGTGACGCCGAAGCCGCGCACCGGGCCCGAGGCGAAGGCGAACAGCAGGCCGGCGGCGATCAGTGTGGTGATGTTGGAGTCGGCGATGGCGCTCAGCGCGCCACGGAATCCGGCGGTCAGGGCCGAGCGGGTACTGGGGCGGCTGCGGGCGGCATGGTCCTCGCGGGCGCGTTCGAAGACCAGGACGTTGGCGTCCACGGCCATGCCGATGGCAAGGACGAAACCGGCGAGTCCGGGCAGGGTCAGGGTCGCACCGAGCGCGGCCAGTGCCGCGTAGGAGATCAGGCCGTAGCAGGCCAGACCCACGGTCGCGAGCAGGCCCATGAGCCGGTAGACGGCGATGACGAACAGTGCGGTCAGGACGGTGCCGATGACGGCGGCCTTCGCTGCCGCGGTGATGGCCTCGTCGCCGAGGGTGGCGCCGATGGTGCGCTGTTCGATGGTCTCCACAGGTACGGGGAGGGCGCCGCCGGAGATGAGCAGGGCCAGTTCACGGGCCTCGGTGTCGTCGAAGGAGCCGGTGATCCGGGTGCTGCCGCCCGGGATGCCCGCCCCGCAGGCCACGGAGGGGTCGACCTGGGGCGAGGAGATGATCTTGTCGTCGAGGACGATGGCGACCCGGCGCTGCGGGTCTCCGGCCGGATGGCACGCGGCCTGGGCGGTGACCTGCGTCCATCGGTCACGGCCGGTGCCGGAGAAGTCGACGGTGACGTGCCATCCGGCACCGTTCTGCTGGTCGATCCTGGCGTCCGCGCCCTTGACGTCCTGTCCGGTCAGATCCGCGGCCTTGAGCCGCAGCGGCCGCCCGGACTCGTCCGGCAGGACGCGCTGCTCGGCCGCGTCACCCTTCGCTGCGGGGGCGTCGGCTGCCTTGGCCTCGGAGCCCTTGGCCTCGCCGAGCACCGTGTGAACGGTGAGTTGGGCGGTACGGCCCAGGACGTCGGCGGCCTTCTTCGGGTCCTGTACGCCGGGCAGTTCGAGGAGGATGCGGTGGTCGCCGGAGCGGACCAGGGTGGGTTCGGCGACGCCGAGCGCGTCGATGCGGCCGCGCAGCACCTCGACGGTGCGGTCGGTGGCCTCGCGGTCGGCGTGGGTGGTGGGGGTGGAGCGGGTTTCCAGCACGATCTGGGTGCCGCCGCGCAGGTCGAGTCCGAGGCGGACCGGCACGGTCAGAGCGATCGCCAACGATCCGACGATCACGGCGAGGGCGAGCAGTGCGCGCGTGCGCAGCGAGTGTTTCCGGCGTTTCAACAGGAGCCTCCGGCAGGCATGCCGCGGCAGCGGTGTGCGCGACCGCGGCGGAGAGAAGAAGGGGTGGTGACGCGTCAGCTACCGGTGGGTGCGGGAGGCGCCCGGCCACGGTCGTGGGCCGACCTGCCGGGAGAGACGGGCGGGCACGCACAGGGCGTGGGGGCGTACGTCCCGTGGGACGGGGCGAGGGCGGTACCGCGGAGGCTTGCGGGATGACGGTCCGGCAGGGAGGGACGGTCGACAGGGTGGTCGCACCGGACCCTGACCTGGGCCAAGCAGCCGGGGACCGATGGGTCGTTCGCGTGGGGGGCGGTGTGCGTGTGCTCGGGGTCGGGGCGGGGGTGGGTAGGGGCGCGTTCGCTCACGGTGCCCGCGCGGGAGTCGGTGGGGGCGCGTTCGCTCGCAGTGCAGGCGCGGAATTCTGCGGGTGCACGTTCACTCGCGGCGCGGGTGTCAGCGGCCGTACCTCCCCCCAGGGCGCCGGCGCGGCAGTCAGCGGGTGCGCGCTCACTCGCGGTGCAGGCGCGGGCGTCGGTGGCTGTGGGTTCGCTCGGAACGCAGGCGCGGGGGCCCGTGGGTGTGCCTTCGTCGGTGCGTGGGGCGTCCGTGCGGGGGGCGGTGTGCGCGCGGTCCGTGCCCGTGGTCGTCGGCGCGGTTGCGCTCCGCATCGGACCGGTGTCGGCGTGCGCGGTGTCCGCCGGGAGCATCGCCAGCAGGACGGCCAGGAGCACGGCGAGCGACGCGGCGAACCGGTGGCCGGCCGACGGGGCGGTGCCGTGTGGTGCCGACGGGACGGTGCTGGGTATTGAGCGCATGCACCGTTCCCTTTCCGGTCCGGGTGGTCGAGTGGTCGGGTGCCGGAGCCCCCGGCGAGCAGGGGCAGGAGTGACAGTGGTCAGGGTTCGACCAGGCCGGCTCGGATCGCGTACCGGGTCAGCTCCAACCTGTCGCGCAGGCCGAGCTTGTGCAGCAGGTTGGCCCGGTGGCGGTGCACCGTCTTGACGCTGATGAACAGCAACTCCGCGATGTCCTTGGACGAGTGGCCCTCGGCGACCAGCTTGAGGACCTCCTCCTCGCGCGGGGTCAGGAGATGGTCGGGGTTCTCCTCGCCGTGGCGGACCCGGTCCAGGTAGTTGCGGATCAGGGCGGTGACCGCACCGGGGTAGAGGAACGGCTCGTTGCGCATCGCGGCCCGGCAGGCGGCGACCAGGTCGCGGTCGGCGACGGATTTCAGTACGTATCCGCAGGCCCCGGCCTTCAGCGCCTGGAACAGGTACTGCTCGTTGTCGTGCATGGTGAGCATCAGGATGCGCAGGCCCGGCTTGAGCGCGGCCAGTTCGCGGGTGGCCTGCAGGCCGGTCAGCCTCGGCATGGCGATGTCCAGGACGGCCAGGTCGATGTCCTGGCCGCGGGCCGCCTCGACGGCCTCGGCGCCGTCCCCGGCCTCGGCGACGACCCGCAGGTCCGCTTCCTGCTCCAGGATCAGGCGTACGCCGCGTCGTACGAGGGCGTGGTCGTCGGCGAGCAGGATGCGGATCGGCGCCGACGGGGCCGCGAACGGCCCAGGGGCGGCGGTGGGTTCGGGGGGCTGTGCCGGGTCGGGCATGGTCAGGACTTCCTGGGGACGGGGGTGGTGAGGCGGACGCGGGTGCCGGTACCGGGCGTGGAGGTCAGGTCCAGCGCGGCCCCGGCGAGCAGGGCCCGTTCGCGCATGCCGCGGATCCCGGCGCCCTCGCAGGCGGCCTCGATGCCGCGGCCGTCGTCGGCGACCTCCAGCACCACGGCCTCTTCGGCCCGGCGCAGGTTCACCTCGACGCGGCCCGCCTCCGCGTGCCGGGCCGCGTTCGTCAGGCTCTCCTGGGCCACCCGGTACAGCACGAGTTCCGTCTGCTGGTCCAGGGCGGGCAGGTCGCCGTCGAAGTGGCGGACCACGTGCAGCCCGGTGTGGGTGGCGAAGTTGTGCGAGAGCGAGGTCAGGGCGCTGACCAGCCCCAGGTCGTCCAGGACACCCGGGCGCAGGCGGCGTACGAGGCGGCGGACTTCGTCCAGGCCGCCCCTGGTGATCTCCTGGGCCTGCTGCAGCTCCTCGCGCAGCGGCTCGTCGGCGGCGTCGGCGGCCCGCTTGAGCACCAGCAGGATCGCGGTCATGCTCTGCCCGACCTCGTCGTGCAGCTCCTGGGCGATGCGGCGGCGTTCCGACTCCTGGGCGAGCAGTACGCGCGCGCTGGACGTGGCCCGTTCGTGCTCCAGCCGGTCGAGCATGGCGTTGAACTCACGGATCAGCTCGGTCACTTCCCCGCCACCGCCGGGACCTGGCGCGGGCAGCCGCTGTCCGGGGCGCAGCAGGTCGACGGTGGCCATCAGCCGGGTCAGCCGACCCAGCGGAGCGAGGCCCCAGCGCAGCAGGGCTGCGTTGGCGATCAGCATGACGCCGAGACCGCCCACCAGGATGACCGCCTCGGTCAGCAGCACCGGTACGGAGACGGTCACCGGCGCCCACAGCAGCAGCGCCGTCGCGGCGCCCAGCACCAGCGCGTTGAGCCCGAAGACCCGCCAGAACAGCGACACCGGGAAACTCCTCCTTCTGCGGTCCGACCTCGTGGAGCTCTACCGTCGGTCGTCGCACACCCCGGGACGGAGCCATAGCCTCTCATTGCAACCGATCTCGGCCCACTCTGCCTTGGATTTGCCGCACGGTCCATGGGTTTTGCTACCCATATCGCAGGTCATCCGATGCTCACCCGTCTCCGCCCCGTGGCTATTGCGGCCCCGCACGAATGGGGCCCGTGCCCGATGGGTTTTCGACCGGGAGACGAGCAGAGTCGGGGTCACCAACTGGTGCGCATCCCCGCACCCGTCCCGCACCCCATCCCGCACCCGCACCCCCTTCTCCCCTTCACAAAGGACTCGGCACATGTCCCTGGACACCTCCCGGACCGGCCCCCACCCCGGACGGCTGACCGCCCCCGACGCGCGCCAGCGCCTCGAACACGCCCACCACACCCGCGAAGCCCAGCTGCAGGCCCTCGAAGCAAGCGGGCAGAGCGCGGACGACCACCTGATGTCCGCCCAGGCCGAGGCGATCGGACGAGTCCTCAAGGAGATCGAGGAGGCGTTCGCCCGCATCGAGAACGGCACCTACGGCGCCTGCCTGAACTGCTCCAAGGCCGTCCCCGTGGAGCGCCTGGAGATCCTCCCCTACACGCGGTACTGCGTCGCCTGCCAGCGCCGCGCCGCCGCCTGACCCTCCGCCACCGGCTGCGACCGACCGTCCCGTCCGTCTCCTGCCCTGCTCACAAGGGGTGAAGTGGTGAACCACCAGATGATCCGCGACCGTGCCACGCACCTGTCGCCCGAGGACCTTGCCGCGCTGCGGGAGAACCTGCGCGAACAACTCCTCTTCCGCCAGGAACAGCTACGGCAGATCGCCGCCGCGGCGCCCCGTGCCCAGGGAGCGTGCCCGCTCCGCTCCGCCGCCCAGGCCGAGGTGCACGTCAAGCTCGCCGCCTCCGCCCGCATGGTCCTCGCCGATGTCCGGGCGGCGTTGCAACGCATCGCCGAAGGCCGCTACGGCACCTGCCACCTGTGCCGGAGGCCCGTCGACCGCGAGCACCTGGTGATCGTGCCGCAGGCCCGCCACTGCACACGGTGCCAGCAGGTGCGGGAGGCCGGCCGATGACGACTGCCTCGGCGGACTCCTCCGCGACCGAAGCTCCCGCACCCCCTCCCTCCCCCCGGCCTCCTTCGGCTACGTACGAGTACGTAGCCACGGCTGGGCGAAAACCCGAGGCCGACCGGCGTTGAGCGGGACGGCGAGGCCCAGATCCACGGGCGCTCGGGAGCAGTGTCCCGAGTGCGTCCCCCTCTGTTCCGAGTGAGTCCCCTGCTGTCCCGAGCGAGTCCCCCCGCTCGGAACGGGGCACGTTGGCGCAGGTCCCGACGGTCAGGCGCGCGCGCAGGCGCTCGGCCCGCCGTAGCGTCCTCCGGCATCGCGGAGCCGGGGCCGGCAGGAGCATCCGCAGGGAAGGGGCGAATGCCGCTGGGCGCCGCGCTCCAGCGGCTCACTGCCACCGCCCAACATCTCCCCGAAGAAGCCGGATTGTGGTTGTCTGGTCAGACCTAGGGGGACACACATGGACGATCTACCCGTTCAGATCCTCGTCCTGCCTGAGCGGCCTCTGGCCCGCAGCGACGTGGTGACGGAATTCGATGTGGTCATCGAGGTCCGCTGCCGCTCGGACGAGAACATCGACCGCTCGGACGGCGCGATGAATCTCTGCCTGGTCATCGACCGCAGCGCCAGCATGGATTCGGCGGACAAACTCGAAACCGCCAAGCGCAGCTGCGTGGACATCTTCCGGCGGATCAAAGGTGACGACCTGTTCACCGTGGTCACTTTCGACGACATGGCCCAGGTCGCGGTCAACCCGCAGACTCCCAAGAATCAGGTCGAGGAGCGGATCAGGGCCATCCAGTCCGGCGGGATGACCAATCTCTCCCTCGGTTGGTACCAGGGACTGCTGGAACTGCAGAGCCATATGACGGCCGGTCACTACGGCCGTCTGATCCTTCTCTCGGACGGCCAGGCCAACGCGGGCGAGACCAAGAAGACGGCTCTCGCCGCGGTGGCCTCCCGGGCCCGGGACGAGGGCATCACCACCTCGACCATCGGGATCGGCGCCGACTTCCAGGAGGATCTCCTGGAAGCGATCGCCACGGCCTCGGGAGGCCGGTTCTGGTACATATCAGACTCGGGCATCGACAACATCCTTGAGGAGGAGTTCCGTAGCGCCCTCACCATCGTCCTCGATCGGCCGCGGGTGGAGCTGAGCCTGCCGGCCGGAGTGACGATCAACAAGGAGTTGGCTTCGCTCCAGAAGGTCAACCGCTGTTACTCGCTGCGGCCGCTGCGGGGTCAGGACACCTTCAGCTTCGCGCTGCGCCTGGGCATCGACCCGGCGCAGGTGGACGGTTCGGAGTTCACCATCGGGGCGACGCTCTACGAGGGCACTCGCGAGATGGTGTCCACCGTGGAGACCGTCGCGCTGGCGTCCCGGGCCGAGGTGGTGACCAGTCCCGTGCACGCCCTGGTGAACAGCGTGGTCTCCCGCTATCTGGCCGAGCGCACGAAGGAGAAGATGCTCGCGGGCATGGCCTCCGGCGACCTCGCCGGGATGAAGGAGATGCTCCAGGCCGAGATCGCACGGATGCTCAGGACCGAGGCCCAGGTACTGGCCATGGGGAACTCGCTCGATGCGACGCGCATGGGGGACGAGCTCGGCGACATTCAAAAGCACCGTCGCATGGACGAGACGTCCATGCTCGTCTACGAACTCGTGGAGACCTACGTCCAGGAGCCCGAGGTGGCCGGGCTGCTCAACGACTGGCGCAAGAGCGTCATGCACGAAGAGGCACGCCGGGGCGGCGGTTGGCTGGACGTGCACAAGGAGGACATCGAGGTCGAAACCTCACTGTTGGTGGACGCCATCACCGTCGCCGACCTGCTGGCCCGTCGGCTCCCCGAACACCGGAGCGACCTGGAAGAGAAGCGCGAGAGACTCAGTGAGCGACTGGCACTCTTCCGATAGCCGGGAGTGGACACGGGTCGGCGACGCGCTGATCGCCGGTATCGGTAGCGGCATGGGCCCCTACGAGGCGTCGTACACCGTCGATCGCGCGCCGGGCAGGATCCTGAACGGTTCTGTCTCCGCGGACGTCCGGCTGACCGACTCGGCCGCCACGGGCGCCGGTCTCGTGTGCCGGGCGGACCAGGACTGGACGTTCCTGGCGTTCTACACGGCGCCTCAGGACATGGCCGACGAGTCCACCGTCGCCAGGCTGGGCGTGTTCCTCGAAGGGGTTCTGACGCCGATCGCCCAGCT
Source organism: Streptomyces sp. NPDC021093 (assembly GCF_044333135.1). Classification (NCBI taxonomy): domain Bacteria; kingdom Bacillati; phylum Actinomycetota; class Actinomycetes; order Kitasatosporales; family Streptomycetaceae; genus Streptomyces; species Streptomyces sp. NPDC021093. The sequence goes on along the minus strand of NZ_JBIRQJ010000003.1, from coordinate 451,765 downwards.
CCAGGAGCCGGTCCGGCTTGAGCGTGGATTCAACCACTTCTCCCTGGAGTTCTACTCCGACCAGGTGCGCGGCGAGATCCGGGCGGGAAAGCGGACGTACGAGCTGGAGACCAGCTGCGCCCACATCCCCTTCCCCGGGTACGCGGGACTGGTCAAGTTCTACGCGGCGGGGGTGCTGGCGCGTTCCTGGTCCGTGGAACGGACCAGGATTCCTTTCGTGTCGGCGGGGTCGCGACGGAAGGAAGGGCAAATGTTCCAGTACGACGTGTTCCTCTGCCATGCGTCGGAGACGGCGAAAGAGGTGTCCGCCATTGCCGAGGCGCTGGCCGCCAGGGGCGTCAGCTACTGGCTGGACAAGGAGCAGATCACCTTCGGCGACCGGGTCTCGGAGAAGATCGAGGAAGGGCTCCGGGGCAGCCACTACGTCATCCCGTGCGTGAGCAGCCACATCTCCGAACGAGGCTGGACCAGGGCCGAGTACGGCGGCATCCTCAATGCCGAGCTGAGCGGGGACTCGACCAGGGTCGTGGTCCCGCTGCTGCTGGCCGAGGCGGTGACGGACGACATCCCCCTGTTGTTCCGCGACAAACTCTGGGTCTCCAGTACGAACAAGGTGGAGTTCGACAGGTTCATCGACTTCCTCCTGAGCAACTGACCGAGCGTCCGGTCCCGTGGGACGAACGCCGACAGCGGCGACCGGCTGCCGCCCGGCGACTTCCGCCGGTGTGCTGACAGATGCGGTGCCGACGTGATGCGGTGGTCTTCCGTGCCCGAGCCCAGGGAGGCCGCCGTGTCCCGCACGCCGCAGCAGATCTTCGAGAGTTACGTCCACGCCGGCTCCCTCTCCCGGGATGCCGACGCCCTCGCCGCACACTTCACCGAGGACGCCGTCTTCGAAGCGCCGCTCCTGTCCGCCGACAGCTCCTTCCCCCGGAGGATGGTGGGCCGCGAGGAGATCCGGCGGGCGATGGCCGCGTACTACGCGAAGCCCGTGGAGAGCGTCCGCACGCCGAACCTCGCGAAGTCCGCGTACGTACTGCACACCACTTCCGACCCCGACGTGTTCATCGCCGAGATCGACACGGTCTTCGACACGGAGGGAAGCGGGGACGGCGTGACCGTCTCGCTGGTGCAGATCTTCCGTCTCCGGGACGGGAAGATCGCCCGGGTGCGCGACTACTTCGCACCCGGGCTGGTGGACTGACCCCGCCTCCTCGCCGCCGTCAACCGCAGGCCGGGCAGAGCCCCCGGTAGGTGATCGCCGCCTCCGAGACCTCGAAGCCGTAGCGCTGGTCCGGGGGAAGGCGGTCCAGGGGGTCGCCGGCCGGGTGCACGTCGCGGATGACACCGCACCCGGAGCACACCAGGTGCTGGTGCGGGCGGTGCGCGTTGGGGTCGTACCGTTTGGCGCGGCCGTCGGTGGAGAGCTCGGTGACCTCGCCGAGGGAGACCATCTCGCCCAGGGTGTTGTAGACGGTCGCCCGGGAGATCTCGGGGAGCCGGTCCACCGCGAGCGCGTGCACCTCGTCCGCCGTGAGGTGCACGTGGTCGCCGTCGAGCACCTCCGCGACGACACGCCGCTGGGAGGTCATTCGCCAGCCGCGCCCGCGCAGCCGCTGAAGCAGGTCACTCATGACGGACCACCCAATCGCTGTCGGAGAAGTTCAGGGGAAGTGCGGAGAGGTTCGGAGAAGTACCGGGAGTTTAAAGGCAGTTGTCAGAGTGCGAATGAATTATGGAACAGGTGGGCTTCTTGACCTGGAACCTGTCCACCATAGGATCGCTTCCTGGCGACGCTCCGGACCTGCCGAGGAACACCCCGGCACTCCGGTACGGCCACCCGCTCACTCAACTTGCAGAACTGCCCAGTTGCGAGAGGACCCTCATGGCTGACAACCACGACGCGATCGTCACCGACGCGAAGACTGACGAAACAGGTGCAGCGGGCGAGACGGGGGGCTGCCCCGTCGCGCACGGACGTGCCGCACACCCCACTCAGGGCGGTGGGAACCGTCAGTGGTGGCCGGAGCGCCTCAATCTGAAGATCCTCGCCAAGAACCCCGCCGTGGCGAACCCGCTCGGCGAGGAGTTCGACTACGCGAAGGCGTTCCGGGGCCTGGACCTCCCCGCCGTGAAACGTGACATCGCGGAGGTGCTGACGACCTCGCAGGACTGGTGGCCCGCCGACTTCGGCCACTACGGCCCGTTCATGATCCGGATGGCGTGGCACAGTGCGGGCACGTACCGCATCCGTGACGGCCGCGGCGGCGCGGGCGCCGGTCAGCAGCGGTTCGCCCCGCTCAACAGCTGGCCGGACAACGGCAACCTCGACAAGGCGCGCCGTCTGCTGTGGCCGGTGAAGAAGAAGTACGGGCAGAGCCTTTCCTGGGCCGACCTGCTGATCCTGACGGGCAATGTGGCCCTGGAGTCGATGGGCTTCGAGACCTTCGGCTTCGCCGGTGGCCGGGCGGACGTCTGGGAGCCCGACGAGGACGTCTACTGGGGCCCGGAGACCACCTGGCTCGACGACGAGCGCTACACCGGCGACCGCGAGCTGGAGAACCCGCTCGGCGCCGTCCAGATGGGTCTGATCTACGTCAACCCGGAGGGCCCCAACGGCACTCCCGACCCGATCGCGGCGGCCCGCGACATCCGGGAGACGTTCCGCCGGATGGCGATGAACGACGAGGAGACCGTCGCCCTGATCGCGGGCGGCCACACCTTCGGCAAGACGCACGGCGCCGGGCCCGCGGACGCCGTGGGCGCCGACCCCGAGGCCGCCCCGCTGGAGCAGATGGGGCTCGGCTGGAGCAACAGCCACGGCACCGGCAAGGGCGGCGACGCGATCACCAGTGGTCTTGAGGGAATCTGGACGGACACCCCGACCACCTGGGACAACACCTTCTTCAACATCCTCTTCGGGTACGAGTGGGAGCTGTTCAAGAGCCCCGCAGGCGCGCACCAGTGGCGTCCGAAGGACGGCGCGGGCGCGGGCACCGTGCCCGACGCGCACGACCCGTCGAAGTCGCACGCCCCGACGATGCTGACGACCGACCTGTCGCTGCGCTTCGACCCGGCGTACGAGGTGATCTCGCGGCGCTTCAAGGACGACCAGGCCGCGTTCGCGGACGCCTTCGCCCGCGCCTGGTACAAGCTGACGCACCGTGACATGGGCCCTGTCGTACGGTACTTGGGCTCTGAGGTGCCGAGCGAGACGCTGCTGTGGCAGGACCCGCTGCCCGAGGCCGCGCACGAGAGCGTAGGGGCCGCCGAGGTCGCCGACCTCAAGGAGCGGGTACTGGCTTCCGGTCTCTCGGTGTCCGACCTGGTGTCCACCGCCTGGGCGTCGGCCTCCTCCTTCCGCGGCAGCGACAAGCGGGGCGGTGCCAACGGCGCCCGGATCCGCCTGGAGCCGCAGAGCGGCTGGGAGGTCAACGAGCCCGACCGGCTCGCGCAGGTCCTCCGTACGCTGGAGGGCGTCCGGGAGTCCTTCAACTCCGGCCGCAGCGACGGCAAGCGGATCTCCCTCGCCGACCTGATCGTCCTCGCGGGCGGCGCGGGCGTCGAGAAGGCCGCCAAGGACGCGGGCACCGACGTGCAGGTCCCGTTCACCCCGGGTCGTGTCGACGCGGCGCAGGACCAGACCGACGTGGAGTCGTTCGCCGCGCTGGAGCCGACGGCCGACGGGTTCCGCAACTACCTCGGCAAGGGCAACCGGCTGCCGGCCGAGTACCTCCTGATCGACCGGGCGAACCTGCTGAACCTGAGCGCTCCCGAGCTCACGGTCCTCGTCGGCGGGCTGCGCGTGCTCGGCGCCAACCACCAGGGCTCGCAGGCCGGTGTCCTCACCAAGGCCCCGGGGACGCTGACGAACGACTTCTTCGTCAACCTCCTCGACCTGGGCACGACGTGGCAGTCGGTCTCCGGCGACGCGGACACCTTCGAGGGCCGCGACGCGTCCTCGGGCGAGGTCAAGTGGACGGGCACCCGGGCCGACCTCGTGTTCGGCTCGAACTCCGAGCTGCGCGCGGTCGCCGAGGTCTACGCGAGCGACGACGCGAAGGCGAAGTTCGTGACCGACTTCGTCGCGGCGTGGCACAAGGTGATGAACCTGGACCGGTTCGACCTGGTCTGAAGGACGGCCTGAAGGACGGCCTGAAGGACGGTCCGACGGCCGGTCCGACCGCGCTGTTCGGGCCGGTACGGAGCCGTGCACCCGGCTCCGTACCGGCCCGCGCGGGGTCTGCCCCCGGCATGCCGGGTCGCGGGCCCTCAGACGACGACGGCGAAGACCCAGAGGTGGGGGTCGGCGCCCGTGAGGACCGCGTAGTGGACGATGGCGGCGGGCGTGGTGATCACGCGCACCGTGTCGTCCAGTTCGTACTTGTCGGCCTGCGGCCAGGACCAGGGGTCGGCGCACGCCCGGAGGACGGCGGCCCGGAGCTCTTCCCTGGCCGGGGCCGGCAGGTCCTTGATGGTCCGGCCGACGTGCGCGGCGAACCGTGCCGGGATCGCGGTCACCCGCCGAAGACCTCGTCCATGCTCATCGCACCGGACTCCGGCTGCCCGGCCGCCAGCCACTTCCGGTACGCCGCCGCCGCGTGCATCCGGGCCCGTGCCTCGCGCAGCTCGCGGCTGCCCGCGGCCGCCGCCTGGTCCGCCTCCAGCACGGAGGCAACGTAGTCCCCGATGCTCATACCGGCCCGGGAGGCGGAGGCCCGTACCTGCGCGGCCAGTTCCTCCGGCACTCGCGCGTTCAACTGAGTCGTTGCCATAGCGGAATCCTAGCGATCCGCTACCGCTACGGGAACCGGCCCTGTCGCGCCGGTCCACCACTCGTACGGCGGCCCACCGGGCGTCGGACGATCCACCACTCGTACGACGCCCGGTCACGCCAGCCGGGCGCGCGCCAGCCTGACGCCGACCGCGGTCACCGCGACCGCTCCGGCGAGCGTGACCACGTGGCGCAGCCGGGGCGTGCCGAGCAGCCGCCCGGCCGCCCGTGCGCCCTGCGCCTCGTCGGCCTGGGCCGCCAGCCGCTCCATGAGGCAGAAGAATCCGCGATCGTGCATACGTCCTCCCGAACCACCGGCACCGTCACTGTGGACGGCTGTCACACGGGCCCACCAGGGTGCGTGGTGCCCCTTGGGTTTCACGGATGCCCCGGACATGGCGAGTTGAACCGCGGGAAGACGGGTCCGGCCGGGTTCAGACGCCCGTCGGGGCCAGATCGGCGGCGCCGAAGGACACCGAGAAGCGTGCGCACCAGATCACGACGGAGCGGTAGGCGGCCGGGTCGGTGCCGGTCGGGACGGTGTAGTTCTGGTTGCCCCGGTTGCCCTTGAGCCTGCCCAGTTCCACGGCCCCTTCCCCGAGTCCCCCTTCTGCCGCCGCCGCGTCACGGCGCGAGAGGTAGACCCGTACGTCCGGCCCCTCCGAGGTCGCGAGGTCCTCCAGCCGCAGCACCGACTGCCCGCCGTCCGCGAGCCGGACCGTGCGGGCGGTGCCACTGGTGGTGTGCTCGTGACTGACGAAGGCGCCCCGGGCGAGGTCCGTCGGCGCGGCAGGGGCGACGGGGGACGAGGGGGAGGCGGCGGACGAGGGGGGAGCGGCGGGCAGCGATTCGTTCACCGTGGTGGTGGTGAACGCCTTCCAGGGCTGGAAGGCGTAGAGCCCCGCACCGGCGGCCACCACGAGGACGAGCAGGAGGGGCAGGACGACACGACGGGGCAAGTGGGGCAGGCGGGGCTTGCGAGTTGTGGACACCGGGGCCTCCGTGGGGTGGTGCTCGGACCGACCACGATCGGTCCGGCCCTCGTGTGTCCAGCAAAGCCGCAGCCGTACCTGGTCGGCCAGTGCTGGGGCCCTGTCGTAAGAGACCGGTAATACCTCGCTGACCAGCGCGGGAAGGTGCGACTGCGCACAACGGTGTACCTCCGTTTCGTCTTGCCGGACGACGCATACACGGTGCAAGGGCCCGAATCTGGAAGAAGTGGAGCAGGTCTTCTCCCCTTCTCGCCTTTCCCTCTTCTTCCCTCTTCCGGAAGGACGCGTCATGCCTCGTACCCGTACCCTCACCCGCACCGCCTCGGCCGCGCTCGTCGCCCTGCTGGCCGGAGCGGCCGTCACGCTGGCGCCCTCTCCGGTCTCGGCGACCGCACCACCGCTCTCTCCCGACCTGCGTGCCGACGTCGATCAGGACGGGCGCGTCGACATGACCGGCAGTACGGACGAGAGCGGCGAGGAGCAGTGGCGGCCGGGGCGGGGAGCGGTGTTCCTGCCGAACCTGGACGACGACGCCCGTCGCTGCCGGACGACCCCCGGCGATCTGGACCGTGTCGACCCCGCCGTGGACGAGCGTCTCGCCGCCTGCCACGACGCGGCCGACGAGCAGGTGAACGGGGAGCAGGACGCCAAGGACCTGGCCCCGCTGCGGGTGCGGCCGATGCGGGTCGGCGACGATGCGGCCGGCCGGGTCGAGGTCGCGCCGGCCGGATCTCCGTACGTACGCATCTTCATCCGCCGGGGCGGTCAACTCACGCCACTACAAGGCAAGTTGACCGCCGATGAGTTGCGCGCCGGGGTCGAGCTCGCCGTCGAGGGGCGGGACGTGGTGCGCGACACGCGGCGCTGGAACGGCGAGGTGGACATCGTCCTCACCGTGCGCCAGGGCGATGGGGCGGCCGCGCGCAGCGCGTCGGACCGCGTGCGGATGAAGGTCGCGCCGGTGCTCGTACAGCACGACCTCCAGCGCGCCGAGTCCGTGTTCGCCGCCGCGCCGGGTCCCGGCAGCGGCATCGTGCCGAACTGGATCGGCGCACGGTACAGGCCGACCGAGTGGAAGCCGTTCGCGGACTCGCTCCGCAAGGCGGCCGAGCGGGCCGGGCTGCCGCGCGACAAGGTGACGTTCACGCCCGGTACCGCGCAGTGGTGGCGGGACATCTGGCGGCAGGACATGGTCGAGCCGGGCACAGTGAGCGTGCCGGCGGCGGGCGGGGTCCAGCGGATGCGGATCCTGTTGCGCGCACCGGTGGTGTGGCCGAAGAGCGAGCTGGGGCCGAGCACGCTGAGCCGTTCGGCGCGGCTGCTGTTCCGGGAGCTGCGCGGTCCTGACGTCGGCGTCGTCCAGCAGTTCACCCGCGACCGCCCGGCGAACGTGGACGACCTGCAGAACTTCGCCGGGAACTTCGAGTCCGTACCCCCGTACCCCGGCCACCCGCAGGGCCGCATCGTCCACGGCACCAGTGCGAAGCGCGCGCCCGACCCGTCCTTCGTGCGGATGCTGGCCGCTCAGGGGCAGCAGCGGCCGATCGCGATCGACACCTCCTGGCTGTTCGTGGGCCACACGGACGAGACCGTCCACGTCGTACGTGCCGACAGCGCGCGCGGCTGGACCCTGATGGTCTCCGATCCCCGGCTGGCGACACGGCTGCTGCGCGAGGCGTCCGAGCGGGGCGAGGGCGGTCGGCGGCTCTTCGAGGGGACGACCGTCGAGGACCGTCCGACGGTGGACGCCGTGCTCGGCGACGCGAAGTTCCTCGCCGGGAACGAGAGCGCCGCCCGGCACATCGACGGACAGATCGCGACGCTGATACGGGAAACCGGCCTGAAGGAGTCGGAGCTGGTGCGGGTCCCCGTGCTGTACGCGACGGGCAGGTTCGACCCCTCGGTGCCCGAGGAGCGTTCCATCGCCTTCTCCCCCGGCCTCGCCAACGGGCTGTCCCTCACGGCCCGGGACTACGCGGCCCCGGACCCGCACGGCCCGAGGGTGGGCGGCGAGGACCTGTTCCGTACGGCGACGGAGCGCGCGCTGCGCCGCCAGGGCGTGCGCGTGCACTGGGTGGAGAACTTCAAGTGGGCGCACTTGGCGGGCGGCGAGGTGCACTGCGCGACGAACGCCCTGCGGGACACGTCCGGAGCCGCGCCGTGGTGGCGGGGGTGAGTGACGCGAAGGCCAGGACCGGCACATGATCCACAGCCGTGGCGGGCCACCTGCGACAACAGGCATGATGGGCACACCAGTTCCGTACGCCCCACATGCCGCGCGTCCCCGTCGTGCCTCACCGGCCCCGGGGGCCGGGAGGTCAGATAAGTGTCACGTCAGATGCTCACCGTCGCAGCGGACGGTACGGGCGGCTTCCTCACCATCACGGAGGCCGTGGCCAGGGCCCGTACCGGAGCGGTCATCAGCATCGCTCCCGGCCGCTACGAGGAGGCGCTGACCGTCTCGGCGGCCATCACCCTGACGGCCGCCGAAGGCGCCGGGAGCGTGGAGATCGTGCCCCGGCGCGGGACGGCACTGACGCTCACCGGGGACGCGGTCATGGTCAGCGACCTGGTGCTGCGCGGGCACGACGACGAGCTGCCGGTGGTCGACGCACCGCGCGGCCAGCTCGCGATGGACCGGTGCGAGGTGCACGGCTCCGCCTGGGCCGCGCTGTTCGCGCGCGGCAGCGGGTCGCTGGCGCTGCGCGAGTGCCGGGTGAGCAATCCGGCGGGGGCCGGGGTCGTGTCGACCTCGGCCAGTGAGAGCTTCCTGGAGGACTGCCTCGTCGAGCATCTGGGGACCTCCGCCGTGGTGGCGGGCGAGCGCGGGCGGATCACCGTGCGCAGGAGCCGGTTGCGGGACACCCGGGGGAACGGGGTGCTGACCAACGGTCAGGCCCAGGTGGTCCTGGAGGACTGTGCGATATCCGCAGCCGACAAGCCGGGGGTCGCCGTCGAGGAGGACAGCTCGGTCCGGATGTCCGGCGGGACGGTGCGCGAGTCCGTGGTGGGCGTGTACGTCAGCTCCACCGGGCAGACGGTGCTGGAGGACATCACGGTCGGCGACACGACCGGGCACGGGCTGGTCCTTGGCGCGGGCAGCTCTCCCGCCGTGACCCGCTGCCGTACCGAACGGACGGCTGGGCACGGCCTGTTCGTGACCGAGCGCAGTCGCGGGACGTTCACGGAGTGCGTGTTCGCCGCCGCCCAGGACGCGGGGATCCGGGTGACCGGCCTCTCATCGCCCGTGCTGACCGGCACCGTGGTGCAGGACGCCAAGGCCGTCGGGGTGCTGCTCGACGAGGACTCGGCGGCCGAGTTCGACCGGCTGGAGGTACGGGACAGCGGCGCGTCGGGCATCGTCGTGCGCAGCGGCGCCAATCCGCTGCTGCGCCGCGCGGCCGTCGCCCGGTCCGCCGCGCACGGGGTGGAGGTCGCCAAGGACGGCCGGGGACGTCTTGAGGAGTGCGTCGTCGAGGAGTCGGGCGGTTCGGCCGTGCACGTGTCGGGGCACGGAAACCTGTACGTCGGCGGGAGCACGCTGCGCACCGCGGCGGAGGCGGGGGCGGTGGTCGGCAAGCTCGGCACGCTCACCCTGCGCGACACCTCCGTGGACGCGGCGGGCGGCGCGGGCGTCCAGGTCGACGCGGAGGGCGAACTGTCCGCCGCCCGGCTGCGGGTGACGGGCGCGGGCGAGCACGGTGTGCTGGTCGCTGCGGGTGCGCGGGCCGCGCTGAACGCGTGCGAGGTGACGGGCTCGGGCGCCGACGGCGTACGGGTCGAGGGCACCGACCCGGTGTCGCTGATCGGCTGCACCGTACGGGACAACAGGGGCAGCGGGCTGCGGCAGGCGATGCCGGGCGACAGGCTCGCCGTCGAGGGCCTCAGCAGTGCGGAGAACGGGTCGCCGGACGCCTGGGGCAGCGCCGCGGGCGCGGAGGCCGCGGGCGACGGACGGCTGCCGGGCGGCGCGGTCCCGGTCGCGGCCGAGCCGGAGAAGGGCACGGGCCCGGTGGCCGAACTGGAGTCGCTGATCGGCCTCGACGACGTCAAGCAGCAGGTGCTGACGCTGATCAACCTGAACCGGCTGGCGCAGCGCCGCGCCAGTCTCGGCATGCCCGCCCCGCCGATGAGCCGCCACCTGGTCTTCGCGGGCCCGCCCGGCACCGGCAAGACGACGGTGGCCCGGCTGTACGGGTCGATCCTGGCCTCGCTGGGGGTGCTGCGCTCCGGGCACCTGGTGGAGGTGTCGCGCGCGGACCTGGTGGCGCAGATCGTCGGCGGCACCGCCATCAAGACCACCGAGACCTTCAACAAGGCGCTCGGCGGGGTGCTGTTCATCGACGAGGCGTACACGCTGCTCTCGGACGGCGGCGGTTCGGGCGCGGACTTCGGGCGGGAGGCCATCGACACCCTGGTGAAGCTGATGGAGGACCACCGCGAGGACGTCGTCGTCGTGGCGGCCGGCTACCCCAAGGAGATGACCGACTTCCTCGCCTCCAACCCGGGTCTGGCCTCCCGCTTCACCCGCAGCGTGGAGTTCACCGACTACACGTCGGACGAGCTGGTCACCATCGCCGAGCGGATGTGCACGGCCCACCACTACGAGCTGGCGCCGGCGGCCCGCACCGCGCTGCGCACGCACTTCGAGTCCATCCCGCGCGACGCGGGCTTCGGCAACGGGCGTACCGCGCGCAAGGTCTTCGAGGAGATGGTGGACCGTCAGGCCTCGCGCCTGTCCAGCCTGTTGGAGGTCAACGAGCGCGATCTGGCGGTGCTGACCGCCGAGGACGTCGGTGTGAGCGAGCACGCGGCGGCCGCGGCCGAGGGCAACGACCCGCTGCTGCGGCTGGACGCGCTGGTGGGTCTCGCGGCGGTCAAGCGTGAGGTGGGCGACCTGGTCAACCTGCTCGCCGCGGCGCGCCGCCGTACCGAGGCCGGTCTGCCGGCCCCGCGCATCAGCAACCACCTGGTCTTCGCGGGACCGCCGGGCACCGGCAAGACGACGGTGGCCCGGCTGTACGGCGAACTGCTCGCCTCGCTGGGGGTGCTGCCGCGCGGCCAGCTGGTCGAGGTCTCGCGCGCGGACCTGGTGGGGCGCTGGGTGGGCCACACCGCGCAGCTGACCCGGGAGGTCTTCGAGCGGTCGCTGGGCGGCGTCCTGTTCATCGACGAGGCGTACACGCTGACCCCGGCGGGCGGCGGCGGGACCTCCGACTTCGGGCAGGAGGCGGTGGACACACTGCTGAAGCTGATGGAGGACCACCGGGACGAGGTGGTGGTGATCGTGGCGGGCTACACGGAGGAGATGGCGCGCTTCCTCGGCTCCAACCCCGGGCTCGCGTCCCGTTTCCCGAGGCACATCGAGTTCCCTGACTACTCGTCGGACGAGCTGGTCACGATCGTGCGCCAGCACGCCGTGGACAACGGCTACGAGTGCGCGCCGGGCGCGGCGAGTGCGCTGCGGGAGCACTTCGAGGGGCTGCCGAGGGGGCGTACGTTCGGCAATGCGCGGCTGGCGCGGCAGACGTTGGAGCAGATGATGACGCGGCAGGCGGGGCGGTTGAGTGGCGTTGCCGCGCCGAGTCTGGACGATCTGAGGCTTCTGCTGCCGGAGGACTTGGCGTCGGAACGGTGAGTTTTGTCTGTGCGGGTCCGTTGTGGCTGGTCGCGCAGTTCCCCGCGCCCCTTCGGGCGCTCCCTAAGCCTGTGTCTCCCCAACCGAGGAACGGCCCCCATGCGTCGTCGTACGACCGTCAGCCTGCTGCTCTGTACTGCCCTCGCCCTGCCCGGCCCCCTTGCCGTGGCCGATGAGGGCAAGCCCGGGAAGGTGGTGTTGCCCGGGGTGCCCGAGCGGTTGGACGCGCGGCAGAAGTGCACCGCGTTCAAGGGGCGGGCCACCTCCGAGGCGCCCTGGACGCGCGGTGCGCTCGGGCTCGACCAGGTGTGGGCCCTCTCGCAGGGCCGGGGCGTGACGGTCGCGGTCGTCGGCACCGGGGTGAGCGACGCGCCCGCCGTGCTCGCGGGCCGCGTGAAGGCGCTGGGCGACGCGGGCGAGGACTGCGTGGGCCGGGGCACCTTCCAGGCGGGTCTGGTCGCCGGGGCGACGACCCCGGGGCAGGGCTTCTCCGGGGTCGCCCCGCAGGCGCAGATCCTCGCGGTACGGGGCACCGGCGAGCGTGGTGACCCTGACCCGGGCCGCCTCGCGGCCGGGGTCAGGGAGGCCGCGCAGGCCGGGGCCCGGGTGATCACGGTGACGGCCCCGCTGGACGGCGCGGACAAGGCGGTACGGGACGCGCTGGCGGTCGCCGCCAAGAAGGACGCCCTGGTGGTGGTGCCGGCGGCGGCCGACAGCGTCCCGCCGGGCACCACGGCCGGCCAGGCGAAGCCCGCTCCCGCCGCGCCGCCCGGTGCGCTGGCCGTCCTCGACACGGGACCGCAGGGCACCAGGCCCGACACCGCGCCGGGCTTCACCAGGGCCGATCTCACGGCGCCGGGCGACGCGCTGGTGGGTCCCGGGCCGGTGGGCGACGGCAAGTGGACGGGTTCGGGGGCCTCGCTGGCGGCGGCGGTGGCGGCGGGCACGGCGGCCCTGGTCCGCTCGTACCACCCGGAGCTGACGGCTCCGCAGGTGCGGGAGCGGCTGCTGCGCACCGCCTATCCGGGCGACCTGCCCGCCCTCGACCCGTACGGCGCGGTGGCGGGCGTCACCGCGGCCGCCGCGCCCGCCGCGGCGGCCCGCCCCGAGCCCGTACGGCTCGGAACGCCCCCGGAGACGGCGGGCGCCCGGAACACCGCGCTGCTCGTCGCGGCGGGGGCGACGGCGACGGTGCTGCTGGTCGTACTGCTGGGCGCCGTCCTGCCGCGCGGCAGGGCCCGCAGGTGGCGGCCGGGACGGCTGGGACCCGAGGGTCCCGGCACGCCCCGTACGCCGTAGCGCCTCCTCGTAAGGACTGGCTCAGCTCTCCTCTTCCGTCTCCGGCACGTCCGCCGGCAGCGCCAGCTGCACCAGCGCCGCCTTGCGGCGGGCGATGCGCAGGGCGCGGCCCGGCGGCAGGATGCGGGCCTTGACGCTGTCGAAGACGTAACCCTCCGAGGGCGGGCAGGACAGCTGCAGCGCCGGGGAGTTGACCTCCTGGAGCTTGCGCATGAGGGGGTCCGGGCGGGAGGCGCCCGTGGCGGACCTGGCGACGACCATGTGCAGGCCGACCTCGTAGCCCAGCGGGAGGTGCGGGAGCAGCGGCTCGAAGGGGCCGTTGAAGGCGGAGCCGACCATTTCGTAGTCGTCGACCAGGACGAACAGGCGCGGGCCCGTCCACCAGTCGGCGCGGCGCATCCGGGCCGGTGAGATGTCTTCGCCGGGGGCGCGGACGACCATCGCCCGGGTGACGCCGTCGACGAGTTCGCGCAGCGGGTCGGCGGCGACCGCGTGGCCCAGGCGGTACGCCTCGGGCACCGCCTCGACGAGTTCGCGGCGGTAGTCGACGACGAGGATCCGGGCCTGCTCGGGGGTGTGGGTGGCGACGATCTGCTGGGCGATCAGACGCAGTGCGCTGGTCTTCCCGCTCTCGGTGTCGCCGACCACCATCAGGTGCGGGCTCTGGGCGAAGTCGTGCCAGACCGGGGCGAGTTCGGCCTCGTCCAGGCCGAGCGGGATGCGCAGCGGGGTGTCAGGTGCCGCTGCGGGGAGTTCGGCCGAGGTGAAGCCGGTGGGCAGCATGCGGACCGGCGGGGCGGCCGGGGCGTCCCAGTGCTCGGCCACCGCCTCGACCAGGTCGGCGAGGGCCTCGGTGAGGTCTTCGGCGTCCTCGCCGCCGTCGATGCGGGGCAGTGCGACGAGGAAGTGCAGCTTGTCGGCGCTCAGGCCGCGGCCTGGCAGGGCGGGCACGGTGCCCGCCTTGCGGATGTCGACGATGGAGTCCATCGGGTCGCCCATGCGCAGTTCCAGGCGGTTGCCGACCTGGTCGCGGAGGGCGGCGGAGAGTTCCACCCAGCGGGAGGTGCTGACCATGAGGTGGACGCCGTAGTTGAGGCCGCGGGTGGCGAGGCCGTTGAAGACGGCGATGTCGTCGAACATGTCGCTGCGCACCGTGGACCAGCCGTCGACGACGAGGAAGACGTCGCCGAAGGGTTCGTCCGGGTACTGTCCGGCCGCCCGCCGCTTGCGGTAGGTGGCCATGGAGTCGATGCCCTGCTCCTGGAAGAACACCTCGCGCCGGTTGAGGAGCGAGGTGACCTCGGCGAGCGTACGGGAGATCCGTTCGCGGTCGAGGCGGCCCGCGACGCCGCCGACGTGCGGCAGCCCGGCGAGCCCGAGGAGGGCGCCGCCGCCGAAGTCCAGGCAGTAGAACTGCACTTCGCGCGGGGTGTGGGTGAGAGCGAGCGCGGTGATCAGGGTGCGCAGCACCGTGGACTTGCCGCTCTGCGGGCCGCCCGCCACGGCGAAGTGCCCGCCCGCTCCTGCGAAGTCGACGGTGAGCAGCTCACGCAGCTGCTCGAAGGGCTTGTCGACGATGCCGACCGGCACCCGGAGCCTGCCCCGGTCCGGGGAGCCTGCGGTGGTGAGTCCGAAGTCGGGGTCGGGGACCAGCGGCGGCAGCAGAGCGTCGAGGGCGGGCGGGGTGTCGAGCGGCGGCAGCCAGACCTGGTGGGCGGGCGGTCCGCTGTCCCGCAGCCGCTCGATGGCCAGCGCGAGGAGGGACTCGCCGGTGTCGGGCTCGACGGTCGCCGGGTCGGGGTCGGGTGCTGCGGGCAGGGTGCGCGGCACCACCCAGCCGGTGCCCCACGGCACCACCTGGCGGGCGATCTGCGCCTGTTGGACGCTGCCGCGCTTGGGCTTGTACGAGCCGGAGACGTACGCGGCGCGGAACCGGGTGAGGGCTTCGACGCCGCTCTTGAGGTAGCCGCTGCCGGGGGTGGGCGGCAGGTGGTAGGCGTCGGGGACGCCGAGGACGCCGCGGCTCTCGATCGCGGAGAAGGTGCGCAGGCCGACGCGGTAGGAGAGGTGGGACTCCAGCTGGTGCATGCGGCCCTCCTCCAACCGCTGGGAGGCCAGCAGGAGATGGACGCCGAGCGAGCGGCCGAGGCGGCCGATCATCACGAAGAGGTCCATGAAGTCGCGGTGGGCGGCGAGGAGTTCGGAGAACTCGTCGACGACGATGAAGAGGGAGGGCAGCGGGGCCAGCGGGGTGCCGGCCGCGCGCGCCTTCTCGTACTCCAGGACCGAGGAGTAGTTTCCGGCCCGCCGCAGCAGCTCCTGACGGCGCATCAGTTCGCCGTGCAGGGCGTCCTGCATACGGCCGACGAGGGGGGTCTCCTCGGCGAGGTTGGTGATGACGGCCGAGGTGTGCGGCAGGGTGTCCATGCCGAGGAAGGTCGCGCCGCCCTTGAAGTCGACGAGGACGAAGTTCAGGGTCTCGGAGGAGTGGGTGAGGGCGAGGCCCAGGACCAGGGTGCGGAGCAGTTCGCTCTTGCCGGATCCGGTGGCGCCGATGAGCATGCCGTGCGGGCCCATGCCGCCCTGCGCGGACTCCTTGATGTCGAGTTCGACGGGGGTGCCGTCCTCGCCGACGGCGATCGGCACCCGCAGCCGCTCGCGGCTCTCCAGCGGACGGCCGAAGAGCCGTTCGGGGTCGTGCCTGCGCAGGTCGGAGATGCCGAGCAGGGTGGTGAGTTCGGTGTCGGTGGCGAAGGGTTCGGCGGAGACCGCGCCGCCGCCGAGCCGGTACGGGGCGAGCCGGGCCGCCAGGGTCCTGGCGGCGACCGGGCCGAGCGCGTCGGGGGTGCCGAGCAGCGTCGACTGTTCCTTGCGCTCGCGGTCGGTGCGCACCAGGTGCAGGCCCTCGCCGGTCAGCCGCAGCCGCAGGGTGCCCCGGGCGGGCTTCCAGGCGAAGGAGCCCGACAGGTCGAGGACGACGGTGTTGCGGTAGCCGGGGCCTTCGAGGCGGTGCCCGCCGGGCACGATGCCGCCGTCCACGACGATCACGGTGAAGGGTTCCTCACGGCCCGGCGCGGTGTCCGGGTCGAAGGGCGGGCGCTCGGTGAAGTCGGCGCCCAGCAGTTCCTCCAGCTCGACGAGGCCTGCGGCGACGGTACGGGCGGTGCCCGCGCCGTCGCGCTGGTACGCGTGCTGGGCGTGCGGCAGCCACTTCGTCCACTCCCAGTCGGGGCGCCGCGCGTCCGACACGCACAGCGCGACTGTCAGCTCCTCCGGGGCGTGGAAAGCGGCGAGTTGGGCGATCAGCGCCCTGGTCAGGGCGCGGGCCCCGGACCCGTCGTCGCCGTCGTCCGGGCTCTCCAGGAGGATGCGCGACCAGGCCCGCAGATAGAGCGCGATGGGCTGCTCGGGCACGGTTCCGTAGGCGCGGATGAAGCTGCGCAGGGCGTGCGCGGACAGCGGTTCCAGGTCTTCGACCGGCTTGGTGGCCAGCGGGGCGAGGCGGGTGCCGAGCTTCTGCTCGCCGACGGCGACGCGCACCTCCGCGAAGTCCTCGTCGGCCGGGCGGCGTTCCCACTGCCTGCTGGTGTTGGTGAGCGCCCACAGGGCGGCCGGGTCGGGGTGCCGCCAGGCGAGCGCCTTCTGCTGCTCCGCCACGGTGCGGCGGATCTTGCGGCGGGTCTGCGCCAGATATCGCAGGTAGTCGCGGCGTTCGCCCTTGAGCTTGCGCTTGCGGTCGCCCGCGGTGCGGATCACCTGGCCGACGATCATCGCGACGGACGACAGCAGCATCAGCCCTATCGCGAAGTAGCTGAAGGCGGTCGCCTGTCCCGGCCTGATGAACATCATCAGCATGGCGAGCGACGTGAGGCCCATCGGAAGGTACATCCACATGGCGGAGGTGTTGGGCTCCGCCTCCGGGAGCGTGGGCGGCTCCTGGAGGCTGATCTCGCCGTCCGGCATGTCGGGCCCGCGCCTGCGGGCGGGACGGCGGAACAGAACTGTGCTCACGCGGGGTTTCTCCTTGAGCTCGTCGCGCCGGACGCAGCCGTCGGCGACCGGGGCCACCTGGGGCTTTCCGGCGAGGGCCGTACGAACTGACGTGCGCTCAAAGGTAGTGTGCCGTGATCTACTTCGGTATCCCGGCCCCTCGAACCCTTCGGAGAGGTGTGGCCCCGCCGCCATGACTGAAATATCCGCCCCCGGCCTGTGCCGGCTCACGGTAAGAACCCCTCAGCGGCTCGTCGACCTCGCGGTGCCCGCGGACGTACCCGTCGCCGATCTGCTGCCCATCCTGCTCGACCACGCGGGCGACGGCCTGGCGGAGAAGGGCATCGAGCACGGCGGCTGGATCCTGCAGCGCCTGGGCGAGAAGCCCCTGGACGAGGAGGGCACGCCCGAGTCGCTCCAGCTCCGCGACGGGGAGACCCTGCTGCTGCGGCCCCGTACCGAAGCCCTGCCGCCGATCCACTTCGACGACCTGGTCGACGGGGTCGCCACCACGATGCGCGGGCGCCCGCACGGCTGGGCGGCCCGCACCAGCCGGTGGCTGCTGCGCGGCACGGCCGTGGCGATGCTGGCCGCGGGCCTGCTGGTGCTGGCGCTGCCGGGCGGTTCCGCGCCGGTACGGGCCGCCGTCGCGGCGGGCACCGGTCTGCTGATCCTGTTCGGGGCGGCGTCCGCGAGCCGCGCGGTGGGCGACTCGGCGGCTGGCGCGGCGCTCGGCGTGCTGGTCGCGCCGTATCTGGCCCTGGCCGGTGCGCTGTTGCCGGTGGGCGATCCGGGACCGCAGCTGCTCGGCTCGCGGCTGCTTGCCGCTTCCGCCGCGGCGGCGGGCGGGGCGATCCTGGCGGTGGCCGCGGTCGCCGCGTTCGTACCGCTGCTGCTGTGCACGGCGGTGGTCGCGGTCGCCGGGGCGGTGTGGGGCGTACTGATGCTGACCATGGACGTGCCGGCCGCGCACGCGGCGAGCATCGTCGCCGTGCTGGCGGTGGTGTTCGGCGGGATGGTGCCGGGCATCGCGTTCCGGCTGTCCGGGCTGAAGCTGCCCGCGCTGCCCTCGAACGCCGAGCAGTTGCAGGAGGGCATCGAACCGCACCCGCAGCCCGGGGTGGTGACCCGCACGGCGCTCGCCGAGGAGTGGATGACCGCCCTCTACTCGGCCACCGGCCTGGTCTGCGCGGGTGTGCTGACCGCGCTGGTCCTGGACCGCCCGGGCACGGCCGCCCTGGTGACGTCCGGCGTGCTGTGCCTGCTCCTGCTGCTGCACTCGCGCGGCATCGGCAATGTCTGGCAGCGGCCCGCCGTGCTGCTGCCCGGACTGTACGGACTGGTGCTGATGGCGGTGCACGCGGCCGGGGCACTGCCCGCCGCACAGCGCCCGGTGCTGCTGGCCGCGTTGCTCGCGATCGCCGCGGGGGCGGCGATCGCCTCGTGGACGGTTCCCGGGCGGCGCATGATCCCGCACTGGGGGCGGGCCGCCGACATCCTGCACACCCTGTCCGCGGTGGCGCTGATCCCGCTCGCCCTGTGGGTGCTGGGCGTGTACGCGGCCCTGCGCGGCGCGAACGGCTGAGGGGGAACGCGCGATGCAGTCGAAGAAGGACCAGGTCCAGGCCCACATGTTCGTCATGGGGCGGCTCACCAGCGGCATGCTGCGCAGCGATCCGGACTCCCCGGAGTCGCCCGTGGGCCGCACCAACCGGGGCATGGCGTGGGGCATCGGCCTCGGCGTCGTGCTCGTCGTCGGATTCCTGCTGTACGGGATGATCTCCCCGGCGGGGAACAAGGCGTGGCGGCAGGACTCCGCACTGATCGTCCAGAAGGACACCGGCACCCGCTACCTCTACCTGGGCGGCAAGCTCCACCCGGTGCGCAACTACGCCTCGGCGCGGCTGATCGCCGCCGACAAGCTCAAGGCGGTCTCGGCGTCGGGCAGTTCCCTCTCCGGCGAGCAGCACGGCACCCCGGTGGGCATTCCCGGCGCCCCGGACTCCCTCCCGGCACTCGGTGACCTGGAGCAGGGCGCCTGGCAGGTGTGCGCGGACGAACCCGCCCGTACGGGCCCCGACGGCACCGGCCGCAAGCCGGTCACCTCGCTGCGCCTGGGCGCGGCACCGGCCGGTACGTCGCCGGGCGCGGACCGTGCGGTCCTGGTGCAGGGCCCGGACGGGCGCCGGTACGCCCTGTGGGGCGACCGGCGGCTGCGGCTGGGCGCGCACGGCGCGGCCGAGGCGCTCGGCTACTCGGGGGCGGCCCCGGTGCACGTGTCGGCGGCGTTCCTCGACAGCGTCCCGGCAGGCCCCGACCTGACGGCGCCCGAGGTGGCGGGCCGGGGCTCGGCCGGCCCGCGGATCGGCGGCGCCACCGGCCGGATCGGCCAGGTGTACGCCCTGGACTCGCCCGGTGCCGCGCCGCAGCACTTCCTCCTGGAGAAGGCCGGGCTGCGGGCGCTGAGCGCCACCGGCGCGGCCCTCGTACTGGGCGACGACCGGACGGCGAAGCTCGCCTACCCGGGGAAGGCACCGGCCGCGATCCGGCTCACCGCCGACCAGTTGACGCGGTATCAGGCCCCGGCGGCGAAGGCCGCCAAGGACCCGGCGCGCTGGCCCGCCCGTACCCCCGCGGTCCAGCCGGTGGCGCCCGGCGCCTCGGTGTGCGCCCGGATCCAGCCGGACGGGGCGGCACCGAGGGTGCACCTCGCGCTGCTGCCGGGCCCGGAGCGCGCGGACGCCCCGGCGTCGGGCCCGGACATCGGCCGGGCGTGCCTGGCGGTGGACGGCGTGGCGGTACGTCCCGGTGGCGGCGCCCTCGTACAGGCGCTGGGCGCGGGCGGCACGGTGATCGGCACGACGACGTACCTGGTGACGGACGTCGGCGTGAAGTACCGGCTGCCGACGGCCGACGCGGTGGCCAGGCTCGGGCTGAAGGGCGGTCACGCGCAGGCGGTCCCGTCCCGGCTGCTCGACATGCTGCCGACGGGGCCGGTGCTTGACGTGGCGGCGGCGAAGGGCGAACGGCCCGCCGCGGCGGCCCGATCGGCGGGTCCTGAGGCGTCCTGCGGATGAACAGTGAGTGTCCGTCAGACGCCAACTTCCCCGGTCAGCGGCTGATTTCCAGCCACGGAACGGCCAATTCCCTTTGTTCGGCGATCCAAAGATCAAGCTGAGCTCAGATTTCCGTCAAAGCATTGCTCATGTCACATCAGCATCCCTAGCATCAGGGGCACCTCATGCCCCCTGGAAGGACGTCTCATGGCCACTCCCACTCCCCCGCCCCCGGGCAGTCTCCAGACTTCGTCGCAGTCGGAGAACCAGAAGGGCCACACCGCCCTCGGCACCGTCAAGTCGGGCATCGAGAGGTCGCAGCAGGAGGTCCAGACCACCATGTCCGCGCTGATGACGGCGTACGGAGGCCAGGACGGCGGCGCGTTCCAGAAGCTGCTCTCGGACTGGAACGGCCAGGTGGACCTCATCAAGAAGAACATCGGCGACATGATGACCAAGCTGGAGCAGACCGGCCTGGCCCAGAAGGGCCTCCAGGCGCAGACGACGGACATCATCACCGGCAGCGGTGCGTCGAACAACGTCTTCGACCAGCTGACCTGACGGACCGGCACTTCGGTGCCCACCCTTCTCCGCCGCCCGGCTCCCCCTCTCCCCGCAGGAGTTCGCCATGACCACTCCGTACGACCACTCCAACAAGACCGACGGCATCATCCACGTCGAGTACAAGTCCGTGGACCAGGCCGCCGAGGACATGCGTATGCAGACGCAGCGCATCAAGAGCCTCGTCACCGCCCTCAACGAGGAGCTCGCGGGCCTGCGGGGCGCCTGGCAGGGCGCGGACGCGTCCACGTACGGGGGTCTGCAGAACCAGTGGAACAGCGCCACGGAGCAGCTGGGTCAGGTGCTGACGAAGCACAGTGCGACCCTGAACGAGATTTCGGACCTGTACCGCAAGCACGAGAACCGGAACGCACAGGAGTGGGGGAACGTCCGCATCGGCGGGTGATCCCGCGTCCCGCCCGCTCCCGTCCCACCTCTTGCGCGCTCCCTCTCCCCGTGCCTGATTGCGAGATGACATGGCGTCCCCCACCGATCTGTCGCACCTGGACATCCCCACCCTCAGGAAGTTCATCGACAACGACATAGAGTCGATCATCACCCTGCTGAAAGCGCTGGACGAGGACAGCAACCAGGACGGGTACAGGATCACCGCACTGAAATACCTCGGCCCTCAAATGGCCAATCTCGAAGTCGGCCTCAGCAGCCACACGCTCCAACTGGGCAAGCTGGGCGCGGAGAAGGCGACGCCGATTGACGCAAGCCCGTTGGTGGCTTATCTCAAGGGTTCCTCGACAGAGCAGGGAACCGTCATCAAGAACCAGCTGAAGCTCTTCCAGGACATCAAGAGGAACATGAATGCCGTGCTGGAGAAGATGAAGAAGAACCAGGCGGACAGCCTGACGAAGATCAAGAGTCAGGAATTCCTGAACGACCTGCGTGATGTGGACGGGGACCTCGCTCCCCAGAAGCCCTGACCCCTTCCGCACCCCCCTTCCACTCTCGACGCAATTGCCTGTCGTACAAGGAGAGTTCTGCTCGTGGCCGCTGATTCAAAATGGGAATCCGTCGTCAAGCAAATCACCGGTTTCGACGGCGGCACCCGGGAAAATGTCGCGGCCGTGGGCGGGGCGGACGCCGCGGTCGGGAACGGCAGCGAGTGGATGCAGGTCAAGGTGGAAAAGGTCATCAAGGTGGCCGTAGCTGACGACCGGAACACCGCGGGCGACGTCGATACGGCCGGTAAGCACGAACGAGTCATACAGTTCTACGGCCCGCCGAGCGGACAGGCGGGCACGACCCTTGTCGTCTACAAGGCGACCATCTCCCTCCCTTGGAGCTCCTCCACCGGCGCCGACTGGAGCGACGCCGGAAATGCGGGAGTCTACGACTGGGGCTACGGGAAAGCGCTGGAAACCCTGAGGGACACCTACACCAGTCAGGGCTTCGGAAGCGGGTACCCTCACCACAAGGCCGTCACCGAAGCAGACGCGATAAATCTCAAGAACTTCAGCCCGATGGCCGAGGCATTCAATCGGGTCGTCGATTACTTCTCCGCCAAATCCATCGATCTCGAACAATGGGTGAAGCAACTCGACGGAGAGTTCTCGGCCTACCAGGGCAATGGTGCGGACGTCTTCCGTGACCTCGTCGACGCGGTGAGCCTCGGCTACAAGGACTTCCTCACTCTGATCGCTCCTGAATCGGGTGTGGTCGCACCCGGGGGCGGCAGGGCCTTCAAGAGCAACAGCACCTTCAAGTCGAGGTCCGCGGTCGGAGACAGACTCATCGACGGGGAACTCGCCATCTGGACGGCTGTCGACAGGCTGGCCACGGCCTGGGGAGGCTGGCAATCAGGTCAGGAACCAGCAATAAAGGCAGTCGTCGACAGCAAGTACGCGAATCCTGCTTTCCGACCGGCGAACGTATGGCTTGGCACCTCCCATCTCGACGCCCTGCTCAATGAGTTGGCGGACTGGCTGAACAAGAACAACATCAGCAAGATGTGGCAGCATTTCGGCAACAACAAGACGGGGGAGGGATTTCTCTACCAGCATCCCGTCTACGGGAACCTCACCGTCGAGGGCGACTGGAAGAACATATCCACTCTCGCGTGCAGCAACTGGCTCGCCACCCTCGGTCCTCTCGACGTGACCTCGGAAAAGGTCATGACGGATCTCAACGAAGCCTTGTACAACCTGAATTCGGGCGGTTCCGCCTTCCCCTTCAAGGCCGGCGTCAACAGCCTCAAGGAGGCCAACGCCGTCGATGAAGCGGGCAAGGCCAAGGCCGAGGCCGAGAAGGAGAAGGCGGATGCCAAGAAGGAGCTGGACCAGCAGAAGGAGGAGATGAAGAAGGAGAAGGAGGACGCCAAGAAGGAGATGGAGGACCTCAAGGAGAAGGGCGGCGGCGGAACCGGTGACATCAAGCCTCCCCCGCTCGACCCGAACAAGATCGGCGGCAACGAGTTCGGCGGCGGTGGCGCAGGCGGCGGTGCGGGCGGCACCGGCGGGCTCGACGGCAAGAAGCCTCCGACCGGTCAGACGCCCCCGCCTCTCGGCCTCAACGGCATCGGCGGCAACAACGGCGACGGTCTGAACGGCGGCGGCGCCGGCAACACCACCAAGCTCCCCGACGGGTCCCTCTCCACCAAGAACCCCGACGGTTCCACGACCATCACCCACCCGGACGGGCGCAAGGAGATCGTGCCTCCTGGCATTCTCCCGCCGCCTCCCCTCAACCCCAATGGAGTGGGCGGCGGTTGGGGCGGCGGCGCCGGGACAGGCACCGGTGGCACACCGGTCAAGACGGTCAAGGGCCCCGACGGCAGTACGACCGCGTACAACTCCGACGGCTCGCGCACCACCACCCACAAGGACGGCACGACCACCACCGTCAGCCCGGACGGCACCTCCGTCACGAACAACCCCGACGGCTCGAAGACGGTCCTGAACAAGGACGGCAGCGAGACCATCACGTACCAGGACGGTACGAAGACCACGGTCAAGCCGGACGGCTCGACCGTCACGCAGTACCCCGACGGCTCGTCGACGAAGCTCGCCCCGAACGGCACGCTCACCACCACCGACGCGCAGGGCAACAGCACCACCAGCCACCCGCAGCCCGGCTCGACCGTGAAGAACCCGGACGGTTCGTCCACGGTGTACGGCAAGGACGGCGCGACCACCACCACGCACGAGGACGGCACGAAGACCACCGTGGCGGCCAACGGCACCGTCACCACGGTCGACCCGGACGGCACGAAGACCGTCTCGCACCTGGGCAAGGGCACGTCGACCATCACGTACGCCGACGGTTCCGTCGCCCAGGTGGGCCCGGACGGCACCGTCTCGACGACGTACAAGGACGGCAGCACCACCAAGCTCGGCCCGGACGGCACGTACACCACCACCGACGCCGACGGGCACAAGAAGACCGAGCACCTGAACACCACGGGCGGCCCGGGCACTCCGCAGACCACCCACAACCCGGACGGCTCGACCACCACGAAGTACCCGGACGGCACCGTCGACAAGCAGCTCAAGAACGGCGGCCACCAGATCACCTACCCGGACGGGCGGACGGTCACCACCGACGTGTACGGCCGGACGACCGGTGGCACGGGCGGTGCGGGCGGCGGAGGCGGACTCGGCCCCAACAAGATCGGCGGCGGCTCGGGCGGCTTCGACTACTACGACTACCCGGACGGCAAGAACGGCAAGTCGCCGCTGGGCGGCGGTGGTTACGGCGGCGGGGGCGGGGACACCGGCAGCCAGAACCCCCGGATTCCGCTGAACCCGCTCGGCGGGCAGGGACTGACCCCGGGCGGACCGGGCGGTGCCGGAGGGGCGCCGGGAGCGGGCCTGGCCGGGGAGCGCGCCCGGGCGGTGGCCGCGGGCGAGGCGAACGCCGCACGCCAGGGCAGGGCGGCTCAACTCGCCGCCGAGGAGGCCGCGTTGGCGCGACGGCCCAGCACCAGCTCGAACGGCGGCATGCCGATGATGCCCCCGATGGGCGGCGGCATGGGCGGCGGGGGCGCCAACACCCAGAGCGACGAGCGGGAGCGGTCCACCTGGGTGAGCGAGGACGAGGAGACCTGGGGCACCGACGAGGGCGGCGTCTCGGCGGTGATCGGCCGCTGAGCCGCCCCACACCCTCCACAGCACACTCCACCGCTCCACCACTCCACCCGGCATCGACGAATACGGCGGAACAAGACATGAGCAACCCGATGGAAGAGCAACTGGCGGCAGCACTGGCCGAGTTCGAGGAGACCCGGGCGAAGCTGCGCGACGCGGGAGCCGCGGCGGCCAGGATCTCGGCGACCGTCACGGCCAAGGACCGCTCGGTGGAGGCCACGGTGGGCGCCCAGGGCGAGCTGACCCAGCTGCGCTTCCCCACCGCCCGCTACCGGACCATGCCCCCGGCGCAGCTCGCCGACGTGCTCATGGCCACGATCAGCGCGGCGAGGGCTCAGGCCGCTGAGCAACTCGCCGACGTCTACCGGCCGTTCGGGCCGATACCCGGCATGTCGGCGGACGCCGAGGGTGGCTTCCAGGAGCTGGACTGGGACGCGCTGTTCGCGCCGATGCGCGAGGAGGGCCTGCCGACGCCGCCGGTGAAGGCACCGCCGGCCAAGTCCTCGGGCGCACTGCTGGACGAACTGGTCGAGGACGAGGAAGACGGCGCCACGGGTGGCGTACGGGGCGGGGAGACCGGGCGATGAGCACGCTGGACGTCGACCCGGAGAAGCTCGGCAAGAGCAGCGCGGACCTGGACAAGGTCGCCGAGAAGATCAAGCTGATCAAGGAGGACTACATCGACAAGATCACCTCCTACCACGGGTGCTGGGGCGACGGCGAGTTCGGCGAGGCGTTCGCCAAGAAGTACCTGCCCGGTGTCGACGCCGCCCGGAAGGGCGTGAAGGAACTCAGCAGCGCGCTGGAAGGCAGCTCGCAGAGCCTGAAGGACGCGGCCAAGGACTTCAAGAACCAGCAGCAGCAGATCCTCGACGGGCTCGGCCAGCACGGCGGAAGCAGGCGCTGACCCGTGTCCCTTGAGTTCCCACCCGAATGTGCCTGGCTGTTCATGGCGTTGACCGGAGAGAAGCCGCCGAACGGCGACGAGGACAAGCTGTTCGCGCTTGCCGAGGTCCACAAGGACCTGCACGGCAAGCTGTCGAACGACCTCAAGCAGCAGATTTCCGAAGCCCTCGGCTTCACCAGGCAGAGTTTCGACGGGGACGCCGCCCAGATGTACCAGGCGGCGATGAAGAGCTTCATCGGCGAGGAGGGGCTCAGCTACTTCGACGCGGTCGCCGACCAGGCCAAACTGCTCGGCGATTACACCCGCAAGGGCGCCACCCAGCTCCAGTACACCAAGTACATGATCATCGCCCAGCTGGTGGAGCTGCTGGTCGAGGCGATCGTCGCGGCGGCACTGTCGTTCTTCTTCGGGGCGTCGATCCAGGCGTACCTGGCGAAGATGGCGATCACACGGTTCCTGATCCGCTCGTGGCTCGGGCGGATGGTCCTGACGCTGCTCATGCACCAGGTGATCAACGTGGGCATGGGCGTCGCCATGGACCTCCTCGTCCAGTGGTCGCAGCTCAACCAGGGCAGCAGGGACGAGTACGACGGTTCCCTCACCAAGAACGCGGCCCTGTCCGGGATGGTCCAGGGCCTGCTGGCCGGGCCGTTCCAGTTCCTGGGCAACAAGTTCGGCAAGGGCCTCGCCAACCTGTTCGGCAAGGACGGCGGCAAGAACCTCGGCAAGAAGATCGACGACGCCTTTCCGCCGCCGCCGGTACAGGGCCCGAAGGGGCCGAAGGGCGTCGGTCCCAAGCCGCCGAAGACCTTCGGCGACGACATCGCGAAGAACTTCAAGGACCACCTGCCCCGCACCTTCGGCCCCGGCGCGAAGCAGGCGGGTGACAAGTTCGTCCACTCGGTGGGCGAGTCCTTCAAGAAGCACCTGGGCGGCAACGAGGCCCGGGACGTCGGCCGCAAGTGGGCGCGGGAACTGCTGGAGAACACCGGGAAGAAGGACTTCCCGAAGACCCTGGGCAACACCCTCAAGCCGCTGGGCGACGTGGCGAACGGCCCACTGGGGAAGGTGCTCGGCCAGGGCGCGGCCGACGTACTCGGCAGCAACATCCTCCGGGCGGGCCTCAATCACACCGGCAAGGGCCTCTTCGAGGGCGCGCACGCGGCGGTCTCCGAAGGCATGTACAACCTGATCTTCAGCGACGAGCACTCCTTCAAGACCTCAGGACTGACCTTCGGCTCGGGCATGGTCGAAGGACGCGTCAGCAGCGGGATGGAGAGCCTGGGCGGGCAGCTCGGCAACAACCTGCGGAACTCGGTCCTGGAGGCAGGGCTGAAGCTGCCTGGCAGCGGGATGGAGTTCTCGGGCGGGGGCGGCTCCGCGGGAGCCGGGGCGGGCAGTGGTACGGGCGCGGGATCCGGTACGAGCGCCGGTGCGGGCCCCAACACGGCCAGTGATGGCGGGAGTTCGGGGTCGGGATCCGGCTCTGACTCCGACTCTGGCAGCGGGTCCGGCAACACGTCACTGCTCTCGTCCGACAACACCTCCACGGACAACCTCTCCCTGGATGGCGACGACAACGGTTCCGACACCTCGTCGCTCCACTCCAACGAGTCGAACGAGTCGAACGAGTCTGCGGACGGCTCGGAGTCAGGCAACTCCCCTGCGCAATCAGGGCCGTTGTACGACGACGAGGGCAACGAGCTGCTCGACGTGTCGGGGCCCTCCCGCGACGAGGACGGCAAGGTCGTCCCCGACTCCCAGGACGAGGACGCGCCGAACACGGCCCAGCCCTTCGCCGGCCAGCCGTCGCCCACGGGTCAGGGGGCCGCAGGGCCCTCGACGACCTCGGCGAGCGCGCCGTCCTCCTCAGCACCAGCGGCTTCGAGCTCCAACACACCGTCCAACACTTCGAGTTCGTCCAACTCGGCGGCCTCAAGCTCAACTTCGAACTCGACGTCGAACTCGAATTCGGCGAACTCCACGGACTCCAGCAGCCCGACAACGGGGCCGAGCACCACCTCGTCGGACACCACCTCGTCGGACACCACCTCCACGGAGAACTCCGGCGAGACGTCCTCCGGGCAGGACTCGCCCGCCCCGCTCCAGACCCTCTCCACCGACGACACCACTACCCAGGAACAGGAACAGGAACAGGGGCAGGAGCAGGAGCAGGAGCAGGGCCAGGAGCACGGGAAGAACCCCTCGCCGGAGCAGCAGTCCGAGCATCAGTCCGCACCGCAGACGCTCTCGCAGAACGAGACCGCGCCCGCCCCCTCATCCGCCGAGTCCCGCCTCGCACCGTCCGACGACTCCGCCGACACCACGCAGCCCCAGTCCACGCAATCCACACAGTCCACGGAATCCACGGAATCCACGGCCAACGTCCCCGCCTGGGCCAACAGCCAAGCACCGCTGTCCCCGTCGCACATCGTCGACATGAGCAGCCTCGACACCAACACCAACGAGAACGACGGCGGTCCCGGCCCGAGCAACTTCGCCCCGCCGCCTCCCCCTCCCCCGCCCCCGCATTCCCCGCTCTCCGCCGAGGTGCGGAGCTTCGGTCGGCAGACCGGCGAAGGCGTCAGCGGTGTCCATCTCGCCCCGATCCCTGACCGGGTGGCCACGGCCCTCCAGGGGCGGACGCTGACCGAGCTGGAGCGGATCGCCGGCCCCCTCACCGAGACACAGCGCGCCGGGGCCCGTGACCAGCTCGCCGTGCTGCTGTCCCCGCAGGCGCTCCAGGACAACCGTCTGATGCTGCTCAGCAGGGACGGTCACCGCGTCACCGTGGACGTCGACGGCACTCCGCGCGCCCTCGACGTACAGCTCCAGCTGGACCGGCCCAGGCCTTCCGCACAGTTCGGCGCCGGCAACCGCATGCCGCCGCACAACAACGAGCAGCGTCAGACCGCCGCGTTCGACAGCACGTCGACGGCCTCCACCACGGCCGTCCGTACCGTCTCCGTCAACCCGTTCTCGCACACCATCGGCGTGAGCGCGGGCCCGCTGACCGGTCTGCCCGCCACGCTCAGCTTCCAGCTCACCCACCAGCAGCGAAGCCTGTCGACGACCGTGAGCGGCACCGTCAACTCCACCAGCCTGCTGCGCAGTACGGAGCCGTCCAGCCCCTTCGACTTCACGGCGCTCGGCCGGGTGCGGGAGGCTTCGGCCACCCCGTTCGCGCCGCTCGCCCCGAACCCGGACGGCACCGCCTCACTCGGTACGGTGACCGCCTGGTTCCCCGAGCACCTGGCCACGCCCGGCTACGGCACGGAGACCGGTAACGTCTTCGCCGGCCTGAGTTCCACCGAGTTCAACACCCGCCTGGACGGTTCGCCGCTGTGGGTCATGGACTCGATGTCCGACCCCGGCAGTCTGCTGCGCGACGTACGGACCCGGTTCGACGAACAACTCGGCCTGCTCTCGCCCGAGTCGCTGGCAGCGGCGGAGAAGTTCTTCGGCGGCGAGTACCTGCTCGGGGCCCTCCCCCTGCAACGGAGCACGACCGACCCCGGCGGCTCCACCGGCACCTGGTCGCCGGTCCTGCTGGACGCGAGCGGCAACGCCGTCGGCCTGTTCCAGGTCACCGCACAGGTGGCCCCCCGCGCGGGCCAGGACATCAAGGTCGGTCCGAAGTACAGCCTGGAACGCTTCCTCGACCGGCAGTTGAAGTCCGACTCCCTGTCGAAGGTGTCCCGTGCGTACGGCGTCGAGGGCGGGCTCGGCGTGGCCCTCAACTCGAAGCCGGCCGAGTCGGACAAGTCGTTCCGGGACTTCCACCTGGGCGGCTCCGTACTGCCCAAGGGAACCGTCAGCCACCAGAAGGACCAGAGCCTGGGCGCGGGTGCCACGCACAGCGTGACGCACAACATCCGCACCAACGGCGGGCACGTGCTGACCCCGGCCAACGTGACGTACACCGTGGAGTTCATCGCGTCGGACGGGACCCGGGGCCAGTCCTGGGACGCGCCCGCCACGCCCGTACGGATCAGGACCCTCACCCCGGAGGCCGCACAGGGCACCACACCCGCGGCGGGCGCGCGGAAGCAGCCGCCCCGCGAGGTGGCGCAGCTGGACGGCATCGGGCTGTCCACCACCCCGCTGCGGGTGCACGGCGCGGGCGCCGGTCCGGTGCTCGACCAAGCACGCGCCTGGCTCCAGGAGAACGGCTATCTGCCGAAGCGGGGCGAGCAGGGCAGCCCGCTCATGGACCAGTCCCTGGTCAAGGCCCGGCTGGAGAACCTGCGCAAGCTCTCCCTGCTCGGCTCCCAGAACGGGCTCCTCGGCACCATGGACGAGCTGGTCGACGGCGGTCTCACCCTGCACTTCGGCAAGCCAGGACCCGGCGGCGGCGTGGAGCGCGCCCGGCTGCGCTTCACCCTGGACCGCGACACCTCCTCGGCCGTCGACCACCGCACCACGCTGAACGACGTCCACCTGCCCAACTCCAGCGGGATGTCCGTGCCCGGCACGAGTCAGCAGTCGTCCGGCACCACCTACGCCTTCCAGGCGGGCGGCGAGGTCACGGGACTCGCGCCCGGCAATCTCCGGGGCAGCTTCACCGCCGACTACAAGGGCGCCCGGCAGTCGACGGAGACGTCGACGGTCGGCGCGTCGGTCGCGCACTCGCAGTTCGTCCTGACGACCAATCAGACGACCGAGGTCTTCCGGATCCCGGCCGTGTTCGGCGTGGAGATCACCAGCGTCACAGGCCACGCCAGCGTCACCGGCACCGCCAACGGGGCCGCCACCACCAACGGGGCCGACACCTCGTTCACCTCGCACGGTCAGGAGGTCTTCGTCGACCTCGCCGTACCGGAGAAGCGCACCGGGACGCCCGAGGGTCCGTACGCGTACGGACCCGCCCAGCTCCAGCCCGCCGGCACCCCGCTGCCCGCCGCCAACGAGACCTTCCTGCTGCCCGACAGCTCCCTCGTCGACGTCATCCGGGGCAGTAGGACGCTGTACGAGGCGGTCGACTCGATCCTGTCGGAGCTCTCCGCACCCCCGGCCTCCGACCAGGACTCCGCACCGCACCAGAACTCCGTACCGCAGCCGTCGTCGTCCATGCCGGGCTCGTTCCCGGGCATGAACACGTTCCCGGGCATGAACAGGGACGACATCGCGCTGGACAACCGGGCCACCACCAGCGCCGTCGGTCAGGGCCTGCCGACCACCGCACCCCGCCCGGAAGGCACCGCCACAGCCCCCGCGTCGTCGAGTTGGTGGACGGCCGCCGCGGACACCGCGAAGTCCGTCGTCGACTCCGTCATCCACCTGGGCACGGTGGTCCAGCAGACCGTGTCCGGCGGCGACCGCTCCGACCAGGGGCTGCTGCTGCACGAGGCGCTGCACGCGCAGTTGGCCCCGGCCGCCCTGATGTCGCGGGCGCACCAGATGGTGAAGGGGCAGTTCGTCATCGACGACCTGTTCGTGCCGGGGGTGCTGGCGGGCACCGACCTGGTGGTCGAGGTGCGGGCCGTGCTCACCAATCCGCAGAGCCTGGGCACGGTACGGCAGTACGGCGAGACGGACCTGGGCGCCACCGACAGCGCCTCCCACCAGGTCACCGAGGCCACCTCGCACGAGGGCGGCCCCGGCATCACCATGAAGTACGGCAAGAGCCGGGCCGAGGTCGAGGCCGCCGCCGCGCAGCCCGCGTCCACCGATCCGGCCGCGCCCAAGTCTGCGCCACCCGCCACGGGCGGCGCGGGCGCCAAGGGCGTCTACGGGCGGGGAAGCAGCAGCTCGGCGACGACGTCCGCGACGACGAGCATGACGCGGGTGCCGTCCGAGAGCGGCGAGCAGCACCGGATCAGTGCGGACATCACCTACGAGGTGACCGTCCACCGGGGGCACCGGCGGCCCTCCCCGGGGAACCGGAGCGCGGACTCCGTGACCCGTACGGTGCATGTGGAGGGCGGCATCACGTTCCTCGCCACCGCCGACCAACTGCGGCGCAGCGGAACGATGCTGGGGTACATCGCGGGAGCCGACACCGACACGACGCGCCCCACCGACGTCCGGCTGCCGTACCGCTTCGTCCAGCACGGTGCGCTCGGACTGGCGGCGGTGCTGGAGGCCACCCCACTGGCAACACCGCTGCCCACGCCGGTGAACCCGGCCACCGCGCCGCAGCCGACCGCGACAGCTCCGGCGCCGGCCACGACAGGGCAGGACACGACGGCCCCGTCCTCGCCCGCGCCCGTCCAGCAGGAGCCCGTCCAGACCCCGCCCACCGCCAACGAAGACCCTCGGCGGCCCGATCTCCTGCGCGAGCGGCTCACCGCCCTGGTGACCGAGCACGCGCCGGGCAGTCTCACCCCCGGCCACCGCGACTACGTGCCGGGGCTGCGCCAGCGCATCGCCGACTACACCTCGCCCGCCGCTCTCGGCGCGCTGCCGGGCCGTGGCAGCGACGGGCGGCTGACCTTCACCTTCCCGTACACGGGCGGCCTGGCCGGACTGACCACGCGGAACATCACCGTGTCGGTGCACGGCCGGCCCGCCTGGAACCCGGCCGAACTCTCGTACGTGCGTGGCCGCAGGTCGGGACCGGGTGCGGCGGTGGAGAACTTCTCCGCGCACTCCCCCGCGAACGTCACCGAGTCCACGAGCCGCACCACCCGCTGGGGCTTCACCGTGCCGGGCACGCTCACCGTGCCGACGTCGGGCGAGTCCTCCCGCAAGCTGGCCGTCGCCCCCTCCGTGAGCGGCTCGACGACCCGCACCGACAGTGTGAGTACGAGCCGTACCGCCGAGGACCGGGTGTGGCAACGCACCGAGGGCGGCAACGAGTTCACCCTCGGGTACCTCTTCGACGCCGAGCTGCGCTTCGACGGCGACGACACCGTGCACCGGCTGGCGGAGCCCGTCGACGGGCGGGTCACCCTGCGGTTCGCCGGTGACCCCGAGCAGGCTCAGGCGTCCTTGGCCGGGCGTGACGACCTGACGTACGGGGTGAGCGAGCAGGACCCGCGGACCTCGCGCCCCCTCAACGCGGAGACGCCGCTGCGACCGACCGGCAACGAGGTCGCGTACGCACTCAGCAATCAGCAGGAACTGCTCACCGTCATCGAGGAGTTGGCCCCCGCTCTCGCCGAGAAGGGCCTCACGTCCGGCACTTCCACCGACGGCGCGGCGGTCAGGCTGACCGAGCTGCTGCACGGCGGCAGCATCACCGTGGACCCGGTGCGCGCGGCGGCCGGTGCGGGCGGCGCCCTCACCGGAACCTCGACCCACCCCCAAGTCACCCTGTCCACCGAGGTGTTCCGCCCCCGGCCGATCTCCGACACCAGGGGCGTGGCGGTCGACCGGGTGCGGGTGACGGGCTTCAGTACGACCTCCGGCTCCTCGACGTCCCGCAGCGGCGCCTTCACCCTGGGCGTGTCCGGAACCCCGGATGCGAAGGGCGCCTTCACCTTCGGCGGTTCGGCGCCCGTCCTCTCGCACCAGTCCACCCCGGGCGGCCAGGGCGGCGGGGTGTCCGCGCTCGCCCGGCACTGGGAGAAGACCGGCACCCCGGGCGCGCCCGAGGCCGGCACGGGGCTGCGTACGTACGAGGTAGAGGTCGACACCGTCACCACGGTGACCGGCCCGACAGGCGAGGTGCGGTACGCGACGGGCACCGCGGTGCTGCGGCTGCCCGAGCGCGACCTGCTGGGCCTCGGAGTGCTCCCCGAGGCGGACCGGGGCGACGGGGTGTGGGACCTGTCCGCCCCGGACGCCCGGAACCTCACCCCCTCCGCTCTCGCCGGCCTGATCACCGCAACCCCCTCCGTCGGCGGACTGCCGACGGGGGCCGTCCCGCAGCTGTGGCTGGACCTGGGGACGACCCCCACCCCCCAGGAGCGCGTCATGGCGCTCTACCGGGCACAGTCCGTGGCCGGGGCGAGCGGTCTGACGGTGGAGCTCGCGCTGCGCGACGGGGACGGAACCCGCGTCTGGACCCTGCGCCCGGACAGCTCCGTGTTCCCCGACGTCGACGGCGCACAGGCCCAACTCGACGCCGCACGGCAGCAGTTGCGCCTCTTCGAGGCCGAGCACGGCCCCCGCACCCCGGGCCCCGAACCGGACGCGGCGCTCCGGCGGGCCACCGACCTCCGTACCGCCGCCGAGAGCGACCTGCTCGGGGCACAGCTGGCGCACACCGAGCAGAGCACCCTGGTGGCCGGCCTCGACCGGACCGAGACCGACGCACGCGCCGCCCTCGCGAGCGCCACCCGCATGCTGGAGTCCACCCGCGACCGGCTCGCCACGGCGGGCCCCGACCGGGTCGAGTCGCTGACCCGGCGCGAGTCCATGCTGCTCGACGCGCGGGACCCGCTGGAGCGGGACGTCAGGGCGTACGAGAATCTGCGCACGGCCGAACGGACCAGGAACGACGCACGGACCTTGCTGGAGCTTCGGGTGCGCGAGGAGGCCGCCGCCCGGCTGGACCTCCAGTGGCACGAGGCGCGGCAGAACCGCGACAGGGCGAACGACCACCACATCGCGGCCAACGTGGAGCTGCTCACCCTCGGCCGCAGGGTCGCCGAGGCGCACCGCGCCGACGGCGCTCAGGTCCCCGGCCTCCCGGTGCCGCCGCCCGCCGACCCGACCGCCCAGTCACTGGCCTCGCTGACTCCCGAGTGGCCTGCGCCGAGGGCTCCTCGGGCTCCGGGCGACTCGGTGCCCGCGCCCGGCACGACCGGCTCGCGCACGGCGGGCGGACGGGCGGAGAATCCGGTACTGCCGCACGAGGTGGCGGCCTTCCGCGCGACAACGACCGCCGCCGTGCACACGGAGCGCTTCGACCCGAAGCTGGTGCAGTCGCGGCGTGCCGGGGGACGGCTCGACGGTTCCATGACGCTGATCCGCAATCACGTCCGGCGGGTGCGGACGGACGACGGGCGGACGGTCCGGCAGTTCTACGTGACCCTCCCGTTCAGGCTCGCCGACGGGCTGACCCGGGTGGACCTGGCCGCGCTGCACGCCCGGGTGCGGTCCACGTTGGACACGTACGTCAACACCGGTTACCGGCTGCCGGATTCGGGCGACCAGCTGCACGTGACGGCCGAGTTCCTGGAGTCGTCCGCACACAGCGAGGCGGTAACGCTGTCCCGGTCGGACGGCACGCCGCCGCGCGCCGACCAGCGCACCTGGGACGTCGGGCACAGCGATGCCGTGCTCACCCACGAGATCCTGCACTACCTGGGCCTCGCGGACGAGTACTCCGAGACGAAGCCCAGGACCGGACCCGACACCCGGCACCTGTTCCGGCGCGCCCCCGACGCTTCCGGGGTGCGGCAGGAGGGTCTGATGGTGCGTACCGACGAGGAGTCGCTGCGTACGCTGCCACAGGACTATCTCCGTACGATCGAGCAGGTCAGCCAACATGCGGTGATCCCGCTGCACACGGTGTCCACGAACGTGCCCGGCTCCGGGGTTCCGCGCCTCGCGGGATCGGACGCCGACTCGGACGACCGGCCGACCAGTTCGGCACCGCCCGGCTGGAGCAGGCCGCTGTCGGAGTACGTACGGAGCTTCGGCACCGCGAACTTCCCCGGCGTCGGCATGGAGCACTTCGAGCCGCTTTCCCCGGCCACCATGACCGGGTTGCAGCAGAGCGTCATGGCGGCGCTGGGCACCGGGCCGGACGAGGCGGACGGGCAGACCGTACGGGAGACGCTGGAGCGCGAGCTGGGGCCCTCCGCGCTGGACTCGCGGATGCCGTACCTGCTCAGCGAGCACGGGCACCGGCTCACCGTGCCGCTGTCCGCAGGACCGCGCAGCATCACCCTGCGGCTCGCGCTCTCCGACCCCCGGACGTCCTCGCGCCACGGGGCATACGCCGCGGAGGACCCCCAGCGGCGCATCGAGAAGCGGGCCACCAGCTCCCTCGACAACAGTTCGGCGTCCGGGTCGGTCAATCCGCGTACGCTGCCGATCCCGCTGACCGGCAACCTCCTCACCTCACTCACCCCCTTCTACACCGGCACCGCCATCAGTCCCGCCCTGACGGTGACGCACAACCAGCGGGCCTTCAGCGCCACCACCGCCGAGAGCGTCGCCCAGACGCAGGCGATGCGCAACAACACCCCTTCGCACCCGGTCGAGTTCACGGCCGTGTGGCAGGTGGGCCAGGACTCGACGCGGCCCGGCCCTGACCAGCGGCAGACGCCTGTGCGCTCATCGCTCGTCGTGCAGTTCCCCGACCGGGTGGCGACCGTGTCCGAAACCGCCGAGCAGACCCACGAAACACAGTCCCAAGAAGCGCAGATCCAAGAAGCGCAGGCGCAGGAAACCGTCGTGCCGGCGCCGCACGCCGACCTCGACGACCTACCGCTGTGGGCCGTGGACTCCCTGCGGGACCCGGGGTTCGTGAGCCGCCACGCGGAAGCGGTCCCGACCCTCCGCGACTTCCTGGAGACGCTCTCCGACCAGTCGCGTGCCGAGGTCGCCACCCTGTTCGGCGAGGCCAACCTGCGGGGCGGGCTCCCGGTCCAGC
Source organism: Streptomyces sp. NPDC021093 (assembly GCF_044333135.1). NCBI lineage: Bacteria > Bacillati > Actinomycetota > Actinomycetes > Kitasatosporales > Streptomycetaceae > Streptomyces > Streptomyces sp. NPDC021093. The sequence continues at coordinate 415,959 of NZ_JBIRQJ010000003.1, read as the reverse complement.
GGCTGCACCAGGCACCGGCGTACGAGCCTCGGGCCGGGCACACCGACGGCACGGGAACCCCCGGCGGCCGACGCCTCGTGGACGGCGGCCGCGGCGGCCAGTACAGCCCGCGCCTCTACACCCCGGGCGGCGAAGTCATGGGCGTGCTGCGCCTCACCGCCGACCTGCGACCGGACCCGAACGGCACCCGCTCCTCGCTCTCGGGCGACTTCTTCCTGGAAAGCCATCTCACCCGTACGGTGAAGCTGGACACCCAGCTGAAGGTCACCTCGGGGCTCGGCCTCGACGTGGCCGTGAACCCTTCCTTCCTGATCAACTCCACCCTCTGGAGCAAGGTTTCGAGCGCGGTGGCGGGTGCCGGACTCGGCTTCGGCGGCAAGGGTGGCGCGAAGCGCGCCTGGACCCACGGACACGGTTCGGGCGGCTCCGCCATGGTCAACCACACGCTGCGCACCGTCAGGGCGCACCAGACCGTGCCCTACCTCGCCTCGTACACCGTGCACCTCATCGACCGGCACGGGCAGAGCCGGCCCTTCCCCCTGCCGGGGGACACGTCGCTGCGGCTGCGGATGCTGCCGCAGGACCGGGCCGTGTCCCCCGCATCGGGCTCCCGGCGCCCCCCGCCCGAGCTGGACCGGCTCCACGGCGTCGGGGTGTCGGCCACCCCGCTGCGCGTCGACGGTACGGATCACCTCTTCGACCGGGCCGAGCAGTGGCTGCGCCAGGAGGGCTTCCTGCCGCCCGCCCACCACCTCTCCTCCGACGGGCCCCGGACTCTCGGCCAACTGCTGGACAGGGCGCGGCTGTTGACGTCCGACCTGCTCAGCCGTCCGGACGAGGCGACGCGCGCGGCGCAGCTCGCCAACCTGCGGCTGTTCGAGCAGAAGCGGTCGCAGCTCGGGCTGCGGGCGGCGCTCGACGACATGGCGGGCGACGCGCACCGCACCTGGCTCACCCTGCCCGGGGGCCTGACCAGGGGCGAGCGCCGGGTGGAGCTGGCACTGTCGGCGCTGCGGCGCGAAGGTGACCACTCGACCCACGAGCGGTCCCTCGCGGACGTCGAGACCATCAACATGGTGGCGCTGTCACTGCCCGGCACCGAGCAGCGGGCGGCGACCACGGCCGCGAGCCTGGGCGGCGGCCCTTCCCTGTCGGGCCCCACGCTCTCCCGCACGCCCGGCGCGCCCTCGACCGGGGTCGCCCCCAGCGCCACGGTCGCGGGCAACTACCAGTTCACCCGGACGTTCAACCGCTGGGGCGCCACCGTGACCAGTGGCAACGGGCTCGGCCACGACCAGCTGGTCCTGACCAGGAACGGCCCGACCGAGGTCTTCTCCATCCCCACGGACTACACGCTCTCGCTGTACGAAGGCACGGGCGAGCTCCCGGTCAGGTCCTACCGCTCGGCCCCTTCGCCGGCTCCGCCGGACTCGACGACGATCGCCATGGAGCCGACGCCCGCGGGCCGCGTACTGCTGGCCGTGCCGTCGGAGCGGACCCTCCCCACGGGCCCGCAGAACGCTCCGGTGGCGCACCCCGTGATCAGGGAGACCTCGCAGGACGACGCGGACTCGCTGGCCTTCGGTCCTGGCACCTCGCGGCTTCCCGACGACGCTTTCGTGGACCTCGTACGGGGTGCGAAGCAACTGCGTCAGGCCGTCACCGCCGGATTCCGCCAGCTCCTCGCCACGGACGAGAACGGGGGGCCCGAGGCGAACGGCCGCTCCGCCACGCCCTCTCCCGGCACCGCCCCCGCCACGGGCACCTCCTCCTGGAACCGGCTCGCCCGCGCCACCTTCGGCGGGCAGGTCGGCGACCGGGGCACCCCGCTGACCGAGCAACTGCACACGGCGCTGAACTCGACCCAACTCGCGGCGCGCGCACACCAGTTGTTCAAGGGAAGTTACGTCATCGAGGGCCTGGTGCTGCCCGGCATGACGGCCGACACCGAGTACTCCGTACAGATCCAGGCGTACGCGGGTCCGGTCCGTACGCTGACCGGCGCAGACATCAACGCCCAGTACATCGAGACCGGGACCAACACCTCCCGTTCGCGCGCCTTCCAGCGCACCGTGGGCGACGCCGACGAACACAGCGGCGGCCTCACCACGACGCTGGCGAAGTTCCCGCGCATCCAGCCGTCGGGGGGCTACTCGTACACCTCGCGCCAGGACCGGACCACTGGCCTGACGACGAGCACCACCGTCACGCGGACGCCCGCCGAGTCGATGCCGCTGCGCCGGCTGGAGTCGGACGCGACCTTCGTGGTGACCATCCGCAGCGGTCACCGCAACCTCTTCCTGAACGCCGCCCCTGAGGCACTGCAGAACCTGGCAGGGCTCGCCCCGCGGGAGTTCCGGGTGACGGTCCAGGTGCCCGGCGGCCTTCAGTACCTCACCACACCGGACCAGTTGAGGCGGAACAACGAGTTCTTCGCCGACGGCATCGAGGGACTGGAGATCCCGGCCCCCCTCCCGCCGACGACCCGGGCCTTCCCGGAGTCACTGCGGGACGGGCGCGGCTTCGGGGTGGGCGCGGTGCTCAACGCCGTGCCGCTGAGCGCCCGTCCGGAAGGCCACCCGACGAACGGCGACGCCCGCGAGCGGGTACCCGACACGGCCGTACGCGACCGGTTCGGCTCGCTCATGAGCGACCTGGTGGAGCGGGCGGCGCCCGGTCTGCTGACGCCCGGCGACTCGTTCAGCCCCGGCGCGCGCGAGCGCATCCACGGGCTGAGCTCGACGGCAGGCATGCGGGCGCTCCCCTCGCGGGGGCAGGACGATCCGATCCGCCACCAGTTCGTTCACGTGCGGAACGGAACGGTCAAGCTGGTGGAGTTGTCGGTCCACGCGAGCCCCTTCACCGACCTGGCACAGCTCAGGGGCAAGGAGGCGACCGGAGGGTCGGGGCAGGAGAACGTCTTCGCCCACTCGCCGGGAAACACCCAGGTCTCCGCGTCGAATTCGGTGCAGCACAGCGTCAACGCCACCATCGGCACCAGTTACGAACGCCAGATGGTCGGCGCGCACACCGATGTGACGACCCCGAAGGCGATGCACAGCTCGACGCGTGCGGTGAGCACCGCTTCGGGTACGTCCAGCGACCAGCGCTACTGGCTGCGCACGGACAACGCGGTCGAATACACGGCCGAATACGACTACCACGTGGAGGTCCGTACCCACACGCTCCCCTTCTCACCGAGTGAGCTGCCGTCCCTGCTGGGCCGGTCGCTGCTGCACCTCACCGGGCTCGACTCGCTGCGGCAGTGGGCGGACCGGGCCGACCCGGAGACGGGCCGGGGCTCGGTGCCGGTGCGGGTGGATCTCCGGCTGACCGGCACGGACGTGCACGAGGCCGAGTCGCGGCTGGCTCCGGCGCTGGAGCCGACGCGCGAGCGGCCGGCCGGGCTGCCACGGTCGATGATCGTGTCCGGGCCGGTGACGGTGCACCGGTTCACCGGGCTCGACCAGCTGCGCACAGCGTTGGCCGAGGTGGCGCCGGAGCTCGTGGCGCGGGGCGTGGTGCCGCCGCGTGCGGACGCCGACGTCCGCACGGACGGCACGGACGGCACGGAGGCGGGGGACCGGGCAGCGGTGCAGTTCACCGAACTCGCCCGGGCCACCGCGCTCGGGGCGCTCGACGCGACGCGGCTCAGCGAGGTCGCTCTGGCCGCGCTCTTCGACGGCACCCTGTCGACGCACTCCGCGGCCCTGGGGCCCGTGTCCGTGTCCGTCCAGCTCCACAACCCCTCGTTGCTCTCCCCCACCGGCGCTCTGGCGATGGACCGGGTGCTCATCCAGGCCACCTCGGGCACTTCGTCGGCGGCCCGGTCGAGCGCGACCGCCCTCACCCTCCAGACCAAGTACGACCTGAACGAGTCGAAGACCGCCTCGTTCGGCCCGAACGTGCCGCTCCTCCAGACCCAGACCCAGCAGCCCGGTTCCGCCGACGCACACACGGCCACCACTCGCGACTGGAAGCGGCAGGGGGTCACGTCGCAACCGGCCGGCGCACGCACCTGGCAGACGCACCTGGCGACGGCCACCACGCTGATCACGGTGTCGGGCCCGTCGGGCGAGGTGCGCCACGTGCGGGGATCCGCCCTGATACGGGTGCAGGAACGCGACCTGCTGGGTCTCGGCGTGCTGCCGTTCCGGGTCACCGATCACGTCTTCGACGTCACGAGATGGCTCTTGGACCAGCCGTCGCACACCGAGCGCCCCCGGAACGAACTGGCGCAGGACCTGGCGCACCACATCTCGACGGCCGAACCGAACGTGCCGGGTGCGGAACTGTGGCTCGACGTGCGCGACGGAGCGCCCGCCAGGACCGGGACCCCGGACGAGGACACCGCGCGGGAGCGCGAGCGCCTCTTCGCGGATCAGGTGGCGCAGTTCCTCAACCGGCCCGTCGAGCTCAACCTGTTGACCTCGGCCGGCGTCGTACCGACCCTCCACACGCCCACCCAGGCCGAGGCCACGAACGAGCAGGCCGACACCACCCAGGACGGCGACGACCACCGGTCGCCGGAGGAACTGCGGGCCGAGGCGGAGGCGGCCCTGCTGCACCAGCAGGAGTCCGAACGACTGTTGCGCGAGGCCGAACGGGCTGAGGCGGCGGCACGTCAGGCACTGGCCCAACGCCTCGAAGAAGAAGCCGCACAGGCCGAACAGCGGCGCCTGGCAGCGGAACTGGAGCGGCAGCGCGGGGCGGAACAGGCGGAGCAGCAGCGCCTGGCCGAACAGGCCCAGCAGCAGCGCCTGGCCGAACAGGCCGAGCAGCAGCGTCTGGCGGAACAGGCCCAGCAGGCTGAGCAGCAACGCCTCGCCGAACAGACCGAAGAGGCCCAGCAGCAGCGCCAGGCCGAGGAAGCCGAGCACCATGCCGAGCAACAACGCCTCGCCGACGAGGCCAAGCGCCAGGCCGAGCAGCAACGCCTCGCCGAACAGACCGAAGAGGCCGAGCAGCAGCATCTGGCGGAACAGGCCCAGCAGGCTGAGCAGCAACGCCTCGCCGACGAGGTCGATCAGGCCGCCCGTGCCGAACGTGCCGCCGCGGCCGAACTCCGGCAGAGGGCCGAGCAGGCAGCGCTTCGGCGCCAGGCCGAACAGTCGACGGTAGCCGCAGGCGAGGCCCGCCGGGCCGAGGAGGCGGCTCAACAGCGCCAGGCCGAAGAAGCCGCACGCCGGGCCGAACACCATGACCGGGCGGAGAAGGCCGCGCGGGCCGCCGAACAGCGCCTGGCCGCACAGACGCGCGAGGCCGAGCGCCGGGCAGCCGCCCCGCCCCGCCTGGTGACCGCCGAGGACGACCGTATGAACGCCGTGCACCGGCTCGTGGTGGGAGACACCACCGGCACGGAGGCCGAGGCCAGAATCCGGGCCTGGTCCGACTACCAGAGCGCGCTCGTCGCCGTCGCCGTGGCGCAGCAGCAGGTCACGCGGGTCACGCCGCCGTCGGGACAGGGTTCCTCACGGGGACCTACCGTCGCGCAGCAGTCCGCCGACCGGCAGCTCACCGACGCACGCGGTGAACTGACCCGCTCGGAAGCCGCTTTGCGCGCCCGCAACATCCTCCCGGACGCCATGGCCAAGCTCGTCGAGTTCGCCAACAGGGCCGCGGACAGAGCCTCCGGCAGACAGCGCGGTGGTCTGCGCGGCGGCTCCCAGGCACCCGGCGGCTCCTCGAACCTGATGGACCTGGACACCGACATGGACATGGCAATGGACACGGACACGCCGATGTCCGCAGCCCCCGTCCAGACCCAGTCCCAGGCTCAGGCCCAGTCCCAAACACCGCAGGCGGCTGCCGCGCAGAGCTCCGCCACGATGGACCTCGACACCCCGCTGCCGAGCCGGCCGGACCGCCCGTGGGCCGCACCCACCCCCGTCACGAATCCGCACGAGCAGACCTACGTCAACCAGGCGTTCCAGGACCTGCTGAGCACCGATCGGACCCCGTCCGGCAACCCCTTGCTGTCCGGCAACGAATACCTCAACTGGGTCACCAGGAGCGTCGACGAGAAGCACCCGATCTCCTACGTCGTCAACTCCATGGTCAGTGCCAGGGAACTGGCGGAGAATCCGGGCAAGTTGCAGGCGTTCCTGGACTCGGTCACCAAGGACCTGACCGGTTTCCACGGGCGGGTCGCCGTGGTGGTGGGCGTCAACAGCACCGTCCAGACGCGGCCCACCAACCCGCAGCTGCCACCGGTGCCGATGACCCCTCGACAGCAGCGGAAGGCCATCCGGGACGCCGAACAGGCCGCCGAGGCCGTCCGGCAGGAGTATCTGAGGATCCACACCGCCATCACGGCAGCTGCGCAACACGCTCAGTTCGCCTTCCCGCTGGCACTGGTTCCCACCGTCATCGGGCAGCAGAAGACCCAGGGGTTCCAGTACGGCAAGGCCCGCAACGCCGTACTGACCAGCGAGGCCAACCGCCAGGTGATACGCACCATGATGGCCTCGGAGAAGCACCCGTACCTCTCCTTCATGGACTTCGACCAGTACCCGCACATCACTCCGCGCGGAAAGCACATCTTCAACTACTTCGAATCGCGTCTCACCGATGGCCCTCTCGGCCAAGACCCGGCGCACTTCCGCCCCTTGATGATGTCCGGTGGATATCGGCTGCCCACTCCGGGCGACCTCATGGCAATGGAGGGCGCACGGGCCGAAACACGGAAGAACTTCGACAAGGAACTGAAGAAGAAATGGGGTGACGACGTGCAGAAGGAGATCGATGAAGCGAGCCTTCTCAGACTTCTGGAATCTGCGCCCGGAACCCTGTCGCCCACGGATCGAAGCGACCGGAAAACCCTGCTGAAGAAGGTTGCGGGAAACCTCAAGGACGATCAGAAGAACCTCTTCCTGGCCCTCAGCAAGCGGAATCCGGGGGCGCACAAGACAGCGGACGAACAGAGCGCCGAAGCCATTCTCGCCCCCAGGGTCGCGTCGGTGAACGAACAGCGGAGCAGGGACCAGGCACAGCTCGGCCATCTGCTCGCGAGGCCCGCTGCCGAACGGTGGGCGGGGGCGGGCAGGCCCCTCGAAACGCTGCTCAGGAGGAAGGGGGCCTGGCTCAACCGGACGTTCGGCGAGGAAGCCGCCCTGGACGAGCTTGCCGCCGCCTACCTCGTGGGCGCCGGCCGGGCTGCCATCGAGCACGACATGCGGACCCGCGACAGACTGGCGATGACCCACCCGCTACTCCCCTACTCCCCGGAGCCGAACCTCTTCGTGGACGCTGCCGCCACGCTCCTGGTGACCGGTCTGGCATTCCCGATTCAATTCAGCGAGGGCACGTCGGAATTCCGTGGCCTCGGAGAATCCCTGAACCTGCTGGGGGCCTGGGAGCTTTCCCAGCGCCTCCCTCTCGTGAAGACCGGGGAGCATTCCGCGGATCCACGGGATCCCGTCACGTTCGCCAACGACCAGAAAAACCTCCGGAAGATGGACGCCGCCCATCGCGTCCTGCCGCTGCGCGGACCGGCATACGTCGCCGAGTTCCAGAACGCCTCGATCGAGACCGACCTCTCCCGTCTGGTGGGCGGACTGATGGCAACAGGCAGCCTGCCGCAGAGCCATCTGAAGCTCACGAACGTGCTGAGCCGAATGTTCCACACGGACTTCGCCGGGAAAGCGCAGAACCTGGTCGAGAAGCAAATTCGGGGGAACCGCAAGGGAGTGAGTTTCGCGGCCTTCCTGGAGAATTGGACAAAGGCCGCCTACCACGACAACGGGTCCCTCCTCGTGGCGATTCCCGAGACCAACCTCAGCAACAGCGTGAAGCAGCAACTCGGTACGTTCCGGCAGGTCGGCACCCACGACGTGCAGTGGCCCGTCCACCATGCGAAGAGCCCGGTGCACTGGGACAGCAACGTCCCGGACCCGGCGACCCGGGCCACCAGGGAGGCGGAGCACCAGGAGGCGACGCTCCGCAGGAGGCAGGAGTGGGAGAACACCCCCGACGTCGTCAAGTACCCGGAGGCGCACCGGAATCCGCATCTCGGAGTCGGCCAGCCGGTGACGATGGCGATCGCCATGAAGGTGCCCGACGACCTCCCCGACGGCTTTCCCCTCAACGACACGGACGGCGTGTGGTTCGGTCTCGACCCGTCACAGGTCGCGCTGTTCGCCGAGGCGCTCACCCTCAGCTCCGACGAGCACACGCTGCTGCGACACCTCAGGTACTTCGCCCACGAGTACCTGCCCGGATTCGCCGAGGACCACCAACACCAACCCAAGAGCACGCTCCAGCCCCCGAAGGGCTCTCTCTTCGCCGCGCTCCAGGCGACCAGCCTCCCCAACGCCACGGCCGGCGAGAACGCCCTGACCACCATGCTGAACAACCTCTATGCCCTGGTGGACGCGAGGAGGCAGAGCGCCGACGACCTCAAGAACCTGGTGCGGTTGCGGGAACTGACCACGGGTGCGCTCGCGACGGGCATGCAGGTCCAGGAGTTCTTCACCAGGCTGTCCACCGGCGCCCTCCACCCGAACGTCAAGACGTCGACGGGCTCGGTGAGCGTGAGATCGACCCCGTTCACCGAATTCCGCGTTCCCGGCAACGAGTTCGGCCTCGACGCCGCTGCCGTCTTCCTGCTGACCCAGTACGCCAGGGCACTGGAGGTGAGCATCCACGTCACCGCCCCGAACGGCATACAGCAGCTGATCAGGCCGCCCGGTATCGGCAGCCACTCCCGCCTGCTGCTCACCTGGGAAGTCCTGGAGGAGGTGGCACCCCACTTGGACCTGTGGGGCAACCCCGTCCGGCCCGTGGCCCCGGGGGCGGTCACGCCCGTTCCCCCGGGACAGATCCAGGAGATCCCCGTCACGCCCGAGATCCCTGGGTCCACGAGGCACCTCGGGAGCTGGCGGGCGAGGTTCGAGTACGAGACGTACCGCGACGGCGGCAGGAGGCCCGACGACTCCGACTCCGATGGTGACGAACCCAGGAAGGGCAGGGGCGGGGAAGGCCCCAGCGACCCGAAGCGAGCCAGGAACCACCGGGACGGCCAGAAGAACCGGGAGGCACAGAGGGGCCGTGAGAGCCAGGAGGACCCGCAGAAGCAGGAGTTCGCCCCGCCGACCCTGCGCCGGGGCGCCACCGAGATCGCCGACATCCTGGCGGGCACGGGCTTCGGTGGTTCGACGGGGAGCTCCGCCCCTCGGCACGGCGGACCGGGTTCGAGTTCCCACCGTGACGGACCGGGCTCCGGTTCCCTCGACGCGCGGGAGGGCTCGTGACCACATCCTCCCGGCCGACCGTCGTCTCCACCGAGGAGTTGGTGGCACGGGTCGCCCTCGCCGAGCGGGAAACCCTGTTCCGCAGGGAGCAACTGCGCCTCGCCACGCGGGAGGTGGAGCGGACCAGTCGCGCCGTCGAACGGTTCGGGGCGCGGGACGCGCAGGACGAGGAACACCCGGCGTCCGGGGCTGCCACGGCCCCCGCGCCCGCTTCCGCCCTCTCCGACCGCGCCCTCGACATACTCACCGGCGGAACCACCTCCCGTACCACCAACCCCAAGAGCACCGCATGACCATGCAGAAGCTATGGTCAACGTCACACCCCAGCACCACCGTTGATGGAGGGTCAGTGCAGCGCAGCAGCTTCAGCCGTCGGGAGGGTTCCCGATGAGCGGACTGACCTCGCGGTTGCCCCGGTGGCGCGGACGGCGCTCGGCGACGACGTCGACTCCCGACCCCGGCCCTGGCTCCGCCGCCGAGCGGGCCCCGCACACGGTCCTGGAGGAGTTCGGCAGGTCAGGACCCGACGGCACACGTGGCGCACTGGGCACGCACGGCACACCTGTCGCACACGGTGCACACAGCGCGCACGAGGCGGCAGGCTTCCTGCTGCGTTCGTCCGCCGACCGCCGCACCTCCGTGCAGGAGCTCGCCCGCAGCCTGCCCGTCGAACGGGAGCGCCCTGTCGTCATCGTCGACGTCGCCGCCGACGCCGCCGGAAATCTCGGCGAGGAACTGGGCGGCCTGCTCGGCAGGCTCCGCGACGAGCGGCGCACCGCCGCTCGCCTGGTCATGTCGGGTGCCGCGGCCCGGAAGTCCGACGGTCAGCCGCCCCTCGCCCAACGTCTCGCGGACGCCTGGGAGTTGGAGCTCGAAGCACCCGATGCCGCGGCCGTCCTGGTGCCCGGTGGCGGGCTGTACGTGACCGAACCGGCGAGCCCGGCGGGCGGCTGGTGGCGGTTCGCACCCGGCGCGGAACCCGAGGCGCTGGGCGCGCGCATACCCGCGCCGAACTGGCAGCGGGCACTGGCCCGGGTGCCGCTCGGCGAACTGGGCGGCTGCACGGTGCGGCAGATACCCGCGGGGCTGCTGCTGCATCCCTCGGGCACGGCGGCACCCCGCCCCGGCGATCTGGCGTTCGCCCTGACCGTGCACCCAGACCGGCTGACCGTCCTGGTGAGCGGCGCACCGGCCGGGCAGGACCTCGCGGAGGACCTGGCGGCGCTGTTGGCCCGGCTCCCGGGGGAACTGCGCGGCCGGGTACGGCTGGCCCCCGGCGACGGGCACGATCTGCTGCCGGTCGCCCAGCACGTGGCGGACCTGCTCGGCACCGAGGTGGAGGTCTGCACCGGACTCCCCCTGCCCCACCCCCTGCCCGCTGCCGCCGCCCCGGGCACCGCCGGGCACCCGGAGTCCGTACGGCTGCACTCCCCCGAGGGCGAGTGCACCTGGCCCGCCCTGCTCACCGCCGTGGTCTGCGCCCCGACGGAACCGGGCGAGCCGCGTCCGGCGCCGCGCCCGGTGCACTGGCTGCTTCCCGACGCCGTGGGCACGGCAGGTCCTGAACCCGCCGCACTGCGGCTGCCCGACGGCCAGTACGTAGTCGCGGTACGGGCCGGGCTGTGGGTGGGCGGTTCCGCCACCGCCCCTGCCCCGGTCCGGGACCGGCCGGCCGAGGCGCGGGCCGTACGGATCGAGGTCGAGGACACGGCCGACGACGACAGGGCCCGCGGCGCACTTCTAAAGGCGCTCGCCGCCCTGCTGCCGGAACTGGACGGCCAGGTGCGCGAGCACGCCGAGATCACCGCTCCGGCCGGGGCCGGCCCCGAGACGGTGACCGCGCTGCGCCGTTTCGGGGTACGCAACGGCCTGACGTTCGCCACGACGCCCGGCCCTTCCGAGGCAGGAGCCGCCGTCCCGGCGCGTACCGAGCACGCGGCACCCGCCCCCGCCCCCGCTCCGGATACGCCGTGGTCGCCTGTAACGCCTGTAACGCCGGTAACGCCCGTCCGGCCGGACTCGCTCGCCTCCGCGTCGAGCGCCGCCACCTCCACCGCCACCTCCACCACCGCCTCCACCGCGACCTCCTCCGTCACTGCCATGGTCACCGCCGTACGCAACTCCGCGGCGGCCGCTGTCGCGACGACGCCCGCGGTCTCCGCTCCTGCTCCCCGTCCGTCCACCAGCAGCAGCCCTGCCAGCAGTCCCACCAGCAACGGCCCCACCGGGGCACGCCAGGGGAACGCCGCGGCGGAGCACACCGCTGCCCTCCAGGTCGGGTCCCCGGCCCCGGTCGGCGAGCCGGTGTCCCCCGCGACGACGGCCGAACCCCTCACCCGGTCCGGCGAGTCGCCTGCCGAGCGCTCCGCGCACACGGAGCCCTCGGAAGCACCGGCCACCGTCCCCTCGGAACAGACCCCTCCGGGCGAATCCCCGGCACCGAAGGTGACGACGCCCCCGGTCCGCGTCTCCGTCGCGTCCGCCCGTCGCCTCGCCGTCGCCCCCGTCGGCTTCAGCAGCGACGCGGACCGGGAGGCGTTCCGGGAGCTGGCGGCGGCGGTCTGGGAGGAGCACACCGGGCCGGTGAACCAGGCGCTGATCCGGCTGCCCGCCCTGCGCGGCCCCGGCGAAGCCGCCGCACGGGCCGACCTCATCGCCGTACACCTGTATCTGTCGTCGCCGCCCGACAGCCGGTTCGGCGCCCGCGCGCTCGCTGCGCAAGCGGAAGCGGGCTCAGGCTCGGGCGACTTGGGACCGTACGCCGCGTGCCTGTCCTCCGGGCTGCGCAGGCTGCCGGCGCTGCGGGGCACGCTGATGCGGGCCGTGCCGGGACCCGAGATCCCGGAGGACATCGTTCCGGGGGCGTACCTGTACTGCGCCGCGCCACTGGACGTCGTACATCTGGAGCAGAAGGGTGCGCCGCTCCCGCCCGAGGAGTACGTGCGGTACGTCGTGCGACCGGTGACCGCGCGCCGTACGTCGGTGCTGGCGCGCCCCGGGAGCAGCGGCGCGGCGGCGCTCTTCGCCGCGGGAACCGAGTTCTCCGTACTGGACGTGCACCGGGCCACCGACGACCTTCCTGCACGGGTCCTGCTCGCCGAAGTGCCGTCCGGCAGCGCACAGTTCCGGGCGCCTTCGGACGAGGCCGTCGCCCGGCTGGACGCGGCGGCCTGCCGGAGTGCCGACCCGGCGGGGGCGCAGTGGCCGGAACGCTGTTCCGGCCCGTTCCCCACCCCGTGAGCCAGTAGCCCCGTAGACCCCCGTCTTCATCCCGTCCCCCTCAGAGAGGCACGTCATGGCAACCAGCGAGTCAGCCACGGCCGGAGCAACGGCCGGCACCACCGGCTCACCGGTCCCCCGCGCGGCGGCACTTGCGGTACTGGCCGAGGAACCGACGTCCGGCCTGTTCCCGCCGGACAAGTCGGAGAAGCCGAAGAAGCCGGAGCCGAAGCCGGAGCCGAAGGGATCGGAGAAGCCGGCCGCCGAGGAGGCGTCGGAGAAGCCGGCCGCCGAGGAGGCGAAGGCGAAGAAGCCCGCCGTCACTTCGGCCTCCACGCCTTCTGCTGCCTCGAAGACCGAGGAGAAGGCGAAGGAGAAGAAGAAGCCGACCGGCAAGGCGACCACCACCACAGCCGCTGCCACCACAGCCACAGCCGCGACCACCGCCGCCACCACCACCACAGGCAACGCCACCACCACAGCGACGGCCACGGCCACCCCTCCGCGCCGCACCAGCGGTCTCCCCCTGGGCCGTCCCGGCAAGCCCATGCTCGCGGCGGCGGTGGCCGGTGGGCTGATCCTGGTCGGCGTGCCGTTCCTGATCTCCGGGCTGTCCGACTCGGGCGACGACGTCGCCCCCGCGTCCGCGCAGGCGCCCGCGGGCAGCCGGATCGGGCCGGACGGTTCGGGGCCCGGTCTCGTGCCCGGCCAGCAGAACGCCCCCGGCGAGAACGTCTCCAACACCGGTGGCGGCAACGCCCAGCCGGGCGGGGCGACCGCGGAGCGCAGCTCCGGCCAGGCGGGCGGCATCCACGAGGGTGGCGGTGGCGCCGAGAAGAAGGGCACCGCCAACACCGAAGGCACGACGGGAGCGGGCCCCGGCCCCAACGGCAAGGAGGTGCAGACCGTTCCGGCCGAGAAGAACGGCGTGCCCGCCGCCCCCGGCACCCCGGCCAAGCCCGGTGTCCCGGCCGGGCCGCCCCCTGCCGACAAGCCCGCGGGCAACGAGAAGCAGGCAGCGCCGCCGGTCACGTACAACCACCTCATAGGCCCCGGCTGCAACACCGCCGGTTTCGCCACCTCCGACCAGTGGCGCGACAGCAACAAGGGATGGCGCGGCAGCAACGGCAGCCAGACGGTCTCCGGCTGCAGCGGCTTCTACTACAGCGTCCCGCTCTCCAACAGCACGTCGAAGTCCAACGGCTTCGCCCAGTGGAAGTTCTCCACCGGGTCGGTGACGAAGGGCAGTTGCAAGGTCTCGGTCTACATCCCGAAGGTCAAGGACATCAGTTACGTCGGCGGCAGCCCTGCCTACTACACCGTCCACCGCGCCTTCGTCCCCAAGTCGAGCACCGTGATCGGCACCTTCGAGATCAACCAGACCGCACACCTGGGCCAGTGGGTCTACGCCGGTTCGTTCCCGGCGACGGGCAAGGTCTCCGTCGTCATGGACAACCGCGGCAAGACCTCCGGCAACCGGCACGCCGCCGCGGCACCGGTCAAGGTGAGCTGCTCGTCCTGAGCCGCACCTCGCGTGCTCAGCCGTGCCTCGCGTGCTGAACCCCGTCTCGCGTCCTGAAGCCCGTACGTGAGCGTGGGCGTCGTGGCCGACCGGCCGGGGCATGCGGAGGGCCCACCGGCACTGTGCCGGTGGGCCCTTGTCGTCGCGTCAGGCAGCCGGGGTCAGATGCGGACCTGGCTTGCCGGGGCGCCGGCTCCGGAGGCGATGGTGCCGAGGCCGGCCCAGCCGCCGGTGAGTTCGCCGCCGTTGTTGAGCCAGATGCCGGCCGAGCCGTCGGGGGCGACGGTGAGGTAGTCGGCGCGGCCGTCGCCGTTGACGTCGGCGAACTGGACCTGGGCGCCCGGTGCACCCACGCCCGGTGCGTAGGCCCCGAGGGGGGTCCAGGCTCCCTTGCCGTCCTTGTTCAGCCAGGCCTTCGCCGAGCCGTCGGCCGCGACCGCGAGGTAGTCCGCGCGGCCGTCGGCGTTGACGTCCGCGAAACGGACCTGGTCGCCGGTCGCACCCGTGCCGGAGGCCAGCCGGAAGCCGGGGCTCCAGCCGCCCTGGCCGTCGCCGCCGTTGTTCAGCCAGGCGCGCACCGAGCCGTCCGCCGCGACCGCGAGGTAGTCCGCGCGGCCGTCGGCGTTGACGTCCGCGAAGCGGACCGAGGAGCCGGGTGAGTCCGTACCGGAGGCGTACGTGCCCAGCGGGGTCCAGCCGCCCTGGCCGTCGCCGCCGTTGTTCAGCCAGGCGCGCACCGAGCCATCGGCTGCTACCGCGAGGTAGTCGGCACGGCCGTCGGCGTTGATGTCCGCGAGGCGGACCTGGTCGGCGGGGGCTCCCACCCCTGCGGTGATCTGGCCGACGAGGGTCCAACCGCCCTGTACCGGGCCGTTGTTGAGCCAGGCGCGTACCGCTCCGGCAGCGTTCACGATCAGGTAGTCGGGGCGGCCGTCGGCGTTGATGTCGGCGAAGCGGACCTGGGAGCCGGCGTCGCCGGGGCCCGGGGTCATGGTGCCGGAGGGCGTCCAGCCGGTGCCGACTCCGGTGCCGTCGCCGCCGTTGTTGAGCCAGGCGCGTACGGCGCCGTTGGCGTCCACGACGAGGTAGTCGGCGCGGCGGTCGGCGTTGAGGTCGGCGAACCGGACCGAGGAGCCGGGCGAGTGGGTGCCGGAGGCGATCTGGCCGGTGTCCGTCCAGCCCGCCGTACCGGTGCCGCCCTTGTTCAGCCACGCGCGCACCGCACCGTTCGCGTCGACCACCAGGTAGTCGGCGTAGCCGTCCGCGTTGACGTCGGCGAAGCGGAGCTGGTCGGCAGGGGCGCCGACGCCGGAGGCTATCTGGCCGGCTTCCGTCCAGCCCGCCGTGCCCGTGCCGCCCTTGTTCAGCCACGCGCGCACCGCACCGTTCGCGTCGACCACCAGGTAGTCGGCGCGGCGGTCCGCGTTGAGGTCGGCGAACCGGACCGTGGAGCCCGGGGCGCCGACGCCGGAGGCCACTTGACCGGCGTCCGTCCAGCCGGCCGTGCCCGTACCGCCCTTGTTGAGCCAGGCGTGCACCGCACCGGCCGGGTCCACCACCAGGTAGTCGGCGTAGGCGTCGCCGTTGAGGTCGGCGAAGCGGACCTGGGAGCCGGGGGCGCCGACTCCGGAGGCGATCCGGCCGGCGTCGGTCCAGCCGCCGCGGCCGTTGCCGCCCTTGTTCAGCCAGGCCCGTACGGCACCGTTCTCCTCGACGACGAGGTAGTCCGCGCGGCCGTCCGCGTTCAGGTCCACCTGGTAGTCGCCCAGGGAGGTCCGCGGCGGGGCGGGCCTGACGACGACCTCAGGGACGATCTGCCCCTGCTGCGCGATGTGGGAGACGCCGTCGGAGAAGACGCGGGCCATCTTCAGATAGCCCGCGTTGTTCGGGTGCAGGCGGTCGTTGAGGTCGCCCGTGGTCAGGGCCGTGGACATGTTGACGTACGACACCTTGTGGCCCTGGCCCTGCCGGGCGGCCACGATGCCGGGGATGGTGGCGTTGTACGCGTTGATCCTCGACTGGACCGCCGGGGAGGCGGACGGGACGAGGGAGGAGACGGCGATCGCGGTGTCCGGGGACGCGGCGATGATCTGGTCGATCAGTGCGGCGAGCCGGGCGGGGGCGGTCGCGACCTGGTGGTCACGGTCCATGTCGTTGGTGCCGATGTGCAGCAGGACCACGTTGGGTTTCGCTTCGGCGAGCCAGGTGTCGATGTTGGCGGCGAGTCCCTCGATCAGCCAGCCGGAGTGGCCCTCGTGGTCGGTGTCGGGCAGTTGCCCGTGCTTCTGCGACCCCACGAAGTCGATGACGGGTGCGCGGCCCTTGAGCAGGTTCCACAGTTCGGCCCGGTAGCTGGAGCGGGTGGTGCTGCCGGCGCCCTCGGTGATCGAGTCGCCGAGCGGCATCACGGCGAGGCGCGGCACGGTCCAGTTGTCGGCCGGCTCGTCGGGGGTGCCTCCGAAGCCGGGGGTGTCACCGCTGTAGGCGTACGTGTTGAGGGTGTCGACGGCGCTCATCGGGTTGCCGCTCTGGTAGCGGTCCACGGCGAGGAAGTTGGGCTTCCGGCGGGAGGCGGGGGAACAGAACCGCTGGGCCCTGTTGAGCACCTTCTCGTTGTCGGTGCCCGCGGTTCCGTCGACCGGGCCGTCCCGGAAGTGGTTCATGACGGACAGCCGGCGGAACCCCTTCTCTTCCTGGGAGAGGGGAATCCCGTCCCAGCGGGTGCGGCAGGTCCAGTCGGAGTTGCCGATGCCGCTGCCCATCGACCAGTAGTTCTCGGTCGTCCAGTCGGCCTGGTGCTGGAAGCCCAGGTCGCGCTTGCCCGGTTGGCCCTCCGCCTCGGGGCCGACCCCCTTGTCCGTGAAGAGCAGCAGCCGGGTGTTGTCGGCGGCCATCTTGGACAGGCGCGGCCAGCCCTGGGTCCTGACGTTCTGGGTCTCCGGGTTGAACACCATGCCGTGGAGCTGTCCGCCGGGCCGGAGGTCGTCGCCGACCTCGGCGTTCAGGTCGGCGTAGGAGGTGTAGTCCTCCATGAAGACCGTGATGATCTCCTTCTCGTTGCCCGGGGCCTTCAGGAAGTCCGCGATGTCGGTGAACACGTCCGACAGCGGCCGGAAGGTGGGCAGGCAGGCGCCGCCGTGGCACATACGGACCCTGCCGTTGGACTGGGCGGCGTCGAGCATCAGGGCCCGTACGCCGTTCGCCAGCTGCTTGCGGATCGAGTGCGGTTGGTTGGGCAGGGGGGCGCCGCCGTCGGCGTCCTCCTGGTTGTTGAACGCGTTGTGCGAGGTCAGGAAGGTCCGCTGGTCGAACGTGGGGTCGGCGGGCATCGCCTGGTGCGGGGGCTCGACCTGGGTGACGTACCAGGTCAGGGAGTCCGCGTTGCCTTGCGGACCGGAGGCGAAGGTGACGTCGCCGCCCTGCTTGCGGTCCTTCTGGTCGACCTTCGCGGGGGTCTGGAGGGTTTCCTCGTAACCAACGGGGTGGATCTTGTACCGCTCGCCCTTCACCCGCTCGAAGAGCCAGTCCGTGCCCGATCCCGCGCAGTCGCGGAAGGCGAGCCGCGCCTCCCCCTCGGAGTTGGAATCACGGCCCATGCAACGGTCGCCCTTGGTGCGGCTCTTGACCTGGTACGCACCGCTGACGGTCCTGGACGGCTGGAGGTACCACCACTGGTCGGCCTCGTCCCCCTTGGGAGGGGTCGCGCGGAACAGCAGCTCCGTGCCCGATATCTGATATCCGCCGCCGCCCAGGCCGTCGGGCCGTCCCTCGCCGTCCAGGAAGCCGCCGACGCTCTGGATGACCACGGTCGTGTCGGTGGGAGGACCGGCGGGAAGGGCAGCCGCCCCGGGGGCGGGAGCGGGGGCGGCCGGCAGGGCGGCCGCGGGAAGCGCGGCGGCCGTCTGCGCCACGGAGACGAGCAGTACGCCGGACAGGGACAGCGCGAGCAGACGCGTCCTGTGGCGGAAACCGCGGGCGACGGACCGTCTTCGGGAGAAGGCGGGGAGGCGTTTCATTCAAGATCCTTCGGAGATGTGCGGGCCGTGCGAAGACAAGAGCCCCAAGGTCTAGTCCATTGGGCCGCTTTGAACAAATGAACACTTGGCGCACCCGTGCGGCGCTCGCTCGCGGACACCATGTGAACCGCCCGGAATCGGACCAGAGATTTTTTCCGGAAACCGTCTCTGCACGGACCGCCCGCTGGGCCACACTCGGTCCTGGTCCGCTGCGATCGCGATCAAGCAACTGCCCCTGAGATTCCGCACGTTGAAGCCTCGAACACGGGTTTCACCACATATCCGGCCCACCTGAGGACTGCTGATGAGACGAGCCCGGTCCGCCTGTGCCGCACGCGTGAAGGCGGTGGCCGCGGCACTGGTCACCGCGCTCCTCGTACTGGCGACGCCCGCCGCGCGCGCCGACACCCCCGCACCGCCGGAGATGACGGACGGCTTCGGACTGACCAGGACCGCGCCCATCACCGGCACCGCCACCAACTTCGTGATCACCGTGTCCACGCCCCAGGTCTCCGGCGAGCACCGCATCCGGATCCTGCTGCCCGCCGGCTACGCCGACAACCCCACCAAGCGCTACCCGGTGTTCTACTTCCTGCACGGGGCTTCCGACGACCCGGGCAACCCGGGCCTGGCCTACCCCGCACTCACCGCGGCACAGTCGATGATCACGGTCATCCCCGACGGGGGCCTCAGGGGCTGGTACACCAACTGGCTCGACCAGAAGACCGCCGCGGGCGCGCAGAACTGGCAGAACTTCCACCTCGGCCAGGTGATCCCCTTCATTGACGCCAACCTCCGCACCCTCGCCACCAAAGAGGGGCGTGCCGTCGGCGGCCTGTCCATGGGCGGCTTCGGCGCCCTGCACTACGCCCAGACCAGACCCGAACTCTTCAGCCAGGTCGCGTCGCTCTCCGGCGCCAGCGACCTGTCCCGCAACCACGCCGTCATGCGCGGCGCCGTCGTCGGCACGCTGACCAACGCCGGCGCCGCGCTCTGCGGGAGCTCGGCTCCCACCTGCAGCCTCGACTTCGGCCCCACGGTGTCGAGCGACGCGATCTTCGGCACGCCGTATCCGGTGCTCGACGCCGACTGGCGCTGGAACGCGGCCGATCCCTCCTCGCACATGGGCGCCCTGGCCGGAATGAACATCTCCCTCTACACCGGCAACGGCAACGGCGCGGCCACCGACATGGAGTTCTGGGTCAAGTCGGCCGCCGAACACGCCAGGAACGGCCTGGACGCGCACAAAATCCCGTACCACTACGTGGACTACGGCAACGGGGCCAATTGGGGCCCCCACTGCAAGGGCGGTCACACCAGCGGCTGTTGGGCCCAGGACCTCGTGGACCTCGTACCTCGCCTGGAAGCGGGATTCGCCGCCACCTGACCCCGGTGCCGGCCTGTGCCTCACGTCGCTGGGCAACGGCCGCGCCCTCGACATGCAGAACGGCTCGCTCGGCGACGACGTCACCGTGCCGCTCAAGTCCGACCCCAAGGGCGGCGAGCGGCTCCTCCCCCAGCTCCGTTCAGCGGCAGCAGCGATTCCAGGGTCGCGCCCCCGACCCACGCCCCCAGCAGGTCACGGTGCATGGCGAAGATGTCCTGCCGCACCGCAAGGCCGAGCGCGTCACGGGTGAAGGCGCGGCAGGTGGTCACGAACAGGGCCACGTCCGCCCGGTGTTCGGGCCTGGCGGTACCCACGAACTTCTGCATGTCCGCCGATGGCACCGACCGCTCACGCGCATAGGCCTTGCACTGCACCACCAGACGGCGTCCGTCGGGGAGCAGCCCCACCACGTCCGCGCCCAGGTCACCGCTCCTGCCGCTCACCTCCACCCGGGTGCAGCCGTCGCGGCGGCACAGCTCGGCGACGTACTCCTCGAACTCCTGCCACGACAGCGCGTCCACCGCCGCCATGGACAGCTCTCTCGCCTTGCGCTCCTCCCCCTTCCGCCAGGCCAGGTCCCCCGCCCTCGCCCTGCGGTGCGACCGCCACAGCCAGAGACCCGCGACGCCGAGGACGGCCGTCACCAGCACACCGAGCAGATAGGGCCACGCACTCCGCCAGTTCGCCGCCAGCACCAGGATCAGGATCCCGGCCGCCGACGCGGCCCACCCGACTGCCGTGCTGCGCCGCTGCCGCTTCGAGCGCCTCCGGCGCCGCCGAGCCGACATGCTCCCCCGCCCCCTTCCGGACTTCCGGACCCCCTGTCCGCAGTGTGGGAAGCGGGGACGGTCACGGCAAGACCGCCTACTCCCGTACCCGTACCCGCATCCGGGAACGGCCCGGCCCCCGCCGCACTGCGCGTGCGACGGGGGCCGGGTGTTCAGGTACGGAGCGTGCCGAGCATGCGGAGCGTGCTGAGCGTGCGCGGGCAGGTCACGCGCGGATCTTGTTCCGGATCCAGACGCCCGCCTCCTTGAGGACCGAGGTGCCCGTCCACTTGTCGTCGGAGTCGCAGACGCCGTCCTTGAAGACGGCGCCCGAGCGGTGGTCGTCGGAGTAGTTCCAGTTGACCCAGGAGATCTTCTTGCGCTTCATGAGGTCGAGGTACTTCTGCGACATCGCGAAGTCGTTGGCGCCCTCGCCCTCGTAGTTCTGAGTGCCGAACTCGGTCACGAAGACGGGCAGTTTGTCGGACGCCCGGTCGAGGGCCGACAGGTACTCCTCGCGGTGCGAGGCCGCGTAGAAGTGGAACGTGTACATGATGTTCGAGGCCTGTACCGGGTTCTTCACCACCTCGGACTCGTCCGAGTCCTCGGAGACTCCGAAGGACGACCAGGCGCGGGTCCCCACCAGGACCACCGAGTCGGGGTCCTGCGCGCGGATGACCGGGATGATCTTTTCGGAGTACGACTTGATCCGGGACCAGCTGACCCCGGACGGCTCGTTGGCTATCTCGTAGAGCACGCCGGGGTGGTCCTTGTACTTCTTCGCCATGGCGGTGAAGAAGGTCCGGGCGCGATCCAGGTTGAAGTCGGGGTCGCCCGGGTCGAGCATGTGCCAGTCGATGATCGCGTACATGCCCTTGGCGTGGGCCATGTCGACGAACTTCTGCGCGCGGGCGGTGAATTTGGCCGGGTCGTCCTCGTAGCCACCGTCCTGGACGTACGTGGAGACGCGCAGTACGTCCGCGCGCCAGTCGGTGGCGAGCGCGCCGACCGACTTGCTGGTGACGCACTTCGGGTACCACTGCGTGCCGTGCGTGCTCATGCCGTTGAGCTGGACGGCCTGCCCGCTGCCGTCGCAGAGCTGGGTGCCGCAGACCTTCAGCGGGCCGTTGATCTCCTGTGTTCCGGGGGCGGAGGGGTGGGACCCGGCAGCGGTCGCCGAGGTGGTGCCGGACAGCGCGAGGAGGACAGCCGCAGTGGAACCGGCAGCCATGGACATGACAGATCGACGTGAGCGATGCATCACGGGCTCCAGGAGTGGGGGTGGGCGTGCGTTCCTGGCGTGAAAGCTAGGGCCCTTCACCGGGAGCGTCAAGAGTGTTGGGAAACCTTCCTAACTATTAAGGGGGCGTCGGAACTGCCGTTACCTGTCGGGCAGTTGATGGGTCGAGGTGGATTCCTGGACATAATTCGCAGGCGCACGGCACCGGTGAGGACCTACTCTGCCCGCCATGATCGACTGGAAGAACATCGAGGCCGACGACTGTGCCGTGCCCTCCGACCGACCCATGGGCGACCTCGTCCGCGAGCTGTCCCGTGCGCTGGCGGATCCCGATCCGCTGGTCCGGGACGGCGCGCCCTACACCGTCCTCGCGACCTGGATAGCCCGCGGGACGATCGGGACGGAGCGGCGGCTGGAGCTGGGGGACGAGATGGCCACCCGGTTCACCGACCCGCGGGTCGAGGCCCGCACCTTCGCGCCGCTGGTGCTCGACATGCTGGTGACCGCGGGGGACTTCAAGGCCGGCTGGGTGGACGCGTTCGAGCGCTGGTACCCGGCGGAGCGGGATCTGCGCGGCCACGACGGGACGCTCGGCTGGCTGCACGCGGTGGCGCACGGCGCGGACCTGCTCGCCAGTCTCGGCCATCGCCCCGAGGTGGCGCCGGTGCGGATGCTGGACCTCGCCGCCGCCCGGCTGACGGCACCCACCAGCCACGTCTACGACCAGATGGAGGACGACCGTCTGGCCCGGGCGATCGCCCGGGTCCTCACCCGCACCGACCTGAGCGAACGCGACGCCGTCGGCTGGCTGGAGCCGATCGCCGACCGCTTCGGGACCGACAACATCAGCGGCCCGATGCCCGCCCACATCAGCAACTGCCTGCGCACCCTGCGCCTGCTCCACATCCTCGCCGACCGGGGCGTGCGCCCCACCAGCGAACTGCCCGCGGAACCCCTCCACCACCGCGACGCGGTCAAGTCCGCCGTCGCCACCGTCCTCGACCGGATCGTCAAACGCTGACCGACGGCACCCGGGTGACCTCTGACGGTGCCTCAGCAGACGTCGCGGCGGGGGATTCTCATCCGGCGGCCTGCTCGTCCTCGTCCAGTACCACCTTTCCCAGCAGCGTCGTCGTGAGCGCGAAGCAGTCCGCGTGGACGATCCGCCGGGCGACCGGGCGCGTGACGCCGTTCGCGGTGACCGAGGCGGTGGCCGTCGTACGGTCGGTGAAGTACGTCTCGTACTCCTCGATGAGCATCCGGTATAGCGAGACGGCGGGGAACTGCCCGGTCGGCGGGGTCAGTCGGCCGGTCCAGACGAAGCCGGATCCGCGTGCCGCACAGGTCAGTTCCACCGGGGGCCCGGAGGGCTCCCAGTCCAGGTCGCCTGTGCGTCGGCCGCGCTGCTGCACCGTGGCGACGACGCGGCGGCTCGCCGCCGTTCCCGCCACGCCCCGGCCGACGAACTGCCCGACGTCGTCGGTCGCGGTGGGTCCGCTCAGCTCGATGCGGATCCGCCCGTCGGCCGTCATGGCGGCGGTGGTCGTCCGCTCGGGCGGCAGCTGGACGAATTCCGCGGTGACCACCTTCGACAGGTGGTGGGGTTCGACGGAGTACGGCTGGTAGCGGGCCAGGGCGAGGCGCACGAAGGGGAAGTACGCGGTGCTGTCGGCGAGGTCGCCGAGGTCCAGGTCGATGTCGCAGTTCCACAGCCCCAACTGCGCGTCGTACTGCGGGACGTACGCGGTGAGGGAGACGGCCGCCGGGCGGCCGCCGACGGTCTCGGCCAGCAGCCGCCCCGTGGCGGTTCGGGCCGCCCGGGGGAAGTTGGCCTGCCGCAGGCGGGGCAGGACCGCGTCGTCCGCCCACACCGGGTCGTTGCCGCAGCGGGTGACGAGCTCGGCCGGCAGGGTGCTCCCCGGGTCCAGGACGACCGCGAGGAGTTCGTCGTCCCCCGAGGAGAACCACGGACGCCTGAGGTGGACCCTGACCCCGGCGGTCCTGCGGGTCCGGGTCACCTGGTGCAGGGCGTGGTCGACCGTCCTGGTCCAGCGGAAGGTGGGCACGGTGTGGCTCACCTCCGGCGGTTCCGGCCGCCGGCTGCTCGGGATCGGCCAGCCCTGCCCGATGGGACCGGAACTCGCGGGCCCCACGCTGGTGATCAGCTCGGGACGCGCGGTGAGGGAGGGGTGGAAGTACTCAAGGAACCGGGTCGTCGCGGTGGGCGTGTACGAGACCTTGCGGTGCCGGGTGTCGCGGAACTCGTGGCGCAGCTCGTCGAGGTCCAGGTCGTTCTGGAAGGGGTGGGGGGTGACCTCGCCGACGTGGTCGTATCCGGTGATCCGCCGCGGCGCGTCCTCCCGCACGTCGTCGAGCCACTCGCTCCAGGTGGCGTCCAGGTCGATGCGGCCGGTGCTCCCGGCGTGCGATCCGACCGTGCCGGAGAGGAGGGCGAAGGTCTCGCCGCCCTCGCGGCGGACGGCCAGGTCTCCCAGAACCGGTGGGGCGAGCGGCCTTTCGACCGCGTGGACCAGCGTCACTTCGGTCCAGGGGGTGATCATCCAGTTCTCGCCGGCCGCCGACGCCGCGGTGAGTTCCGCCTTCTTCTGCTCGGGGAGGCGCATCGGGTCGTTCCACATCGGGGAGCCGGTCAGCAGCTGCCAGACGCGGAACAGCGCGAGGTCGCCCGCGTCGACCCGGCAGCTCATCCGGAGCGTCACGACCTCGGCCTTGGGCAGCGGCACGGTCAGCACCCCGTTCACCGGCGGCCCGACCGGCCCGTCCCCCTCCACGATCCGCAGCCGCAGCGGCCGGGCCTGCGGCCACGTTCCGGTGAAGTCGTGGGCGAGTCCGGACGGTGCGCCGTCGCCCGGCAGCCCGCGCAGCGACACACCGCGGGCGAGCACGTCGGGCAGGTAGGGCAGCAGCAGTTGACCGGCGTCGTGCACGACGTACTCGCCGTTCGCCAGGCCGTCGCCGCGCGGGACGGGCAGCGGGGTGAGGGGCGACAGGTCGTGCGGGTTGTGCTTGGCCACGTGGATCTCGCCGGCGGCGGCGAGATCGCGGGTGACCCGCGGGTCCTCCGGGAGGCTGACCACGGTGTCGAGGTACGTACCGGCCTCGCGGGACGCCGCGGCGAAGTACGCGCGCCGTACCGCCGGTGGTGTGTCGGGACCGAAGGCGTCGTCGTACACGCCGTGCTGCTCGGCCATCTGCAGCGAGCTCTTCGGCGGGCTGATGTGCCGTTCGTCGAAGGCGCGGTAGCGGCGGTCAAGTCCGTCGGCGGGCGAGGTCTCCTCGTGGTCGGGGACCTGCGGGTTGCGCAGGGCGGCCCACTGCTGCGGCGTCAGCGGGCGCCCCCGGTCGTCGACCGTGGAGCGGACGACCAGCCGGGGCTCCGACTCGCCCTCCAGGAAGGGCCACCGCGGGACGAGCACCGGCGGCGGTACGGGCTCCCAGCGCGCGTAGGTGACGGGATCCGTCGCGCTGCCCTCGACCGCGGCCGCCCCGGGGCCGAGGCTGTTGCCCGCGAGGTCGACCAGCCGGGCGCGCAGCCGGTAGGTGCGGCCGTAGCGCAGGGCGGGCAGCGTGCCGGGGGTCGGCCGGAACTTGGTGTCGAGCGGGAAGTCGGCGGAGACCTCGGGGTTCGGCACCTGGACGTGGTTGTCGGCGCCGATCGTCCGGCCGGGCAGCGGGGCCGCCAGACTCCAGCCGGTCCAGCCGAAGAGCGCCTGGTGGACGTAGAGCTCGTTCGCGGCCGTCCGGTGCTGGGTCACCGCGGCCGCGTTGACGTGCCCCTCGTCGGGGGCCGCGGTGAGGGGGACGGGCGGCTGGCCGGGGCGCCTGATCGCGTAGTCGCCGGTACGGGCGCACAGGGGGTGCCAGACGGCGACGCGGCCCGTCGTGCCGTCGACGGTGCCGACGTCGACCCGGTAGCCGCGCACGAGGTGGGCGGCGTGCAGGACCGCCGCGGTGACCGGGCGCCCGCCGGAGTCGACGCCCGCGATGTGCCGGGCGTCGGCCTCCAGCTGGTCCGCCAGCGAACTGTCGCGGCTCTCGTGGAGCACGGTGAGGCCCGCGCCCTGGAGTGCCGGCGGCGCGGTGGGGTCGGCGGCGACGGCCGCTCCCGGTTCGTTGCGCCCCTGGAGGAACTGGTCGACGATCCGGGAGAACTCGACGAACTTCAGCGCCGCGCCGTCCACGTCGAGGTCGAGGGTGTGGACCTCGTCCGCGCTCAGCCTGAGCATCCGGTGGCCGTAGAACCCGTCGTCCTCGGCGTACGGTTCGAAGCGCTTTCCCGGCACGTGGCGCAGGGCGGTCCAGGGGCGGAGCGTCTCGTCGGCGTTGAGGTCGCCGCGGGGGGCCGCGAAGGACACCCGCGCCTGCCAGCGGTCGGCGAGCCCGGCCGGGGGCGTGACCAGCAGGTCGACGGCCAGGCCGAAGCGGCGCAGGAGCTCGGGGTAGTCCGCGAGCAGGGCGCAAGCGGAGTGGAAGTCGAACTCCGGTGGTTCCGGGGGTGGTTCGGCGACCGCATCGCCGCGCGCCGGGGCCTCTTCGGGCGTCGCGGGCCGGGGCGTACGGTCGTAGAACCGGTACAGCTCGGCGAGGGCGAGCAGCGGGCCGTCCTCCGTGTACGGGGGCCGCGTGCGGTCGATGTGGCGGGGCCGGAAGTCGTTCGGCTGCGGCGCGGCGTCCTGTCCGGTGGCGGCGGGGCGCGTGAGGAGGTCGTCGAGGCGGGTGTAACTCCCGTCGACCCGGCGGGAGAAGGTCCTGAGGTCGCCGGTGAGGACGCCGAGGAGGTCACCCCGCTCGGGGTGGTCCCAGCGGGGCGGCGGTCCGGCTTCGGCGACAGCGGCGGTCCCGGCATCGGCCCCGGCTTCGGCGTCAGCGCGTGCCGCGTACGCGTCGTCCCCCGTGCTCTCGTGGCTGCCGCCCGGGGGCCTCGGGAAGGCCCTGCGCTCCGCCGTCGCGCTCACGGCCGTCTCGTACAGGGCGGCGATCTGGGCGTGCACGGCCTTGCTGGGGAACGAGCGCAGGGTCGGCGGTCCGGCCGCCGCAGCGGCGGTGAAGGCACCGGCGGGCGGGCTGACCCTGGTGCCCGGCGTGAACAGCCCGGCCCACAGCGTGCTGTCGGCCGACGGAAAGCCGCCAGGCCTGGCGGCGGTCGCCACCATGCCCCCCGGGCCCGGTGCACCCGGTGCGGCGAACTCCACCTGGAGCGCGGGCAGGACGTCGCGCAGGGTCTTCGGCCAGTCGCGGAAGCCGGGGAAGTCGCCGAGGACGGTGCCCCCGGTCAGGCGCGGGCTGATCAGTACGGTCAGCCTGAGCGCTCCCTCGGGCGTCGTTCCGTCGGGCAGTACGGTCCACCGGATCGTCTCGGGCATGGTGTCAGCTCACTTCCGCGAAGGCGGTGCAGTACTCGGTGACGGGGTCGCGGCCGGCGCCGGTGACCGGGTCGACGTACGGCGCCATCATTTCGGCGAAGGTGGGCGGCCTCGGGGGTCCGGCGGCGGCCGGCCCGATCGACGTACCGGCCGGGGAGTCGACCGACGTACCGGCCAGGGCGTTGCCGGAGCCCACGAAGCGCTTCTCGCACTCGATGGTGACGGACTGCGACCAGAAGCCGATGTGGATGCTGATGGAGATCTTCGCCCGGCCGTAGACGGTCTTCGTCGCGAACTCGTAGGTGAGGTCGAGGTAGATCTCGATGGACGCGGAGACGATGCCGAGGACGTCGACCTCGCCCCTGGCCCGGAAGTAGCCCGTCAGCCGGGACTCGCCGGTGCCGAGCTCCAGCCGGAAGTAGATGCCCGCCATCACCGACAGGCTTCCGCTGGCGACACCGAAGTTCAGCGAGAGTGCCGCGCCGAATTCGAGGGCCGCCTCCAGTACGGCCACCCGCTTCGGGGTGAGGACGATGCCGAAGAAGCCGCCGCCGCCCAGCAGGGAGACGGTGAGCCGGAAGGGGGCCTCCCGGGTGCAGAAGGAGAAGCCGACCTCCATCGCCGAACCGATGAACGGCAGGTCGAGGGAGGCCGCAAGCCGCAGGTTCTCCAGGCTGAACACCCCGATCGCCAGGTTCGGCAGGGGCAGTGCGTAGCGCGCGACGATGCCCGTGGGGGTGACCTGGACGGCCGGCGGATCGCTGAAGCCGTCGACGGGGATGAGCTTGCGCAGCGTCTGGACGAAGGAGAGCGGGCCGATGAAGTCGACGCCCTTGAGGACGACGTCGATCTCGGGCTTGCGACCGGCGCGGGCGATGAACCGCACGTGTTTGAAGCGCAGTTGAAGGGCCTGGAACTTCGGCACCAGGATCAGGCTGAAGTTCTCCAGGCTGCAGCTGACGTCGGCGCCGACGGCGAGGTCCCGGCGCAGCGAGCCGCGCAGGTCCACGACGAGGGAGAAGCGGCCGGCGGGTGCGTTCGGTACGCCCGGTGGGTCCGGGAGGAAGACCGGGGAGCCGTCGAGGAGTACGGGCTGGAGGTCCGGGTTCCACTCCAGCCGTACATTGACCGTCTCGGGCAGCCGGAACCCTGCGGCGGCCTGCTGGACGGCGTCGCGCAGGGAGATCACCTCCCCGGCGGCCCGGGTCCAGGTCGCCAACTGCTGCTGGACGCGCGCCAGCAGCGCCCGTACCCCTGGGTCCACATCGGCGGGAAGGGTGTCGAGCAGCTGGGTGAGCGCGGCTGCGAAGGCGTTGAAGGCGTCGTCGACCTGGACCATCGTGATCGGCCCGGTGCGCCCCGCCAGGCCCTGGCGGATGAAGTCGCCGACGACGGTGAGGAACTTCTCGGCGGTGTCGGCGACTTGGTGGGCGGCGGGCGGGTAGCGGTCGAGTTCGTGGGTGAGCAGTTGCCGGGCGCGGCCGAGGTCGGAGAGGAGGCCGGTGACCGTGCTGATGGTCTCGGTGAAGAAGTTCGGCACCTTCAGGGACTTGGTCAGCCCGTCCACCCGCTGGATCACCTGTGCCAGCGGGATCACGCCCAGCAGACTGGGGCCGACGGAGTCGAGCACGCTCAACGGGCGGAAGAACTCCTCCGGTTGGAACGAGCCATTGGCGATCTTGTCGAGCGGGTCCTGCCCTGCGGTCTCTGCGAGGCCCGAGACCGGTCCGGTCAGCCGCGACAGACCCGAGACGATCATGCTGGGGGCGGCGAGCGCGCCTGACCGGTCGCTCTGGTCGCCGAAGTCCATCTTGAGGGGCGAGCCGGCCGGGGTGAGCAGGTTCAGGAATACCTGCCCCTTGTTCGCGGTGCGGACGGGGCCGCCCACGGTGTCGAAGCCGGAGAGGGCGTACCGCTTCGCGTAGCCGACGGGGACCACCGCGTCCGCGCCGCTCAGCCGGCCGACGGCGGGCACCACGGCGTGTGCCCAGCGCAGTTGGGGCAGGAACTGGGCGTTCTTCGAGACGGCGGGGTCGGTGGCGGACGGATCGGCGAGGGCGGGCGGCGTCGCCATGCCCCACACCATCCGGACCACGTCGAGCCGGGTGTCGTCGGGTTTGACGGTCGGCGCGAGGGCCACGGCCTGGCCGAGCAGCTCGGCGCTGGTCTCCGGCGGAATGTCTACCGCCGCGACGGCCACGGCCGTGGCGTCGGCCCCGGCCGTGGGCACCGTCGGCGGGCTGCTGTCCTTGGCGTTGTACTCCTGCGCGGCGGCGGCGAGCGCGGCACCGGACGCCAGGGTCTCGTCGAGGAAGCGCAGCGGGGTGCGGAACTCCACGACGTTCCCACCGTGGTCGACCGCGGTGACCTTGAAGTGGAACGGGCTCTCGGCGGGCGTCTCGGGGAAGAACTTCAGCCGGTCGGCGGGCGGGACGAGATTCGGTGTGACCAGGGTGTCGAGCCGGACGCTGGTGAACGGGAACAGCATGTTCGTCAGTTCGTCCGCCGCGCCGGGTCCCGCCGGGAGCGGCACGGCGGGGTCGTACGTCTTCAGCGGCTGTCGGACCACGACGAATTCGCGCTGTACGAGAGAGGCACCACGGGAGTCGTCGAACTTCCGCTCCGTGACGCGGACATGGACCGCCTTGTGCCCGAAGGGGCACAGATAGCCCTCCCGCATCACCCGGACGTAGTGGTCCCGGCCCATGGACGTACGGTGTCGCCACTCGGAGAGCGAGACGTTCACCGGGCGCTCCGGCCAGCTGCCGAGGGCGTCCAGCCAGCCGCCGACCGCCGACAGCATCAGCAGCCGCGCGGCGACCGGCCGGGGGAGGTACGGGGTCCCGTCGGGCTTGACCAGTCCCGCCCCGGTGGTGAGGTCGACGATGTCCCGGCGGTCCGCCGGTTCCAGCGCCTGCCGGAAGTCGTACGGTGCGCCGGGGTCGCCCCCGCGCTCCCTGTTCCACACGGCGCGCACGGTGTCGCCTTCGAGCCTGGTGTGCCAGAGCTCGACGCGAGCGCCGGGTTCCGGCTCCGGGAGGCCGCCGCGGTGGATCCACCGCCCCTTCTGCGAAGGCGACAGGTACAGGCGGTAGGGCAGTTCGATGCCAGTACGGGGCCGGGCGGGGTCGGCGAACGGGTCCTGCGGACCTGCCGGTGCGGCCGAGGCATCCGCACCGGAACCAGCGGTTCCCGAACCACCGGTGCCAGGACCCCCGGTGTCTGGATCACAGGTGTCCGGATCACAGGTGTCTGGATCACCGACCCCCGGACCGCCGACCCCCGGACCGCCGGTCTCGATCACCGCGCCCGCCGCCCGCGCCGCGGCGAGGGTCGTCTCCAGGCCGTAGCGCGCGGTCAGTTCCGCCGTGGTGCGCAGCATCCGCACCAGCGCGACGGCCCGGTCCGCGGAGTCCTGGCCCTCGCCCCCGCCGCTCGCGTCGGCCCCGGGCAGCCGGATCGACAGGACCGGCGGCGGGTCCGGTTCGCGCGCCGCGTCGACGACGCGCAGGGGCAGCCTGCGCATGGCGTCGAGCAACCCTTCCTCCGAGAAGGGAACGGACTCCCCAGGACCCACCTCGAAGACGAGGGCGCTGCTGCCGCTGATCAGCGATCCCACCGGCACGTCACGCGGCTCGCCCGGGACTTCGTCGCTGAACGCCTGCTCCACGACGTGCTGCGGTCCGAACGTGACCACGATCAGACCGTCGCTCTGCGGCCCCGCCCGCACCAGTCGCCTGTCCCCCGCGGTGCCTTCGGACTTCAGCCCGGGAAAGCTGAAGGAAAGATCCAACAGATCGGTGCCGCGCAGGATGCGCACCGGTGCCGGAGTGCTCATGACGCCCCCTCGTGCTGTACGGCGGCGGGCACTCACGCGGTGGAACGCTTCGTACGACAGAGACCCCGGGCCGGGTTGGATGGCACCTGTGACCTACCCCGGACGGAGCACCGCGAGTTAGCCCAATCGGGTACACCCGTCGGGCGTTGTTAGGGTCGCCGGCATGGCGCTGCGACCTGTGAATGTGAACGTGAAGGCCCTTGACGACGCGGCGCTCGGCCGCTTCTGGGCGAAGGCGCTCGGCTGGGGCGTTTCCAGCGAGGGCCCCGGCGTGACCCGTGTCGGACCCGCCGGCGGATTCGTCCGGCCGGACCCGGTCGCCCTCTGCGTCGACGTGGTGACCGTCCCGGAGCCCAGGACCGCGGTGAAGAACCGTGTGCACCTCGATCTCGCGACCACATCCGCGGCCCACCAGGCG
Source organism: Streptomyces sp. NPDC021093 (assembly GCF_044333135.1). NCBI lineage: Bacteria > Bacillati > Actinomycetota > Actinomycetes > Kitasatosporales > Streptomycetaceae > Streptomyces > Streptomyces sp. NPDC021093. The sequence goes on along the minus strand of NZ_JBIRQJ010000003.1, from coordinate 384,917 downwards.
GAGTTGGTCGCGCGTCTCCTGGCTCTCGGTGCGACGCCCGCCGACGTGGGCCAGGGCGACGTGCCGTGGACGGTCCTCGCCGACCCGGAGGGCAACGAGTTCTGCGTACTGGAGCCCCGGGAGGTCTACCGGGACACCGGGCCGATCGCCGCGGTGGTGATCGACTGCGCGGACCCGCGGGCCATGGCCGAGTTCTGGGGCGGGGCCGTGGACTGGACCCTGCACGAGGTCGCCGACGACCGTGCCGTGCTGCGCTCCGCCCGGGGCGTCGGCCCGTACCTCGAATTCCTCCGCACGCCCGGTGCGAAGACCGTGCCGGACTGCGTCCGCATCGGCCTGCTGCCGTACCCCGGTGACGACCGGGAGGCGGAGGTGGCCCGGCTGCGGTCCCTCGGCGCCACCGACCTGGACCCGGGCAGGGGCGACACCCCGTGGAAGTGCCTGGCCGACCCGGAGGGCCACGAGTTCTGCGTGCTCGGGCTCCGCTGACGCGGAGTCTTCACGACACTCCGGCCCGTGCGCCGTGTGTGCCCGTCGGCCATGATCCCGGGTGCTCCGGGCCGCGGCCCCGCAGCCGGTGAAGGTCCGTGCGAACGTCCATGGCCAAACCGGCCATTCGATGCAACCCGGCTCTTTGACCGGAAACCCCCGGAGCGGACAACGGACCCCTTGTCGGTGCATTCCCCTGTGCCTAGGTTGCGGTTGACCGGGGGAACCACGGAGTCATCCAGCGAATCATGAGGGGTGGGATCGTCATGGCCGACCAGGGTCAGCGTGTGTACGCGGTACCGGAGTGGCTGTCGCAGGGCGAGTGGTACGCCAACGCACAGATCACCGTCAGCAACTACCAGAACGAGGACCTGATCGACCCGGAGATCGCCTTCCGCGTCGACTCCGACCAGAACATCACCAACAACTACGGCCTCGTCTGGACCCGTGAGGGCGACGCCATCACCGGCCGGTTCGTCGGCGAGCGCAAGGTGATACCCGCCGGCGACTCGCAGGTCTTCACCATTGGCATCAGCCGCGCCGCGGCCGGAGTCGGCCCGCTGCCCCGGGAGTTCACCGTCAACGGCTACAACGCGGTGCCGCCCGAGGACAAGGAGCCGCCGACCGTCCCGGCCAACCTGCGCACCGAGCTGCTCAGCGCGACCCAGGCCACGATCGCGTGGGACCCCTCCACCGACAACATCGCGGTCGCCGGGTACGACGTCCACCTGTCCGGCGACCTGCCGGTGATGCGGGTGACCAAGCCGTCCGCGCAGGTGCGCAACCTCCAGCCGACCACCGGGTACCGGGTGCAGGTGGAGGCGGTGGACCTGGCGGGCAACCGGTCCGGGCTGTCGCCGCAGCTGGAGTTCACCACCACCGAGCCCATCCCGGACCCCGGGCAGTGGGACGTCCCGCGCGCGCCGTTCGTGGACTACATGGCCTGGCCCAACCCGCAGGTCAGCCGGTACGGCGAGGAGAGCGGGCTGGACGGCTTCATGCTGGGCTTCCTGGTCGCCAACCCGCAGAAGAAGCTGTCCTGGGGCGGCATCGCGGGCGAGGAGTGGCAGGCCGACAAGAGCTCGCACGGCAAGACCGACATCGCCGCGTTCCGCGCCGCGGGCGGCAAGGTCGTGGTGTCCGTGGGCGGGGCCTCGGGGCAGCCGCTCGAAGCCGTCGAGGAGAACGTGCAGAAGATCGTCGCCGAGTACTCGGGCGTGATCGCCAACTACCAGCTGACGCACCTCGACTTCGACTTCGAGGGCGGCTTCCTTGAGGACTCCGCCGCCCACGAGCGGCACGTGTCGGCCGTCGCCGAACTCCTGCGCAAGCACCCCAAGCTCAAGATCTCCTACACGCTGCCGGCCGACGCCCAGCTCACCGCGGGATCCGCCGGATTCAGCCCGTCCGGCCTGCGCTTCCTCACCGTGGTCGCCAATGCCGGCATCCAGCCGGGGCTGATCAACGGCATGCTGATGGAGTTCGGTCAGGGCTCCCCGGCCGACGCAGGTGAGTGCACCATCATCGGGCTGCGGGCCATGCACTCCCAGGTCTCCACACTGTGGCCGAACTGGACGTCCGAGACCGTCTGGCACCGCATCGGCGCCTGCCCGATGTTCGGCTACCACATCAACGGCAAGTGCTTCACCCTGGAGCACATGCGCCAGCTCGTGGAGTTCGCGCACGAGCACAAGCTCGGCTGTCTGTCGGGCTGGGACGCGACCCGCGACCACAACCAGGGCAACCCCGACGTCGTGCCCGCCTGCACGGTCGGCGCCGGCTGCCCCGACCTGTACCGCTGTACGTGCATCGACCAGCGGCCGTTCGACTTCAGCAAGATCATCGCGCTCTACAAGAACGGCGGCGGCGCCAGTGTGAGCGGCCGGATCGGCGGCGCCGGCGGCCAGATCTCCTTCGGCGGACGCTGATCCAGCCGTACGGCCCGCTGATCCAGGTCCGTACGACCCGCTGAACCAGCCGTACGACCCACTGGTCCAGGTCCGTACGACCCGCTGAACCACCGGGTACGACCCCGCTGAACGACCACCGGCCAGGACCGGCAGCCCGCCCCTCATCACGGACGGGCTGCCGGTCCTGGCCGCTCTGCGGTTCGCCCTGGCACAGGCCGCTACGCGACGGGGTCCTGGCGCACCCCTTTCGCGGTGAGCAGCTGTGCGACCGGGTCGGTGCTGCCCGAGGTCTGCAGTTCCTGGACGAGCTCGCAGTTCCTGGTGATCCTGGCGGCGATCCAGGCGCGCAGCCACGCGGACAGTCTCGGCAGCGGCAGGCCGGAGGGGGCGAGTCCCGCCAGTACACAGCCGGTCGCCGCCGCGCCGCCGACGTTGACGACGACGTCCGGCAGGACGGTGTGTCCGGCCGCGCGCAGGAGCCGGCGGGCGGGTTCCGTGCAGCTCATGTTGCCGCCCTCGACCACCGTCCGGGCCCTGACCTCGGACACCGTGTCCTCCCGGACCGCCGCCGCGGACGCCGCGAGGACCAAGACGTCGGCGTCGACCTGCAGCCATGCCCTGCCCGGCGGGTGGACCCGGGCCGTCGTGGGCAGCCCGGTCCTACGAATCGTGCCGTCGCTGCTGGTGAGCGCGGTGAGATCGGCGACGGGCAGCCCGCGCTGATCCTCGATCGTGCCCCGTACGTCGGCCACGGCCACCACCCGGTGCCCGTGGTCGGCCAGATGGCGGGCGACCGCGCGGCCCACCGTGCCGAACCCCTGGATCACGATGCGCTGCGGGGTCCGCGTACCGGCGGCCCGCAGGGCGCCGAGCACCGCGACGGCCACGCCGTACCCGGTGATGTCGGCCATGTGGGTCCACAGTTCGTCCCAGCCGACGGTGAGCCGGGTCGCGCCCGGCCGGTGGGCGACGTCGTACCCGGCGGCGTCGAAGGCCGTCTGCCGGTCCGCGTAGGTGGTGCCCTGGTCGCAGCCGAGGTAGACGCCGCCGTGCAGCAGCGGGGCCGCCGCACGGCCGAACGCCCGCATCAGGTCGGCCCGTTGGACGGGCGCGCCGGGCGCGGGTGCTATTCCGGCCTTCGCTCCCCCGATGGGCAGGCCGACCAGCGCGAGTTTCTGGGTCATGGCCCTGGCGAGGTGGGCGAGCTCCTGCTCGGTCACCGTCGCGGTCATCCTGGTCCCGCCCATGGCGAGACCGTCGACCATGCGGTCGACGACGACCCACCCCTGGGCTTCGCCCGACGGCAGGTGCAGGGTGGTGGAGAGCAGGGGCCGCGCCGTGTCGACCGAGCTGCCCGGGTCGATCGACCTGCCCGAGTCAACCGAAGTGCCAGGGTCGACCGAACTGCCAGGGTCGACCGAACTGCCCGGTGAGAGTGCCTGGTTCACCGGGCACCGGTCTCCGTCGCGGTCCGCAGGCTCCGGGGGCGCATGTCGGTCCACACGCGCTCGATGTGCGCGAGGCACTCGTCCTTCGTGCCCTGTACGCCGACCTCGCGCCAGCCTTCCGGGGACTCGCGGTCGGCGCTCCAGACCGAGTACTGCTCCTCGTCGTTGACGACGACCTTCCACTGCTCCTGTGCTGCCGTACCGCTGCTCATTGCCCTGCCTCCAGTTGTCGGGTGATTCAGGTGTCGGTCGAAGTCGTCGAGCCAGCCGTTCACGCTGTCGGCGCGCAGCAGTCCCGTACCGACGAGGACTCCGGCGAAGCCGTCCCGCACCAGCCGGGCGGCGACGTCCGGCTGCTCGATGCCGCTGGCGCTGACCGGGCACGGGGTGCCGGTGCGCAGCAGCGCGGGCAGGAGCCGCGTGCTCCGTCCGATGTCCCCCGGGCCGCGTTCGCGGGTCGCGATGTCCTTGTTGTTGACCGCGATCACACAGTCCTCGCCGCGCGGCACCCGGAGCGTCTCCACCTCCGTGGTCACCTCGACGAACGGGGTCAGGCCGAGCCCCACGCTGTGGTCGATCAGACTGCTCAGAGTGGATCGCGGCAGCAGTGCGGCGGTGAGCAGCACGGCGGACGCACCGCTCTCGCTCGCCCGCTGCAGCTGGCTGCGCCGGGTGATGAAGTCCTTCTGCAGTACGGGGAGTCCGGTGTCCGCCGCGACCTCGTCCAGCAGGGCCGGGGTGCCGCCGAACCACTCTCCCGTCACCACGGAGAGGCACGCCGCCCCCGCGTCCTCGTACTCGGCGACGATACGGGCGACGGATCTGCCGCCGAACAGGTCGCGGCCCGTGGAGTCCCGCCGCTTGAGCTCCATGATCACCGGCCGGTGGGCGCCCCGCAGCGCCTCGATGAACGCGGTCGTCATGGCGCCGCCCCCGTGCCGTCGCCGCCCGCCCGCCAGCCCCGGACCACCGCCGCGACCCGCTCGGCCGTGATCCGGCCGCTGTCGGGGTCCTTGGCCGCCGTGTCCACGTCGATGCCGAGGAACAGGGGGTGCTCCAGCACGGCCCGGTAGTCCGGGCGGTTGTCCCCGGAGATGCCACCGGCGAGCAGGAAGGGCCGCGACATGCGCTCCGCGACCTCCAGGACGGCCCCGGCTGCCACCTGTTGTGCGGTGCTGCCGATGCGGCCGTCCTCGGCCGTGGCGTCCACCAGGAAGAGGTCCGTTCCCGCCCGCTCGTACGACGGGATCAGCGGCAGCTCCGGGCACCGCCCCGCTCCGACGTGCACGACCTTGACCACGGTGAAGTCCCCGGCGCTCTTCAGCGCCCGGACCGTGCCCGGTGTCTGGTAGCCGTGCAGCTGGACCCAGTCGACCCGTGCGGAGGTCAGCGCGGCCTGCAGTGCTTCGGCGTCGTTGAGGAAGGTGACGAGGACGGGGCGGAGGCGTTCCGTGCGGTGTGCGGCCGCCGCCAGTACCGCCAGTCGCTGTGCGGACAGGTCCGTGCGGCCGCCGGGAACCCCGTGCCACACACCGACGAGGTCGGCTCCCGCCGAGGCGAGCAGCTCCATGTCCCCGGTGGAGCCGGCACCGCAGATCTTGACCAGCATCGGGCGTTTCTTGACCGGCATCGGGCGTCACAACCCCAGCATCGACGCGATGCGGTTGCGCTGGATCTCCGAGGTGCCCGAGTAGACGGTGCTCGCCGTCGCGTCGCGCAGGTCCTTCTCCAGGCCGCACTCGGTGAGATACCCCTGGCCGCCGAAGATCTGCACGGCCGCCTGTGCGGAGGCGACGTTGCTCTCGCTCGCGAGCAGTTTGCTGGTGGCGATGTCCGTTGTGACGTTCTCGCCGTCCGTCAGCCGGACCGCCGTGTCGTAGAGCCACTTCCGGGCCGTCTCCAGGCCGGTCCGCATGTCCACGATGCGGTGCGCGATCGCCTGGTTCGCGCCGATCGGCTTCCCGAACTGGGTGCGCGTCGCCGCGTGGGCGACACAGCGGTCGAGCCGGTGGCGCATCTGTCCGGTGTTGATGATGAAGGAGCAGAGGATCTCCCACTTCATCACGTGGTCCAGGACCAGGAAGCCGGAGCCGACGCTGCCGATGACGGCGGACGCGGGAACCCTGCAGTCGTCGAGGTGCAGCTCGCCCAGTGGCGAGGTCCGCAGGCCCATCTTGCTGACGGGTGCCCCGACGGAGAGCCCCGGGGTGTCCCGCTCCACCAGGAAGGCGGTGATGCCCAGCGGCCCGCCCGCCGGGTGCGTGCGGGCGTAGACGACGAAGACATCGGCCACCGGCCCGTTGCTGACGAAGCACTTGGTGCCCCGCAGTACGAAGTGGTCGTCCTCGCGCGTCGCCGTCGTCCGCATGGCGAGCGCGTCGGAGCCGCTCTCGGACTCGGTGATCGCGTGCGCCCCGATCGTCTCGCCGGAGCAGATGCCGGGCAGATGGCGCTGCTTGAGCGCTTCCGAGCCGAACCGCTGCAGGGGGACGCCGACGCTGACCATGTGGGTGGAGACCGAGAAGCTCAGTCCCCCGTCGCGGCAGCCCGCGCCGAGCTCCTCCAGTACGTACATGGTGGTGAGCAGGGACTGGCCGAGTCCGCCCCACTGTTCGTCGAAGGGCAGGCCGAGGATTCCGGACTGCTGGATCAGCTTCCACTTGTCCCGCGGGAAGACACCTGCGGCGTCCCGCTCGATGTGACCGGCGCTGAGCGCCTGGTGCCATTGGCCGAGGCCCTGGCGCAGGGCGATCTGGTCGGCGTTCCATTTGATCATGTCTCAGTCCTGATCATGTGCCGGTCCCGTCAGTACTGGGAGAACTCGGGCGAGTCCAGGCTGTGCCGTTCGCCTCCGTGCAGCGCGGGGGTGAAGACGCACACCAGCCGGAGGTCCTCGTCGGGTCCCGCGATGAGGAAGTGGGCGTCGTGCTGGTCGAGTGCGTAGAGCGTGCCGGGCTCGATCGGGTGGGACGTACCGTCGGAATCCACCACTTCTCCGGTGCCGCTGATGCAGTAGCACGCTTCGAGGTGACGCCGGTACTCCAGCGGGGACTTGGTGCCCGCGCGGACCGTGGTGTCGGTCATCGAATAGCCCATGCCGTCGGCTTCGACGAGAAATCTGCGGCTGAGGCCGTTGCCCCAGTCCACGGCCACTACATCGTCAAGACGTCGGACAATCATGGGGTGGAACTCCTGACTGGGTGGGGGAAGCGGGTCGGGGAAGCGGGCAGAAGGGTGGTGACGAAGGTGTGGAACTCGTCGACCACGTCGGCCTGTTGAGCCAGTGCGTGCTCGACGCGGGCGACTCCGGCGCTGCCCACGATCGCGGCGTCGGCGCCGAGGGCGTGCACCCTGGCGATGTCGTCCCGGGAGCGGATGCCGAAGCCGACGGCGACGGGTGCCGTCGTCCTCTCGTGCAACAGCTCGATGGTGGAGGCCAGTTGGGCCGGTTCGGCGGTGGGTGTGGAGCCGCTGCGGCCGTAGTGGGCCACCAGGTACAGATACGCGGTGGCGTGCGCGGCGGCCTCGGCCTTCACCTCGGCGGTCGAACTCGCGTAGCAGGTGGTCACCAGGGGCAGCCCGGCCTCCCGCACCGCTTCGCGGAGGCCGGTGCGCAGCCGTGGCGGCAGACCGTGGACCAGCAGTCCGTCGGCGCCGGATGCGGCGACCCGGCCGACGAAGTCCGGCAGCGGCCGGGGTTTGACCGTGTGGCTCCAGTCCGCCAGCAGCGCCACCCGCAGATGGCGCAGGTGCGGGCGGATCCCGCCGATCAGGTCGAGCACCTCGTCGAGGCCGACGCCCTGCTCCAACGCCCGTTGTGCGGAGCGCCTGTTGACCTCCCCGTCGGTGACGGAGTCGGGAAAGGGCACGGCCAGTTCCAGGCAGTCCACCCGGCAGTCGTCGAGCATCCGCAGGAGGTCGGCCAGTACGGGCAGCGGTGGATCCCCGGCGTTGAGGAACAGGGCGAGTCCCGGCCGGTCGGGGGCTCGCCGTGCGAAGAACCCGCTCACCGCCGGCCCGCCCCGTCCGCGGTCGAGTGCACCGGTCGGGCCCGCAGCCGGTGGACGAGGTCGAGTGCGGCGCCGCTGATCAGGGCGTCCTCCGCGGCCGCCCGCGCGTCGGCCCAGTCGTCGGCGAGCCCGCTCGCGACGGCCAGCGCGGCGGCGTTCAGGCAGACGGTACGTGTCGCGAGCTCCCCGCCCTTGCCGGACAGCACCTCAAGGAAGTGGGCGACCACCGTGTCCTTGTGGCCGGCCGGCCGCAGATCGGCGATCGAGGTCGGGGCAGGCTCATCGGCACGCAGCCGCTGCTCGCCCGAGCCGTCGTTCACGTGGATGACGTTGTCGACGGAGCTGACCAGCTCGTCGATTCCCAGGGCGTTGCCGCAGAGCCAGATCCTCCGGTCGGCCGTGCCGTCCGCGACGTACCGCAGGCTCGGCAGCAGCGCGGGGTCCGCGACACCGATGAGCTGGTACGAGACGGGCAGCGCCGCCAGGAACGGCCCGACGGAGTTGATGAACCGCCCGAGCGTCCGCAGCTCCAGCGGCAGGATGCTCTTCGCCAGCAGCATCAGCTCGCGGGGGTACACGAAGGGCCCGGGGAAGGCGATGCCGTACCGCTCCAGAGTGGCATCGGTCTGCTCGTACGAGGTGGTCAGCGGGATGCCGAGCAGTTCAAGGAGATCGTACGATCCACAACTGCTCGTGTAGGCGCGGGAGCCGGTCTTGGCCACGCGGACCCCCATCGCGGCGGCGACGAACGCCGCGGCGGTGGAGATGTTGAACGTGCTGGGCCCGCCGCCGGTACCGACGATGTTGACCGTGCCGTCCGGCCGCCCGACGGGCTGCGGGCGGCGCTCGTCCAGTGAGCGCAGGAACCCGCCCAGTGTCTCCGGGTCCGGCATGCGGGTGGAGAGCGAGGCCAGCAGGGCCACCGTCTCGCCCCGCTGGAGACCGCCTTCGTGCAGCCGGTCCCAGAAGGACCGCCACATCCGCTGCTCGACGGGGCGGTCCCGGGTGAGCAGCGCCAAGGGCACCTCGTGCATCGCTACTCGGCCTCCGCCTGCTGCTTCTGGGCCCGCTCGATGAACGTGCTGATCTCGGCGACGGAGCGGAAGTTCTCGGGCTTGAGGTCGATCTGGTCGGCGCGCAGCTCGAACCTGTCCTCCAGCCAGGCCATCGTCTTGAGCAGGCCGAGGCTGTCGATGACGCCGCCGGCCATCAGGTCGTAGTCGGAGGCCAGTTCGGCGATGCCGACGTCCGGCAGGAACTCCTCGATGATGAACTCCTTGACCACCGTGTCGTGCTTCATGTCAGCGTTCCTTCCGTTCGTGCGCGAGGGGGGTGGGCGGCCGCGACGAGCGCGTGGGAGATCTTGCCGGTGGACGTCCTCGGCAAGGGGTCGTCCACGATCAGCACGGTCGAGGGGATCGCGGTGGCGGGCAGCAGGTCCACGCAGTGTCTGCGCAGTTCCAGGCTGTTGAGCCGACTGGCGGGGGTGCGCCGGACAACGCTGTGCAGGAGGCGGCCGGCCACGGGGTCGGGCACCGCAAGGACCGCCGCCTCCACGACGTCCGGGTGCTTGAGCAGCACCTGTTCGACCTCGTGGGTGTTGACCCGCGCGCCACGGACCTTGACCTGGTGGTCGTTGCGGCCTTCCAGGGTGATCCGGCCGTCCGGGTGGCGGCGCACCAGGTCGCCGCTGCGGAAGTGGCGGCGCTCGTGCTGCCCGTCGAAGTGGGTGGCGAACTTGTCGGCGTCCTGTGCCCCGTCGAGGTAGCCGTCGGTCTGGAACGGTGTCGCGACGTGGAGTTCGCCGGTGGCCGGCCCGGTCAGGATCTCGCCGTCGGCGTCGACGATCACGGCGTGCACCCCGGGCAGCGGGCTGCCGAGGGGGACCGGGGCGTCGTCCGTCGGTGCGCCGCGGTCGACCTCGTGGAGGAAGCTGTCGTTGGTCTCGGTGCAGCCGTAGATGTTGTAGAGCCGTGCCTTGCCGAAGAGTTCCGGGAGCCGGGCGAGGCAGCGGGCGGGCATGCTGTCGCCGGTGAAGACGGCGTGCTCGACCGTGTCGAGCCGCTGGTCGCGCCGTGCGGCCGCGTCCGTGAGGAGTTGGTAGAACATCGGCACCGCCTGGACGACCTGGACCTCGTGGTCGGCGATGAGGTCGAGCAGATGGCGGGCGTCGGTGGCCCGCTCGGGGTCGACCAGGACCGCGCAGCCGCCGTTCTTGAGCGTGGTCCAGATGTCCAGCAGACAGAGGTCGAAGTTGAGCGGGGCGTAGTTGAGCACGGTCGTACCCCGGCGGATCCGGAAGTGCTCGCCCGCCCAGTCGGTGAAGCGGTCCACCGCGCCCGTGCTCAGCGGGACGATCTTCGGCTGGCCGGTGGAACCGGAGGTGGTCAGCATGAAGGACACGTCGACGGGTTCGGTCCGGCGCGGCTCCGCGAAGGCAGCACGCTCCGACGACGCTGCCGCTTCGGCTGCTTCGGCCGCTTCGGCCGCTTCGGCTGCTTCCAGCGATGCGGCCGGCCCGGCCGGAGGCGTCCCGGGGCCCTGCGGTGTCAGTACGTGCAAGCAACCGGCCTGCTCGAACAACCGATTCCGTGATCTTGTCGTCAACAAGGGTGACAGCAGTAGAAAACGGCGCCCTTCCATCAGACAGGCGAGTATCAGTGCGATCACCGCAGGCGACTTGGCGGCCAGGATGCCGATCGGCGCGTCCGGACCCGGTGCGAGCCGGGTGAGCCGCGCGCGCTCCCGGTCCGCCCGCCCCTGGAGTTCCGCATAGGTCGTCTTCTCTCCGTGCCAGACCAACGCCGGGTCGTCGGGGTGGTCGGTGGCGTGCGAGATAAAGGAACTCACTAAGTTCTGCGGTTGCGTCATGACTTCTCCGAGTTCCTGCTTGCCTGCTTGTCCACGTGCCTGCAACAGGGTTCCCTAAAGCACTTGGCCCGAAATGACAAACCGGCATGAATGAGCACCGACAATCACCCGGCAAGTGACAGTTAATTGCCACGAAATACTGCCCGGTAATCATCGAGATGAGACTGTCACGCTGGTCGCAGTGCGATGCTCTCGCCCCCACGAGTCCACATCTGACCAGCATCAACGCCCGACCTTCCGGGTGCTGACACCTGGGCACCCATTCAACTCACGGCCCGGCACAGCACGTTGGCGTTCGACGGTGCGATGCTATCCATCGAACGCGCCCGAATGCAACGAGAAGATTTCTTGACGTCTTACTGACTACTTGATCTTGCCGAGTCGGGCGAACGTCGACTAGCGTCCGACTTACTGTTCGTGATGAAGCGAATCAGCGGGGCTTTCCATGTCTCTGCAGAGTTCCCGAATGCCGTGAAAGGTGAATCCGTCATGCCTTCCTCCGAACGGCGCGTGGACACTCGGGCAACGTTGTCTTTCGCGCAGCAGCGGCTCTGGTTCCTCGACCGGCTCAGGCCGGACCGGCCCGATCACAACGTGCCGGCCGCGGTACGCCTGCGGGGTCCGCTGGACCGGGGCGCGCTGGTGGAGGCAGTGACCGAAGTGGTGCGGCGGCACGAGGTGTTACGCGGCAGAGTCGTCGTGGTCGACGACAGCCCGTACCAGGTCACGGAGTCGGTCGACACGTTCGTACCGACCCTCACCGACCTGACCGCCCTGCCCCCGGCACAGGCCGAGGAGCGGGCCCATGAACTGGTGGTCCACGACGCGGCGACCCCGTTCGATCTCGGCACCGCGCCGATGCTGCGCGCCCGGCTGATCCGGATCGCCGCCGACGACCATCTGCTGGTCCTCGTGATCCACCACATCGCCGCCGACGGCTGGTCGCTCTCGGTGCTCTGGCAGGAGTTCTCCGCCGCGTACCGGGCCGCCGTCTCCGCCCGGCCGGTCGAGCTGCCGGAACTCCCCGTCCAGTACGAGGATTTCGCCGAGTGGCAGCGGGACCACCTCACCGGTCCTGCGCTGCGGGACCAGCTCGCCCACTGGCGGGAGCGGCTGGCCGGCCGGATCCCGTCGGCGTTCCCGACGGACCGGCCGCGCCCCGCGCTGTGGTCGGGGCGCGGCGACCAGGTCGAGCTCCGGATTCCGGCGGAACTCACCGAACGCGTACGGGCGCTGGGGCGCACCCACGAGGTGACGCCGTTCATGACCTTGCTGGCCGCCTTCAAGGTGCTGCTCGCGCACAGCTCGGGCGAGCCCGACGTGCCGGTGGGGACCCCGATCTCCGGGCGGACCCGCATCGAGGTGGAACCGCTGATCGGGTTCTTCGTCAACACCCTGGTCCTGCGCACCGATCTGTCGGGCGACCCCAGCTTCACCGAGGCGCTCGGTCGCGTGCGCCGGTGCGCGGTGGACGCCTACGCCCACCAGGACGTGCCCTTCGAGCGTCTGGTGGAGGAGCTGCGCCCCGGGCGCGACCTCGGCCGGCACCCGCTGTTCACGGTGATGTTCCAGGTGGAGGGGGAGCCCGCGCTCCCGTCCGGGCTGCCGGACATCGAGGTGACCGCCCATCAGGTTCCGTACGACATCGTGAAGTTCGACGTCGAGGTCTCCCTGACGGACTGCGGCGACCGCTTCACCGGCGTGGTCCGCTACGCCACCGATCTCTTCGAGCGCGCCACCATGGAGCAGCTGGCCCTGGACTACGCGGAACTGCTCGGCCGACTCGTCGGCAGTCCCGAGCGGCCGATCTCGGCGTGGGAGCCCCTGCTCGCTCCGCGTACGGGCCCGGCCGGTCCCGCGGACCGGCCGGAAGCCGGACCGGCTGCCGGACAGGACACCGGTCGCGACGCCGGTCTCGACGCCGGACAGGACACCGGACAGGACACCGGTCGCGACGCCGGTCAGGACGCCGACCAGGACGCGCCGGACGGCGCTCCTCCCACCGAGACCGAGCTGCTCGTGCTGGAGGTCTGGGCCGAGGTGTTCGGCGTCGCCCCCGGCGGCGTGCGGGACGACTTCTTCGAGCTGGGCGGACACTCCCTGCTCGCGTCGCGGGTCATGTCCCGGCTCAGCCGGACGCTCGACCTCGAACTGCCGGTCACCCTGCTCTTCTACCACCCCACCGTCGCGGAACTGGCCCAGGGCATCGACGCGGTGCTGCTGGCCGACCTCGACAGCCCCGACTCCCACCCGGCCCTGATTCCGGCCGGAGAGGACCAGCAACCATGAAGGCACACCCCGGTCGCCCCCAACCGGACGCACGGCCGGGCACCGCCCCGGCCACCACCCGGGCCCTGCTCGACCAGCGCATTCGCGCCGCACGCCGGAAGACCGCCGAAGGCGGCACGGGGGACGCGGTGGAGCCCCGCCCCGAGGGCCCGCAGTCGGCTTCGTACACCCAGGAACGCATGTGGCTGGTCGAGCAGCTGTCCCAGGGCCCCGCCCTGTACAACGTCCACGAGGTCTTCCGGCTGCGCGGCCCGCTGGACGTGGCCGCACTCGGGCACGGGCTCTCGGATCTGATCCGCCGCCATGAGGTGCTGCGCACCGTCTTCACCGAGCGGGACGGGCGGCCCGAGCCCTCGGTCTCACCGGCGCACCCTTGCGAACTGCCCCTGGTGGACCTGCGAGTCGGATCCGAGGAGCACGGGGAGAGCAACAGGGAGAACAGCAACGGGGAGAACGACGAGGAGAGCCGGGTGCAGCAGGCGCTCGCGCTCGCTCATGCCGAGATCCGGCGCCCGTTCGACCTGACCCGCGCCCCGCTGCTGCGCGCGACCCTGTTCCGGGTCGACGAGGACGACCACTTCCTGGTCGTCGTCATCCATCACGTCGCGGTCGACGGCTGGTCGATGCCACTGCTGTGGGACGACCTCTCCGCGATGTACCGGAGCCGCCTGGAGGGCCGGGAGCACGAGCTGCCCGAGCTGACGATCCAGTACGCGGACTTCGCCCACTGGCAGCGCGGCCGGCTCACCGGCGATGCGCTGCGGGCCCCGCTCGACCACTGGCGCGAGCGGCTCGCGGACGTGGCCACGCTGGACCTGCCGACCGACCGGCCGCGCGGCCCGGTCCGCTCGGGCCTCGGCGAGCGGATCACCTTCACGGTCCCCGACGCACTGGTGGACCGGCTGCGCCTGCTGGGGCAGCGGCACGGCACCACGCTGTTCATGACGCTCCTCGCCGCCTTCCAGGCCCTGCTCGCCCGTTACAGCGGCCAGTACGACGTGCCGGTCGGTACGCCGGTCGCGGGCCGGACCCGGCCCGAACTCGAAGGGCTGGTCGGCGCGTTCATCAACACGGTGGTCGTCAGGACCGACCTGTCGGGCGACCCCGGTTTCGCCGAGCTGCTCGGCCGGGTCCGGCGCACCGCCGTCGACGCCTACGCGCACCAGGACGTCCCGTTCGAACGGCTCGTGCAGGAGCTGCGGCCGGAGCGCGGTCTGGATCGCAACCCGCTGTTCCAGGTGCTGTTCGCGAGCCTGTCCGGCAGTGCCGCCGGGCCCCGGCTGCCCGGGGTGGAGGTCGAGCAGGTCGACCTGGACAACGGCACCGCCAAGGTCGACCTCAGTCTGGTGGTCGCCGAACGGCCGACGGGCACCACCGGGACCGTCGCGTTCGACCGCGACCTCTTCGACCGCCCGACCGTCGAGCGCCTGGTCGGCCACTATCTGCGCCTCCTCGACAGCGCGGCGAACGACCCCGAACTCCCGCTCTCACGGCTTGAGTTGCTCACCGAAGCCGAGCGCCGGGAGATACCGGCGGCGGCCCACGACAACGCCGAGACCGTCCCCGCGGGACTGTGCCTGCACGAGCTGATCGAGCGACAGGCCGGGCTCCACCCCGAAGCGCCGGCGGTCCACTGCGGCGACGAGCGGCTCACGTACGGGGAACTCGACCGCCGTGCGAATCGGCTGGCCCGTCATCTGCGCGACCGGGGCGCGGGCCCCGAGCAGCTGGTCGGCGTGTGCCTGCCGCGGTCGGTGGACCTGGTCGTGGCCCTGCTGGCGGTACTCAAGTCCGGGGCCGCCTATCTGCCGCTGGACCCCGAACTCCCCGAGCAGCGGCTCTCGTTCATGCTCACCGACGCCGAGGTGCCACTGCTGGTCACCCAGCGGACGCTGGCCGGCCGGATCCCGGAGACCGGCGCCGACGTCGTGCGGACGGACACCGAGGCGGACCTGATCGCGGCACGGTCCGACGAGCCGCTGCCGGCCCTCGCGGCGCCCGCCAACCTCGCGTACTCGATCTACACCTCGGGGTCCACCGGCCGCCCCAAGGCCGTACTGGTCCCCCACGAGGGCGTCGTCAACTACCTCGTGGTGCGCGGCCGTCAGCTCGACCTGGACCGCTCCGACGTCGTCGCCTCGGTCGCCTCGATCTCCTTCGACGTACTCGTCCCCCAGGTGTTCATGCCCCTGGCCTGGGG
The DNA here is from genome assembly GCF_044333135.1 of Streptomyces sp. NPDC021093. Taxonomy (NCBI): domain Bacteria; kingdom Bacillati; phylum Actinomycetota; class Actinomycetes; order Kitasatosporales; family Streptomycetaceae; genus Streptomyces; species Streptomyces sp. NPDC021093. The sequence goes on along the minus strand of NZ_JBIRQJ010000003.1, from coordinate 369,700 downwards.
CGCGAGCGTGGTGATCGCCCCGCCGGAGGTCGCCGTCGACGGGCCGCGGCTCGCGGAGATGATGCGCCGCTTCGGCGTCACCACCCTCATGGCCACCCCTGCCACCTGGCTCCTGCTACTGGACAGCGGCTGGCAGGGCGGCCGGTTCCAGGCGATCTGCGTGGGCGAGGCGCTCCAGCCGCAGCTGGCCCGCCGCCTGCTCGGCGTGGTGTCGACCCTGTGGAACGGCTACGGGCCCACCGAGGCCTCCGTGGGCGCCGTCACCCACCGCGTGGACGCCGCGCGGGACCTCGACCGGCCGGGCGCCTCCGTGCCGATCGGCCGCCCGCTCGGCAACCTCCGGATCCACCTCCTCGACCGTGCGGGCAATCCGGTGCCGGCCGGCGTCCCCGGCGAGATCCACATCGGGGGCGTCGGGGTCACCCGGGGATACGCCAACCGGCCGGGGCTGACCGCCGAACGCTACGTACCCGATCCGTACGGCGGTGGCGGACGGCTGTACCGGACCGGTGACCTGGGCCGGTACCTGCCGGACGGCAGCCTCGTCTTCCTCGGCCGCACCGACGAACAGGTGAAGGTGCGGGGGTACCGCATCGAACTCGGCGAGATCGAAGCCGCGTTGTGCGCGCTGCCCGGTGTCGCGAGGGCCGTGGTCACGGTGCGGGGCACCGGGGCCGACGTCGAACTGGCCGGATACGTGGTGCGGCAGGACGGGGAAGGGGAGCTGACCGCACTCCGGCAGGCCCTGCACGAGACCCTCCCCGAGTACATGGTCCCCGCGACCCTGACGGCCCTGGACCGGGTGCCGCTGACCACGAACGGCAAGGTGGACCGCGCGGCCCTGCCCGCCCCCGCCCGCCGGGACCAGGGCGCCCCGGCGCTGCCCCCTCGGGACGTGCTGGAGCTCCGGATGACCAGGATCTGGCAGCGCGTGCTGGGCTCCCCCGAGGTCGGCGTGCGGGACAACTTCTTCCACCTGGGCGGGCATTCGCTCAGGGCGGTGGAGCTGATGGAGGAGATCCACCGGGAGCTGGGGGTGCGCGCACCGCTCCACACGGTGTTCCGCCACCCCACCGTCGAGGGGCTGTGCGCGGAACTCCCCGCCGCACCGGCCGCGCTGCGCCGGCTCGTGGTTCCCCTGGTGGAGGGCGGCCCCCGGCGGGCGCCGCTGTTCCTGGTGCATCCGCAGAGCGGCGGCGTGTCCGGGTACCTCTCGCTGACGGCACACCTCGACGCGGACCGGCCGGTGCACGGCATCGAGGCCGTCGGCTACGACACCGACGAGCAGCCGCTCGCCACCGTCGAGGAGCAGGCGGAGCGCTACCTCCGCGAGCTGCGGAGCGTGGCGCCCGAAGGCCCGTACCTGCTGATGGGGTGGTCCTTCGGCGGGCTCGTCGCCTTCGAGATGGCCCGGCAGCTGGAGGAAGCGGGCGAGGCACCGGAGTTCCTCGGGATCATCGACGTCGGGGCGCCCGGAACCTACCGGGGCGACCGCGCGGGGGACGGGACCGCGCCGTTCCTGCTCGACTCCGGCGCGGACCGACTCCCGCCGCGCGGCCGGTCCGCACTGCTGCGCCGTATGGAGCGCATCTTCGCCGCGAACGGTGACGCCGTCCCGCGCTACCGATCGACAGCGCGGCTGCGTACGCCGATCCACCTCTTCGTGAGCGCCGACGACCATCCCACGCGCCGCACCCCGAAGGTGGACCGCGCGCTGTGGCAGCGGCACACCGACGGCGGGCTGAGCGTGTTCGACGTGCCCGGCAACCACTTCGACATGCTGTCGCCGCCGTACGCCGCTGCCTTCGCCGAGACCCTGTCCTCGATCCTCGACCCCTCCAGGAAGGCCGCCACATGAGTGCCGACTTGCCACTGACGTCGGCCCAGTCCGGAATCTGGTTCGCCCACCATCTGCATGCGGACAGCCCGGCGTACAACACCGGCGAGTACTTCGACATCCCCGGTCCGATCGACCCGGACCTGTTCGAGCGTGCCCTGCGCAGCGTGGTGGACGAGACCGATTCGCTGCGCGTCCGGTTCACCCCGGGCGCCGATGGCCCCCGGCAGGTCGTCGAGCCCTCCCCCGACTGGTCGATGCACCGGGCGGACCTCGGCTCGGCACCCGATCCGCGGGCGGCGGCCGAGGAGTGGATGAGGACGGATCTCGCCACCCCGGTCGATCTCACGCGCGGCCCGCTGTTCCGCCAGGCCCTGTTCAGAATCGCACCGGACCGTTTCCTGTGGTACCAGCGGGTCCACCACATCGTGGTCGACGGCTTCAGCATGTCGCTCATAGCGCGGCGCGTGGCCAAGACGTACACCGGGCTGGTCGAGGGCACGCACCGCGCGGGCTCCGCCTTCGGCCCCCTGGACGTCCTCCTCTCCCACGACGCGGACTACCGCGCATCACAGCAGCGGGCGCGCGACCGGGAGTTCTGGACGGACCGGCTGGCCGACCGGCAGGATCCGGTGAGCCCGGCGGGCCGTTCGGCTGCGGCTTCGGGCAGCTTCCTGCGCCGTACGAGCAGCCTCCCCGCCCCCACCATGGCCGCGCTGCGCAGTGCCGCGCAGCACGCCGGGGCGACCTGGCCGGTCACGGTGCTCGCCACGATCGCCGCGTACCTCCATCGCGTCACCGGCACCCGCGACGTCGTGCTCAGCATGCCCGTGACGGGCCGTACGGCGCCCGCCGAGCGGGCCGTCCCCGGCATGGTGGCGAACGTGGTGCCGCTGCGGATCCGCGTGGATCCCGAACAGGGCCTGACCGCACTCATCCGTCAAGTCGCCGACGAGATAGGCGAGTCGAGGGATCACCAGCGCTACCGGGGCGAGGATCTCCGCCGGGATCTGGGCGCCGACGAGCCGCAGCGGGTCACGTTCGGCCCCGTGGCCAACATCATGTCCTTCTACTACCGGCTGGAGTTCGCCGGCGTCCGCGCCACGGCGCACAACCTCTCCAACGGGCCGGTCGAGGACCTCTCGATCTCCGTGTACGACCGGTCCGACGGCACCGAGCCGCGCCTCGACGTCGACGCGAACCCGGCGCTCTACTCCGAGGCCGAACTCACCGCGCACCAGGGGCGGTTCCTGCACTTCCTGGAGACCGTCGCCGCCGAACCCGACCGGCCCCTCGGCAGCCACGACGTCCTCACCCCCGAGGAGCGGCGCCGGACGGTCGTCGAGTGGAACGACACCGCGCACCCGTTCCCCTCGACGACGGTGCCCGAGGCCTTCGCCGCGCGGGTCGCCCGCACCCCCGGTGCGACGGCCGTGACCTTCGGCGACACCACCCTGTCGTACGCGGAGCTGAACGCACGCGCCAACCAACTGGCCCACCGGCTCGTCGCGTTGGGCGTCCGCAGCGAACACCGGGTCGCCGTGCTCATGGAACGCTCGGTCGACGTGGTCGTGTCGGTCCTGGCGATCAGCAAGGCCGGCGGCGCCTACGTGCCCCTGGACACCCGCTCCCCCGCCGCCCGGCTGCGTGACGTCCTGGCCGGGACCGGCGCCACGGTACTGCTCACCCACCGGGCCACCGAGAACCATGAACTTGCCTGTGGGACAACGGACTTGGTGGTCGACGCCGCCGGATCGGGCCTCTCCGGCGAGCCGGCCGACGACCCCTGCGTACCGCTGCGTCCGGACCATCTGGCGTGCGTGCTGTACACCTCGGGATCGACCGGAGCGCCGAAGGGCGTGGCCCTCAGCCACCGCAACGTCCTCGGTATGACGGCGGACCGCTGCTGGCGCGGCGACGGCCCGGCACGGGTACTCGCGCACTCCCCGCACGCCTTCGACGCGTCGACCTTCGAGTGGTGGGTGCCGCTGCTCAACGGCGGACAGGTGGTCATGGCCCCGCCCGGTGACCTGGACCTCGCGGCGTACCAGCGCCTCGTCGTGGACCACCGGATCAGCGCACTGTGGCTGACGGCCGGGCTGTTCCGGGTGCTCGCCGAGGAGTCGCCCGGCGTGCTGGCGGGCGTCTCCCAGGTGTGGACCGGCGGCGACATCGTCCCGGCCGACGCGGTGCGGCGCGTGCTCGACCGGTGTCCCGACTCCGTGGTCGTGGCGGGGTACGGGCCGACCGAAGCCACCACGTTCACCACCCGCAGCGTGCTGCGCCCCGGCCTGCCCGTGCCCGATGTCGTGCCGATCGGCCGCCCCATGGACAACAGGCGGGTGTACGTACTGGACGAGTCGCTCTCGCCGGTGCCGCCGGGCGTGGCCGGTGAGCTGTACGTCGCCGGTGCGGGCGTGGCGCGCGGCTATCTGAACCGTCCCCGGTGGACCGCCCTGCACTTCGTGCCGTGCCCGTTCGGCGAACCGGGCGACCGGATGTACGGCACGGGCGATGTGGTGCGCTGGAACCCCGGCGGCGAACTGGAGTTCCTCGGCCGGGTCGACGAACAGGTCAAACTCCGGGGATTCCGGATCGAGTTGGGGGAGATCGAGGCGGTGCTCGCCGGGCATCCCGAGGTCGCCCAGGCGACGGTGCTCGCGGGCCGGGACACCGCGGGTGAGAAGCGGCTGATCGGCTACGTGGTGCCGACCGGGCCCAAGGGGCTCGACGTGGCTTCGCTGCGGGAGCACGCGGCGGCGGTGCTGCCCAACTACATGGTGCCGACGGCGCTCGTCCCCCTGGACGGATTCCCCCTGACGCCGCGCGGCAAGATCGACCGGTCCGCGCTACCCGTACCCGAGTTGACGCCACCGCCGTCCGGGTCGGCGCCCGGCAGTCCTGCGGAGCAGGACATGTGCGCACTGTTCGCCGAGGTGCTCGGGCTGCCCTCGGTGGGCGTCCACGACAGCTTCTTCGCGCTGGGCGGCAACTCGCTGCTCGCGACGCGGCTGGTCAACCGGGTGCGGGTGCGCACGGGCCGCGAACTCACGCTGGCCGCGCTGTTCCAGGCGCGTACCCCGGCCCTCCTGGCCGAGGCGGTCGACAGCGCCCCGGAGGCCTCGGCGGCGCCGGGCCCCGTACGACGTTCCACAGCTCGGAAAGAAGTCACTCCGACAGAAGTCACTCGGACAGAGATCACAGGGAGTGTCTCGTAATGGTCCAGACGACGGCCGCACTCGGGGTGTCCCGAATACGCCGCTACTACCAACTCGTCGACGCCGGAGACGTACCGGCGCTGGTCGACCTGTTCACGCCGGACGCGCACTACCGCCGCCCCGGCTATCAACCACTGGTGGGGCACGCCGAGTTGGAGCGCTTCTACCGCGAGCAGCGGGTGATCCGCGAGGGCGAGCACACGCTGTCCACGGTGGTCGCCGAGGACGACGAGATCGCGGTGCACGGACTGTTCCGCGGCGTACTGCGCGACGGAGCCCAGGTCGAGCTGCGGTTCGCGGACTTCTTCCGCATGGCGCCCCGGGGCCGCATCGCGTCCCGGGACACCTTCTTCTTCGTCCCGGCGGTCTGAGCCGGTGAGCATCCACGAAGACACGATCCGGGTCGACCGCCGCTACAACGGCCCGCCGGACAGCGCCAACGGCGGCTATGTCTCCGGTCTCGTCGCACAGCGCGCGAGACGGCTGCTGGGGTCGTCCGACGACGACCTCGTGGTCCAGCTGCACGTCCCGCCACCGCTGGACACCGATCTCCGCACGACCCGGGCCGGCCGGCGGGCCCACGTCTGGCACGGCGACGTGCTGATCGCGACCGCGTCGCTCCAGGCGCCGGGCAATGACGCCCCTGCATCCGTTGCCCTGGACCTCGCCGAGCAGGCAATGCTCGGGTACGAGGGAAGGAGCGCCGAGGGGCGGGGCGCCGACGGACAGAGCTCCGACGGACGGGGCGCCGAGAAGCAGAGCGCCAACCCCTTCCCCACCTGCTTCGTGTGCGGTCCCGACCACCCGGACGGGCTGCGGCTGGCGCCGGGCCCGGTGCCGGGCCTCGGCGGTCACGTCGCCTGCGTCTGGACGCCGGACGCCACCACCGACGACGGGACCGGAACCGGCACCGTCGCCGAGGAGCTGGTCTGGGCGGCGCTGGACTGTCCGGGCGGATGGACGCTCGACCCGCTGCGCAGCCCGCTGGTACTCGGCCGGATGTCGGCCCGGATCACGGCCCTTCCCCGCGTCGGCGAGGCCGTGGTCGCGGTGGGACGCGGCGTTCCCGGCGAGGGCCGGGTGCACACCTGCGGCACCGCGCTCTTCCTCCCCGACGGAACCGAACTCGCCCGCTCGACGGCGACATGGGTGCGTCTGCGCCCGACAGCAATGCCCCAGGACACGAAAGCGGAAAACAGTTGACCAAGACGGCCTCGACCACAGACACGACCGACAGGTCCGGGTTCATCGGCAGTGGAGAGCCGCCGTTCGCCGCACGGCCGATTCATGAGCTGGTCGCCGAGCAGGCGCGGCGCACGCCCCACGCGCCCGCGGTGACCTGCGACGGCGAGACCCTCACGTACCAGCAGCTCCTCGCCCGCGCCCAGGACCTCGCCGAACGGCTCCGGTCCGCCGGTCTGGCGCAGGAGGACGTCGTCGGGGTGCTGATGCGGCGCTCGCCCGAGCTGATCGTGGCCCTGCTCGCCGTGCTCATCGCGGGCGGGGCGTACCTCGGACTCGAACCGGACGATCCGCCGGGCCGACGGGAGGCGCTGCTCAAGGACGCCGGTGTGCGCACGGTGCTCGTCGACGACGCGCTCCGGGACCGGGTGCCCGACGGGATCACCGCGATAGCGGAAGGCCCCGGTACATCTGTGTCGTCGGATGTGTCGCTGCCCGGCCATCCCGACCGGCTCGCCTACGTCAGCTACACCTCGGGTTCCACCGGAGAGCCCAAGGGCGTCGCCGTACCGCACCGGGCGGTCGACCGCCTGGTGCGTGGCGCGGACTGGATGGAGGTCCGGCCGGAGGACGTCTTCTTCCACATCGCGCCGGTCGCGTTCGACGCGTCGACGCTGGAGATCTGGGCCGCCCTGGTCAACGGCTGCCGTCTGGTCGTCTTCCCTCCGGTCGCGATCACCATGGAACAGGTGGCGGAGACCGTCCGCGCCGAGGGCGTGACCGTGCTCCTGCTGACGACCGGACTCTTCCACCAGATGGCGGGCTCCCGGCTGGACGCGTTCGCCGGTGTGCGCCACGTCCTCACCGGTGGCGACGTCGCGTCGCCGAGCCACGTCGGACGGCTGCTGACCACGTACCCGCAGCTGGTCTTCACCAACGGCTACGGGCCGACCGAGAACACCACGTACACCACCTGCTGGACCAGCAGCACCCTCGCGGCCGGGCAGAGCGTGCCGATCGGCCGTCCGATCAGCGGCACCAGGGTCGCCGTGCTCGACGGCGACCTGCGGCCCGTGCCCAGGGGTGAATGCGGTGAGCTGTACGCGGCGGGCGCCGGACTCTCGCGCGGCTATCTGCGCCGGCCCGGCGCGACCGCCGAACGGTTCCTCCCGGACCCGTTCGCGACCGAGCCGGGGGCCAGGATGTACCGGACGGGCGATCTGGTGCGCCAGGCCCCGGACGGCACGCTGGAGTTCGTCGGGCGCGCGGACGAGCAGGTCAAGGTGCAGGGCTACCGCGCCGAGCCGCGCGCCGTCGAGGCGGAACTGGAGCACCTGGCAGGGGTGCGGCACGCGGTCGTGCTGCCGCAGGCCGACCCGGCCGGTGGCACCAGGCTCCTCGCCTATGTCGTGCCGACCGACCCGGATCCGGACAGCGCGATCGGCCTCGGCCGCCAACTGCGCCTGGAACTGCGGGAGAAGCTGCCCGCATATCTGGTGCCCTGGGCGATCCTGGTCCGCCCCGAGCTGCCGCTGAACCGCAACGGCAAGGTCGACCGGCGGGCCCTGCCGACCGCCACCCGGGTGCCCAGGAACGTGGCCAACGAGTTCGTCGCACCGCTCACGACGGTGCAGTCGCGGCTGACCGAGCTGTGGGGCGAACTCCTGGGCATCGAGCCGATCGGGATCGAGGACGACTTCTTCGACCTCGGCGGCCACTCGCTGCTCGCCACCGAGCTGCTGGTCACCGTGCAACGGGAGTTCGGGGTGGACGTCCCGGCGCAGACCCTGTTCTTCTCGCCGACCGTGGCCGAGTTCGCCACCGCGCTCGTGGAGCAGCTGGAGGTGCAGCCCCGATGACGACGGTTCCTTCCGGCGGGCGGTGCCCGGTCACCGCGCCGCAGCAGGTCGATCTGATCGACCCCGACCTCTACCGGGGGGACGGGGCGCACGAGGCCTGGCGGCAGCTGCGCCGGCACGCTCCGGTGAGCTGGCAGCCGGTCCGCGACATCGGGTACTGGTCGGTCGTCTCGCACGCCGACGCCTGCCGGATCCTGCGCGACCACGACAGTTTCACCTCCGAACAGGGCACGCTGCTCAATCTCCTCGGCAAGGGCGACCCGGCGGGCGGACGGCAGATGGCGGTGACCGACCCGCCGGCCCACGCCCGGCTGCGCGGCCCGCTGCAGCAGGCGCTGTCCATCAAGACCGTGGAGAACGACCGGGAGCGGATCCGCCGCACCGTCGTCGCCCTCATCGAACCCCTCGCGGACGGCGGCCCGTTCGACTTCGCCACCGCCATGGCCGCCCTGCCCATGGGGGTGATCGGCGCGATGATGGCGCTGCCGGACGAGGACTGGCCGCGGCTGATCCAACTCACGCACGCGTGCATCGCGGCGGACGACCCCGAGTTCCAACTCGCCGCGGGGCCGCAGGCCACCCTGCGGGCCGCCCACCGCGAACTCTTCGCCTACTTCCAGGACGTCGTCACCCGGCGGCGGCACGCTCCGGGCGACGACCTGATCAGCGTGCTGCTGACCATGGAGCTGGACGGGCGCAGGCTGTCGCCCGGCGAGATCGTGTCCAACTGCTACAGCCTGCTGCTGGGCGCGACCGTCACCACGGCCCAGCCCCCGAACGCGGCGATGGCCGCGCTCGCCGGGACACCGGTCCTCGACGACTGGGCCGCCCACCCGGAGCTGCTGACCGGTGGGGTGGAGGAGTCGCTGCGCTGGGCCTCGCCCACCCAGCACTTCATGCGCCACACCACGCGCGACGTGGAGGTCCAAGGGGTACGCATCCCGGCGGGCGACCCGGTCGTGGTGTGGCTGGGCTCGGCCAACCGCGACGAGAAGGTGTTCGCCGACCCGGACACCTTCGACATCCGGCGCACCCCCAACAAGCACATCGCGTTCGGCGTGGGCGCGCACTACTGCATCGGGCACACCGTCGCCCGGGTGACCCTGCGGATCTTCTTCGCGGAACTGCTGGCCAGGTTCACCGACTTCGCACCCGCCGGCGAACCGAGCCGGCTGCGCTCGAACATCATCGCGGGCTACGCCCACCTGCCGATCACCGCGAAGCCCCGCCGGTAGCCCCGTACCCGTAGGTCCCGTACAGAGAGCCCGCGATCATGAACACACCCGCTCCTCCCCCCACAGGACCGCCCCGCAAGAAGTGGTTCCTGCGCGAACCGTCGCCCACGGCCACGGCCCGCCTCTTCTGCCTGCCCTACTCGGGATGCGGCGCGAGCATGTACCGCCGCTGGCCGACGATGATCGACGGCATGGAGATCTGCCCGGTGCAGCTGCCCGGCCGGGAGAACCGCATGCGCGAACCGGCCTACGCCACGTACGAGTCCATGGCGGACGACCTGGCCGAGGCGCTGCACCCCTATCTGGACCGGCCCTACGCGCTGTTCGGCCACTGCGGCTCCGCGCTGGCGGCGTACGAGACAGCGGTACGCCTCGTCCAACGGGGCTCTCCCGCCCCGGCCCGGCTCTTCGTCTCGTCCGAGGTGGCGCCGCAGGACGGCCCGTACGGCCGCTTCCTGGACATGACCGACGAGGAACTGGCCGCCGAGCTGCACGAACTGGTCGCGGAACTGGGCGGCACCCTGCAACCGAGCCTGCTCGACCTGTACTTGGGCGTGCTGCGCAAGGACGTGGACATGAACACGCGCTACCACGTGCCGGAACCGGTCCGGCTGCCGTCGCGCATCACCGCGATCGGCTGGACCGCGGACACGGGCATTCCGCCGTCCCTGATGACGGGCTGGTCGGCCTGCGGCGACACGAGCTTCGAGCTGCTGGAGGGCGGCCACTACCGCTTCATCGAGGCGCCGGAGGAACTGCTGTCGCTCCTGGCCTCCGAGGTCGGGGCGGGTCGGGGTGAGAACGGCTGACCCGGTTCGGTTGACCCGGTTCGGTTGACCCGGGGTCGGCCGAACCGGGTCAGCCGAACCGCAGGATGCGCGGGGCGAAGGTGCCCTCGGGGCCGCCCGCGCGGCCGACCGACCACACCGTCGCCGTGCCCGGCACCGGCGCCAGCCGCAGCACCGACGAGTCGCCCTCCCCGGCCACCGCGGGTTCGCTGTGCTCGGTGAACGACTGCCCGTTCCAGCCGAGGAAGTCCGGCCCGGGGACGAACGGCGGATTGCTGCCCGGCGGGCCCCACTTCAGCGAGCGGGCCACCGAGACCCAGGCCAGCGCGCCCGACGTGGCGGGTGCCAGCGAGGTGATCGAGCCGAAGTCGGTGGGCACGGTGACCTGGTTCCACGCCTGCCCGTCGAAGCGGACCAGCAGTGGCGGAATCGGCTTACCGACCGGGCCGCCGACGAACCCGGCCGTACCGCCCGCCCACACCTCCGTGGGCGAGACCGCGAGCACGCTGCTCACGGCCGAGCGCGGGAACCCGTTCACGAGGGTCTGCTGCCACGCCTGCCCGTCCCAGTGCGACACGGCCGCGCCCGAGCCGGTGGCGCCCGCGGCCCAGACGTCGTCGGCAGCCCGCACGTGCAGGCCGTACACGGACCCGGGCGGTGCCGGCACGTCCCGCCAGCCGTGCCCGTCCCTGCGCAGCAACACCTGCGCGCCGTCCCGCGATCCGATCAGCCAGGTCTCGCCGCCGCCCGCGACGGCCTTCGTGAGGACGACACCTCTCGGGGGGCGGCTCTCGCGCCAGGCGGTGCCGTCGAAGCGGAGCAGTCGGGCGCCGCCCGCCGCGTCGCGGCCGACCGCCCAGGCCGCGGTCGGCGAGGTCGCGGCGACCGACAGCAGTTCTCCCTGCCAGCCGACCCCGGGCAGGCTCTGGCGCTGCCAGGCCGTTCCGTTCCAGCGCAGCACCAGCGGGAAGCCAGGCGCCGAGCGGCCGACGGCATCGGCACCCACCGCCCACGCCCGGTCGGGCCCGAACGCCACGGCCTCGTTCAGCCCGGCCTGTGGGCGTACCTCTGCCGGGACCGGAACGTGTTGCCAGGACGGGGCTCGCGCCGAGGCCGACGCGATGACGGCCATGCAGGTCATGGCGACGGCAAGGGCCGCGACGAGAAGTCTGCGTGCCATGGTCAGCCTCCCAGCCGTTCGCTCATCAGGTTCGGTTTCGAGCCGTAGATCTCGACGGTTCCGAAGGACAGCAGTGACTTCCCGGCCTTCGCCAGGGCCCGCGGTGCGACGTCGATCGCGTTCGTGCGCCTGAGGCCGTAGGAGAAGGCGGTACGCGTCCCGTCCGCCCCGTCCACCCGTGCGTACTTCGACTGGAACGCGCGGTCGCTGCGCACCGGCAGCCACAGCGCGCCGTCCGGACCGCGCACCACGGCCCCGGCGTATGTGTCGCCGCCCAGCGGTGGGTAAGTGGTGCGCCAGGCGGGCCCGTTCCGCGTCATCAGGTAGGTGCGGGCCACGCCCTCGGTGTACTGGCTGCCGGTGATCGTGACCCGGCCGGACGGTTCCAGCAGGATCGTGTGCACGTTGCTGTTCGGCGGCAGCGGCACCTTCGCGTCCCGCCACGCCGTGCCGTCCCCGCGCAGGACGGCGGTCCCGGTGCCGGTGTCTCCCCAGGCCCAGACGTCAGTGGCGGTACGCGCGGTGATCCCCAGCAGAAAGTGCACGCCGTCAGGGACGGACTGCGCGGTCCAGCCGGACCCGTCGTAGTGCAGCACCTTCAGCCCGGTGTCGTCCTCACCGACCACCCACGCGGCGCCCGGGACCGCGGTGAAGTCCTGGTAGGTCCACAGGGTCTGCGGCAGCGGGACGGCACTCCACCCGCCCGCCGACCGGCGCAGGATCTCCCCCGCCCCCGCCCGGTTGTGGAAGATCCACGTCTCCTCGCCGACGAACCGCACCTTGCCGAGCCGGCCCGGCTCACCGGCGCCGGGGAAGGTGGCGTCCCGGCTCCAGGCGGCGCCGTCCCACCGGTACAGCAGGGGCCGCAGTCCATCGGCCGCGTGCTCGTACCCGGTCGCCCAGGCCTCGCCCGGACCGCGGGCGGCGAGGTCGGACACGGTCACCGGCGGGGCCGCGGCCGGCACGGGCAGCACCGACCAACTCCGCGCCACAGGTACGGGCACAGGTGCAGGTACCGCCGACGACACAGCCGGCGGCACCACAGCGGCACAAGCGAGCACAAGACAGACAACAACCGCACGGAGACCGTTCACGAGACCCCCAGGGCACGAAGGTCGCACAGGCTACTGGCGTTCAACCACCCGTGAACAGGCGGCATTCGGCCGACTACCACTCCGGCTCCGGCTCCAACTCCGGTGGCACCGGCTCCCGCTGGAGGCCGCCCTCGCCATAAATCCCTCGCGCCGCACCCGCTCACCGTCCTACGGTGAACCCCTCCCCAAAGATCAACTCCAGGCCTCCGTGCCTGCCGTTGGCGACGTCTGCCACAGGGCACGCAAGACACTCAAGACAGGAGCACCACCGTGAATCCGCTGCATCCCGAGCAGTTGCACCATCTGCACGCCGACCGCTGCGCCGATCTCCACCTCGGGTCGGGCGCCCGCGTTCCTGAACCGGAACAGCGCACTCGGCGGAGGCTGCGCAATCGACTGCGCACGCTGGCCTTCGCCTTAAGACCGTGACGGTTCCGCCGCTCGGGTGCGCGGGCAGGGCGAGCCCGGGTCCGCGTTCCCCGGCGGCGGCCCGTGGCGCCGTACCTGTGCCCAGTGGAAGCGGCCGGTCACGAACGCGGCGTCGCCGTAGACGGTGTTCGCCGCCGGATTGGCACCCGCACCGTGCAGATCCGAGTAGACCGCGGACTGCGAGAGGAACCGCGCGCCCGTGAAGTTCAGCGAGAGCGGGGCTCCGGCCTGGGCGCAGATCTCCTCCAGTGCCTCCGCCACCTCCGCACGGACGGTGTGCGCCCCGACCACCAGGGCGCCGCGTTCGCGCAGCGTGGAGTCCAGCACCTCCATGCCGTGCGCCGTCGATTCGACGGCCACGGCGAAGTAGACGGGCCCGAACCACTCACGGGCGTAGGCCGGTTCGGCCGTGTCTCCGGACGCTCCGGCGTCCGCCTTCACCAGGACGGGGGTACGTACCACCGCGCCCGGGTGGTCGGGATGTGCCATCGCCGACGAAGGCAGGGCCACCTCGCCCAGCTCGCCCGCCGAAGCGCGCTCCACCCGCTGCAGCACTTCGGGTCCCGACAGCGCGCCGAGCAGTTCGCCCGCCTGCGCGGGGTCGGCGAGCAGGTCCCGTACGGCCGCCCCGAGGTCGTCGATCACCTGGTCGTGGCTCTTGTGCCCCTGGTCCGTGGTGATGCCGGTGCGGGGAATCAGGAGGTTCTGCGGGGTGGTGCACAGCTGGCCGCTGTGCAGGCAGAGGGTGAAGGCCAGGTTGGCGACCAGACCTGCGTAGTCGTCGGTGGAGTCGATCAGGACGGTGTTGACGCCGGACTTCTGCGCGTACACCCGTACTTGGCCCGCACCTCCACGCGGCCTCTCCGGACGCCCGTCAGGCATCTCCACACCCCCACACGGCCTCTCCGGACCCCCGTCAGGCATCTCCACACCCCCACGAAGCTTCTCCAGCCTCTCGCCCAGCGGCGCGGACCCCGTGTAGTCGATGATCCGCACCTCGGGGCGGGCGGCGAGGGTCAGTGCGGTGTTCTCGCCCGGCCGCTCGGCCGCCAGCGCGATCAGATCCGGGCAGAACCCGCACTCCGCCAGTACCTCGCGGGCGGTTCGGACCGTGAGTGCGAGCGGCAGCACCGCGCGTGGATGCGGCTTGACCAGTACGGCGTTGGCGGTCGCCAGTGAGGCGAACAGCCCCGGGTACGCGCTCCAGGCGGCGAAGACCGAGCACCCGATCAGCAGGCTGACGCCGCGCGGCACCGGGGTGAAGGTGCTGCCCGGGGAGCCGCAGGGCAGGGGCACCGCCGCGGGCAGCCGGGTCTGCTCCGCGTAGGCGTGCGCGACCGCCTCCAGGCCGTGGTCCTGCGCATGCGCCGCCCCGACGTGAAAGGCCATCAGCCGGCCATGACCGCCGGTGTGCTGGGCGGCGAGGGCGAACTCGTGGCTGCGTGCGTTGATCCGGGCCAGGATCTCCAGGCAGACCGCCGCCCGCACCTCCGGCCCCGCCGCCCGCCATGCGGGCTGGGCAGCCTGCATGGCGGGCAGCAGTACCGCCGGGTCGGCGTGCGGATAGCGGATGCCCAACTCCGGCCCGTACGGGGACACTTCGCCCCCTTGGTCCGGACTCGGCCCGACGTGGCCGTCGAGTCCCGGCTGGCCCAGCTCCAGCGGCTTGCCGAGCAGCGCGCGGAAGGCGGACTCCCCTTCGACCCACGCCCCCGGACCGTAGCGGGCCGGATCGTCCGGGTACGGCGTCCACTGCTCACGGGTCCTGATGGCCGCCAAGGCCTGTTCCAGCAACGGCCGGTGACGGCGCATCAGGACGTCGAGATCCACGGTCACACCTGGGGCGCTGCGGCCGTGACCGGTCGCAGACGGTGGTCCAGCGCGATGTCCGGGAGGGCCCGGGACAGTACGGCGGACAGCCAGGCGTCGGCTCCGACCCGGTAGCGGGTACGGGGCCGGGCCGCGCCCAACGCGTGTGCCACGGCGCGCGTGAACTCCTCGGGCCTGGTCCTGCTGGCCCGCGCCTGGTCCACGTGGGCGCGCAGGAACCGGCCGAACGTGGCCCGGTACAGATCAGCGACGGCTTCCGGCGACCCGGCGAGCATGTCGTTCCCGGCCGTGGACGCCTTGTCCCAGATCGGCGTACTGATCGCGCCGGGCTGGACCACGCTGACCCCGACGCCGTGCGGCCGCAGTTCGCGGCGGAGCGCGTCGCTCAACGCCTCCTTCGCGAACTGGGCCGACGCGTACGCCCCCAGGTAGGGGACCGCGACGTTGCCGAGTCCGGACGTGATGTTGACGATCCGGCCCCTGGCCTCGCGCAACAGCGGCAGCGCCGCCTGGACCACCGAGAGCTGGCCGACGACGTTGGTCTCCAACTGCCGGCGCAGCTGCGCGGGCCGCACGCACTCCAGCGGTCCCGAGACGCAGATCCCCGCGTTGTTGACCAGCCCCCACAGACCGGGCGGCCCGGCCGCCCCGTCGGCGCTCTCCGCGAGCTCCGTGGCCTCCGCGATCTCCCCGACGGCTGTGCGGACCGACTCCTCGTCGGTCACGTCCAGCCGTACGGGGTGGATGCGGCCCGCCGCGGTCCCGGCGACGAGCCTCTCGCCGTCCTCGGCGCGGCGGACACCCGCGAACACCCGGAAGCCGGCCCGAACCAAGTGCAGCGCGCAGTCCCGGCCGAGCCCGGAGGAGGCACCGGTGACCAGCACCGACCGCCCCCGCGGAGAGACGAATCCGCCGGTCCTCGCCTTGGTTCGGAGCATGGTCGCCCTCCTCATTAGGTGGTTGCGGGGAGGGGGAAGGTCATGGAGTCCGTCTGCTGCTCCACCAGCGTCCGGTGCGGCACCGTACGGAAGTATTCGTCGCGCTCCGCGCACGCCTCCGGGGTCTCCACCTGCTCGAAGTCGCTCAACGACCGGGAGGCCGCGACCAGTTGCCTGGTCCGCTCACGGCGGGTGTCCTCGTAGCTGCGCAGCCCGCTGACCGGGTCGGTGCTGTCCCGCAGGCTCTGCGCCAGCACGACGGCGTCCTCGATCGCCAGTCCCGAGCCCTGGCCGAGGCTGGTGAGCATGGGGTGTGCGGCATCGCCGAGCAGCGTCACCGGGCCCTTGCCCCAGCGCTCCAGGAAGACCCGGTCCCGCGAGGGCACGCCGAGGATCTTGTCCTCGGGGGTCTGCAGGATCGCCTGCTGCACCTCGTCCGCCCAGCCCTCGTAGGCGCTCAGCACCTGCTCCTTGCCGCCGGGGCCGCCGCGCCAGTCGGCCGATTCGGCCGCGGGCATGTTCTTGGTGCCCCACCAGTAGGCGTTGCCGTGGCCGATGTCGATCAGACCGAAGCGGCGTCCGCTGCCCCAGTAGTGGTGCACCGAACCCGTGGTCATCCGGGGGTGCTCGAAGGGGATGATGCCGAGCCAGCAGATGTAGCCGCTGTCCTTGTGCGGTTCGGGGCCCGACTGTTCGGCGTCGGCCCCTTCGGGGCGGACCAGCTCGCGGCGGATCGCGGAGTGGAAGCCGTCGGCGCCGATGAGCAGGTCGGCTTCCGCGTGGCTGCCGTCCTGGAAGGTGACCCGTACCCCGTCACCGACGGGCTCGAAGCCGGTGGCGACGGCGCCGAGGGCGATGGGCACGTCCCCCGCCGCCGTGAGGAGGGCGGTCTGGAGGGCGGGGCGGCTGATGCACACGCTGGGCGCCCCGAGCCCCTCGATGACCTCCGCGATCGGCAGCGACCTGATCAGCTCGCCCTGGT
The DNA here is from genome assembly GCF_044333135.1 of Streptomyces sp. NPDC021093. Classification (NCBI taxonomy): domain Bacteria; kingdom Bacillati; phylum Actinomycetota; class Actinomycetes; order Kitasatosporales; family Streptomycetaceae; genus Streptomyces; species Streptomyces sp. NPDC021093. The sequence goes on along the minus strand of NZ_JBIRQJ010000003.1, from coordinate 353,128 downwards.
GATTCCTGATGTCGTACGACTCCAGGGTCTGCCCGTACTTCTCCAGTTCCAGGTCGATGTCGAGGGAGTCCAGGGCGGCCAGCGCGTTGCTCATCACCGACAGACCGGATCCGGCCGCCTGCAGCTTCGAGGCGCGCTCGAAGACCTGGACGTCGATGCCGACCTTGCGCAGGGCGACGGCGGCGGCGAGGCCGCCGATGCCGGCGCCGATCACGATGGCCCGGGTGCGGCGCCCGTCCTGCCGCCGGGTGCCCGACTGGTTCGCGGTCATGTCACTTTCCTCCGTTTTCGGTGTTACGGGTATCGGTGTTACGGGCGCTGCCGGCCGCGTCCGCGATGTCCGCGACGGTCTTGGCGACGAGCTCGACATAGGGCTCTTCCATGATGGTCAGGTGGTCGCCGGGCACCGCGACGACGTCCAGCACGCCGCTGGTCAGCGCCCGCCAGCCGTTGGCCGGGTCGGCGTGCAGGCTGCCGATGGCCCCGTGCATGGAGCGCAGCACCTCGGGCAGTGGTTCGGTGGCGCGGATGAGGGTGAAGTCCAGCTCGCGCTTGTCGGGGCGGTAGGCGGCGGTGGCCTGCCAGTTGGCGGCGTACACCTTGAAGAGTCGGCGCACGATCGAGCCGTTGCTGCCCGCGGGCAGCACCCCTTCGTCCACGGACAGCTGGGCGATGAAGTCGAACTTCTCGTCCAGTGTGGTCAGTTCCTCGGGGATGACCTCCATCGGCGAGTCGCCGCCCCGGCTCAGCCACAGCAACTCCCAGAAGAACCAGGCGAGCAGGCCCTCGTCGGAGTAGGTCTCGCGCCGTCCCTGGTTGAGTGCGACGGTGTCCAGCATGATCATGCTGGACACTTCCTGTCCGGCGTCCTGGAGCTGGCGGGCCATCTCGAAGGCGGCGAAGCCGCCGAACGACCAGCCGCCGATGGTGTACGGCCCCTCGGGCTGCTGCTTCCGCATGGCCGCGATGTACGACGCCGCGATCTCCTCGACGGAACCCAGCGGTTCCGTGCCGGGGTCGCTGCCGACCGCCTGGAACGCGTACAGCGGCTGGTCTTCGGGGAGGTGCTTGGCGAACGGTACGTAGCAGAGCACGTTGCCGCCCATGGGGTGCACCAGGAACATCGGCGGGCGGTCGCCGCCCGGCCTGATCGGCACCAGCGGCTCGAAGGTGGCCGTCGCGTCGCCGCTGCGCAGCCGCTCGGCGAGGCCGGCGACCGTGGGGGCGGCGATGAAGCCGGAGAGCGGGATGCCGACGCCGTAGCGCTGCTCGACCGAGACCACGAACCGCATCGCGGTGAGCGAGGTGGCGCCCAGGTCGAAGACGTTGTCGTGCACGCCGAGCTGCGGGACCTGGAGGAGGTCGCGCAGGATCTCGACCAGGCCCCGCTCGTACGCGTCCCGCGGCTCGGTGGTGTCGCGCGAGGCGGCGGCGGTCAGCGGCACCCGGCGCAGCGCGGCGTCGTCGCGCTTGCCGCTCGGGGTCCAGGGCAGGGCGTCCAGCCACTCGATGTGCGACGGAGTCATGAACTCCGGGAGCGTCGAGCGGAGTTGCTCGCGCAGCCGGGTCAGGTCGGCCCGCTCCGGGTCGCCGACCAGGAAGGCGGCGAGGAAGGCGTCGTTGCCGTCGCGGCGGCGGGCGACCACGGCGGCCTCGCGGATGCCGGGGTGGTCGGACACCAGGGCCGTGATGGCGAGTTCGACCTCGGCGGGCTCGACGCGGAAGCCGCGGACCTTGACCTGGGAGTCGGCGCGGCCGACGCAGACGATCTCACCGCCCGGCAGGGTGAATCCGAGGTCGCCGGTGCGGTAGAGCCGCTCGCCGGGGAGGGTGGGGTGCGGGACGAAGCGCTCGTCGGTCAGGTCGGGGCGGCCGAGGTAGCCGTCGGCCAGCGCCGCGCCACCGAGGTGGATCTCTCCCTTCACCCCGGGAGGGGTCGGGCGCATCCGGGCGTCGAGCACCACGGCCAGGGCGCCGTCGATGGCGGTGCCGATCGGGGGCAGGGCGGGGAAGCCCGCCGGGTCCCCGGTCATGGAGTAGCGGGTGACGACGTGCGACTCGGTGGGCCCGTACTGGTTCTCCAGGATCATCCCGGGCAGTGCGGCGCACAGCCGGCGGATCTCGTCGGTGACGCGCAGCTGCTCGCCGGACGAGATCAGCACGCGCAGGGCGCGCGGTGCGATGGAGAGGCTGTCCGCGGTCTCGGCGAGCTGCTGGAGCGCGACGTACGGGAGGAAGACCCGCTCCACGCCCGCGGTGTCGATCAGCCTCAACAGCCCCGGCATGTCGCGCCGTTCGGCCTCGGTGACGATGTGCAGGGTGCCGCCCGAGCACAGCGTCGAGTACAGCTCCTGGAAGGAGACGTCGAAGCTCAGCGGGGCGTACTGCAGGGTGCGGGCGCCGACGGCGCCGCTGTCCACGCTGTTCTGCCAGGCGATGAGGTTGGCGAGCGAGCGGTGCGGCATCGCCACGCCCTTGGGCGCGCCGGTGGAGCCGGAGGTGAACAGGACGTAGGCGGTGGTGTCGGCCGCGAGGACGGCGGGCAGTTCCACGTCGCGGTCGCCGTCGTCCCCTTCGGCCCCGTCGGCGAAGAGTTCCTCGGCGGGCAGCAGGAGCGAGGCGTCGGCGATCAGGTGTGCGTGCGCGGCCTGCGCGACGACCCTGAAGGGCTCGGCCTGGTCGAGCATCGAGGTGAGCCGCTCCTGCGGGTACCCGGTGTCCAGCGGTACGGCGGCCGCTCCGGCCTTGGCGATGCCGAGGGTCACCGCGACCGCCTCGGGCGACCGGTCCATGGCGATGCCGACCAGGTCTCCGGGGCGTGCGCCCAGCGAGACCAGCCGACGGGCCACCCGCCCGGCCCACCGGTCCAGCTCCCGGTAGGTCAGGTGCTGCTCGTGGAAGACCAGGGCGACGGACTCGGGCGTCCGGGCGACCGTGTCGTCGAAGAGCCGCACCACATCGGTGTACGCGCTGTCCGCGACGTCGTCCGCGCGCTGTTCCGGTGCGGGGGCGAGGAAGGCGAAGTCCGGCTTCTCGTCGGGGTGTTCGACCACTCGGCGCAGGATCCCGGTGTAGGCGTCCGCGTACAGGGCCGCCTGTGCGGGGGTGAGGGAGCGGCCGTCGCCGTCTATGCGCAGCCGGATGCTCTCGTCGGTGGGGTCGCTGATCGCGTTGACCAGGAGCTGGAAGTTGGTCTCCTCCCAGGTGCGGAAGGACTCAAGGGCCACGTCGGGCAGGTCCAGGACCTCGGCCAGCTGATGGAAGTGGACGTAGTTGAAGGCGGTCTCCACGACGGTGTCGCCGCCCCGGTCCTCCTGGATCGCGCTGAGCGGGTAGCGCCGGTGGGGGTGGCTCTCCTGCTCCTGCCGGAAGAGTTCGCGCACGGTCTCCAGCCAGGTCTGCGGTGCGGCTGCCGCCCGTACCGGCATGGTGTTCAGAAAGAGGCCCACCGTGCGCTCGCCGCCGTCCTGTTCGGGCCGCCCGTGGGTGACCAGGCCGGTGATCAGGTCCCCCGCGCCGGTGAACATCCGCAGGGTCAGGCAGTGTGCGGCGAACAGCACGGACTTCAGGGGGACGGCATGGGTGCGCGCGAAGGCGCGTACGTCGCGGTTCAGCGCTTCGGGCACGTCGACATGGTGGACGACCTGGGCGTCGCCGCGGGGCGGCTCGGCCGGCCGGAAGGCGTCCAGGCGGAGCGCCTCGGCCCCGTCCAGCTTCTGCCGCCAGTACGCCGCGTCGGCCGCGGACGCGAGGGAGCTCCGCTCCTCGCGCACGTGGTGGACGGCCGAGGGGAAGGTGCCCTCGGCGACCGGGCCGATACCGGCGCCCAGGTGGTGCGCGTAGTCCTGGAGGAGTTCGCTCAGCAGGTTGGCGACGCTGCCGCCGTCCAGGATCGCGTGGTGGAAGCTGAACACCAGCTCCACGGTGTCGGGGCGCAGATGGGCGCGGAAGAGGTGGAGCGGGGCCTGCTCGAACGTGTAGGGGTGGTAGCGCCGCTCGTCGATGTGCGCGCGTACCGCGGCGGCGGCGGTCTCCTCGTCGTACTCGCGCAGATCGGCGATCTCCAGTCCGCCGTGTGCCTGTGCGTGGATGATCTGCAGCGGCTCGGAGAAGCCGGCCAGGTCGAAGGAGGAGCGCAGCACGGGGTGCCGGGCCACGAGCCGGTCGAAGGCGCGGCGGAAGGCGGCCTCGTCCCAGCCGATGCGCAGGGTGTACTGGAAGACGTCCTTGTAGACGGCCGAGGTCTCGTGCTGGCGGCTGTGGTAGAGCAGGCCGAGCTGGAGCCGGGTGAGCGGGTAGGCGTCCTCGGCGCCTTCCAGGCGGCCGCGGTCGACGCTGGAGACGAGGGCGAAGGGGGGCAGGTCCGGCTCGGGTTCGGCGGGTTCGGAGGCGACGGTGGCCAGGGCCGCGAGCCGTGCCACGGTCGGGTTCTGCACCAGGTCGGTCAGGGAGAAGCGGATGCCGCGCGCCTCGGCCCCGGCGCGGATGCGCAGGCTGAGGATCGAGTCGCCGCCGAGCGCGAAGTAGTCGTCGTGCACGGAGACCCGGTCGGTCTGCAGGACGTCGCGCCAGATGGCCGCGAGCGCCTCCTCGGTGGCGTTGCGGGGGCCCTGGTCGGGGGCGGCCTGGTGCGCGGCGGCGTTCGGGGCGGGAAGTGCCCTGCGGTCGGCCTTGCCGTTGGGAGTGAGCGGGATCGCGTCGATCCGCAGGAAGTGGGTCGGGACCATGAACTCCGGGAGGGTGCGCAGCAGTTGGGTGCGCAGCACGGCGGGGTCGAGGTCTGCACCGGTGGAGTCGTCGGCCACGTAGTAGCCGGCCAGGAAGGTGCCGCGGGCGGGCGTGGTGTGGTCGATGACGACGGCGGCGCGGACGCCGGGCACCCGGGCGAGGGTGTCCTGCACCTCGCCGAGTTCGACGCGGTTGCCGCGGATCTTCACCTGTCCGTCGATGCGGCCGAGGTACTCGACGGTGCCGTCGGCCAGCCAGCGGGCCAGGTCGCCGGTCCGGTAGAGGCGGCCGGTGCTCTCGTCGTCCTCGTCGTTCCCGTACGGGTCCTGGATGAACTTCTCGGCGGTCAGCTCGGGCCGGTCGAGGTAGCCGCGGGCGACCTGGACGCCGCCGATGCACAGCTCGCCGGGTACGCCGACGGGCTGGAGGGATCCGTCCGCGCTCAGGATCCGCAGCCGGGTGTTGTCGACGGGACGGCCGATCGGGATCCGGCCGACCGGCTGTCCGGGTTCGGTCGGGCAGTCGTAGTACGAGACGTCGACGGTGGCCTCGGTCGGGCCGTAGAGGTTCACCAGCCTGGGCGCGGGCCTGTCGGCACGGGCGAAGACCTCGGCGAACTGCTCGACGACGGACGGGGTGAGCGCCTCGCCGCTGCAGAAGACGGTGTGCAGCGAGGCGGCGTCGTCGAGCAGTTCGGGCTTGTTGTCGAGCAGCTCCAGGAAGGGGCCGAGCATGGAGGGGACGAAGTGCATGACGCTGACGCGGCGTTCGGCGATGGTGCGCAGGATCTCCTGCGGGTCCTTCTCGCCGCCCACGGGCAGCAGGGCCGATGCCGCGCCCTCGACGCCCCACCAGAACAGCTCCCAGACGGAGACGTCGAAGGAGATCGGGGTCTTCTGCAGGATGACGTCGTTCTCGCCGATGGGGTAGCCGCGCTGCATCCAGGCGAGCCGGTTGACGACGGAGTGGTGCTCGACCATCGCACCCTTGGGCCTGCCGGTGGAGCCCGAGGTGTAGATGACGTACGCGAGGTTGCGGGAGGTGGCGACCGGCTCCGGCGGCGCGGTCGGTCCGGTCAGCAGGCTGTCGAGCACGACGGTGGGCTGCGTGGCGTCCGTCGGTCCGCCCGCCGGGCCGGTCAGGACGACCTTGGCGCGGCTGTCGGACAGCAGGTACGCGATGCGCTCGGCCGGGTAGCCGGGGTCCACCGGGACGTACGCCCCGCCGGACTTGAGCACGCCGAGGACGGCGACGAACATCCGCGGGCCGCGCTCCAGGAGGACGGCCACCCGGTCGTCGGGGCGTACACCGCGCTCGCGCAGGGCGTGCGCGACCTGGTTGGACCTGGCGTCCAACTCGGCGTAGGTGAGGGAGTCCTCGCCGTCCGCCGCGTACACGGCCACCTGGTCGGGGACGAGTGCGGCGCGCTCCTCGAAGAGGGCGTGCAGGGTCTTCCCGCTCGCGTACGGCACGAGGGGGCCGGTGCCGAAGGCGGTGACCTTCTCGCGCTCGGCGGCGGAGAGCAGGGGGAGTTCACCGGCGGGCGGGGCTGCCTGGTCGAGGCCGCCGACGAGCAGTGCCTGGAGGTGACCGGCCAGTGCCTCGGCGGGATTGTCCGCGTCGAACACGTCGCGGGCGTAGTTGAGATCGACCTGGAGGTCGGCGGAGTCCTCAAGGGCCCGGACGACGACGGCCAGGGCCTCCTGGTCGTGCGGCTGGGCGATGAAGGCCACGTCGCGCCGGATCCCGTCCAGGGCGGCCGGACGGGGATAGCGCAGATAGGAGAGTGTCACGTCGAAGAGCTGCCGGGAACCGGATTCGCCGACCGGCATTTCACGCAGCGCGTCACCCAACGGAAATCGCTCGTACTTCTGGAGTTCACGGGTCGCGCTCCGTACGTCGGTGGCGACTTCCCGCAGGGTCTGTCCGGGTGCCGTACGTATGCGCAGCGGCAGCGTGTTGGCGAACTCGGCGACCGTGGCCTTCTCTTCGTCCGTACGGCGATTGAGGAGCGGTATCCCTATCACCGCTTCCTCGGTGCGGTGGACGCGTGACAGATACGCGCCCAAGGCCGCGGCGATGTAGGCGAACGGCGAATTCCCGCCCTGCTTGATTCGCTCGACGACCTCGCCGGGAATGGTGAAAGAGGTTGCGGACGAGGGGCGTTCACCGCTCTTGCGCTTGCGGCCGAAGAGCGCGGGGGTGAGGGTGGCGAGCGTCTCGCGGTAGTGGGCGCGGCCCTGCTCGTACGCGTCGGACGCGCGGTAGCGGGCCTCGTCCTCCAGCGCCGCGAGGCTGGACGGCGCACCGGCCGGCGCGGTCGGCTCCTGGCCCTCGGCCACCTGCCCGATCTGCTGGTAGTCGGCGGATATCTGGTGGCTGAGCTGGTTGAGCGCCCATCCGTCGACCAGGAGGTGGTGGGCCTTCAGATGGAGGGTGACCACGGAGTCGCTCTCCTTCAGGAGCGTCGCCTCGAAGAGCGGAGCGTTCCTGAGGGCGAATCCGCGGACCAGGGTGCGCCCGAGCCAGGCGCTGCTCGCGGCCGCCGGATCCGGTCCGGCCGAGAAGTCGACGACGGGTATTCGCGCTGTTTCGCCGACGGGTTCCTCGTCCGCCAGCCACTGCACGGGAGTTCCATCGGCATCGTCGAAGCGCAGCCGGAATGCGTCGTTGGCGCGCAGCACCCGGCCGAGGGCCGAGCGCAGCGCCTCGACGTCCACTTCGCCTTCGAACCGTTCACACATGACGGCATTGAACTGAGACGTTCCCGGCGCGTAGAGCTCCGCCGTCCAAATATCGCGCTGATAAGCGGTCAACGGGTAACGACGGGGGAGCACCATCAGGGTTTCCTTCCAGCGGAGCTTGGGGAATTTCCGGGATCTTCCGGGGCCCAACCGAAGCTAGTTCAGGAGGTGCTGCGCACTCCACTACATCAACGGGTAGCCGAGCGACCACACATGCGGTCGCTGCCCTACGTGTTCACGCAGTCACCGGGCGACCGGCTGTCGGGGCGGCGCACCCTGTGATAGAAAGCTGAACACACGTCCCAGTTCTTCGGCGTGCACCACCGGCACACCCGACTCGGAGAGGCCCGCATGTCCTTCAGCCCTCGCCCCCGCCTTCGCTCCGGAGGAGGTGCGCACCATGCCCAACCCCTACGGTGAGATCTTCGCGGCGCCCGGCGCCAAGGCCTTCTCCGCCGCGGGCTTCGTGGCCCGCATGCCGCTGTCCATGACCGGCATCGGCCTGATCACGATGCTGTCCCAACTGCGCGGGCAGTACGGTCTGGCGGGCGCGGTAGCCGCCACGTTCACCCTGTCCATGGCGCTGCTGGGCCCCCAGATCTCACGCCTGGTCGACCGGCACGGACAGGGCCGGATCCTGCTGCCGGCCACCGGCATCAGCGTGGCCGGCATCGGTGCGCTGCTGCTCTGCGCGCACTACGACGCCCCGGCCTGGACACTGTTCGCCTTCGCCGTGCCGGCCGGCTGCATGCCGAGCATGGCCTCGATGGTGCGTGCCCGCTGGAGCCAGCTCTTCCACGACTCGCCCAAACTGCACACGGCCTTCGCGCTGGAGTCGGTGATCGACGAGCTGACGTTCATCGTCGGCCCGGCCCTCTCGGTGATCCTGTGCACCACCTTCTTCCCCGAGGCAGGACCGGCGGTGGCGGCCGTCTTCCTGGCCGTCGGCGTGGTGCTGTTCAGCATGCAGCGCAAGTCCGAGCCGCCCGTACAGCCGCAGACCCAGGACGGCAACGGCTCGGCGATCCGCATCGGAGCGCTCCAGATCCTGGTGGGCACCCTGATCGCGGGCGGCACCATCGTCGGCACCGTGGACGTGGTCAGCGTCGCCTTCGCCGAGCAGCAGGGGCAGCCCGGCGCCACCGGCATCGTGCTGTCCGTCTACGCGGTCGGGTCCTGCCTGGCCGGACTGGTCTTCGGCACGCTCAAGCTGTCGGTGCCGCTCCCCCGGCTGCTGCTGTACGGCGTCACCGGCACGGCCGTCACCACGCTTCCGCTCCTGTGGGTCAACAACATCGCCACGCTCGCGATCGCGGTGTTCTTCTCCGGCGTCTTCTTCGCCCCCACCATGATCACGATCATGGGTCTGGTCGAGAAGATCGTGCCCGCGTCCCGGCTCACCGAGGGGCTGACCTGGTCCACCACCGGACTGGCCATCGGCGCGGCGCTCGGCGCGGCCGTATCGGGCGCGGTCGTCGACGAGTTCGGCCCGCGCGGCGGCTTCGCCGTCGCGATCACGGCCGGTGCCGTCGCCCTGCTCGTCGGGCTGCTCGGCTACCGGCTGCTGGGAAGGACGCTGGCCCGGGCGACCGAGGCCGCGGCGGCCGAGAGCGGGACGGCGGATGCCGGGACGCCGGATTCGGCGCCCGCCGCAGGAGAGCCGCTGCCCGCCGGAGAGCCCCGGTAGGCGACGGCAGCCCTCCACCACAGACTCGGGCCGGCGTCTCCCCCGTTCCGCCGGTCCGACCGACCGGTGGCCCCTGTCCCCCGACAGGGGCCACCGGGCTAGTAATGTCGCGCCGTAATCCTCGGCGCGCGTGGACCTCCGTACCCCCGTATCCCCGTACCCGTCCGTACCCGTGCCCGCCCCGTCACAGTAGGGAGATGGCCCTGAACGCCCCTGCCCCCGTCCCTGCCCCTGTCCCTGCCGCCGTGACCGACGGCCGGCGGGCCAAGGGCGAGCGCCGTCGGCGCGCGATCATCGAGGCCACCCTGCGCGTCGTCGAGCGGGACGGCGCCGCCGGCGTCAGCCACCGCACCGTGGCCCGCGAGGCGGGGCTGCCGACCACGGCGTCGACGTACTACTTCCAGAGCCTGGACGACCTGCTGACCGCGGCGCTGACCAGCGTGATGAACGAGGACGCGGCCCGGATGCGGCAGCTCATCGCGGAGACCGACGCCGGTGCCGACAGTCTGCACACCATGGCCGGGCTGATGGCCGAGGTCGTCGCCACTCCGGGCCACCTGCTGGCCGAGTACGAGCTGTTTCTGCTGGCCGCCCGCCGGCCGGAGCTGCGCGAGGCGACCGACCGGTGGCTGGACGCACTCGCCGACTTCGCCCGCCGCTTCACCGATGATCCGGTACGCATCAGGACCGTCACCGCCGTCGTCGACGGTCTGCTGCTGCAGGCTCTGCTGACCGATCAGCCGCCATCGGCAGCGGAGTTCGAGGCGGTGCTCAGGTCACTTCTGCTCGCCCCCTCCGGCACGGGTGGCCCAGCGATCGCTAAAGGTGGTAACGAGATCGGCAGTTGAGCGGGATCGAGGGTTCCGGACAGCTTGACCGCGCGCAACAGCTCGATGCGCGAGTTCACCTGGTGGATCCGGAAGATCTTCCGGAGGTGGTAGCCGACGGTGTGCGGCGAAATGTCCATCTTCCGTGCGATCTGCCGGTTGGTGAGCCCCTCCCCCACCAATCGCACGATGGTGCGCTCCTGTTCACTGAGCTTCCTGCGATCGGACGGGGCCGGCGGGACAGCCGTGGTGGCCGGGGCGGCCGTGGACATACGGGCTGCGGCCGCGACGGGTACGTCCGGCGCAACAGGTACCACGGGTACGACAGGTGCAACAGGCACGACAGGTGCAGGTGGCACGACGGGGACGGCCGGCTCGGCCAGCTCGGCCGGTACCGCTGGTGCGGCTGGTGCGGCTGGTGCGGCTGGTGCGGCTGGTGCGGCCACTGTCACGGCAAGCCCGTCCGGCTGCGGACCGACCGCGGTCGCCTGCCTCAGCAGCGCCTGGCGCAGGGACGGAGGCACGGACTCCGCGATCAGCCGCCACAGCAGTTCGTTGCGGAAGGAGAGGCCCAGGTCGTCGCATCCGACCGCACCGGTCGCACACGCCTCTTCCAGTACGGGCAGCAGGCCGGACGGCGAGATCTCCAGCATCGCGCTCAGCTTCTCGAACATGACCTGCCGCCCCAACACGGCGGAGACCCGCAGCAGTTGGCGGCATTCTTCGGAGTAGTCCTGGAGCGTGGAGCGCGCCAGGCTGTGCAACCGCTCGGGCAGCCGCTCCACGAGCAGCCGCGCCTCGTGACCGCCCACACTGACCGAGCCCTCCTCGACCAGACCCCGCAGCAGATCGGTGGTCAACCGCGGATGGCCACCGGCCAAGCTCACCAGACGGGCCAGGGCGGGCGAAGGCTGCGCCCCCAGGACCCCGACCGCCAGCTCCAGCGAGGCCGACGGCGACAGCGGACCCAGGGTGATCCGCTCGCTCCGTCCGACAGGGCTCGCCATCAGCGCGTCGAGGGTCTTGGGGCCGAGCCCGGAGCGCCGTCCCACCATCCAGACGACCGGGGCTCCGTGGTGCTGGTGCCGACGTGCCAGCAGGGTGCCGGCCGCTTCCTCACCGAGCCAGTGCGCGTCGTCCACCACGACCAGTACGGGCCGGGTGAAGCCGCCGTGGTGCCGGGCAGCCCCCGTCACCCGGTCGAAGCGGCTGGTTTCGCGCCGCGGGATGTGGGCGGGTTCGCGCGCGGTGACGAACCCCATCTCACCGGCGAGCATCACGGCCTCCCGCAGCAGCCGGGTCTTGCCCATTCCGGGCATTCCCTCGACCGCCAGGAGTGCGCAGCCCTGGGTGCGCCCGGCCACGAGGATCTGCCGCACCACTGCCATCTCGCGCTGCCGGCCCCGCAGGGCCGGGGCGTCGAGCACCATCGATATTCGAGACATAGACGACATATATTGAGCTACCCCCCGGTGTGCACGTGGTTCTGATCTTGTCACGAGTCCCAGCACCGCCTCCACGTAGTCGTTCGAGTTCCGGACAGGCGGCCCGACCCGCCCCGAACTCCGGATATGAGCTGAGAGGGCGCCTGGGCACGGGGCGTTCCGCCGGGTTGACCGGACATCACGCCCAAGATTGTTAAAGAGGAGTTCATCCCCCTCGGTCTCCTGCGCCTCTGCCGAAAGGCAGAGGCCCCGATCAACCTTCCGGCCCACGGCCCCGTCCCCGTGGTGCCCGATAATCGGGCGTATGCCCTCCCTCACGTCCCTGCTGTCCGCCGAGCGCAGCGCCTTCACAGCCGCCGGCGAGTACGGCGGGTGCGCCGGGTCCAGCGAGTACGGCGGGGCCGGCGGGTCCCGGCGGCGGCTGCGGCGGGCCGGTGTCGAGGCGGTGTGCGCGGGGGTTCTGGTGATCCTCGCGTTCCCGGCCGTGAACGGGCTCGGCGACTCCCTGCCCGTCGCCCTCCGGGTGCTGCTCGCGCTGCTCGCGATCGGTCTGTTCGTCGTGCGGCGGCGGTGTCCCGTCGCCTCCGTGCTCGGGCTCGCCGCCGTCGTGGGCGCGGTCCCGGCCGTGGGGCTGCTCACCGCCGTCGCCTCGTACGCCGCGTCCCGGCAGGTCGCCGCCGCCCGGCGCCGCACCGTGCTGCTGGTCGGGGGCAGCGCTCTCGCCACCGTCGGCTGCGCGGCGTTCGCCCCGTACTCCGGGATCGACCGCTGTCCCTTCGGCCTCGCCCTCGGCGCGGTGCTCGCCACCACCACCGTGCTCGGGCCCGGCCTGGTCGGTGCCGCCGCGGGTCAACGGGACCGGCTGCTGCGGGCGCTGCGGGAGCGCACCGCCGCCGCGGAGGAGGCCGAGCGGCAGGCCGACAGCGCGTCCCGGATCCACGAACGGTCCCGGATCGCCGCCGAGATGCACGACCTGGTCGGGCATCGCCTCAGTCTGATCTCGCTGCACGCGGGCGGCCTGGAGCTCGCCCTGCAGAAGCAGGCACCCGGTCTGCGGGGCGAGGCCGCCCTGGTGCGCGGCGCCACCCAGGACGCGATGCGGGAACTGCGCGAAGTCCTCGACGTGCTCGGCCCGTTGGGCCGCGACACCGGCACCGCAGCCCTCACCGACGCCACCGGCACCCGCGCCGACGTCGAGTCCCTGGTCGCCGAGTCGCGCGTCGGCGGCGTCCGCGTCGACCTCGCCTGGGAAGGACCCGATCTGGACGGGCGCGAGGCCAGGGTGCGCCGCGCCGTACACCGAGTGGTGCGCGAGGCCCTGACCAACGTGCACCGGTACGCGGCCGGCGCCCGGGTCCACGTCCGGGTCACGCACGACGAGCGGCGGGTGACGATCGCGGTACGCAACGGGGTACCGCCCTCCGGGGCCAGACCTCCGACCCGTATCGGCACCGGACGCGGCCTGACCGGGCTGCGCGAACGCGTCGGGCTGCTCGGCGGCACCCTGGACGCGGGCCCGACCCCGAGCGGCGGGTTCGCGGTGTCGGCGGAACTGCCGGCCGAGCCGGACACCGCCGCACGGACGGGACCGGCCGGCCCGTCCCCGTACGCCGATGTGCCCGAAGTGCCCTCCGGGCAGGCCCTGTCCGGGGTGCGGCGGAGGCTCGTCGCCACCGCGGCCGGGCTGCTCGGGCTTGCCGGGGTGAGCGTGCTGACGCTGTTCGGGATGTCCCTCGTCGACGAGGCGATGCCCGGCCCCGACCAGGAGCACCGGGAGCCGCCCCGCATCGGCATGAGCCGCCAGGAGGTGCGGTCGGCCACCGCCATGGACAGCGACGAGGCACGCGCCGCCGCGGTGGGGCACGAGCCGACCCGCCCGAGGTCCGCGACCAGTTGCGTGTACCCGTCCTCGACGACCGGACAGGAGCACCGGGCACGGGGCGAGTTGGAGCTCGTGCGCTACTGCTTCACGGGTGACACCCTCACCGCCGTGGACCGCTTCAAGGTCCCCCTGATCACCGAACCGACCGGCCCCCAGGAGCAACAGCCATGACCGACCCCGCCGCCCCCGCCAACACTGTCCGCCTACTCCTCGCCGACGACGAGGAGCTGATCCGGCACGGTGTACGTCTGATCCTGCGGCACGCCGACGACATCGATGTCGTCGGGGAGGCCGCGAACGGTGCGGAGGCCGTGGAGCTCGCCGCCGAACTCCGGCCGGACGTCGCCCTGGTGGACGTCCGGATGCCGGTGCTCGACGGGCTCGCGGCGATCGAGCGGCTCCTTGCCCTCGACCCGGCGCCGCGCGTCGTCATGCTCACCACGTTCGGCGACGAGGAGAACGTGACGCGCGCCCTGCACGCAGGCGCCACCGGCTTCCTGCTCAAGGACGAGGGCCCGCACGAACTCATCAGCGCGGTACGCGCGGCGGCGGCGGGCGACGCGGTCCTCTCCCCCGGCGTGACCGGCACGGTCATCCGAAGGATGCTGCAGGGCGGCACCGCACCGCACGACACCGACGACCGGAGCGCACGCCTCACCCGCCTCGCCCGCCTCACCGACCGCGAACGCGAGGTCCTGACGTTGCTCGGCCAGGGTCTCGCCAACCTGGAGATCGGACGACGGCTCGGCATCGGCGTGGGCACGGTGAAGACGCACGTCGGATCCATCCTGGAGAAGACGGCCTGCGAAAGCCGCGTACAGGCGGCGGTCCTCGCACACCGGACGGGCCTGGTCGCCTGAGGGCCGGGATCGGATCGCCCGTGCGGACGGGGCCCGGGTCGCCCCCGGGGCCGGTGCCGGTTCGGCTGGAGGGATGGGGGCGGTTCGACTGGAGGCCGGGCCCGGGTCGACGAAGGGATGGGGCCGTTCGGCTGTGAGCCGGGGCCGGTTCACCCTGGAGGCCGGGGCCGGTTCAGCTCGGGGGCCAGGGCCTGCCCGGCCGGGGACCATGGCCCGGATCGCCCTGCCGGCCATGTCCCACTCGACGGGGGAACAGGCCCGGTTCACCCTGACGGCCGAGCCCAGCTCGGCCGAGGGCCAGACCCTGTTCGCTCTGACGGCCAGGCCCGGATCGCTCTTAGGGCCAGAGCCAGTTCGACCGGGCGCCAGGCCCGGTTCCCTCTGAAGGCCGGGGCCAGCCGGCTGAGGACCAGGACCGGATCACCCCGCAGTCCGGGCCCGATCCAGCTGGAGGCCAGGACCGGTCCGGCTGAAGGCCCGCCCGCTACCTCGCTCGACTCCCGCTGACCGCAGGCCCGTTGACCGACACCAAGTAGCCGCACCCCAGGCCGCCCCGCCCTCTGCCCTCTGCCCTCTGCCCTCTGCCAGAAGTAGGACCCCCGCTCCGCCCCGAGGAGTACCTCTCCCCTCTCCTCCTGACCTTCGGCAGGCCGCGCATGCACGCCCTGAGGGCTACGGATCGGCCGTGGCGCGCGCCCAGCATGGAACGGAGTCGACCGCCCACACCGGCCGGCCCTCGATCCCTCCCCCCACCTCACTGGAGAGCAGCCATGTCCCATGCCGCCGCGCCCGCCCCGATCCACTCCCCAGCCACCTCCGCCGCGGCCCGCGCCACCGGGCTCAGCAAGGTCTACGGCACCGGTGAGACCCGTGTGGTCGCCCTCGACTCGGTCTCGGTGGAGTTCGGGCACGGCCACTTCACGGCGATCATGGGCCCGTCCGGCTCCGGCAAGTCGACGCTGATGCACTGCATGGCCGGCCTCGACTCCGTCACCTCGGGCTCGGTCCTGATCGGCGACACCGAACTCGCCGGCCTGAACGACCGCAGCCTCACCCGGCTGCGCCGCGACAAGGTCGGCTTCGTCTTCCAGGCGTTCAACCTGCTGCCCACGCTCACCGCGTACGAGAACATCACGCTGCCCATGGCCATCGCGGGCCGCCGCCCGGACCAGGACTGGGTCCACACGGTCGTACGGACCGTGGGCCTGTCGGCCCGCCTCGGCCACCGACCGAGCCAGCTCTCCGGCGGGCAGCAGCAGCGCGTCGCCGTGGCCCGCGCCCTCGCCTCCCGGCCGGCGATCATCTTCGCTGACGAGCCGACCGGCAACCTCGACTCCCGCTCGGGCGCCGAGGTCCTGGGCTTCCTGCGGGAATCCGTATGGGAGTTGGGCCAGACCGTCGTGATGGTCACGCACGACCCGGTGGCCGCCGCGCACGCCGACCGCGTCGTGTTCCTCGCCGACGGCCGCGTCACGGACGAATTGCTCGCCCCGACCGCGGAGGGCGTCCTCGACCGGATGCGGCGCTTCGACGCCAGGAACCGTACGAGCTGAACGGCGCGCGAGCGCGGACACAGACGCGGGCGCGGGCGCGGGCGCATGCGCGGAAGCAGGCGCCCTCACGAGCCGCTGGATCCCGCACGTCCCGCACGTCCGTCGGCGCGCCCCCGTACGCCCCGTACACCCCGTGCCTCCTGAAACTCCCGTTCCCCTTGACCTCCTGGACCCCCTCCATGCTGCGAACAGCTCTGCGCAACGTCCTCGCGCACAAAGCCCGACTGGTCATGACCGCGCTCGCGGTGATGCTCGGTGTCGCCTTCGTCTCCGGCACCTTCGTCTTCGGCGACACGGTCGCGGACGCCTTCCGCGCCGCCTCCAGCAAGAACCTCAAGGACGTGGCGGTCTTGGTGCAGGCCGACGTCCCCGAAACCGGCACCGTCCCCGAAACCACCCCTGCCACCGGCACCGGCACCGGGGACGAGAAGCCGACCGCCGGTCTCGACCCCCGTCTCGTCGACCGCCTCCGCGACCTGCCCGGCGTCACCTCCGTGCGGCCCTCCGTGAACGGCAGCGCGACACTCGCCCGTAAGGACGGCGAGCCCGTCAACGCCGACGGCAACCGGCAGAACCTGGCCGGCGACTACGCCCCCGGCGCCGACGGCAAGGACGCCCGGTACCCGATCGTGTCCGGCCGCGGACCGGCCGCCGAGGGCGAGTTGGCGCTGGCCGCGGCGACCGCCGAGAAGGCCGGATACCGGATCGGCGACACCGTACGGTTCGCCACGACCGGGCCCGCCCTCACCAAGAAGCTCGTCGGCACCGTCCGTACCGAGGACCCCCGGGTCACCGCGGGCTCCACCCTCGTCCTGTTCGACACCAGGACCGCGCAGGGCCTGTTCCGCTCCCCCGGCCGGTTCCACGAGATCTCCGTGGCCGCAGCGCCCGGCACCGACCGGTACGCCCTGACCGAGCAGGTCCGCGCACTGCTGCCGAAGGAGGGCGCGACCGCGACGAGCGGTGCCGAACTCGCCGCCGAGCAGGCCCGGCAGACCGCGGAGGACTCCGAGGCGCTGACCAAGATGCTGCTGGTGTTCGCCGGGATCGCCCTGTTCGTGGGCATGTTCATCATCGCCAACACCTTCACCATGCTGATCGCCCAGCGCAGCCGCGAGATCGCCCTGATGCGCGCCGTGGGCGCCTCCCGGCGCCAGGTCGTGCGCGCCGTCCTCGTCGAGGCCGGTGTCCTCGGACTCGGCGCGTCCGCCGCCGGTTTCGTCCTCGGTCTCGGCATCGCCGCCGGGCTGCGTCCGCTGCTCAACGCGAGCGGCGCCGGGCTTCCCGAAGGGCCGCTGGTCGTCTCGCCGACCGTGCTGCTCGGCTCGCCGGCCGTCGGCGTCCTGGTCACGGTGCTCGCCGCCTGGCTGCCGTCCCGCAGGGCCGCGAAGATCGCCCCGATGGAGGCGCTCAGCAGTGTGGAGGCGCCCGCCGCGGTCCGTGGCCTGCTCGTGCGCAACGTCCTCGGCGCGCTGCTCACCGGCGCGGGCGTCGCCGTCATGCTGTACGTGTCGACCCTGGGCAACGGCGCGCAGAAGAACCTGCTGCTCGCCATGTTCGGCTCGTTCCTCACCATGACCGGCACCATCGTGCTGGCCCCGCTGCTGTCCCGTCCTGTGGTGTCCCTGGCGGGCCGGGTCACCTCCCGCCTCTTCGGCGTGAGCGGCAGACTCGCCCAGGAGAACGCGCTGCGCAACCCGCGCCGTACCGCCGCCACCGCCTCGGCCCTCATGATCGGACTGGCCCTGATCACCGGCCTGACCGTGGTGGGCGACTCCGTCGACCGGGCCGTGGGCCGGGGCGCCGTGCAGGGCCTCACCGCCGACTACCGGGTCGTCAACTCCGCGTACCTGGGCCTGGATCCGGCCCTCGGCGACAAGGTCGCCGACGTCCCGGGGGTCGCCGGAGCGACCCCGCTCGCCTCGGCCGGCCTCACGGTGAACGGCGAGTACGCGAAGGTCTCAGGTCTCGACCCGGAGCAGCTCGACGAGGTCGCCGACGTCGACTTCACCAGCGGCTCGGCCGACGCGGTCGGCCCCGGCCGGATCGCGGTGTCCGAGACCTACGCCCGGCGGGCCGGCCTGCGGGTCGGCGCGCCCGTGCGGGGCCGATTCGTCAAGGACCAGTTCGCCCCGGACTCGGGCGGGACCGCGCACCTCAGGGAGCTCACGGTCGTCGGCGTCTACCGGGAGAACCCCGTCCTGGCGGGTGTCATCGGCGACCTGGCCGACGTCCTGCCGTACACCGTGGACGGAAAGTACGAGAGCGTCCTCGTGAAGGCCGCACCCGGCAGGGCCGCGGGCCTCGACCGCGAGATCCGCTCCGCGCTCGGCAACAGCCCGCTGCTGAAGGTGCAGAGCCAGGAACAGCTCGCCGAGGAGGGCTTCGTCGAGATCGGCCTGATGCTCGACATGATGTACGGGCTGCTGGGCATGGCCGTCGTCATCGCGGTCCTCGGGGTGGTCAACACCCTGGCCATGTCGGTGTTCGAGCGCACCCGCGAGATCGGCCTGCTGCGCGCCATCGGCCTGGACCGTACGGGCATCCGCCGGATGGTCCGCCTGGAGTCGGTGGTCATCTCGCTGTTCGGCGCGCTCTTCGGCATCGCCACCGGAGTCTTCCTCGCCTGGACGGGCGGCAGCCTCACGGCATCGGGCCTGCCCGACTACTCGACGACACTGCCCTGGCCGCGCCTCGCCCTCTTCCTCGGCCTGGCCGTGGTCGTCGGCGTCCTCGCCGCGATCTGGCCGGCCGGGCGGGCGTCCCGTCTGGACATGCTGCGGGCGATCAACTCCCGGTAGAACAAGCCTTGTTCACCGGGAGGCCCGGGTCCGCCGGTCCGAACGGCAGGTTTCCGGCCCTGCCGTTCGGCCGGGCAGCGATCTCGCGGGTTTCCGGCCACCGCGGCAGCAGGGGCATATTCCCGTTCTTCTGGGCGGCGGCAAGGGCTGCCGGGAACTGCCGCCGGTCGGTGCCCCTGTTCTTGGGGGTGCGGGAGGGCAGATCCACTGCCCCTGACTACGCAGTACGTCATGGGAGCCGCCGCCGCGTTCGCCGGCGGCCCGGCCTCCGCTGCTCCCCCCGGCGCCGACTACTGGTCTCCCCAGTGCGACTACGGGCGGGCGTGCATCTTCCTGGCCAACACGCCGAACAAGATCTGGAACGTGGAGTCCTGCGGCTACAACCCGATCCAGGACCACTACAACTGGGCCAAGGCTCACGGGAACGCCTTCACCGTCACCTACGCGGACGGCCGGTGGGACCGCGTCGAGGCGTGGACGGAACGGCCGCTCGACGGCAACAACCTGGTCGTCCGGGTGGACGTGCTCTGCTGAGACGTACGGGACTTCCGCCGAGGCGTACGGAACGACGCCCGGCCCGAGCTCCTGCCGCGGACGTACGGCCTCCGCGGCAGGTGACCTCAGCCGGGACGGGTCCCTTCGGCCCTGGGGCTCGTTCCGGGGGCGGGCAGGTTCTGCCGCGCGGACGCCGGTTCCCGCCGGGAGCGGACCGTACGGCGGACCGTGCTGCACGGGCCGAGCCCTTCCAGGACTCCGGCCACGGCGTTCCGGCCGGCGTCGGTGGCTCCCGCGTCGACGAGGGTGATCGTCGCGGCGTCCACATGCGTGGTGCGGAGCTCGTCCAGGGAGTCGATCAAGTGGACCGGGACGCCGAGGCGTTCGGCCGCCGCGCGGGTCACCGCCGCGCCGGGGTGGTGGCCGGAACCCGTGATGAGGACCAGGTCGCTCTCCTGCACGGTGGCCTCCGCCGCCTGCCACCAGTCCGTCATCGTGTAGCACCACTGGCACGGATGCTGCCCGCGCAGACCCGGCAGCCTGCGGCGCAGTACGGCCAGGATGGGCGACAGCTGGGCGGCCGCCGTTCCGGGGACGACGACGAACGCCAGGACGGACGGGTCCTCGATCACGAGGTCGGTCGCCTGCTCGGGCGTGCTGATCTCCGTCAGGCCCGCCCGCTCCCGTACGGTGAACGGCGCTTCGGCCGCCGGGGGCGGGAGCGGGCCGCCGACCAGGAGGACCCGGTCACCGCGCTCCCGGAAGGCCCGGAGCGTGGCCGAGGCGTCCTTGGCGGCCGGGCAGCCGGCCGAGGTGGGGCAGCCGCACGCGCTCCACAGTGCCGTGGTCTGCGCCGGGAGGGGGAGGGCCGGGGTACGGGCGTAGTCCTGGTCGGGCAGGAGCAGGCGTCGGGTGCGCAGGGCGGTCCGCCACTCGCGGATCTGGTTCCGGGCGAAGGACAGGGCCGGTTCGTTGTCCGCCCGTACCGCTACGGCCAGGCCTGTGGTCACCGAGTGCCGGTCCTCGTAGGAGACCGTGATCAGACGGAATTCCGCCGTGTCCGCGTCCAGGTCGTGCGCGGTGAAGGCCCGTTGGCCGGGCGGGAGGCCCGCCCGGCCGGCGGCCGAGGAGAGCAGTGCGTGCGCGGGAGAGCGCACCTGCCCCCTGCGCGGGTGGGCCCAGGAGGTCGCGACGGTCAGAGGTGCGGAGAGGGGGAGTGCACAGGGGAACTCTTCCAGAAGGACGCTGCGGTTCATGGTCCCGTTCGGGGTGTGAGTTTCGGGGGCGTGAGCTTCGGGCTGTGAGCTTCGGGTGGTGAGCTTCGATGGTGGGTGGGGAGCTGCCGGGGAACCCGGTCCGGGCGGGGGGCTCTGCGCCCACTCACCAGCGTTGGGCTCACGGTCTGCGGCAGAATGCTTTCTTCACCCCGCCGGGTGACTGCCAGTTCCGGCCAACCCGCAGCGGTGCCGGACGAAGGGGCGGTCCGCGCCCGATCAGTGGGCGGCGTGCTGCGCCGCCAGCGATCTGGCCCGGTCCAGCACGTTCGGGACGAGACGGTGGGCGGCGTGCGGACGCAGCCGGGAGATCAGCACCCTCAGGTGGTCGTGGACCCGCGCACTGCTGACGTCCCCGTAGAGGTCCAGGAAGGCGCTCCAGGTCCGGCAGGCCCGGTCGAGATGTCCCTCGTTCAACTGGGCCTCGGCGAGGGTCGCCAGGCTGATGGACCGGGCGCGGTTCTCCTCCGGGGGGCGCCCGCGCAGCGAGGACTCCAGGTGCCGGGCCTCCAGCGCGTGGTCCGACTGCGCACGGGCGACGGCGGCGTGCTGCAGGGCCAGCGAACTGGAGTGGAAGGCTCCCACCGGAGTGGGAGAGCTGTCGGAGGCCTCCAGGCGCTTCTCCGAATCGATGAGGTGCCGGGCGGCGGCCCGCCTGTTGCCCAGGTGCGCCTGGGTGACGGCCAGATGCCCCAGCAGGAGGGCCTGTTGGTGCGCGGGGGCTTGCGGCGCACCGACGCGGACGGCGAGTTCGGCCAGTTTGTCGGCCTCCCGTACGTGTCCCAGCGACAGCGCCTGGACGCTGAGCCCCCGGGCGCCCAGCGCGAACCCGACCCGGTCCCCGGCCTCGCGGGCCAGATTGATTCCGGTGAGGTAGTACTGCTGGGCGTGGGCCTGGAGGTTGGCGTCGAAGTGGGTGAAGGCGCAGAGGTAGGTCAACTGGTTCGCCACGGTGAGGAGTTCGCCGCGCACCCGGGGCGCGGTGGGCTGGCGGAGCCAGGAGGTCACGGTGGTGGCCAGGTAGGAGCGCAGCGGATCCCGCACCTGGCCGCCGCCGAACGCCGCTTCGTGCCGGGAGAAGAGCGAGAGCAGCAGGGTGGCGGACCGCGCGTCGGGCGGGGCCGGGGCCGCCGCCCTCGCCGCCGGTACGACGCTCGGCAGCAGGGAGTCCCAGCCCGGCAGCAGCAGCGGGGCCACCGAGAAGACGCCGGTGCGCGCGGCGTCGCGGCGGTCGGCCAGGGCCCCGAGCCGTTCCAGATCGTCCAAGGCTGATCCGCCTCCCCGTGCTGTCCGGTCCGTGTCGTGGTGGTCGTGCGGCGCGGCGAGGCCGGTGTCCGGGGCGACGACGCTTCTGCCCAGCCGCCGGGAGAGGACCTCCGCCGCGATCTCCGGCACGGGCGGCCGGGGTCTGGTGCCGGCCAGCCAGTGGCTGACCGCTGTCCTGTCGTAGCTGACGCCGAGACCGTGTGCGGCGGCCACCGCGTTGATCTCGCGGGCGAACCGGGCACCGCTCCACCCGGCTTCGCCGAGCAGGGCCCGCAACGTCCGGTTCGGGGGTCGGGCCGGGTTCTGCTGTCGGGTCGCGCGCAAGGCGCCTCCTCCACGGGGCGACGGGTGGAAGGCGCGGCTCGGCGGGAACCGAGAGGAGTTTCAACGTCGGCTGACTTTCAACACCTTGGCGCCGTGCGGGGGCCCATCCGGGACCGGAACTGGAGCACGCTTCAGAGTGCGGCACGACCGGCCCACGCGTCCATGCCGCATATGCCCGCCGAGTCTGCGGCGGGCGGTGGAGGCCACGTCCGAGGGAGCACTTCATGCCCGGTACGGTCCATGTTTTCCCCGGTCAGGGGGACTTCGCCGTCAGCATGCTGCTGCGCGGGGCCGCCGATTCGCCACCCTTGCGGCGTACGGCGGAATCTGTGTTCGACGAAATCGACGAGAGAGCGGTGGGCCGCGGTCTGCGCCCGCTGCGTCGCTGGCTCTTCGGCGACCGCCCGCCGGGCGGCAGGGAACTCGCGCACGCGGCCCCCGGCACCCTCCAACTCGCCCTGTTCGGCGCGAGCATGAGCGTGCACCGCGCACTGTGCGCCCGGCTCGGCGAGCCGGACGCGGTGCTCGGGGTCAGCTTCGGGGAGATCGCGGCGCTGACCGCGGCCGGGGTCTACACCGTGGCCGACGGTGCGGGAATAGCCCATGACCTCGCGCTCGTCCTCGCCACCTGCCCCGGCGGCCTGACCCTCCTGTCGGGCGACGAGCGCGCGGCGGAACAGCTGATCGGCCGGGCGGACACCAGGGACGTCGTCGTGGCCTGTGTGAACGACGACGCCGAGACTCTGGTGGGCGGTCCGCTCGCCCAACTGGAGCGGGTGGAGGAGGAAGCGCGCCGCAGCGGCACGGCGGCCGTGCGCCTTCGGCTCCCCTTCGGTTCCCACCACCCCTCGTACACCTCCCAGGCCCGGCGGTTCGCCCGGGACGTGCGCCGCTACCCGGTCGCCGAGGCCCGTACCGCCGCCTATTCGGCGGTGGCGGGCAGGCGGTACGAGAAGGACGACGACCTCGCGCTGCGGCTGGCGGACTGCCTGGTCAGGCCCGTCCGGCTGCCCGATGTCCTCGGGCGGCTCGGAAAGCTCCGTACCTGCGACTTCTACGAGGCGGGCACCGGCAGCGCCCTCGCCCGCAGCGTCGGCAGGGTCCTGGCCGCCGAAGGGCCCGGCAACGGAGCCGCCCACGGAACCATCCACGGTCCCGCCGTCCGCGCGCCGCTCGCGGACGGGGACTTCGACTGGGCGTCACCCGCCGACGCCGGGCCGCCGCAAACCTCCGGCGCGCCGCCGCAGACCTCCGCCGGACTGCCGCAGACCTCTGCCGGACTGCCGCAGTCCTCCGCCGGGCCGCCGCAGTCCTCCGCCGGACTGCCCGGAGCCCCTGCCCGCTGACCCGACGCGGCCGAACCCCCGCGCCCGTACACCCCTTCGTGTTCTCGGATCCCCCCGCCGAACCTCCTGGAGGTGCTCTGTGTCCACCGGGTCCCCCACCGAGCCAGCGTCGTCACTGGTGACGCACCTGAACCGGCTCGCCCACGGCAACTGCCCACCGCACGTTCTGGATCAGCTCCACAAGGCACTGACCTGCGACCCCGCTCCCGACGACGGACCTCCCGTCTCCCGCGAGCAGCGCCTGACCGGGCGGCTGCGGGCCCTGTGCGCCTCCCTCCCACCGGCCCGCGCGCTGCTCGCCGACCCCGATCAGCTCGCCGCGGTGCTCTCCTGGGCCGCGGTCAGCGACCCCGCGCTCTGCATGACCCTGGTCACCCACCAGGTGCTGTGCCTGGGGTCCATGGCACAGCTGGCGCCGGACCACGACGCGCTGGCGGACGAGTTCGACGCGCTGGAGACGGGGCGGGCCAAGGGCGGCTACCTCATCACCGAGGCGGGCCTGGCAAACAGCCATCTGGCCACCAGGACCGAAGCCGTCTTCGACCCGGAGACCCGCGAGTTCGTGCTCACCACCCCCGACGACGGGGCGGCGAAGTTCTGCGGGGTCGCCGCGCACGGTGCTCCGCGCACCGTCGTCGTCCTCGCCCGGTTGCGGGTGCGCGGGGAAGACTGCGGCGTCTTCTCCTTCGTCGTGGACCTCAGCGACGACCGGGGGCCCCGGCCAGGAGTGGGGATCTCCGCGCCGCTCGAACTGGGCGCCCTGCCGCTGGACTACGCCCTCGTACGGTTCCGCGGTGTCCGTCTGCCGTACGAGCGGTGGCTGCGCGACGACGCCTCGCTCACCGCGGACGGCGTCTTCCGCGACCCGCTGCTGGGCCCCGACGACCGGCTCCGCCGCACGCTGTGCGTGGGCCAGGGGCTCTGGGGCACGCTGCCGTCGGCCACCGCCGCCATGTCCCGGCAGTCCGCCGTCCTCGCGCTGCGGTACGCGCGACAGCGCCGCACCCAAGGGCGGCTGGCCCCGGGGACTCCGCTGCTGTCGTACCGGAGCCATCAGTACGCGCTACTGGGCGCCTTCGCCGAGGCGTTCGCCCTGACCTGCGCCGCCGACCGCGCCCGGACACTGCTCCGCCCGTACGACCGTACGGGGGACGCGAACGGCTCTGCGGGCGCGAGCGAGGAGGCGGACGCGAGCGAGGCGATGACCTTCGCACCGTGGTCGGCCGTCAGCCGCCCGCTCTCGGCGTACAAGGCGCACTGCGTGCGCGCCGCCGCCCGCACCACCGCGACCTGCCAGCGCCTCTGCGGCTACTCGGGCCACCTCGATGCCAACCGGCTGGCCGGGTACCACGGCTTCCACCACGCCTTCGACGCGGCCGGCGGGGACAGTCAGCTGATCTTCTACGACCTCGGGCAGGCCCTGGTCGCCGAGGCCGACCCGGCCGCACCGCCGCCCGAGGACCTGTCCCTCCCCGACCCGTCGGACCCGGCCTGGTGGCCCGCGGTCGTCCGGGCCCACGAGCGGCTGCTGGCCGGGCAGCTGCGGCGCGACCACGATGCTCAAGTCGCCCGTGGCGCCGAGGGGTTCGAGCTGTGGAACCCCTTGCTGCCCAGGACGGGAGAGCTGGGCGAGGTCTACGCCGCACGGCTCACCGCACAGGACGTGGCGCGCTCCCCGGACCTGGCAACTCAGGACACCCTGTCCGCGCTCGCCGCGCTGCACGGTGTGGTCGCGGCCCGCCACTGGGCCGGATCACTGCTCACCGCGGGCACCCTGCGGCCCGAGCAGATGGCGGGACTTGAGCGGACCGCCGCCGGGCTGTGCGACCTGCTGCTGCCTCAACTCCCGCTGCTTGAAGAGGCGTTCGACCACCCGGCGGATCTCGTGGGTGCTCCCCTCGCGGCCGACGACTACCCGGGAGCACTCGTCACGACCCTGTCCTGGCACCAAGGAGCTCTGACATGACCACACGTCCGAAGGACCGGCGCATCGGCGTTCTCGGCATGGGCAGCTATCTGCCCCGGCGCATCCGGACCAACGAGGAGGTCGCGCACTCCGCAGGCGTGACGGCCGACTGGATCAGCCGGCGCACGGGGGTGCGGTCGCGGCACGCGGCGGCACCTGAGGAGGCCGCGTCCGACCTGTCGGCGGCCGCGGTGCGGGCCGCCGTCGCCGCGGCGGGCATCGACATCGACCAGCTCGACCTGCTGATCGTGGCCACCTCCACGCCCGACGAGCTCGGTCCTTCCACCGCATGCCGGGTGCAGGCGCTCACCGGGGCCCGGCACGCGGTGGCCCTCGATGTCGGAGCGGCCTGTTCGGGATGGCTGTTCGCCACCCAGGTCGCCCACAACTGGCTCACCGCCAACCCCTCGGCACGTTACGCGGCGGTGGTCGGCGTCGAGGTCTACTCGAAGTTCCTCGACCCCGCCGACCGGGGCACCGCCGTGCTCTTCGCCGACGGCGCGGCGGCCTCGGTCCTCGGGCCAGTGGCGGCGGACGGCGGGTTCGAGGGCTTCCGCCTCGGCTCCGACGGAACCGGTGCGCACCACGTCCTCATCCCGGCGGGCGGGAGCCGGGCACCGGCCAGTACGGACACCGTCGACGCGCTCCGGCACCGGATCCACATGGACGGGCGGGCGGTACGGGACTTCATCGCGGAGATCTTCCCGGTGATCGTCCGCGAGACCCTCACCCGCCACCGGATCGCGCTCGACGACATCGACGCCTTCATCGTCCACCAGCCCAACCCGGTCCTGCTGCGCAGCCTCGGCGACCGGATCGGCATCCCGCACGACCGCATGGCCATCGTCGGCGACGAAGTGGGCAACATCGGCGCCGCCAGCGCCCCTTACGCACTCGCCAGCGCCGCCGCGCGAGGCGGCCTGCCGACCGGGGGCCGTGTCCTCATCGCGGTCTTCGGAGCCGGACTCACCTGGGGCGGAGCCCTCTTGAGGTGGACGGGCGCCCCCTCCATCCGGATCGCCCCCACCACGGCAGGCAGGGCAGGCACCGCCGCGCTGACGCACCAGTCCCCCGCCTCCGTACCGCACCAGGGCCCCGCCCCGGTGTCGCAGCAGCCCCTCGCCCCCGTACCCACCGGACAAAGGAGCCCCTCATGAGCACCACGACCCCCGACACCGCCCCCGGCCTCGCCCTGGGCACCGCCCCCGACCCCTTCCGGCTGGACGGGGCGCGCGTCCTGGTCACCGGCGCCTCGCGCGGCATCGGCCGCGCGGTGGCGGTGACCCTCGCCCGCGCCGGAGGCCGGCTGGCCCTGTCGGCCCGTACGTCGGACGCCCTGGAGGAGACGGCGCGGCTGCTGGCCAAGGAAGGCCACGACGCGGTGCGCGTGGTGGGCGAACTCGCCGAACCCGGCACGGCGGGCAGGGTGGTCGACGAGGCGGCCGAAGCACTCGGCGGTCTCGACGTCCTCGTGCACAACGCGGGCATCCTCCCCTCGCAGCCCGACGGCAGCCCCGCCATGGTCCCGCTGCAGGCCTCCACCCAGGAGTCCTGGGAGCAGGTGGTCGCGGTCAACCTCAACGCCACGGCCGCCCTGTGCCGGCACGCGCACCGTCACCTCAGCGCCTCGCCCCGCGCCGGTGTCGTGCTGATGTCCTCGCTCGCCGGGGTGGTCGGCGCTCCCCTCATGGAGGCGTACGCGGCGACCAAGGCGGCGCAGATCTCCCTCGTCCGCTCCCTCGCGGTCGGCTGGGCCCGCGACGGCATCCGGGTCAACGCCCTGTGTCCCGGCTGGACCCGTACGGACATGACGGCCTCGGTGCAGGAGGTGGGACCGCTCTCCGACTGGCTGATGGCGCACGTGCCGATGGGCCGGTGGGCCGAACCGGACGAGGTGGCCCGCGCGACCCTCTTCCTCGCGTCCCAGGCCGCGTCCTTCCTCACCGGGCAGGCCCTGCTCCTCGACGGCGGTGCCTCGGTGCCGGACTGCGGACTGGCCGGCATCCCCAAACCCCCCTCGCCTTTCCTCGCCGGGTGACCGGCACGCCCCCCAGAGACTCAGGACAGCACCGATGAAGGACCACACCCCCACCGCCGTGATCACCGGTCTCGGCAGCTGCCTCCCCCCGCAGGTCCTCTCCAACGAGGACGTGGCGCGCCGCGGCGGCCTGGAGACCACCGACGAATGGGTCCGCACCCGTACCGGTATCGCCCACCGTCGCCAGGTGCGTGCCGGGACGAGCACCGGAGACCTCGCGACCGCCGCGGGCCGCGCCGCCATGGCCTCCGCGGACGCCCGCGCCGACCTCGTCCTGGTGGCGACCACCACCCCCGACCGGCGCTGCCCGGCCACCGCACCGGAGGTGGCCCACCGGCTGGGCCTGGGCACCGTGCCCGCCTTCGACCTCTCCGCGGTCTGCTCGGGATTCCTGTACGGCCTGACCGTCGCCACCGCGCTGATCCGCAGCGGTGTGTGCGCCAGCCCCCTGGTGATCGGGGCCGAGACGTACTCGACCATCGTCGACCCGATGGACCGGGACACCGCCCTGATCTTCGGGGACGGCGCGGGCGCGGTACTGCTGGGCCCCGGCGAGCACGGGGAGCCGGGCGCGGTGAGCGCGGTCGACCTGGGCGCGGACGGCTCCGGCAGCGATCTGATCGCGATCGCCGCGGGCGGCTCGCGCGCCCCGGACACCGCCCGCCGACTGGCCCGTGACGCCCGCTACTTCCGCATGCGCGGCCGCGAGGTGTACGCGCAGGCGGTGCAGCGCATGACGCAGTCCTCGCGCACCGTGCTCGCCCACGCGGGCTGGGAGGCCGCGGGACTCGGGGCCTTCATCGGGCACCAGGCCAACCAGCGCATCCTCGACTCGGTCGCCGAACGGATCGGCGTGCCCCCGCGGAGCCGCTTCGGCAACATCCGCGAAGTCGGCAACACCGCGGCGGCTTCGATCCCCCTGGCGCTGGCCCACACCGTCGCGGGACGCCTCGTACCGCCGGGCTCCCGCAGCCTGCTGACCGCCTTCGGCGGCGGTCTGACCTGGGGTTCGGTCGCACTGCTCTGGCCGTCGGCCGTGCCGTGCACCGCCGACCCGGAATCCCGCCCCACGTCCGCCCCCACCGGATACACCACCGAACACACCGCAGAGCAGACCGCATCCAGGAGGAAGCCATGCAGGCCGTCTACGACCACCTCGTGACCGTTCTCACCGACAAGTTCGACGTCGACGCCTCGTCCATCGACCCCGACAGCTCCTTCAACGCCCTGGAGCTCGACTCCCTCGCCGTGGTGGAACTCCTGGTCACCCTCCAGGACCACTGGGATGTCCCGCTGGAGGAGGACACGGTGACCGGCGACACGACGGTACGCCAGGTCGCCGAGGCGGTAGGCACCCAGCTGGACGCCGGACACCCCGCGGCCGGACATGCGGAGCGGACATGACCAGGAGGCCGGCGGACGGCGACATCGCCGTCACGGGCATCGGACTCGTCACGCCCGCCGGAGTGGGCGCGAAGGAGACCTGGGCACGGGTCTGTGCGGGACAGCCGACCGCGGCGCACGACCCGTCGCTCGCCGGCCGTCCGGTCGCCCTGTCCTGCCGCGTCCCCGGCTTCGACCCCCGTACGCACGTGCCCGGCGCCCAGCCCTGGCGGTTCGACCGGTTCACCCAGTTCGCCCTCGCGGCGGCCGACGAAGCGGTGCGGGACGCCGGTCTTTCCCCGGCCTCCTGGGACCCGCTCCGGGTCGCGGTGGTCCTCGGGTCCGCGGCCGGCGGCGTCGGGACGTACGAGGAACAGCACCTGCGGCTCGTCGACTCGGGCCCACGGGCCGTCTCGCCCATGACGCTGCCCTCCTTCCTGCCCAACATGGCCGCGGGACAGTTGGCGATCGCCCTGGGCGCACAGGGCCCGGCGCTGCACACCGCCACGGCGTGCGCGTCCGGGGCCACCGCCCTCATCACCGCGGCCCTGCTGCTGCGCAGCGGCGCCTGCGACATCGCCGTGGCGGGCGGCAGCGACGCCATGGTCACCCCGCTGTGCGCCACCGCGTTCGCCCGGATGGGCGCGCTCTCCAGACGCCAGGACGATCCGGCCGCCGCCTCCCGTCCCTTCGACCGCGGGCGCGACGGATTCGTACTGGCCGAAGGGGCGGGCGTACTCGTCCTGGAACGCGGATCGGACGCCGAGGCCAGGTCGGCACCCGTCCGCGCGAGACTCGTCGGGTACGGCGCCGCCACCGACGCGCACCATTGCGTCGCGCCGGATCCGGCGGGCGGCGGGGTCCTGCGTGCCGTGGGCGAGGCGCTGCGCTCGGCCGGAGCCGCCCCCGGCGACGTCGACCACGTCAACGCACACGGCACGAGCACCCCGCTCAACGACCGCGCCGAAGCCTCGGTGCTGCACCGCGTGTTCGGCGACCACCCCCCTTCGGTCACTTCGGCGAAGGGAGTCATCGGGCACACCATGGGCGCGGCGGGGGCCATCGAGGCCGCGCTCACCGTGCTGACCGTCGAGCACGGCCTCGTACCCCCCACACCGAACTTCCACGAGCCGGATCCGGACGAGGCCCCGGTGCACCTGGTGACCGGAGCCCCCTTGCGGCAGAGTGTCCGGCTGGCCCTGAGCAACTCCTTCGGCTTCGGCGGCCACAACACGGTCCTCGCCTTCCGGCCCGCGTAGCCTGTTGCGGCTCGGGCCGCACCACCCGTGACAGGAGACGCTCTCGTATGACTGATTCGGAACCGACGGCAGGCGGCCGCAGCCCGAGGAGTGAGGTCTGGGCCCTCGTCCACGCGGAGCGAAGGGCGCTGGCGGCCGATCTCGCAGGCCTGACGGACGAGCAGTGGAGCACACCGTCGCTGTGCGCCGAACTGACGGTGCGCGAGGTGCTGGCACACCTCACCGCGGCGGCGAGCCTCAACCCCCCTCGGTGGCTGGCGGGGGTGATCCGCTGCCGGTTCGACTTCGACAAGCAGGTGGCCGTGCGGCTGGCGGAGCAGCTGGGTGCCACCCCGGCCGAGACGCTGGAGAGGTTCCGGCGCGTGGTCCTGAGCACGACCAAGCCTCCGCTCCCCGTCGTGGCCATGCTGGGCGAGACCCTCGTGCACGGAGCGGACATCCGGCGTCCGCTGGGCATCGGCCGTGACCACCCGGTCGGGGTGGTCACGCAGGTGGCCGAGTACTACCGGGGCTCGGACCTCGTGGTCCTCGCCAAGGGACGCGTCCGCGGCCTGCGGCTCGTCGCGAACGACGGCCCCTTCACGGCCGGTTCCGGGCCGCTCGTCTCCGGAACCACGCTGGCCCTGGTGATGGCGATGACCGGGCGCCCCGCGTACTGCGACGACCTCGAAGGCGAGGGCGTCGCGCTTCTCCGCCGCCGCTGCGGGACAGCGTGAGGAATCGGTCACGACATGACCGGAACGCACATATGCCCCGCGAGGGCGGACCCACCACAGTGGTGGGCGGCAGAGACGGAACGGAGAGAAGGGAACGGATCACCATGAAGAACCTGCACAGGATCGCGGCCGTCGGCGTCGCGTCCCTGAGCCTGGCCACGGCGGGCCTCGTGCTCGCCCCGTCGGCATCGGCATCGCCCGCCGATTGCCCGCGCTCGTACGTGTGCGTCTGGAACAACCCGAACTTCTCCGGCGCTCCGACGTGGAAGTCGCAGGGCAACCTGTCGAACATGTCGTCGTCCAACGGCATGTCCATCATCAACAACGGCACGGCCTACCCGGGCGCGGACCACATCCGCTACCGGGTCACCTGGGTCGGCGGGCAGTACGTGACGGGCTGTCTCCACTACCCGCCGGACTCCAACTCCCACTACTTCACCGGCGGTGCGATGACCATGAACTACGCCAGGTGGGGCGGCGAGTGCTGACCGGCTGAAGCCCGGCACCCCACCAGTACGGTGGGGTGCCGACGCATCGCCCGTACCCACGCGTCAGGCGTTGTCGCCGCGCGAAGGACCGAAGAACTCGACCTCGGCGAGGGCGACCTGCTTCTTCGAGGAAGCGCCGTACGAGGACTCGACGGTGAAGCGGACCTTGGTGACGTCCCCGACGCGGAACGCGCGGCGCTGTCCGCCGGGGCCCTGGTCCAGGGTGATCGTCCGCGTCGTGGTCCTGCCGTCCTTCGTGGTGATGGTGGCCTTGAGCCGGTGCGGCAGGGCCGACTCCCCGATCCGGTTCGCCTTGCTGGAGACGCCCGGTGTGAGGATCAGGTCGAGCAGCCGGGTCGGCTCGTCGAAGCGGGCCTCGATCCACTCGCCCTGGCCCGAGTCCACGACCCCGGGACCCCACCAGGTGTTGCTGTACTTGTCGAAGGCGAGCCCTGGCTGGTGGCCGGGGAACGAACGCGACGCGCCGAACCCGTCCGGGGCGACGGGGGCCCGCTTGGCGAAGTGGTCGCGGGTGGCCTGCACGGCGGTCGGCGCGTTGATCCCCGCGACGATCAGCAGCGCGAGGACGACGGCACCGACCACCCAGCGCAGCACGCTCTCGAAGGTGCGCCGCATCCGGGGCCGGTCGCCGGCCCACGGGATCTCGTGCCGGCCGGCGCCCAGCAGCCGGCGCCACCACGGGAGGCGGGTGCGCGACTGCTCCTCCCTCCGGGTCATGGGCATCGCACAGCGGGCGCAGAAGTGCCGGTCGGGCCGGTTGGGTGTGGCGCACCACGGGCACGGCAGGCCGTGCCCGTCGCCCGCTTCGTGGCCGGGGGCCCGTACCTGGGGCCGGTCCGCGACCGGCCGGCCAGGGAGGACCGGGGCGACCGACGGGGCCTCGGCGGGACGGCCGTCCGGTTCTGACACCGGCACCAGCAGGGAACGGGCCCGGTCGGCCATCGTGTCGTAGGGATCGGGGGCGGGCGCGGTGCGGTGGGCCGCGGGTGCCGGGTCGTGGGCCGCGGGCGGGGAGCCATAGGCCGCGGGCGGAGCTGCGGGCGCCGGGTCGTGGGCCGCGGGCTGGGGTGTGGCCGGGACCGGCCCTGCGGTTCCCGTGGCGCCACCGGGCTCGGACCCGCGGTGGTCGCGAGGATCACCGGGATCGCGAGGGGCACCGTGGCCATGAGGGTCACCGTGGTCACGAGAGGGGACCTGGTCGCGCGGGGGAGCCTGGTCGCGCGGGGGAACGTCCCCGTGCGCCTGCGCGCCCGCACCCTCCGCGCCCGCAGCGCCGGTGCGCGGCGCGCCCGCCCCGGTCCGGCCGGTCGTGCCCGTACGCGCCGTCGGCGCGGTGCGCTCCTCCTCCCAGCTCCCCTCCCACGTACTGCTCGCGCGTGGTGCCGGAACGTCGGCCGCCGCGGTGGACCGCGCGGCGCTCGGCGCCGTGGCGGCCGTCCGGGCCGCCCGGGGTGCCCGGTCGTTCCAGCTCAGTACGGCGCCGCAGGCGTCGCAGAACGACTGGCCCGGTTCCGCTCGCGTACCGCATTCGGCGCAGTTCTGCGTGGTCATCTTTCCGAGGTCCTTTCGGCTGCGGTCACCTTGACCGAGTAGGGCATGTGGGCGGGGCGGGCCGCTGCCACGAGGGCTCTCAAGCGGTGTTCGTCCGCGGGGCCCGGGTCGGCGAGACGGACGGTGACGTGCAGGTACGGCCGCCGTTCGCCGGGGAAGGGGCCGAGCGGGCGGGCGCTCCACGCCGCGCCGCCGCTCTCCGTGATCTCCGGCTCGACCCCGAAGGCGAGGCGCACCGCCTCGGCCAGGCCGTGCCGGGTGCCCCTGACGCGGTGCAGGTACGCGGCGGCGGCCACGGCGGCGCGCAGCCGCGGCTCCGGTTCGCTGCCGTCGGTCTCCGCGCCGACCCACTCGGCCAGCCAGCGGGTGAAGTCCACCGGGGCGAGGGCCGGATCGAAGTAGGCGGGCAGGCAGTCGAGCACGTTGAGCACGGGGGCCATGACCTCGTCGAGTCCGGCCACGAACCGCTGTGCGAGGTCGTCGTCGGCGAACACCGCGGGCAGCATGGCGCCGATCGGGGCGGACGAGCCGAGCCCGTCGACTGACCCCCTCATCGGACGTTCCCCTTCCGCGGACAGTGCTGACGCACGGGACACGTGCGGACGAAGAGGCTCACGGGGCAGGTGCGTACGGCGAGGCTACGGAAGCGCACCGAGCCGCATGCTCCCGCGCGCGGGCCCTGCGGGCCAGTGGCTCTCACGACGTCCCCCCGAGCACCCGTACGCGATGGTCGAAGGAGAAGACCAGGGACGGTGCCTCCAGGTCTATCCGGTCGGTCGCCTCGCCCCGTTTGCCGGTCAGCGGGTCGGCGGGGTGGAGGGTGACCTCGTCGACCAGTTCCACGCCCGGCACGCGCTGCAGGACGGCGAACACCTCCCCGGACTGCACGGGCCTGCCGAACGGCCAGCCGGTCCCGTCGACCCCGCCGGTCAGCGGGTCCAGGTGGCGGTAGAGGGCGTCGTGCGCCTGCCGCCGCACCCGGTCGGTGTCCACGCCGCGGAAGGCGTGCACGGTGGCCACGACGGTGACGCCCTGGTAGTACGGGGGCCCGACCGCGAGCCGGGTGCCGATCAGCCTGCGTTCGTCGAGATGGCGGGTGATCCGGCCCAACAGGGCGTCGCCGAGGACGAGTTGCTCGAAGCGCAGCCGCCCGCCCGGGTCCGGCACGGCCTGCGGCACGACCAGGACCCGTACCGCGTACGAGCCGTGTTCGTTCTCGGCGCCCTCCAGACAGGCGATGCGC
The DNA here is from genome assembly GCF_044333135.1 of Streptomyces sp. NPDC021093. Classification (NCBI taxonomy): domain Bacteria; kingdom Bacillati; phylum Actinomycetota; class Actinomycetes; order Kitasatosporales; family Streptomycetaceae; genus Streptomyces; species Streptomyces sp. NPDC021093. The sequence goes on along the minus strand of NZ_JBIRQJ010000003.1, from coordinate 319,231 downwards.
GCGGTCTCGGGGGCGGCGCGGCGGGCCAGTTCCTCGTAGTCGCGCAGGGTCACGGCGCGTTCCTGGGCGCGCAGCGTGATGGGCGCCCTGACCTTGGCCTCCTGCACGGTCTCGCCCTCGACACCGCCGCGCGCGGCCTCGCGGTTGACGACCTCGGAGACGTACGGCACGGAGGTCCGCAGCACCTGTACGGCGCCGCGGGCCACGTTGCCCGCGCGGCCGCCGCCGATGCGGTAGCGGCGGGCGCGGAGCACCGCTCCCTTCACGGGGACGGCGCCGTACTGGCGCAGTGTGCCGTCGGGTTCGCGGACGGAGGGCCCGAAGGCGATCTCGCCGGTGGTGGCGTCCAGGGTGATGTGCCGGTCGTCCGGGCTCGAAGCGGCGAAGTGCGGGACGACCTGCCAGTCCTGCCAGCCCTCGCGCTCGGCGGACTGCAGCAGCAGCGGCGGGTCGTCGCCCACCACGGGTGCGTGCACGAGCTGCACCCGCTGGCCCGGCAGTCCCGTCGACTCGCCGAGCGCCTCGTCGGTGACGGTCTCGGCGTGCACGGCGGGGGTGGTTCCGCCGATGGTGCAGGCGTCGGCGGACCGTACGGTCGGGGAGATCGCGTAGAAGGGCTGGTTCGCCAGCGGCTCGGTGACCCGGCAGCGCAGCCAGCCCGCCTCCTGCCCGCCGGAGCGGGACAGTACGTGGCCGCCGGGGACGTGCAGCACGACGTCGCCCGGCCGGTTGAGGCCGCCGGTGCCGTCCCGGTCGATCTCGCACTCCCGCCAGCCGTCCTCGGTCCACGCCTCCCACACCAGGGGCGGCTGGCGCGGGTCCACGCCGACGCCGTCCACCCGGCTGTCGAGTTCGAGTGCCACCGCGCAGTGCGGGACCGCCGCGGTCAGCCCGAACAGCAGGCAGTCGCCTGGCCGGGGGGCCTCGGCGAAGCAGTTCACGTCCTTGTTCTCGGCGAGGTCGGTGGTCCGGTCGGCGACCGGCTCGCCGACCGCCTGCACCACCAGGTGCCGCAACGAGCAGGACAGCAGCGGGAGTTCGCGCTCGGTGGCGAAGACGACCGCCTGCTCGCTCTCGGTGCGCAGGGTGGCCACCTCGGTGCCCACGGGCAGCAGCACCGTCTCGTCCTGCGGTGCGGACAGCCAGAACGTGACGTCGGTGCGGGCGGCCGTCGGCGGGAAGAGGGTGATGCCCACGAGGTCCAGGAAGGCCAGATGGTTCTTGTCGGGCACCCGGTTGAGCCGGTACACGATCTGGTCGGCCATGTGGGCCACGGTCTCGACGAGGGTGACGCCGGGGTCGGAGACGTTGTGGTCGGTCCACTCGGGTGCGCGCTGCTGGATGTAGCGCTTGGCGTCGTCCACGAACTGCTGGAACCGACGGTCGTCGAGATTGGGTGAGGGCAGGGCCATCAGCGGTCGCTTTCGTGGGAGGGGCCGGGGCCGGGCGCGCCGGGCTCCTCGTGGGAGGGGATGACGTAGAAGGGGAAGACGAGGCTGCGCGGGTTGTTCGTGCCGCGGATCGAGTAGCGGACGTCGATGAAGAGCACGCTCTGCTCGGTGCCCGCGCTGACCTCGACCTCGTGCACCTCGATGCGCGGCTCCCAGCGGTCGAGGCTGGCGTACACCTCGTACTGGATGCGGCCCGCCGTCGCCTCGTTGACCGGGGCGAAGACCATGTCGTGGATGGCGCAGCCGAATTCGGGGCGCATCGGGCGTTCGCCGGGCGCGGTGGCCAGGACGAGCCGGATGGCCTCCTCGACCTCCCGCTCGCCGCTGACCAGCGCGATGCCCCCGGTGGGGCCGATGCGCAGGGGGAACGCCCAGCCCGAGCCGACGAACTGCTCAGCCATCGAAGGTGCACCTGCTTTCGTCTTCCGCCGACGGGCCGCCGGACCTGGGACCGGCCACTGCATGACCGAGGGTCACATGACGACCCGTCACGGGATCGGGTAGGGCTTGTTGTTGACCATGACCATGCCCTGCAGCAGGAGCGTGGCGGCGCGGATGCCCACGTTCGCCGCGGCGTTGACCTGGACGGTGCCCGCGGCGCTGAGGGTCGCCGCGCCCGCCGCCTTGAGACTGAGGGCGCCCAGGGCGTCCACGTTCACCGCGCCGCCGAGCGATCTGAGGTTGACCATGCCGCGGCCCTGGATGTCCAGCGGGCCGCCGCTCTTGATGGTCAGTCTGCGGGCGGCGCTCAGGGTGAGGTCCGTGCCCGCCTGCACCGACACCGAGCGGCTGCCCTTGATGCTGACCGAGCCCTTGCTGTCCACGGTGATCTCGGTCTGCGCGCGGTCCAGGTTGATGACGAGCTTGCTGTCGCCCGTGGTCAGCCGTACGCCCTGTTTGCCGCCCGTCCGCTGGCTGAGCAGGTCCATGCGGTTGCCGGTGCGGTCGGAGAGGGTGTGCCGGGAGGCGCGCTGCCTGGCCCCGTCGTGCAGCGGCACGTCCTTCACCGGGGTCGGCTTGTCCTTGCCGTTGTAGAGGCCGCCGATGACGTACGGGTGGTCCAGGGCGCCCCGGTCGAAGCCGACCAGCACCTCGTCGCCGACGTCCAGCGGGAAGATGGAACCGCCGCGCTTGCCGCCGGACTGCGCAACCCGCGTCCAGTCGCTGACGTACGCGTCGTCGAGCCACGGGAAGCGGAGCTTGACCCTGCCCTGGCGCAGCGGGTCCTGCACGTCGGTGACGAGGGCGTTCACCAGGCCGTCCAGCCGCAGCCCCTGCTGGGAGCCGCCGCCTCCGCCCGAGGTCAGCCCGTACAGCGATCGCCACTGCCGGCCGCTGACGGTCACCCACGCCTCGTAGTGCTTGCCGTCGCCGAAGACGTGCCGTACCGAGGTGGCCGTGTACTTGCCCTCGAAGGGCGTGCCGACGTCGGCGAGCGTGACGGGCAGACCTGGCCGCAGCTTGGGGGTGCCGCGTGCGACGACCTCCAGTTCGGCGAAGGAGGAGGTGACGTCGTTGGCGAGGGACTCGGCGGCGTACTTGACCTCCGACTGGCGGTCGAGGGGCCGCTGCGCCTCGACCAGTTTGGCGGCCTTGAAGCGGCTCGCCGCCTTGCCGGGCGTGGTGCCGATGCTGATGCCCGGGTTGGACTTCGCCGGTGCCGTCGCGGTCAGTTCCTTCTTGCCCGTGACGTCCCAGCCGCGCGCCTCGACCGTGCCGACCTGCTCGGCGGCGGTCACCGAGGTGCGCAGCCGCAGGATGTCGGTGCCGGCCTCCAGCACGTAGGGGGACCGGTCGCCCGGGGTGCTGACGGCCGGGGCGCCGGACGCCGGGTCGGGGCGGACGAACTGGAACTTGCCCTTGGCGTCGACCGACATCACCATCTCGTTCTCGTCGGCGAGGCGGCCGAGGAAGTCCCAGTCGGTGACGTTGGCCTGGCTGATGAACTCGTACACCGTCTTGGTCGACTGGATCCGCCCGACGGGCACCCCGTCGAGCGCGGCGAGCTTGCGGGCGATGTCGGAGGCGGACTGGTTGCGGTAGGCGGCCACCCGGCGCTGGCGCAGCAGCCGGTGGCCCGCGTCGTAGCCGCGGATGACGGTGAAGGAGCCGGTGCCGTCGTAGTCGGCCTCCAAACCGCACACCTCGCCCGTCAGCAGCGGGTCGGACGCCCCCTTGCCGTCGGCGACGGGGGCGATCACCACCGGGGTGCCGAAGTCGACGCCCAGCTTGCCGAGCAGGAGCCGGTAGGGGTCGCGGAAGGTGAGCCGGAAGGCGGCGGGCACGCCGATGCCCTGGTCGACCCAGCCGTCCACGAGCAGCGGGGCGAGGTCGGGGGGCAGCGGACTGCCGCCGAGGGTGACGTGGATGACGCTGGAGTAGGCGGACTGGGTCATCAGGGCCGCACCTCCTCGGCGGCCGGCAGCACCAGTTCGGTGCCGTTGCGCAGGCTCGTGGGGTCGTCGATGTCGTTGGCCTCGGCGATCGCCCGCCAGGCGGAGGTCTCGCCGTACTCGCGCCAGGCGAGCGACTGGAGCGAGTCGCCCGCCACCACCCGGTGCACCCGCCGCGCGGTCAGCGCGCCCGAGGTCGGGTTCTGCAGCCTGGTCTTGCTCGGGATCTCGTGCAGCTGCACCTGGCAGGTGGCGCGGATGGGCACGCCCGTCGTCCCGAAGAGCGAGTAGGCCGCCTCGACGCTGCTGACGTACGCGGTGAACCTGGCCGTCGAGAAGGAGCCCCACTGGAAGACCACCCACGGGGGCGACGGCTGCTTCGCGGCGATGCTCCTGGCGGTCACCTGGCAGCAGTCGAGCAGGGATTCCACCTTCCGCAGCACGGAGTTGCTGCCTGGCCGGTCGGAGGAGTCGAGGAAGATCTCCACTCCCATCTCGCGGGGTTCGGGGCCCATGAACTCGGGCGTCGCTCCGTTGCGCACGGCGGGGGCCGGCGTCACCTTCCACTGGGACCTGATGCCGATGGACAGTTGCGCGGGGTTGAAGTCGAAGTCGAAGGTCTTGATGAGTCCGCCCGGCGTGGTGCTCGTGCCGACGGGCGGCTCGTGAATCGCGAGGGTGGCCCGTACCAGGCTCTTGCCGGCGCCGCCGCTTCCCTTGGCCATGTGTGTCTCTTCTTCTCCTGCGTTCCCGATGTGTTCCTGCGCGCCCTGCGGCCGGTCAGTCCGTTGTGTTCCTGCGGGCCCTGCGGCCGGTCAGTCCGTTGTGTTCCTGCGGGCCCTGCGGCCGGTCAGTCCGTGAAGCCGTGGTGGGTGATCTCCAGGACCTCCTTCGCCACTCCCGGACTCGCCGGATCGAGGGACGGTCCCTGCCAGCTGACCGGGAGCACGTCGATCAGCCCCCAGCGCGCCACCTCGGACCCGTCCGCGCGCAGGGCCGCGATCTGGGCGGTGGGCCGGTTCACCCCGGTGGTCACCGACGAGATCCACTTCGCGACCTTGGTGGTGTCCGGGGTGAGGGGGCGGGTGAGCCGGATGTTGGAGAAGGTGACGCGGGACGGGAGCTGCCAGACGAAGCCGTTGTTGCCGCCCTCCTGGCGCTGCTCGATCTCCACGGTGGACGACAGGCCCTCGCACCCGTTGAAGAACCCGAGGCTCTCGCCGTCGATGGTGAGGGTGAAGAAGATGGTGGAGCCCGGGTCGAGATCGCGGGACATCGCGGGGCCTTTCTGAGGACGGGTGGTACGGGGCGCTGCGCGCTTTCGGCGGGCGGCGTTCGGCGGGCGGCCGGGGCTACGGGGGTGCTTTCACCACCGGGAGCCGTGGGGGCGTGCTCACCGGGGGTCGCGGAGTCTGCCGATCCGTTCGCGGTCGAGCCGGAGTTCGGTGCGCAGCAGCCGGGTGATCCGGCCGGTCAGCTTGTGGGTCAGCTCGTCCAACTGGAAGTCGGTCAGGGTCCGCGGGTCGAAGCCCCCCTCCGCCACCTCGGTATAGGCCGGCGGACGGCCTCCGGAGTCGGACGCCGGCGGGGGTGCGACAGGGGTGTACGGGGGAGGCGGGGGCGCACCCTGGGAAGCGGACCGGGACTCGGGAGCGCGCTGAACTGCGGGCGCCTGCACGGTGGTTGGCGCGGCGGGTGCGGGCAGCGTGCGAGCGGCCGGGGCGGCGGGCGCGGACGGTGGGACCGGCTGGGCGGGGGTGGCCGGCGACGGTGGCCGGGTGGCTCCGGTGCCGGGGGCGGCCGCCGGACGCGGGCGCGCGAGGGGCAGGGCGGCCGCTCCGGGGGCGGTACGCCGCAACGGCACCGCTGCGGGACCGGTGCGCCGTTGCACGGCGGGCTGGTGGGCCGGTGGTACGGCGCCTGACGGGGAGGAGGCCGACGTCGTGCCGACGGGGGCGGGACGTGGCAGGTGGGCGGGCGCCGCGACGGGGTGAACGGGCTGTGGGAGCACGGGTGTTGCGCTGTCCTGGGGAGACGGGGTGGAGGCGGTCCGAGCGGGGAGAGCGGGAGCGGGGGAGGCTGGAGCGGGGAAGGTCGGAGCGGGGAAGGTCGGAGCGGGCGGGTGACCGGACGCCGCGGGTCCGTCGGCCTTCCGGTCAAGGGAGTTGAGGGGCAGCAGGGGTACGGCGGGGGTAAGGGAAGCGGGCGCGACGGGTGCGGCGGGCGCGGTACTGCGCTGGACGGTGGACGGAACCGGAGTCGGAGCCGGGGCGGCAGTCGGCGCCGGAACGCCGGGGCGACCGGCTTCGGGACCTCGTGCTTCGGTCGCGCGGGCGACGGGAAGCGGGGTCGAGCGTACGGGCGCGGCGCCGCCTCGCGCCGCCGAGGTACTTGGCGAGGTACTTGGCGAGGTGCTTGCCGGGGGGCCGAGCGGTGTGACGTGCGCGGGGCGGGCGTGCAGCGGTGCGCCGAGCGCAGGGCGCGGGGAAACCGCCGGAACCGTCGCGGAGTTGTCCGGCACCGCGCCGGGGGCCGGGGCGGCAGGACGCGCGGCGGCCGGGGAGTCGGCCGACCGGTTCGAGGGCGCGAAGGTGCCGGGTGCTGGGGCGTTGGCCCCTGTGGTGTGCGGTACGACGGGGCGCGACCCTTCCACCGGCTGGCGGGTGGGCGTCGCCGGGGTGGTGGGGACCTGCGCGGGGTGCTGCGCGGACCGCTGTACGGCGGCAGGCCCGGAGGTGGGGCCGAGTCCGGTGGGGCCGAGTCCGCGCGCCGGTGTTCCGTGGGCTGCCGGTGGGGCGGTCGCGGGCGCGGCGGGGCCCGGACGTACGGCGGGACGGCCCGTCGCGGGAGCCTGCGCGGACGCGGGGCCTGGCGGCAGCGGAGCACCGAGCCCGGCACGTCCGGCAGTTCGGGACGGCGACGACGCGCTCGCGCCGGGGGCCGCGGGCTCCGCGGGCGCGACGGCGCGCTGCACGGCGGGCACGCCCAGCCCGGAAGAACTGGCGGAGGACGTACGGACTCCGCGCGAGGAGGCAGCCGGAACGGGCGTGTTCGGAACGGGAGTGTTGGGAACGGACGTGTTCGGACGGGAGGAGTCCGTGGCAGCGTCCGGCCGGGACGAGGAACTTCCCGACGGCGAGGCCACCCGGCGCTGCACACTCGCACTCGGACCCGGGGTCGAACCCGGGGTCGTGGCGGCCCCCGGCACGGAAGGCGTGGCGGCAACAGGCCCCACCGGAGCGGTTGAAGGACCGGTGGCACTGCGCGAGGCGCCGGTGTCACTCCCGGCGGAGGCACCGGGGCCTGCGACGGGCCCCGCGGCCGGGCCGCCGGACGGCCCAGGTCCGGTGGGCTGCCCAAGTCCAGTGGGCTGCCCAGCTCCGATGGGCCCGGGAAGTCCGGGCAGGCCGGAGCTTCCGGCGGGCTCGGGGCCAGCAGGGGTTGACGCCGCCCGGGAGTGGGGGCGTGCGGCAGGGGGTGACTGCTGGGCCGGGTTCTGCCGGGACGGCGTGGCGGACACGGAGCGGGACACCGGAGTACGACCGACCGGTGGTGCGGTGGAGCCGAGGGAGGAGTCCGGGCGGTCGGCCGGTGCCGGTGCCGCAGCCGGTGCCGCAGCGGACGGAGCTTCTGCGGACCGGCGTGGCGTGGTCGCCGGATTCGTGAGCGCCGCCCGCTGTACGACGGCCGGACCCGCGCCCTCGGACGGGGCGGGGGCGGCCGGGCGTGCAGACGGACCGCTGGGGACCGCCGGAACGGTCGACGCCGCTCCAGCGGTCCTTGCGGTCCCCCGGGGCGTGCCGGACGCAGGGGACGTGGCGGCAGGCCCGGAGGTCTGTGATGTGGGAAGGTCTCCGGTCGGGGCGGTGGCCCCTGCCGTGGGAGACGCATCCGCCTTGCGGGCGGCCCCGGTTGTACGTGGCGGCCCGGCTCCCGGGCCTGTCCGCGAGGTCACCCGGCGAGGGACGGGGGCACCCGCGCGGGACACGGGCACAGCCTCGGCAGCCGGTGCCGCCGCCGCGGGGACGGGACGGGACGCGCGGACCTCGGGCTCACCCGTACCGGAACGCTCGGCCGCGGGTGCACCCGTACCAGGACGCTCGGCCTCGGGCACACCCGTACCCGAACGCTGTACGGACGCCTGTCGTGCGCTCGCGCCGCCCGGCTGCACGCCGGAAGTCCCGCTCCGGGAACCGCCGCGCGGGGCCACCGCCCGCTGCACGGGCGACGGCTCCCCACCGGAAGCCCTGGCGGGTGCAGGACCGGGTGCGGGTGACGGAGCGGATACGAGTGCAGGAGCAGACGCGGGCGCAGGAGCAGACGCGGGTACCCCGCCCGTGCCCCGGGGTCCGGCGGACGGCGGGCCGGACGAAGGCGGGCCGGACGAAGGACCGACGTTCCCGCCCCGTCCTCCCGCTCCCCCGTCCGCCCCGTCCTCACCACGAGGCACGTCCGCAACCCGGTCGGCCACGGCAGGCGAAGGCAGTCGCGCGGGCAGCGAGCGCCGCTGCACCGGAGCGGGCGCCGCCGTGGTGAACGACCCCGGTGTCCTCCCGGCCTGCCGTGCCGGAACCGGTCGCGCCGTCGCCCCTTCCCGTTCCGCTCGCGCGGGCTCCGGCAGAACCGGAGACACCCACGTCCCTGTGACCGGGACCGAAGAAGCGGCGCGCTCCGTCGGCCGCTCTATCGGCCGCTCTGTCGGCCGCTCTGTCGGCCGCTCCGCCACCGGTTCCCGCACCGCCGACCGCTGTACCGCACGCGGCACTTGCACGGCACGCGAACTCGCCTGCCCAGAAGGTGAGTTGACGAGAACCCCACCCGAGGTGCCGTCGAGGACGGCAGGCGAGTGCGCGCCGATGGAGGAAGGGTTCTGCCAGGTGGCCAGCCGCTCCGGGAAGCCCGAATCGGCGACGCCTGCGGCACCCGGGGACACCGCCCGCTGGAGGGGCGGCAGAGCGGACCACGCCGCAGGGCGTGCCCCGACGTCCACCGACCCGGTGTGTGACGGTGCGACGTCCGTCGGCCCGACATCCACCGGCCCGTCGTCACCGCGCGCACCCGGGGACCCCTGGCGCCCGGTCGTACCGGACGCCGGGGATCCGCCCTGCGGGTGACGCCTCAATCGGTCCAGGAACCCCATGGCTCAGCCTCCTGACCCGCGCGCCACCAGGGACGCGATGTGATCCACGTATCGGCGCCTGTCCTGGTGTTCCAGGTCCAGGATCTGCTCCAGGCCCCAGTGGAAGTGAAAGGCGACGTACGCGATCTCCTCGTGCAGTCGGTCGGTCGCGTACGTCACGATTCCCCCAGGCGGCTCCCGCCGAGGTCGATCTCGAAGGGCTCCGCGCAGTGCGGGCACTCCACCGAGGCGCGCGTGTGGCCCTCGGCGTTGACCTGGCGGTAGAAGTCCTGGAGGAACGCCAGGTCGGAGGCGAACATGTTCTCCACGACCCCGTCGTGCACCATCGCGAGCGTGCCCAGCCGGGTGATGACCCGGCCGAGCAGCACGACGGACAGGTACGCGGGGTTCTCCTGGACCCGGACGTCCCGCAGGGGGACCAGTTCGTCGCGGGCCGTCGCCAGGCGCATCACGCCCTCGCGGTGCACGGTGCCCGCGTCGTCCACGTACCCGCGCGGCAGCTCGAAGGGGAACTCCGTCTGGAGGCGCCGCGGCGGCGCGGAGGCCACCGGGACACCCGCCGGTTCGGGCACGGGGACGGGTGCCGCTCCCCCGTCGGCCGCCGCGCTCCCCGAAGGGGCGGGCGGCAGGACGCCCCCGCCCGCGGCCCGGACAGCCGTGCGCCGCATTATTCGATGACCAGTTCTTCGAACGTGATGGTCACGGTCTCGGTGAGCGCCGCGGCCTCGCCCGCCTTCACCGAGCTGGTGTCGATCTTGCTGCACCACGCGTTGCGCATGTTGTACCGCTTGACCGGGTTGTTCTGGTAGTCCATCACCATGATGGTGGCGTTCTTGCGCGCGCTGCCCATCTCGCCCCTGACGGACTGGTTGATCCACTCGTTGAACGCCTTCGACTGCGTCATGCCGCGGACCACCGTGCAGTTGCCGGCCTTCTGCACGCCCGGCATCTTCTTGACGACGGGCACGCCCTGGGCGGAGACCTGCTGGTACTCGATGACGTCCTGTTCCAGGCTGAGGCCGCTGACCTCGGCCAGGTACTCGACCATGACGCCGTCGATCTGCAGGCCGAAATTGTGTGATGTGAGGGCGTCGCCGGGCTGGAGACTCATGTGCTGGTCCTTCGCGCTGAGGTACTGAGGAGGGTCACGGGGGCACTACGGGAGTGGCCCGGAGGTGCGGGTGCGGGGAGGCGGCCCTGAGGGCCGTTACTCCTCCAGGTCTCCGCTGCCGCTGGAGAACTGGGCCAGCCGGAAGACGACGAACTCGGCCGGCTTGACCGGCGCGATGCCGATCTCGCACACGACCCGGCCCACGTCGACCGACTCCGGCGGGTTCGTCTCCTCGTCGCACTTGACGTAGTAGGCGTCCTCCGGCTTGGCGCCGAACAGGGCCCCGCCGCGCCACTCGTTGACGAGGAAGGCGGAGATGTTGCGCCGGATGCGGGCCCACAGCTGGTGGTCGTTCGGCTCGAAGACCACCCACTGGGTGCCGATCAGGATCGACTCCTCCAGGTAGTTGAAGTACCTGCGGACGTTCAGGTAGCGCCACGCCGGGTCGGAGGAGAGGGTGCGCGCGCCCCAGATGCGGATGCCGCGGCCGGGGAAGGCACGGATGCAGTTGATCCCGATCGGGTTGAGCAGGTCCTGCTCGCCGCGGGTGATCTGGAGTTCGAGGTCGACGGCGCCGCGTACGACCTCGTTGGCGGGAGCCTTGTGCACTCCGCGCTCGGAGTCGTTGCGCGCCCAGACGCCCGCGACGTGGCCGCTCGGCGGGACGAGCCGTGCCTGGCCGGTGGCGGGGTCGAAGGACTTGATCCACGGGTAGTACAGGGCGGCGTACTTGGAGTCGTAGTTGGACGTCTCCTGGCGCCACACCCGTATCTGACGGGCGTTCATCCCGGGCGGCGGGTCGATGATCGCGACGCGGTCGCCCATCAGCTCGCAGTGCGCGATGAGGCCGAGCTGGACCGCCTTGACGGACTCCAGGTCGATCGTGCCCCGCTGGTAGGCGGCCATCAGGTCGGGGACCGCGACCATGGACACCTCGTCGACGGCCTCCAGGCCGCCGAAGCCGGTGCGGTCGGCGCTGTCGCCGAGGTACTCCGCGGGGCCGGCCGGCCGCACGCCGGGGGCCTTGCGCGCGGGGGCGGCAGCGGCGGCGGGCGCGGGCGGCGGTGCGGGCAGCGCCACCGACTGGTTCTCGGGGCGGGCCAGTTGACCGGCCGGTGCGGCCTCGGTCACGGTGATGAGCCTGGACTGCTCCTTCACCTGTGTGACGACGTAGGAGCGGTTGCCCTTCTTCGCGCTCACGTCGAAGGACTCGACCGCCTTGTCGCCGTCCTTGACGGTCAGCTTGAAGCGCTCGGCCGGTCCTTCGCCCTCGGGGTCGGAGACCTCGACGCTCAGGTTGCCGCTCTGTCCGGTGCCGGTGGCCGCGACCGCGAAGGTGCCCAGCTGCCGGGGTTCGGCGGCGGGCAGCGCCGCGGGGGCCGCCGGGGCCGCCACCTCGGGCGGGGACGCGGTCTCGCCCGCGATGCCCTCGGCGGATCCGCCGACGCGCACGACGTAGGCGGCGGATCCGCCGTTGTTGAAGAACCCGTAGACGGAGTGCGCCAGGTAGTACCCGTCGGTGAACTCCCCGAAGGCCGCTGTGTACTGCGTCCAGTTCGTGACCAGGGTCGGTTCGTTCAGCGGTCCGGTCGGTGCGAGGCCGACGAAGGCCGCGACCGAGGTGCCCACGCCCTCGATCGGGCGGGATCCGCTGGCCACCTCCTCGACGTATACACCGGGCGACAGGTACGACGGCATGCTCTGCTCTCCTCGGGGTAACCAATGGCTCGTCTGTGATCCTCACGCGCGCGGCGCACCGGCCGAAACGTCCGCAGGTGCCTCATCACGGGCATCGTCATTGCCCAGAAGGGCGGGTACGGACCCTCCCGGCCCGGCCGGACGCCCCTCCCCCGCCGGGCCGTCGGGGGCCGCACGGGCGGAGGGCACCGGCGCCGTCCCGGCCCGCCCCCTCCTCGTACGGGGAAATGCCTGTTCCGCTGTCCACGGACGTGCCCAGGAGCGTGCCCACGGGCGCCCGTTCGCGCACCCGAGTCTGCCCGGCAGCCTCCTGACGCCCGCTCGGCCGCCGCCTAGCCTTCCCGGGTGAGCCTCTGGACCTCCCTCGAACCCACATCCGCGACCGTCGACCCGGGCAGCAGCACGCGCGTGCGCCTGCGAGTGCGCAACACGGGCGACGTCGTCGACGAGTACCGCTTCGAACCTGTCGGGGACCTCGCGCCCTGGACCGTGGTGGAACCGCCCTCGCTGCGGCTCTATCCGGGCACGACGGGAACCGTCGAGCTGACGTTCTCCCCGCCGCGCACCCCGGACGCGACGGCCGGCCCGAATCCGTACGCGGTACGGATCATCCCGACCGAGCATCCGGACGCGGTGACGGTCCCCGAGGGCAACCTGACGATCCTGCCGTTCACCGAGATGCGGACCGAGCTGGTGCCGCCCACCGTCCGGGGACGCCTGCGCGGGCGCCCCCGCCTGGCGGTGGACAACCTCGGCAACACCAAACTCACCGCCTCCGTGAGCGGCAGCGACAACGGCGACAACCTGTCGTACGAGATCCGGCCGGGCAGCGCGCAGATCGAGCCCGGGCGCGCGCAGTTCGTCGACATGACGCTGCGGCCGAAGCAGATCATCTGGTTCGGCTCGAAGGAGCAGCGGCCGTACACGCTCGCGGTGCAGCGCTCCGGGGTCGCCCCGGAGACCGTGGAGGGGACCTTCGTGCAGCGCGGCTTCCTGCCGCGCTGGCTCGCCACCTTCCTCGGGATGGCCGTCGCCCTCGCGATCACCTTCGTCATGCTGTGGATCGCCTACAAGCCGTCCCTCGCGACCGCCGCGTCGGAGCAGCAGCTGCAGGCCGGAGCGACGCTCGCGCCCAGCCCCTCCGCGCCCGCCCTCCCGAAGCAGCCGTCGGCGCCGGCCGAACCCGACGTGCCGCAGGAGAAGCCGAAGCCGGGAGGCGACGACGGAGGGAAGCCGGACAAGAAGCCGGACGCCCCCAAGCCGCCTCCCGTGGAGACCGCCGAGACGGCCGTGCGCCGGGTCGCGTCGGACGACCCGGGCGGACGGCACATCTGCTACCGCGTCCGCATCACCGACAGCGGGTGGCAGCGGCCGGTGTGCGACGGCGCGATGGCCGGCACCACGGGCCAGGGCAAGAAGATCAAAGAGATGAACATCGCGGTGACCGGTGTGGAGGGCGCGTCGGCCAACGCGTACCGCCACAACGACCAGGGCGAGGCGCCCAAGTGGCTCCCCGAGTGGACGCCGATCCTGAACGAGAAGGACATCTACATCGGCGGCAAGGGGAAGGACGCCCCGTTCTTCGTCGGGCTCGGCATCAACGTGGGTTCGGGGAAGGTGTGCCACGTCGTGCACTTCCGCAACAACGCCTGGGGCGACCACGTCTGCGCGGACGCACGGCCGAACTACCTCTTCATCGGCACCAATGACAACGAGGCCTGGATCGACGCCATCAAGCTGACCGTCTGACGGGTCGGCCCGCACACGGGTGGGCGCGGTCTCTTCCCCCGGGAGGCCGCGCCCACCACCTTTTCCGGGGGACCGTGCTCATCACCTCTTCCGGGGGCCGTGCTCACCAGCTCTCCCGGGAGGCCGTGCTCACCAGCCGACGTCCTCCATGACGAGCCGCCCCGCCTTGCGGTACTCGCGGCGGGCGCCGCTCAGCAGGTCGGGCGTGGTGACCGGGCCGCCGCGCGCGGCAGCCGCGTAGGCGGCGGTCACCACCGCACTGCGGATGGAGCCGCCGGCCAGCTCGAAGTCACGGGCGCAGCCGGCCGGTTCGAGGTCGTCCGCGCACGGAACGTGGGCCAGGCTGTGCCGCCACAGCGCGAGCCGCTGGTCCTCCTGCGGGAACGGGAAGTCCACCACCAGGTCGAGCCGCCGGGTGAACGCGTCGTCGATGTTGGACCGCAGGTTGGTGGTGAGCACCGCGATGCCGTTGAAGGCCTCCAGGCGCTGCAGCAGATAGGCGCTTTCGAGGTTGGCGTACCTGTCGTGGGAGCTCTTGACCTCCGAGCGCTTCCCGAACACGGCGTCGGCCTCGTCGAAGAGCAGCACGGCATCGGTGCGGTCGGCCTCCGAGAAGATCCGCTCCAGGTTCTTCTCCGTCTCCCCGACGTACTTGTCGACCACCGAGGACAGCTGTACGACGTACAGGTCGAGGCCCAGGTCCGCGGCGAGCACCTCGGCTGCGAGGGTCTTGCCGGTGCCCGACTCCCCGGCGAACAGCGCGAGGACACCGCGCCCCCGCCCGCCCCCTGCGCTCAGCCGCCAGTCGCCGAGCACCCGCTCGCGGTGCCGGGCCCTGACGGCCAGTTCGTGCAGGTGCTCCAGCGAGGCGGCGGGCAGCACCAGGTCGTTCCAGCCGACGTCCGGCACGATCCGCCGGGCGTGCTGCTCCAGCCCTGACGCGGAGTGGTGCCGGGCGGCCTGCCGCACGTGGGCGGCGGTGAGGCCGGTCCCGTCGAAGGCGGCCAGTTCCAGGGCGGATCGGGCGGCCCTGCGGACCCGGTCGCCGCGCATGCGGTACGGGGCGACGGTCGAGGCCAGGTCGAAACCGGGGCCGGTGTCCGGGGCGAGCTCGTCCGCGGTGGGAGCGTTCGAGGTGAAACCGTCCGAGGTGGAACCGTCCACGGCGAGGTCGTTCGGGCCGAGGCCGAGCGCGTCCGTCCACTGGGCCAGGGCACCGGTGCGCGCGCTCGGCGCGTCCAGGACCACCGGGTCGGCGTCACCGCACCACTTCGGGTCGTACGCCCCGGGCCCGGCGAGGACGACCGGCACGTCGGCGGCCGCGAGTTCCCTGACGAGGCCGGTGGGGTCGTCGGGCAGCGGGGACACCACGATCGCGCAGCCGCGCAACCGGGCCTCCAGCAACAGTTCCCGCACCGGCGGCCGGTGCGTGGCCGCGCCGTCCGCGCGCGCCCCGGCGCCGGACGGGTCGTCGGCCGTCCCGGGCCTGCGTGGTCCCGCTGCGGTGCCGAAGTGCAGCGCGGGGCGGCCGGCCGCGGCCAGTGCCGCGACCGCACAGGCCAGGGAGTCGCCCTCGCGGCGCTCGCGCAGATAGACCATCGGCGGCCGGGTCCTGGCCAGGAGCACGGCGAGCCTGGACGTCAGGGGGTCCTGGTCCTTCGCGTGCGCGGCGGGCGGCGGAAGCAGCGGGTGGAGGTGCTCGTTCAGCGCGGGGTCCGGGGTGTCGCTCCCCAGCAGGTGGGCGATCAGCCGGTCGGGGACGCGCAGTACGCGGCCGAGGAAGGGCGCGTCCGGGTCCTCGACGCGCAGCAGGCCCAGCCGGGAGAGCGGTGCGGCCGGGTGGAAGCGGTCCCGGGCCGCGGCGTCGCCGGCGGACAGGCCGCACAGGTCGAGTGCCAGACCGATGGTCGCGCGACGTCGGCCGACGTCGTCGTTGAGGTAGCCGTAGAACGTCTCGAAACCGCGGTCGAGGTCGGGCGCGAGCGTGACCAGCAGGATCGCGGTGTCCACTTCGGTCAGGCCGGTGCGGGCCGCCAGGGCGGCGAGCCGGTCGGCGGGCGCCGCCGGTGCCGTGCCCGTGTGCGTGCCCGTACGCATGCCCATGTCCATGCCCTTGAGGGCACCGCCGACGGTGGCGCCGTCGTGCTCGTCGTGCTCGTCGTGCCCACTGCGCGTCGCCCGCAGCAGACGTCGTACCGTCTCCTCGGACACGTACAGGCCGCGCAGCGGGTCGTCGGCCGTGGGGTCGCCCGCTGAGCGGCCTTCGACCACGGCGGCGATACGTTCGCGCAGGCCGGCGAGCCGGGTGAGCAGCGGCGCCGGGGCGGTGCGGAGGGCGGGCACGGGCTCGCTCGCGAGGCCGGTCGTCATCGCTTCTCCGTCTGCGAGCCGTGGGCGGCCCGGTGGGCCGCGCGGGCCGCCGCGATCTGGTGCGGCCGGTGGGCACGTTCCCCGGACGGCGGCGGGTCGCCGTTCATGCCGGTGAGCCGTACCGCCGCGCCCTCGGTGACCGGCGGTCCCGCGTCGTACTCCGGGAACGCGGGGAAGGGCACGGTGGCCACCAGGTCGAGGGAGGGCTTGAGCTCGCCGCCGAGTGCGGACCAGATCTCGGCGAAGGACCTGGCTTCGGTCTGGGCGCTCGCCACGGTGAGCGGCACCGCGAGCCCCAGCTCCCGCAGCGCCGGGGGAAGTTCCTCGGCGGGCAGCAGTTCGTACGGCAGCAGTGTCGCCAACACGGCGGCCAGCAGCCGGTGTTCGTCCTGCGGCGCCTTCGTCCAGGCGCTCACCAGGTACGACAGCCGGAACCAGCGCGGCGGCTGCCGTCGGCGCACGACCACGTCGCGGGAGTCGCGCACGGGCATCTGGCCGCGCTGGCGGCGGCTCAGCTCCTCGCGGATGTCGTACAGGTAGACGTTGATCGCCGGGCCGGTCCGCCGGGCCGCCCACTCCCGGGTGGGGGCCTCGAAGGAGACGTCGATCCCCGACCCGGTCAGTGCTCCGCCACCGAGGAGCCTCTTGAGGACCTCGTCCACTTCGTGGATCACCGTCGTGCTCTCTTCTCTTCGCTTCTCTTCGCCACCCGGACGAGCGCGTCAAGTGCCGTGCCCCGTGCGGATGCTGCGCGGATGCCGCGCCGTGCTGTCTGGTTTCTCTGCGCATGCCGCGCAGTGAGGTACGGATGCCACGCACGCGTGGGACGTCGGCGGCCCACCGGGGGGCCGCTCAAGTCACCAACGGGCCTGATAAGTTACCAATTCGTTCAGACATTGGCTCTCACGAAAGGCATCGCCGTCTTTTCGGTCAGATGTAGCCCTGCCGCAGGGCATACGCCACGGCGTGCGCGCGGTTGCGCAGGTGCAGCCGCGTAGTGAGGCCGTGCATGACGTTCTTGACGGTGCGCTCGGAGTAGGACAACTTGCCGGCTATCTCTCCCGTGTCGAACCCGTCGGCGACCAGGCGCAGGACATCGGCCTCACGGGGTGCGAGCCCCAGTACCGGTCCTGTCGTGCCGGTGGTCCCCCGGTGCAGCGTGCCCACTTGGCTGATGAGCCGGCCGAGCAGATCGGCGGGCAGATCGCCGTCGCCCCGCGCGGCGACGCGCAGCGCCTGCAGCAGGCGGTGGCCGGTGGCTTCGCGGCGCCAGACGACAGCGCTGACGCCGCCCTCGATGACGTCCAGCAGGTCACTCTCGCGGATCGCCCCCACCACGAGTACGGCGCGCGAGCCCTCGCTGCGCACCACCCGGCGCAATCGCGCGAAGGCGTCGTCGTCGAGGCCGTCCTCGATCAGCAGGGCCACCGTGCCGGGGCCAGGCTCCTCCCGCAGCTCGATCTCCGGCTGCCGACGCAGCTGGCTCACGGCACCTTCGCGGGTGAGGGGGTCGGGTGCCGTCACCGTTACGGATATCCGCTCCCGCACATCGCGCGCGGGCGTCCCGGACGTCTCAATCAACCGGATTCCCCAGGTCAGCAGTGCACCCGCCGGCACAGACCGGCGGGTGTGTTGGTCGGCTCCATACTCATGAGGCGGGTGGGGCAGGCGCAATTGTGGAGAACCACGAGGCACACCACGAGATCGAACGAGACGGGTGGCCATCCCATCACGCACCCCACCACGAAGCGCCCACGACAACCAGCGTCCGCACGGGCCGACTTGGATGCCCCGAAGGACCTGGGAGGCTGCCCCACAGCCCTCGGCGGTGACCTCCGTGAACCCCTGTGTGACCTCCGTGAACCCCTGTGGCCGTCGTGGCGGTCGTGGTCATCGCGGGCGTCGTGGTCATCGCGGGCGTCGTGCTTCTCGTGGCCACCGCGCTTCTCGTGGCCGCCGTGGCCGTTGCCCTCCTCGTGGTCCGCCCGGTCGCCGTGGTCCTCGTGGCACGGCCTGACCACCCGGACCACGACCCGCCCCGGCCGCGCCGTGTCCATCGACAACCTACGGAGAGAGCCATGACCGGACCGCTGCGAGAGCGCGAGGACGCGCTGGCGATGATCGCGGCCGAGGCCGGGCGGGCCAGGACCGGCCGTGGTCGTCTCGTCCTGCTGCGCGGGGCCACCGGCACCGGCCGGACGGCCCTGCTGGAGGCGGCGACGCGCCTCGCGGCCGACGACGGCATGCGGGTGCTGCGGGCCCGCTGCTCCCCCGGCGGGGCGGGCGGGCCCCTCTCCACGGTCCGGCAACTGCTGGCGGGCGCCCCCGGTCCCGGACGTCCCCGCACGGTCCCCGGCGCAGCCGGAGGCCCCGGGGTGCCCGGCACCCCGGTCCCCGGCACCACCGCGCACGCCGATGCCGAGCAGTTCTGGGAGGACCTGTGCGGGTACGCGGCGGCCGGTCCCGTGCTGCTTGCCGTGGACGACGTGCACTTCGCCGACGACGCCTCGCGCCTCTGGTTCGCCGAAACGGCCCGCCGTATCGACGACTTAGCGGTCCTCGTCGTGGCCACCGAGCGCAGCCAGTACGACGTCGAACAGCGGCCGGCCGGGCTCGCCCACGCCCTGCCGCCCGACCTGGTGCGCGCCCACGCCCTCGCCCCGCTCGGCCCGGCCGCGGCCACCGCTCTGGTGCGCGACGCCCGGCCGGACGCCACCGAGGAGTGGATCGCGTCCGTCGTACGGGCGGGCGCGCGCAACCCCCTGCTGTTGCGTGCCCTGCTGGAGGACCTGGCGGGCGCGCCCCCGTACGCCGTGCCCGAGTCGTGTGCCGCGCTCTACCCCGGCGCCTACGCGGCAGCCGTCTCCTGGTGGCTGGAGAGCGCAGGACCCGACACGACCCGGCTGGCCAGGACGCTCGCCGCGCTGGAGCAGCCACCTGCCCGCGAGGGCACCGCCCCGGGTCCCGGCGTGGCTCCCAGCGAGGGCACCGGCCCCGGCACGGCTGCCGACGTGGGCCCCGAAGTGCTGGCCGGGGCCGCCCGCGCCGAGACCCACCGGACGGCCGGGTGGCTCGCCGCGATGACCGGCCTCGGCCTGCTCGTGTCCGACCCCGGGGGCGCGGCCCGCTACCCCCATCCGCTGCTGCGTGACGCGGTCCTCGCGGACTGGCCCGTCGCCCGGCGGCAGGAGGCCCACCGGGCGGCGGCGGAGACGATGCTGCACCGGGGCGAGCGCGCCGAGCCGGTGGCCCGGCAGCTGCTCCACGCCGACGCCGTCGGAGCCCCGTGGGTGCCCACGGTTCTCGGTGACGCCGCGACGGCGGCCCTGGGCGAGTCCAGGGTGGACGACGCCGTCGGCTTCCTCCGCCGGGCCCTGCGGGAGCCCCTCCCCGACGGTCACAGGCAGCGGCTGCTGACCGAACTGGGCTCCCTGGAGTACGCGTCGGCCGTCGCCGCCGACGGCGTACCGCACCTCTCGGAGGCGCTCGACCTGCCGGTCACCCCGAACGAGAGGGCGCACACGGCCATCGCGCTCGGCACTGCCCTCTTCGGACGCGGGGAGACCGGGGCGGGCGCGGAGGTGCTGCAGAGCATCACGGGCCAGCTGACCGGCCATCCGGAACCGGCCCGCGCGGCCCGCGCGGCGTACATCCTCCTCTCCGACCAGAACCTGACGATGCGCCGGGAGGCGTACGAGTGGCTGGCCGACGCGGCGGAGCACAGCCCGGACACGGTGGGCCCCGCCGGTCGTGCGCTGCTGCTGCGCTACGCGGCCACCGCGGGCGCCTGTTCGGCGCGCCAGGCCACCCGGCGGATCCGGGCACTGCTCGCCGAGCCCGCCGATCCGCTGTCCGAGCCCGTCCTGCTCGGTACGGTCGCGGCGGTGGCCCAGTGGACGGACGAACTCGACGAGGCGGACCGGCTTGTGGACCGCGGCCTGGTGGGCCAGCGCCCGTCCCTGCTGCACCCGACGCACCACTCGCTGCACAACACCCGCATAGACATCGCGGCCGCCCGCGGCTCGTACGACCGGCTGCTCTCGGTCTCCCGGGCCCGTCCGGCCGCGCTGCGCCGGCGGGGTCCCGCCAACATCGACGCCCATGCCCTCGTCGCCCTCGTCGAGACCGGCCGGACGGAGGAGGCGGAGCGCTTCGTCGAGAGCTTCGACCTGCACGAGGCCGCCGACTCCTGGGAGCTGAACCGGTTCCTGTACGCGCGCGGCCGGTTCCGGGCCTCGCGGGGCGACACCACCGGCGCACTGCACGACTTCCTGGAGTGCGGGCGGCGGCAGGCGACCCGCGCCGTGATCAGCCCCGTGGTCACTCCGTGGCGGTCGGCGGCGGCGGAGTGCCAGCTCCGCCTGGGGGCGCGGCAGCACGCCGTCGCCCTGGCCGAGGAGGAGCTGCGGCTGGCCACCGTGTGGCGCACGCCGCGCACGATGGGGCGGGCGCTGCGGGCCCTGGGCCTGGCGGTCGGCGGGGCGCGGGGGCGGGAGCTGCTCGGCGAGGCGGTGGACGTGCTGCACGGTTCACCGGCCGCCGCGGAACTGGTGGAGGCGCTGCTCGCCCGGGGGCGCGAGCTGCTCGCCGCCGGCGAGTCGACGGAGGGCCGTGAGCTGCTGCGGGAGGCCGCCGCGCGGGCCGGGCGGCTGGGCGCCGTACGGCTGCGGGACCGTGCCGACCGGGCCCTGGGCTCCGCGGGATTCCACCCCGCCACCCGTTCCGGCGCCCTCACCTCGGGCGAGGGCCGGGTCGCACGGCTGGCCGCCGACGGCCGTACGAACAGCGAGATAGCCAAGCTGCTCCAGGTGGCGCTGCGCACCGTCGAGACCCATCTGACGCACACGTACCGCAAGTTGGGGATCCGGCGCAGGACGGAGCTGGGCAGGGCGCTGGACGCGCTGGACGCACAGACGCGGGAGTGACTCAGGGGTGGCTCCCCCGCCCGCCTCACAGACGCAGGAGTGACTCCCCCGCCCGCCTCCGCCCTCCCACCGGTCGTACGGGGCGCCCGCCTCCGCCCTCCCACCGGTCGTACGGGCAGACCGTCCCTGTCCCTCCGTACGGGAAGGGCTGCCCGCCCGGCCCCGTTCTCCTGCCTCCCGGTCCCCTGACGGCGGGAGGGAACACCGGTAGCGTCCGGTGAGCCGGCCTGCGCCACCGTGCGCAAGCCGCCCCCCACACTCCCCCTTTCTCCCTCCTCTCTCTCCGTTCCCTCCGTTCTCTCCGTCTCTTTCTCTCAGGAAGCATCCGACCGTTGACCCAGTCCTCCCCCGATCAGGACGAGGCGGGGACCGCCCCCCGACGGCGGCGCGGCCCGGGGCCCTTCACGCTGCTGGCGCTGCCGGGGCTGGCCGCCGTGATCGGCTCCGCGATCTTCCTGACCGCGGCGGGGCAGCTGCCCGGCACCGGGAGCGAGGACGGACAGGGCTCGACAGCGGCGGACACGGCGAAGAACTCGGCTGCGGACCGCGTGGACAAGTCCTACGTGCCCTGGCTGAAGGAGTCGGCGAAGAAGTGCGCCGTGCTCCGCCCCTCGGTGCTGGCCGCGCAGATCGACGCGCACTCCGGCTGGAGCACGGACACCGCCGCGCTGTCCGACGCCACCGGAATCGCCGGTTTCAGCGCCGCGCAGTGGCGCGAGTGGGGCAAGGACGAGGACGGCAACGGCCGTTCCTCGCCCCTGGATCCGATCGACGCGATCATGGCCCTCGGCAGGCAGGACTGTGCGCTGGCCGGGCAGATGGCCGAGCTCAGGACCCGGGGCACGGTCACCGGTGAGCTCCTGGACCTCACTCTCGCCGCGCACACGGCGGGGCGCGGCGCCGTGGAGAGCGCCGGCCGCGTCCCGGCGAAGGCCCGCCCCTACCTCGTACGGATCGATCAACTGTCCGCGCGGTACAGCGCGTTCGACAGTCCGGAGCCGCTGCCCGGTTCGGACACCGCCCCGCCGCCGAGCGTCCTGCAGTGGCCTGCTCGTACGACGTCGGTCAGTTCGCCGTACGGTACCCGCGAACACCCGCTGACCGGTGTGACGAAGCTGCACACCGGGGTCGACTTCGCCGCGGGCCGGGGCACGCCCGCGACCGCCGCGTGGCAGGGGACGGTCGTCTTCGCGGGCCTGACCAAGGCGTACGGCAACCGCGTCGTGATCGACCACGGCTCCGTCGGCGGCAAGCGGCTGCAGACCACGTACAGCCATCTGTCCGTCCTGCGCGTCTCGAAGGGGCGGGCCGTGACCGTCGGGACGGTCGTCGGGGACGTCGGCTCCACCGGCCTGTCCACCGGCCCGCACCTGCACTTCGAGGTGATCCTCGACGGCTACTACACCGATCCCCTGCCGTGGCTGGGCGGGAAGCCCTGAACCGGCACAGCCGCGCGGGACCAGCCGTACAGCTCGGGAGCAGCCGTACGGCTACACCGGCTTCCTGCTGACCTCACTGACGCTCTCGACGAACAGCTGGAACAGCAGCTGACTCGGGCTGGCGTCCTTCGTCTTCGGGTCCTGCGCGATGGACAGGCTGAACGGGCCCCGCTTCTCCGACTTCACTCCGACGTACCCGGGCAGCATTCCCTCGCCGCCTGCCGCCTGCTCGTAGTCCTCGCCGGTCGCCCTGTCGATCAACTTGCCCGCGTAGCTGGTCCCGAGAGCCATGTGGTCCGGATGGAACAGCAGCTCGTGGGCGCCGGGCTTCAGCGTGAACTTCAACAGGACGCTGTACGCCGGGCCTTGCTGGGCGTGGTACGAGTCGGCCTGCTCGCGGTCGCCCAGGTGCGAACCGAGGTTCATCACCTCGTGGGTCCCCTTGAACTCGTCGGACGTCCCGCCCCCGGCGCTCACGTACTCCTCGACGGCGGCACTCTTCGTGCCCGTACCCCAGTACGCCAGGATGTTGTCCGCCTCCTCCGCCTGCATGGCCCGGAACAGCTCCAGCCGACCGGACTTCTTCGCCGAGTCCTGTGCCAGCTGCTGCAGGAGCGCCGGGCCGACGGTCTGGATGATCTCGTTCATCGAGCGCTTCCTGCCCTTGGGCTTGGCCCCCTTGGCGCCCTTCGCTCCCTTGGGCTTGGCCTGCTGGCCCTTCCCCGTCAGGAGGTCGGCCGCCGCCTGGGACTGCTGCTTGGTGGAGCTGCCGTCGGAGTTCCGCAGCCCCGCTCTGCGTTCCCAGTGTTCGACGGACATCAGGTTCTGCGGATTCTCCGGGTTGTCCTGGTCGTAGGCGCGCTGCACGGAGGGCTGCTCAGCGGACTGCTGCGCCGAGAACCGCTGCGCCGAGGACTGCTCAGAGGGCTGCGCGAGTCCTTCCTGGCGCTGTTCGTACGACGCCGGACGGGGGTCGGCCGCCAGGGCCCGGGTGGCGTTCGCCTCGGCCTCGCGCTCGAAGCGGTCGGACGGGTCGGAGACCTTCAGCCCGTTGCCGTTGTCGGTCCCGGCGACCGGGCCGGTGCGCTGCTGGATGACATGGGTGAGCTCGTGGGCCAGGGTGTGCCGGTCCGTGCCGCCGTCCCCGAGGACGACGTGGCTGCCACTGGTGTACGCGCGGGCGCCGACCTCGGCGGCGGACGCCTTGGCCGCCGTGTCGCTGTGGATGCGGACGTCGGAGAAGTCGGCGCCCAGACGCGCTTCCATGTCGGTGCGGACGGCCTCGTCCAGGGGTCGCCCCGCCGTGCCCAGCACGTCGTGAACGGCGGACCGCTGCACGGCGGGCCGTTGTGCGGCGGACCGCTGCACCGCAGGCATCGGCGCCTGTCCGTTCTCCGAGTGACCGCATCCGGCGCCGTGTTGGTGCTCGTCCTGGGCCCAGGGGTGACCGGCCTGACGGAGCATCTGCACGACGGCGGCGTTGCCCGCTCCGGCGTGCAGGGCGCGCAGCCCGCCCGGGGCCTCGGGTGCGGCGGTCGTCACCTTGCGTACGGCAAGGCGGTCGTCGGCTCCGGAGTCGCCGACCTTCTCATGAGCGTGCAAGGTGCCTCTCCCGGCGCGAGATCATCAACATCTTCACTTGCTACTCGGCGGAACCCACGGGCACCAGGTACGAAGGGGCACCGCTTGCCGAACGGGCGGGCACGAATCCCCGGGGCCCGCGTAATCTGACGGTCCATCAGCATTTCCCCCTCGGCGACGCGGGAAGGGTGACGGATGATCGACACCATCGGTACGGAGATCCCCGAGGAACAGGAGCGGCTGCGCCTGGACGTCGGGGAGGACGGTCTCGGCGTGCTCACCCTCTGCCGGCCCGACAAGCTGAACGCCTGGAGCTGGGAGTCCACCCGCCAACTGGGCCTGCTGGCCGACCGGATCAGATTCGACGACCGCATCCGGGCGGTCCTGCTCCGGGCCGAGGGGCGGGCCTTCTGCGCGGGAATCGACGTCACCGCACCGGGCGGCGCGATCACCGGCCGCACGGCGGCGCAGCGCACCCGCAACTACCACGAAGGCATCCGGTGGGCACACGAGCGGTTCACGGCCTTCGCCCGCCTCCCGCAGCCGGTGGTGGCCGCCGTCCAGGGCTACTGCCTGGGCTTCGGCTTCGAGTTGGCGCTGATGGCCGACATCCGGATCGCCGCGGACGACGCCGTTCTCGCGCTGCCCGAGGCCCGGCTCGGCGTCGCCGTGGACGCGGGCGGGGACCTGCGCATCGCCCGTGACGCGGGGGCCGGCTGGGCCAAGCTGCTCGCGCTGACCGGCCGCCGCATCGACGCGGCCACCGCCGAGCGCCTCGGCCTGCTCCAAGAGGTCGTCGCTCCGGAAGAGTTGGCGAAGGCGGCCCGTACCACCGCCGCCGAGATCGCGGCCAACGGACCGCTGGCGGTGCAGTCCGTGAAACGCTCCATCGACGCCTACGCGGACGCGGCGATGGCCGCCGCGCTGGAGCGCACCGCCCTCGCCGCGGCCCTCACCCTGACCTCCGAGGACGCGCGGGAGGGGTACGCGGCGGGGGCGGAGCGCCGTACCCCGCGATTCGAAGGAACCTGATCCCGGCGAAGGAGCCTGATCCCGTCGAAGGAACCTGATCCCGGACCTACGGGAGACCGTCGGGCCGGAACGGGCCCCGGCCCAGTTGCTCGCGCACCGTGACCACCGGCGGGCTCACCACCCCGCGCCGCTGCCAGTTGGCCCCGTCCACGACGAGGGTGTGCCCGGTGATGTACCGGGCGTACGGGGAGGCGAGGAAGGTCGCCGCCCAGCCCAGCTCACGCGGCAGCCCCACCCGCAGGGCGGGCTGCCGCGCCGCCAACCCCGAATACGGACCGACTGAATCCGCATACGGACCAGCTGGAGCCGCTTGCGGACCGACTGAATCCGATGGCGGAACGGCGGATCGCAGGCCCTCGCGGATGTCCGCCGTCATGTCCTCGTGGGGCATCAGCCCCGGGACGAGTCCATTGATCTGGATCCCGTACGGCCCCCACTCCACGGCCAGCGTCTCCACCAGGTTCTTCACCCCCGCCTTGGCCGCCGAGCTGTGTGCGAACCCCGGGCCGCCGGTCCACGCGTACGACGCACCGACGCAGACGATCGACCCCGGCGTGCCCGCCGCCAGGTGGCGGCGCCCGAACTCCCGGGTCATGAACCACGTCCCGGTCAGGGTGATGTCGACGACCGCCCGCCAGGCGTTCGGCGACATGTCCTCGGCCGGTACGGGGAAGTTCGCGGCGGCACTGTTCACGAGTACGTCCGGAGTGCCGTGCGCCGCGAAGACCTCGGCGATCCGCTCCGGGTCCCGGATGTCGCACGTCGCGGTCCGCACCTCGCCGCCCAGCGGCGCCAACTCCGCCTGTGCGCCTGCGAGATGTGCGTCGTCGCGGCTGACCAGCAGCAGGTCGGCGCCGAGCCGGGCGAACTCCGCGGCGATCGCCTTGCCGAGCCCCGTCCCTCCGCCGGTGACGAGTACGGTCCGGCCGTCGTACGTCGCCGGGGGCAGTGCGCTCGCGCCCGGCGAGGGAGGGGCGGGCAACCCGCGCGGCGGGCCGTTCCCGGGATCCGGTGCCTCGGTCGCTTCTGTCATTGCGGCATCCGAGCCCATGCCGCGCGAGAAGGGAAGGGGTGCGGGCACCGGAGCCCGCAGGGGGACCTTCTTCCTGAATTTAATGCAAAGGGCGAGTAACGAGCCGTGCGGAATTCCTCAAAGGAGCGAGCGGTACCAAGGAAATACCCCGGGGACTTTCGGCTCCTCCTTCGCTCTAGGACAAAAAACGGTATGCCCTATTCGATGCAGCATGGAGATGTGAAACACCGAGCGAGGAATTGGCTCCTCGCCGTGCAAGGAGGTCGTCCATGTTGCGCAAGGCATTCACCGCCTCGGCGGTCACCGTTGTCACTGCTGCGGTACTCGCGGTTCCCGCGACCGCGTTCGCCGACGCACCTTCACCTGGCCCGGCCGCCACTTCGTCGACGCAGCAGACCGACGACCAGCAGCAGGCGCAGGTCCCCTCCCAGGTCACCGCCCAGGGCTCGGCACAGGTCTCGGCACAGGTCACCGCCCAGGTCACCGCCCAGCTGTCGTCGCCCGGCGACCCGGCCGGTTTCCGGGCCGGTGAGGTCGTGACCATTGCGGCCACGACCTCGGGCAACGCGTCCGGCGGGGTCACCGCGTCGTCCTCCGCGTTCGGCACGACCCATCTCGCCCCGACCGACGGAACCGGCTCCACCTGGGCCGGTACGGCGACGATCTCCAAGAACGCCGGAATCGGCACCCTGCCGGTGAAGATCGTGGCGGACTACGGCGACACCGGCACCCAGGCCACGGCCAACATCCTGGTCAACACGGTCACCACCCCCGACCCCGACCCCACCCCCGACCCCACTCCCACCCCCGTTCCTCAGCAGGCCTCTCTGGCCCTGTCGACGGACGGCGGGAAGCCCGGGGACCGGGTTCAGGTCACCATCGACGGCGGCGACCTCAAGGGCAGCGCCCGTATCGAGTCCGGCGCGTTCGGCGGCAGCGTCAACCTCACCCCCGAGGAGGGAACTTCGAGCTGGCACGGCACGGCCACCGTCTCGGCGCACACCAAGCCGGGTTACTACCGGGTGGACGGCTACGTCGGAAACCAGAAGGTCGACTCGGTCAAGTTCGGAATCGCCGACGCCGTCATCAACAACCCGCACCACCACAAGCAGCCGCACCGGCACCTCAACACCCACCACAACGTGGCCCCTGTGAACGTCGAAAGCCGCAAGATCCCGAAGGGCGCCGTCAACGCGGGCGCCTCCGACACCACCTCCTCCACCTCCTCCGCCGCCTCGGCCGCCTCCTCCGCCGGCACCGGCCTGGACACCGGACTCATAGCAGGAGCAGCGGGCCTCTCCGCCGCCGTACTGCTCGGAGGTACGGTCCTGTGGCGCCGCCGCCACCAGAGCTAGGGCGCACACCACGGCAGAAGCGGCGTCACGGGATCCGCTGCAGCCTCGCGGTCGGCTCGGCAGCCGCTCACGGGGTCTCCGCCTCGAATGCCCGGGCAACTGCGAGGCTGTCCTCGTAGACGTGGTGCCGGGTGACCAGACCGTTCTCAACGGTGAGATGCAGGGCGAACCGCGCGCGATACGCGCGGCCGGTCGGCCGGGCGGTCTGGCGGATCTCGCCGAGCACGACCGCCTCGTCGCCGTCAACGAGGATGCGCTCGACCTCGGTCGCCACATGTTCCGGGACGTGGTGCTCGGCAAGCTCGCGATAGTGGGCGGCCGCGTCGGCCCGGGTGGACCGGTGACGGATCCACGGCGTGGCGCTGCGGCCGTGCTCGGCCTCCGGCCAGTCCAGCTTCCAGTCGCCCCGCTCCGCGTACAGCTCGGAGATGCGCTCGGGGTCGCCCTCTCCGATCCTGCGCAGCAGTTCCTCGACCACCGTGCGCGTGTGTGCGGGTGCGGTTGTGGGCATGGCGAACGTCTCCCCTCCTGGTCCGCGTCCTGTCGACGTGGACGGATCACCGACCTTGCCTGAGCGGGCCGGCCGGGGCGATTACCTCTGAGGTAGGGCAGGCCCATCACCTCGACCGGCATCGGGAGCAGGGTGTGCCCGTCCCGGTCGGGCGGGTCGAACGGGTCGGGGTTCAGAAGCGATTGGCCCCAGCAACGATCTGGCTGTAGCTTCGGGGCGAGGCGTGAACGATCCAACCGTTTCGAACGCCTCCTCCCACAGCGGCATCAACAGCGGTTGCTCGACGACGAAGTACTCATCCGAGGTCCGCGACCGCCAACCGGTGCAGCACCACCCGTCGACACGGATCGCGCTGCTCGACCCGCTCGGGGCGTGGGGCCGCCCAGCGACCAGCACGCCAGCACGCCGTCCCACCGGTCCGCCTTCCCACCAGCGTCACGGCCGGCGCTCCTCGCACCGGCCCGCCGCGCTTCCCTGCCGTGCGCCGGTTCTCCGCCCGGTCGCGAGCCGCCCTGTTTCCAGCCGCGCGGGGCGTTCCCCGTGCCTGCTCCACGTCACCACAGCAGCTTCCGGCCTCCGCCGGTGCTGCCGCCCGGCTGCGACCGCATTCCCCGGGCCGCGCCACTTCGAAGGGATCATCGTGAAGTTGAGCGAGTTGCTGGCCGGATGGGAACACCGGATTCTCCAGGGCGACCCCGGTACGACCACGATCACCGCGGGCGCGACCTTCGACGTCGACCGGGTCACGCCCGGTTCCCTCTTCATCGCCGTGCCGGGACACCGGGAGGGCGGGCCCGCCTCCGTGGCCGCGGCGCTCGCCCGCGGAGCCGCCGCCGTACTCGTCGAAGAGACGGATCCGGCGCTTCCGGAGACGCTGTGGCCGGCGAGCAGATGCACCGTGCGGGTGCCGGACGCCCGGCGGGCGGCCGCGGTGGTGGCCTCCCGGTACTACGGCGAACCGGGGCACGCGATGGACATGGTGGCGATCACCGGCACCAACGGCAAGACCTCGGTCTCCTACATGGTCGAATCCGTCCTGCGGCTCGCCGCGGCGGCGAAGGTGGGAGTCATCGGGACGGCCGGCAGCCGGATCGGCGACGAGGTGATCCCCATGCCGCCTTCGGTGCTCACCACCCCGGAGTCGCCCGACCTGCAGTACCTGCTGGGGCACATGCGGGACCGCGCGACCGGCAGCGTGGTGCTTGAGGCCACCTCGATGGCTCTGCTGACCCACCGGGTGGACCGTACGTTCGTCGACGTCGGGGTGTTCACCAACCTGACCCAGGACCACCTGGACGACCACGGAACCATGGCCAACTACCGCGATGCCAAACTCCGGCTCTTCCAGGGCCTGTGCCGGCACGCGGTGGTCAACGCCGACGACCCGGTGGGTGCCGGGATCGGAGCGATGATGCCCGGTGCGGTGACCACGTACGCGCTGGACGTACCGGCGGACTACCGGGCGACCGACCTCGTGGTGAGCGCCTCGGGCACCCGGTTCACCCTCCGGCACGCCGGGCACGCGTACCCGGCGTCGATTCCGTTCCCCGGCCGGTACTCGGTGGCCAACGCCCTCGCCGCACTGGCGTCCTGCCACGTCCTGGGCCACGACCTGGACGCCCTCGTCGCCGCGCTCGGCCACATGCCGCCCGTCCCCGGCCGGTTCGAACGCTTCGAGACGCCCGACGGCACTTCCGTGATCGTGGACTACGCCCACTCCCCCGACTCCCTGGACAAGGTCCTGACCACCCTCCGCGGCTACGCACGCGGCCGGGTGATCACGGTCTTCGGCTGCGGCGGCGACCGGGACACCACGAAGCGGGCCGACATGGGGAGGATCGCCGGGACGCACTCCGATCTGTGCGTCCTGACCTCGGACAACCCCCGCAACGAGGACCCGGGGGCCATCCTGGACCAGATCGTCCCCGGCCTGGCCGCGACGGGCACACCGTACGAGCGGATCGCCGACCGGCGCGAAGCGATCGCCTTCGCCCTGTCGGCGGCCGGTCCCCAGGACACCGTCCTCGTCGCGGGCAAGGGCAGCGAACCGCATCAGACGGTCCGCGAGGAACTGATTCCGTTCAGCGACATGGCCACCGTGCGCGAACTCGCCCTGCAGCAGACGGCCGCCCGGTTCCCGGCGGTCCGGCCTGCCGCAGCGGTCAGTTCGTAGACGGGTACCCGCTGCCGGTCCGTTCGTGGACCGGATACCCGCTGCCCGGGGAGCGGCACTTGGACAGGCTCAGGCGGGCAGTCCCGTGTCGACGACGAAGCTGATCTCGACGACCTGGCCGGGGAAGGTCAGTTCGGTGACGCCGAGGACCGTGCTGACCGGCCGGTGGTCGCGGAAGTACGCCAGGTTGCCCGCCGCCGTCGCCGCGGCGTTCCGCCGCAGGTCCACCACGTACAGGGTCTGCGAGACGATCTGGTTCCGGGTGGCGCCGTAGTGGTCCAGGACCCTGTCCGTGTTCGCGTGGGTCTGCCGGAGCTGGGCGGCGAAGTCGTCCGCGTGGCGGAACTCTCCCGCCCCGTCGAGCGAGAGCTGTCCCGAGACGTGGATCAGCCCGTCGGACCTGATGGCCTGTGAGTAGCCGAAGTCGCTCTCCGCGGGTACGTGGAAGTGGAAGGCGTCGCGAGGGGGCACGGTGTTCACCTTTCTGGTGCGCTCTCTTGTGGTTACTCAGGAACCCTAGGAGAGTGGCGGCCAACCTGGAAGAACGCACTTTTCGGTGAGTGAGGAACCTGATGGTGACCAAGCAGCTGCTCAAAGGCCTGCCCGAGGACGCGGACCTGAGGCGCGCGGACTCGCTGGCGCGGGAGATCTTCTCGGACGTCGCCAACAAGTGGGCGTTGCTGATCATCGAGGCGCTCGGCGAGCACACCCTGCGCTTCAGCGAACTGCGGAACGAGGTCGAGGGCATCAGCCACAAGATGCTCACCCAGAACCTGCGCATGCTGGAGCGCAACGGTCTGGTCGACCGGAAGGTGTACCCGACCGTGCCGCCGCGGGTCGAGTACACCCTCACCGGGCCCGGCCGGGCCCTGCGCGCCACGATCGACGGACTGTGCGGCTGGACCCACCAGTACCTCGGTCACATCGAGGACGCGCGCGGTCGCTTCGACGCCTGACGGGTGCGCCCGGTCCGTGTGGCGCGTCCCGCCGCGGCCGTTCGAGTGACCCTGCGCGCGCGCCGTTTCGAGTGCGGAGCGGCAACTTCCGGTGCGGAGCGGCAACGGTGACGATCGCAGACGCGTCGGACCCGTCAGCGCACCAGACCGGAGGAATCACCGTATGCGTGCCCCCACCTCGTTCCTGCCCGCCCGGTCCCTGCACCGCGGCGTGCTCCTCGCGGCCCTCGGGCTCGGTGTGAGCGCCCTCGTCGCCGTCCTCTTCCTCGCTTCAGGACCGGCGGACGATCCGCGGCCGCTCAGCACCGAACAGGCCGAGCAGATGGCGCTCTCCCGGTTCAGCCTGTACGAGAAGAGCCCGCTGGAGGTGGTCGCGCGGGCTCCGATGGGCAGCAGCGCCGTCGAAGTGCGCGCGGTGATCGACTACCGCGCGCAACGCGCCGTCGGCACCTACACGGCGGGCGGCTCGCGCGGACTGATCGCCTGGGACGCCACCGGGCTTGCCGTCGCCGAGGGCACGGCCGGGTCCGCCGCGGACGCGACCGCCGCCGCGGTCCGCCTCGGTTCCCGTGCCTGGTCGCCCCGGGCGTACAGCGGCGACCCGTTGGACGCCGTGCTGCGCGTCGCCATGGGTCTGGGCACCGACCGCCCCGACAATCCGCAGCTGCTCGCCCAGCAGGGCGCCCTGTACCTGGGCCAGGGCGAGTGGAACGGCGCCGCTTACCACCTCTACTCGGGTCCTCGCCCGGCGCCCGCCCGCAAGGCCGCGCACCCCACGGCCCGGGATGCCGGGCGGACCGCCCCTGCCGGGCCGGCCGGGGCGCGCTCACCGCTCACCTACTGGATCAATGAGCAGAGCGGCCTGGGCCGGGTGGAGATCCGCCCGGCCAGTGCCGCGGCTGCGTCCCGGATCGACTTCGGCCCGACCGTGAAGACCAAGGTGCCGGGAGAGCCGTGGGGGAAGGCACCGCGCACGGGCGGGAACGACACGGGCAAGCAGGGGCGTTGAGCGTCGGCTCGCCCGGAAGCGCTGAGCATCCGCGCCGCCAGGGGCGTTGAGCGTCAGCTCGGCAGCGGGAAGTCCTGGAGACGCACCGCGCCGGGCAGCCCCGTGGCCGGTACCGGCGGCGCCCCCGCCGCACCGGGCAGCTGTGCCTGGGCCGGGGGCACCGGTGCCCGCCGGAAGGAGACTCCGGGCGGGGCGTCCGTACGGGCCGCCTGTCCCCTGCCGCCGAGCGCGCGCCCGCCTCCGGCGGGGCACCGGGCGGCTCCGGCCAGTCCGCCGGGGCTGACCCTCAGTTCCACGTTGCCGGCGAAGCAGTTCCCGCCCGCGGTGGCCGCGTTGAGGACGAGGTCGACCCCGTTGCCGCGGACGCGGTTGCCGCGCACCGTGTTGTCGCGCACCGGGTAGCCCTGGAGGTCCTGGAGCAGGAAGCCGGCGGCCCGGTTGCCGGTCACCAGGTTGCGTTCGAAGGTGTTGCGCAGGGCTCCGCCGACACCGACGCCGATCCCGAAACCGCCGTCGGCCTGTTCGGGCCCCGCGGCGTCGTTGTTGTCGGTGATCCGGTTGCCCACGGCCACCGCCGCGTGCTGCGGGCCCAGCGCCTCAAGGTCATTGGAATTGACCGTCATGCCCACCCGGTTGCGGTGCATGGTGTTTCCCAGGAAATAGAGGTTCTCCGACGCGTTGGTGACTTCCACGCCCACCGCGTTGTGCTCGGTGTTGTTGTGGCGGACGACTGTGGAGCAGGGGCGGCACTGTCCGACGTAGATACCGGAATCCGCATGGCCCGATGCGTACGAGTGCTCGATGACGCCTTCTTGGGCGTCGAACGCGTAGATTCCGTACAGGGCGTTGTTGTGGGCGGTCACGTAGGAGGCCCGAAAGCCCTTCAGGGGCGGGAACTTGGCGGTGTCGAGCGGGCTGTAGCCCGCGCCGCCCGCCCCGCGGGCCTGCAGCTGGGTGTCCGTGACGCCGGTGAACAGCACCCCGTTGACCAGGTGGTTGCGGACCGTGAGGTTCTCCACCACGGACTGCGCACCGGTCACCGTGATGCCGTTCCCGCGGCGGAACTCCCCGTCGACGACCACCTTGTTGCGGTCGGTGCCGCGCAGGACGACCCGGTCGGTCTTCATCACCACGCTTTCGCGATATACACCCGAAGAGACCAGTACCAGGTCACCCGGGCGAGCGGAATCGACTGCCTCCTGAATTGACGGGGCGTTCTGCGGAACGCGAATGACGGAGTGGCCGTCGGAGCCCGGTGCGGGACGGACGGAAGAGTTCTCCGCGCACGCCACGGCCCCTGCCAGCAGGGCGATGAGTACGGAGATCCGCCCGACGGCGGTATGAATTCGGCGGAGCCGAAGGGGTGTTGCTGAAATGTGCATGCGTGCAGGTGTACCGTCCTTCGCGGATGTCCTCTTTGGCCATCACTCTCTTTCCCTCCTGCAGCAGCGGAATTCCATGTCATCGTTTTCGTACGAACGCGGCCCGGCCAGGCGTGCCTTGCTCAAGGGAACGCTCACGGGAACCGCGGCCGCTTTCGTCACCGGATGTTCCGCCGAGGAACAGCACGCCCCGGCAGGCGCCACTGCCGACCGGGCCGTCCCGCAGCGGCGGCAGCCCGGCGTCACCGACCCCCAGCAGCCTCACGTCAACGTGCTGGCCTTCGACCTGGCTCCCGGCCGGCGTGGCCCGGCAGGCGCCCGCCTGCTGCAGCAGGTCCTCGCCGCCTGGACGTCCCGGAGCCGGGGCGGCACGCCGTCCGCCAGTGCGGCGCACCCGGCCGCGGGGCGGCCCGACCCGGTGACGGTGACCGTCGGCATCGGCCCCCGGCTGCCCGGCCTCCTCGGTCTGCGTCCACCCGCCCTCCTCCGGGAGCTGCCGTCCTTCCCCGGGGACCGGCTGCGGCCTGAGCAGGGCGGCGGCGACCTCCTGGTGCAGATCTGCGGCGCCGGGCCCGCGGCGGTGGCCGAGACCGCGCGGGCACTCGCCCGCCTCGCGGACGGCACCCTGCGCACCCGGTGGGAGCAGCGCGGACACCTCCCCCCGCACGCGCCGGGAGAGACGCCGCGCAACCTCTTCGGGTTCAAGGACGGCACGATCAACCCGACCCCGGCGGAGGCCGAGCGATGGGTGTGGGTGGGCGGTGGGCCGGACGAGCACGGCACCTACCTGGTGGCGCGCCGCATCCACATGGACACGGCCGCGTTCGACGTGCTTCCGACCCGCCGTCAGGAAGCCGTCCTCGGCCGTACCAGGGCGGAAGGCGCCCCCCTCGGACACCGGGAGGAGCACCGGGAGGTCGACCTCTTCGAGAAGACCCCGGAGGGCCGCTACATCCTGCCCGTCGACGCCCACGTGCGCCAGGCCCACTCCCGGCTCGACCAGGGTGCGCGCATGCTGCGCCGCGGCTACACCTACGACAACGGGCCGCAGGACCGCGGGCTGCTCTTCCTCGCCTGCATGAATGATCCGCACCTGTTCGTACGGGTGCAGGAGCGGCTCGCGGTGAAGGACGCGCTCTCCCGCTTCATCGAGCACCGGGCCTCCGCGCTGGCCTACGTCCTGCCCGGTCCCGGGGCGACGGGAAACCTCGGCGACACGCTGTTCTAGGACCGGGGTGTGCGGCGGCGTCCGACCCGGCTCCCCTCACGCTGGTGGCCCCTCCCGGATGGCAGTCCCCGTCCGGACCGGGTAGCTCTGGATCACCTGCACAGGCGGCCCCGGCCGCCCCCAGCCTCGGGAGAACGTCCATGCCTGGTTGGCCGCCGCTGCGTTGGACCACGGGCACCGCCCTGGTCCTGGCCTGTTCCCTGTCCACCGCCGTGCTCCCGGCCGCGGCCCAAGCCGCGCCCGCCGCGCCGCCCGACCCCGCCTGCAAGGCGACGACCGGCGCGTACCAGTGGCAGTTGGAGAAGAAGCTGAAGCTCCCCGAGGACGGCCGGATGTCCTCGGACGACTGCGTCGCCCTGAAGAAGCTCCAGACCCGGCTGAAGATCACGCCGGTCAACGGGGCCGCCGACATCAAGACGTACCGGCTGCTGCTCATCGACGAGGTGAAGAAGAACCCCAACGCGAACAAGCGCTGCCCGGCGCCCAACTACCGGCTGACGTGCATCGACCTGTCCCGGCAGATTCTGTGGGTGCAGAAGGGCAAGAAGGTCATGTTCTCGCCCATCCCCATCCGCACCGGCCGCAAGGGGCTGGAGACCCGCACCGGCTGGCAGCGGATCTACCGCAAGAACCGGACGTTCTTCTCCACGATCTACGACGGCGCCCCGATGCCGTACTCGCAGTTCTTCAACGGGGGCCAGGCCCTGCACGGCACGTACCACGACCTCTTCTCTTCGGGGTCCGGCGGCTGCATCAACATGTACCTCAAGGACGCCGAGCGGCTGTACAAGTACCTCAAGGTGGGTGCCAGGCTCTACATCTTCGGCCGCAAGCCCACCCGCGCCGTACAGACGTCCGAGGCCCACGACGACCAGCTGATCGCCGAGGCGTTCGGCGCGCAGGGAATCCCGGAGGCCGGCCCGCCGGGACGGTGATCCCCGGCGGCGGGGCGGCCGCTGCACGAGGACGGGGCGTGGGAACGGTTCTCTCAGGGAAGGCCACCGTGATCGGTACGCCCGGGTCCCGCTGAGAGGAGCTGTTCCGGATCGTACGAGGAAGGGCAGCACGGTCCGTCCGGTGCCCGGGACACGCGCGAGGAGCGCGCACGCCGACATGATGCTCGTCAAGGTCCCGCCGATGAAGGTCCGTACGGTGCGCCTGGCCACCGCCGGTGTCCAGCCCGGCCAGGCAGTGCGTCAGTACGGGTGGGGCGCCACCTGCACCGAGGACGAGAACGCCTGCCAGTCCCCCGTGCTCAAGCAGGCGGATCTGCGGGCCGTACGGCCGGACGACCCGCGGTGCGCCGGTCGCACCGCGCCGGGCCGCTCGGACTTCTGCAGGGAGACGGTGTCCGGGATTCCCGCGGGCGGCCATTCAGGAGGCCCGGTGACGGGCATCTCCCGGCAACTCGCCTGGATCCACTCGGTCGTCCGGCGGTAGGGGGTCCGGACACGCGGCGCCCCGCTGGTGGCGAGGCGCCAGTGACATCGGTGGATCCAGTGGGCTCAGAGGATGAAGACGCTCTGGGCTGTCTCCGTGTGGTACGTCTCGCCGGGGTAGACCAGCCACTCGACCTGGCCCGTGCAGTTCGGTCCGGAGTGGACCTCGGCGATGGCGTCGGTGTTGTTGGTCACCGAGGACGGGAACCAGTCGACGGCGTAGCAGCCGCTCGGGTTCTCGTGTGCAGTGCCGTTGACGACCAGGACGCCTTCCGCCGCGTACGCCGATCCCGGCACCGCGACCGTCATGGTGGCGGCGGCCGCCAGAGCCCCCAGGGCCATGGCCATGCGTCGTCGCATCATGTGCAGATCCCCTCATACGGAGCGGGCCGCACCTGCCGCGACCCGCAGAAGTCACTTACCGTATCGAACTGGGCGCTCTGTGTATTCGGCGTGCGGAGGCGGCTTCCTCCATCGGAGTGCGCCGCCTGGCTTCCGCTGTGACCGAACCCGGGTTTGCGTCGCGGAAGAGCGCCGACCGGCGCGGGGGGAATCTCTGATGGATCGTCAAGACCGGCTTCGGCGGTCATTCGTTTGGCCTGCCACCTCATGCGCCGTCACCGCTTACGTGTGACGTTCTCTCCTGACGACAGAGCAGACCGAGTGTGCCCGGGCGGCCCCGCCACGGGTGCAGCGCCCGCACACGGACGGAGCACGCCATGCCTCAGAAACCGGCCAGGACAGTCGCGAAACTGACCGCGACCCTGGGTACCCTGACCGCCTTTGTGATCGCCGCGGCCGGGCCCGCCGCAGCCGCCACCGTCACGGAATCCCGGCACTCCCATCCCGTCGCAGGCACGTCCGTCGCCATGGAACGGCTCCTGGAGAACCCTGCCGGGGCAACGGAGGACGAGATCCTCGCCCTCATCAAGGCCGAGTCCGAGACCCTCTACACCAAACTCGTCGAGCTCCGGAACCTCCTGAAGGAGAAGGTCGACAAGCTGACCCCGGACGCCAAAACCTTCGTCACCGGAGTGATCGAGAAGATCAAGACTCTCCAGCCCAGGACGGGCGAGAAGCCCAACCTGGCGGAAGTCCGCAGGGCGGCCAACGAAATCATCGAGCAGTACAAGGCGCTCAGCGAGGAAGCGAAGGAGAGCCTCCGGGAGAACTTCCCCAAGCTGACCTCGAACATCAGACAGCTGCGGACACTCTCGGCGGTCCTCACCCAGCTGGAGAACTTCCTGAAGATCGCGCAGATCCTGCAGCCGCTGTTCAACACCCAGCAGCCCCGGGCACTCCCCGCGCCGTGACGACGGCCGACGGCGAGCCCCGGCTCGCCGTCGGTCCCGGTGACGGCTACTTCGGCTCGCGCCACATCCCCCACAGTGCGGGGCCGCCGTCAGGCAGCGTGAACTCCTCGCGCATGGTGAAGCCGAAGTGCTCGTAGACGGGCAGGTTGGAGGGCTTGGAGGACTCCAGGTAGACGGGCTGCCCCGCCGCGTCGGCCTGGGCCAGCCCCGAGCGCAGCAGTGCCGCTCCGTGGCCCTGGCCGCGGGCCTCAGGGTCGGCGCCGATGAGCGACAGCGACCAGTGCGGTTCCTGCGGGGTGTGCCCGGCGGCCGTCTCGACGGCGTTCCCGAACTGCTCGGCCCGGTCGCCGAGTATGTTCTGGAGTTCCAGGATCGTGTCCGCGTCGGGCACGGCCTTGGCCTGGGCCTCCGCCGGCACCCAGAAGGCCGCCGCGGCCGCGGTGCGTTCGCAGACGCCGTGGTGGACGTACTGCCGGGTGAACAGGGTGCTGAAGTAGCGGGCGAGCGCCGCTTCGCGGGTGGCTTCGTCGGTGAAGAACCAGCGCATCATCGGGTCGTCGACGAAGGCGCGGCTCAGGGTACGGCTGATCAGCGGTGCGTCGTCGGCCGTTGCCGTCTGAGGAGTGATCGATTTCGGCATGAGGATCATTCTGCACACCGCTGATCTGCGACGACGCAGAGGGTCCCGGTGATGCGGCCAAGGGTGCCCATGGCCCGGGGAGTTGGGGCGTCATGCGGACGGTGAGGGGTGCGGCTGCGGTGTCGCGCGGCTGCCGCCCTCGGTGAGCAGCAGGACGGCGCAGAGTACGACGAGGGCGGCCGCCGACATGTGCACGCCCAGCGCCGTGCCGAAGGTGCCGCCGTGGGTGATGACCGTGAGGGCGTCTCCGAGCGGGACGACGGCGTCGACGAGGAGCACCCAGCCGAGGGCGCGTCGCTGCCCCAGCGCCAGCAGCAGGAACACGGTGGACGCCACGGCGACGTCGCGTACGCCCTTGACGGCGAAGTAGCCGTCGGCGTTCCCCTGCGGCCAGGGGGCGATCCCGAACCCCTGGGGTGCGCCGCCGGGGTTCAGCAGGAAGTTGAGCCCGAAGAGCAGGACCGCCGCAGCGCTCAGTACGGCAAGCGCGGTGGTGAGGCGACGCCTCGCCCTGGATCCGGTCACGGGCGTCACGGCTGTCATGGGCGTCATGGGCGTCACCGGCGGACCTCCGGGCGGGAGGCCTCCCCGTTCTGCCGGATCAGGGTGATTCCGTACGCGACGATCCAGACGACCCAGATCAGCCAGCCGGCGAGGCCGAGGAGAGCGAGGGCTCCGTCGTCGTCGACGACCCAGTGGGCGAGGGTGGCCGAGCTGAACTGCAGTACGGCGGCGAGCAGTCCCAGGGTGCCGTGCCACGGCCGGATCAGACCGGCACGCAGTCCTCCGACGGACAGACCGACGAGAGCGAGCGCCAGGAACGTCCCGTTGAGGGTGAACACCGCGTCGTGCAGCGCCCACAGTCCCACGGTCGCGGAGGGGTCGTGCGGGGCCGTCGAGGTCAGCGCGAGACGGGTGGCGACGACTCCGGCGAAGGTGACGTTCTGCAGGACCAGGCCGGCGAGACCGAGGAGCGACCACGCGTCGCCGCGGTCGCGCTCGGACCGCCGCAGTGCGACGAGCGCGCCGGCGCCGAACAGGGTGGCCAGGATCCAGCCGCCGGGGGCGAGGGCGGAGCCGATGCCGACGGCGGTGCCCTGCGTGGCGAAGAACGCGGTGACTTCACCGGGCCCCGCGCCTGTCAGGGGCAGACCGGCGGGCACCATGATCGCGTTGCTGAGGGTGATCATGGCGGCGAAGCCCAGGGCGGCCATGCCACCGATCCGGGAGAAGCCGGGACTGAAGGTGCTGGGGCCGGAGAAACCGGGGCCGGAGAAACCGGGATCGGAGGAAGCGGGGGCTGTTAACTTGAGGTGATGGGTCATGTATTCATTATATGAGGCGTAAAGCCAAAGAGGGCAAGACCTCGCACCAGAGAGGGCAGGACATGAAACCGGAGCAGGACCGACGCCGCTACGACTCGCTGCGCCGCACCACGCAGGCGCGGGAGACCCGGGCCGAGATCGCCCGCGCCGCGCGCCGGCTCTTCGCCTCCCGGGGGTGGGCGGACACGACCGTGCGCGAGGTGGCGCGCGAAGCGGGAGTCTCCGTGCCCACGGTGTACGCGACGTACGGAAACAAGACCGGTCTGATCCAGGCGGTGGCCGATGCCGCCGACCTGTCCGCCGACGCGCCCCGGATGCTCACGGAGCTGGAGACCGCGGCGGCGGACCCCGCGGGTCAGCTCGCGGCGATGGCAGGCTACGACCGGCGGCTGTTCGAGCGCGCGGGCGACGTCATCCTGCTGATGCGTGAAGCCGGTCGCACCGAACCCGAACTCGCCACGGCCTACCGCGGCGGCCGCGAGCGGGGCGACGAGACCCGGGTCCAGGTCTTCTCCTCCTGGCCGGCCGGCACCCTCCGCCACGACCTGGACCTGCGGTCCGCCGTCGATGTCTACGCCGCCGTCTGCAACATCGACGTCTACACCACGCTCACCGGTGAACGCGGCTGGCAGCCCGCTCGTATCGAGCAGTGGTGGGGACAGGCCCTGGTCCGCGAGCTTCTGGCGCAGTAGGACGCGGATCAGGGCCCGCGGGCCCGCACCGAGTACCGGCTACGGCGTGCGGGAAGGAGCCGCCGCCTCCTTGCCCTCCGGTGCGAGGGGGCGTGTGCGGGTCGCGCGCGGCAGCAGTGCCAGGACCAGCACCGACGCCACCGCCAGCAGGCCCGCGGCGAACTGGAACGCGGTGCCGTAGCCGTCGGAGGCCGTCGTTCCCGCTCCGGTCGCCAGCGGCACCAGCACGGCGAGGCCCAGCGAACCCCCGATCTGGCGGCTGGTGTTGAGCAGGCCGGAAGCCATTCCGGCCTCTTGCGCCGCGACGCCCGAGGTGGCCGCCGTACCGAGCGGGACGAAGCAGGCGCCGATGCCGAGGCTGGTCACCAGCGAGGGGCCGACGATCGCGCTGAGCAGTCCCGCCTGCGCCCACACCGCGAGCCCGAACCAGACGAATCCGGCCGCGCCGACCAGTCCGCCCACCACCAGCACCGGTCCCGGCCCGAAGCGGCCGACCGCGCGCGGCGCGAGCACCGAACCGGCGACGACTCCCGCGCAGAACGGCAGGAAGGCGGCCCCGGCGGCAGTCGGTCCGTACCCCAGCTCCTGCTGCATATAGAGGGACGCGAAGTAGAAGGCGGCGAACTGGCCGCAGGACATCAGCAGCGCGAAGCTGTTGGCCGCCAGCACCGGGCGGCCGCTCAACAGACCGATGCGCAACAGGGGTTGACGTACCCTCAGCTCGACCAGCACGAACGCGGTGAGCAGTACGGCGGCCGCGGCGAGCGTGCCGAGGGTGGTCACGGAGCCCCAGGCGTGAGTCTCGGTGCGTACGAGGCCGAGGACCAGCAGCGTCATGCCGCCGGTGACCAGGAGTGCGCCGGTCACGTCCGGACGCTCGGCCTGTTCCGTACGACGGTCGGCGGGCACACCGCGTCCGGTCACGGCCAGGACCGCCAGTACGACGGGCACGTTGACCAGCATCACGGCCCGCCAGCCGGCCAGGTCGGTGAGCAGTCCGCCCGCCAGCACGCCGATCGCGCCGCCTGCCGCGCCTGCCATCCCCCACAGTCCGAGCGCCCGAGAACGCTCCTTCCCCGCAGGGAAGTTGACGGTGATGAGGGTCAACGCGACCGGCGCCAGGGCGGCCGCGCCCACGCCCTGTACGGCGCGCGCCGCGATCAGTGCGCCGGGGCTGGAGACCAGCCCGCCGACGAGGCTCGCCGTTCCGAACAGGACGAACCCGACGACGAGGATCCGGCGGTGGCCGACCAGGTCCGCGATGCGGCCGCCCAGCATCAGCAGTCCGCCGAAGGCCAGCGCGTAGGCGTTGACCACCCACGGCAGACCCTCCGGCGTGAAGCCGAGATCGTCGCGGATGGCAGGGAGGGCGATATTGACGACGGACATGTCGAGAGAGACCAGGAACTGGACGGTGAGCAGGACGGGAAGTAACCAACGCCCTTGCGAAGGAGCTGAGTTCATCATGGCTCGCACATTACTATACGCGTATAGAAATGCGCCGGGGGAGAATGCGCACATGGCAGAAACGGCAGGCAGGGCGAGCGGCGGCGGCACACGGGGCGAACGTCCGCAGGACAAGCGTTCGCAGAGCGACAGCACCAGCAAGGGCGGCGCCACGGGGCGGGGTGCCGCCAGGAGCGCGGGGCGGCCCCGCCGCGTCGAGCCGGACGCGATCGTCGCCGTCGCGCGGCGCATCGTGGAGGAGGAGGGCGTCGACGCCGTGACCATGCGCCGGGTGGCGCGGGAGATCGGCGTGACGCCGATGGCGCTGTACCACCATGTGCGCGACAAGGACCAGCTGTTGATGCTGGTGCTCGCGGGCACGGCGGCGACCCTCCCCCGCCCGGAGCTGCCCGAGGATCCGCGCGAGCGGCTGATCGCGGTCGCCGTCCACATGCACGCCACACTGCGGCAGGTGCCGTGGGTGGTGGAGATCCTGAGCCTGGGCGACCTGACGGACAAGGGCGCCCTCTGGATGATCGAGGAGATCGTCGACTCGGCGATCCGGTGCGGGCTGACACCGGGCGCGGCAGTGCGCCTGTACCGGACCCTCTGGCACTGCGTGTTCGGCGAGCTGGTCTTCCACCGGGCGATGACCCGCCGCAGCGCGGACCCGGACCGCAAGCGCTACTTTCCCGAGATCCTCACCGAGGCCGATACCGATACCTCTACCGGCACCGGCACCGGCACCGGCACCGGCACCGGAAAGCTTCCCCGGCTGACCGAACTCGCCCCGCAATGGGTCGAGTTGACCGAGGACTACGAGATGGCGGAGCAGCTCACGGCCGTGGTGGACGGCCTCCTGCGGCACACCGGACCGCCCGCGCGATAACCCCTGGATCTTCAGTGTGTGCAATACACGTGACATGTATGATGCACATCGCCAGGGTGTGGACGGGCGCCTGCCAACGGCGCGGTCCCGCAAGGCAGTTGCCACGAGGAAGGATCTCCATGCCCCTCCCCCACGGCCGGTCGTCGCCGGACGCACAGGACCTCGGGTTCGACCCCGCCGAGCTGCGGGCCCGCTACCGGGCCGAGCGCGACCGCAGGATCCGGCCGGAGGGCAACGGCCAGTACGAGCGCGCCGCCGGCCGGTTCGGGTACTACGACGAGGACCCGTACACGGAAGCCCCGTCCGACCGCGACCCCCTGTGCGACCGGGTCGAAGTGGTGGTCGTGGGCGGTGGGTTCGGCGGTCTGCTCGCGGGCGCACGGCTGCGCCGGGCCGGCGTGGAGTCGATCCGGGTGATCGAGAAGGGCGGCGACTTCGGCGGCACCTGGTACTGGAACCGGTACCCCGGCATCCACTGCGACATCGAGTCGTACATCTACCTCCCGCTGCTTGAGGAGGTCGGGTACGTACCGAAGTGGAAGTACGCGCCAGGCGAGGAGATCCGGCAGCACGCCAGGGCTGTCGGCCGGGTCTTCGGGCTGTACCGCGACGCCGTGTTCCAGACGCAGGTCACCGAACTCCGGTGGAACGAGGCCGAGTCGGAGTGGCTCGTGTCCACCGACCGCGGTGACCGGATCCGGGCGCGGTACGTCGTCACGGCCAGCGGCACGCTGAGCGAGGCCAAGCTGCCGGGCATCCCCGGCATCGAGACCTTCGCCGGGCA
The DNA here is from genome assembly GCF_044333135.1 of Streptomyces sp. NPDC021093. NCBI lineage: Bacteria > Bacillati > Actinomycetota > Actinomycetes > Kitasatosporales > Streptomycetaceae > Streptomyces > Streptomyces sp. NPDC021093. Next base: position 276,167 of record NZ_JBIRQJ010000003.1, on the reverse strand, counting down.
CACGTTCCACACCAGCCGCTGGGACTACGGCTACACCGGCGGCAGCGCGGAGGGGAACCTCCACGGGCTCGCGGGCAAGCGCGTCGCCCTGATCGGCACGGGCGCCACGGCCATCCAGTGCGTCCCCCATCTTGCCGCGGGTGCGGCGGAGTTGTACGTGTTCCAGCGCACGCCCTCCTCCGTGGACGTACGGGCGAACCGGCCCACCGACCCCGCCTGGGCAGCCTCCCTCACGCCCGGCTGGCAGCGGCGGCGCCGGGACAACTTCCTGGCGCTGGTCACCGGCGACCGGACGGAGCAGGACCTGGTCGACGACGGCTGGACCAGCAGCGCCCGGCTGCACCAGAAGCTCATCCCCAGCGACAGCCACCGGGAAGGACACCCGGAGCTGTCCGCCGAGGAGAACGAGCGCGCTTACGAGCTCGCCGACTTCCAGAAGATGAACGAGATCAGGGCCCGGGTCGACGCCGTCGTCACCGACCCCCGGACGGCCGAGAAGCTCAAGCCGTGGTACCGCTACATGTGCAAGCGGCCCACGTTCAGCGACAGTTACCTGCAGACCTTCAACCTGCCGCACGTCACCCTGGTCGACACCGCCGACCAGCACGGCGTGGAGCGCATCACCGAGAGCGGCGTGGTGGTCGGCGGCACCACGTACGAGGTCGACTGCATCATCTTCGGCACCGGCTTCCGGGTCGGCCTCTCCGGGATCACCTCAGGCCGGCTGCCGGTGTACGGGCGGGACGGGGTCGCGCTGACCGACACCTGGCGGGAGGGGCCCCGTACGCTGCACGGCTTCTACAGCCACGGCTTCCCCAACCTCTTCCAGCTCGGGCCGCTCCAGAACGCCAGTTCCGTCAATTACGTCCACATCCTCGACGAGCAGGCGACCCACGTCGCGGAGGTCGTCGCCGCGGCCCGTGCGCGGCGGGCGCGGTACGTGGATCCGAGCGCAGGGGCCCAGGCGGCGTGGGTCGCGACGATCCGCGAGAAGGCCGCCGACCTGTACGCGTTCCAGGCCGAGTGCACCCCCGGCTACTACAACAACGAGGGCAGGCCCAGGAAGCGCAGCGAGTCGTACGGCGACGGCCCCGTCGCCTTCCACGCGCTGCTGCGGGACTGGCGGGCGAACGGCGGGCTGAGCGAGGTGCTCGTCGACGCCGAAGGTGACGACCGGCCGTGACGGGGTCCGCGGGCAGCCGGTACGGCGCGTCCGTACCGGCGCCCCGGTCGCGTACCCGCTGGGCGGTGCGCAGGCTCAACTCCCCCAATCCGCTGTGGGGTTCGAACGGTGTCGCGTTCGGCCCGGACGGCAGGCTGTACGCCGCCCAGTTCCTGGCGGGGAAGATCAGCGCGGTGGACACGGCCACCGGGGACGTCGAGACGGTGGTGCCGATGGACGGCCCCGTGCAGTCGCCCGACGACCTCGCTTTCGGTGCGGACGGCTCGATGTACGTGGCCGACCTGGTGCCGGGGAGGGTGTGGCGCCGCAGCCCCTCCGGGACGTACAGGCTCGTCTCGGACCAGGTGAAGGTGCCCAACGGCATCACCTGTGTCGGCGACCGCCTCTTCGTCAACGAGATGCGGATGAACGGGCGGCTGCTCGAACTCTTCCCGGACAGCGGCGAGCCTCCCCGGGTGCTCACCGAGGGTCTCGCCCTGGGCAACGCGATGCAGCAGGGCCCGGACGGCTGCCTGTACTACCCGCACATGGTGACCGGTCAGGTCTGGCGGCTGTCGCCCGACGGCGGGGAGCCGGATCTTGTCGCCGACGGCGTGCACGAGCCGGTGGCGGTCCGCTTCGACCTGGGCGGCGCGATGCTGGTGCTCTCCCGGGGCGCGGCCGGTCTCGTGACCCGTGTCGATCTGCACGGAACGGGCGCCCGATCGCTGATCACCAGTGGGCTCGCGGGTCTCGACAACGCGGCGTTCGACGCCGAGAACCGGATGTTCGTCTCCAGCTTCGCGAGCGGCGGCATCACGGAGCTCCACCCCGACGGCCGGACCCGCGAGGTCGTGCCCCGGGGGCTCGACGGCCCGTACGGGGTGACCGTCGACCTGGCGGGCCGGGTGTACGCCGCGGACCACTACCGGGTGGCGGGTCCGGAAGCGGAAGAGGAAGGGGAAGGGGAAGGGGAAGGGGAAGGGGAAGGGGAAGAGAGTGGACAGGGCGCGCCCGGCGGGGTGAGCACCCACGTCCTACGGCCGTTCGCCCACGGCATCAGCGCCGACGGCGGGCTCCTGCACCTCACTTCGCAGTACGGCGAGGTGACCACCTTCGATCCGGTACGGGGAACCACGCGCGTGCGGGCGACCGGTCTGCGGCGGCCCACCGGGATCGCGGCACGGCCCGGGGGCGGACTCGTCGTCGCCGAGACGGACGCCGGGCGGGTGCTCGCGATCGACCTCGCGGCCGACGGGGACGACCGGGTGACCGTCCTCGCCGAGGGTCTGCCCCGTCCCGTGGACGTCGCGCTCGACGAGGACGGCCGGGTGTACGTCAGCGACGAGGAGCTCGGGGCCGTCCTCCTGCTCGGCGACGACGGGCGGGCGCTCCCCGTCGCCGGGGGGCTCGACGCCCCGCAGGGGCTGGTGGTGCGGGAGGGGGAGGTGTTCGTCGTGGAGACCGGCTCGCGCACACTGCGGGCGGTTTCGCTCGCCACCGGGGAGCAGCGTGTGGACGCCGAGGACCTGGCGGTGGGGCTGCCGCCCGGCACCGGTCCGCGGGTCCGGCCCGCGCTGTTCGCCCAGGGGATGCCCGGTGTGGCCCACCCGTTCGCGGGCCTCGCGGCGGCGCCCGACGGCTCCTTGCTCCTGTCGGCCAACGGCGAGGGCACCGTACTGCGGCTGACGCCCCGTCAGTCATCGAGTTCCACCGGAAGGACCCCTGATGCAGAGCAGTGAACAGAGCAGTGAACAGAGCGGCGGGCAGCGGAGCGAATGGGCGGGCCGCAGCGTCGTCGTCACCGGGGCCGCGTCCGGCATCGGGCGGGCGACGGCGCTGAAGTTCGCCGCGGCGGGGGCCCGGGTCCTGGTCGCCGACCTGGACGGGGGCGGCGCCGAGAAGGTCGTCCGTGACGTGGAGCGGGGCGGGGGCACCGCGCTCGCGGTCGTCGGCGACCTGAGCGACCCGCAGGTGGTGGACGCCGTCGTCGAGCGGGCGGTGGCGGCCTTCGGCGGGCCGGACGTCCTGGTGAACAACGCGGGGATCATGGACCGGATGTCGGCCCTGGGCGAGACCGACGACGCGGAGTGGGAGCGCGTTCTGCGGGTCAACCTGACCGCACCGTTCCTGCTGACCAGGGCCGTTCTGCCGCACATGCTCGCGGCCGGGCACGGGTCGATCGTCTTCACCGCTTCCGAGGCCGGTCTGCGCGGCGGCGCGGCCGGCGCCGCGTACACGGCCGCCAAGCACGGCGTCGTCGGCCTGGTCAAGAACCTGGCCGTGATGTACCGCAAGCAGGGCATCCGCGCCAACGCCGTCGCCCCCGGGCCGACCAGGACGCGGATCCACGTCGACGCCGACCCGCAGGCGCACGGGCCCGCCCTGATCAGTCCGCTGATCGGCGCGAACATCGGCCGGCTCGGCAGCGCGGAGGAGCAGGCGGCCGCCATCGTCTTCCTCGCATCGGACGCGGCCGCGTTCGTCAACGGCGCGGTCCTGCCGGTGGACGACGGCTGGGCCGCCGTCTGACGGGCCCGCCGAGAGGGGTATGCATGATGCACACTTCGTTCATCATGCATACGCTCCGTGGTATATCTACGGGCGTGGAAATGCCCCTGGACCAGATCGAGTTCGAGACGATGCTGCTCGGCCGGTACATGAGTCTGCTCACCCATCGGGGCGACGGCCGGCTCGACCGCAGTGCCTACATCCTGCTCAGCCGGATCCTGGCCGAGGGCCCGCTGTCGATCAGCGAGCTGAGTCACGCCTTCGGCCTGGACGCCTCCACCCTCAACCGGCAGACCGCCGCCATGCTCCGGGCCGGGGTCGTCGAGCGCATCCCCGACCCGGCGGGCGGCATCGCCCGGAAGTTCGCCATCACCGACGAGGGCAGACGGCGGCTGGAGAGCGACCGCAACTCCAACCTGGAAGGACTGGCCCGCGTCCTGGAGAACTGGACCCCGCAGGAGGCGGCCCAGTTCGCCCGTGGCCTCGGCCGCTTCAACCGCGACATCGAGCGCCTCGACGGCCGCCCGTGGCCCCGGGACTGACGCGCCCGGGTCGTGTCCTGGGTTCGGTTACCCGCGCTGGTCCGTACGCGGCTCCTTGACGCAGGTCCTGTCCTTCGTCGGCAGCTCGCCGGTGGCCAGGTACCGGTTGACCTCGTCGTCCACGCACGTGCTGCCGTAACGCCCGTAGAGGCCGTGCCGGTTGGCGCCCTCCAGGGTGAGCAGTCTGGAGCTCGGCAGCAGGTCGTGCAGTGCGACGCTGCTCCGGTACGTGGTGCGCGGGTCGCCGGTCGCGGCCACGATCAGCGCCGGGGCGTCGCGCCGTACCCGGGTGGGCTCCTCGCGCGGCCGGTCCCAGAAGGCGCACGGGCCGATGTTGCGGGTCATCGGTCCGAAGAGCGGGTGGGCGCCGCGGCTGCGCTCGATGTCCCGCCAGTAGGACCGGGGATCGCGCGGGGCGGCCACGTCCCCGCAGATGATCGCCTGCTGTACGCCCGAGGGCTCGGTCCCGCCGTGCAGCAGGTAGCGCAGCGTCGCGGTGAACTCCGGTGACAGCGCGGTCGGCGCCGCTCCGTCGGCCGCCTCGGCCAGAACCGACATCTGCTCGCTGAAGGAGGCCCGCGCCTGGTCGGTGTCGTCCGCCGTGGCCGTGAAGAGGAGAGCGGGCACCTGGGTGTCGTCGAGCCGGAACGTGTCGGCGCCGGTGCCGACCTCCAGCGGCCCGCGCGCGGACGCCGCGACGATGCGGTCGACGGTGGCGAGCACCGCGGCACGGGTACGGCCGAGGCCGTAGGTGTCGTGCCGCTCCGCCGCCCAGGCGGCCCAGTCGCCGAGCGCCTTCTCGTTCTCGCGCTCGGAGCCCCTGAGCATCCGGGGGCCGTAGTCGCCGGGGGCGAACGCGCCGTCGAGCACCACCCGGTCGTACCGGCCGGGGAACATCTGCGTGTAGACCGTGCCCAGATAGGTGCCGTACGAGTAACCCAGGTAGGAGATCTTCCGTTCGCCGAGCGCGCCTCGGAGGACGTCCATGTCGCGGGCGGTGTTGCGGGTGCTGATGTACGGGAGCACCGAGGTGCGCGGGCGTACGGAGGCCTGCGGGAGTACCGAGGCGCCCGCGGAGCGGCACTTGTCGGCCAGGCTCTTCTGCAGGGTGACCTGGCGGTCGAAGCCAGCCCGGCCCGCACCGGCCGAGAACCAGGCCGATCCGACCGGCCAGCCGCAGTCCAGGGGGGTACTGCGGCCGACGAAGCGCGGGTCGAAGCCGACGATGTCGTAGCGCGGTCCGACGTCCTTCATCGCCTTGCGGATGACCGGCGGGACCTGGAGCGCGGGTCCGCCGGGCCCGCCGATGTTGAGGAGGAGGGTACCGATGCGGCGGCGGGTGTCGGTGGCCTTGAGCCGGGAGACCGCCACGGTGATCGTGCGCCCCCGGGGGTCGGCGTAGTCCAACGGCACGGTCAGGTCGGCGCATTGCAGGCCGGTCCTGTCCATCTGGCGGCCCGTCTCGCGGCCTGCCGCGTCCTGGGCGCCCTTGGCACAGCTGCCCCAGTCGGGTCGTTGCTGGTAGTAGCGGTCGAGCGGCGCCGCAGAGCCGTGTCCTGCGGGAGTCGCGGCGGCCGTGGCCGGGGTGGAGGCGAGGGCGGGGGCCGTGCCGAGGCAGGCGGCGAGGGCCAGCCCGGTGGCGGAGGCGCGGCGCGCGGCGGGGTGGAGAGGGGGCATGGGTCTCCGTAGGTTGTCTGGTGTCGGTCCGTCGGCCGTCGGTCCGTCGGTCGTCGGTCCGTCTGCTGCCCCGAGGCTAGGAATCCGGCCAGGTGCGGCACATCGCCCACGGGCACGAGGACCCCGGTCCCGCCCGCCGCCGCACCCGGGACCAGCGGCCCGGTGGGCCTCCTCCTCAGGGAGGAGTCGGCCCTGCTGGATGCCCACGGTTCACCGAACCCACGCCCGAAGGTCACCCGGCCCTCATGCACGGCCGTGATCATCTGGCACATGACCTCCACTTCTCGGGCCATCCGCCCGGCCGCCGCCGGTTCGGTGCTCGCCCTCGCCGTCTCCGCCGCGCTCCTCTCCCCCGCCGCCCCCGCGCACGCCGCCGGCAACGCCGTCCCCACCTACGAAGTGAAGATCAACCTCACGGCTGCGGCGCTCGACGCGTCCCACGCCCCGAGCGCGGCGGTCCGGTCGGCGTTCGGCATCACCGGCTCCGCGAAGGCGCGTTCGTACAGCTACTACGACACCGACGACCGTGCCCTCGACGCCGAGGGCTGGAGCGTCCGGCTGCGCCACAAGGACGGCTCGTCCTTCGAGGAGACGTACAAGAAGCGCTTCCCCGTCACCGAGGGGAACCTCGACGCGGCCCTCAACACGGCCAACGCGGCGGGCTTCGACAGCAGCGACACCAACTACAAGGCCGAGGTCGACTGGGGCTACGCCAAGCAGACCCTGAGCTTCAGCAACGAGAAGAAGCGCAGCGCCTCGGGCTACTCCGGCACGTCCCTGCCGTCGAGCGACACCGGGCGCGGCTGGCTGGTCAGCGACGTCCCCGGCAAGCTGAAGGACGCGAAGCCGGGCGGCTGGGGCGCGAGCACACTGGGCGCCTCCCGCGCGCACGGACCGGTGACGGCCAAGGTGTACGGCGGTGCGTGGGGGGACTCCGACGACGCCAGCATCGAGGTGCTGCCGGTGGTCGGCGCGGGCGGTTCGGGTACGGAGTACGTCGTCGAGCTGTCGTTCAAGACCGACTCCGCCGCCGTGGCGGCCGACCTGCACAAGGACTCCATCGCCGTCGCCGAGGCCAAGGGCTGGCTGTACCGGGGCGACATCCTCAAGACGCAGCTCATTCTCGACCGTTACTAGGACCTGTCGAGCAGGGCCTGCCGAGCAGGGCCTGTCCAGCAAGCGAAGTGCCGTGAAGTTCAAGGGAGTTCCTCAGATGAATCCGCGTCCCCTGCGCCGCCCCGCCACCGTGGTGCTGCCGCTGTCCACCGTGCTCGCGCTCACGGCCGTCGCGGGCACCGCCGACGCGGCCCCGACGCGGCACCACCACCCGGACCGCGCCCGCGTCGTCTCCACCTCTACGCTGCCGGACATTCCGCTGGGCGCCTGCAGCAACCGGCTGCTGCCCGGCACCGTCGGCAATGACCGCGGGGTCGACCTGGGCGGCATCGGCAGCGACCTGTACCCGGCCGAGCGGCGCGGCGAGTACTGGACCGTCACCGACCGCGGCCCCAACGGCCAGATAGAGGTGGGCAAGGAGAAGCGGCGCACCTTCCCGGTGCCCGGGTTCAACCCGGCCATCGTGAAGATCCGTGCCGTGGGCGGGCGCGTCCAGGTGCTGCGGTCGATCCCGCTGACCACCTCCGGCGGCGCGCCCGTGACGGGCCTGCCGAACCGGGCGGACCGCGACGAGGCCCCGTACAACTACAACGCCACGAAGCCGCTCGCGTACAACCCGAACGGTCTGGACACCGAGGGTCTCGTCCGGGCCGATGACGGCAGCTTCTGGCTGGTCGACGAGTACGGGCCCTCGCTCGTCCACGTCTCCGCGCACGGCCGGGTCATCGCCAGGCACGTGCCGAAGGGGCTGAAGCTGACCGGGGCCGGCTACCCGGTGGTCGAGTCGCTGCCCCCGGTCCTCCTCAAGCGCAAGATCAACCGTGGTTTCGAGGGGCTGGCGCTGCTGCCCGGCGGCGATCTGGTCATGGGTCTGCAGAGCCCGCTGCTCAACCCGGGGAAGGCGGCCGGGGAGGAGTCGCGGACGACGCGGCTGCTGCGCTTCTCGCCGCGCAAGAACAAGGTCACCGCGGAGTACGCGTACCGGTTCGACGCCGTCGGTGTCGTCGAGCCGGGCCAGACCAAGACGTCCGAGCTCAAGATCTCCGCGCTGGTCGCGCTCGGCGGCGACCGGCTGCTGGTGCAGGAGCGTACGGACAAGTCCACCCGGCTGCACGAAGTGCGGCTGCGGCCCGGCAACGACATCCTGAACTCCCTCTGGGAGTCCGCCACTTCACCCTCCCTGGAGCAGCTCCACGACCCCGCGGCGGCCGGCGTCCCGGTGCTGCGCAAGCGCCTGGTCGTCGACCTGAACAAGGTGAAGGGCGTGCCCGGCAAGATCGAAGGCATCGCGGTCGAGGGCTCGTCGACGCTCGTCCTGCTCAACGACAACGACTTCGGCATGACCGACGGCCCGAAGGCCTTCGACGCGAAGGGCCGCCTGGTCGACAGCGGCGTCGAGACCACCCTCGTCCGCGTCCGGCTGCCCCGGCCGGTGCGCTGAGCCGACCGTCTAAATCGTTTCCGTTCGGATCATCCGGCACGGGAGAATGGGTCCACCTGAAACAGGAGAAACCCATGGCTTCCGCCCGAATCCGTCTCGACCACCTCATGCACCACGACGACCTCGCCAAGGCCGTCGAGATCGGTCACGTCTCGCGCAGGTCGCACCCCGAACTGCCGCTGTCGATCTACGCGTACACCCGGACCTGCCAGTACGAACAGAACTGGACCGAGGTGACGACGCGCTGCCGCGGGCTGGTCGTCGACGACGAGAGCGGAGAGGTGGTGGCGCTGCCGCTGCCGAAGTTCTTCAACGCGTCCGAGCACGCGCGAGGCCGCGCGTACGCACCGGCGCTGCCCGACGAGCCCTTCGAGGTGTACGACAAGGTCGACGGCAGCCTCGGCATCGTCTTCCACCACTCCGGCCGCTGGCACGTCGCGTCCAAGGGCTCCTTCATCAGCGAACAGGCCACCTGGGCACGCCGGTTCCTCGCGACCAAGGACGACAGCGGGCTCGTACCGGGCACGACGTACCTCGCGGAGATCCTCTACCCGGAGAACCGCATCGTCGTGAACTACGGCGACCGGCGCGACCTCGTGCTGCTCGCCGCGTACGGCCCGGACGGCGCCGAAGTGCCGCTCGCCGAGGCCGCCGTGGGCTGGCAGCCGATCGGCTCGGTCGTCCGCGTCCGGCCCGCGATGCCGCTCGCCGAGCTGCTGGAGCTGAGCGCGTCGAGCACCCTGCCCGACGGGGGTGCCTCCACGGGCACCGACGCGGAGGGCTTCGTCGTGCGGTTCGCCTCCGGCCTGCGCACCAAGGTGAAGATCGCCGAGTACGTACGGCTGCACAAGGTGCTCACCGGGATCACCGAGCGGGACGTCTGGCGGGGGTACGGGATCCAGCGCTTCCGCGACAGCGGCCGTCCGCCGAAGCTGGTGGCGCAGGCGGTCGGCTGCTCGATCGCGGAGGCGACCGGCTCGACCCCGCTGGACGACCTGCTGGAGCAGGTGCCCGACGAGTTCGACGCCTGGGTGCGCGGGGTGATCACCCGGCTGGACGAGGCACTCGCCGACCGGGAGCGGGCGATCGACGCCGCGTATGCGACGATTTCCCACCTCGGCGCCGACCGGGCCGCGTTCGCCCGCGCCGCGCTGGCGCTCCCTGACCGTGAGGTACGGGCGGCGATGTTCCAGCGGCTGGAGGGGAAGCCGACCGAGCTCGTGGTGTGGCGCGCACTGAAGCCGGTGACCGCCGATCCGTTCAAGACCGATGAGGACAGCGGAACCGTGTCTGCAGAACCCGCAAGGCCCGTGAAGCCCGTGAAGCCCGTAGAGCCCCTGGAGCCCGCGAATCCTGTGAAGCCCGCAAAGCGCGCGGCTCCTGTGGCGGCCGCAGCGCCCGCGCTGCCCGTCGTGCACGTGATGACCGGTCTTCCGGCGTCCGGCAAGACCACCGCGGCCCGCGCCCTCCAGGCGGAGTCCGACGGCCGGATCCGGCGGGTCAACCTCGACGACCTGCGGGCGATGCTCGACCTGCCCGCCTCTCGCGTCCGCGACGAGTCCCCCGAGGGCCGCGCACGCTCGTACGCGCGTGAGCAGACCGTCCTCTCCGTCCAGGACACGGCGGTTCGGGCGGCCGTCGACGACGGCTTCGACGTGGTCGTCGACAACACGCACCTCACCCCGCACATCCCGAAGCGGCTCAAGGCGGCGGTGGCGGGGCAGGCGGTGTTCGTGGTGCACGACTTCACCGACGTCCCGGTGGACGAGTGCGTACGGAGGGACGCCGCGCGCGACAGCCCCGTCGGCGAGGACGTCATCCGCATACTGGCCGACAAGCACGCCAAGGCGAGGAAGAGCGGGTGGCGGCTCACCGCCGACTGGTTCAACGACCAGACGCCGGTGGCCCCTTACGTCCCTGACCCCGCGCTGCCTTCGGCGGTCATGTGCGACATCGACGGCACGCTGGCGCTGACCGGCAACCGGGGCCCGTTCGACTTCACGCGCTGCGGCCTCGACGTGCTGAACCCGTCCGTACGGGACGCCCTGCTCGCGTTCCGGCAGGCCCACGGCGACAAGCTCGTGCTGCTTTCGGGCCGCGGCGAGGAGTTCCGGGAGCAGACCGAGGAGTGGCTGAAGCGGCACGACGTGCCGTACGACGAGCTGTGGATGCGGCCCGCGAAGGACCAGCGGCGCGACGACATCGTCAAGGCCGAGCTCTTCGACGCGCACGTCCGCGAGCGGTACGCGGTACGGGTCTCGCTGGACGACCGGGACCGGGTGGTCGAGCTGTGGCGCCGGATGGGGCTGCCCACCTGGCAGGTGAACTACGGCAAGTTCTGAGGGTTCCGGCCGGGCCCGGCCTTCTGTGCTGGGCCCGGCCGGGTGCGTCAGGCGGTGCTGAGCGGGTGGGCCGCCGTGGCGGAGCGCGGCGGCCAGGCGCGGGGGGCGAGGATGCCGAGGACGTACGCGCGGGCGACGAGCGCGGGGCGGGTCGCGGCGCCCAGGAGGTCCCGCAGCCGGCTGAGGTGGTAGTCGACCGTCTGCCGGGACAGCTTCAGCGAGGTGGCGATGTCGCCGTTGCTGCTGCCCTCCGCCAGGAGGGAGAGGATCCGGATCTGCGCGGCGGTGAGCGGCGGATGGGCCTCGTGGGCGAGGCTCTGCTGGGTGACGACGGCCCAGACGTGCCGGGCGCGGACGGCGGAGTGGCCGACCGTGGTCAGGTGGAGCTGTGCGCGGCGCTGCCGCCCCCGGGCGTCGACGAGCGTCGCTGACGTCTCCACCCGCCTGGTGCGGCGGGATATCAGCCCGTTCCACCTGCGGTGCAGCCGGTCGAGGCCGGGCTCGGGGGCGAGCAGGGTGTGGGCGCGGCGGCCGACCAGGTCGGGCGGGCTGAGGTGGAACAGTTCGGCGGCCGCCGAACTCGCCTCGATCACGCGTCCGTTCGCCGACAGCAGGGCGCAGGGCAGGCCGCTGTGGTCGCGCAGCGCCTGCAGGTGCTCCTGGGCCTCCTGCCGTTGGACCATGGCGCGGAGGTGGTCCGTGATGTCCACGTAGATTCCGGCGACGCAGGTACGCGCGTTCTCCCGTACGGGGAAACGGTGGCCGACCGCCTGGCCCGTGCTGCCGTCCGGGCGCCGGTAGCCGAGGGTGTGGCGCACCGGCCTGCCCCGGGCGAGCACCTCCTGGTCGAGGGCGCGGAACCGGTCGGCCTCCGCGGGGGCGTCGAAGTCCTCGATGCACCTTCCGGCGAGTTGCTCGGGAACGGTGCCGTAGAGGTGCGCGTAGGCGTGGTTGGCCCACAGGTAGCGGCCGTCGCTGTCGCGGATGAAGGCGGCGGCCGGAGCGAGGTCGACGAGGCCCGCGAAGGCGGCGTACCGGCGGGTGGACCCGGGCGGGGCGTCGGGCTGGGCGTCGGCGCCGGGCTGGGCGCTGGTGCCGGGTCGGGCGTCCGCGTCGGGTTGGGCGTCCGCGCCGGGTCGGGCGTCCGCCTCCGCCGCGAGGTCGCTCGTACGGCCGGGGGCGCAGCCGTCGAACCGGGTCTGCCACGGCCCGTCGACCTCCCACCGGTACAGGGGAAGGTTCCCCAGCAGTGCCTTGAGAGTGGAATCGTCCACAGCGGTATCTCCGTCCATATGCGGCTCCTCGCGGAGACCGTCCAGGCCCTCGCGGAACCCGGCCGGCGGTCCAACGCGGCGTGCGACTCAGGCATTTGCCTGAGTCGCGGGCGTCCCCGATGGCGCTGCGGGCGCCTGCCGCCTGGTCTCCTTGAGTGTGCGGGTGAACACTCCCCGCGACGTACACCGGATGATCCCCCCGCGCTCTACGCGCATCAACCGGGCCTCTACGACGGCACGTACCGGATGTCCCGCATCAATCGGATGAATGGAGACGAATTTCAGTGAGCAAGGTGCTGTTAGTGCATGCCAAGGGTGGTCCGCCGCTCGGTCACGTCCTGTCCAGGACGGCCGCGAGGGCGGAAGTGCACCTGCTGGCGCTCAGCGCTCTTCCTCCCGCCGTGGCGGACTCCGCCCGGCGGCTGTGCGCCTCGGTCGTGACGCCCACCGAAGCGCAGCGGTCCGACCTGGTGTCCACGATCGTCTCGCGGGCGGGGGCCGTGGGCGCGGACGCGGTGCTGACCTTCTCCGAGTACGCGGTGGTGGCCGTGGCCGAAGCGTGCGGGGCGCTCGGTCTCCCGGGGGCGGGCAGCGCGGCGGCGCTCGCCCGTGACAAGCGGCTGATGCGGCGCACCTGGCGGGAACACGGCCTGTCACAGCCGGAGTTCCGGCCCGTCGCCACGGAGGCGGACCTGCACGAGGCGGCCGGTTCGCTGTCCTTCCCGCTGCTCCTCAAGGCGGCCTGGAGCGCGGGTTCCACCGCGCACCAGATCGTCCGCTCCCCGCACGAGCTGTCCGCGGCCTGGCACCGGTCGCGCGAAGTGATGGCCGAATCGGCCCAGTTGGGGTTCTCGGAGCTCCATGTGGCCGAGGCGGACGCGGACTTCGTGGTCGAGGAGATCGTGACCGGCAGCGCCGCGGACTGGTTCGACGAGCCCGGCTGGGGCGACTACGTCAGTGTCGAGGGCGTCGTGGCGGACGGCACCTTCCATCCGGTCTGTCTCAGCGGCCGGATGCCCACGGTCGAGCCGTTCACCGAGCGCGCGGGCATCACCCCCGCGCCGCTGTCGCAGGACGCCCAGGACCGCGTCGTGGCCCTCGCGCGGGAGTCGGTCGACGCCCTCGGCCTGCGGGACTGCGGGATCCACACCGAGGTCAAGCTCGGTGCGGACGGCCGCATGTGGCTGATCGAGACGGCCGCCAGGTTCGGCGGCGCGATGACGGTGCCGCAGATCGAGGAGGTCTTCGGGCTCGACCTCGTCGGCATGCTCGTCGACCAGCTGCTGGGCCGGCCCGTCGAGTGGCCGAAGGAGGCGCTCACACCGGCGCGGGCGCGCGGCGCGGCGGGCTCCCTCGTCGTCCTCGCGGTCGACGGCCGGGGCGCGGCCTGGCAGGACCGCAGGATCTGGGACTTCCCCGTGGTCGCGGCGGACGTCCCCCTCAGCCGGGGCAGCGCGCTGTCGGTGGTCGCGGAGAGCTCGCTCGCCGACGGCAGCCCCGTACCGGTCTACGACCCGGCCGCGGGCGCCAACACCATGGCAGCCCTGTGCCTGCTCTCCGCCACCGACCCGCGGACGGTGCTCCACGACTTCGAGACCCTGGTGGACGCCCTGCCCCGAGTCCTGCCCGCGGCACGGCCCGAGGCCCTGCCCACCGCACGGACCGAGGCCCTACCCGCCGCACGGCCCCAAGCCCCGGCCGCCCCACGCCCCCAGACCCTGGCCACCACACAACCCCAGGCCCTGGCCACCGCACGGCCCCAGGCCCCGCCCGCCGCACAGCCCGAGGCCCTACCCGCCGCACAGCCGGAGGCCCCGGCCGCCCCACAACCCCAAGCCCTGGCCACCGCACAGCCCGAGGCCCTGCCCGCCCCCCAACCCCAGGCCCTGCCCAACGCCCTGGCCGCCGCGCAGCCGGAGGCCCCGGCCGCCGCACGGCCCCAGGCCCTGCCCACCGCACGACCCGAGGCCCTGCCCGCCACACAGACCGACGCCCTACCCGCCGCACAGCCCCAGGCCCCGGCCGCCACACAACCCCAAGCCCTGCCCACCGCACGACCCCAGGCCCTGCCCGCCGCACGGACCGAGCCCCGGGCCGCCACACAGCGCGACGCCCTACCCTCCGCACAGCCGGAGGCCCCGGCCGCCCCACACCCCCAGGCCCTGGCCACCGCACAGACCGACGCCCTACCCGCCCCACACCCCCAGGCCCTGCCCAACGCCCTGGCCGCCGCGCGGCCCCGGGTCGTGCCCGCCGCGCAGACCCAGGCTCCCGCCCCCGCCACCGCGCAGCCCGAGGAGGCTTCCCGATGACCGCGCCGCTGTTCACCGGTGTCACCGAACCGGCCACGGACCGCACGGTCGTCGGCGAGAACCTCTCCCTGCCGCTCTTCCGTACGCTCTCCGGGGTCCTGGCCGGTCATCCGTACCTCAAGGTCGTCGTCGACCGCGCCGAGAACACCTGGCACCTGCTCGACACCGCCGCGCACCCCTTCCACGTCAACTACATCGCCACCCGCGTCCTGGGCATGGAACTGGACGCGCTGGACGCGCAGTTGGACGCCTTCAACGCCTCCGTCTACATGGACCCCGGACGCCGCTTCCTGCTCGGCGTGCTCTCCCTGCACACCGACGAGGACCAGGAGGGCCGCGAGCGCACCTTCCTCGTCCTGGAGACGACCGAGGCCGACACCATGCACGGCGAACTGCTGGACTTCTTCTACGAGTTCGTGAGGGAACGGGTCGACGGCAGGCTCCCGGTGCTGCTCAAGCCCGCCAACCACGGGCAGGAGGAGGAGCTGGCGGCGATCAGCGAACAGCGCGTGCCCCGCATCCTCAGCCACGAGCTCTTCGGCTCCAGGACGCGGACGCCGCTGAACCCCGGCGAGGCCACCGGGCGGCTCCGGTTCTTCCGTACGCACGAGGAGTACGCGGCGGTGGCGGCCGGGCTCGGCTGGACGGACATCGTGGCCATGCCCTGTCTGCCGGACGAGGTCCCCCGGGTGGCCGGCTTCCTCAACACCGCGCCGATCACCCCGCTTTCGCACACCAACGTCCTCGCATCGGGCTGGGGCATACCCAACGCGATCGTGCGCGACCTGGAGCAGCTCGTCGAGAAGGACGGCCTGGACGGCGCGTGGGTCCACTACCGGGTGTACGAGGACGAGATAACCCTGGAGCGGCTGGAGCACGCACCGGACCTGCGGGCTCCGGCCTGGCACCAGCAGCGCATCCGGCTGGAGCCGCCCCTGCTCGAAGAGGCCCCCGTACTGGCCCTGCACCGGCTGCGCGGATCGGACCGGGACCGGTACGGCACCAAGGCCGCCAACCTCGGCGAACTGCACCACGTGCTCACCGGCCGTACGGCCGACCTGACCGCCTTCTACGGGCGGCCCCGCCCGCCCCGCGAGGACCTCTACCAGCACCTCGCGGCCCGGCTCGGCCTGAGCGCAGCCGCCCCGGCCGAACTCCGTTCCCGGGCGGCCGACTTCGCGGCCCGCACGGTCGCAGCGCCCGAGGGCGTCGCGCTCCCCTTCGCACTCCAGCAGCGCTTCCTCGCCTCGTCGCCCGCCGTCCAGCAGGGCATCGGCAAGCTCAAGATGGCGCTCGAACTCGACGCCACCGACGTCCTGGACCCGCTCTGTCTGCAGCTCCAGCAGCTGATCCGGCACACGCCCGTGCCCGGGTGCATCACCCGGCAGATCAGCAGGGCCTTCCCCGCCGCCGCCTCGGGCGAGCGCCTGGTGGTGCGCTCCTCGTCCAACGCCGAGGACCTGCCGGGCTTCTCCGCCGCGGGCGTCTACGACTCCGTCACCACCGTCCGCGGCACCGGTGAACTCCTGGACGCGGTGCGCCAGGTGTGGGCCTCCCTGGTGTCGCCCCGCAGCGTGCGGCTCCGCCACCAGGTCGGCATCTCGCTCGACGACACCTACATGGGCGTGATCGTCCAGGAGTACGTGCCCGCCGCCCTCGGCGGCGTCCTGGTGACCTGCAACCCGACCCGCCGCGAGGACTTCCGCAACGTCTACCTCAACTGTTCCCCCGGCTCCCCCGAGCAGGTGGTCGACGGCTCGGTGCTGCCGCAGCAGTACCTGTACAACACGGTGGAGGGCGGCGGCCGCACCGTCGCCCTGGGCTCCTGGGGCGACGGCCTGTCCGCGGCCACCCGCGCCCGGCTCGCCGCCCTGTCCCTGACGGGGCGGCTCCTGCAGTCCCACTTCAGCGGGACCGGCGTCGGCGGACCGGACTCCGGCGGATCCGACGTGGACAGGCCGCTGGACATCGAGTGGCTGATGACCGGGTCGGGCGACTTCCGGCTGGTCCAGATCCGCCCGTACGCGCTGTGACCGCCACCGCCCGCCGGATCATCCGGCTCAACTACGGCTTCCAGCTGCTGTTCAACCTGCTGTGGTGGATGCCGGTGTTCTACGCCTACCAGAAGGCGGCCGGGCTCTCGGACGGCGAGATCTTCGGCATCCAGAGCATCTACTACGTGGCCTTCTGCCTGTTCGAGATCCCGACCGGGCTGATCGCCGACCGGATCGGCACCCGCAACTGCCTGCGGGCGGGCGCGGTGGTCATGACCGCCGCGAACCTGGCCCCGGTGTTCAGCGCCTCGTACACCGGCTTCCTCCTCCACTTCCTGGCGATCGCCGCGGGCCGTTCGCTCACCTCGGGAGCGGCGAGCGCCTATCTGTACGACGGGCTGCGGGCCGAGAAGTGCGACGCGCACTACCTGAAGGCGGAGGGCACCGCGCGGGCCCTGGGGCTGGCGGCGAAGGTCGTCTGCTGGCCGCTGGTCGGACCTCTGATGTCCGTCGCGCACGCGGCCCCGTACGTACTCAGCGCCGTCAGTGCGGCGGGCTCCCTCGCCTGCGCCGTCGCACTGCCCCGCCTCGCGGGGCCGGGCGGCGGTACGGGCGACGACAGGGGCAGCGGTACGGGGAAGGCGGCGGCCGGCCGGACGGACGGAGGGCGCAGGGGCGGCGCGCTCCTGCGGGACGCGGGCTCCGCACTGCGCTGCGTCGCGTCCTCGCGGTGGCTGGCCCTGGTGATGGTGCAGGGCGTGGCCGTCTTCACGCTGTCCCGGATCTGCCAGGTCAACCTCTTCCAGCCGATCCTGCTGGACCACGGCATCGCGGAGGCCTCGCACGGCGGAGTGCTGGCCGCGATGACGGTGGCGGAGGCGGTGGCCTCGGCGCGCCCCCAGTGGCTGAGCCGTCGTCTGACACCGGTCGCCTGGGTGTCGGTGCTCAGCCTCGCGCTCGCGGGCACGCTGGTGGCGATGACGTTCGGCGGGCCGTGGGCCGTCGTCGCGCTGCTCTGTCTGTTCGCCGCCGCGACCGGCTTCGCGTATCCGATCCAGCGCAAGCTGGTGAACGACGCGGTGCCCGCGCACGCCCCGCGCGCCACGCTGCTGTCGGTGGAGAGCATCGTGGACCGCGCGGTGTGCGCACTGGCCGCGATCGCCGCGGGCGCCTATCTCTCCGCCGGGCATCTGGACGCCCTGCTGTGGCACAGCGCGCTCGCGACGGCGGTGCTGCTCGGGGCCTTCCAACTGCTGCTGCGGAGCGGGGTGATGAAGCGGGACCGCGCCGGAGCCGAGGCGCCGGACATGTCGCGGACCGGCTGACCGACCTCCCGGCTGACCGGTCAGCGAGGCAGACGACCGGTCAGCCGGGCCGCGGGCCGGTCAGCGGGCCCGCCGGCCGGTCAGCGGGACCTGTGGCCGGTCAGCGGGACCTGTGGCCGAGGCGTTCGATCAGCCCGACCGGAAGGAACGTGGGCCGGTGGGGCCGTCCGACCTGGTAGGGCACGAAGCCCAGCGAGGCCGCGACCCCGACCTCCTCGGCCGTCTCCGCCTGGTAGACGAGCCGGCAGCGGCCCTCGTTCGCCTTCGCGCGCTGCCAGAGCGCGGCGGCCGGTTTGCGTTCCGCCTCGGTGCGGGGGGTGAGGATCCGGCCGCCGAAGTCCTGCCAGGCGAAGGGCACGGCGCCCCGCCACGTGGCGTCGACCTCCTTCTTCAGCCTGGCCGCGCGCGCGGCGTCGGTCGTGCCCCAGGAGGACGGAACGTTGGTGATCAGGCCGACCGTGATGTGGCCTGCGCGCAGGGCGCGCAGATAGGAGGCCGCACCGGGCTGGTAGCCGGTGCTGCCGTCCGCGGCGGTGTGCACGAGGGTCTCGCCCAGGTCGAAGTACACGACGGGGCAGCCCCGTTCGGCACCCGTGCGCACGGCGGTGGCCGGTCCCGTGGTGCCGCTCGCGGTCCCGGGCGCGGCCGCGCTCGCCGTCGCGCAGAGCACGACCGACGCCAGGGCTGCGCCCAGCGCGAGGCCCGCACGGGCCGGGCCCGTGGAATCGGATCTGTTCATGGCGTCGTCGCCCCTCTCCCTGCACCCCCGAGGATGCGCTGTTTCCGGTCATGACACCTCGGAGTCGCAAGGTCTCCCGCACGCTCTACCCCCGAACACCGCGTGACAGTCGGGACATGAGTGAACTCCCTTGAAACCTCACGGAGTTGTGTGGATTGTCGGGTTCTGGACACCGATCCCCATTGCAGGCCGCCATCAACTTGCTGCATTCTCACGGGAGTTCAAGTTCGCCATCCACCGGGCATCACGGGCGGAACGACATCTTCCGCACTTCTCAGTCGCAGCCGGGGGAAGCAGCTCACGGTCCGTCAACTCGCGGGTAGCATCGCTCGAAGATCGGCTCCGCTCCTGATACGGGCCGACCGGAATCGTCCCCCACCCGAGGATCTCGATGACATCCATACCCGAGGCGCTGTTGTGGTGCCTCAGCGCAGGTACGGCCGCCGCCGTGGTGCTGACGGCGACCGTGGTCCGCGCCCGGATGCAAAGCGCCGACCTTCGACAGCGCCTCACCACGTCCGAGGGGCAGAACACCGCTTCCCTGCAGACGAACAACGAACTCAACGCCCGGCTGCGGGCCGTCGAGGCGGAGATCCAGCACCTCGCCGGCGCCCGGCTGCCCGATCTGTCGATGGCCCTCGCGCACCCCCACGTGCCCGTACGCGGCCTGCTCGACACCCGGTTCGCCGGCACCGGCACGGACCGCGCGCTGAGCGCCGTACTGGAGCAGACCGGCGCGGCGGTCACCAAGGAGCGGGAGCGCGTCGACGCGGCCGCCCAGTCCACGCTGCGCGGCGCGACCACCACCATCCAGGCGCTGCTCTACCAGCTCCAGACGGCGCTCCAGGACATGCAGCACCGCTACGACGACCCGGCCGTCGCACAGGACCTGCTGACCGCCGACTTCCTCAACGAGCAGGCGCTGCGCCGCATCCAGGCCACCGGCGTGGTCTGCGGGGCCTGGCCCGGACTCACCCGCGAGGACTCCTACCTGGCGGAACTCGTCGTCGGGGCCTCGTCCCGGCTGCGCGGCTACGAGCGGGTGCAGGTCAGCAACCAGCTGCGCGACCCGGTCGCCGTGGTCGCCCGCGCCGTCGAACCGATCGCCATCACCGTCACCGAGCTGCTGGCCAACGCGCTGCACCACTCGCACCACGGGCTGCCCGTCGCCGTCACCCTCCAGCAGGGCAACCGCGGCGCTTCGGTCATCATCGACGACTACGGCGTGGGCATGCACGCGGACGAACTCCAGCGTGCCAAGGAGCTGTTGTCGGGCGACGACCAGCTGCTGTTCACCCAGCTCGGCGACCCGCCCAGGTCCGGCTTCGCCGCGGCGGGCCGGCTCGTGCGGCAGTACGGCTTCGGCGTGCACGTCGAGCCGTCCCCGTACGGCGGGGTGCGCGCCGTCGTGTACATCCCGGGCGACCCCCTCCTGACCGTGCTCGACGAGAGCAGCCAGCCCATGTCCGTGATGGCCCCGCTGCCGCACCGCTCCGGCACACCGGACCACCCGCACCACTCCGGCACGCCGGACCACCCGCACACCCCGCTGCCGTCCCGCGCCGCCCAGCGCTCCGCGGCGAGTCCGGAGGCTTCGGTGGGTTCACCCGCGGGTTCGTCGGGGCCGGTCGCGCAGTTGCCGACGCCCCTTCAGGACGGTGCCGAACTCCCCCGCAGGCACCGCCGCAAGCCCGGCGGCGACGTCGCTCCCGGCACCCCGCGCACCGAACCGGCCCCCGCACGTACCCCGGAGGAGAACGCCTCCCGCTGGTCCGCCCTCCAACAGGGCACCGAATCAGGACGGGCCGCCACCCAGCCCTCTCCCGGCCCCGATCCGTCCCGTACCCCCGAGCCCCCTCGTAGTCCCGAAGGGAACGCACTCTCATGAACAGCCCCGCACGCCGCCGTGTCACCGAGGACAAGTCCTGGGTGCTGGCCCCGCTCCTGGAGCTGCCGCACGTCACCCATGCCGCCGTGATCTCCGGCGACGGCTTCATCGAGGGCGCCTCGCCAGGCCTCCGGCGGGAGGCCGCCGAGGGCGTCGCCGCGATGATGTCCGCGCTCCAGGGCGCCGGGCGGGCGGTGACCGCGGCCTTCGCCGAACAGGAGGACGCGACCCTGCGCCAGACCGTCATCGAGTCCGAGGAAGGCTGGGTCTTCGCGATCCCCGCGGGGCGGAACACCTGCCTCGCCGTGTTCGCGGCACCGGAGGTCAACATGGGAGTCGTCGCCCACCACATGCAGGTCCAGGTGAACACCCTCGGCACCAAGGTCATGAACAGCCCGGCTCGGGAACTCGGCACGCCCGCATGACCCCGCGCCAGAGCAACAGGCGCCTCGTACCGGCCTATTTAGCGACCGGCGGACGTGCCCGGCCCAGCCGCAACACATTGGACAGGCTCTCGCTGCTGAGCAGCTCGGGAATGCCGATCACCAGTGAGGTACGCCCGGAAGAGCACCGGATCCTGGAGCTTCTCCAGCCCGGGGCGTTGTCTCTGGCCGAGGTGGCAGCCCATCTGGGGCTGCCCGTCAGTGTGGCCAAGGTCCTGGTGGCCGACCTCGTCGACGCCGGGCGGCTGTACGCCCGTGTCCCCATTCCCGAAGCCGAGCAATTCGACCGGCAGATCCTGGAGAGGGTTCTCGATGGACTCCGCTCTCTCAAGTCCTGACTCCGTCCCCGCGGGTCCGCACACCGGCGGCATGTACCTTCCGAGCGCCGATCAGACCCTGGTCAAGCTGCTCGTCGCGGGACCGTTCGGAGTCGGCAAGACCACGCTCATCCGGACGCTCTCCGAGACGCCGCCGCTGCACACCGAAGAGGTGATGACGCAGTCCGGCGCGGTCGTCGACGACCTGGCCGGCGTCCGGAACAAGACCACCACCACCGTCGCCATCGACTTCGGGCGGCTCACGCTCCCCGGCGACCTGGTGCTCTACCTGTTCGGCACGCCGGGCCAGAAGCGGTTCCGGCCCCTGTGGCAGGACATCGCACGCGGCGCCCTCGGCGCCCTGGTCCTCGCCGACACCCGCCGCCTCGCGGACTCCTTCGAGGTGATGGACATCATCGAGGAGGCCGGGCTGCGCTACGCCGTCGCCGTCAACACCTTCCCCGACGCCCCGCACTACGACGCCCAGAAGCTCCGCGAAGCCCTCGACCTGCACCCCGAGACTCCGCTCGTCATGTGCGACGCCCGCGACCAGAACCAGTCCGTCGACGCGCTCATCGCCCTCGTCGGTCACGTACTGGCCCACACTCCCCAGGAGAATCCGTGACCTCCCCGCACCCACCAGGTGCCGCACCCCCGCCGGGCTGCCCCGCGCACGACCAGGGTGCGACCGACAGCGACCCGCTCGTCAGGCTCTACGCCCCGGAGTTCGCCGCGGACCCGCACCGCCACTACGCGCACCTGCGCCAGTACGGGGCCCTCGCCCCGGTGGAGGTCGCCCCCGGCGTGACGGCCATGCTGGTCACCGACTACCGGGCCGCGCTGGAGCTGCTGAACGACGACACCACCTGGTCCAAGGACTCGCGTGCCTGGATGGAGACGGTGCCGCCCGACTCGGCGGTCATCCCCATGCTGGGCTGGCGTGCCAACGCCCTGTTCAACGACGGGGAGGTGCACCGCCGTTACCGCCAGGTGATCACCGACAGCTTCCGGCTCGTCGAACCGCACGAACTGCGCGCCCGCGTGCGGCACGCGGCGGACACCCTCATCCAGGGCTTCGGCGCGACGGGGGAGGTCGACCTCGTCTCGCAGTACGCCCAGCTGCTGCCGATGCTGATGTTCAACAACCTGTTCGGCATGCCGGAGTCGTACGGCCACCAACTGATCTCGGCCGTGGGCAGGATGATGGACGGGGCCTCGCAGGAGGAGGCCAACACCGCGAACGCCGCGTTCCAGGCGTACATCACGGAGATGGTCGCCACCAAGAAGGCGCAGCGCGGCCCGGACGTGACGTCGTGGTTCCTGGACCACCCCAACGGGCTGTCCGAGGAGGAGGTCATCCAGCAGATCGTGCTGACGATGGCCGCGGGCAACGAGCCGCTCGGCAACCTCATCGGCAACGCGCTGTCGCGGATGCTCTCCGACGACCGTTACTACAGCACCCTCTCCGGCGGCGCGCTCACCGCGCGGGACGCCATCGAGGAAGTGCTGTGGAACGACCCGCCGATGGCCAACTACGCCGCGCACTACCCGCGCCGCGACGTGTTCTTCCACGGCACCTGGGTCAGGGCGGGACAGCTCGTCCTGGTGTCGTACGCCGCCGCCAACACGCAGTCGGGGACCGTCTCCACGGAGGAGGTCCGCTCGGGCGCGGGCGCCCATCTGTCCTGGTCGGCCGGCCCGCACGCGTGCCCGGTGCAGCGGCACGCGCTGGTGATCGCCACCACCGCGATCGAGCGGCTCACCGCCTGGCTCTCCGACATCGAACTCGCCCGTCCCGAGCAGCGGATGCAGTGGCGGCCGGGTGGTTTCCAGCGGGCCCTCGTCGCCCTGCCGGCCCGTTTCACGCCCATCACCCCCCACCAGGCAGGAGCCACCCCATGGGACAGCAGCCCGTCGCCATCGACCCGGCCGGAACCGACGTCCACGCCGAGGCAGCCGGCCTCCGCGAGCTAGGCGCCGCCACGCTCGTCCAGCTCCCGGACGGCCCCGAGGCCTGGGCGATCACCCGGCACGGGCTGCTCAAGGAGCTGCTGACCGACCCCAGGGTCTCCAAGGACGCCCGCCAGCACTGGCCCCCCTGGCAGCGCGGCGAGTACCAGGACACCTGGCTGGCGACCTGGGTCGGCGTGAACAACATGTTCACGGCGTACGGGAGCGACCACCGGCGGCTGCGCAAGCTGATCGCCCCGGCCTTCACGGCCCGGCGCACCGACGCGATGCTGCCCTCGGTCGAGCGGATCACCGCCGACCTCCTGGACCGGATGGCGGACCGGTTGGCGGCATCGGCCGAGGCCCCGGCCGATGCCGTGATCGACCTGCGCGAGGCCTTCTCGCACCCGCTGCCGATGCAGGTCATCTGCGAACTGTTCGGCGTCCCCGAGGGCGACACCCGCACCGAGCTGGCCCGGATGTCGGAGATCATCATGACCTCCGTCGACCCGGAGGAGGCCGGTGCGGCGTACGTGGGTGTCCAGGAGCTGCTGCAAGGCCTGGCCGGGCTCAAGCGCCGGGAGCCCGCGGAGGACCTGACCAGTGTGCTGGTCGGTGCGCGGGACGAGGACGGCCGGAAGATGAGCGAGCAGGAGCTGATCGACACGCTCCTGCTGGTCCTCGTCGCCGGGCACGAGACCACCGTCAACCTCATAGGCAACGCCGTGCACGCCCTGCTCACGCACCCCGAGCAGCTGGCCCTGGTGCGCGCGGGCGAGGTGGCCTGGAGCGACGTCGTCGAGGAGACCCTGCGCTGGGCGCCCAGCGTGGCCAACCTGCCGCTGCGGTACGCCGTCGAGGACATCGAGATCCCGGACGGGCCCACCATCCGCAAGGGCGAGGCGATCCTGGCGTCCTTCGCGGCCACCGGGCGCGACCCGCAGCAGCACGGCGACACGGCGGGCGAATTCGACGTACGGCGCCCCAGCCCCGAGCACCTCAGCTTCGGCCACGGCGTCCACCGCTGCATCGGCTCCCCGCTGGCCCGCATGGAGGCCATGATCGCCCTCCCGGCCCTCTTCGCCCGCTTCCCCGCGCTGCGGCTGGCGGTGCCGGAGGAGTCCCTGGAGCCGGCGGGGGGCTTCATCGTCGGCGGTCTCCGCGCCCTTCCGGTGCGGCTCACGGAGGACTGAGACCGGCGGACCGCTGGACCTTCGCGCTCCCGCCCGGGTTTTCGGGCGGGGGTACGTGTTCCCGTCCGGGCCTTCGGGCGGGAACACGTACCGGACGGCTACTCCTTGGGGCTCTCTTGAGGGGCCTCCTCGGGGACCGTGACGGTCTTCCCGTCCTTGTCGACGGTGTGGCTCTGCCAGTACTCGTCCCACTCGTCGCCCACGTGCTCCGGCACCTTGCCCTCCGGGAACCGGACGTAGCCCTTGGGCGGCTCCTCGCCGTTGGGGACGCAGGCCCTGCCGGTGGAACCCACGTTCAGCACCGGGTACTCGCCACCGCCGCAGATCGCGTCCTGGATGGAGCAACCGGCGATCGGGACGGTCATCGCGACGGCAGCCAGTACGAGTGCCGATACGCGTCGCCCTCGCCGACGGCTGAACGCGGCGGTACGGGTACGGACGGGCTGGTGGCTCATGGCGAACTCCCTGCGGCGGGTCAACGTGTTGACGTGTTGACGACAAGCCTGACCCGATCCTGCGTCCCCACTCCGCGTACGGGTACGAAAGCCGCCGCCCTGCCTCCGGATTCGAGGCCGCCACGGCGGGACATGGGGTGAAATCCCGCCATCTTCCGGGCCGCAGGTGACGAAACGGCCTCGGCCCGACACGCGATGCCCGGCAGTGTCGTTGGACATGTCATGCGACAAGAAGCAACGTTTCTTCCCCCTCCGGCCCCCGTCTGGACCCATGTCCCTCCGCCCGTCCCTCCGCAGCCGGACCCCGGCGCGGAGGTCGGCACCCCGATCTACGACGCGCTCGCCCGCGCCTGGCAGGAACAGGGACGCCAGCTACCCAGCCCCAGGCCCAGAGACTTCCGGCCCTTGGCGGGGCGCCCGGAACCCCTCCGTCCGCAGACGGGCACCCATGTCCGGACCTCGAACTGGCGGGCCGACACCAGCGACACGGACTTGTGGGGTCTCAGCGAGCGCGGCACGGGCTGAGCCTCTGCCCGGCCTCGGACCAGGTCGCTGATACGCCCATCGGGCGAAGGGTGCGATGGGGTGGCACCCGGCCCGCAACGGTTTCCTGGCACGCGCGTGCGGTGTTTGCCCCTTCATGGAGCCCACGGCGGAGCCGGCATCCCCGTCCCACACCCTTCGCGACCCCCACGATCTGCTCGGCGCCTACTGGCTCGAACACGCACCGTCGGACCCGCTCGGTGCATGCACCTGCGGGCATCGCACCCTTCACCCGTCCGAACCGAACCCCCCGTGCGCCACGGTGCTTTGGGGTGCCACAGCGGCCCTCGCCGCAGGGTCCGTCGCCCTCTCCACGGCCCTCGTGCTCTGGGGCAGGTGATGCGGGTGGCGCGGGTGGTGGACGTGGCACGGGTGGTGGGTGACACGGGTGGCGCGCTACATCCTCAAGGGTTGGTTAGAAGGTATCGCTCCAACTCTTGACCCGCCGTTCCGCAGCGCGTTATAACTTCTAACGAAAGCGTGAGTATCTATCTCAACAGCCAGAGGAGAACCCCATGTCCGGCATCCGCAGCACCGGCATCCGCGCCACCCTGTGCACCGTCCCGCTCGTCCTCGGCCTCGTCGGCGCCGCCGCCGCACCCGCGGGGGCCACCGGCTCCCACCCCTCCGACTCCCGCCCCGCCTCCTCCCGCCCCGGCGAGTCCCTCACCTGCCGCGGGAAGGGCGTCGATCCCGACGCCCGGGTCCGCCACCGGTCCGAGATCGTGATCAACGCCCCGCTGCACACCATCTGGAAACTGCAGACCGACGTGGAGCGCTGGCCGTCCTGGCAGGCCCCCGTCGAGACCGTGGAACGCCTCGACCACGGCCCCTTCCGCAAGGGCTCGGCGTTCCGGTGGACGACCCCGATACCCCCCAACCCGTCGACCCCCGCCACCAGCCTGGAGATCACCTCGACCGTCCAGCAGGTCAAGCACAACTCGTGCATCCGCTGGACCGGCCCGGCGACCGGCGAAGGACTGCACATCGACGGCGTCCACGTCTGGAACTTCACCAAGGTCAAGGGCGGCGTCCGCGTGAGCACCGAGGAGACCCACACCGGCCCCCAGGTCGACGCGAACGTCCCCGTCGCGACCGAGATCCTCCGTACAGGCCTCGAAGCGTGGCTGCGCGACCTGAAGTCCACCGCCGAAGCCCGCGCCCACCACATCCAGCACCCGTCGCGCTGACCCGCGCACCGGGCCTTCGGACACGGTCCGTTCAGTCGAGGACCGCTGTGGCCTCGATCTCGACCAGGTGCTCGGGGACGTCCAGCGCCGCCACGCCCAGCAGTGTGGCCGGCGGCGTCGGGGCGGCCCCCAGCTTCGCGGCCGCCCGGGAGATCCCCTCCAGGAGTCGGGGCATCTTGTCGGGGGTCCAGTCGACGACGTGGACGGTCAGTTTGGCCACGTCGTCGAAGGAACCACCGGCCGCTGCCAGGGCGGCCGCGATGTTGAGGTAGCACTGCTCGACCTGCGCGGCGAGGTCGCCCTCGCCGACCGTGACTCCCTCGGCGTCCCAGGCGACCTGTCCGGCAACGAAGACCAGCTTCGAACCGGTCGCGATCGACACCTGCCGGTAGACGTCGATCCGGGGCAGTTCACTGGGGTTCACCAGGGTGATGGCCATGCCGGCTGTCTCCTTCCGTACGAGAGACCTCGGTGGTCTCTGCTGGTTACCCGGGAACCGTAGGAGAGTGTCCGCCGACGGGGAAGAACGCACTTTTCGGTGACTGGGGAACCTCGTGGTGACCCAGCAGGTCCGCTGCTCGTCGCAGCCCGGAGTTCGTCCGCCGGACGGTCAGTCAGTGAGTGAGTCAGTCGGTCAGTCAGTCAGTGATCGTGACGCAGGCCAGGCCCACGCTGGCCCCTCCGCGGAAGCCCTCCGCGCAGAGCCGGGTGCCCGCGGGGAAGTGCCGTTGGGGGTACGCCTGGTCCCGGTAGGTCCGGAACTTCGCGACGTCCTCCACCTTGGTGTTGGCGCTCCAGCCGTTGGTGGTCCAGACGCGGGCGCTGATGCGGTTCGGCTGGTTGGTGTTGACGACCGACACCTCCACCCTGCCCAAGTAGGTGCCGTGGTCGTAGGTCTCGATGCAGACGGAGTTGTTGCACCACTTGCCGTCGGCGGCCGCGGGCGGTCCTGCGGCGACGACGCAGCCGAGTGCGGCTGCCGCCGTGCCGATTCCCGCGGCGACCTTCTTGGTGATGGAGTGCATGGCGAGCGACCTCGGGCATTCTTCCCGGCCCCGTGCGGGGCGCTGGATCCGGTTGTTCTCTGTCGGGCCCGGGTGGATCACAGCGTCCGGCGTGTGAACCCCTGAGCGAGATGATCAACGCCGGACCTGATCATGGGTTACGCGGCCGCTACCCTCCTGCCGCTGTGTGCGGGTCAGTGGTGGGCGGTCATATGCGCCAGGATCTGTTCGGCGCTGTCGGTGGCGAAGGCGCTGTCCAGGGCTCCGGCCGCGCCCTCGGCGGCTTCGGCCGAGCGGGGCAGCAGGACCTTCTCGTAGGCGGTGAGGGCTTCGTCGACGGTGCTGTGGTCGACGAGGGCCCGCGCGAGGTCGGCGCCGTCGCGCATGGCGAGGTTGGCTCCCATGCCGGAGAACGGGGACATGAGATGGGCCGCGTCGCCCAGCAGCGTGACGCCTTCGGTGTGGTCCCAGGCGTGCGGGACGGGGAGCGCGAACAGGGGGCGGTGGATGTAGCCGGTGTCGGTGTCGGTGATGAAGCCGTGCAGGGCGGGGCTCCAGTCGGCGAAGCGTGCCAGGAGGACTTCACGGACGGCGGCGGGGTCGGCCGGGGCCGCCGGGTCGACGCCTGCCTGCCGGAGCCCGTCCTCGGGGGTGCGGATGCCGACGTAGACGCGGATGTGGCCGCCGCTGTTGCGCTGGGCGACGAGGCCGAGGTTGTCGTCGAGGGCCATCATGGTGCCGGCGCCGGTGAGGGCGGCCAGTTCGGGGTGGCGGGTGTCGGCGTCGTTCAGGCCGGTCTCGACGAAGGTGACTCCGGTGTAGCGGGGCGTGGCGTCGGACACCAGGCGGCGCACCCGTGACCACGCACCGTCCGCGCCCACGACCAGGTCGGTGTCGGTGCTCTCGCCGTGGGCGAAGTGCAGACGGTGGCGGCCGTCGCCGAGCGGTTCGGCGTGGTCCAGCCGGTGGCCCCACCGGACGGTGCCAGGGGCGAGGGAGCCGATGAGGAGGTCGCGCAGCTGCCCCCGGTCGATCTCGGGACTGACCTGGCCGTCGCCGGGCGGGGCCCCGTCGAACATCGTCCGCCCGTCGCGCCCGACCAGGCGCCACTGGTCGCCCTCGGGGCGGGCCAGGGGCGTGAAGTCGTCCCACAGACCGGCGGCGCGCAGGGCGTACTGGCCGGTGTCGGGCTGCATGTCGAGGGTGCCGCCCTGGTCGCGGACGGTGGCGGAGGCGTCGAGGTCGTAGACGGTGACGTCGATGCCGTGGCGCTGGAGGACGCGGGCACAGATCAGGCCGCCGGGCCCGGCGCCGACGACGGCGATGCGGGCAGGGGGCCGGACAGGGGTGGGGTTCATGTGTCATCTCCGTGTGGTGAACGTCGGGCCACAAAAGCACGCTCACCAAGAAAGTGCAACGACACAACTTTTTTAGTCAGGAAACCTTGTGTACGGTGTGAGCATGACGACCCCTGTGGGACGGCGCGAGCGCAAGAAGGCCGCCACGCGCCGCGCGCTCGCCGACGCCGCCCTGACCCTCTTCCGCCGGCACGGCTACGACGCGGTGACCCTGCACGATGTCGCCGAGGCCGCGGACGTGTCCACCACCACGCTCCTCAAGTACTTCCCCGGCAAGGAGGCCCTGGTCTTCGACGAGGAGACCGACCAGGAAGCCGGACTCGTCGCCGCAGTCCAGGAACGCGCCTCCGGCACGACCGTCCCCCAGGCCCTGTGCGCGTACGTCAAACACGTCCGCGTCCACCCCACCGACACCGACACCGACACCGGCCCCGGCCCCGGCCCCGGCTCCGGCTCCGGCTCCGGCTCCGGCTCCGGCACGTCGTACGCCGACTTCCACGACCTGGTGACGAGGACCCCCGCCCTCAGCGAGTACGGCCACCGCATGTGGATGCGGCACCAGGACGCCCTGGCCCGAGCCATCGCCCAGGACGCCGGCGCCCCGCCCGACGACCCGCGCAGCACCGCGCTGGCCCGCTTCGCCCTGGAGACCTCCGCGCTCGCCCACCGTGCCGCGAACCCCGAGCAGGCCGTCGACGTCGCCTTCGACCTGCTCGAACACGGCTGGAGCACCCCGCCCCGACCGACCAGCACGGATCGCCGCCGCGGAGCCTGATGCCGGCACCGCCCGGGTGCACGCCCGGACGGGAGGGCGCATCTGTAGGCTGCGCACTCATGACACGCGTCTGGATCCTGCCGACGTTGCTCGTACTCTGCGGCTCGGCCGTGGCGACCGGGCTGATCCTCCGGGGGAGCCCCGGCCCGGCCGTCGCATTCCTGGTGTTCTTCGTGCTGCTCGCAGGCGCGCACTCGCCCGTGGTCTTCCCGAAGTCGATCGGTGCGCTGGAGGCACAGCGCCGCAGCGCGGTCGACGGCCGGCCGGTCGTCTTCTGGCGGCCCGGCTGCACGTACTGCCTGCGGCTGCGCATCCGACTGGGGCGCAGCGCCCGGCAGTTGCACTGGGTCAACATCTGGCGCGACCCGGCCGGGGCGGCAGCGGTGCGGGCTGCCAACGACGGCAATGAGACCGTGCCCACGGTGTTCGTGGCGGGCCGGCCGCACGTCAACCCCGATCCTGAATGGGTGCGCGAACAACTCTCCTGACCGGCGCCTCGTCATCCCGTCCCCGGGCCGGACTTGGCGGGACCAGGGGCCGTGACCTCACATGTCCCCTGATTTCCGGGCGGGTTGGGGGTCCAGGGCGGAGCACAGTCGAACCAGCACCGTCTCCAGCTGCTGGAGCAGTTCGGGCGGGTACTGGGCGAGGACGGCGTCCTGGCGCGCGTTGACGGGTCCGAAGAACTCATCGGCGAGTTCCTTGACCTGGGGGGTGCTGCGCAGCGTGACGACCCGCCGGTCGGTGTGCTCGCGGGTCCGGACGACGTATCCGGCCCGTTCGAGGCGGTTGAGCAGTACGGTCATGGCCCCCGAGGTCAGCGAGATGCGCCTCCTGAGCAGGGCCGGGGACAGCGGGACGCCCCCGGCTTCGGCGGAGGCGATCTCCAGCAGGGCGAAGGCGTCCGTCGAGTGCACGCCCAGCCGGTCGGCGAAGCGCCGGCCCAGTTCCGTGAAGCTCGCGCCGTAGCCCTTGAGTTCTTGCGCCAGCCGCTCGCGCTGTGCCATGACGCTGTCGGGCACCGATTCCGGTTCGTCCACCGGGCTTCCCCCTTCTTCCTGCCGCCGCCGGACCGTCCCGTCGGCGTGCGTTGACAACCTGTCACCCCGAAGAATAGCTTCTTTGTAAAGTCACTTCTCGGTAAAGCCAATTGGAGTGGAGTCCGGATGCTGAATGCCCCCCGTCTCGACGGCATCGACCCGTTCGCCGCAACCGTCCGCGGTCTCGCCGAACCCGATCCGGTGCACGCCGCCCTGCGCACCGCAGGACCTCTCGTCCAGGTGGACGCCCCGGCCGGCGGGCCGGCCTGGATCATCACCGACAGCGCCCTGGCCCGCGAGGTGTTCGCCGATCCCCTGATATCCAAGGACCCCGCCTTCGCCCCGCCCTGCTGGGACCCCCGTACGGCCGGGCTTGAGCCGACCGCCGCCGAACAGCCGTCCCTCACCACCCTCGAAGGACCCGGCCACGCCGAACTCCGGCGCGCCCACGCTCCGTTGCTCAACGCCCGGCGGATCCACCTGCAGTCCGGCCGGGTCCACGAGATCGCCCGGAAGTTGCTCACCGAGCTGGCCACCGACCGTACGGAGGTCGACCTGATGGCCGACTTCACCACCCGCTTTCCGCTCACGGTGCTGCTCGACCTGCTCGGCATACACCTCGATCACCTCGACGAGGCCACCGACGCCTGCAGGCTGATGGTCAGCGGTCGGCCCGACGCACAGGGCAGCGCGATCGCGGCACTGTCCCGGGTCGCCGCCGCGGGGCTCGGCGAGCTCGGCCGGGGGCTTGCCGCCGAGCTGCGCGACCGTGTGCCCGCGCACACCACCCAGGAGCAGTTGCGGTACCACCTGTTCGCGCTGATCTTCGCCGGGCAGCTCACCACCGACGCCGCCCTCGGCACCCTGGTCGCGTACGCGCTCGCGGACGGGCCGCAGCCGGGCCCGGTGGACGAAGGGGGTGTCGACGAGCTGGTCGGCGAGACGCTCCGGCTGCACCCGCCCGCCCCGTTCAGCCTCTGGCGGTTCACCACCACCGAGATCGACCTCGCCGGAATCCGGCTTCCTGCCCGGGCACCCGTACTCGTCGACATCCGGGGCATCAACACCGATCCCGCCCGCTCCCCCGGCCCCGACCTGGCCTTCGGCGCCGGTCCGCACTACTGCATCGGTGCCCGGCTCGCCCAGCTCGAACTGCGGGCAGTGGCCACGGTGTTGCGCACGGAATTTCCCGACGCCCGCCTCGCCCTCCCCCTCACCGAGCTCCGGCAGGCCTGCACCGGCGGCCTCCAGGGCAGCCGGCTGACCGCCCTGCCCGTCGCGCTGCACGGCTGAGGGCAGACGGATGACCTGCGGCCGACCGGCTGTCTTCTCCCGCGCCGTCGACTGTCCTCTCCCGTGCCGTCGGCTAGCCGGCCCTGCGCACGTACCGGTCGACGACCGCGGCGATGGCCCTGCTGTAGCGCACGATTCCCGGTGAGACCGCCGGGCACGGACGCGGTGTCGTGGTGGTCGGGGCCAGGCAGAAATGCAAGGGGTCGTCGTCCCTGTGCAGTGTGGTCAGGCCGTTCTGGCACTGGCCGGGACTGGTGCGTTCCTCGTCGTTGCAGGGGACCCGCTGGCGCCAGACGTACCGTTCGCCGGGCGCGCTCACCGCCTGCCCCGCGTCGGCGACCGTGTCGCCCGAGGCCGCCGCCCGTGCCTGGTAGAGGTCGTTGACCCGGCGGGTCCTGTCGGTCGAGAAGGCGTCAGGGCCCTGCAGCACCCAGACGATCCGCGGCCGTGGAATCCCCGCGGACCGCGCGGCCTGGGCGATCTGCTCCGTGAGCGCCTCGGCGTCCTTGGCGTACCTCGTGTAGTACTCGGCGCTCCCCTGCGGGATGTTGTCCATGCAGGGAGTGAACCCCCAGGAGTTTCCCCAGAATTGGAGGACGACGGCACGCGGCCGGTGCGTACCGACCAGAACCGCCGCCTTGTCCTGCGGCGGGACCAGGGAGCCGGTGGAGCGGCCGGTCAGGTAGTCGCAGAGCGTCGTGCCCGAGTAGGGGGCGCTGTGCACGGTCGCCCGGCCCCCGGACTCGACGTGCTCGCCGAGCACCAGCTGGCTCTCCATGGCGAGCGAGTCCCCGAGGTAGAGCACCGGGGACTTCTCGCCGGACTCTTCGCCGGACTTCTCGCCGGTTTTCTCGCGCGACGGCCGTGGGAGCGGTTCGGGCGAGGACCGCGATGGGGGCCCTGACGACGACGGCGGCGCGGGCCCGGACGGAGGCGGCGGTGCGGGCTCCGACGTCTCCGGTGGCCCTCCGGGCCCGGCCGCGGCCACCGCCGCCGGGCCCTGCTCCACTTCGGCGGGGTGATCCGCCGGGTTCGTGACCTCCGCGCAGCCCGTGATCCACAGCAGCACGAGCACGACGGGCGCGGCACCGTACCGGAGCCGCTTCGCGCCGCGGGACGTTCTTGGCCCCAGCCGAGACGTTCCTCGTCCCACCGGTGTCCCCTTCCCTCTCCACACTTCACACTCCACACGGACAGGAGTGACCACCGTGGACCAGCAGGGCGCCGGGGAACAGACACCTGGGTGACAAAGAGCGGCGGTGGGCTACTCCGTTCCTGCCCCTGCGGTGTCCAGCAGGCGTGCGGCCCCGACCCGGTGCAGGTGGACGAGGATGTCGTGCGAGCGGGAGAGCGCCACTTGGGACTCGTTGCCGGGGTGGGGGTGGTCGGTGCCGATGCTCCTGGTGGTGCGCGCGCGGTCCAGCCAGGCGCGGGCGGCGGGGCGGGTGGTGCGCAGGTCCAGGACGTAGTCGCGGTGGCGCACCCGGTCCAGGGTGTGTTCGTTGGTGCCGCGCTTCGCCGCCCCCAGCGTGGTGGTGTGCACCTTTCCGTCGGTTCCGGTGGCGTTGAAGGAGCCGCGGTCGAAGGTGGTGCCGATGCTCACGTACCTCTTCCCCAACTTGTCGCGCAGGAAGGACCCTTGGGACTTGGGGTACTGCTCGGGGTGGTACGTGGCGAGGGCGACGTGTCCGTTGTGGGCGGCCAGCAGCACCCTGTCGCCGGTGTGCCGCGTCCACCAGGCCACGTTCTCCGCCATGACGGCGTCCCGGTAGCGCATGGCCTTCCCCGTCTCCCCTGGGTCGGTGAAGTCGAAGGCGAAGCCCCGTGCGGTCTGGTCGACGGCGGTGGCGTGCTGGAGTGCCCAGGTGTACGCCCGGGACTCCGGCCGGCTCGCGTCCGGTGCGGGCTCGTGCTCCTTGAGCAGGGCGAGCGCCCGGCCCGTGCGGTCGGCGATCTCCCGGCGTTCGGCGAGCGGGCGTTCCAGGTACTGGGTCATGTGTGCGGCGACGCCGGTGGTGGGGCGCAGGCCGCGGTAGAGCTCGGTGAAGCGGGGCAGCAGCGCCGGGTGGGTTCCGGCGACGTAGCCGGTCACCAGGTCGTAGAGCTCCGGGCCCGCGTGGCCGAGGTCGTTGCCCATGAACTGCACCGGGTCGTAGGGGTGTTGGCGGTTGTAGTCGCGCATCCAGGTCAGCAGGTCGAAGTACTCCTCGTTGTTCCACCACGAGTAGCTGCCCTGGAGCTCGTCCCGCATGATCCGCCGGACGTCGCCCTTGCCGTGCAGGACGTAGTCGTTGAGCCGCAGCCCGGTGCTCCAGTTCCCCTCCAGGGCGAAGCCGCGGAAGCCCTTCTCCTCGACGAGGTAGCGGAAGACCCGGTGCTTCAGGCGGAAGAACTCGTGCGAGCTGTGGGTGGCCTCGCCGAGACCCACCACCCGGGCGTCGTTCACCATGCGGCCGAGCGGGCGCAGGTCGTCGAGGCCGCCCCGGGGGTCGGTGGTGCGCAGCGGCAGCGCGCTCCGCTCCAGGTCGGGCACCGGCGACCGCGCCAGGTGTACGGGGAGGGCCGGGGTGCCGCGCGGCTGTGCCTGGGCCGGGAGGGCGGCGGCCGCCGCGCCGAGGGAGAGGGCCAGTGCGAGGAAGGCGGAACCGTGTCGTCTCATGCCCTCAACCCTGGTGGAGCGGGTGGCGGACGACCATGCGGGAAGCACCCCGCCGTGGGGTGGGGCCAGGTCCACCGAGGGCCTTCCCGCAGGCAGGGGGCGTGTGCGGCTCGGTGCACCGCTCAACTCCCGACGTGGTTCGACGCGTTGAGGTTGCTCGGAACGTCCGTACTCGTCCCCGAGTGACTACTTTCGGACATACGTGCGCCAGGAGGCCCGGAACTCCTCGTCACGCACCGGGCACTCCGGCAGCCAGCGCCCCACGGCCTGTTCACACATAGCCGTTCATACGCGTAGTTCATCTGCAAGATGCCCGCATCTGCCAAAATATTTGCGTTAGTTGGGCTCTACCGCAGGAAAAACGACCGGAACTCTCCTGTTTGTTTTGACTCTAGATCTTCCCTTGGTGAAGGTCTCGTGCATGCCCACCTCGTCACCAGCCGCCCCCGGCGGCCTCTTCCGTCTGCGCGACTTCCGCCTGCTGCTCGCCGGAGCGGCGGCCAGCCAGGTCGGTGCCCAAGTCACCCTGGTCGCACTGCCGCTGGTGGCCGTACTCGAACTCCGGGCCCCCGCCTTCCAGGTGGGCCTGCTCACCGCGGCCGAGACCGCCGCGTTCCTGCTCATCGGGCTGCCCGCCGGAGCGTGGGTGGACCGGATGCGCAAGCGCACGCTGATGATCCGGGCCGACGTGGTGCGCGCCGTCGCGATGGCGAGCGTGCCGCTGGCGGCCGTCGGCGGGGTGCTCACGATGTGGCAGCTGTATCTGGTGGCCCTGGTCACCGGGGTGGCCACGGTCTTCTTCGACGTGGCGCACCAGAGCTATCTGCCCCAACTGCTGCCCAGGGAACAGCTGGTGGCGGGCAACGGCGCCCTGGAGACGGTACGGTCGTCCGCCCAGGTGGCGGGGCCCGGACTCGGCGGCGGGCTGGTCCAGCTCGTCGGGGCGCATCTCGCGATCGTGGCCGACGCGATCGGCTACGCCGTATCGGCACTGTTCCTGATGGCGATACGGCAGCCGGAGAGCAAACCCGAACCGGTGCCCGGCGCTTCGCTGCGCAAGGACGTCGGCGAGGGGCTGCGCTTCGTGCTCG
The DNA here is from genome assembly GCF_044333135.1 of Streptomyces sp. NPDC021093. Taxonomy (NCBI): domain Bacteria; kingdom Bacillati; phylum Actinomycetota; class Actinomycetes; order Kitasatosporales; family Streptomycetaceae; genus Streptomyces; species Streptomyces sp. NPDC021093. Next base: position 240,533 of record NZ_JBIRQJ010000003.1, on the reverse strand, counting down.
GCCATCCGCTGCTGCGGGTCATCGCCGCCGCGACCGGCCTGGGGAACTTCTTCGCCGCGGTGCTGATGGCCACGCAGACGGTCTATCTGGTGCGGGTGCTCGGCCTGCAGCCCGGCGTCCTGGGGCTGATGCTGTCGGCGTCGGCCGTGGGTGGGCTCGCCGGTGCGCTCTGCGCGGGCCGGATCGCCCGGCGGTTCGGCCAGGCGCGGATCATCTGGCTGGCCTCGCTGGCCACCGGGCCCTTCGCCCTGCTGTGGCCGCTGTCGGGCAAGGGGGCAGCGGCGGCACTGTTCGCGGTCGCCTCCGGCGTGGTCTTCTTCGGCGCGGTCGTCTACAACGTCGCCCAGGTGAGTTTCCGGCAGATGTTGTGCCCCCCGAGGCTTCTGGGCCGGATGAACGCCACCCTCCGGTTCATGATGTGGGGCACTCTGCCGCTGGGCGCCCTCGTCGGCGGAACGATCGCGGACGGCCTCGGCGCACGCGCCGCCCTGTGGGTGTGCGCGGTGGGCTTCCTCGTCGTACCGCTGCCCCTGCTGCTCTCACCGCTGCGCACGATGCGCGACCTCCCGGCCGCCGAGCTCCAAGAGGCAAAGGACGCGGAGGAGCACGGCCCTTCCGGCACGGACGGGCACGGCCCTTCCGGCACGGACGACCGGCCGGTGAAGGCCGCCACCGACTGACGGCATCCCCGTCACCCCTTTTACGAGGCTTTCCGAGAGAGGATCACGTGCACACCAGCATCACGGGCCGACGTCCCAGCATCACCGGCCAGTACCTGAACCGCTACCAGCGTCTCGCCGCGAGCGACGAGGGGACGGGCCTGCTGCCCGTCACCGGCGCCCAGCGCCGCTTCGTCCTGGTACGCGCCATGGACCCGGCCGGCCGCCCGGACACCGTCCCGATGTTCTTCGCGTTCCCGCGCGGCACCGTGGACACCGCGCGGCTGCGCGCCGCCGCGGAGTGTCTCGCCGCCCGCCACCCCGCGCTGCGTTCCCGGACGTACGTCTTCAGGGGCACCCCGGTGCTCCGCCCCGCGGAGCCCGACGTACCGCTGGAACAGGTGAGTTGTGCTCCCGGCGAGGACGTCCACGACGCGCTGCGCCGAGCCGTGGGCGCGTGGACCCACGACGGGCCGCCGCTGCGCCTCTTCCTCGCGCAGGGCACTGCGGAGGAGGTGCTCGCGGTCGTGCTCGACCACGCCGCCTGCGACGGACAGTCGCTCGCCCGCATCGTCGAGGAACTGGGCGACGCCTACCGGGACCGGCTCGGGCCCGAGGACCCGTCGGCCGCCGACGTCGCCGCGGGGCTCGCCGACTACCGGGAGGCGGTGCTGCTCCAGCTGGAGGCCGAGCACAGGGCCGGATCCCCCGACGCGTTCGCGTACTGGGGCGAGCGGCTGCGTACGGTGCGGGAGCTCGCCCCCAAGCCCGACACCTCCGTCCACACACCGACCGGTGCCGCCGAACTCCGCATACCCGCCGACCAGTCGGGGGTGCCGTTCGCCTCGCTGCTCGACGCCTGCCGGGCCGCCGCCGAGGTGCTGTACGGGGCCGGGCAGGTGCCGCCGATCGGCTATCCGTGGGGCGGGCGTCCGGCCGCGGCGCCGCCGGTGCTCGGCTGCTTCCTCAACACGGTGGTCTTCCCCGCGGCCACCGACACCGTGCGCCCCGCGCCTGAGCTGACCGCGACCCAGTGGTGGGACGACCTGGACCGGGCCGACACGCCCTTCGACGAGGTCGTGCACGCCGCACGCGCGGCGGGCTCGCAGTGGTCGGGGGCGCTGGACGGCCTGCTGACCGTGGACGACGCCCGGCGCCGCCCGGCGCTGCGGCTGGACGGGGTGACCGGCCGGGAGACGCACGTCGACGGCCGGCAGATCCGGGCGCCCTTCGCCGTCTCGGTCGTCCAGGGCCCCGAGCTGCAGCTGCGGATGGTGTGGGACCGCACCGTCCTCGACGACGACCGCGCACAGGACGCCTTCGCCGCGCTGGGCGGGGCACTGCGGGCCGGCCTGCCCGTCGGCTGAGCCCTGCCCCGGAGCGCCCCCGCTTCCCACCACGCCCCACTGTCTCCGCCCCGTACGCCCCTTACCACCTCCGGTGCGGCCCGCGCGATCCGCGGACCGGCCGGGGCACCGCCCGGCGGCGGGCACGACCGTACCCCCGCCTCTTCTCGACATCCGACCCGACAACCCAAGGGATCGCCATGCTCCCCCTCTCCTCCTCGCAGGAGATCGTCTGGCTGCACGAACAAGTGCAGCCGGGCAGCCGCGCCTACAACTTCACCGCCTCGCTCGACCTGTGGGGCACCCTCGACACCGACGCCCTGCGGCGCGGTCTCACCGCCGCACTGGAGCGCCACCCGGGCCTGCGCCTCGAACTCGTCGACGTGCCCGGCGCGATGCCGGGGCAGCGGGTCGCCGACGACTGCCCGCTCCGGCTGCACACCGCGGACCTGAGCGCGGAGGCCGATCCCGAGGCCGCGTTCCAGACGCTGCTGCGGTCCGAGGCCGAGAGCCCGCTCGACACCTTCGAGGCTCCGCTGCTGCGCTGGACGCTGGTCAGGATGGGCGACGACCGGCACCGGCTGATCCACGTCGAGCACCACCTGATCCACGACGGGCACTCGTTCGCGATCCTGTTGGCCGACGTCTTCGGCGTCTACCGCGCCGAGGTGCTCGGCGAGAGCGTCGCGCTGCCGGCCCCCTCCTCCTACGCCGACCACATCCGCGCCCAGGCAGGACCCGCGCGGGCCGACGAGGTGCGCGCCGGTCTGGAGTACTGGAGCCGCGAGCTGGACGGCGCTTCGTACGACATGCCGCTGCCTGGGCTGACCCGGCCGGGCGCCCAACGCCGCCACCACGGCGGGCAGTTGCGCCAGTCGATCGGCGCGGACCTGGCGGAGCGGCTGCGGGCGCACGCCAAGGAGCGCGGGCTGACCCCGTTCGCCACGCTGCTCGGGCTGTTCGCCGAGCTGCTGCGGCGGCACAGCGGGCGCTCCGAGATGGTCGTCGGCACCGCCGTCGGCAACCGTCCGCTGGGCTTCGAGGACGCGGTGGGGATGTTCGTCAACACCATCCCGCTGCGGCTGCGCCTCGATGCGGACGCCCCCGCCGAGGACACCATGGACGAGGTGACGGACACCCTCGTACGGGCCCTGCCGTACCAGGAGGTGCCGGTCCAGGAGCTGACCCGGGCGCTCGGTCTGCACACGTCGGGCGCGGACAACCCGCTGTTCAGCGTGATGTTCAGCGCGCACGACGCGGTACTGCCCGACCTGGAGGTGCCGGGCCTGGACATCTCCCTGTTCGAGGGGTTCAACACCGGGACCACCCGCTTCGACCTCGACGTGGTGCTGCTGCCCGACGACCGGCGCGGGGTGGGCCCCCGGCACGGCGTGGCGGGCATGACGATGGTGTGGGACTACGACGCCGACCTGTTCGGCGAGGACGTGGCGCGGCTGCTCGCCGGGCGCTTCCTCGACCTGCTGCGGGCCTATCTGGACGCACCCGGGACGGCGCTCGCCGCCCTCGCGCCCCCGGCCGCGCCGCCCGCTCCCGAACCGGAGCTGCCGGTGGCCGCGGACCGCGACCCGCTCGACCCGGTCACCGCCCACGACCCGGCGCTGCCCGCCGTCCTGGTCGGCGCGCGGCGGATCACGTACGGCGAGCTGGACGAGCGGGTCGAATCCCTCGTACGGCGGCTGCGCGAAGCCGGTGTCACGGCGGGTCAGCCGGTCGCCGCGGTGCTGCCGCGCGGGGTGGACTCGGTGGTGACGCTGCTGGCCTGTCTGCGCAGCGGCGCCGTCTACTGTCCGCTGTCGCCGTCCGACCCGGCCGCCCGTCTGGAGCTGCTGCTGAACCGGCTGGGTCCGGCCATGGTGCTCACCTCGGCCAAGAGCGGCGTGAGCGTGCCGGCCGGGCTGCCTTCGGCCGGGGTCGAGGACGCCGTGCTGCCGCCCGCCGCACCGGCCGACACCGTGCCCGGTGCCGCGTACGTCATCCACACGTCGGGCTCGACCGGGACGCCCAAGCCGGTCGCGGTCGGGCGGGACGCGCTGCGCAACCATCTGACCGGCGTCGCCGACCGGTTCGACCTCGCCGCCGGGGACCGGGTGCTGCTGTTCGCGCAGCCGTCCTTCGACGTGGCGCTCGAAGAGATGCTGCCTTCGCTGTACGCGGGTGCCTGTCTGGTGGCGCCCGAGTTCGAGGTGCCCACCGGGTCCGAGCTGACCGAGCTCCTGACCAGCGCCCGGGTGTCCGTGGCCAACCTGCCCACCAGCTACTTCCTCGCCACCCGCGAGGAGCTCACGCCCGCGCTGCGGGACGGCCGCTGGGCGCCGAGGCTGCTCGTGCTGGGCGGCGAACGCCTCCCGGCGGACGTGCTGCGGGCCTTCCTGCGGGACACCGGATCGGGCAGCGGCACCGACGTGCGGGTGCTGAACGCGTACGGCGTGACGGAGGCGTCGGTCAGTTCCACCGTGTACGAGATCGACCCGGACGCCCTGCACGACGGGGCCGAGATTCCGCTCGGCACCGAGCTGCCGGGCGAGCGGATCCACGTACTGGACGCGGGTCTGCGCCCGCTGCCGGACGGCGCGATCGGTGAACTGGCCGTCGCGGGGGCCGGGTTGGCCGAGGGGTACGTCGGCAACCCGGAGACCACCGCCGCCCGCTTCGTGCCCGTACCCGCACTCGGCGGCGAGCGGGTCTACCTCACGGGCGACCTCGGTTTCCGCGGTCCCGACGGGCTGCTGCGGTTCCTGGGGAGGCGCGACAACCAGATCAAACTCCGCGGATTCCGGATCGAGTTGGAAGAGGTGGAGGCCGCGGCGTCCGCGGTGCTCGGCGGCCGTTCCTGTGCCGTCGTGCTCGACCGGGAGTCCGCCGGGGGCCCGCGTCTCGTCGGCTTCCTGGAGCGCTCCGAATCCGGGTCCGACGGCGAAGCGGCTTGGGACGAGCAGGAGTTGCACACCGCGCTGAGCGGCAGGCTGCCCGGGGCGCTGGTGCCCGGCAACTGGGTGCGGCTCGACACCATGCCGACGCTGCCCGGCGGCAAGCCGAACCGGGCGGCGCTGACGAAGCTCGCCGCGGAGCTGGAGCCGGTGGCGACCGCCGCCGAGCAGGAAGCCGAGCAGGACGCGCTGCCCGATCTGTGCCGGTCCGACGACCCCGCGCTGGCGCTGCTCGCCGAGGGGTGGCGGGAGGTGCTCGGGCACGGGCGCTTCGAGGAGGGTTCGCACTTCTTCCGCGTCGGCGGGCACTCACTGCTCGCCGCGCAGCTCGCGGCCTGGCTGGAGCCGCACCTGGGTGACCGGCCGCCGCTGCGCGTGCTGTTCACGAACCCGGTCTTCACCGACCAGGCCCGCGCGCTCGCCGCCACGGCCGCCTCGCTCACCGCCACGACCGCTTCGAAGGATGCACGATGAACGACAAGTTGACCGAGCGTCAGGACGTCGCACCAAGTGTGGTGCACGGCAAGGCCGTTGAGGCGGATGCGGCGGGATCTCCCGCGACGGGCGTTCTCGCCCGGTTCGAGGAGTGGGTGCGCCGTGCGCCCGAATCTCCCGCGGTGATCGACGGGGCGCACTCCTGGACGTACCGGCAGATCGACGAGGCGGCCGACGCCGTCGTAGCGGCCTGGAACGGGCGGGTGCGCCCCGGCGATCTGGTCGGGGTCTGCCTGGACAGGTCCGCCGCGCTGGTGGTGACCGCGGTGGCGCTGGCCCGGGTCGGCGCCGTCTACCTGCCGCTGGGGCCGCGCCCCGGCGAGCGCCGTCTCGCCGCGGTCGGCGAGGACGTCGGCGTCGCCTGTCTGATCGGCACGCCCGAGGTGCTGCCGCAGCGCCACCGCGAGGAGGCGGAGCACCTCGTGCTGCCGCTGCCCGGTGAGGGTGCCAACGCGGTGGCCGGGGCGGTCGCCGCCTTCCTGCCGCCCGCGCCCGGCGCCCTGCCCGCCCCCTCGGGCGCGCTGTACGCCGTGCTGACCTCGGGCTCCACCGGCCGCCCCAAGGCGGTCGCCGTGGCCGAGCCCGCACTCGCCGCGCTCCTCGCCTGGTTCCGGGCGGAGACCGGACTCGGCCCCGGCGACCGGCAGTCCCTCCTCATCGGCGTCGCCTTCGACCCGCACGTCATGGAGGTGTGGGCCGGTCTGACCTCGGGCGCGGCCCTGATACCCGCACCCGACGCGGTCCGCTGGGACCCGAGCGCGCTCACCGACTGGTGGCGCGAGGCCGCCGTGACGGTCGCCGTCACGGCCACCCCGATGATCGAACCGCTCCTGGACCGCCCCTGGCCGCAGGACCTGGTGCTGCGGCACCTCTTCGTCGGTGGCGACCGGATGCGCCGCCGTCCTGGCGCCGACGTGACCGCCACGGTGCACAACGCGTACGGGCCCGCCGAGGCCACCGTCGTCACCACCACGCACGCCATGCGGGCCACCGACGACGACGTGCGCGAGGAGGCGGCGCCGCCGATCGGGCTGCCCCTGCCCGGGGTGTGCGTCCTGGTGGCCGACCCGGCCGGCCGGGTCGTACCGCGCGGCGAGGACGGTGAACTGCTCATCGGTGGCGCCCAGTTGGCGCTCGGCTATCTCGATCCCGAGCTCACGGCGAGCCGCTTCACCGGCCCGCCGCCCGCGGGCGTGCCCGCGGAGGTGACGCGCGTCTATCGCACCGGCGACCGGGTGCGGATGCGCGCCGACGGGATCGTCGAATTCCTCGGCCGTCTCGACGACCAGGTGAAGATCAGCGGCGTGCGCATCGAACCGGCCGAGGTCGAGACCGCGCTGGAGCAGGACCCGGCGGTCCGCAGCGCGGTGGTCGTCGCACCCCGTGACGCCGACGGCCGTGCCCGCCTCGTCGCGTACGTACTGCCCGCCGCCGACTCCCGGCTCGCGCCGCCGGAGCCGGACGCCCTGATCGCCTCGGTGCGCGCCTGGCTGCCCGAGCAGGCGGTGCCCTCGGCGGTGCGGCTGGTGGACGCCTTCGTGCTGGACGCCAACGGCAAGGTCGACAGGGCCGCGCTGCTGAAGCAGGAGGCGGTACGGGAGCAGCCGGAGGCCTCCGGAACCGGCGGAGCCGCCGGGTTCGCCGAGGGGGCGACCGCGACCGAGCGGCTCGTGCTGGGGACCGTACGGGAACTCCTCGGCCGCCCCGGCACCGTGCTGGAGGACAACTTCACCGACATCGGTGGCACTTCGCTGGTCGCGGCCCGGCTGCTGGCCGCCGTCGAGCAGGAGACCGGGGTGCGGCTGCGCGCGCCGGAGCTGCTGCGCCAGAGCGACCTGCGGGCGGTCGTCGCCGTGCTCGACAAGCGGTGTGCCGCGGCGGCGCAGAAGGCGGGTGTCTGAGATGCAGGTGTCCGAGATGCAGACGTCTGAAATGCAGGAGTCCGGGATGCAGGAATCCGGCATGTGGGTGTCCGAGATGCAGGTGTCCGCGATGCAGGAGCAGCACCCCGATCTGACCGCCCTCCTCGCCCACCGTGCCGAGCTGACCCCCGACGCCCTGGCGCTGGTGGACGGCGAGGCCACGTGGACGTACCGACAGCTGGTGTCGGCCGCCCGCGGGCTGGCCGTGCACCTTCAGAAGGGCGGCGTGGGTCCCGGTGACCCCGTGGCGCTGCTGATGCGGCGCTCGGCCCGTGCCGTCGTCGCCCAGCTCGCCCTGTGGTGGGCGGGCGCGGTGTGCGTGCCGCTCGATCCGGCGCACCCCCGCGCACGTACCGAGGCGATGATCGCCGACTCCGGGGCCGTGCTGACGGTCGGCGACGGCGAGCTGCTGGAGTCGGCCGAGGTGGCAGGACCCCGCCTGGTGGTCGGCTCCGACCTGCCGTCGTACGACGGGTCGACGCCGCTCGCGGGGGTGGCAGGGGACGCCGCCGCGTTCCTCATGTTCACCTCGGGGTCCACCGGCCGGCCCAAGGGCGTGGCCGTCCGGCACCGGGCCGTCGCCGAGCTGGTGACGGACCCGGCGTACGTCACGGTGACGGCCCGCGACCGGGTGCTGCTGCACTCCCCCGCGACGTTCGACGCCTCGACGTTCGAGGTGTGGGTCGCCCTGGCGAACGGTGCGGCCGTCGTGGTCTGCCCCGCCGACCGGCCGTCCTTCGAGGACCTGGTCCGGGAGGTGGAGCGGCACGGCGTCACCGTCGCCTTCTTCACCACGGCGCTCTTCCACCAGCTCGCCGCCCGCCGCTCCCGCGTCTTCGCCCTGCTGCGTTCCGTGGTGGTGGGCGGCGAGACGCTGTCCGCGCTGCACGCGCGGTCGGTGCTGCGGGAGTTCCCCTGGCTGGAACTGGTCAACGGATACGGGCCGACCGAGACGACGACCTTCGCCACCGCCCACCGGGTCACCGCGGCGGACGGCGAGGGGCCGATGCCCGTCGGCCGTCCGATCGCCGGGGCCACCGCCCACGTGCTCGACGAGGACGGCCGTACGGTCGCGACCGGCGAGCGGGGCGAGCTGTGGATCGGCGGCACCCGGCTGGCCCGGGGGTACGTCGGACAGCCGGAGCTGACCGCGGAACGCTTCGTCGCCCACGCCGACCTGGGCACCCTCTACCGCACCGGCGACCTCGCCTCGGTCCGTCCCGACGGGGTCCTGGACTTCCACGGCCGCACCGACGACCAGGTGAAGGTGCGCGGCCACCGGATCGAACCGGGCGAGATCGAGCACGTACTGCGCTCCCTTCCCGAGGTGGACGACGCGGCCGTGACGGTGCGCCGTCCCGCTCCGGACGACGCGCGGCTGGCCGCCTTCGTGGTGGCGGAGGCGGGAGCGGCACCGGACCAGGAGTCGCTGCGGTCCGCGCTCGCCGGGCTGCTGCCCGCCCATCTGGTGCCGGACGAGCTGACCGTGGTGGAGCGGCTGCCGCTCACCACGACGGGCAAGGTGGACAGGCGGGCGCTCGCGGCGCTCGACCCGGCCGCCGAGTCCCAGGCCGGGACGGCTCGGAGCGCACCGCCGCTGACCCCGCTCCAGGAGGCCGTCGCCGAGGTGTGGGCGCGCTCGCTCGGATGTGAAGTGACCTCCCCCGAGGACGACTTCCTCGCCCTCGGCGGTCACTCGCTGCTCGCCCTCGTCGTCACCGACGACCTCCGCGAGGACCTCGGCGTCGAACTGTCGCTCGCCGACTTCTTCGCCTCGCCCACGGTGGCCGGACACGCGGCCCTCGTCGAGCGGGCGCTGCTTGCGGCCCACACCGATCTGCACCCCCTGCCGCAGGCCTCTGTCCCGCCGCAGGCCTCTGCCCTGCCGCAGGCCTCACCGCCCGCCCAGCCCTCTTCCCTTTCGCACCCCGACGCGCCGGAGCACCCCGATGTCCCTTGACACCCCCGCCTCCCTCCAGGAGGAACTGCTGCGCCGGGCCCGCTCCCGTGCCGCGTCCCGGCCCTCCGCGCCGGCCCCTGCCACGGTCACGGGTCCGGATTCCGGGCCCGCGCCGCTCTCGCACGCCCAGCGGCGCATGTGGCTGATGGACCGGCTCGGTCACCGCGACGGCGTCTACAGCGTGCCCTTCGCGACACGGCTGACCGGTCCCCTGGACCTGGACGCGCTCGGCGAGGCGCTCACCGCGCTGGTCGACCGGCACACGATCCTGCGCACCCGGTACGGACAGCTCGACGACGTGCCGTACCAGGAGGCGCTGCCCGCCCCGGACTCGGTGCCCGTGCGCGTGGTCGACACCGCGGGCGGTCCCGACGACGAGGACCTGGCCCCGCTGCTGACCGCCGAGGCCCGTCTCCCGTTCGACCTCGCGGCGGGCGCGCTGCCGCGCGCGCTGGTGCTGCGGCACGGGCCCGAGGACCACACCGTTCTCCTGACGTTCCATCACATAGCGGTGGACGGCCACTCGTTGGAGACCGTCGCCGACGAACTCGCCCGGCTGTACGCACGCGCCGCCGGAGCCGGCGCGACTGTGCCGCCGCTGTCCGTGGCGCCGCCGCAGTACGCGGACTTCGCCCGGCGCGAGCAGACGGCGGCCGACCGGCTCGGCCGCGGCCTCGACCACTGGGCCCGCAAGCTGGCCGGAGCAGTGCCGCCCGTGCTGTCCCGGGCCGCGACGCCGCCCGCCGACCTGGCTGACCGGCCCGCGGCCACCCGTGTCGAACCCCTGGGCGCGGAGGTGCCGGACGCCCTGCGCGAGGTGGGCAGGCAGCGCCGGGCCACGCTGTTCACGGTGCAGCTCGCCGCAGCCTTCGCCGCGCTGCACCGCCTGACCGGCGAGGACGACCTGGTGATCGGCTGTGCGGCCGGGCACCGCGAGGGCCGGGACATGGACGGTCTGGTGGGGCTGTGCGTCAACACCCTGCCGGTACGGGTGGACCTGGCCGACGACCCCGAGTTCGGGGTGCTGGTGGAGCGGGTGCGTGACGCGCTGCTGGAGGCCCAGCAGCACCGCCAGGTGCCGTACGACCTCATCATGGAGCGGCTCGGCGCCGCGGCGCGCGGCGCCGACGGCACGGCGCTGGTCCGCGTGACGTCCGACGTGCTGGGCGAGCCGACGGCGCTTCGGCTGCCGGGGCTGCGGGCGGAGCCGGTCGAAGTCACCGTCGCGGAGGCCAAGTTCGACCTGACCTTCGGGCTGGTGCTCGCGGGCGGTCCCGCGAGCCTGGTGCAGTACGGGCGGGCCGCGCTCGACGACGCGACGGGGGCGGCGCTGGGCCGCTCCTTCGCGGCGCTGCTGACCGCCGTCGCCGCCGATCCGTCCTGCCGGGTCTCCGGGCTGCCCGGCCCGGTGCAGGCGGGACCGGCCGGCGCAGGTACGGAATCCGTACCTGCTGCGGGCGCCGCCCCGCATCCGGCCGAGGCCGTGCTCCGCGCCCACCCCCGGGTCGCCGACGCCGCGGTCCTCGCCCCGCCGGGCGGCCCCCTCCTCGCGTACGCCGTGCTGCGGGAGTGGAGCGGGCCCTCGCCCGTCCAGCTGCGCGCCGCCGTGCGGGACGCGCTGGACCCGGACCTGGTGCCGGTCACGGTCATGCTCCTCGACACGCTGCCGCGCACGGCGGACGGTACGCCGGACGCGAACCGGCTGCCCGGTGCGCCGGCGCCCGGCGCGCTGCACGGGCCGCGCGCCGAGGCCGTGACGGACGCGTTCGCCCACACGCTCGGACGTCGTCCGGCGCCGGACGGCGACTTCTTCGCGCTCGGCGGCCACTCGCTGACCGCCGTACAGCTGGCCGAGCGGCTGCGCACCGGGCTCGGACTGCCCCTGACAGGGCTGGACATCATGGAGGCGCGCACCCCGCGCGCCCTGCTGGCGCTCCTCGACGCCCGCGCGGCGGTACGGGACGCGGCAGCGACGGCGTCGCCCGCCGTACGGTCCGTGAAGCGCCGCGCCACCAAGCCGGGGACGGTCCTGGTGACCGGCGGAACGGGCGGTGTCGGCGCCTTCGTCCTGCGCGAACTGGCCGCCATCGGCAGGCCGGTCCTCGCGCTCGCCCGCCCCGAGTCGGCGCACCTGGTGGCCGGGGACAACGTCGAGGTGGTGGCGGGCGACCTGGGCGACCTCGACGGTCTGCGTGCCGCGGTCGCCGGTGCGGACGCGGTGATCCACGCGGCCTGCACCTTCACCAGGCCCGAGGTCGACGTGGCCGCGATGCGGGCGATGGTCGAGGCGTGGAACAGCGGCCCGTTCGTCTTCGTCAGCAGCGTCGACGCGTACGGGCACCCGGCGGACGCCCGGGTGGCGGAGGAGGCCCCGTCCCGGCAGCCGCTGAGCCCGTACGGCCAGGCCAAGGTCGACTGCGAGCGCATCCTGTTGCAGGCCGCGGGCACCGGCGGGCGCGGCGGCGCGAGCGCCGTCCGCTCCCCCCTCGTGTGGGGCCCGCACGACCGGCTGCGCGACCAACTGCGGTGGGGCGCCACCGGGTTGCTGTACCAGGCCGCCCGCAACAACACCCCGGTCACCCTGCCGTCGCCCGGTGCGGGCGGCCACGAGTGGTACGGCACCGCGTGGGTGCACGCGGCGGCGCTGGCCCGCGCGGTGACCTCGTGCCTCGACACCCCGGTGCACGGCGTGGCCAACGCCGTGAGCGGCCATGTCGGCTGGCCGGAGCTCACGGACGAGTTGAGCGGCCTGCTGGGCAGCGACAGCCCCGTACTGTCCGGCACTGAGGTGCACCCGGATCTCGACCACCACTGGCACTACCGGGCGGAGCGGCTGGCCTGCGCGCTGCGCCCGAGGCCGGGCGAGGGCGAGGACTTCCGTACGGTGCTGGCGGAGATGGTCACACCTGCCACACCCTGACCGAAGTCAGGCACTTATTGACAGAATCCGACATGCTGATCAATCATCCGGTGCAAGGCCGGACCGGTCGACGGTGCGGCTCTTGCTTCTCGTTCGTACGGCCCGGCAGCTCCCCCAGAGTGGAAGAGTTGGCCTTGACTGCGAACCAGAATTCCCGCCATTCCTCTCCTGTGTCCACGGCCGAGCCCACAGGCAGGTCCACGGCCAGAACCACAGCCGAGTCCGCCGCCGAGTTCACGGCGCCGCCGTCCTCGGCACAGCAACGGCTGTGGTTCCTGGCGCAGATGCGGGGAGCGGGCGAGGCGTACCACACACCCCTGGCGGTGGAACTGCGGGGCGAGCTCGACCGCACGGCGCTCGGCCGGGCGCTGGACGCCCTCGTCGACCGGCACGAGGTGCTCCGCACCCGGCTGGTCGCCGTGGCGGGCTCGCCCGTCCAGCGGGTCGACCCGCCCGGTGCGGGCTTCCCGCTCCCCGTACGGGATCTGAGTGCGCATCCCCGCCCCGAGGACGAACTCGCGGACATTCAGCGGGAGCTGGCCACCGCACCGTTCGGCCTGGCGGCGGAGCACCCGGTGCGGGGCTGCCTGGTGGCGCTGGACACCGACCGGCACATACTGCTCCTGACGCTGCACCACATCGCGGCGGACGACTGGTCGGCGGGGATTCTGCGGCGTGAACTCGGCGTCCTGTACGCCGCCTTCGCAGGACCGGAAGGCGGCGCGGGCGACTCACTGCCCGCGCTGCCCGTCCAGTACGCCGAGTACGCCACCGGGCAGCGCGAGTGGCTGGCCGGCGACGAGGCTGCCAGGCAGCGCACTTACTGGCAACGGACCCTCGACGACGCCCCCGTACTCCTGAAGCTGCCCGCCGACCGGCCCCGGCCCGCCGAGCAGGACCACCGCGGCGGGCAGGTGCCCGTCCACTTCGACGAGGAACTGACCGCCGCGCTCAAGGAGTTCGCCCGGCGTCACGAGTGCGCCGTCTCCACGGCCGTCCTCGCGGGCTGGACCCTGGTCCTGTCCCGCCTCTCCGGCCAGCAGGACATAGTGATCGGCACGCCCGCCGCCAACCGGCCGCGCACCGAACTGGCGGGCCTGATCGGGCCCTTCGCCAACATGCTGACACTGCGGACGGATCTCTCCGGCGACGGCGACGGCGATCTGACGGCGGCCGGGCTGCTCACTCACGTGCGCGAGGTGACGCGGTCCGCGCTGGACCACGCGGAGCTGCCGTTCGAGCAGGTCGTCGACGCGGTCAAGCCGCCCCGGAGCCTGGGTCGCACACCGCTGTTCCAGGTGACGTTCGCCTGGCTGGAAGGCGCGGAGGAGGAGGCGTGGGAACTGCCGGGCCTCGACGTGCTGCCGCGTCAGCCGGAGCACACACCGGTCCGGTTCGACCTCTCCCTGTCGCTGGGTGAGGCGGCGGGCCGCATCAGCGGCACCCTCGGCTTCGCCGCCGCGCTGTTCGACGAGTCGACGGCGGAGCGGTACGGACGTCAGCTGCGCCGCGTCCTGGAGCAGCTGACCACCTCCCCCGACCACCGGCCCGTCGCCGAGCTGACGCTCCTCGACGAGGAGGAGCGCAGGCAGCTGCTGGTGGACTTCAACGCCAACCGCACCCCGGTCGCCGGGCCGGGGCTGATCGAGCGCTTCGAGGCGCAGGTGCGGGAGCGCCCCGGGCAGACCGCCGTCGTGCACCGGGGCGAACAGCTCGACTTCGCCGCCCTGGACCGGCGCGCCAACCGCCTGGCGCACGCGCTGCGAGCCCGTGGCGTGACCACCGACCGGGTGGTCGGCCTGCACACCGAGCTCTCCTTGGAGATGGTGGTGGGCATCCTCGGTGTGCTCAAGGCAGGCGGCGCGTACCTGCCGCTGGACCCGACGCTGCCGATCGAGCGGCTGAACGACATGGTGGAGGACTCCGGCTCGGTGGTCGTACTGAGCAACGCGGCGACGCCGCCCGCGGACGACTGGCTGTCCCTCACCGAGGTGGAGGCCGAGTCGGCCGAAGAGGCAGGGGCGGCGGCCCCCGCCCTCTCCGTCCGCCGCGACGATCTGGCCTACGTCATCTACACCTCGGGGTCGACCGGCCGCCCGAAGGGCGTGGCCGCCACCCACCGGGGCATCCTCAACCTCCTCGACTACTGGCTGGACGCCTTCGGTGCCACGCCGGGACTGCCGTCGTCGATGTGGCCCTCCTTCGCCTTCGACGCCTCGGTGCAGGAGTTCATGCTGCCCCTCACCACCGGCGGCATCCTGCATCTGGTGCCGCAGGGCGTGCGCGAGGACCCCGAGGCACTGGTGGGCTGGCTGGACGAGCACCGCATCGTGGACGTGCTGCTGCCGCCCGCCTTCGTCAAGTGGTTCTGCGAGTCGCCGCAGGAGCGGCTCGCCGGTCTCGCGCTGCGCTGCATACGCACCGCGTTCCAGCCGCTGCCCGAGGACAGCATGCACCTGTTGGAGCGGACGCTCCCGGGGCTGTTCGTCCTCTACAGCTACGGGCCCACCGAAACCACGCTGTACTGCACCGCCTACCAGCCGCGCCCGCTCAACCGCCAGTCCCCGATCGGCAGGATGGTGCCCAACCTCCACGCGTACGTCATGGACGAACGGCGCGAGCTGGTGCCGATCGGCGTGACCGGTGAGCTGTACATCGGGGGTGCGGGACTGGCGCGCGGCTATCTGAACAGTCCGGCTCTCACCGCCGACCGGTTCGTGCCCGACCCCTTCGTGCCCGGTGCGCGCATGTACCGCAGCGGGGACCTGGTCCGCTGGCTGCCCGAGGGGCAGCTGATGTTCGTGGGACGCCGCGATCACCAGCTGAAGCTGCGCGGTTTCCGGGTGGAACCCGGCGAGATCGAGGCCACGCTGCGCGACCAGCCCGGTGTGGTCGAGGCGGCGGTACTCACCGACCTCGACGCGAGCGGCGAACCGTACCTGGTGGCCGCCATCAGCACCACGGCGGCCGCGGAGACCGCGGGCAGCCATCCCGTCCCCGACGCGGCGGACAGCTCCCCGGCACGCACCGCCGCAGACTGGCGGGCCGCACTCGCCCGACGCCTGCCGAGCCATATGATCCCGGCCTTCTTCGTCGAGCTGCCGAGCCTGCCGCAGACGGTCAACGGCAAGCTCGACCGCACCGCCCTGCTGGAACTCTCCCGGGCCGCCCGCCCGGCCCAGGTCAACCAGGCCAGCCCGCGCGACAACATCGAGCTGACGCTCTATCAGATCTGGCAACGGCTGCTGCTGCACGCCGACATCGGCATCCGCGACAGCTTCTTCGACATCGGCGGCAGCTCGATCTCCGCCATCAAGCTGGCCCATGCGATCCGCGAGGAGTTCGGCCAGGAGGTACCGCTGCGCGACCTGCTGACCCATCCCACCATCGAGGAACTGGGCGGACTGCTGCGCCGGGGCGCCGACGGGGCGCCGCCGAGCAACCTCCTCACCTTCCGTCCGGGCGACGGCCGCGCCCAGGTGATCTGCGTCCACCCGGCGGGCGGCACCGCCTTCTGCTACCTGTCACTGGCCAAAGCCCTGCCCGACGCCCTCGGCGTCCACGGCATCCAGTCGCCCGGCGTCAACCCCGGCGAGTCCTTCCTGCCCACGGTCGAGGCCATGGCCGAGTCCTATCTGGCGCTGATCGAGCCGCTGCTCGCCTCGGACGGGCCGCTGGTCCTCACCGGGCTCTCGTACGGAGGCCTGGTCGCCCACGAGATGGGCCGCCGCCTCGCCGCGGCGGGCCGCAAGTCGCTGAGCGTGGTGCTGCTCGACACCCCGAGCTCCGAAGGTCCGCAGGCGCGGGCCGGGGGCGAACCGGTGGAGATGGCGGAGTTCCGGGACAAGCTCATCAAGTTCAACGGCATGTACCCGGGCATCGACGACCAGCAGATCGAGCAGTACTTCCACCTCTACAACCACAACCGGCTCACCATGGTCGACCACACGGCGGCGCCGACGTCGGCCAGGACCGTCCTGATCCAGGCCCTTGAGGGCGCGACCGAGGAAGAACTGCGGGAGGTCCGCGACTTCTGGCAGGGCCTCACCGGCAATGACGAGGAGGGCTGCCCGGTCGAGTCGGTGAACTGCGGCCACTGGGACATGCTGGAGTCCGCGGAGGTACCCCGGGTGGCGAAGACGATCGTGTCCGAGCTGGCGAGCTACGGCGAACAGGCGGACCCGGCATGAGCGACCACGCACCCCTTCTCGGGGAGCCCGCCCCCCAGCCCCTGTCCGCCGGTGCCGATCACGGCCCCGGGGTCGACGATCTCGGTGCCGGTACGGGTGCCGATCCCGGCCCCAGCCTCGCCGCGACCGTGCTCGCCCGCGCCCGCAGCCACCCCTCGGCACCCGCGCTCGTGGACGGCACGCACCGCCTCGACTACGCGGAACTGGCGGCCCTCAGCGCTTCGGTCGCCGACGCCCTGCACGCACACGGCGTACGTCCGGGCCAGGCGGTCGCACTCTGCCTGCCCCGCTCCTGGCAGCTGGTGTGCGTCATGCTCGGGGTGCTGCGCCTGGGTGCGGTGGTCGTACCGCTGGACGCCCAGAGCCCACCGGAGCGCCGACGCCACATCCTGACCGACTCGGGCAGCGTGCTGGTGGTGCACGGGGCGGACGGCGCGGGTGACACCGATCAACTGCCGTCCGGCGTCACGCAGTTGACCGTGGACTCACTGCTCGGCTCCCCCACTGGAAGTCCTGGGCACGACGACGACCGGCCCCACACGGGTGCGGCCGACCCTGCGGCACCCTCCTTCCTCTTCTACACCTCGGGAAGCACCGGCCGCCCCAAGGGCGTCGAGGTGCGGGACGCCGGAATCCTGCGCCTCGCCCGGCCCGGCTACCTCCAGCTGACCGAGGGCGCACGGTTCTCCTGCATGTCGAACCCCGCCTTCGACGCGCTCAGCTTCGAGGTCTGGGCCCCGCTGCTGACCGGCGGCTGCTGCGTGATCCTCGACGACGAGACCGCGCAGACGCCCGAGGTGCTGGCCGCCGAGCTCGAACGGCTGCGCATCGACGTCCTGTTCATCACTGTGGCGCTGTTCAACGCGGTGGTCGACAAGGTGCCGCACTGCTTCTCCGGCATCGGCCAGGTGCTCGTGGGCGGCGAGCAGCTCAACGCACGTCTGATCACGCGCTGGTACCGGCACAACAGCACCTCCGGCACCCGCCTGCACAACGTCTACGGCCCCACCGAGGCCACCACGTTCGCACTCCTCCACCCGATCCCCCGGGACTTCGAGGGCGACGTGGTGCCGATCGGCCGCGCACTGCCGGGCACCGGAGCGCTGCCGGTGGCCGACGGCGCTCGGGTGGCAGAACCCGGCGAGGTGGCCGAACTCCACCTGTCCGGCGAGGCGTTGGCGGCGGGCTACCGCAACCTCCCGGAGGAGACCGGGCGCCGCTTCGTCACCCTGCCCTGGTACGACGGCGGAGAGACCCGGTACTACCGCACCGGCGACCTGGTGCGCCGCGACGCCGAAGGCCGCTACACGTACGTCGAACGTGCCGACCGGCAGGTCAAGGTGCGGGGCTTCCGCATCGAGCCGGGCGAGCTGGAGCGGGCGCTCACCGCCCATCCGGCGGTGCGCCAGGCGTACGTGTGCACCCGGCGCGACGCACACGGCGTCAACGAGCTGCTGGCCCACCTGGTGCTGGGCGCCGACCTGTCCTACGACGCGTTCGAGGAGCACCTCGCCGCGGGCCTGCCCGCGTACATGCGCCCGCACCGCACGTACCTGGTGGCGGAACTCCCGCTCAACTCCAACGGCAAGGTCGACCGGGAGGCGCTGCTGCGCGACGCCGGCACGCCCTGGCGGCGGACCGGGGCGGGCGACCTCCCCGGTCCCGGTGCCGGGTCCGAGCCCACGGAGTGGCAGCGCGCGGTGCTCCAACTTGCCAGTGAGATCACGGGTGTTGACGGCCTGCGCCCCACCGACCGCTGGATAGCCGTCGGCGGCGACTCGCTCAAGGCGCTGCGGCTGCGCTTCGAGGTGCGTGGGCGCTGGGGGGTCGAACTGCCCCAGGCCCTCGTACTGCGGGCCGACTTCGCCGAGCTGGCTGACGTGATCGACGCGGGTCGCCGCACCCGGGGCCGTGACGACAACGTTTCCCTCTACCCCCGTCCGGCCGCCCCCGCCGGGGCCCGGTCCGCCCCCGCCACCGCCGAACAGCAGCGGCTCTGGCTCCTCCAGCAGCAGGATCCCGCCTCCCGGGCGTACCACGTGCCGCTCGCCTTCCAGGTGGACGGCGAGGTCGACGCGGCCGCGCTGCGGGAGGCGCTGCGGGGCCTCGTGGTCCGGCACCCGGCGCTGCGCACCGCCTTCGAGGCCGGGCCCGAAGGGCTGCGCCAGGTGGTGGCCGAACCGTACGACCCGTGGGTCGGGCCCGGCCCCGAGGCCGTCCGCGACGAAGCGGGCCGCTCCGCCTTCACCGCCCAACTCTTCGACAGCGCCTTCGACTTGAGCCACGGCGAACTTTTCAGGGCGTGCTGGCTGCCCGGCCCCGGCGGCGGTGAGCTGCTGCTGTCCCTGCACCACATCGCGGTCGACGGCTGGTCGCTCAACGTCCTGTTCGGCGACCTGTCGGACGGCTACGCCCACGCCCAGGCCGCCGCGCGCGGCGAACGGCCGCAGGGCCCGGCAGTCGCGGACGCCCCGACGCCGCTCGACTACGCCGCCTGGCAGACCGAGTGGTTCACCCGCGACGCCTACCGCACACAGCGCAGCGAACTGCGCGCCGCCTACGGGGAGTGGGAGGCTCCGGCCGCGGACGAGCAGAGCGGCCCCCTGGAGCCCGTCCACGCAGCGGACGGCGACACCGGGCGCCTGCTGCACACCACGCTCGACGCGGGCCGTCGTGCCGCGCTCGACCGGCTCTGCGGCGAACTCGGCCTCACCCGGTTCCAGGTGCTCCTCGGCGTGTACGCCTGGAGCCTGTACGGGGTCACCGGACGCACCCGCCTCCGGGTCGCGGCCCCGGTGGCCAACCGGCCGGTCCAGGAGTTCGAGTCCGGGGTCGGCATGTTCGCCAACACGGTGCTGCTGCCCTGCGAGTTGGACGTGCGCGAGCGGCTGCGTCCGCTGCTGCGGCGGCTCGGCTCCATGTCGCGGGCGGTCCTCGACCGCCAGGACGTGACGCTGGCCGACGCACTGAGTGACGCGTCGGCCGACGGCAGGGGCGGAACCGGGGAGACCCCCTTCGACTTCCTCTTCGTACTGGAGAACACCGACTTCGGCGCACTGGCCGTCCCCGGCTGCCGGGTCCGTCCGCGCTGGCCCGAACCGACCGCCGCGAAGTGCCCGCTGACCCTGTCGGTGGTCGAGCGCGCCGCACTGACGGACGACGAGCCCGCGAGCGCGCTCGACTGCCTGTGGGAGTACGACGCCCGCTACTTCGACGCCGGTGAGGTGGCGGCGATGGCGGGGCTGTTCCGCGACGGCCTCGACCGTCTCACGGCGGAGACCGCCGACCCCTCGCCGGCCGACCCCTCGCTGGCCGAACTCGTCGCCCCGTACCGGCAGCAGCTGCCCGAGCCCGGCCGTGCGGCCCCGCTGCCGCCGGTCTTCACCACCGTCGCCGAGGGGTTCGACCAACAGGTCCGCCGTACACCCGACGCACCCGCGCTGGTGACCGGCGAGCGGACTCTGACGTACGCCCAACTCGACGCCCACGCGGCCGGGTTGGCTGCCGAGCTGCGCCGTGAGCACCCGCTGCCCGAAGGGGACGGGAGCCCCCGCTGCGTCGCGCTGTACCTCCAGCCGTCGGACACGCACGTGGTGGCGCTCCTCGCGCTGGCCCGGCTCAATGTCACCGCCGTCCCGCTCGACCCCTCGTACCCTCCGGCCCTGCTGCGGCAGATCCTCGCCCAGGTGGAACCGCTCTGCGTGCTGGTGGCCGGCGGCGACACGGACGCGCTCGACGGGATCGCGCCGGACTCGCTGCCGCGCCGCCCCGTCGTGCTCGCGCCGCGTCCGCCGTCGGCCGCCTCACAGCTGGCGTACGCGGCCCACGACGGGCGGCGGCCGCTGTACACGCTGTTCACCTCGGGCTCCACCGGCGCCCCGAAGGGGGTGCAGGTACCCGACCGCACCCTGTGCAATCTGCTGCAGTGGCAGCAGGAGGCGGGCGGCCCGGCCGGACCGGCCGTCACCCAGCAGTTCTCCATGCTCTCCTTCGACGTCTCCTTCCAGGAGATCTTCAGCACCCTGTGCGGCGGCGGCCGTCTGCACCTGGTGCGCCCGCAGTGGCGGCAGGACGCCCCGGCGCTGCTCGACCAGCTCGAAGCGGCGGGCGCCGAGCGCATCTTCCTGCCGTACGTGGCGCTCCAGCTCCTCGCCGAGCACGGCGTCCGGCTCGGCCGCTACCCCTCGCGGCTGCGCGAAGTCGTCACCGCGGGCGAGCAGTTGCTGTGCACGGACGCGATCAGGCGATGGTTCGCGGGGCTGCCAGGCGCCCGTCTGTTCAACCACTACGGGCCGACCGAGACCCATGTGGTCAGCGCTCTGTGCCTGGAAGGCGATCCGGCCGGCTGGCCGCAGCGCCCGGCCATCGGCACGCCGGTGGCGGGCGCCTGGCTGCGGGTGGTCGACGCCGCCGACCAGCCGGTGCCGCCCGGCCGTCCCGGCCGCCTGCTCATCGGCGGCCCCATGGCTGCCCCCTGCTACACCGGCGACAACCGTCTCAACGAGGACCGCTTCGTCGACCTGCCGGGGCTCGGCACCTTCTACCGCAGCGGCGACCTGGCGCACTTCGACCACGAGGGCCTGCTGCACTACCGGGGCCGGGACGACCAGCAGATCAAGCTGAGCGGCCACCGTCTCGAACTGGGCCAGATCGAGGCGGCTCTCCTGCAGCACGCGGAGGTCGTCAACGCCGTGGTCGGGCAGGAGCAGGGCGGACGTCTCGTCGCGTGCCTGCACGTGCGCGACACCGCCGCGGCCCCCGGTCACGAGGAGCTGGTCCGGCATCTGACGCCGCTGCTCCCCTCGTACGTACGCATCGACCGCTTCCGGATCCTGGAGCGGCTGCCCCTCACCCCGAGCGGCAAGCTGGACCGGCGGGCGGCGCTCGCCGCGCCCGGCGAGGAGTTGCGGCCGGGGGCCGGCGCCGCCGTGCCCGACCGGCCGGTGCTGTCGCCGCGCGAGGCCCGGCTCACGGAGCTGTTCGAGGAGGTGCTCGGCCTGCCCGTACGGCCGGACGAGCGGTTCTTCGACGCGGGTGCGTCCAGCCTCGGCCTGATGCGCTTCCATCTGCGCTGCACCGCCGAGCCCGATCTGCGCTTCTCGATCCCGGACCTCTTCGAGCACGTCACGGTCCGCCGTCTCGCGGCCTTCCTCGACGGTCAACAGCCGAGCAGCGCCAAGGTCGTTGACGAGCCGTCAGCTGCCGAGCCGTCGTACACCGCTGCCGAGCCGATCGCCGTCGTCGGCATGGCCGTACGCGTGCCCGGCGCCGACGACCTGGCCGCCTTCTGGGAGTTGATACGCACCGGGAGGCGGGGCATCGAGCACTTCGAGGCCGCCGAGGGCCTCGTCGGGGCGCGCAGCCAGATGTCGGAACTGCTGTCGTTCGATCCGGAGCACTTCGGCATCAGCAGGCAGGAGGCCCGGCTGATGGACCCCCAGCAGCGCCACCTCCTGATGAGCTGCGTACAGGCGTTGTCCCACGCCGGGATCGCGCGGGCCGGGGGTCAGCGCCCGGGGGCCGCCCGGATCGGGCTCGTCGCGGGCTGCGGCGAGAACACGTACTTCCAGTCCCTGCTGCGCGAGGCGGACCCCGAGCGGCTGCCCGACGGCTTCCAGCTGGCGCTCCACCACGAGAAGGACTTCCTCACCACCAAGGTCGCCTACCACCTCGACCTGTCGGGTCCTGCCTTCACCCTGCAGGCGGCCTGCGCCAGTTCACTGGTGGCGGTCCACGTGGCGGCGGGGCTGCTGCGGCAGGGCGACGCCGATGTGATGCTGGCGGGCGGGGTGCTCGTCGACACGCTGCTGACCGACGGCTACGCGTACCGCCCGCAGCACATCTTCTCCGAGGACGGGCACTGCCGCGGCTTCAGCGACGACGCGAGCGGCACGGTCGGCGGGAGCGGCGTGGGCGTCGTGGTGCTCAAGCCGCTGCGGCTCGCACGGCGCGACGGCGACACCGTGTACGCGGTCCTCTCCGGCTCGGCGGTCAACAACGACGGCTCGGGCAAGCTCAGTTACAGCGCGCCCTCGCTGACCGGCCAGCGCGAGGTGATCCGCGCCGCGCTGCGCCGCAGCGGCCGTACGAGCGCCGACCTGGGGTACGTCGAGGCGCACGGCACCGGCACCCCGCTGGGCGACCCCGTCGAGGTCGGCGCGCTGCGGCAGGCCTTCGACCTGTCGGGCGGTGACCGGTGTGCGCTGTCCTCGGCGAAGAGCCAGATCGGGCATCTGGGCGCGGCGGCCGGCGTGGTCGGCCTGGTGCGGGCCGTGCTGGCGGTCCACCACGGGGTGATCCCGCCGCAGGTCGACTTCCGCAGGCTCAACCCGCAGATCGGGTCCGACGCGGCCCCGTTCCACATCCCGACCGAGGCCGCGCCCTGGCCCGCCGGACGGCCGAGGGTGGCCGCGGTGAGCAGCTTCGGCATCGGCGGCACCAATGCCCACCTGGTCCTCGAAGAGGGTGGCCGGGCGGACGGCGAAGGCGCGGAGGTGCACGCCGCCGGGGCGCCGCGCTGCCTGCTGCTCTCCAGCAGCAGCACTCAGGCGCTGCGCGCCGATGCCGCGCGCATCGCCGATCACCTCCGGGCCCGGCCCGAGACGTACGACGAGGTGCTGCGCCATCTCCAGGCCGGACGCCCCCACCGCCGTTGGCGCGCCGCCGCGGTGTGCGCCGACGTGCCGGAGGCGCTGGCCTGGCTGCGTACGGTCGCGGACGGCGGCACGGAGCTGACGGTGACGGCCGTGCCGGGCCCCGCTCCGGGCCCCCTTCCGGGCCCTGCTCCGGGTTCCCGCGAGGGGGAGGAGGCGGACGACGGCCTGCGTGCGGAGGAGCACCCGCCCGCCGTCCTGGTCGAGGCCTGGCTGGCCGCCCGTACCGTCCACTGGGCCGCAGGACCGGCGCAGGCGCCGTGGGACTTCCCGCCGCCCGCCTTCGCGCTCGCCCCCTACGACTTCGAGCGTGCCACCACGTCGGAGGCTCCGGCTGCCCGAGCGTCGGGCAGCGCGTGGCCCGAGCGGATCGGCGAGGCCGACTGGCTGCACCAGCCGCACTGGGTGCGCCTGAGCCGGGCCGCCGCCCGCGAAGTGACGCACAGGCGCGACCTCTTGGTCGTGGTGACGGCCGAGCCGTTGCCGCCCGAGGCGCTGCGGCCCTTCGAAGCGGGGTACGAGCGGGTGGTGGCGGCAGTCGCCGCCGACGGTTT
Source organism: Streptomyces sp. NPDC021093 (assembly GCF_044333135.1). NCBI lineage: Bacteria > Bacillati > Actinomycetota > Actinomycetes > Kitasatosporales > Streptomycetaceae > Streptomyces > Streptomyces sp. NPDC021093. The sequence continues at coordinate 216,886 of NZ_JBIRQJ010000003.1, read as the reverse complement.
CGCCCGGCTCGCCGACGACGTCTACGAAGTGGACCCCGCCGACCCCGGCTCGCTCCGTCAGCTGCTCGAAACGCTGACCGGGACAGGACGTACCGAGGAGAGCGTCGACTGGCTGCACGCCCTGCCGCTCGCGGTACGGGGGCCGGTCGGCGAGGAGTCGCTCGCCCTTGCCCGGTGGGCCTGCCTGGACGCTCCGGCCGCACTGCTCCGCGCGGCGGCCGAGCTGGCGCACCCGGTGCGGCTGCGCCCGTGGTGGCTCTCGTACGGCGCCCAGCCGGTCGAAGGTCCCGTACAGCGGCCGGAGTTGGGGCTGCTGGCGGGCGCGGCGGAGGTGGCACCGCAGGAGTGCGCCGTCGACGGACGGTGGCTGGACCTGCCGGGCGACGGGGACGGCGACCGGTCCTCCGCCTGGCCCCCGGCCTGGTCTCCCGCTCTGGCGGGCCTGCTCGCCGCGGCTGGGGAGACCGACGGCGGCGGGGCCGGAGCACCGGTGCCGCACCGCCGCCTCGCGCTCCGGCAGGGGTACTGGTGGTACCAGGCGCTGTCGCCCGTACCCGCTCCCCACCCGGCGATGCCGTCCGTCATGCCGTCCGTCGTGCCGTCCGCGGTGCCGTCCGCGGTGCCGTCCGCGCTGCCGGAAGGACCCGCGACGTACGTCCTGCTCGGTGGCACGGGCGGCATCGGCCGGGCGATCGCCGCCTGGTTGCTCGCGGAGTCCGACTGCCGGGTGGTTCTCGTGTCCCGGCAGTCCCTCCTCCCCGAGGAGCTGACGCCGTGGGCGGACCGGGTGGAGCTGGTCGAGGCCGATCTGGCCGTGGCCGCCCCCGAAGAGGTCCTGGCCCTGCTCGACCGGCGCGCCCCTCGGATCGACGGCGTGGTGCACGCGGTGGGCGTGGCGGGCGGTGGGCTGCTGGCCCGGCGCGATCCCGCCGTGCTGCGGTGGACGACGGAGGCCAAGCTGCGCGGTGCGCTGCTCGTAGAGCGGCTGATCGAGCGGCATAGCCCCGGCTTCGCGGTGTACTGCTCGTCGATGTCGGCGCTGTTCGGCGGCATCGGCCAGTTCGACTACGCCGCCGCGAACGGCTCCCTCGACGGCTTCGCCCGGCACAGTTCCGGTGCGGACGGGAGCACGCTGCGCATCGCGCTCGGCTGGGACATCTGGCGCGAGGGCGGCATGGCCGAACGCGCCCTGCACACGGACGCCCGCCATCAGGCACACCTCGCGGTCGGCCTGACAGCGGAGGAGGGGAAGCAGCTGTTCGCACGGGCGCTGCGCCTCCAGCTGCCGCATCTGCTGGTGTCCACCACGGACATCGAACGGGCCCCGGTCTTCTACGCGGGACCGGCCGCCCCGGTACCGGTTCCACAGGACGCGGCCGCCGTACGCGAAGGCGACGGCGAAGCCGACGACGCGGCCGCGCTCCTCTCCGGCTGGCTCTGCCAGTGGCTGGGGCTCACCGAGGAGGAGCTCGACCCCGGGGCCTCCCTGTACGACTACGGCGCCGACTCCCTCACCCTGATCGACCTCATCGTCAAGGTGGAGGAGCACCTCGGAGTGAGCCTCGAACTCTCCGGCCTCAGCCACCGCGTCAGCCTCGACGAGCTCCTGACGCAGCTACAGGTGGACTCCCCTCAAGAGGAGTCCTCCCCGCGGGAACAGGTCGCGCTTGAGGTGTGGCAGGAGGGCACCGGTGCCGACCTGGTGTGCCTGGTCCATCCGGTGGGCGGCGACATCCAGGCGTACCGCGACCTGGTGTCGGCGCTGGACCCGCGCCTCACGGTGTGCCTGATCGCGGATCCCGCCCTGCGCGACCAGACGCCGGAGCACCCCGGCGGAGCTGCGCCGGAGCACCCCGGCGGGGCTGCGGCAGGTCCCGGCCCGGCCTGGTCGCTCGCGGAGCGCGCCAGGCGCTACCACGACGCGCTCCAGGCGCGCTTCCCGCACGGTGAGTGGCGGTGGCAGCTGGCGGGCTGGTCCTTCGGCGCCTGGGTGGCCCACGCCATGGCCGCGGAGGCCGAGGCGGCGGGCCGTCCCGCCGAGGGGCTGCATCTGCTGGACCCGCCGGCGCCGGACGCCGGGCCGCGCTTCCGCACGTACGACGAGGCGGGGATCGAAGCGGTCTTCACGCACGAGCTCAACCACGGCAGACAGGGTCCCGGGTCCGGAGAGGCCGGGCCCAGCGCGGGGGCGCAGGCGTACGCCGAGCGGCTCGCACGCTGCTGCCGGGCCAATCTCGCGGCCATGGCTGAGCACGAACTGCCCGGCCTGACGGGCACGCCCGCCCACCTCTGGCTGGCGAGCCGCCCGGTGGCGGGCCTCCCGGAGCCCGTCTCACCCGATGTCCAACTGGTCGCCTGGAAGGCCGAGTTGCCCCTGCTCGAAGACTTCGGGGCACTCGACGCGACGCACTACGACATCGTCCGCCCGCCGCACACGGGCACGATCGCCGACGCCGTGAACGCGGCGGCGTCCCTCACCGGACCTGCCGGGTAAGGGACGCACCGGCCGCCGAACGAGACCGGCCGGCCATCGGGTCTCCCCCGATGGCCGGCCGGATCGCTGCCGCGACTTCACCGCAGCGCCGCTGCAGCGCCCGTGCTACGGCGCCATCTCGTACGTCCCGGAGAGGGCCGCGACCCGCTCCCAGACCCGGGCCGAGCGGGCCTCGTCCACGGACGGGCGGCGGATCGCGGAGAGCGCCCAGTCCTGCTGCTGCTCGGTCGCGGAGTCCTTGCCGTGCAGCTCCACCGCGTGCGCGGAGAAGTCCCGTACGAGAACGGCGAACAGCTCGTCCAGGACGTCCTCGTCAAGGCCGGTCAACTTCGCCTGCTCCAGGATCAGTTGACCGTGCACGACCAGCGCGAACAGCTGGCCGACGGCGAGCAGCAGGTCGAGGTCGCGGCTCTGCTCCTTGTCGGGGGCCGCGGTGGTGACGAACTCGCAGAGCGCGTCGGCCTGTTCGCGCAGCCGGGCCACGTTGGGGAGGCTCGCGTACGCGTCGAAAGCGGGACGCCAGTCGTGGAAGCGGATGTCGCCGAGGCCGCGGGCCGGGCCCTGACGGAAGAGGAAGTCGTCGTCGGCCGCGTCGAGTCGGGTCGGGACGGGCTCGTACGGGGCCGGGGCGAGGAGGTGGTTGCCCATGAACTTCAGGATCAGGGCGAGGTTGACGTGGACCGTGCCCTCCAGCTTGGGCAGGCCGCGGATCTCGATCGCCGCCTGGGCGAAGTAGTTGTCCTTCTCGAAGCCCTTGGCGGCGATGACGTCCCACATGAGGTCGATGACCTTCTCGCCCTCGGTGGTCACCTTCATCTTCGTCATCGGGTTGAAGAGGAGGTAACGGCGGTCGTCGGGGCCCGCGGTGCGGAAGTAGTCGACGGCGCGGTCGCTGAAGAGCTTCATGCCGACGAGGCGTACGTACGCGTCGGTCAGCTCGCGGCGCACGTGCGGGAAGGCGGTGACGGGACGGCCGTACAGGATGCGGTTGCTCGCGTGGGTGACGGCCTCGTACATCGCGTGCTCGCAGATGCCGATGGAGGCGGTGCAGAGGTTGAACTTGCCGACGTTGACGGTGTTGAGCGCGGCGTCGAAGGCGGCCTTGCCGGTGTGCAGGACGTCGGCGGCGGTGACCGGGTAGTCCTCCAGGCGGAACTCGCTCACGTACTTGGAGGAGTCGACGACGTTCTTGACGAGGTGGTACGCGTCGTGGCGGCTGTCGGCTGCGAAGAAGACGTACCCGTCGGGGCCCTCGACGTCGGTGCGGCGGCCGAAGACGGAGACGAGGCCCGCGGCGTTGCCGTTGCCGATGTAGTACTTGGAGCCGGTGGCGCGGAAGCCGCCGTCGCCGTCCGGGGTCAGCAGCATGTCGGTGTTGTAGATGTCGGCGCCGTGGGACTTCTCGGAGAGACCGAAGGCGAACACCTCGCCCTGGTCGAGGAGTTCGGCCGCGCGGCTGCGGGCGGCGGCGTTGTCGCTCTGCCAGACGGGGCCGAGGCCGAGGACGGTGACCTGCCAGGCGTACCAGTAGTCGAGTCCGTAGAAGCCGAAGATCTCGTTGAGGGCGGCGATACGGGCGGTGTCCCACCGCTTGTCGGGGTTGCCCCCGGCCTCTGCGGCGGGGGTGAGGAAGGTCGCGAAGAGCCCTTCCTTGGCGGAGAACGCGAGGAAGTCCGCCAGCCAGGCGCGGGTGCGGTAGTCCTCGATGAGCCTGCGCTTGCCGCGCGCCTCGAACCAGTCGACGGTGGCGCGCAGCAGCCTGCGGGTCTCCGCGTCGAAGCCCTGGGGGTCGTACGTGTGCGGGTTGAACAGGAGGGACTCGGCCATGAGGGTCCGCCTTTCGCGTGGGGGGTCGCCGATCAGTGGGGCCGACGGCGAGAGGCGTATCGCGTGGTCGAGTCCCCTGCTGCGATCTTCCTATGCAACTTGTTGCACAAACAAGCCGCGACACCCGGGTGAGACACGGCTCACCCGACCGGGACTCACCCGGCCAGGACTCACTCGACCGGGAGCGTCGCCCGCCGGTCCGCGCGTCACCCTCCGGTCCGCGCGTCGCCCTCCGGATCGCGCGTCACCCTCCGGTCCGCGCGTACGGACGCGCGGTCGGGGGCAGCATGGAGAACGATGCCGAACCCCGGCTCCCTCCGTCGTCCCCCTTCCGCAGGAGGCACCCCATGGGGCCGGACCGCGTCACCCTCGATCCCGACCTGGACCTCCGGGAGCAGGCACGGATCCTGCGCGCCCACGGCAGTGTCGTACCGGCCCGGTGGCCCGGCGGTGTGGACTGCTGGGCCGTCGTCGGATTCGCGGAGCTGGAGGAGGTCCTCACCCGGCCGCTGTTCGCCCGCTCCCCCGCCCACTGGCGGGCGTTGCGCGACGGGGAGGTTCCCGCGGACTGGCCCATGCTCGACCACCTCAACCGGCAGTGGATGCTGACGTCCGACGGCGCGGACCACTCCCGGCTGCGCAGGGCGGCGGCCGGGGCCTTCGCGCCGCGCCGGGTGAAGGCGCTCGTCCCCACGGTGACCGAGACCGTGGAGCGACTGCTCGACGGCCTCGACCCGAGGTCCCGACCGGTGGATCTGCGTGCGGAGTTCGCCCTGCCGCTCGCCCTGAACGTGCTGTGTTCGCTGCTCGGCGTCCCCGCCGACGAACAGCCCCGGGCCACCTCACTGGTCTTCCGCGCCCTGTCCCGGGCAGCCCTGCCTCCGGAGGAGTCGCGGCTGCTGAGCGCCGAGATCCGCGCCTACCTCGACCATCTGCTGGACCGGCCGGTCGCGCCGGGCGCGGACGGCGGGCTGGTCACCGTGCTCAAGGAGGCGGCGGAAGCCGGGGACGGGCTCAGCCCGCAGGAGGCCAGGGACACCCTCTGGCTCTTCCTCGGAGCCGGCTTCGACACGACCGTGTCCGCCCTGGTCAACGCGGTGCGCGCGCTGCTGGAGCATCCCCGCGAGCTGGCGCGCGTCCTCGAAGGGGCCGTGTCCTGGGACGAAGTCGTCGAAGCGGCCCTGAACTTCGACGCGAGCGTGTTCTCGCTGCCGTTCGCCTTCCCCCGCGAGGACGTGCCGCTGGGCGGGCGGCGGATCCGCGCGGGCGACGCACTGCTGCTGTGCTACGCGGCGGCGAACCGCGACCCGGCCCGGGGGGCGTCCCGCGAGGCGTCCCCCGACGGCGGGGACGGAGACAGGGACGCGAACGGGGACGACGGCACCTTCCGGCTGCCCGGCCCCGAGGGCCCGCACCTCGCCTTCGGCCGGGGCCCGCACTTCTGCCTGGGCGCACCGCTGGCCAGGCTCCAGCTCCGTACCGCCCTGTCGGCCCTCTTCGCCCGCTTCCCGGAACTCCGGCCGGCCGCCCCGCCAGGCCCTCCGCCTCGGACGCTGACGATCAGCACGGTCACCTCGCTCCTGGTGTCCGCCTGACCCCCGACCGCGTGGGTCAAAGGTCGCCGCCGTCCGAGACGGCCACCAGCAGGACCCGGGTTTCCGGGCTCGTCGCGCGCCAGCGGTGGCGCACGCCGCCCGTGAGGTAGAGGGTGTCGCCGCGGTCGAGCACGATCGTGCGGCCCTCGGCGTGCACCTCGGCCGTGCCGTCCGCCACGTACATCAACTCGTCGTTCTGGTGCAGGAATTCGCGGTCCGCGTGCTGGGTCCCGGTGAATTCGAGGGCGTGCATCTGGCGGTTGCCCCGGACCAGCGGGCGCACCCCGGTGTCGGAGGCCAGGCCCGCGTCGTCCTGGGCGCGGACGACGTGCAGGGGGTTTCCCGCGTCGTGGGCGGCCGCCATCAGCTGGACCGCGGTGGTCTGCAGGCCGTCGGCTATGCGCTGCAGGGAGCGGATGCTGGGCCTGGCGCGTTCGTTCTCGATCTGGCTGAGGAACGGCACCGACAGGCCGCTGCGGTCGGCCAGCACCGCCAGCGTCAGGTCCAGCGCCCGCCGACGGCGGCGCACCGCACCGCCGAGCCCGCGCCCCTGCGTTTCTTCCATGGTCGTCACCTCACCCCTGGTGATCACCATACGCAGCGTCGCCGGAGGTTTCGTACTCCTGTCACACCGCTGACACACAACTCCCCTACGTTCAAAGGCATTCCACTGAGTCAAAGAAATTCTGACAAGGAGTCGTCGTGTCCTCCGTCGACCAGAACCAGCGCCGCCGCCGCGGCACCGGCCTCATCGCCCTCGACCCCGACCTCGCCTTCGAGGGCCTCACCCTCTTCGCGCCGCTCACCGGCGGCGGAGCGGTGCACCTGATCAACCTGCGCGGCGAGAGCGTCCACAGCTGGCGGCTGCCGTACCGGGCCGGTCGGCACGCGCGGATCCTGCCCGGCGGGAACCTGGCCCACAACGGCGTACTGCCCGGTGAGGAGGCGCTGTTCCCGATGTGGCACAAGTACCGGGGCGGGGTCCTCGGTGTGTACGCGCCCGACGGGACGCCGCTGCGCGAGCACCTCGACCCCCTGCAGCACCACGACGCCCACCACCTGGACGACGGCGGAATCCTCTACACCGCCGTCGAACCCCTCACCGGGGCACGGGCGGACGGTGTACGGGGAGGTGTGGCGGGCTCCGAGGCGAAGGGCGGGACCGTCTGGGCCGACACCCTCACGCAGGTGGCGGCCGACGGCACCGAGGTCTGGTCCTGGCGGGCCTCCGAGCACCTCGACCGCGAGGAGTACGCCCTGCATCCCGACTACGCGCGGGAGCACTGGCCGCTGATCAACTCCGTCGTCCCGCTGGCGGACGGCAACATCCTGGCGAGCCTGCGCAGCGTCTCGGCGGTCGTCGTCATCAGCCGCGCCACGGGGGAGGTCCTGTGGCGCACCGATCCGGGCACCGTCTCCCAGCAGCACCACCCCACTGAGCTGGCCGACGGCAACTTCCTCGTCTTCGACAACGGCGTCTTCCGGCCGGGGCACGACGTCCCGTACTCACGGGTGATCGAGATTGACCGGGTCACCAGGGAGGTGGTGTGGGAGTACCACGACCCCGCCAGGGAGTCGTTCTTCGCGCCCTTCATGGGGTCAGCGCAGCGGCTGCCCAACGGGAACACCCTGGTCACCGACTCCCCGGCGGGGCGTCTGTTCGAAGTCACGGCCGGGGGACAGGTGGTGTGGGAGTACGTCGTGCCGTACTTCGGCGGCTACGAGGAGTCCGAGGTCCGCGGCCTGTTCCCGGCCGAGCCGAACGCGGTCTTCCGCGCGTACCGGTACGCGGCGGACGAACTGCCGTGGCTGGAGGGCGGGCTGTGACCTCGAACGGCCGACTGCCCCGACCGGGGAGGCCCGTATGCGACCCGGCCAGGAGGGCGCCGTGCGCGCCCGGCCGACCGACTGTCCTGGCCGGAGGCGGCGTTGTGACCGGTTCCGGCCAACTGCCCGAGCAGGGAGGCGCGTGGTGACCCCGGCCCGCACGACCACGACCACGCCCACGACCACGCCCACGCCCGCGACCGCACCCCGCTCCCTCGCCCCGGCCGACGAACGGGTCCCCCTCGGCCGCCTGGTGCCCCTGGCGCTCCAGCACGTCCTGGCGATGGCCGCCGCGCCCATATCGACCGTCTTCCTGACCTCCGCCGCCCTGCACCTGTCCCCCGCCCGCACGGCGTCGCTGCTCAGCGCCGTTCTCGTCCTGTGCGGTGCCGGATCGCTGCTCCAGTCGCTCGGGGTCTGGCGCGTCGGGGCGCGGCTGCCGTTCGTGATGCTGCCGGGCGGTGCCGCGGCCGCACTGTTCCTGCAGATCGCCGCCGATCACGGTCCGGCCGTCGCCACCGGTTCGGTGCTGCTCGCCGCGGCGCTGCTGCTGGCCGTGCTGCCGCTCTACGCGCGGATCGTACGCCTCTTCCCGCCGCTGGTCATGGGCGTCACGGTGCTGCTGATCGGCATCGCCATGGTGCGCGTGGCCGCCCAGCTCATCACCGGGCCGACCGGGGCCGCGCCGCCCGGATCCGTCGTACTCGCGGGACTGACGGTGGCCGTCACCCTCGCCGCGTACCTGCTGATGCGCGGAGTGTGGCGGCAGAGCGCGGTCCTCATCGGGATGACGGCCGGCACCGTCATCGCCGTGACGAGCGGGCTCGGCGCTTTCGGCCCGGCCGCCGGCAGCGGCTTCGCGCTGCCCGACCTCTTCCCTTACGGGACACCGCGGTTCGACGTCGTCGCCGCCCTCCCCCTGCTGATCTTCAGCCTCACCACGCTCGCCGAGATCACCGGCCAGACGGTCCTGAACAGCGAGACCGCGGGCCGCGAAGCCGCTCCCGGCCGCGACGTCCCGAGGGTCGCCCGCGCCGACGCGCTGATGTCACTGCTCGGCGGAGTCTGGGGCACGTCCCTGATGGTGACCAGCTCCGAGAACATCGGCATCACCCGTCTCACCGGTGTACGCAGCCGGTACGTGACCGCGGCGGCCGGCGTCCTCCTCGTCGCGGTGGGCCTGCTGTCCCCCGTCTCCCGCCTGGTCGCCGGTGTGCCGCCGGCCGTGGTCGGCGGCTCCGCGCTCGTGGTCTACGCGCTCATCGCCGTCATGGGCGTCCAGATGCTCGCCAGGTCCGACCTGGCCCGGCAGGGTCAGTCGATGGTCGCGGCGCTCGCCCTGGCCGTCGGGCTGCTGCCTGTGGTCGCCCCTCAGCTCTACGCGGGCTTCCCGTCCTGGGTCCGCACCGTGCTGGGATCCGGAGTCGTCGCGGGCACGCTCACGGCGGTCCTGCTGCACGCCCTCCTCACGGCGGTCGGCCGACGGGAACCCCTCAGGGCTGCCGGCCGACGCAAGTCCCTCACGGCCGCCGGGCGGCGCGAATCCCTCACGGCTGCCGGGCGGCGCGCGCCCGGAAGCCGGGACGACGCGACCCCGTGACCGGCTCGCCCGAGCCGTCGGGACCGTCGGGCGGGAGGACGAAGCCGACCTCCGCGCCTCCCCCTGCGGCGCCTTCGGCGAACACCGTGCCGTCGTCGGCCGTGATGATGTCGTGCACGATCGCGAGACCCAGCCCCGAGCCGGGGGTGGCCTGCGTGCGGGAGCCCCGGTAGAAGCGGTCGAAGACGGCGGCGCGCTCGTCCGCCGCGATGCCGGGGCCCCGGTCGCGCACCGAAAGGCGGCAGCCTTCGACGTGCACGGTGACCGGGGTGTCCTCGGGGCTGAACTTCACCGCGTTGCTGAGGAGGTTGTCGACGCACCGCTGCACCGCGCGCGGCCGGGCCCGTACCGGAACAGGGGCGTCGGTGGTGACCGAGATCGTGCGGCCGGTCCTGGTCCGGTGGCGGTGTGCGGTGTCCTCGGCCAGGGCGGCCAGGTCGACCGCGGCCTGGTCCTCGTCCGTGTGTCTGTCGGTGGCCAGCTCGACGAGTTCCCGTACGAGGTCGTCGAGGGCCGCCGTCTCGGTGACCAGGGTGGTGAGGATCTGCGCCTCGTCCCGGGGGTCGAGCCTGCCGCGGGCCCGTTGCAGGAGCTCGGCACTGCCGCGCACCGAGGTCAGCGGGGTGCGCAGCTCGTGGCTCGCGTCCTGGACGAGCTGCTGCTGCTGGGTGCGGGAGCGGCGCAGTTCCGTGAGCATCGCTTCGAAGCTGCGGGTCAGCTGGCCGATCTCGTCGGACCCGGCGGGCGGCAGCGCGGTGGAGAGGTCCCGGGTGGTGGTGATGTGCCGGGTGATACGGACCAGCTGACGGACAGGGCGCAGGATCCGGCCCAGTACGAGCCAGCTCAGCAGCGCGGAGAGGCTGAGGGCGGCCGCCGTGGTCCAGGAGATGCGCCAGAGGAACGCGTCGTCGACGCTCGCGGCGCCCTCGTAGCTCTGCCCGACCGTGACCGCTCCCCCGCCGGGCAGCGGCCGGGTCAGGGTGCCGTACTCGGTTCCGCCGACGACGACGTCCTCACGGCTCTCCCCCCGTCCTGTCCCGGCCACCCGCAGGGCTGCCGCGGAGACCGGCAACTCCCGCCCGCCGGGGGCCAGTTGCCGTACGGCCCCCTGGGCGGACACGACCTGTTCGGTCATGTCCTTCCGGGGCTGCGGGGTGAGGCCGGCGGCGAGCAGGGTGACGACCGTGTTCGTACGGTCGTCGAGCCCCCGGTCGAGTTCACCGGAGACCAGGTCGCTGACGCCCCGGTAGGACATGACGGCCGCCAGGGCCATGGCGAGCGCGGCGGCCGCGACGACGACCGCGGTGACTCTGGTACGGAGCATCACGCGGCCCGGAGGGTGTAGCCGACGCTGCGCACGGTGTGGATCAGCCGGGGTTCGCCGCCCTGTTCGGTCTTCTGGCGGAGATAGCCGATGTAGACGTCGAGGGAGCGGGAGGTGGTGTCGAAGTCGAAGCCCCAGATGCGCTCGTACATCTGGGACCGGGTGAGCACCGTGCCCGGGTGGCAGAGCAGCAGTTCCAGTACGTCGAACTCGGTCTTGGTCAGGTCCAGTTGGCGCGTGCCACGGAAGGCCTGCCGCGCCTCGGGGTCCAGGGTGAGGTCGGCGAGCGCCAGCACCCCGCTGCCCTCGGCCGGTTCGGTGCGCCGCAGCAACGCCCGTATGCGGGCGAAGAGTTCCTCGGTGGCGAACGGCTTGGCCAGGTAGTCGTCGGCGCCCGCGTCGAGGCCCGCCACCCGGTCGCCGACTTCGTGACGGGCCGTCAGAACAAGTACGGGCAGCCGGTCGCCGCGCCTGCGCAGCATCCGGCACAGGCCGAGGCCGTCGAGGTTCGGCATGACCACGTCCAGCACCGCCACGTCCGGCCGTTCCCGTTCGAGGAGACCGAGGGCCTCCAGTCCGTCGGCGGCCAGCAGCACCTTGTAGCCCTCGAAGCGCAGCAGTTGATCCAGGGTGCTGCGCACTCCGGGATCGTCCTCGGCGACCAGCACCGTCCGACGGTGCCCCGTTTCCTCTGTCATGTGATCATCTTCGTCGGTGCTGGTCACGGTCACGGCACTGGCCCGTCAGTTGTGTACGGAGGCGTGCGCGGAGGTGTGCACGGGAGCCACGGTGATCGGCGGGAGGTTGCGCAGGCAGGACGTGTCGCCGGGACCGCCGGTGCGCAGGAAGCGGGTGGAGACCCCGGTGACGCAGCCGCCCTGCTCCCACTCGGGCACGTGCCCGGTGTTGCGTACGGAGATGAACCGGCTGTCGCGGAACTGCCGGGCGGCCTTCCGCCCGTTCGCGTCGGGCGTGTTGGCGTCGAGGTCGCCGGAGAGCACCAGGACCGGGACGTCGGGCAGCTCGGGGTGCGTGGGCTGCGGGTGCGGCGCGGTGTTCTCGCGCGGCCAGCCGATGCACACGTCGCCGCCGTCCGTGGGCCCCTCGGTGAACCCCCTGGCGCTGAACGCCCCGTGCTCGCCGGGGGCGGCGGACGCCAGCGCGGCACGGTACTGGTGCCACCGTACGGACAGCGGCGCGTCCTTCGACCAGGCCTTGCGGTAGTCGTTGCAGACGACCGCGATGTACGGCGCCTGGTCCTCCTGGCTGCCGGAAGCCCCGTCCTCCTGGACCAGCGCGCGCAGCGGTGCGGTGTCGCCCGCGACGAAGCGGTGCAGGGCGGACGGCAGCCGCCCGAGCAGCGAGGGCTCGTCCGGCGCCATCCCCACTTCCCGGCTGGCCGCCTCATAGAGGAGGTTGGCGAGCTTGCCCTCGGTGAACCGTACGGAGTACCCGGCGTGGTCGGTGGTGACCGGCACGGTCATCGGCCGGGCCCGCAGGCGTGCGGCGACGGTGGTGAGGTCCCGCACGGCCGTACTCCCGTCGCAGGCCGCGGGCACGCTGCGCTCGCACACGCGGCGCAGGGACTTCGAGACGGCCTGGGCGCTGGGCCGGGAGAGGGGGTCGAAGCCGAGGGGGTAGGCGCCCGACTGCACGATCGACCGGACCCGCTCCGGGTGGCGGGAGGCGTACACCGGCATCAGGTAGGTGCCGTACGACAGCCCGTAGAGGGAGAGTTGGGGCACGCCCAGCCGGGCCCGGACGGCGTCGATGTCGTCGGCGGTGGCGGCCGAGGTGTATGCGGCGGCCCTCGGCCCGAGGTTCTTCGCGCACGTCTCGACGGCGGCCCGCTGCTGGGCGCGGGTGCCGAAGCGGTACTCGGCGTCGGTGACCCCGCAGGGCAGTCGATCCGAGCGTCCGGTGCCGCGCGGGTCGACGAGCAGCAGGTCGTGGTCCCCCAGCAGGTCGCCCAGTGCGTGACCGAAGATCTCGGCCCGGTCGATGGCGACTTCGCCGGGGCCGCCGGGGTTGACGGCGACGGTGCCCCTGGCGGGGCCGGGCGCGCTGTGCCGTACGACCGCGTAACTCACCCTGATCTTGCCGAGGTTGGGCTTTCCGGCGACCAGCGGGCGGTCCAGCGCGTCGCAGTCGACGCGGTGGCCGGGGACGGTGGGGCACCACTCCGGGGCCTTCGGGGCTGCCGGGGCCGTTCCGGGGGCGGCCGTTGCCGTCGTCGGCAGCGCCGCTGCCAGTAGTGCCGTCATGGTGACGGCCAGTCCCGCGCGCTTCGCCCTGCTCTTGTACGTCATGCCCACTCCGTCGTCTCTCGGGTGCGTCTTCAGCGTGTCTCGCACCTGCGTCTCTCAGCTGCGAGAACGACATTGCCGGGCGCGTTTCACAGCGACGGAAGAGCAATGAAAAAGGCGCGTAAGAATCGCCCCGGCTGTCGCATACTCGCCGCATGACCTCGCCCACCACCGCCCGGTCCCGGGACCCGCGCACCACCGCCCGGTCCCGGCACCCGCGCGCCACCATCCGGTTCCGGGACCCGCGGGCCACCCCGTACGACTTCATCCGCCTGATCGTGGTGCGCTGTCCCGGCTGCGCGAAGGCCGCGCACGTCGTGCCGGTGCCCGGTGCCCCGGAACCCGGGGGCCGGGTGCTCTTCCAGGCGCGACGGCTGGTCTGCCGAGGCTGCGGGCTGTCCCGCACGTGGGAGAGCCGTCAGAACGTCGGGCTCACCCGCGGCACGGCCCGGCCCGCGACGGATCCGTACTTCGGCCTGCCGCTGTGGCTCCAGGTGGAGACCCGGCACGGGTGGTTGTGGGCGTACAACCTCGAACACCTCGACCTGATCCACCGCTTCGTCGGAGCCTCGCTGCGGGAACGGGCTCCCTGGTACGACATCGGAGCGGCGACGACCCTGGTCGCCCGCCTGCCGGTGTGGATCAAGCGGGCGAAGAACCGGGAAGAGGTCCTGCGCGCCGTCGGCCGGATCCACACATCATTGATCGAGTGACTTGCTCGACCGACCGAGTCGGTACGATGCGGTCATGGCTCATGTGACCGCGGCCGAGCGCCGCCCCCAGCTGATCAAGGCAGCCATCGCTCTCATGACCCGGGAGGGCGTCGCCGCCGGAAGCACCCGCGCCATCGCCGCCGAGCTGGGCGTCGCACAGGCGACGGTGCACTACACCTTCGGTACGAAGGAGGACCTGTACCGGGCCGTCATGGAACAGCTCACCGACACCCTGGTCCGGCACGTCAAGGAGTCGGCGCCGGTGGACGCCGGGTTCGAGGAGACCGTCGCCGCCATGACCGCCGCCCTGTGGCGCACGGTGCGCGAGCGGCCGGCCGACCACCAGCTCCTGACCGAACTGACCCTGCTCGCGCTGCGGACACCGGCGCTGCGCGAAGTCCTGGACAGCCACTACCGCGAGGTGGTGGACGTGACGACGACGCTGGTGAGCGAGGCGGCCGAGCGGACAGGACACCGGCTCGCCGTACCCGCCCCGACCGTCGCACGGTTCTTCCTCGCCGCCTTCGACGGGCTCTCCCTGCAGCATCTGACCCTCCCCGACGAGGAGGCCGAACTGCCCGGCCTGCAGGCCCTGGTGTCCAGCGTCGTGGCTCTGGCGGACGGCACGCTGACCCCCGTGCCGATGCCCGCCCTCTGAGGTCTCCCGGCACCGCGAAGCCCCCGCATCCGGCTCGTCCCGGATGCGGGGGCTTCTGCTGGTGCGGCATGCGGGTCAGCCCGTCCAGACGTCCTCGACATAGGCGCCGGACTCGACGAGGGCGGCCAGCCAGGCGGCGGCCTCCTCGTCATCGGCGCCCGTGTGCTTGCGGTAGACCGCCATGAAGGCCTCCCGTACCGCCGGGGCCATCCGACGGCCGTCGCCGCAGACGCGCACATGGCCGCCCGCTTCGAGTACGGCCCAGATCTCGTCGCCCTCCCGGGCGATGCGGTCCTGGACGTACCGTGCGCCGTCCTCGGGGGCCCGGGAGAACGTGGGGCGCATGCTGACCGCACCGGCCGCCTCCGCCCTCTCGAACTCCTCGCGGTGCAGCTGGTCGACCTCCGGGTGGTCGCAGCCGAAGTAGCAGAGCAGCGTGCTGGTGGACCCGGTGTGCAGCCGGTCCAGGACCGCCCCTCGGAAGGGCGCCAGGCCGGTGCCCGCGCTGACCAGGACGGCGGGGGCGGCGTCGTCGGGCAGACGGAAGGGCTCGGCGCAGGGGAGGACCCTGGCCCGGACGCGGTCCCCGGCCCTGAGGGTCTGTACGTAGGCCGAGGCGACGCCCTCGAAGGTGCCTTCACCGGCGCGGCGGGGCGCGGCGAGCAGCGACACCATCAGCTCCACCTCGTCCGGCGCCGCCTGCGCGGAGGAGGAGATCGAGTAGTGGCGCGGCCGCAGGACCGGCAGCGTCTCCAGGAAGCGCTCGAACGGCAGCTCGCAGGCGGGGTGGCTCTCCAGCAGGTCCAGGACGCTCCGCCCTGCGGTGGTGACCTGCTCGCGGAAGGTCTCGGGGTCGGACGCGGCGAGCGCGGCCAGCGGGCGCCGCTCGGGCGGGCAGGCGGTGTGCTCGGCGAGGAGGGCCACGTGGGCCGGGACCGCCGGGTGCTGGAGCTCCACGAAGTCGGTGAGCAGCCGGCGCAGGGTCAGCGGCCGGTCGACGGGCAGCGCGCCCCGGCTCGGGCGGCGGGCGCTCAGCCGGACGGTGCGGTCCAGGTCCAGGCCGAACCGGTCGGCGACCCGCTGGACGAGGGCCTCGGGGTTGCGCGGCAGGACGGCCAGGTGGTCACCGGTGCGGTAGCTGACGCCGTCCGGCAGCCGCAGCTTCAGGTAGCGCTTGGAGCGGCCCAACGGGTGTGCGGTGTCGACGAGTTCGTACGCGTCGAGGACCTCCATGGGCCGTACGCCGTGCCGGGCCGCGAGTTCCCCGACGACGGATTCGGTGGCGTCCGCGAGCTCGTAAAGCCCTTGGTCCTCCTGCGGTGCGGGCGGGCTCGTCCCGATGACGGCCGCACCGGTCTCCTCTCCGTACTGGTCGAGTCCGTACTGGTCGAGTCCGTACTGGTCGAGTCCGTACTGGTCGAGCAGGGAGGTCCACAGGTCACCGGTCCAACGGTCCACGGCCCCCGCGAAGTCCCCGGAGGCGTCCGCGATCCCGCGATCGAGCAGCGGGACGGCCCCTGCCGCGCGGAGCCGCTCGTCGATCAGTGTCGGTACGCGCTGGTAGGTGGCGGCCCAGTTGCGGTCGCCGACGCCGAGTACGGCGTACCGGAGTCCTTCGAGCGAGCCGGGTGCCAGGCCTTCCAGCCAGTCGACGAAGCGGGTGGCGTCGTCGGTAGGCCGGCCGTTGTAGGAGGCGGCGACGATCACCACGGGGCCGTCGGCCGCGGTGAGCTCGCCAGCTCGTTCGTCGAGCGGGGCGACCGAGCCGGTGAACCCGTGCGTACCGCCGTCGGCGGCCAGGTCCCGGGCGATGCCCGCGCAGGTGCCCAGGTTGGAGCCGTGCAGGACGGTCAGTGCGGTCGCGGCGGCGCGGCGGACCCCTGGCCGGTTCCGGTCCGTGGGCGCGCCGACCACCGCGGCGGGCACTCGGCGCTCCCCTGCCGTGCGCCGTGCGAGCTTCAGGGTGAGCCCTTCCGGCTTGATGGTGAGCGACTGGTGAATCTTCAGCCGGTAGTCGGAGTGGTCGATCAGCCGGTAGCGGTGGACCAGCAGACCGAGGAGCAGAGTGGCCTCGTGCAGGGCGAACTGCCGCCCGATGCAGGCGCGTTCACCGCTGCCGAAGGGCTTGAAGAGGTGGACGGGCCGGTCCGCCTCCCGCTCCTGCGTGAACCGGTCGGGGTCGAACAGCTCGACGTTCTCGCCCCAGGCCGGGTCGCGGTGCAGGGCCGGGGTCAGCACCATCAGCGTCTCACCCTTGCGCACCGGGTACCTGCCGCCGATGACGGTGTCCTCGATCGGCTCCAGGGCGAAGGCGGGCGCGGTCGGCCACAACCGCAGGCTCTCGTTGAGGACTTGGCGCAGGTACGTCAGCTTCCCGACGTCCCCGTACTCGGGGTCGGGTGCGTCGGTGTCGCCCCACAGCGCGTCGACCTCCGCCTGGGCGCGGGCCAGCACTTCGGGGTGCTTGGTCAGGTAGTACAGGGCGAACGACAGGGCTCCGCTGGTGGTTTCATGTCCCGCGATGAGGAACGTGATCACCTGGTGGCGGATGTTCAGGTCGTCCAGCGGCTCGCCGGTCGCGGCGTCGCGGGTGTGCAGCATCCGGCCCAGCAGGTCGTCGGTGCTGGTGTCTCCGGAGGCCCTGCGCTGCCGGATCACCTCGTCGACCAGGTCCGACATGAGCGCGGCGTCCTGCCGGAACTGCTCGGCCTGCTTCCACTTGAACAGTTCCGTGCCCGGGATCGACTCGCCCTTCGCCTGGGTGAAGGCGAGCGCGCGTCCCATCGCCCCGACGAAGGGGTGCGCCTGCTCGCGCCGGAACGACTCGAAGTCGTAGTCGAACCCGCATAGCCCGATCGTGTCGAAGGTCAGCCGGGTCATGTCCTCGGGCACGTCCACCGGGCCGCCGCCGACGCCCCCGTCCCCGTCCCCCTCAACAGCCCTGTCCCACTTGGCGATCAGCGACCGGGCGACGTCGAGCATGGTCCGGTGGTAGCCGCGCATGGCACCCAGGGAGAACGCGGGCATCAGGATGTCGTGCGCCTTCTGCCAGTTCGGCTCGTGGCCGAAGGCGGTGAAGAGGCCGTCCCCCGCGATCCCCCGGATCTCGACGAGGTCCGGGTGCACGTTCTTGCGGAACCGGCTCTCGTCCGACAGCTCGGCCACCAGGTCCAGACCGCCCACGACCACGGACTCGGTGCCGAAGACGCGAACCCGGTACAGCGGGCCCAACTCCTTGACCTCCTTCATCAGATGAACCAGCCCGTCGGCACCCTTCGGGATGCCCAGGGCATGGCCGATCAGCGGGAGCGCCGGACGCTCGGGGATCTCGGTGAGGGCCGGGGTGAGGGCCGGGGTGAGCGTCGGGACGGCCGTCGGGGTCGCCGTCGGGTCTGTCATCGGGGTGGTCGTGGCCGCGTGCGTCATGAGCCCGCCTTCCGTGCCGTGTCGGCAGTCGTCTGCGTGTGACTGCCTTCACCTTAGCGCCCGACATTGTCGAGTGACAATGTCGGATGATTGTGTCGCTTGACACGGCCGTACGGAGCAACCGGCAGGGTCCGGAACGCGTCGGGCGGACATGCCGAACGCCCCCGTCCCGGGTTCGTCCGGGAGCGGGGCGTCCGGGAGCGGGGGCGTGCGGTTCTGGCCAGGGGAGATCGACCCTTGGCCGGATCAGCCGTGGGGGAGGACGACGGCGCGGCCGCTGATCCGGCCCGCGTGCAGCCGCTCGTACACCTCGGGGACGTCGTCCAGCGCGTAGGGCTCCGACGTGCACGTCGATGGCGCCGGAACGCGCCAGGTCGAGCACCTCGATCAGCTCGGACCTCGAACCCCAGTGGGGGGCGCGGACCGCGGCATCGTAGGGGACGGTGCCGAAACCGACGGTGGCGGCACCGCCGCCATGCCGACGAGGGTGAGGTCCGCCTCCACGGCGGCACAGGCCGTCGCGGTGGCGACGGTGGACGGTGCTCCCACGAAGTCGAACACGGCCTGGGCGCCCAGCCCTCCGCTCAGCTCGCGGACCTCCCTCGCCGCGTGCCGGTCCGACAGGACGACCTCGTGCGCGCCGACCTCACGGGCGAGGTCCAGCTTCTCGTCGCTGACGTCCAGGGCGATCACCCTGGCCGGCGTCGGCGCGCGCAGGAGCTGGACGGCCACGTGGCCCAGACCGCCGGCGCCGATGACCACGGCGGTGCTGCCGGGGGTGAGCTTGGGCAGCGAGGTCTTGACGGCGTGGTACGGCGTCAGGCCCGCGTCGGTGAGGGGCACGGCGGTGACGGGGTCGAGGTCGCCCGGCGGGACCGGGTGGCGCGGGTCGTCCACGATCATGTACTCGGCGAGGGCGCCGGGTGCTCCGAGGCCGGGCGGCCGGATGCCCAGTCCGGCCGCGCGCGGGCAGAGGTTCTCCTTGCCCTGAGCGCACATGAGGCAGTTTCCGCAGCCCCACGGCCCGTACACGGCGACGGACTCGCCCACCGCGAAGCCGGTGACGCCTTCGCCGGGAGCGGCGACGGTTCCCGCGCCCTCGTGCCCGAGGGTGAGCGGCAGCGGGACAGTCGCAGCGCACCGGCTCGGCCATCCGAGTCACACGCGTCCGGCCTGCGGTCCGGCCGGAGCCCTCGTGCCTAATCTGGCATTTCGCCCGTATCGAAGCCGGCACCCGCGAGCGGCCGACGGGCTTCACTTCCCCGTCCAGCAGCGAGGACAACGCACATGAGCGGCACCCCACCGCAAGAGTCCCCGGACTCCCCCGGCCTTCTTCCTCCCGCCGCCGCTGCCACGGTGACGCGCATCGCGGTCGCCGTGCTGGGCACGCTGCCCGCGATCTTCGTACGTGTCACGGGTGCCGAACTCGCGCCCGGCTGGGCGCTCCTCGTGTTCGGTCTTGGCGTGCTGTCCTCGGCCGTACTGCTGATGTGGGCGGCCGAAACGGCCCGCGCCGACATCTCCGGCTCGCTCGCCCTGGCCATCCTGGCCTTCATCGCGGTGCTCCCCGAATACGCGGTGGACCTCTACTTCGCCTACACCGCGGGCAGCAGGCCGGAGTACGGCGCCTACGCGGCGGCCAACATGACCGGTGCCAACCGGCTGCTCGTCGGCGTCGGCTGGCCCATGGTCGCGCTGGCCGCGCTCGTCGCCGCGCGCAGGTGGCGGAAGGCCCGCGGGGACGACGGCAGGGTCTCGGCCACCGTGACGCTGGAACCGCACCGCAGGATCGACGTCGCCTTCCTCGCGGTCGCCGCGGTGTTCTCCTTCGTCATGCCGCTGACCCGCGAGATCGGCTGGTACGTGGCGGCGATCGCCATCCCCTGGTACGGCTACTACCTCTTCCGGATCAGCAGGTGCTCCTCCGCCGATCTGGAGGAGCTCCAGGGCGTGCCCGCCCGGCTCGCCCTGTTCCCCACGGTGCGACGGCGGCTGACCACGGCCGGTCTCTTCCTCGGGGCGGCGGCCGTCATCTTCGTGTGCGCGGAGCCCTTCGCCAACAGTCTGATCACCTCCGGCACCAGGTTCGGCATCGACCGGTTCCTGCTGGTCCAGTGGGTCGCGCCGCTCGCCTCCGAGGCACCCGAACTCATCGTCGCGGTGGTCTTCGCCTGGCGGTTGCGGGCCTCCGACGGACTCGGCGCGCTGCTGTCCAGCAAGGTCAACCAGTGGACCCTGCTGGTCGGTTGTCTGCCGCTGGCCCACGCCATCGGTGGCGGCGGCGCGTCCCTGCCGCTGGTGACCCGCCAGGTCGACGAGGTCGCGCTCACCGCGGCCCAGACGCTGCTCGCGGTGAGCGTGCTGCTCAATCTGCGGTTCGCGCCGTGGCAGGCGGCCGGGCTGTTCGCCCTCTTCGCCGCGCAGTTCGCGCTGCCCGACGAGTCCTCGCGGATGATCCTCATGTGGGTCTACCTCGGGCTGGCCCTCGTACTGACGGCGCTGAACACCGGTCAGCTGCGGCCCACGTTCCGGGCGATCGCCGGACACGTCCCCGGCGACCCGCACCACTCCGTACGATCGGCCGGAAGCTGAAGTCCGGGAGCTGAGGGAGGAGTCGGTGCCTTGGCCCCCGTGGCGCTGGTCGGGGACGGCGTGGGAGCGGCCGTGCTGCTGGACGCGCTGTCGGTGGGCGCGGCGGCTCCGCCGGGACGGATCACCGTGGTGGGACCGGGAGTGCGGCGGTGGCGCGGCCTCGCGTTCGGGGCGGACGCGGTGGCGTCGTTGACCAACATCGGGGCGGCCGCCATGTCGGTACGGCCGGGGGATCCGGGTCACTATCTCCGCTGGGCCGAGGCGACCGGGACGGCCGGCACCGCCTTTCCGCACCGGGCCGTTTTCGGGCGGTACCTGGAACACACGGCGGGTGAGGCCGCCGCCCGGTTGCGGCGCCGCGGTTGCCGGGTGGACGTGCTGACCGGCCGGGTGACCCGCGTGCGCCGCACTCCGGACGGTGTCGACACGCGGTGGGAACCGCTGCCCGGCACGGCCGGTGCCGCGGTACGGCGGCTGGAGAGCGCGGCGGCGGTGTTGTGCTGCGGGGCGTCCGAGCCCGCCGACCCGTACGGCCTGGCGCGCTCGGACGGCCGGGTGCTGGCCCCGTATCCGCTGGAGGAACTGGTGGCCGCGGTACCGCCGGGCGCCCGGGTCGCGGTGGCGGGCACGGGGCTGACGGCCGTGGACGTGGCGTGCGCGCTGGCCGACGCGGGACGGTGCCGGGAGATCACGCTGGTGTCGCGGCGGGGGCTGCTGCCGTCCGTACGGCCTGCCGGTCCCCCGCATCCGGTCCGGCACTTCACCCTCGACCGGATCAGAACAGAGGGCGGGCTCGGGGGTCTACTGGCGCTGCTGGGTGCGGAGTTGGCGGCCGAGGGACTCTCGTTCGCGGATCTCCGGGTGGAGTGGGGCGGCTCGGAGAGCGCGGCGGACCGGCTGCGGCGGCAGTTGGACGACGGGGGGACGGCCGCGCGGGCACTGCGCGTGCTGCGGCATGCGGTGGGCGGGACCGGAGCGGAGGCGGCCGGGCTCCTGGGGCTCGCGGACCGGCGACGGCTGGACGGGCGCACCGGCCGGAAGTTGCGGAGCCTGCTCTTCCCGATGCCGGCGCACACCGCGGTGCGGGTGCGGGAACTCTTCGACCGCGAGGTGCTGCGCGTGGTGGCGGGGCGCATCGAACGGGGCGGGGGCCGGGGCGGGGCAGCGTTCCGCGTGCTGCCCGACGCACCGGGCGTCGGCGCCGTTCGGGAAGCGGACCTGGTGGTGAACGCCGTACTGCGGCCGTCCGACGAGCACCTCACGGAAGCGGAGGGGGTTCCGCCCGACTCCCGGGAGGGGCCGGTGGCGAGGATGGTCCGGGAGGGGCACGCGAGGGCGCATCCGCTGGGCGGCGTCGAGGCGGATCCGCTGACCGGACTCCTGACGGGAGCCGACGGCGCCGGAGCCCCGGTCCATGCGCTCGGCACGCTCACCCAGGGGGTGAACGCGTTCGCCTGCGGGCTGCCCTGGCTGGCCAGGCATTCCACCCGTATCGCTGCTGCACTGTCCGCGCCGGGGTGAGGGGCCCCCACCCCGGGACACCCTCTGCTAAACGCTGAACCAGCGCGCGACGGCCGTCCGCAGCGCGGCCGTCTCGGCCGGATCCGGTACGGGTGAGGCGCAGGCCCAGGCGACGTAACCGTCGGGACGGACCAGCAGGCCGGTGAGCCCGGCCTGGCCGCCCTTCGCGACGACGACGTCAACGGCACCCTCGGCCGTCTGACTCTCCGTCAGTACTGCTGTCAGCGAATGCTCTTCGGTGAGGTCCACCAGCAACGGCCGTGCGCCGCGCGCGAGTTCGGCGAACCGCACCTTCCCCGACTCGGTGATCAGTTCCAGCTCCGGTGCGAAGTAGCCGACCGCGGGGTGGGGATCGGCGAGGCCCATCTCGTAGCGCACATCGGTGCCCGCGGTGAGGTCGGCGAGGTGCTGGACGACCTCCTTGCGGGTGAGCAGCTCGGTGAAGAGCTCGCGCAGGCCCCTGGTGTCGCTGCCCGGCGCGGTGAGCGCGGCCTGTGCCTCGGCGTGGAGCACCATGCGGCGGGCGGCCTGGCGGCGCTCGGTGTCGTAGCTGTCGAGCAGGCCTGCCGGGGCGGTGCCGTGCAGGGCTGCGGCGAGCTTCCAGCCGAGGTTGGCGGCGTCCTGCAGACCGAGGTTCAGGCCGGGCCCGCCGCCGGCGGCGTAGACGTGGGCGGCGTCGCCGATCAGGAAGACCCGGCGGTCACGGAACCGGTCGGCGACCCGGGTGTTGCCGCCGTCCAGCCGCCGCAGCACGTGCGGGCCCTCCCCGTCCGGCGGGCCCAGTGGCAGTTCGACGCCGAGGACCCGGCGGACGCTCGACTCCATTTCGGCCAGGGTCATCGGTTCGTCCGTCGCGGGCTGGTCCCACTCGGTGGTGCTGACCAGCGGCGGACGGCCGGGGAACGGCGCGTACGAGAAGCCGCCCCGCTCGGTCTGGTGGGGCAGGAAGGGCAGGACAGGACCGTGCCCCGGGACGGTGAGGGCGCCGTTGGCCGGGTCGACCCGGTCGGCCGGGACGGTGACGTGGGCGGTGCGGCTGGTGCGCCGGTCGTAACTGACGCCGGGGAACCCGATCCCGGACAGCTTGCGGAGCACACTGCGCGCACCGTCCGCACCGACCGCGTAGCGGGCCCGCAGCCGCTCGTCGCCGTCGGGGCCTGAGACGTCGAGGGTGACGGCGGCCTCGTCCTGGGCGACGGCCGTGACCCGGTGCCCGCGCCGCACGTCGACGCCGAGTGCGCGGGCGCGCTCCTCCAGGACCTCGACGATGCGCGGCTGCGGGACTGCCAGCCCGTACACCGGACTGGTGTCGAGGAGGCCGAGGTCGAGGCCCATGGCGGCGAACATGAAGTAGGCGGAGTTCGGCTGCGGGGGCTCCGGGCTGCCGCTGAGCGGCTCGTACAGTCCGCGGTGGTCGGTCAGTCGCACCACTTGGCCGACCAGGCCGTTGGCCTTGGGTTCGGTGCCGGGGTGCGGGAGTTGCTCCAGGACGACCGGGTGGATGCCCGCCAGGCTCAGTTCGCAGGCCAGCATCAGCCCGTTCGGACCGCCGCCCACTATGACCACGTCAGCTGTCACGATCATGCCTCCTGATGGTGTGACGAAGGAACACGCAGGCCGGTGGCGAGGTGCTCGAAGACCTGGGTCAGGGCTTCGCCGAGCGGCACGGGCCCCTCGGCGCGCATGCTGTGCTCGACGGCCGCCGAGCTGGCGGCCGTGATCACGCCGGCGACCAGCTTGGGGTAGATGTCGCGCTCGGCGTCTGTGCCGGTGCGCTGGGCGACGGCCCTGGCCAGCTCCCGCTCGGCGGCGGCGCCGGCCTTGATGATCTCCCCCGCCAGCGCGGGCTCGGCCAGCATCAGCCGCACCCCTTCGCGCCAGCGCTCGCCCTGCGGCGCGGAGTCCCCCGGCGGTGCGAACTGCCCCAGGACCGCGTGGCGCAGCGAGTCCCAGAGCGGTTCGCCGGCCGGGCGGGCGAGCAGGTCGTCGGCGACCCCGAGCATCCGCTCCAGGTGACTGGCCGCGATCGCCTCGGCCTTGCCGGAGAAGTAGTTGCGGAAGGTACGGACGGAGACATTGGCCTCGGCAGCGATCTGATCGACCGTCACCTCGGCCCAGCCGTGCAGAACACAGAGCCGGATCGCCGCCCGGCTCAGCGCGACCCGCGTCTCCCGCTTCTTGCGCTCGCGGAGTCCGGGCTGCCCCGTCGTACGAGCGGTTTCTTCAGGTGCCATACGGGCAACGTAGCAGATTTTGCCGCCACGGCAAGATTATCTTCAGGGCAATATTGCCAATCAGGCAAGAATGTGCCCGGATTTGCTCCGCATATGTGTGTGGGGTCCGACCGACGGCCGGACCCCACACACATATGACGGACCCCCCGCGCACGACGGGGGACAGATCTGCTCACTCACTGTCGGCAAGCAGCTTGTACAGCGCCTTGCGGGTGTCGGTGAGGATCTGGACCGCTCGGGCCTTCTCCTCCTCGGTACCCACCGCGGCGACCTGGCGCGTGGCGGTGGCGATCTGCTCGATGCCGTCCCGCAGCACCTTGTGCACCGGCGGGACTCCCGCGGTGATGTGCTCCCAGGGGCGCTGGTCCGCTCCGGCCGCCTCGCGGGCCTCCCGGCCGGCGTCGGTGAGGGTCAGCAGCCGCTTGCCGCTGGAGTCGTCCGCGGTGACCAGGCCCTCGTCCTGCAGCAGCTGCAGTGCGGGGTAGAGGGAGCCGGGGCTGGGGCGCCACACGCCACCGGTCCTGGACTCCAGCTCCTGGATCATCTCGTAACCGTGCATCGGCCGTTCGGCCAGCAGGGCCAGCGCCGCCGCGCGCACGTCGCCGCGCCGCGCCCGGCCACGGCCGCCGCCGCGCGGGCCGCCGCCCCTCATGCCGTGCGGGCCGCCGCCCATTCCGTGGTGGCTCCTGCCGCGCCACTCGCCGGGTCGCCCGGGGCCTTCCCCCTGGAAGCCCCCACCGGGTGCGAACCCGCCGCGGCCGCCGCCTTCTCCGGGGCCTCCGCCGAAGCCGCCCGGAGCTCCCGGGCCTCCGCCGAAACGCTCGCGCCGCTCGAAGCGGTGGTGTCCCTCGGGACCGAACTCGTGATTCCTGCGCATGCTCTTCATGATCGAACTCCTCCGATGTCGTCGCACTCGTGCCGGTATCGTCACCGACACTCGTAACGATATATCGGTAAGCATCTAGATGCAACAAGATGGGTCGCTCGACTGTCTGCCGTACTGCTCCGCCTGGGCCAGGAACATCTCCCGGAACAGGCCGGGACCGGGGGCGCCGGGGGCCATCAGCGAGGCGAAGTCGCCGGACTCGGCGAGCCTGCCGCGGTCCAGGACATGGATCACGTCGGCCGTCTGGGCGCTGTGCAGACGGTGCGTGACGAGGATGACCGTCTGCCCGTCGGCGGCGAGCTCGCGGATCTGCCGGAACGCGGCGATCTCACTGGCCGGATCCATGCTGCTGGTCGGTTCGTCGCAGATGAGGAGGGCCGCCCTGCGGAAGTAGGCCCGTCCCAGCGCCAGCCGCTGCCACTGCCCGCCCGACAGGTCGACGCCGCCTTCGTACCCCTTCTCGCACAGGGACTCCCAGCCGCGCGGAAGGTCCTCGACCACCGTGTGCGCACCGGCCAGCCGGGCCGCCTCCTCCAGCCGGGCGCGATCGTGGAAGGTCTCGGGACGGCTGATGGCGACGTTGGCCCGGGCCGTGAAGGGCCACCGCTGGTAGTCCTGGAGCACCAGCGCGACATGGTCGAACAGCTGGCGGCGGTCCAGGTCGCGCACATCCGCGCCGTCCCAGCGGATCTGCCCCTCGGAAGGCAGGTAGAGACCCGCGAGGAGTTTGCTGAGGGTGGTCTTCCCGCTGCCGTTGGCACCGACCAGGGCGACCACCTGGCCCCGCTCGATCCGCAGGGACACCGAGTCGAGCGCCGGTTTCTCCCGCCCGGCATAGGTGAAGCCGACTCCGTCGAACTCGATCAGCTCCGGCGGGGCGGGCACCGGGGTGCCGCCGCTGGGAATGGCGTGGGCCGCCGCCTCGTCCCTGGCCCTGAGCAGGTCGGTCATGAACAGCGACTGCTCGTAGAGGTGGTCGATGTTGGTGACCAGCCGGCGCAGCCCGACCGTGCCGGTGGTGAGGGCCAGGACGGCGGTGGCGCCGGACGCCAGGGGCATGTGCCCGTGCGTGAGCAGCCAGGCCAGCAGGGCGTACGTGGCCGCGGCGGTCAGGCCGGACAGGACCGACGTCGCCAGGTCCGTGGTGGCCTCCTGCCGGGCGAGGACCGTCTGCTCGGCGGCGGCCTCCCGGCCCATCCGGTCGAGTTGTTCGAGCAGGAAGGGGCCGGCGCCGTGCACCCGGAGCTCCGGGGCGGCCTGCTGGCCGATCAGCAGGCGGCGCAGCGCGTCCTGCTGGCGCACGTGCTCGACCCAGACCTGGATGGACGTGTAGGTGCGCCGTGCGGCCCGTACCGTTCCCCAGGCCTTCGGGACGACGATGGCGATCAGCAGCGGCAGCAGCACGGGGTGCAGGATCGTCAGCACTCCGGTGACGGCGGCCAGCGCCATGACGGACTCGACGATGCCCAGGGCGTGCTGGATCAGGCGGCGGGCCGCGGTCTGCCCGTGCTGTCCCGACTCCAGCAGCTTCTGGAAGCGGGCCTGTTCCAGGTGCGCCATCTCGACCTCGACCACCGGGGTGAGCATGGTCAGTGCGGCGATGCGCTCGACGGTCGGCTCCAACCGCCCGGCGGCGCCCAGGGAGACGGCACGGAGCGTGGCGGCCAGGGCGCTGGCCCCGCCGACCCACAGCAGCGAGGGCACCGCGGCGCCGATGCGGTCGGCGGTGGGCCCGGCGGCGAACAGACTGACCAGGACCCGGTTGGTGGCCAGCAGACCGAACGTCGTCGCCACGGCCTGGCCGAGCTGGGCGACGGCCACCGCGACCAGTGCCGTACGGTCGCCGCGCCAGGCCAGCCGGACGGTCTCGCCGATCAGCCGCGGGACCTGGCACAGGATCACCCAGAACGAAGCCTTGGCGTGTGCGCCCTCGTACGCCGTCCAGCCGTCGGCGGTCCTGAGCCGGCCGCCGAAGAGCAACTGCTCCGGAGGGGAGGCCCGGCGCTCCCGCCGCCGGGTCAACCCCGCTCCCGGGGCCTGCCGGGCACCGTCATGAGCAGCTGGTAGTAGCCGGTGGGGAAGGGCTCGTCGACCGGCCGCCCCTGGACCTCCACCCAGGCGTGTGCCCGGAAGGGCGCCGTACGCACCCCGGTGCACCAGTCGGGCCAGGCTCCCCCGAGGCGGCAGAGCAGTGCCGTCGCCACGGAACGCTGCAGACAGCCCTCGCCCGCGCAGCGCGCACTCGTCGCGACGACGGCCCGCCGGGCGGCGAGCGCCTGCTCCATGGTGGCCGGGGCCGCACCGCGACGGAGGAACGACAGGGCCCGGCGGATCCGCCGGGGCGGCAGCAGGATCAGCAGCCTGGCGGCGGCCAGGGCGGCCAGCACCGCGGGGCGCCGGGGCCGACGGCCGCTGTCCCCGGTGTCCCTGCTGTCCCCGGTGTCCCCCGGATCCGGCCGCCCGTTCATGCGGGTGCCACCAGACGTGCCTCGGCCAGCGCGTCGACGAAGGACGCCACGTCGTCGGCCGCCCGGTCGGCGGGCAGCGCCGGATGTCTCTCGCGGAGCCGGCCCGCGGTCTGCTCCTGGGTGGCCCCGTCGCGCAGTGCCCGCAGGATGAACGCGGCGGTCCTGTTGAGCTGCCAGTACCGGCCCGTGACTTCGTCGAGCAGGACCGCACCGTCTTCGGTCTCGGCCACGGACACGTCGGGGCGAAGGATCAAGGACATGGTGCTCCTCGGGGGGTGGGAGCGGTACGGAGCCACCGCTCGCAGGCCAGGGTGTTTTCGAGGGAACGCATCACGTGCGCGGACAGATGGGGGCGGCGCAGGCTCTCGCGGAGCCGGGCCGCGTCCAGAAGCCCCGCCCCGGCCAGCCGCGAATCGTCGAAGAGCTCGACGAGCGCGGCCTTGTGGTGGCGCAGCCCCCGGTGGAAGTCGGCGGAGTACTCGCCCTTGGTGGACCGGGCCAGCAGCGCGTCGGGCACGATCTCGCGCATCGCCGTGGCGAGGACCGGCTTGTACCTGCCGGGCACCGCGCGCTCGGCGACCCGTACGGACAGCGCCGCCTCGATCACGCCGTCGTCCAGGTAGGGCACGGCGTACGGCAGTCCCAGGCCTGAGGTGACCTGATCCACCTGCCTGGCGGCGCGGCCGCACTCCTGCGTGGTGGAGAGCGCCGCGTGCTGGCCGCGCTGGGGCGCGAGCGGCCGCGGGTCCCGGGCCGCCGCTTCGTGCAGCAGACGCCGCACGACGTGGACCGCTTCCGGGGTGGCCCAGGGCGGCAGGTGCAGATACGTCCCCCAGTCCGTGCCGGACCCGGGAGGGGCGGGGGCGGTGAGCCGGCCGGACCAGGCGGCCAGCCACTGGCCGAACGTGCGGCGGTCGGCGAGCTCCCTGAGCAGCGGCCACAGCGGCCACCGCTGGAGGGCCCGCTGTCCGCGCACTCGGGCGAGGGAGTCCCGCGGGTTGCTGCGTACGTAGTCGTGCAGGTACGGCGGAGGGGCGCAGAACAGCTCGTCCCCGCCGGCGCCCGACAGGTGCAGTCGCGATCCGCGTGCGGTCATCAGCCGGGCGAGCGTGACGAGACGGGCGCTGTCCCGGACCCAGATGCCCGGTTCGTCGGTCACCGTCCGCAGGCTGCTCATGCCGCCGAACCACAGCGGTGCCTCGGAGCGCTCGGGCACCACGTGTTCCGCGGCGGGCAGCAGGGCGGCTGCCGCTCCGGCCCAGGCGGCATCGTCGTTGGCCGCGTCGACGCTTTCCCAGCGGAAGGTGATCAGGCGGGCCGCGCCGCTGGTGCCGTCGTCGGCCGTGCCGCCGGTGGCACTTCCAGCCGTACCGCCGGTGGCACCACCAGCCGTACCGCCTGCCGCCAGAAAGCACAGGCTCGTGGAGTCCATGCCTCCGGACAGGTCCGCGCTCACCGTCCCCGCACCGGCCGTGCAGGACCCCACTGCCGTCGCGAGTGCCTTGCGCACCTCCAACGCCCCCTGTTCCAACGGGAGATGCGGCTGCGGGGTGTTCCACCACCGCCGGACGGCAACGCGCCCGGCCGGTCCGAGCAGCAGCCCGCTCCCGGCGGGCACCGCATCGACGCCCTGCCACAGTCCACGCGCCTCGCCGAGCGGGTACGGAGGAGGGGAGGACAGCAGATGCAGGGCCAACTGCCCCTCGTCCACGCCGGATCCGACGGCAACGGCAAGGCGGTCGGCACGGCTCGCCGCCACCGTCACCCCGCCCACCCGTGCGTAGAAGACGCGGCGCACCCCCGAGGCGGTGCCTCGGACGGACACCCGGCCGCCGACGGAGACGACCGTATGAAAACTGCCCGCCAGCCCCGCTGTTGCCCGGTCGACGTCGGCGACGTCCCGCACCCTGCTCAGCCGGTCCGACAGTCCGCCGACGGTGACCGGACACCGTCCGATCACCGCCAGTCGGGCATCACCCACCGAGGCGACGACCACATGGCCGGGCGGCCAACTGCCCAGCAGCCACGGACGACCGGAGTGGTGAGCGACCACTCCGGCGGCCAGGGGCCGCAACAACCGCGCCGCGATGCATGCAGATTCGGCGTCCGGAAGGACGGCGAACCACGCCTCACTGGTCAAAGCCCTTCGGTCCTTTCCGGATTACGGTCGGACGTACCAGGCCCTCAGGCCCCCCTCGTAGAATGTGCCGTCCCTCGAACCGAGGGTCAGCTCTGCGAACTCGCCGACCTCCATCACCTCGGGCGGCTCGTAGATCTCATTTTCCCGTTCCACGAAGATCTCCTCTCCTTCTGGCCCTTCCGACCCGGCCCTTCAACTGCTCTCGGGGCGCGGGGCTTTCAGGTCGAAGCTAGCGGGATTCCGAGCCCCGCTGCGATAAACAGGTGGCATATTCACCTGACCGAGTGTTATCGGATTTCCCGCTGATACGACATATGGGGGCTCCGGCTCGGAACGTCCGCACCGTGCGAAACGGCAGCCCACTTCAGCCACTTCACGAGAGCGCTCCTTGCCCGCACCACCCGGGAGCGTCACTCCTGGCGCCGACGCCTCGCCCGCTGCTCCCAGTGCACCCGCTGCGCTTGCTGCGCGCCTTGGGCCCGCCGTGTCCGCTGCGCCCTCCGCGTCCGCCGCACCCGCTGCGCCCTCTCGGGCCTGCGGGTCCTGCGGCGCTGAACGCTGTTGAGTACAAGCAGTGTTGCCTGGACGGCTCCGGCAACTGCCGTCAGCAGGCTGACCACTTCGATCATGCTGAGGGTTCCTTCCTCGTTTGTGCCTTCCAAGAAAGCAGCCCTGGTGGTTTTCTGACGAGCTGATACAACTGCCGGAAGAAAATGTCTGCCCAGTTCAGGAGAGGTGCGGATGCCGAAGAAAACTCCAGAAAATGAGGCGAGATCCACCGGGGCGCCCCCGCCGCCCCGCACCGGCCGGAGCGCCTACGGGAAAGAACAGCTGGCAGAACAGGGTGTGCCCGCCGAGTGGATCAAGGTGAGCGAAGCGCTGCGCTCCCTGATAAAGGCCACGGTGGGTACGCAGCGGGGCCTGGTGAGGGCCGTGGGATCGTCGATGACCGACGACTCCTTGTCGAAGATGCTCAACGGCAGACAGACCATGGAACGCCACCGGTTCGACCAGATCCTCGGCAGTTGCCTCCCGCTGTTGCCCGCTGACGAGCAGCCGGAGCAGCGCCGGGCCCTGGAGGCGCTGTGGGAACTGTGGTCGCGGTCGTCCGCGGCGACCGGGCAGTCCGATCCCCGCCCCCACGGCAGCAACACCAGCACCGGTATCGGCACCGCCAGTCATCGAGCGGTCGCCGTCGGCCCCGCTGACAACGGCCTGCCCCAACAGGCCCTGGATTCCGCCTGGTCGATCACCACGCTGAGGTCCGGCTGGGACCTGCCGCACCGGTCCCGCGCCGCCATGCGGGAGTACTACGGCGTCAAGCACTCGCGCCCCGCCGACCCCGAGGGCCGCAGAGGACCCCGCGGTTACGTGACCCTCGGCCTGGTCCTAATGTGCGCGGGATCGGTCCACTGGGCGTGGCCCACGGTGTGGCTGCTCGTACTGCTCGGCCTGTTCTGGCTGGCCGTCCTCGCCGCCGAAGTCCCGCAGCAGCTACGGAACTTCCCTCTCCGGTACGTCCAGGGATCGCCTCCGCGGGCCGCCCACGTGTCCGTACGGCGGCTCCCGCTCCAGCCCGAGATCGCCTGGTACATCGGGCACAAGGACTTCTCCGGCGTCTCGGCCGTGCTGTCCGCGCTGCCTTCCGACAAGTTCTGGGGAGACCACCGGCGCGCCACCGGCTGGCTGCGCATCTCCAGCACCACCCCGGGCGTCCGTGTGCACTGGGTCCTGGAGGACATCTCCTCCGGAGAGCTGCTGGCGCGGGGAACCCTCGGCGGGTCGCGGCGGATCGTCCGGATCGAGTCCGCCGTCAAGAAGCAACGTCCCCCGGCATCGGCGGGCAGCGTCTCCTGGACGCTCGATCCGGACTCGCCGCCGCTGGTCGGCCTCGTGCTCCTGGTGGGGCGGGGGCGGGGCAACGCGAAGGTGTCGTGGCACTCCCCGGCCGTGTCCGCCTTCACCGGAACGTTCACCGGGCTCACTCCCGCGCTGGGCTGGTGGTTCATCAGCAGGGCGGACCGGGTGCACCGCAAGCACCGGCCGGAGCAGTGGGTGGGGCGGAACGGGGGAAAGGCACCGCGCTCCGCCCGGCAGGACAGAACCGCCCGGCAGGACAGAACCGCCCGGCAGGACCGGGCCACCTGGCGGGGCAGGGCCGCCCGCCGTGCTCGGCTGCTGCTGCGCACCGTTCTCGTCCCGGCCCTCGTCCTCGTGGTCCTGGCGAGCGGGACGAGCCTGGCCGCGTCCGCCGCCACCGCCCTGCTGGACGGCGGACGGAGCTGGCAGACGGCCGGCCTGCTCGGGGCCCTCGCCGTCCTCGTGACCGTCCTCTTCGCGGCCGCGAACCGGCTGGTGGCACCGGGCAGGGGCAGGTGGGCGCTGAACGTCACGCTGGCCCTCGGCACCTGCGCCGCCGCGGCCCTCGCCGTCCTGCTCCCCGACGCCGTGCCGTACCTCACCCGGTGGGGCACCGACCTCGCGGGTCTCCTGCACACCGGCAAGGACCCCGGGTGAACCGCCCGATCGGCCAGGACCCACGGTTCGGCGGGCTCGGGGCACGGGCTTCCCGGTGTGCTCAGGCCGCAGGCCCGGCGACCGCGCCGAAAGCGACCGCCGCGGCGCCCACCAGGCCCGCGTCGGTGCCCGTTTCGGCGGGCAGGACGCGTACGTTCCGGGTAAACGAGAGGGTGGCGTACCGCTCCAGTTCGCCGCGTATGAGCCCGAAGAACAGGTCGCCCGCCCCGGCCACCCCGCCGCCGACGACCACGACCTCCAGCTCGACCAGTGCGGCGGTGGCGGCCACCGCCGCGGCCACCGCACGCGCGGCACGGCCGAACGCGGCCAGTGGCACCGCCTCGCCGTTGCGCGCGGCTTCGGCCACCGACTGGGCCGAGGCGGACGCACCGTCCTGCGGGGTCCAGCCGTGCGCGAGTGCGTACCGGACGATGCTGGGGCCGCTGGCCAGGCGCTCGACGCAGCCGCGGGCGCCGCAGGGGCACTCCTCGCCCTCCAGCTCCACGCTCATGTGCCCGATGTGTCCCGCGTTTCCGCTCAGTCCCGTGTAGAGCCTGCCGTCGAGCAGCAGGCCGCCGCCGACGCCGGTGGAGACGACCATGCACAGGGCGTTCGTACGGCCCCTGGCCGCGCCGCACCAGAACTCGGCCGCGGCCACCGCGGGCCCGTCGCCGATGAGCCGTACGGGCAGCCCATCGACGGCCGTACGCACCCGGTCGACCAGGGGATGGTCGCGCCAGCCGGGGATGTTGACCGGGCTGACGGTCCCCTCGACGGTGTTCACCGGTCCCGCGCAGCCGATGCCGACGCCCGCGACCCGGGACTAGTCGGGGTGGGCGCGCAGTGCGTCGAGCACCTTGTGCACCTGCGCCGTCAGCACATCGGCGCCCTCGGTGGCGGGGGTCGGCAGTTGGGTACGGACCAGCCGCGCGCCTGTGGAGTCGACGAGCGCTCCGGCGATCTTGGTGCCGCCGATGTCGATCGCCGCGACGAGGGCCGGGTGCGGGGCGGTGCCGGACGGGAGGGGCAGGGGAAGGCTCATGTGGCTGGTGCTCACTCGTCTCGTGGGCTGGGCTGAACTGGGCAGGGCAGGACAAGGCCTGGGCAGGACATGGCTGGGCTAGTTGGGCAAGGCCGGGCTGGGCAGGCCGACGACTTCGTGGAGTCAGGGCCTAGCGCGCGGTGGCGGCACCGCAGGGGGCCGCCGGCTCTCCGCCGGTGGCGGCGCGGTGCTCTCGCGGGGTTCGAGGCGGGGCAGCGGGTCCTGCAGGAAGCGCGGTTCGGAGCCCGCGAGGAGACTCAGCACCTCGGTGGCCGCCCGGTGGCCGAACGCTCCCGGTTCGCGGGAGAGCGAGGTGATCCGGGGGTGGAAGGTGCGGCAGATCGCCGAGTCCTCCAGGGACACCACGGACACGTCCTGCGGGATGCGCAGTCCGCGTTCGGTGGCGACGCCCGCCGCCGCGACCGCCATCACCTCGTTGTGACAGATGAGCGCGGTGGGCTGCATGGCGCCCGAGAGGAGCCGGCGGGCCGCCTTGGCGCCCTGGCGGTCGGTGAAGTCGGTGGTCACGGAGACCGTGTGGTCGAGCCCGAGGCGTCGGGCGGTGGAGCGCAGTGCGGCGATGCGGCGGGCCGTGTGGGCCAGGCCCGGCGGGCCCGCCATGTGCGCGATGCGGCGGTGCCCGAGCTCGTACAGGTGATGGATGACCAGGTCGATCGCGCCTGCGTCGTCCGCCCAGAGGTTGGACAGCCGGGCCCGGCGGCCCGAGCCGAGGACGGGCATGGGGCCGGACCTGGCGGATCCCGGGCGTGCGGCGCCCGGCGTGTCCATCGCACCGACGACGACGGCGGGCAGTCCGAGCACCGACAGGACGTCGGGGCGCGGGTCGCTCACCCTGGGGTCGACCACGATCACCCCGTCGACGCGGCCCTCGGCCCACCAGCGCCGGTACAGGTCGCACTCGGCCTCGATGTCGTCGACCATCTGGAAGACCAGGGCGTGGCCGTGCGGTGCGAGACCGGCCTGGATGCCGGAGACCACCTGGAGGAAGAACGCCTCGACGCCGAGGCTTCCGGCGGGGCGGGCCAGCACCATCCCGATCGCCCGGGACCGCTCGGCCGCGGGGCTCCGGCCGCCGGGGCCCGTGCCCCGGCCCAGCCGCTCGGCGACCTCGATGACCCTGCGGCGGGTCGCGTCCGAGACACCGGGGCGGTTGTTGAGGGCGAAGGACACCGCGCTCGTGGACACCCCGGCCTCGCGGGCGATCTCCTTCAGCGTCGGTATGCGGGGCGGTGAGGGCTCCATTGCCCTGGGCGCTGCCATGTCCGCAGAGATCCCTTCGGGTTGCTCCTGGGCGTCGTCGTAACGCCTCTCATATCGCTCACCTTATGCGGTACGACTGCCCCGAGTTTAGAGAATTTAGTTCTTTTTAGCGCCCTTGACCTGCGCTTTCATAAATTCGGAGGGCTTATCGAGCGTTGACGTAAAGGGAATCGCATTACAGGCTGACGCCGAGCTTCTCGCACCAGGCAAGAACCCAGGCAAGGAGTAAG
Organism: Streptomyces sp. NPDC021093; assembly: GCF_044333135.1. Lineage (NCBI taxonomy): Bacteria > Bacillati > Actinomycetota > Actinomycetes > Kitasatosporales > Streptomycetaceae > Streptomyces > Streptomyces sp. NPDC021093. Next base: position 182,205 of record NZ_JBIRQJ010000003.1, on the reverse strand, counting down.
TCACCCATGTCCATTCGTCGCAGCGTCGCGATCCGGGCAGCCGTCGGTCTCGGTACGGTCCTCTGTCTCTCCGTGGTCACCGCGTGCGGTGGCGGGGGCGGCGGTGACGCGGCCTCGTCCACCGACGGCAAGGTAGAGGGCACCATCAAGTTCCAGACCTGGAACCTCAGGGCGAACTTCAAGGGCTACTTCGAAGGCGTCATCAAGGACTTCGAGAAGCAGTACCCGGGTGCCAAGGTCGACTGGGTGGACCAGCCGGCCGACAACTACGCCGACAAGCTGAGCGCCGACGCGTCGGCCGGCTCGCTGCCGGACGTCGTCAACCTCTCCCCGGACCTGGCCTACCCGCTCGCGAAGGCGGGGCTGCTGCTCAACCTGGACAAGGACAAGGTCGCGTCGAAGTTCAAGTCCGAGTACCTGGAGGGTGCTTGGCAGGGCTTCGGGATGCCGGGCATGGACGGCACGTACTCCTTCCCCTGGTACCTCAACAGCGGGCCGCTCTTCTACAACAAGACGATGTTCAAGGACGGCGGCGCCGATCCGCAGAAGCCGCCGAAGACCTTCGACGAGCTGTTCGCCACGGCCGGGCAGCTCGCGAAGAAGGGCAGGGCCACCCTCGGCCAGCCGCCCACCATCGAGGACTTCGGGCGCTACGGCGTCGAGCCGATGGACAAGGCCGGCAAGAAGTTCACGCTCAACAGCGCCAAGGGTGTCGAACTCCTCACCAAGTACAAGAAGTTGTACGACCAGGGCGCGCTGCACAAGCAGACCCTGACGCTGAAGGACGACGGGACGGGCACGAAGTTCCTCCAGCAGGAGATCGCCATGAACCCGGGCAGCGCCCACGACCTGGACAAGTTCAAGAAGAACGCCCCTTCGCTGTACGACAACCTCGGCATCACCGACGTACCCACCAACACCGGCAAGCAGAACATGTACTTGCAGGGCCTGTCGGTGAACTCACAGAGCAAGAACGCGGCCACCGCCGTCGCCTTCGCGCACTTCGTCACCGACCAGAAGAACCAGGAGGCCTTCGGCCACAAGGTCGCGGTCTTCCCCTCCACCAAGGGCTCCCTGGAGAAGGAGTACTGGACCAAGGCGGACGGCACCGAGGAGGGCCGGATCCGGGTCGCGTCGGCCAAGATGCTGCCGACCGCGGTGAACTACACGCCGGTGCTCTTCAGCGACGAGATGAAGACGATCCTGCGCAACGAGATAGCCAAGTGCTTCCAGGGCAAGGCGTCTCCGCAGGCCGTGCTGGACAGCGCGGTGGAGCAGATGAACAAGCTCCTCGAACAGAACTGACAGGACTGCCGCCCCCGTGAGCACCTCCTCCGAAACCCGAACCGGACCCGGAACGGCGGTCCCGGCCGCCGGTTCCGCGTCCGCCGGTTCCCAGTCCTCCGGTTCCCGGTCCTCCGGCGGGTCCCCCGTCACCCGCCGTCGCGGCTCCGCGCGCGGCGGCGGGCAGGACGGGCGCCGCCGCACCCACCGCGCCCTCAGCCCCTGGCTGTTCCTGGCACCCGGTCTGCTGATCACCCTGGCGTTCAACCTCTATCCGTTCCTGGCGACGGTGTGGAAGTCCTTCACCGACGCCCGCACCCTCACCGAGGGCAAGTTCGTCGGCCTTGCCAACTTCCAGGCGCTGTTCGGCGACGAGCAGTTCTGGGTGGCGCTGCGCAACAGTGCGCTGTACGTCGTCGTGGTCGTGCCCCTGCTGGTGTTCCTGCCGCTGCTGCTGGCGCTCCTCGTACAGAAGCACGTACCGGGCATCGCCTTCTTCCGGTCCGCCTTCTACACCCCCGTGGTGGCGTCCGTCGTGGTCGTCGCCCTGATGTGGGTGTGGATGCTGGACGACCGCGGGTTCATCAACGGCGTGCTGCAGATGATCGGCGTCGACCCCGTGCCGTTCCTCTCCAACCAGTGGCTGCTGCTGCTGAGTTCGATGCTGCTGACGGTCTGGAAGGGCCTCGGCTACTACATGATCATTTACTTGGCGGCGCTGACCAACGTGCCCCGTGAGCTGCACGAGGCGGCAGAGGTGGACGGGGCGGGCGCGGTCCGGCGCTTCTTCTCCATCACTGTTCCCGCGGTCCGCCCGACCATGGTCCTGGTGGGCGCGCTGTCCTCGGTCTCCGCCTTCAAGGTCTTCTCCGAGGTCTTCATGATCGCCGGTCCCACCGGTGGTCCTGGCGGCCAGGACACCACCCTCGTGATGCTGATCCAGCGGGTCGGCACCGGGCTCCAGGGACGCACCGGGTACGCCTCCGCGATCTCGATCACGCTGTTCGTACTGACGCTGATCCTGATGCTGTTCGTCCTGCGGGCCGACCGGAAGGACAAGGACTGATGAGCACCACGACCGACTCCCCGGCGGTCCCCGCGGCCGCGCGCAAGTCCGACTCCCGCCCCGTACGCCCCGGCCGGGCCCGCAAGTCCGGCCGCAGGACGCCCACTTGGCGGTACGTGGTCCGCTACCTGGCGCTGACGCTGGTGCTGCTGGTCATGATCGGCCCGTTCCTGTGGCAGCTGTCCACGTCGCTCAAGGGCGCCACCGAGGACATCTTCACCTCGCCGCCCCAACTGCTGCCCCAGCACCCGACGTTCGACAACTACAAGGGCGTCGCGGACATCATCCCGGTCTGGGACTACATCCTGAACTCGCTGAAGGTCGCGGTCACCAACGTCCTGACCAACATCGTCGGCGCGGCCATGGCCGGTTACGCGCTCGCCCGGCTGCGCTTCAAGGGGCGCGGCGTCGCCTCGCTCGTCTTCGTGGCGGCGCTCCTTGTGCCGATGGAAGCGATCATGATCGCCCAGTTCGCGACCATGCGCAGCCTCGACATCAACGACACCCTCCTCTCGGTCGTCCTGCCCGGCTGCATCGGCGCGATGAACGTGCTGCTGATGCGGAACGCCTTCAGCGCCATCCCGTACGAGATCGAGGAGGCGGCCGTCGTCGACGGCGCCAACGTGTGGCAGCGCTTCACCAGGATCGCGCTGCCCTCGGTCAAGGGCACCCTCGCCGTGGTCGCGATCTTCTCCTTCATGGGCGCCTGGGACGACTTCCTGTGGCCGCTGATCGTCCTGTCGGACTCCGACAACTTCACGCTCACCGTGGGGCTCAACTTCCTGCACGGCACCTTCGCCAACAACCAGCGCGTGGTCGCGGCGGGCACCATCATCGCCGTCGCGCCGCTGATCGTGATGTTCGCCGGTCTGCAGCGCTTCTTCTTCCGCGGCGTCGGCGAAGGCGCGGTCAAGGGCTGAGTTCCCTCGCCCGTCAGGCCCGCCACGCCCGCCCCCGTACCTCTTCTGGAGCTCCTCGATGGCCGCACCCCGCTTCGGCGTGAACTACACCCCCAGCCAGGGCTGGTTCCACCACTGGCTGGACTACGATCCGGGCGCCGTCCGCGCCGACCTGGAGTCGATCGCCGCGCTCGGCCTGGACCACGTCCGGGTCTTCCCGCTGTGGCCGTACTTCCAGCCCAACCGGTCGCTGATCAGGCCGCGCGCCGTGGAGCAGCTGCTCGACATGGCCGACGCCGCGGCCGAGTTCGGCCTCGACGTGAACGTCGACGGCCTCCAGGGGCACCTGTCCAGCTTCGACTTCCTGCCCGCCTGGACCCGCACCTGGCACCGCCGCAACCTCTTCACCGACCCGGACGTCATGTCGGGGCAGGCCGAGTACCTGAAGACGCTCGCCCAGGCCCTGTCCGACCGGCCCAACTTCATCGGGATGACCGTCGGCAACGAGGTCAACCAGTTCTCCGCCGACCCGCACCCCGACCCGGACCGGGCCACCCCCGAGCAGATCGACGCCTGGCTGACCCGGATGCTCGCCGCCTGCGAGGAAGGTGCGCCCGGCCGCCCGCACCTGCACGCGGAGTACGACGCCACCTGGTACCAGGACGACATGCCCTTCACCCCCGACCACGCCGCCCGGCACGGCGCGATGACGGCGGTGCACTCCTGGGTCTTCAACGGCACCGCCCAGCTGCACGGCCGGGCCTCGGTGCCCAGCGAGCACCACGCCGCCTACCTCGTCGAGCTGTCGCAGGCCTGGGCGCGCGACCCGCACCGCCCGGTGTGGCTCCAGGAGGTCGGCGCGCCGGCCCCCCTCGTACCGCCGGAGCACGCCGCCGCGTTCACCGACGCGACGCTGCGGGCCGCGCTGGACTGCCCGCGGCTGTGGGGCGTCACCTGGTGGTGCTCGCACGACGTGTCGCGCTCGCTGGCGGACTTCCCCGAGCTGGAGTACGGGCTCGGAGTGCTCACCAACGACCGGAAGCCGAAGGACACGGCGCGGGTCCTGGAGCGGTACGCCCGTGAGTACGCCGACGGGACCCGTACCTTCGCGCCCGCGCCCCGTACGACCGCCCTGGTGGTGGACGCGGGCGACAGCCTGACCACCCCGGCCCGGTCGGTGTGCGCACCGGGCGGCGCCTTCTACGAGGCGTTCTTCCGGCTCGCCGCGGACGGCGTGCGTCCCACCGCGGTGCTCGCCTCGCGCGCCGAGGACGCGGCGCACCTGGCGGCGCGGGGGATCACGGACGTGGTCACCGTCGAGCAGGTCGCCTGACGCTCCCGTCCTCCCGGCGGGCGCTTCGTACACCTCACACCCCTCTCACACCCCTCCCCTCATTCTCGTAGCACCAGCAACACGCACCGAAGGAGACCTCCCCATGCACGACGACCGCGGACTTGTCGAGGCCCGGCTCAAGCGCGTACTCGACGAGCGCATCCGTCCTGCCGTATACCCCGTTTCGGTGCCCCTGGAGGTCGCCGTGTGGGACGCGCCCGGTGAGCCGGTGCCCGTCGAGGAGGGCCTGGCGGCCGAGCCGAAGCCGGTCGCCGTGGGCGACATGTGGGGCAGGCCGTGGGGCACGAGCTGGTTCACGGTGACCGGTACGGTGCCGAAGGAGTGGGCGGGCTGCCACGTCGAGGCGCTGCTCGACCTCGGCTTCGACGAGAACATGCCGGGCTTCCAGTGCGAGGGCCTGGTCTACCGGCCCGACGGCACCCCGGTGAAGGGGCTCAACCCGCGCAACCAGTGGGTGCGGATCGGCGCCCCCGTCGAGGGCGGCGAGAAGGTCGAGCTGCGCATCGAGGGCGCCTCCAACCCCGTGCTCCTCGACTACCACCCCTTCCTGCCGACCCGGCTCGGTGACATCGAGACCTCGCACTCCAACCCGCTGTACAAGATCGAGCGGATGGACCTCGCCGTCTTCGACGAGACGGTCTGGCAGCTGGTCATCGACCTGGAGGTGCTGGGCGAGCTGATGGCGGAGCTGCCTGTGGAGTCCGCGCGCCGCTACGACATCCTGCGCGCGGTGGACCGGGCGCTGGACGCGGTGGACCTCCAGGATGTCAACGGCAGTGCGGCCGCTGCCCGTTCGCACCTGGAAGGCGTACTGTCCACGCCCGCCGAGCCGTCCGCGCACCGCATCACCGCCGTCGGGCACGCGCACATCGACTCGGCATGGCTGTGGCCGCTGCGCGAGACGGTCCGCAAGGTGGCCCGTACGACGTCGAACATGACGGCGCTCCTTGAGGAGGAGCCGGACTTCGTCTTCGCCATGTCGCAGGCCCAGCAGTGGGCGTGGATCAAGGAGCACCGGCCCGAGGTGTGGGCCAAGGTCGTCGCGGCGGTCGAGGACGGCCGCTTCGTGCCGACCGGCGGCATGTGGGTGGAGGCCGACACGAACATGCCGGGGTCGGAGGCGATGGCCCGTCAGTTCGTGCACGGCAAGCGGTTCTTCATCGAGAACTTCGGCGTCGAGAACGACGAGGCGTGGCTGCCGGACACCTTCGGCTTCGCGGCCGGGCTGCCGCAGATCATCAAGGCGTCCGGCGCCAAGTGGCTGCTCACGCAGAAGATCTCGTGGTCGCAGGTGAACAAGTTCCCGCACCACACCTTCCAGTGGGAGGGCATCGACGGCACCCGGATCTTCACGCACTTCCCGCCCGTCGACACCTACAACTGCTCGATGAAGGGCAGCGAGATCGCCCACGCGGCGAAGAACTTCAAGGACAAGGGCGTCGCCTCGGTGTCGCTCGCGCCGACCGGCTGGGGCGACGGCGGTGGCGGCACGACCCGCGAGATGATCGCCAAGGCGGCGCGACTGAAGGACCTGGAGGGCTCCGCGAGGGTCGAGTGGGGCACGCCCGCGGAGTTCTTCGAGAAGGCGCAGGCCGAATACCCGAAGCCGCCGGTCTGGGTGGGCGAGCTGTACCTGGAGCTGCACCGGGCGACGCTGACCAGCCAGGCGGGCACCAAGCAGGGCAACCGGCGCAGCGAGCACCTGCTGCGGGAGGCCGAGCTGTGGGCGGCCACCGCCGCGGTCCGCACCCAATTCCCGTACCCGTACGAGGAGTTGGACCGGATCTGGAAGACGGTGCTGCTGCACCAGTTCCACGACATCCTGCCCGGCTCGTCCATCGCCTGGGTGCACCGCGAGGCGGAGGCCACGTACCGGAAGGTGGCCGAGGAGCTGACCGCGATCATCGACGGCGCGCAGCGCGCGCTGGCGGGCGAGGGCAGCACACCGCTGGTCTTCAACTCGGCTCCGCACGGGCGTGACGGGGTGCCCGCGGGTGGTGCGGCTGCCGCGGTACGGGCGGGGGACGCGCTCCTCAGTGACGGCGAGGACGGTTCGTTCGTCCTCGACAACGGGCTGCTGCGGGTCGTCGTCGACTCGCGGGGGCTGGTCGTCTCCGCGTACGACATCGGGGCGGGCCGGGAGACCGTCGCCCCGGGTCTGCCCGCGAACCTGCTCCAGATCCACCCGGACTTCCCCAACATGTGGGACGCCTGGGACGTCGACGCCTTCTACCGCAACACGGTCACGGACCTGACGGACGCGGACGAGGTCGCGGCTCTCAAGGACGTCGGGGACGGTGTCGCGGCGGTGCGGGTCGTGCGCTCCTTCGGCGGCTCGAAGGCCACGCAGGTGCTGAGCCTGCGGCCCGGGTCGCGCCGCCTGGACATCGACACCGAGGTGGACTGGCACGAGACGGAGAAGTTCCTGAAGCTCTCCTTCCCGCTGGACGTGCACGCCGAGCGGTACGCCTCGGAGACCCAGTTCGGGCACTTCCACCGGGCGACCCACACCAACACCTCGTGGGAAGCGGCCAAGTTCGAGGCGTGCAACCACCGCTTCGTGCACATGGAGGAGCCCGGCTGGGGCGTCGCGCTGGTCACCGACTCGACGTACGGACACGACGTGACCCGCACGGTCCGCGACGGAGATGAAGGCGACGGCGGTACGACGACGACCCTGCGGGCCTCGCTGCTGCGCGCCCCGCGCTTCCCCGACCCGGAGACCGACCAGGGCGTGCACCGCTTCCGGCACTCGCTGGTGCCGGGCGCCACGATCGGAGACGCGGTCCGCGAGGGCTACCGGGTGAACCTGCCGGAGCGCGCGCTGACCGGTGCGGGCGAGGTCGCCCCGCTGGTCACGGTCGACGACGACGCGGTCGTGGTGACCGCCCTCAAGCTGGCCGACGACGGCAGCGGCGACGTGGTGGTCCGCTTCCACGAGGCGCACGGCGGCCGGGCCCGTACGGTCCTCACGCCGGGCTTCGCGGCGGCGGACGTGGTCGCGACCGACCTGCTTGAGCGGCCGCTCGACGGCGCGGAGCCGGAGCCGGTGGCGGGCGGGGTGGCCGTGGGGCTACGCCCGTTCGAACTGCGGACGCTGCGGTTCCGCAGGGGCTGAGCCTGAACGGGACCATGGCTGAGCGGGGCCGCCGCCGACGCGAGTGTTCGTCGGTGGCGGCCCCGCTGTGCGTGCTGCGGCGGGTCCGGCCCGGCCCCCGACGCCGAGGTGTCCGTCGCCCCGCACGCACGTGCGGCGGGTCACGGCCCGCAGCCGGAAGAGGCCGTCCGGCTGGCCCTGAGCTCCCGTCCCGTTGGCCCGGATCGGTGACTCCTCAGAAAAGTGCGTCAACCGTCGACTCCCTTCCCGGACTTCTTCGTTGGATCGAGTGACCGTTCGTACACCGAAGGAGATCGTGTTGAGCCGTACGAGCAGGAACGACAAACAGAAGGGCCGTAAACACCGTCGGGTGAACCGGACTCCCCGGCCCGTGACCCCCGTTGACCGGCGCAAGGACCGGCCCGTCCGCGAGCCTGTCGCCGCGCGGACGGCCACGGACGCCGCACGGACATCCACCGGTGTCGCACAGGCGTCCAGCGCCGTCGCGCAGACGTCCTCGGGCACCGAGCAGACGTCCGTCGGAACCGAGCGGGTGGCGGCGTCCGGCGCCGGGCGGACGCCTCCGGACGGTGTGAGCCGGCACGCGCAGCGCACCCTGGACTGTCTGCACGACAGCGGGGCGCGGGGCGCCACGACGGAGGACCTCAGCGAGGCGGTCGGCTTCACGGCACGCACCGTCGCCAAGCACCTGGACGGACTGTCCCGGTGCGGGCTGGTCGAACAGCGCGGGGACGGCCGGTGGTCCGCCACGGACCCGGGCCCCGGCACGGCGACCGGTTCCGGCTCCGGCACCGCGCCCCGGGAAGCTTCCCTTCCGGCGCAGCAGGGCCGCGCGGGTCAGCCCGCCGACAGGCGGGCGGCAGCCGTGCGGCCCGAGGAGATGCAGGCGGCGCTGCCGACGCTCTCGTAGAGCGCCCCGCACACCTCCGTACCGGGCAGCCCGCCGATCGCGTCGTGGATCGCGGCGACGCGGTCGGCGGGGCCCACCTCGCACGGGGGCTGTCCGGCGCGTCCGCGCTGTTCAACGCACCTGCTTTCGCGGGTCCGTTGAAGGGCGCGGGCGCAGCACGGTGAGTGCGAGGGTCGCGCTGAGCACGGTGATGACGGCGCAGGCGACACCCATCGGATGGAGCCCGCTGGTGCAGGCCTCCGACCGGCGGCACGTGAACCGCTCCGCTCCGGCCACCGTCACCCGTGTCCGGTGGCCGTCAGGCGATCCCCGCCACCGTCACCGCGATCTCCACCGGTGTCCCGGCCACCGCCCGTTCGCCTGCCGCCCGGACCTCCCGGGCCACGTCCACGGCCCGGTGGCCGTGCCGCACCGTGAGCTGCACCTCCACCTGCCAGCGGGCCGTGTCCGGGTCGCGCCGGGCTCGGACGCCGGCCGGGGCCCGGTCCCCGGCGGGCTTCCCCCGCAGGCGGTCCACCGCCGCCGCACCCCGGATCAGGTCGCTCAGCCGGGGCCGCAGGAACGCGACTCCGGGCACCCGGACCGCCGCCTCCGCGACCGCCCGCGCCAGCCGCTCGCCGGTCTCGCGCGGAGTCTCCCGCGGTACGGGCCCGGCCGCACCGGGGCGTCCGCCCTGCCCGCCCTCCCCGCCGTGCTCGCCGTGCATCACCACTGGTCCTCCTCCGCCGCTTGCTGTTCGGCCCCGGACTCGGCCCCGGACTCGGCTCCGGACTCGGCTCCGGACTCGGCCTCGACTTCGTCGAAGAGGTCGACCACGGCCACGTCGACCACCGCGACCCGCATGCCGATCGCCCGGTCCGCCGCACCGGTCACCGCCGTACGCACCGCCTCGGCCAGTTCGGGCAGCGCACGCCCGGAGCCCGCCTCGACCTCGATGGTGACCCGCACCGGGGCGCGCGGCCCCGCCGTGGCACCCGCCGCCGGTGCGACCCGGCAGCTTCCCGCCCGTACGCCGGGAACGCTCTCGGCCGCGGTCCTGAGCGTCCTCGCGACCGCCGCCTCCACGATCCAGTGGTCCTCCTCGGGTTCGCCGAGGGGCAGCGTCCGGCCGGGCCGCAGTTCCAGCCGGACCAGGTCCATCACCCGGGCGGCGACGGCCGCCGCGTCGGGCGGCGGCGCGGCCTCGTCCTCCGTACGCGCCTGCTGTACGAAGTCGTCCAGCGCCCGGAGTTCCCGGAGCGCGGCGGTGCAGTGCGGGCAGTCGGCGGGCCGGTGGCCGGACGCCGTCGAGGATTCCGCCTGGGCCCCGGTCTCGTTGTCCTCCCACACCTCGTACAGGGAACGCCCGCACGGCAGCAGGTCCTCGCCCTCGCTGTCTCCGGCACCGCCGTCGCCCGGCGGCCCCGTGTGTCCACTCATCGCCATGCCGCCATCGCCTCCGTCAGAGCTCGGCGTGCGCGGAACATCCGGCCGCGTACCGCTTGCGGGCTGATTCCGACCGTATCCGCGATCTCCTCGTACGACAGTCCGTGCATCTCCCGCAACAGCCAGCAGGCCCGCTGTTCGGGCGAAAGACCCTCCAGGGCGCGCGACAGTTCGCGCAGCGCCGCGCCCGCCTCCGCGTCGCGCACCGGGGAGCCCTCGTGGCCGGGGGTCTCCCGTTCCGGTACGGCGTCGAGACGGGTGGTGGGCCGCCTGGTTCTCAGCTGGTTCAGACACCGGTTGGTGACGATGCGGTACATCCAGGTCCGGAACGCCGCGTCGCCGCGGAATTCCGGCAGGCTCCGCCACGCGCTCACGAAGGCCTCCTGGACGGCGTCCTCCGCCTCGGCCGTGTCGCCGAGCATGCGGGTGGCCAGCCGCAGCAGCTCGGGGGCATGCCGTCGTACGAGCACCTCGAAGGCGCCCTCGTCGCCCTCCCCGGCGCGCAGGGCGAGCAAGTGGTCGGGCAGCGGCACGGCGCTCTCCGCGCCCTCGGAATCCCCGGCGTCCTCGGCGTCCATGCCGCCGCCTCCGTCATCCCCATCCCCGTTTCCGGGCACTTGCCGGCTCCTCTCCCTCGTCCTCACCTGCGTCTCTTCGACACGGTGTGCCCCGTTCCGTCACGCGTGCGGATCACTGAATTCCGCGGAAGGGACCGCGGAAGGAATTCGGACCGGGCGCGTGACGAATCGACGGGTACGGAGTCCAACGAGGCGAACCAGCAAGAGCACCGCCGTCCCGGGAGACTTCTCATGGCCGCACAACAGACCGACACCCGCACCGCCGAAACGTCCCGCGCCTCCGCCGCTCCCGTCCCCGGCAGGACCGGCGCGGACGAACCGGCCGCCACCCGGGGCAGGACCGCCATCGCCGACCTCGTCGTCGTGAAGATCGCCGGCATCGCGGCCCGCGAGATCCCCGGCGTGCACGACATGGGCGGCGGTCTCTCGCGCACCATCGGTGCGGTCCGCGACCGGGTCCCGGTCGGCCGGCCGAGCGTGGGCCGGGGCGTCAAGGTCGAGGTCGGCGAGGTGCAGACGGCCATCGACCTGGACCTGGTCGTCGAGTACGGCGTGGCCATCGCGGACCTCGCCCGCGACGTCCGCGAGAACGTCGTTTCGGCGGTCGAGCGCACCACGGGCCTCGAAGTGGTCGAGGTCAACATTACGGTCAACGACGTGCACCTGCCCGATGACGACCAGGACTCCGGACAGGACGAGGCGCGCGTCTCATGAACGGGTCACCCATGAACAGCTCACAGCTGGGAGTTCTCGCGGGCATCGCCCTGGGCTTCGCGGGCTGGTTCGGCGGCTTCGGCGCGTTCCTCGTGATCGCGCTCTGCGGGGCCGTCGGCTGGGCGGTCGGGTACGTGCTGGAGGACGAGGACGCACGGCAGCGCGTGCGGGACCGGCTGGACCGCTCGAACGGTTCCGACCGGAGGCCACGATGACCGCCCCACCGCACCGGCAGGACGGCCCGCGTGCCGCCGCCGTCGCTCCGGCCGAACGGGGCACCACCACGATCGCGGACCGGGCGGTGCGCCGCATCGCCGCCCGGTCCGCACTGGAAGCCCTGCACGGCGACGGCCCCGCCGCCCGGACCGCTCACCCGACAGGTGCCGCTACCGCCGCCCCGACCACTGCCCCGACCACTGCCCCGTCCGCTCTCCCGTCGGCGACGGTCAGCCGCACGGGCCGCACCGCCACCGTCGCCCTGCGCCTCTCCGTACCGTACGAAGCCGATCTCGCCGATACCGGAGAACGGCTCCAGCAGCACGTGGCACGGCGCACGGCGGAACTGACGGGGCTGACGGTCCCGCCGCCGGAGGTTCGGGTGACGTCGCTGAGCGGGATTCAGCGCCGGGGCAGGGTGACGGTCACACGCCCACAAGCCGTCGACGTCCCTCAAGTACCGCCCGCTGCCGAGTACTTGGGCGCACCCGAGCCCGCTCCCCCCAAGGCGCGCCGTCCCTGGTCGCCCCGTCGGCTGCCCGTGTTCCTGGTGGCGTTCGTGGGTGCGGCCGGGGCGGCGTACCTGCTCGGTGAGGCCGTCGCGCGGCGCACCGGGCACAGTGTCCTGCCGGCCGCTCCACGACCGGACGTCCTGCACCGCATCGCGACCACGTCCCTCGCCGACCCCGCCTCGCTGGTTGCGGGGGCCGTGGTCCTCGGGTGCGGGCTGTGGCTGCTGGGTGCGGCGGTGCTGCCGGGGCTGCGCAACCGGGTGCCGATGACCGTGCGCACGGACGGCACCAGTGCCGTGCTGGACCGTTCGGCCGTCGCGCTGTTACTGCGGGACGAGGCGCTCGCGGTGCCGGGCGTCACCTCGGTCCGGGTACGGGCGGGCCGCCGCAGGGCGACGGTGCGCGCCCGCGCGGCCTACGGCGAACTCCCTTCCGTAGAAGCAGAATTGACGGCGGCGGTGAGCGGCGCGCTCGACTCCCTGGGCCTGGCACGGCCGCTGCGCCCGCGCGTACGACTGCGCGCGACGTCCGACCACACGGATGGAGCGACCGGGGAAGGGCCCAAAGAAGTGGCCCAGGGAGCGACCCAGGGGGCGACCCGAGAGGCGGACGCATGACCGCACGCCGTATCGCAGCGCCCCGTACCGCTCTCCTGCTTCTGGCCGTCGCCTCCCTGGTGGGCGGTCTCTGGCTCGTGGTCGGCAACCGCGCGGTGCAGCCGGGGGCCGACTGGGCCCGGCGGTTGCCCGGCTGGTGGCCGCTGCCGAGGGCGGAGGCGGGCGCGGCGGGAACGTACGACTGGTGGGCGCCTTCGGTCATGGGTGCGCTGGCGGCCGTCCTGCTGGCCGTGCTCGGCCTGTCGGTCCGGCTCGTCGTACGCGGTGCGCGCCGGCGCAGTCGGCTGGCGCTGGCCGGGCCCCGGCTGTGGCTGAGTCCTGACGCGCTCACCGCCGCGATGACCGACGAGGTGGAAGGGGTCTCCGGGGTGCGCCGCGCACGGGTCGGTCTCGGCCGGGCGGGTCGTGCACCGTACGTCCGGATCACGGTCTTCCTGGAGCAGCGCTCCGACCCGAGAGCAGTGCTCCGCGCCCTGGAGGACGGACCGCTCGACCGAGCACGAGCGGCCCTCGCCCCCACTCCCCTGCACGCCGACATCAGATTCCGCGCCCGACAGCACCGCACTCGACGCACCCGCTGAAGGGCACAAGCGCAGAAGGGCCGGGACCGCGGGATGCGGCCCCGGCCCTTCTGACTGAGCTACTGAGCTGCGGTCAGACGCGGTCGGCCGCGATCAGGACGTACTGGAAGGAGCCGTCCTTGTAGGAGTTGATGAACGCCTCCTCGATGCCCGTGACCAGGGAGGACGTGGCCCGCAGCTCCCAGTAGGGCAGCGTCGCGGGCGTGAGGTCGATGACGGCCTGCGGTACGAGGCGGTTGTCGGCCATGGCGCGCAGGTACTCCCGGCGGGAGTGGATGTTGCACTCGAAGTGCGCGTTGATCTGCGAGACCCACTTCGAGGGCTGGCCGTAACGCGGGTTCCAGCAGCCGGTGATGGTGACGTAGCGGCCGCCGACCTCAAGGACGCGGGAGTGCTCGGCGAAGAGGTCCTGGAGGTCGACGTACATGCTCGACTCGTTGTTCCACGAGGCGGCGATCTGCCCGGTCTCGAAGGGCGTGGCCAGCATGTTGCAGACGCGGGCGCGGACGTGGTCGTCGATGTCGAGTTCGTGGGCGCGCCGGTTGCCGAACTCGGCCTGCTTGGCGGAGAGCGTGACGCCCTCGACCTTGCAGCCGAAGCGCTGGTGGGCCATGACCATCGAGCCGCCCCGGCCGCAGCCGGCGTCCATCAGGGTGTCGCCAGAACCGATGTCGCCGAGGTGGTCCAGGAGGAGTTCGGACTGGGCCGACTCCAGCCGGTGGAGCTCGGCGATCAGCTTCTTCTCGGCCTCGCTGTCCTGGGGGTCGCCGAGCGCGGCGCGGTCGACGTCGCCGATGCCGTAGTGGTGGTGGTAGAGGCCGTCGACGTCGCCGAGGCGCAGGTTCACGGGCCTGGCCTCGCCGTCCCAGTAGCGGGCGATGTCGCCCTGGTAGGGCGTCGAGGGCGAGGGGACGAACGCGGTGGCGGCGGTGGTGAATTCAGTGCTGGTCACAGATGATTCCATTCTTCTCATGGGCAGGGGAAAGGCCTTCGGTGGCGGAGAGTCCTCAGCGGCGCAGAGGTCTTCTCACCAGAAGTCGGGAAGGCTGTAGCGGAAGGTGTTGGTCTGGTGCCAGTGGTGGTTGCCGTCGACCCAGACGGCAACGCCGCGCAGGAAGCGCTGCACGCTCGGCACGGGGCAGTCGGCGGCCAGGGCGGCCGCTTCGGCCTCGAAGGCGTGCATGAGGTCGTTGTGGACCTCGACCGCCTTGAGGTAGGCGTCGCGTTCCGACAGGTCCTCGCGTTCGGCGAGCACCACGGGCAGGTTCAAGTGCTTGCCGGGGGCGGCGAGTTCCTTGGTGTACGAGTAGAGGTCGTTGACGATCGTGCTGGCGTTGCCCGCGAACGCGATGACGCGCTGCATGGCGGGCTGGGCGTGGAGGTCCGCGGGGAGTTCGTAGCCGCCGACGGTGTCGGTGATGGTGGGGCAGGGGCGGAAGTTGTTGAACTGGCGCATCGCCAGGTACTCCCACACCTCGGGTACGCGGTCCTCCTGGGCCCAGGCGGCCTCGGCGAGGTAGCCCAGGTGCAGCCGGGCCATGTCGTGCCGGAACCGGTCGGCCTGGGAGGCGCTGGACAGCTGGACGAAGTACTCCATGGCGGAGCGGTAGGCGCGCCGGGGCGCGTCCGAGTGGAGCGACCGCGCCCACGGGGGCTCGTACTCCTTGGTGGTGTGCAGCGGGTCGAGGGCGGTGTGCGCGAGCAGCAGCCGTTCGCCGAGTCCGACGGGGGAGCCGCCGTGGTCCTCGCAGTAGTAGTCGTCGACGGCGTTCTCCGCGACCATCAGACGGGCGGCGACCATCAGGTGGTCGATGCTCGGGGCGTCCGGGTGGCAGCCGACCATGTACCGGCCCACGGAGAAGCCGTCGAACTGGTCCTCCCAGTCGTCGGGGTACAGCTCGACCTCGTCCAGCGCCCAGGACTTGATCCTGCGGCCGATCTCCTCCACCCGTACGGGGTCGGGTTCCGGTACGGGGTGGTGGTAGAGGCCCGGGATCGGTCTGCCCTCGGCTGCCTCGGCCGCCCCGGACCGTGCGGGGGGCTCCTCCTGCGGTGCCAGGCGCAGGGCTGCCGTACCGATTCCGCTGGGACCCCGCAGGATCCGTGCCAGGTCGACGGCGGGCAGCACGGTGGGCAAGGCGGGCAACACGGCGGGCAACGGGGCTTCGGCGAGGGCGAGTCCACCGGCGGGAGCGGTGTCGGGGGACGCGGCGGCGGGAACGGTGACGGTGGGCACGGCGGCAGTGAGCGCGGCAGCAGTGGGCGCAGCCGTCTCCGGCGCTCCCGGCGCTCCCGGCGGTCCCGGCAGGGACGGCACGCGGGGCGGGCCTCCGGTGGCGGCCGCGACGTCGCAGGCGCGGGCCGCCGCGTCGGCGAGGACGTGCGCCCCGAAGCGCGAGGCGGCCTCGGGGAGGCTCGACTGCGGAGGGGTCGGCTCAGGCGCGGGCATCCATGGCTCCTTGCTGGGGTGTTCGGCTGTGAAGGGCCCCGGGGTGTGCCCGGCGGACGGGCGCGGCTCGGGGCCCGGGGACTCAGCAGGCGTACGCGGCCCGGGCTGTGGCGGCAGCCGGGGGCTCGGCGGGCATGCGCGCGCGGCTGTGGGCGGCAGCCGCGCGCGCCCAACGGGTGGCTCTCACGGCCCTCTATGCACTCCAGTGGGCGATCTGCACGTTCTCCAGTACGCCGAGCGCGTCCGGCACGAGGACGGCGGCGGAGTAGTACGTGGTGACGAGGTAGGAGATGAGCGCCTGTTCGTTCATCCCCATGAAGCGGACCGAAAGGCCCGGTTCGTACTCCTCCGGCAGGCCGGTCTGGCGCAGGCCGATGACGCCCTGGTTGTCCTCGCCGGTGCGCATCACGAGGATGGAGCTGGTGTTCTCCTCGGTGATCGGGATCTTGTCGCAGGGCAGGATCGGGACGCCCCGCCAGGCCGCCACCTGCTCCCCGCCGAGGTCGACCTGGGCCGGATAGAGCCCGTACTCGGTGAATCCGCGCCGGATCGCCGCGATCGTCCTGGGGTGGGCGAGGAAGAACTTGGAGCCCCGGCGACGGCAGAGGATCTCGTCCATGTCGTCCGGGGTGGGCGGGCCCGAGTGCGTCTGGACGCGCTGCTTGAAGTCCGCGTTGTGGAGCAGGCCGAACTCCCGGTTGTTGATCAGCTCGTACTCCTGGCGCTCCCGCAACGCCTCGATGGTGAGCCTGAGTTGCTCCGCGGTCTGGTTCATCGGCCCGTTGTAGAGGTCCGCGACCCGGCTGTGGACCCGCAGGATCGTCTGCGCGACGGAGAGTTCGTACTCGCGCGGCTTCAGCTCGTAGTCGACGAAGGCGCCGGGCAGTTGGTGTTCGCCCGCGTGTCCGGCGGACATCGCGATCTCCGCCTCGCCCTTGTGGTTCTGCCGCTGCCGCGGGAGCTCCCGGAATGCCGCGATGTGCTCCCGGAGGCCGGGCGCGGCGTCCGCGACGGCCGCGAAGTCGGCGCGGGACAGGGTGAGCAGGGTGCCCGCCGTCTCGGCGGTGGCGGTGCTCTCCCATTGGGCTTCCTCGTCCAACAGGGCGTTGTCCCCGAACCGTTCGCCGTCGGCGAGCACGGCCAGCGACAGTTCGTCGCCGTACTGGCCGACGGTGGTCTGGCTGACGCGGCCGTGGGCGATCAGGTGGAGCCGGTCCGCGGGCGCGCCCCGTTCGGCCAGCGTCTCGCCCGCCCGGAAGTCGCGCTGGACACACCGGTCGGCGAGCGCGGTCAGCACCTGGACGTCGTCGAAGCCGCGCAGCGGGGCCAGTTCGCCGAGCTCGCGGGGGATCACCCGGACGTCGGCACCGTCCTGGACGAAGTCCACCCGCCCGTCCCCGACGGTGTAGCTGAGCCGGCGGTTGACCCGGTACGCCCCGCCCTTGGTCTCCACCCAGGGAAGCATCCGCAGCAGCCAGCGGGAGGTGATCTCCTGCATCTGCGGGGCGGACTTGGTCGTGGTGGCGAGGTTGCGGGCCGCTGCCGTGCCCAGCGACTGCTGCGGCGGTGCCGCCTGCGGCTCGGCGCTCGTGTCAACACTCATCGGGCGGGCTCTCCTTGGTCGGGGCGGCGGCTTGGTCGGGGCGGCGGCCGGCCTGTGCCCATTGCCGAGCGCCCCTTGCCGAGCAAGAGGCACAACTGGGGTCAAAGGCCAGGGAATCCGTCCGGACACCGGGGACAGTAGCGACCGATCCGGCCCTTCGACCCGGAGAATCGGGTGACATTAGCTCGATACGATGATCGTGTCCGCGCGAGGTTTGCCCGGGTGCCGTCGGAATCCGGCCGAGTACGCCCGGCACACCCGCCGCACATTCCGGCCGCCCGGCGAGTGCGGCACCGGGAGCGCGTCGACAATCGGCCACGCCTCCGCGAACGGCATGTGGCGGACGACCGACCCATCCCTTATACGGCGAGCGCACACGCATACGTATGCCTCGGCGACGAACACGCACGCATGCACATGCCGCACCGGCAAGCACTCGCCCACACCCGTACAGCGAGCGCTCACCCGCACCCGCACGGCAACCACTCGCCCATGCCCGCGCGGCAAGCACGCACGCATGCGCACGCCTCGGCCACATGCGCACGCCTCGGCGACGAGCACTCACCCATGCCCGTACGGCAAGCGCTCACCCTCACCCACGCGGCAACCCCTCACCCGCCCCCGCGCAGCAAGCCTTCACTCACGAGCACGCCTCGACGACGAGCACTCACCCACACCCGCACAGCCAGCACCCACCCTCACCCACGCGGCAACCCCTCGCCCGCCCCCGCACAGCGAGCGTTCACTCACGAGCACGCCCCGACGACGAGCACTCACCCACACCCGTACAGCCAGCACCCACCCGCACCCTCGCGGCAGCCCCTCGCCCGTCCCCGCGCAGCGAGCATTCGCTCATGAGCACGCCTCGACGGCGAGTCCTCACCCACACACACCCGTACGGCAAGCACTCTCCCGCACCCCCGCGGCAAGCGCCCCGCACGCCCCACTCAATACACCGCGCTTGCATTAGCCCGCGTCTGCAACTATTGTCTTCGCTTGTAAGGCGCTAACGCAACGTACCTCGGAAGGTCCCTCCCATGCCTCTCGCGCTCCTGGCCCTCGCCATCGGGGCCTTCGGAATCGGCACCACCGAGTTCGTCATCATGGGGCTGCTCCCCGACGTCGCCGCCGACTTCGGCGTCTCGGTGCCCACCGCCGGATTCCTGGTCACCGGATACGCCCTCGGGGTCATGTTCGGCGCACCGCTCATGACCGTCCTGGGCACCCGGATCTCCCGCAAGAACATGCTGATGCTGCTCATGGGCCTGTTCATCGTGGGCAACGTCGTCTCGGCGGCCGCCCCCAGCTTCTCCGTGATGCTCGTCGGCCGAGTGGTCGCCTCGCTCACCCACGGCGCGTTCTTCGGCATCGGCTCGGTGGTCGCCGCCGAACTGGTCGCCCCCGAGAAGAAGGCCGCCGCCCTCTCCATGGTGTTCACCGGCCTGACCGTCGCCAACGTCGTCGGCGTGCCGCTGGGCACCTTCGTCGGACAGAGCGCCGGCTGGCGCGTCACCTTCTACCTCGTCGCTGCGCTCGGCATCGCCGGCCTGGCGGGCATAGCCAAGCTGGTGCCGGACATGCCCAAGGCGGAGGGCGTCCGGCTGCGGCACGAAGTGGCCGCTTTCAAGAACACCCAGGTACTGCTGGCCATGGCGATGACCGTGCTCGGATTCGGCGGGGTCTTCGCGGCCATCACCTACATCGCCCCGATGATGACCGACGTCACCGGTTACGCGCAGTCCTCCGTCACCTGGCTCCTCGTCCTCTTCGGCCTGGGCATGGTGGCGGGCAACCTGACCGGCGGGAAGTTCGCCGACCGCAGGCTCATGCCGATGCTCCTCACCGCGCTCGGCGGCCTGGCCGTGGTCCTCGCCCTCTTCACCGTGGGCGCGCAGAACAAGGTCACGGCGGCCGTCGCCGTCTTCCTCATCGGCGCCCTCGGCTTCGCCACGGTGCCCCCGCTCCAGAAGCGGGTACTGGACTACGCGCACGGCGCGCCCACCCTGGCGTCCGCGGTCAACATCGGCGCCTTCAACCTCGGCAACGCCCTGGCCGCCTGGCTCGGCGGCATCGTCATCGCCGCCGGACACGGCTACACCTCCGCGAACTGGGTCGGCGCGGCCCTCGCCGCCGCCGCCCTGGTCCTCGCCGTCGTCTCCAGCCTGCTGGAGCGCCGGGAGCCCGCCCGCCCGACGACCTCCGGTGTGGTCGCCGGATCGCCCGGCGCCGCATCCCCCGGCGTCACGGCGCCCGCCCCCTCCCCGGCCGGGACCACCTCCGCCGGGAAGGCCGTCACCGCCCACCGCTGACCACCACACCCCACCCCCGTACACAGTCACCGCACCGACAAGGAACAGCGCATCATGACCTCCCTCCCCCACGTCCCCACCGTCACCCTGAACAACGGCGTCACGATGCCCCAGCTCGGCTTCGGCGTCTTCCAGGTCCCCGACGAGGAGACCACCGCCGCCGTCGGCGCCGCACTCGCCGCCGGGTACCGCAGCATCGACACCGCCGCCGTCTACGGAAACGAGCGCGGCGTCGGCCGGGCGATCGCCGCGTCCGGCATCGCCCGCGACGAGCTGTTCATCACCACCAAGCTGTGGAACGCCGACCAGGGGTACGACGCCACGCTCGCCGCCTTCGACGCCACGCTCGACAAGCTGGGCCTCGACCACGTCGACCTCTACCTGATCCACTGGCCGACCCCGGAGCGCGACCTCTACTCCGACACCTGGCGGGCCTTCGAGAAGCTGCTCGCCGACGGGCGCACCCGCGCCATCGGCGTCTCCAACTTCCAGCCCGCCCACCTGGAGCGTCTGCTCGCCGGCGCCTCGGTCGTCCCTGCGGTCAACCAGATCGAGCTGCACCCGGGCCTGCAGCAGCGGGAGCTGCGCGAGGTCCATGCCCGCCGCGGCATCCTCACCGAGGCGTGGAGCCCGCTCGCGCAGGGCGCCGTCCTCAAGGACGAGGCGATCGTGTCCATCGCGGCCCGGCACGGCAAGAGCCCTGCCCAGGTCGTGCTGCGCTGGCACCTCCAGACCGGCAACGTCGTCATCCCGAAGTCGGTCACCGAGACCCGCATCCGCGAGAACCTCGACGTCTTCGACTTCGTACTGACCGAGCAGGAGATCGACGCCATCGGGGCGCTGGACCGCGGCATGCGTACGGGTCCCGACCCCGACACCCTCAACTGACGTCGCGGCGGGCCGGTCGGCGCGGCTACGGGGCGGCCGTACCGCGCACCCGGGCCCGCAGCCGGTCGACGAAGATCCGCTGGCCCGCCACCAGCCGCTCCGCCGCCTGCTCCGGCGTGCACCAGGCGAACCGGTCCAGCTCCGGGAACTCCTGTTGTACGCCGGACCCGCGCGGCCACTCCATGACGAACGTCCCCGGCACCGCGGCCGCCGGGTCAAGATCCGCCTCCAGCGCCCACACGGTGACCGTTTTGCCGCTGCTCTGACGCGCCTCACCGAGCGGAAGCCAGGTTCCGTCGGGGACGGGCAGCCCGAGCTCCTCCTCGAACTCCCGGCGGGCGGCGGCCGCGGGCTCCTCGTCGGGCCCGTACTCGCCCTTGGGCACCGACCAGGCAGCCGTCTCGCGCCGCGCCCAGAACGGGCCGCCCATGTGCCCGATCAGCACTTCGACGTCCCGTTCCGTCTCCGGTGCCTCACCCGTCTCCGCACCCGTCCCCTCCCCGGTGCCCGTGATCCGGAAGAGGAGGAGTCCGGCACTGCGCCTGCCCATCGCCATGCCGTCAAGTCTGCGACCGGGGCGGACGGCGCGCCAGCACGCGCGTCGTGGGCCCGGCGGCGGGATTCCCGTGCGGTGCTCATGCGGTGCTGGTGCACTTCTCGTGCGGTTCTCGTCTGGCGTAGTACCGCGCCACTCGGGCACCGCGGGCATCGGAGAGTGGAAACGTCACCCCGAAGAAGGGGCCCCTCACCGAAGCCTGGAGAAGACATGGCCTCCTGCATGAACCACCGCCGCGATCTCGGTCTGCTCGTGCTGCGGGTGGGCACCGGCGCGGTGCTGGCCGCGCACGGCACGCAGAAGCTCTTCGGCTGGTTCGGCGGTGGCGGCATCCGGGGGACCGGCGCCGCCATGGAGTCCATGGGGTTCACGCCGGGCACGCAGAGCGCGGTCGCCGCGGGTCTCGGTGAGGCGGGCGGCGGCGCGCTCCTCGCACTCGGCCTCGCCACTCCGGCGGCCGGTGCGGCTGCCGCGGGGGCCATGGCGGGCGCTGTCGCCGTACACGCTCCCGCCGGGTTCTTCGCCCAGTCGGGCGGGTACGAGTACCCCGCCTTCCTCGGATTCACCGCGGCCGCGATCGGTCTCGTGGGTCCTGGACGCCACTCGCTCGACCATGCCACCGGCCACCGCTTCGACCAGCCGTGGACGGTGGCCGCCGCATTCGTGGGCAGCGCGGTCGCGGCGGCCGTGGTGGTCGGCAAGCGGCAGAGGCACAACGCGGAAGCAGCCGGCGACGGGGACGGGGACGGGAGCGGAAACGTGGACGGGAACTAAGAAGACGGGGACATCACTCCCCAATTTGCCCCAAGTGCGGCTTTTTACACCCTGGTTGAGGCTCCCTCATATGTGCTTGGATTCGCACGTGTGACCGGAGCGACGCCAGGGAGAAGAGTTGCGCATGGACCGACGAGGGTTCCTCAGGGGTGCGGCGGCCCTCTCCGCCACCGGACTTCTGACCTACGCGGGCACGGCTCCGGCGGGCGCCGGGGTCCGGACTCGCGGGGTACGGGTACACGGGACGCAGGACTGGATGGCCGGGATCGACTCCGCGCGGCCGCTGCGCACGCTGACGGTGCCCGGCACCCATGACTCGGGAGCCCGGTTCGGCGGCCCGTGGGTGGAGTGCCAGAACACCACGATCGCGGAGCAGCTGGTGTCCGGCATCCGCTTCCTCGACGTACGGTGCCGGGCCTTCGACGGGTCGTTCTCGATCCATCACGGCGCGTTCTACCAGAAGCTCAACTTCGACGACGTCCTCACGGCCTGCCGGGACTTCCTGGCGGCGCGGCCGTCGGAGACGGTGTTGATGCGGGTGAAGCAGGAGTACTCGGAAGTCTCCGACACGGAGTTCGGGGCACTGTTCACCGACTACCTCGACCGCAGGGGATGGCGTTCGCTGTTCCTGATCGCCGACGCGCTGCCGTCCCTCGGGCAGGCGCGCGGCCGGGTCGTCCTGCTCGCGGACAACGGCGGGCTGCCGGGCGGGGTGCGCTGGGGCGACACGTCGGTCTTCGACCTCCAGGACGACTACCAGGCGGAGCCGTTCGCCAAGTACCCGAAGATTGAGGCCCAGTTCAGGAAGGCCGCCACCCAGCCGGGCAAGCAGTACATCAACTTCGTGAGCACCGCCGCCGGTCTGCCGCCCCGGTGGAACTCCGACCGTCTGAACCCGAAGGTGCACGCCCTGGTGGACGGTTCCGAGGCGAGCGGCTGGCGGGGCCTGGGCATCATTCCGCTGGATTTCCCGAACACCCGCACGGGACTGGTGGATTCGCTGATCCGGCACAACTGAGCGGACGCGCGGCGTCCCGTCCGGCGCATCGGGGACCGCTACGTTGCGGCGTATGAGCCTCTCCCTGCCCCGACGGGCCGTCCTGCACGCCCTGCTGCCCGCCCTGACCGCCTCGGCCTCGGCCGGATTCGCGGCGCCGTCCGACGCACGGGCCGCCGCGCGTCCGGCGGGCCGGCCTCCGGCCGTCGCTCCGCGGCCCGCCCCGCTTCCGGCCGTCGCCCCCGCACCGCTGGAGCGCCTCTTCGGCCGAGCCGTACGTACGATCCCGACCTCGCGCCGGGTGATGGCGCTGACCTTCAACGCGGCCTGGGACGACTCCGGCCTCGACACGGTCCTGACGGTGCTGCGGCAGCAGGAGGCCAGGGCGACCTTCTTCCTCACCGGCCAGTTCGCCGAGCGCCACCCCAGGGCCGCGCACGCGATCGCCACGGCCGGACACGGGCTCGGGAACCACTCCCACACCCACCCGCGCTTCAAGGCCCTCACCCCGGCCGAGCGCGCCGCGGAAGTGACCCTCGCCCAGCACGCCATCCGCCGGGCCATCGGCACGGAGCCGCTGCCGTTCTTCCGCTTCCCCTACGGCGCCACCTCGCCCGCTCGGATCACCGAGGTCAACGCGATGGGGTTCGCGGACATCGAGTGGACCACCGACACCAACGGCTACAAGGGCCTGCTCGGCGGCATGACCGTACAGAAGGCGGTCGAGCGGGCCATGGACGCGCTCCGGCCGGGCGCGATCCTGCAGATGCACGTCGGCTCCCTCGACGGGCAGGTCCCCATTCTCGACGCCCAGGCGCTGCCGCAGATCATCGACGCGGTCCGCACCCGCGGCTACGAGATCGCCGATCTGCGCACTCTGCTCGTCTAGCCGTCGGACGCCGGCCGCCCTCAGCCGCCGAAGCTCCAGGAGACCGTGTTGCTCAGGTCGACGACGGTGACGAGCACCACGAGGTCGGCGACGCCGAGGCCGAGTCCGAGCCAGGCCCGGAACCTGCGGGTGGTGCCACCGCGCAGGGCGAGGGTGGCGAGCACGAGGGCGGCCGGGCCCAGCAGGATGTTCATGGCGAGCAGTCCGACGAGGCCGAGCACGAACGAGGCGACGGCCATCCCGTCGGCGTCGCGCAGGCCGACGCGGCGGGCGCGGTCGGTGCTGGTGCTGGTGCTGGTGGGTGCGGTGGGTGCGGTGAGCTGCATGACGAGTCCTCTCAGGTGGTGCCGGATCTCAGCGGTGTCGGCGTTCCCGGACGGCGAAGACCAGCAGCCAGCAGCCGATCAGCGCGGCGGCGATCAGGGTGACGGGCAGCGGCATGTGGGCGACCGGGCCCAGCAGGACGCCCAGGAGCAGGAGTACGGCGACGAGAGCGATCACGGGTTCAACACCTCGCGAGGGAAGGGGGGTTGATGGGTTGAGTGAACAGTTGTAGTTACAGTTGTCCACTGAAGCACATATCCGCGCTTCCCTTCTTCGGAGTACGACTGTTTACTGGATGACATGAGTCACACCGCAGGTAGCGCCACAGGGACCACGGGGATCCGGCAGACCCAGAAGCTCAGGACCCGTCAGGCCCTCATGGACGCGGCCCTCGGCCTCCTGGAGCACCAGAGCCTGAGCAGCCTCGGTCTGCGTGAGGTGACCCGGGCGGTCGGGGTCGCCCCGACCGCGTTCTACCGGCACTTCAAGGACACCGCCGAGCTGGGCGTCGCCCTGGTCGAGGAGTCGCTCGGCGGCCTGCACGGCGCGATCCGCGCGAGCCTGGCCGCGCCCGACGCCGACGACAGCGAGGCCCGTATCGCCCTCACCGTCGCCCTGATCGCCGACCTCGTCCGGTCCGCCCCCGCCCACGTACGGTTCATCGCCCGGGAGCGGCACGGCGGGGTGCGCCCGGTGCGCGAGGCGATCGGAGCCCAACTGCGGCTGTTCGCCGACGAGGTGGCCGACGCGCTCGGCACGCTGCCGGACTCAGCGGGCTGGTCGCGCGAGGACCTGGTGATGCTGGCCGGGGTGTACGTCGACCACATGGTGATGACCGCGTCGGCGTTCCTCGACACGGAACCCGGCGACGAGGAGACCACCGCCGAACTGGCCCGCCGCCAGTTGCGCCTGGTCAGCCTGGGCCGCCGGCACTGGCTCGACGCCCGCCGGTGACCCCTCGCGGCCACGCCACCGACCCGGCCGGAAGGTCACCGTCCGCGCGGACAGTAGACTCGACGGCCGTGGCGGACACCCAGACAGACACCCAGACAGACACCCAGTACGAAGACCTGCTGAGGCTGGTACTCACCTCCGGAACGGCCAAGGCCGACCGGACGGGCACCGGTACCCGGAGCATCTTCGGGCACCAGCTGCGCTACGACCTCTCGCAGGGGTTCCCGCTGGTCACCACCAAGAAGGTGCACCTCAGGTCCATCGTGTACGAGCTGCTGTGGTTCCTGCGCGGCGACTCGAACGCCCGCTGGCTCCAGGAGCACAAGGTCACCATCTGGGACGAGTGGGCCGACGCGAACGGTGATCTCGGCCCGGTCTACGGCGCCCAGTGGCGCTCCTGGCCCACCCCGGACGGCTCGCACATCGACCAGATCAGCGAGGTCCTCGACACCCTGCGCCGGAACCCGGACTCCCGCCGGATGATCGTCTCCGCCTGGAACGTCGCCGAGCTGGACAAGATGGCGCTCGCGCCGTGCCACGCCTTCTTCCAGTTCTACGTCGCCGACGGCAGGCTCTCCTGCCAGCTGTACCAGCGCAGCGCGGACCTGTTCCTCGGCGTCCCGTTCAACATCGCCAGCTACGCCCTGCTCACGCACATGGTGGCGCAGCAGGTCGGCCTGGAGCCGGGCGACTTCATCTGGACCGGCGGCGACTGCCACATCTACGACAACCACGTGGAGCAGGTGACCGAGCAGCTGTCGCGCACCCCGCTGGAGTTCCCCGGGCTGAAGCTGCGCCGGGCCGACTCGCTCTTCGACTACGCCTACTCCGACGTGGAAGTGGTCGGCTACCGGCACCACCCGGCCATCAAGGCCCCGGTCGCGGTATGAGCGTCGGGATGAATGGCGGGCTGAATGGCGGGACGAACGCCGGGATGGACGTCGGGATGGACGTCGGGATGGACGTCGGGCTGATCTGGGCGCAGACCCCTGCCGGCGTGATCGGCGCGGGCAACGCGATCCCCTGGCGGCTGCCCGAGGACATGGCGCACTTCAAGGCGACCACCCTCGGTCGCCCCGTGGTGATGGGGCGCAAGACGTGGGACTCGCTGCCGCCGCGGTTCCGCCCGCTGCCCGGCAGGCGCAACATCGTGGTGACCCGCGATCCGCACTGGACCGCCGACGGCGCGCAACGCGCCGGGTCCGTCGCCGAGGCGCTGGAGCTCGCGGCCGAGCCGCTGCGGTCGGACACCCAGGAGACCGACGCCCCTGAAGCGGTCTGGGTGATCGGCGGCGGGGAGATCTACCGGGCCGCCCTGGAGTACGCCACGACGCTCTCGGTGACCGAGGTCGACGCGACGGTGAGCGGCGACACCTACGCCCCGACGCCTGACCGGACCTGGGAGGTCGCCGAGGACACCGGCTGGCAGGACTCGACGTCCGGACTGCGCTACCGCATCCGCAGGTACGCCCGGTACGCCCGGTACGCCCGCTCCGGCTCGGAGGCCCGGTGACCCAGGACTCGGCCGAGGCCGGGACCGGAGCCGGAGCCGGGAGCGGGACCGAAGCCGGAACCGGAGCCGAAGCCGGAGCCGGAGCCGGGAAGCGTCCGCCGAAGGATCAGGCGCTGTACCGGAAGGTGGCCGCGGACCTGGGCCGGGAGATCGGCGACGGCAGGTACGGCTCCGGCGGGCGGCTGCCCGCCGAGGCCGAACTCGCCGAGCGGTACGGGGTTTCCCGGGGCACCGTGCGCCAGGCGATGGCCGCGCTGCGCGCCGAGGGCTTGATCGCCTCGCGGCGCGGCACCCGGCGGGTCGTGCTCGGGGCACCGCGGCCGCAGAGCTTCGGCGAGCTGCTGAGCTTCACCCGCTGGGCGCGGTCGACCGGCGAGGAGCCGGGCGGCCGGATCGTCGCCGCGGGCACCCGGCCCGCCGACGCGGCCGAGCGCGCGCAGCTGCGCCTGCCCGAGGGGACCGAGGTCTACGAGGTGCGACGGCTGCGCTCGCTCTCGGGGCGCCCGGTGATGGTGGAGCACACCGTCTTTCCGCCGGCCGTCGGCGCGCTGGTGGCCCGGCTGGCGCCGGACACGGTGTCGTACACCCTGGCCCTGGAGGAGTCGGGGGTGCTGTTCGCGGATGCCCAGCACACCGTCGACCTGTGCCGGGCGGACGAGGAGGACGCCCGGCTGCTCGGCTGCCGGCCAGGTGACCCGCTGCTGCGCGAGCGTCGGTGCAGTACGGATCCAGCAGGCATCCCGATCGAATGGTCCGATGACCGGTACCTGCCGGACACCGTGTCCTTCACCGTTCACAGCTCGGCCGCCACCGGTTCGCTGGCCCGCCGCCCGGCCGGGGACAGCTGACGGGGCGCGAGCCCCAGACCGTACGTACGATCGGAATCAGGCGGTCCGCAGCAGGCCCGCCAGCATCGGCCGGAAGTGTGCGAAGCCGGGGGCGGTCACTTCAGGGTCCTTGGCCTCGTCGTCCCAGCGACGCACCGCGACCCCGTCCGCCGCGTACGGGTTCTTCTCGTACGCGGCCACCTCGGTCGGATTCATCGGACCACCCTGCACCTTGAGGGTGTATACCGAGGCTTCGGAGAGCCGGCCGAAGTACTCGGGCTCGACCGCGCACAGATAGCGCTTGGCCGCCACGTGCAGTCGGATCGGCTCGGTGACCTCGGGGCCGAACCACTCGGCGAGCCGGTCCGCGCCGGTGTGGCTGTGCCGGTTGTCGGTGCCGGTCATCAGCTCCTCGCCGCTGACCGGCCCGTGGAAGTGGCCGAGGTCGTGCAGCAGTGCGGCGGCCACCAGCGCGTCGGGGGCGCCCGCCGCCTCGGCGCGCACCGCGGCCTGCAGCATGTGCTGGGCCATGGTCACCTCCTCGCCCAGGTAGACGCCCGCGCCCTCGCCCTCGAAGAGCGCGGCCAGCCCGTCGAGGAACTCCCCGCCCGCCGCGGCCCGTTCGCGGCGCAGTACGGCAAGCGTGCCGGCCAGCGCGTCGATGTCGGCGTACGCGCCCTGCAGGTGGCGGGCGCCGCTCTCCTCGAATGCGGTACGGGCGTGCAGCAGGCGGACGTTGTCGAAGATCAGGCAGTCGCCCGGCGAGAGCCGGAAGTTCAGCTGGAGGGCGGGGCGCAGGGTGATCTCGGCGAAGGTCCGGTAGGCCAGGTAGAAGGCGTCCAGCTGGTCGGCGGGCAGTCGCAGGGTGGCGATGGAGCGGTTGTTGAAGCGCACCTCACGGATCCGGCCGTGCCCGTCCACGTCGATCATCGGCCGGTCCGCCTCCAGTACGGTGCGGGAGTCGCTGAAGCGGAACGGCACCGGCGTCCGGGCAAGTACCGCGAACGCCCCGGGGTCCTCCTCGCGCAGCAGCGCGGCGGCCTTGAACCCGTCCACCAGACCGGAGTCGCCGCCGACCGCCGCGTTGGACAGGCAGTGCAGCAGCTGGAGCGTGGGCACCGGGTCGCGGTACGGGTTGTCGGTGTGCGGCGTGATCCGCGCACCGGTGAAGGCCAGGTTGGTGGGGTCGGGTTCGACGCGTACGTCGAAGAGCCGCCCGTAGTTGGTCTCGCGTACGTAGCCGAAGGACTCGACCGCCTCCAGCACCTGGCCCTCCCGGCACGGCACGTCGCGCAGCAGGGCGAAGCCGAGGGCGAGCACCGACTCCAGCACCTGTGCCCTGACCGCCGGGTCGCCCAGGTAGGCGGCCCAGTCCGCCTCCGGAATCCGGCCTTCCAGGTCCGCGGCGGTCCACAGCGTCTTGCCCGTCTCGCCGCGCCGGTCGCCGGGGCCCTCGCAGGTGTCGGCCCCGGGCCGGTTGGCAGCCAGCCACCGCGCGGAGTACGTCGACCGGTGGCTGTCGGGCGCCCAGTCGATCTCCACGGCCGCGCCGTCGGCACCGTCGCCACCGTCGGCGCTCTGCCGGACCGCGCCGAGCGCGAGGCCGGCCGGCAGGTCGGTTATCTGGAACAGCTTCTGGCCGTTGCGCGGGTCCCGGCACCGGGAACAGGGGCAGTTGTCGCGCAGCCACATGAGCGGCAGGTCTACTACGTCTACGGACAGTGACTCGGTCAACACGCACTCCTCAGGGTCGCCTGAAGTTGTATAGCCAACTTTCCCGACGGAGTGAAAAGTACCAGCCGCAGAAGTGCGGGATGAGAGGGGTCCCCGCAACGGGGTTCGGTTACGGAGTTCCGCTACAGCAGACGCGCGAGGGGCAGCGCGGCGACGTCGGCCGCGGGCCGGGACAGGTACAGGTCGGCGTGGTAGTAGCCGTCCGCCTCCTTGCCCGTCGTACGCAGACCGGCCGCGGCCAGGGCGTCGAACGCCGCGTTCCGCTCGGCGTCGTCGGCGAAGCGGCGCTGCCGGAAGGTGCGGGCGGGCAGCTTCTCCGTCACCAGGCCCGAGGCGGCGAGCAGTTCGGCGATCGGCCGGTAGGGCACGGTGCGCAGCACGAACGAGGCCACCCACGGCGGGACCGGCATGCAGTCGAGGAGCCCGCTGAAGGTCCGGGTGCGGATGTAGCCGATGCCGCCCGTCACGGTGATGAGGTCCGTGCCCGCCAGCGCGCGGCGCAGGGCGGGGCTCGGCCCGCCGACTTCGAGGTTCTCCGCGAAGGAGTGGTCGAGGAGGCCGACGTCACGCGCGTATCCGGTGGCGCGGGCCGCCGCGTCGACGCCCGTCACCGACACCGGATCGGGGATGCGGCGTGCGGTGAAGAAGGCCCGGTCCTCGGCCGTAAGGCGGGGGGCCGAGAGCGTGGCCAGGTGGCGGGCGGTGTAGCGGGCGTACAGCTCGGTCAGGGTGACCCGGTGGTTGAGGAGGGCCGCGTTGATCCCGTAGGAGCAGCACAGGTCGACGACGTTCAGCGGTGTCCGGTCGGGGCGCAGACCGCGCAGCGCGCCGGTCAGCGCCCGGAAGACGGCCTGGCCGTGGTGGGGGATCTGGTACGCCAGGGGGCGCATCGTGGCGAAGTACGAGCGGGGGTCGGGGCGGTCGTAGATGTCGTCGAAGTCCGCCTTGCCCCAGTCGGCGCCGGTGGTGGCGTTCGTGCCGTGCTTCGTGCCGTGCTTCGTGTCGGCATCAGTGGTGGCGCTGCTCGGTCGTGCAGTCATGGAAGCCTCCTGACGTGCGTCGCCGTGCAAGGGAATCGACAGCCGCAGGAATGCGGCCGAAGCCGGTGCGCGGCGCGCCACTTCCGCTCCCGCCTCCTCGGCACCGGTACAGCGGCGCGCGGGAGGAGCGGGGCGGGTGGGGCTCCACGTCCTCAGTTTCACCAGCCCGGCCGGGCCGTTGCCAGCGGGAAACCAGCCAACACTTCGGCCCCGGGCCGCTCTTCCCCCACCTTCCGCCGCCTGCCGCCACAAACCGCTGCCGCACGCCGCCCCCGGCTGCGGCCACCGGGAGAAGGCACGGCGGGCCCGGCGGCGTGTCGCAAAACGGTATGACTCCCCATCAGATTCCATGCTGCTGGCTGCACGACGCCAGCAACGGCGGAAGTATGATCATCTGCGCCGCGCAGGTGCCCTGCTCCCGCCACCTCGACCGTGGAGAGTGCCATGCGCAGCAGAAGACACACGTCGCGAAGGCCGGGCAGACGCACCGCAGTGGTGACCCCCTTGCTTCTCGCTCTGCAGGCGGCATCGTTGCCGGTGGCGGCACATGCCGCCCAGCGCGCCCCCGTACCCGTCCCGGTCACGAACGGGACCTTCGCCAACCCTGCGGTGTCCAACGGCGACCAGTCCTTCAGCGGCGTCACGGTGCCGAACTGGAACGGCACGACAGAGGTCTACTCGGCGGCCATGGCCAAACGGGCCGACGGGCTCCAGGCGGTCGACCTCAACGGCGGCTCCCCCGTCAGCCTCAGCCAGCAGCTCAACGGCATCATGCAGGGCGCCACGGTCACCGTGACCTTCGGCAGCAGCCCGAACACCTGGAACGGCTGCTCCCTGACGCAGCTGGCGACCGGCCAGCCCTTCACCGTGTCGGGCACCGGCGGTCAGACCATGGCCTTCACCACGCCGGGCGTCGCCACCCGGAACACGGGCAACTGGCGCGACAGTACGTATACGTTCACGGCCGGCTCGGACAATCCGACCGTCACCTTCACGTCGACGGAGACACGGTCCAGCGCGGCATGCGGCCCCATGCTCGCCAACATCCGGGTCACCCAGGACCCGCCGGACGCGGACCTGAGCGTCACCAAGAAGATGACGACCAAGACCGTGAGCCCCAGCGGTGGCGTCGCCTGGCAGATCACCGTCAGCAACGCGGGCCCGGACACCGCCCGGGCGACAGTGGTGCACGACCGTCTGCCTCCCACTGTCGTCAACCCACAGGCCTCGGTCGTCCAGGGAGGCGGTCCCTGCACGACCACGGCACTGTCCGGGGGCGCCGGGACGCAGCTCGACTGCCCGATCCCCTCCATTCCGGCCGGTGAATCCGTCACGATCGTGGTCAACGGCACCATGACGTCCACCGCGGCGAACCTGCCGGTGAACCAGGCATGGGTCAACGCGATCACGCCCGACTCCGACACGGCGAACAACGGTCCGGTCACCGCCGACGTGAGTGACTCGACGTTCGACCCACCGGTCACCAAGCAAGGCCCCGCCGGCCCGAAGGGCGACAAGGGAGACCCCGGCAGCACGGGGGCTCCAGGCCCCGCAGGGCCTGCAGGACCTGCGGGCGCGAAAGGCGACACGGGCGATGCGGGGGCTGCCGGTCCCACAGGCGCGAAGGGCGACACGGGCGATGCGGGCCCGAAGGGCGACACAGGAGCGGAAGGCCCCGCAGGACCGGCGGGACCAGCAGGACCGGCGGGCTCGAAGGGCGACACAGGGGCTGACGGCCCCACAGGTCCCAAGGGCGACACGGGGGCTGACGGTCCCGCAGGCCCCACCGGTGTGAAGGGAGACACGGGGGCCGAAGGCCCAGCAGGCCCGAAGGGCGACACCGGCGCGACCGGGCCCCAGGGCGAGACCGGAGATACAGGCCCCAAGGGGGACACGGGAGCGACGGGTCCGCAGGGCGACGCGGGGGCTGACGGCCCTACGGGTCCGGCAGGCCCCAAGGGCGACACCGGGACATCCGGGCCCAAGGGCGACACCGGCGACACGGGTCCCAAGGGGGACACGGGAGCGGCGGGCCCTCAAGGCACCCCGGGAACTGACGGTCCCGCAGGCCCGGAGGGTCCGACAGGCCCAGCGGGTCCGGCAGGTCCGGCAGGCACGAAGGGTGATACGGGCGACACGGGCCCGAAGGGCGACGCAGGAGCCGCAGGCCCCAAGGGCGACCCAGGAACTGACGGCCCCGCAGGACCGGCAGGCCCGGCAGGCCCGAAGGGCGACACCGGTGCGATCGGACCCAAGGGCAACACCGGCGATACAGGCCCCAAGGGCGACGCAGGAGCCACAGGCCCCCAAGGCGACCCAGGAAACGACGGTCCCGCAGGACCGGCAGGCCCAACAGGACCGGCAGGTGAGACAGGCCCTACAGGCGCCAAGGGCGACAACGGCGCGACCGGGCCCAAGGGTGACACCGGTGATGCAGGTCCGAAGGGGGACACGGGAGCGGCGGGTCCCCGGGGAGACACGGGAGCTGACGGCCCGGCGGGCTCGGCAGGACCGGCAGGACCGGCAGGACCGGCAGGCCCCGCAGGTCCGGCAGGTCCGGCAGGTCCGGCAGGCGCCACAGGGCCCGCAGGAGCGAAGGGCGACACCGGTGATGCGGGCCCGACGGGCGCAAAGGGCAGCACCGGGGCCGAAGGCCCGGCAGGACCGCAGGGGCCTGCCGGGCCCCAGGGCAACGTCGGGCCCCAGGGCAACGTCGGGCCCCAGGGCAACGTCGGGCCCCAGGGCAACACCGGCCCCAAGGGCAACGCCGGTCCGGCAGGTCCCCAGGGCGGGCGCGGGCCGGCCGGGCCGAAGGGTGATCGGGGGCCCAGGGGGCCCCGCGGCCCCGGGGGCGAGGCGACCAACGACACGAAGCACAGCCGCTACCGGGTACGGATCATCCCCAGCAGCCTCGCCATCCGCAGCGGCCCTGGCTTGGGCTACAAGCCCGTGGGTTCCCTGCCCAAGGGGCGCATCATGAACATCCGGTGCAAGGTCAACTCCGACCCCGTCCGGGGCAACCCGCGCTGGTACAAGCTGTCCGACGGCCGCGGCTGGATCCCGGCGGGCTGGGCCGCCAACGTCGGCGCGGTCGAGCCCTACTGCTAGACCGCACGAGCAGCGTGGGCCCACCCGGGACGGTCGAGGTGGGCCCACGTACCCGTACAGAAGTCAGAGAAGTCACCGAAGTCAGAGAAGTCACCGAAGTCCAACCCCAGTGCTGGAGGGCCCGTTGCCCAGCAAGTCCCTGCCCTGGCTCCAGCGAAGCCTGGGGCGGCTGCGTGGTCTGGAGTCCGCTCCGGATCCGTTCATGGCGCCGCCCGCCGACCCCGAGCACCCGGACGCCGCGTTCGTCATCGCCCTCGCGCTGCTGATCGGCGATTCCCTGATGGCCAACGGCGCGGCCGCCGAAGAGACGGTCGCGGGCATGCTGGTGACGGCGGAGACGTACGGACTCCAGTGGTGCGAGCCCGATGTGACGCTGTGGGTGGTCTCACTGACGGGCCGGATGGCCGACGACACGGAACCCACGTCCGAGCACAGGGTCATCCGCCGCACCACCCTCGACTTCACCGCGCTGGAAAGCACCCACCGGCTCATCCAGGAGATCAGCGACGGCCGTTTGACCGCCGTCGAGGCACGTGCGCGCGTCATCGGTCTCTGCCCCGCGCCCGCGACCGAGGCCGTCCAGAGCCGTGCCGCCCTCTGGGGCAAGGAGTCGGCCCACGCGGGCCTGGTCGCCGCTTCCGGAAGCCTGATCGCGGGTGGCGACCTGCCGGTCGTGATCCCCTCCTTCGTCGCGGCCACCCTCGCCGGACGGGTCTCCACCGCGCTCGCCGCCTACGGCGTGCCCGCCTTCTACCGGATCGCACTCGCCGTGCTGCCCGCCGCGGTGTTCGCCGTCGTGGCCGACAATCTCGGCCACGGCCACTACGGCCCGGCCATCATCGTCGGCGGCGTACTGGCCCTGCTGCCCGCCCTCACCATCATCAGCGCCGTCCAGGACGCCCTGACCGGTCACTATGTGACGGCGTACGCCCGGCTCATGGAGTCGCTGCTCGTCTTCCTCGCGATCGTCTCGGGGACGGGGGCGGTCATGGCCCTCGCGGCGAAGGCGGGTTACAGCCTGCCGATCCTGCCGCAGACCAAGTCCCTGGACTACTTCTCCTGGCGGCTGCTCGGCGCCGCGATGTTCACGGTGGCGCTCGCCTCCCGGATGCATGTGCCCCGCCGCAAGTGGATCATCACGGCCCTTCTCGGGGTCGGGGGCGTCATCGGGTACCTCGCCCTGCGCAACGCGGGCTTCCTGCGGCTGTCGTCCACCGGCATCATGGCCGTATCCATCGGCGCGGTCGGCCAGTACCTGGCACAGCGGGCCCGCGTGTCCGCTCTCCCCCTGGTCATCCCCGCCGTCACCCCCCTGCTGCCCGGCAGCATGCTCTACCGGGCCCTGAGCGAGCTGGCGGTCAATCACGTCCAGCAAGGGATCGCCCAGATGGTGCAGGCGATGGCCATGCTGATCATCCTGGCCACGGGGGTCAGCGTCAGCGGCGAGGCGGCGTACTTCCTCAGACAGCTCAGGGGTCAGCACCGCACGTCGGGGGACGTGCCGCCCTAGGACGACGACGCGGACGAGACGGGACGCACCGACCCTGGGCACGCCGAGACGGGACGCACCGACCCTGGGCGCG
This sequence comes from Streptomyces sp. NPDC021093, assembly GCF_044333135.1. Taxonomy (NCBI): domain Bacteria; kingdom Bacillati; phylum Actinomycetota; class Actinomycetes; order Kitasatosporales; family Streptomycetaceae; genus Streptomyces; species Streptomyces sp. NPDC021093. Next base: position 147,383 of record NZ_JBIRQJ010000003.1, on the reverse strand, counting down.
CCGAGGCAGGGCACGCCGAGACGGGGCACGCCCCGCCTCGGCTCACCGCACGGACGGGCCCGTTCCTACTTCAGCGCGTCCAGCTTCACCGAGTACAGCACCCGGTCCTCCTCGCCCTCGGTGAGGCTCCACAGCTCGTTGGTGGCGTACCACAGGGACAGGTCCTGGGGGCGGTACGACGAGTCCTTGCGCGACTTGATCGTCCAGTCCGACGCGGCCCCGCCGACACCGGCCGTGGCGAAGCGGCGGTTGGCCAGCTTCCCCTTGGACATGTTGAAGTACAGCGTGTCGCCGTTGGCCTGGACGCCCTGGACGTCGCTGATCGCGTCGGCGGCGTCCTGCGGGACGGTCGACTTCCAGCCCTGGACGGGCGTCGGGTTCAGCCGGTAGTCGTCGCCGAACCGGTAGCGGTAGACCTCGGTGCCCGCGTAGGTGTTCAGGTCGCCCGAGTTCTTGTAGTTGCCCCCGACCAGGCTGGCGCCACCGGCGCTGTTGCGGTCCAGCGAGACGTAGTCGAAGGAGGTGCCGCCGGAGACGTAGTGCCGTACCTCCGGCAGGACGTACTGGTAGTCGCCGCCGCTGCCGTCCTTCTTCTTGTAGATCTTGCGGGTGTCGAACACGCGGACTCCGGCCTTGCCCGCGTCGGGACCCGGCTTGCCCTCCCAGTTGGCGGTGCTGGCCATGAACAGGTACGGGCCGTACCAGGCCAGCCCGCCGCCGTGTCCGTAGATCCGCCGCTGGACGCCCGCCTCGTCGATCCAGACCGGGAGCACGAAGCGGTACTTCATGTCGTCCAGGTTGACGAAGGCCAGCTTCACGGAGTTGTGCCGGTAGTCCTTCTTGACCGGCGGCGGGTTGTTGGGATCCGTGACCGGGTCCTGCTTGGTGTTCTGCCAGGTCCAACTCACCACCGCAGTCCGGTTGTTGCCGCCGATCGGGATGCCGCTCAGCTGCGCCTCGCCGGAGGTGGCGATGCCCTGCGGCACCCAGGGCATCAGATGCGCGTTCTCCTTGCCCTGCTTGCCCTGCATCTCGGTGTCCCAGCAGTACGCCTCGCTGGTCGGCATCGTCGGCTGCGGCAGCGCGTCGATCCAGTCCGCGCACTTGGGGTCCTTCTGGCCGACCATCGGGGTGCGGTCGTCGCCGGACAGCGCGCCGTTGATCCCGACGGAGGTGTAGTCGGCGGCCGGCGGCGTCTGGTACGGGTCCGTCTTCTCGGTCAGTCCGTAGTGGCTGCCCGATACGTTCAGGCTCACCAGCGGTGGCCGGGGCAGCGGCGCCGCCGCTGCCGGCACCGCCGCGAGTGCGGCCAGAGCCACGCCGCCGAACGCGATGAATCGTTTCCTCATGTGCCACCCCGTCAGATAGTCGAAAACCCAGGCGAGACTAACAGTCTCGTTCACAGGTTCGACACTTTTCGGACACGCGGCAGTGGTTACGCGTTCAGCCAGGGCCGACGCCCGGGTCCGGTCGGGTGGGTGCCCGTGACGGCCATGACCACCGAGTAGAGGCTGGTCTCCGCGGTGATGAAGAGGCGGTTGCGCTTCGCGCCGCCCCAGGAGATGTTGGCCACCGCCTCGGGGACGTCGATCCGCCCGATGAGCGTGCCGTCGGGGTCGTAGCAGTGCACTCCGTCGTTCATCGCGGCGGCCCAGAGGCGGCCCTCGTCGTCGAAACGGAGGTTGTCGAAGCGGGCCTTCTCGCGGGCTCCCGCCTCGGCGAAGACCTTGCCGTCGGACAGCGTGCCGTCGTCGCGCACGTCGAGGACCCGGATGAGACCGGCCCGGGTGTCGGAGACGAACAGCCGGCTCTCGTCGGCCGAGAAGACCAGGCCGTTCGGCGCACCGAAGCCGTCGGCGACCTGCCGCACCTCACCGGTCACCGGGTCGATGCGGTAGACGTTGTTGGAGCCGATCTCGCTCTGTGCGCGGTAGCCCTCGTAGTCGCTGGTGATGCCGAAGTCCGGGTCGGAGAACCAGATCGAGCCGTCGGACTTCACCGCCGCGTCGTTCGGGCTGTTGAGCCGCTTGCCCTGCCACCGGTCGGCCAACACGCTGACGGTGCCGTCGTGTTCGGTGCGGGTCACCCGGCGGTTGCCCTGCTCGCAGGTGATCAACCGGCCCTCGCGGTCGAGGGTGTTGCCGTTGGTGTGCCCGGCGGAGCGCCGGAAGAGGCTGACCGCACCGGTCTCCTCGTCCCAGCGCAGCATCCGGTCGTTGGGGATGTCGCTCCAGATCAACTGCCGCCAGGCGGGCAGGTAGACGGGGCCTTCCGCCCAGCGGCAGCCGGTGTACAGCACCTCCAGCGCTTCGTCACCGTTCATGCACCGCCCGGTGCGGAACCTCTCGTCGAACATCTCGTACATGTCTCAACCACCCCTGTGCCGAACGTTGTTTGGCCTGATAGCGAGACTGCAGGATGTCGTATGGTCGGCACAAGACGTTGACGAACGGAGAGTTGTGGATCACATAGACCGCGTCCTGCTGACACGGCTCCAGCAGGACGCCACCACGTCCTACGCCGCGCTGGGCCGGTCCGTCGGCCTGTCCGCCGGTGCCACGCACGAGCGCGTACGGAAGCTGCGCGAGCGCGGTGTCATCCGCCGCACCGCGGCCGAGGTGGACCCGGCCGCGGTGGGCGCCTCCGTCCTGTCCTACGTGATGGTCGACTCGACCTCGTGGATGGGTGATTCGGCGCAGGACTTCGCCGCGCTCCCCGAGATCCTGGAGGCGCACGTCATCGCGGGCAGCGCCTCGGTGCTGGTGAAGGTCAGGACCGCCGGCACCGAGCAACTGCAGGACGTACTGCGCCGGATCCACGCCGTCGACGGGGTCAGCGGGACGCGGGCCACGGTGGTGCTGGAGACCTTCTTCGAGCGCCCGGTCGACCCGCAGGCCTCCGTCCCCGAGTGAGTGACGGGATCAGTGCCCCGCGGTGTGTTCCAGGACCGCGGTGGCGAGCGGGGCCAGGACCTCGTCGGGCAGCGCGTGGGCCATGCCCGGGATCTCGACGACATGCGTGCGGCGGATCACCTGGGCGATGTGCTGCGGGTGCGGCGGCGGGAAGACGGGTTCGGCCGGCGAGGAGATCACCAGGGTGGGCACGTCGCTCTTCGCGAGTGCCTCGGTGCGGTCCATGCCGCTGTGGTCGGCGCTGCCGTGCGCGGTGTTGGTGCCGTGGTGCCCCGTGTGCTCGATGATCCGCCGCTCCAGGGCGCGGGCGCTCTCGGGGTGGAAGGGGAGCTGGTCGCCGGAGAGCACCCGCCAGTGCTCGACCCTCCGGTCGAGTTCGGCCTCCAGGCCCCGGTCCTCGACCGGCCTGGCCCACATCTCCAGCACGTGGGGCGCGATCTCCGGCAGCTGGCCGGGCGGGGTGCGCGTGCCGTCCGGGTGGACGTACGGAACGGTGCTGAGCGCGCAGGTGCCCAGCACGGTCGCGCTGAGCAGCCGGTCGGGGTGGTCGGCGATCAGAAGCTGGGTGAGCATTCCGCCCAGGGAGAACCCCACGACGTGCGCGCGGTCGACACCGAAGCCGTCCAGCACCGCGATCGCGTCCTCGGCGAGGTCGACGACCCGGTACGGACACTCCGCGAAGGACCAGGTGGAACGCCCGGTGTCACGGTGGTCGTAGCGGATCACGCGGTGCTGCCGGGCAAGCATGTCCACGAACTCGTCGGGCCAGCCCTTGCCCGAGGCCTGGGCGCCCATGACCAGCAGCAGCGGCGGAGCCCCGGCGTCACCCACCGCCTCGGCCCACAGGCGTACTCCGGGTGCTGCCTCGATGAACTGCTCCATGGTGCTCCTTCGTACGTGGTCCGGCGCGTGCGTGGTCCGGCGCGCGCGGTCCGGCGCGTGCGCGGTCCGCCGCGCGGCCTGCTGCGTGCGCGGCATGCGGAACCAGACCTTCGGATGTGCTTGGGGCGCCCCTCGGCGACCCTCACCAAGACGATACGTTGCGTCTCGCACGCAGGCAAGAAGCTTTCGCCTCACACGCGTTGTGGCCGTCGTCTAGGGTGACGCCGGGGGATGTGCCTGATCCCGCCCCCGCCCCCGCCCCGTCCCCGCCCCCGTCCATCGGAGCGTGGCATGACCTCCCTGCTCGACGGTCTCGCCGTCAACCCCGCCGCCCCCGCACACCTGCTCCTCCGGCTGCTGGAGCCCTCGTACGAAAGCGGCTGGACCGCACTGGCCTCGCGCCGCCCCTCCTTCCCCGACGAGGTGGCCGCGGCGATCGTCACGCACCCGCTCCCCCGGGTCCGCAGCGCCCTGGCCCGCAACCCGTTCGTCGATCCCGCGGTGCGCGGGCTGCTCGTCGACGATCCCGAGTGGATCGTGCGGGCACACCTCTCCGGCCGTCCGGGGCGGGACGGCAAGCGGCCCGTGCGCCCGCTCCCCGACCCGGTGGTCGACCGGATGCTGACGACGTACGACAACGACTGCCTGCAGGAGCTGGTCGTCTCCGGGCAGATAGCCCTTCGCTTCCAACTCACCTACTGCCGACACCCCTTCGCCTCCGTACGACGCATGGCCGTCTCCCTGTGGACCCTTCTCTCCGACGACGAACGGGCGGCGCTGCTGACCGACCCGCACCCGCAGGTGCGGGCCGCCGCGGAGCGCGTACTGGAGACCGAGGACGCCGAGGCGATGGAGCGCGAGCTGGGCCCACTGCCCGCGCCGCGCAGTCACGCCACCACACACATCCTGGTGAACCGCCCCCTCACACGGACGGTCGTCGACTGGCTGCTGAGCGAGGACGACCACGAGAACCAGTGGGTCCTCGCCCACAACCACAGCACTCCCCCGGACGTCGTCGCCGCTCTCGTCGCACACCCCGACCCGAAGGTCAGACTGGAGCTGGCCCACCGCGACGACCTCGCGCCCGAAATGGTCAACTCCCTTGCACGGGACCCCGATCCACGGGTACGCACCGCGGTCTCGCTGCGGTCAGGGCTGAGCGAGGACGAGCGGGCGGCGATCGACTACACGGTGAACACCGATCCGGACGACGAGGACTTCGGCCCGCGCGCCCACCATCTCCGCCCGGCCCCCGACCCGGCGGACACCGCCCGGTACGCCCGCTCGCGTCACCCGTTGCTGCGGCGGCGGGCCGCCCAGGACCCCGGGCTGCCCGCCGCGCTGGTGGCGCTGCTGGCCCGGGACGAGGATCCGGGCGTACGGATGCTGCTCGCCCACAACCACCCCGCCCCGCCACCGGAGTTGCTGCTGCGCAGCCATCTGGAGCACCCGTCGGGAACCGGCGGCCTGCTGCCCGAACACCCGCGGTTCCCCGTCGCGGGACTCGCGGCCCGCTTCGCCGAGGCGGACGCCCCCGCCGAGCGGCGCCTCGCCGTACTCGACCCCGGCCTCCGGCCCGACACCGCCGGCCTGCTCACCCGCGACCCGGACCCGACCGTCCGCGCGGGCGCCGCACGCCACCCCCGACTGCCCGCCGAGCGGCTGCTCGCCCTCCTCGACGACGAGGAACTGGGCGCTCACGCCGCCGCCAACCCGGCGCTGCCGGTGCGGGTGATGTACGGACTACTGTCGGACCAGGCAGCCGGTCCACCCGCCAGCCGGCCCGCCGGAAACGGAGCACAGACGTGACACTCCCCCAGCAACCGACCCTGGACGACGTACGCGACGCCGCCGCACGCCTCAAGGGCGTCGCCCACCGCACCCCCGTCCTGCACTCCCGCACCCTGGACGAGCGCGTCGGTGCCGAGGTGCGGCTCAAGTGCGAGAACTTCCAGCGGATCGGCGCGTTCAAGTTCCGCGGTGCGTACAACGCCGCCTCCCGTCTCTCACCGGAGCAACTGGCCAAGGGAATCGCCGCCTACTCCTCCGGCAACCACGCCCAGGCCGTCGCCCTTGCCGCGCGGGAGCTGGGCACCACGGCGGTGATCCTCATGCCCGAGGACGCCCCGCAGTCCAAGGTGGACGCGACTCTCGGCTACGGCGCGGAGATCGTCACGTACGACCGGTACGCAGGGGACAGGATCGCGCTCGGCGAGGCGCTGGCAGCCGAGCGCGGCCTGACGCTCATCCCGCCGTACGAGCACCCGCACGTCATCGCCGGGCAGGGCACCGCGGCGCTGGAGCTGATCGAGGAGTGCGGTGAACTCGGCGCGCTGGTGGCCCCGGTGGGCGGCGGCGGGCTCATCGCGGGCAGCGCCACCGCGGCCAAGGGCCTGTACGGCGGTACGCGGGTGATCGGGGTGGAACCGGAGGCAGGGGACGACACCAGGCAGTCCCTGTCGGCGGGCCGGCGGATCACCGTCCCCGTACCGCGCACCATCGCCGACGGCCAGGCGATCCAGACGCCCGGCGAGCTGACGTTCTCCGTCAACCGGCGGCTCGTCGACGAGATCGCCCTGGTCACGGACGACGAGATCCGCGACGCCATGCGCTTCGCCTTCGAACGACTGAAGATCGTCATCGAGCCCAGCGGCGCCACCGGCCTCGCCGCCCTGCTCGCCGGCCGGATCGGCCAACTCCCTTCCCGGGTGGGCGTGATCATCTCCGGTGGCAACATCGACGTGCGCCGCTTCACCGAACTGTGCGGGTGATCACGGGCGCTGGGTGAACGCGCGTTGCTGAGTGAACCCGGGTTGCTGGGTGAACCCCGGTTGCTGGGTGAACCCCGACGCCGCCCGAGGGCCGCTGTCAGTGACTGACGGGGACTCCTGAGGCCGGGGACTCCGGGACGCCGAGGCGCCCGGCGTCCCTTTCCGGGCGCAGGAAGAGGGCCGCCAGGACCCCGGTGACCAGCAGCAGGGCGGCGGTGACGAGCCAGCCGTTCTCGTAGCCGGCCGTCGCTGTCGCCGCGCCGTCCACGATCCGGCCGAGGACGAGCGGGGACGCGATGCCGCCGAGGGCGAAGACGGCGACCAGGGCGCCCAGTGCGACGCCCCGTTGGGACGGCGGTGTGATCCGGGCGACGGCCGTCTGCGCGGCGGTGAGCATGACGAGGGCGACCGCCATCGGGCCGAACATCATCGGGATCTTGATCCACAGCGCGTCGACGGTGGCGAACACGGTCACCGCACCCGCCGAGACCACCAGCAGCAACCCGGCACCCGCTCCGGCGGGCAGCCTTCCACCCGGTCTTCCACCCCGCCGTCCGCCCGGTCTTCCACCGGTCTCGCGCAGGGCGGCCCGGCGGCCGAGCAGCCCGTGCGCCAGCAGGACCACCCCGTTGGCCACGGCACCTCCGCCGACCGCGGCACTGGACTGCCCGAGGTCCCAGCCCACCACCGTGTGGAGATAGTCGGGCAGCCAGGTCAGTTTCGCGCTCATCACCCAGTACGCCGCGAACGCGCCCAGGGCCGCCGTGACGAACGTGCCGGTGAGGAACACGGTCCGCAACGGCACCTCCGCGGCCCCGGGTTCGCCGTCCGCGGGGCGTGCGGCCCGGCCCACGGGCGGTGCCAGCGGCCCTTCCCTGCCCTTGACCGCCCACACCGCCGCCCACAGCAGGCCTGCGAGTCCCGCGACCCCGAAGGCCCAGCGCCAGCCGAAGTGGGAGATCACCGCACCGAGCGCGGGTGCCGCCACCGCGACCCCCGCCGCCGCACCCACCATGAGGATCGCCGTCGGCAGGGTGCGTTCCCGCTGCTCGAACCAGCCGTGCACGTGGTGGACCGCCACGGGCGCCGCCGGCCCCTCGGCGAAGCCGAGCAGCACCCTCGTCACGATCAGTGTCCCGAACCCCGCCGCGCCCCAGAGCATCGGCAGCTGGGCGGCCGACCAGAGCAGGCCCATGCCCAGGAGCAGCACCGAGGTGCGCACCTTGCGGGTCAGGAACGACACCCCCAGCGCGGACAGCGAGAAGAGGCTGAAGAACGCGGCCTGGGCCGCCCCGAACTCCTGGCGGCCGAGGCCGAACTCCTTCATGATCTCCGGCCCGGCCAGTCCCAGCACGGCCTTGTCCGCGAAGTTCACCAGCATGAAGACCAGCAGCAGCCAGGTGGTCGTCCAGGCCTGCCGGCCGCCGGGGCCGCCGGCCGGGCCTTCGCGCCGGGTCACGGCCGGCTCTGCCCGCACGGTCAAGCCCCTTGCTCAGTACCGGCGTTCGATCCTTCGACCACAGGGCTGCCACAGCCGCAGCCGTCGTCGTCGACGGCGCCCGGACTGTCGACGGCACCGACGCTGATGGCTCCGGCGGCCCGTCGCCGCCCTTCGTCGCTGCGCGTCAGTTCCGTGGCGACGTCCGTGCCCGCCGCCACGGCTGCGGATTCCGCGGCCGCCCAGTGGAAGACGCCGCGCGCCATCGTCGAGGTCTCGCGCTCGGCCCTGCGGGCGAAGACCTCGGCCCTGATCCGGGCCACCTCGCGGTCGGCGGGCGCGGCCAGCGCGGCGGTCTCGGCCAGGTGCGAGGCCAGCCGGAGCTCCCCGTTGCCGAGCAACCGCCCGGCCCGGTCCGCCAGCGCCCGCGCGCCTCCGGCCGCCTCGGCGAGCTCGGCGGCCAGCGCGGTTTCGGGGGCGGGCTTGAGGTGCGCCGGGTTCTGGTCGTACCAGCCGCCCCACAGCCGCCACAGGTTCCGTACGACGAACTCGGGCTCGTCGTACGCCGGGTGGAGGTACGGCTTCTCCAGGAGGCCGGCCGGCACCTTCACGCCGTGCAGCACCTCGTCGAGGCGCGCGCCCGCGTTCATCAGGTCCCGGGTCTGGGTGCACAGCGATTCGAGCAGCTCCGCCGTGTCACCGAGCGCCTGATGGATGCGGTCGGAGCCGAGGATCGGCACCCCGTGCCCGGGGAGCAGCACTTCGGCGCCCAGCTCCTGCATGTCGCGCAGCGCCCGCGCCCACTCCACCGGGTAGCGCTGGACCTTCTGCGGGTTGCCCGCGTTGGGCGAGTTCCAGATGAAGAGGTCGCCCGTGCACAGGGTCTTCAGCTCCGGTATCCACACATAGGTGTGGTCGTCGGTCTCCCCGCGGGCGTGCACCAGCCCGAAGGTCAACTCCCCGCGCCGTACGGTGAGTCGGTCGCGGTACGTCGTGTCCGGGTAGCGGTACTCCGTCGGCCACTCCAGGGACGGCACGCCGAACTGCCTTCGGTTGATCCAGGTGTTGTAACCGGCCGTCTCCCGGTAGCGGTCGAAGCGCGCCGCGACCGCCTCGTGCGCGAAGACCTCGGGGCGCGCGGTCCCGGCGTCGGCGGCCTCCCGGTCGAAGGGGCCCACGCCGAAGACGTGGTCGACGTGGCCGTGGGTGTAGACCACCGCGCGCACCGGAGCCGTCGAGCGGCCGCGTACCGACTCGTGCAGCGGGGCGGCCGTACGGAAGTCGCCCGAGTCGACCAGCACCAGGCCGTCCCCGGTGTCGAACACCGCCACGTTCGCGAAGGCCGGGAAGAAGGCGGTCCGTTCGCCGAGGGGGACGAGCCCGCCGTCGGTGAACTTCCCGGTGAAGTGGGCCAGCAGCGACTCCTGGCCCGACCAGACCCGGTCCGTGTACGCGACGTAGCCGCCGCCGTCGCGGTGCTCCTGGGGGTTGTGCTCTGTCATGGCGTCCGGCTCCTCGTGCTCACGCTCGGGGACCACCTCGCCCGCCCGCGCAGGTGGTCGGCTGATGTCCACGGAGTCTGTGCCGGATCATGGCGGGGAGATACCCTCCGTCCTCACAGTCGGACGCGCCCCGGCTTGTGATCCGTCACAGTCCCGCACGGTCCCGCACCGTCCCGCACGGTCCCGAACCGTCCTGCACAGCCCTGCACAGCCCTGCACAGCCCCACGGAGGAGCCGCCCGGTGCCGAACGACCTGCCTCCCGAGCTGCGTCCCGACCTGCCTCCCGACCTGCGTCCCGACCTGCGTCCCGACCGCCACGGCTCGTACCCGCCGCTGTCACCCGCCGCGCAGGCCCTCGCCGCCCGGTGCGAGAGCCGGGTGAACGAGCTCGCCCGCCACATGGCCCGCGAGACCTTCGAGCAGCTGCCGGGGTACGCCGATCTCCCCGCCGACGTGAAGGACGTGGAGATAGCCGCGACGGTCCGCAGCGGGCTGCGCCTCTTCCTCCGCCGGGTGCGCGACACCCGTGGCCGCGCAGGGGACTTCAGCCTCTTCCGCGAACGCGCCGCCCAGCGCGCCGACGAGGGCATGCCCCTGCACACCCTGCTGCGCAGCCACTCCACGGGCGTCTACGTCCTGTGGCAGGCGCTCCGGGCCGAGGCCGCCGAGGGGGAGGAGGGCGCGCTCATCGAACTCGTCGACTTCCTCCTGCGCGGTCACGAGGCCATCATCGGTGCCGTCGCCGAGACCTACCTCGACGAGCAGGCCGCGCTGTCCGCCGAACGCCGCGAGCACCACCGCTCGCTGGTACGCGGCCTGTTGGACGGCTCCCTGCCGCCCTCGCGCGCCTTCGACGAGCTGGGCCTCGAAGGCCCCTCGCTCGTCGTCCACGTTCATCTCTCGAAGGAGGAAGCACCTGCCACCCCGGCCGTCGCGGGCCGCCGTCGGGTCCGCCGGATCCAGACCGTTCTCGACCGCACGCTCGGCGCCGGTGCGGTGTCCCTGCTCGGCGCCGACGGCGGCCATGTGATCGCTCCGCAGCCGGCCGACGACCCGGACGGCGTCCGTGTCTGCGCCGAGCTGGCGACCCGGATCCGGCAGCTCTGCGGCGACGGTGTCCGGCTGGCCGCGGTCACCGCTGCCGCCGCCCAGGACGTACCGGCCGCCGCCCGTACCGCCACCGAGATCGTCCGGGTCGCCCGCGCCTGCGGCCGGCCCCCCGGCCCGCACCGCATGGACGACGTCCTGCTGGAGTACCACCTCTCCCGCCGCGACGAGAGCAGCGACCGCATCGCCGCCCTGCTCGACCCCGTCGGCGACCGGCCCGAACTCATCGAGACCCTGCGCGTCCACCTCGAACACCGGCACGACCGGCGCAGCACCGCGAACCACCTGGGGCTGCACCCCAACACCGTGGACAACCGACTCGCCAGAATCACCGGACTCACCGGGCTCGACATCGCCTCCGCACGCGGAAACGCACTGGCCCTGGCCGCCCTGCTGCTGCGCGGCGACGTTCCCGGGTGAGTCCCGCGTGCGCGGCGCGGTTGAGATGTCGCGCTCTGGTCCCTGGCCGGCTGCCCGGGTGCACAGGTGCGCGTGGGTGGGCCGCTTCGCGGGATCGGCCCCTCCCCGCCCCTTCCCGAAACCGCTGCCGCGGGGCTGGGGGCTTCGTGCGGGTTCGTTGTGGCTGGTCGCGCAGTTCCCCGCGCCCCTGAAGGGGCGCGCCTCGCTCGCATGATCCCGCTCACCGGGAAACCGCTCTGGTCCACGACCCTCTCGTCCCGATGTCATGGGCCACCGGTATCGCTCCCCGTCCGCTCTCCCCCGTTCCACTCCGGAGGCTCCATGCCCACCGCCGCCACGACCCTCGCCGATCTGCCCGAGGTCGCCGCCCTGGCCTTCGGGCCCCGCGAGGCGCTCGTCTGCGACGAAGTGCGCTGGTCGTTCGCCGAGTTGCGGGACCGCGTCCGGGCCGCCGCGCGGGCCGCGATCGCGCACGGGATCGAGCCGGGTGACCGGTTCGCGGTCTGGGCGCCCAACAGCCCGGCCTGGATCGTGGCCGCGCTCGGGGCAGTCTCCGTCGGTGCGGTACTCGTACCGCTCAACACCCGCTATCGGGCGGGCGAGGCGGCCGACATCGTTCGGCGCAGCGGGTGCACAGTGCTGTTCGCCGAGCGCGGGTTCCTCGGTACGGACCACGTCGCCATGCTGCGGGACTCCGGCGAGGATCTGGGCGGGCTGCGCAGCACCGTCGTACTGCGCGAGGCCGGGCTCGACTCCCTTGCCGGTACGACGAGTTGGGCGGAGTTCCTCGCCGCGGGCGAGTCCGTACCCGACGAGGTGCGGGCTCGGCGTGCCGCCGCCGTACGCCCGGACGACCTCTCCGACATCCAGTACACCTCCGGCACCACCGGCCGCCCCAAGGGGGTGATGACCTCCCACCACCAGACCGTGAGCGTCTTCGACGCGTGGGCCGAGGCCGTCACCTTGAGCGAGGGTGACCGGTATCTGCTGATCAGTCCGTTCTTCCACACCTTCGGGTACAAGGCGGGGATCGTCGCCTGTCTGCTGCGCGGCGCCACGATCGTCCCCGAGGAGGTGTACGACGCCGACCGCGCCCTGCGCCGGATCGCCGACGAGCGGATCAGCGTCCTCACCGGCGCTCCGTCGATCTTCCACGGGCTGCTGACCCATCCGCGCCGGACGGAGTTCGACCTGTCCTCGCTGCGGATGGCGGGCACGGGGGCGGCCAACATCCCGACCGGGCTGATCGACGACATCCGCAACGTACTGGGCGCGCGCGACGTGTTCGCCGCGTACGGCCTCACCGAATCCACCGGTGTCGTCACCGTCTGCCCGGTCGACTCCCCCACCGAGACGCTGAGGCGCAGCGTCGGCCGGGCCATCCCGGGGGTGGAGGTACGCGTCGTGGGCCCCGACGGGACGCCGCTGCCGACCGGACAGCAGGGCGAGGTCGTCACCCGTGGCCACCACGTCACCCGCGGGTACCTCGACGATCCCGCAGCCACCGCCGCCGCCATCGACACCGACGGCTGGCTGCACACGGGCGACGTGGGCGTCCTCGACGAGAACGGATATCTCACCCTCACCGACCGGCTCAAGGACATGTACGTCGTCGGCGGGTTCAACGCCTACCCGGCCGAGGTCGAGAACACCCTGCGGGCCCATCCGGCGATCTCCGATGCGGCGGTGGTGGGGACCCCGGACGAGCGGCTGGGTGAGGTCGGGGTGGCCTTCCTGGTACCGGCGGCCGACGGCGGCCTGCCCGGCGCGGAGGCGCTCACCGCATGGACGCGGCAGCGGCTCGCCAACTTCAAAGTGCCGCGCCGCTTCGTCCCCCTGGACGCCCTGCCGCGCAACGCCGCCGGGAAGGTCCTCAAGAACGAGCTGCGGGCCCTGGCGGGCAGCAGCCGGGAAGACACCGGCGCAGGAAAGGTCTGACGACGATGCCTGTTGAGCCCAACCCCTCCGAACCCAACCCCTTCGGACCCAACCCCTTCGGACCCGCCCCCTTCGGACCCGCCCCCTTCGAGCCCGCCCCCGAGGTACGGCACCTGATCGACGCCGCATCATCCCAATTCCCCGCACTGGGCAGCGAGTTGACCGACATCAAGGACGTACGCGCCTTCTTCGCGGCCCGCCCCGCACCCCCCGCATCGGACATCGAAGTGGCGCACGTCGCCGACGAGGACGCCAACGGGGTACGCGTGCGGGTGTACGACCCGACGAACGGTGCGGACGGCACGGGCGACACGAACGGCACGGGCGGCACGGACGGCACGGGCGGCACGGACGGCACGGGCGGCACGGACGGCACGGGCGAAGTCCCCGTCGTCGTCTTCGCGCACGGCGGCGGCTTCTGCCTCTGCGGGCTCGACTCGCACGACGGCTTCTGCCGGGCGATGACCGTTGCCACAGGGGCAGTTGTCGTGTCGGTGGGCTACCGGCTCGCCCCCGAGCACCCGTTCCCCGCTGCCCCCGAGGACTGCTACACGGCGCTGCTGTGGGCGGCGAAGCGCTACCCCGGGCGGCGGCTCGCGGTCGCCGGGGACAGCGCGGGCGCGAACCTCGCCGCCGTCATGGCGCTCACCGCGCAGGACCGGGGCGGCCCGGAGCTCGTCTGCCAGGCGCTGTACTACCCGATGCTGGACCCGACCCGGCACGGCGCCTCCCACGAGCGCAACGCCCAGGGCTACTTCCTCACCGCCGACCACGTCCGCTGGTACTGGGACCGCTACCTGGCCGACCCCGCGCACGGGGCGGACCCGTACGCCTCGCCGCTGCGCCGCGCCGACCTGTCGGGGCTGCCGCCCGCCCACATGGTGACGGCGGGGCTCGACCCGCTGTGCGACGACGGCTGGGCGTACGCCCGCGCACTGGCCGACGCGGGGGTGGAGGTGCGGATGACGCACCTGCCGGGGATGTTCCACGGTTTCCTGTCGATGGCGGGCGCGCTGCCGGAAGCGGCACGGACCCGCGACGACGCCTTCGCTGCGCTGCGCAGGGCGCTGCACGGTTGATGCGCGGCGGACGGGGGCGCAACGGTTCGTCGCGCCCCCGTCCGCCGCGCACGGTTCAGATCAGCTCGAAGCCCTTGTACCCGCTGGCCGCGACCCCGTCGATGATCTCCTGGTACGCCTTGAAGCCGCCGACGAACGGCATGAACACCCGTGGCTTCCCCGGGATGTTGGCGCCCAGGTACCAGGAGTCCGCCTCCATGAGGAGTGTCGCCGCAGCGCGGTCCCGGCACTCCCGCACCCAGTCGTCGACCGCTTCCCCGGTGGCCTCGACGGCGCGGTGGCCGTGCGCGTCCAGGTACTGCAGGAGGTCGGCGAGCCAGTCGCCGTGCTGCTCGCCCGCCAGGATGACGTTCACCATGACGCTGGGGCTGCCGGGACCCGTGAGGTTGAAGAAGTTCGGGAAGCCGTCGGTGCCGAGGCCGAGGTAGGTGCGCGGCCCCGCCGCCCACGCCTCTTTGAGGGTGCGCCCGCCCCTCCCCCGTACCTCGATACGGTCCACCGAACCGGTCATCGCGTCGAAGCCGGTGGCGTACACGAGCGCGTCGAGGGCGATGTGCTCCCCGTCCGCCAGGACCACGCCGTCCGCCTCGACGCGGGCGATCGGATTGCCGCGCAGGCTCACCAGCCGTACGTGCGGCCGGTTGTACGTCTCGAAGTACCCGGTGTCGGTGACGATCCGCTTGGCCCCGATGGGATGGTCCTTCGGAACGAGCAGCTCCGCGACGGCCCCGTCCTCGATGCGGGCACGTACCTTCTCCTCCCAGAAGACGCGGGCGGCGTCGTTGGCGGCCCGGTCCACCAGCTGGTCGGGGAAGGTCTTCGAGTACAGGACGCCGCCCAGCTCCCAGCGCTTCTCGTACGCCGCGCGCCGTTCGTCCTCGTCGGCCTCGAAGGTCTTCTTCGGGTACGTGGTGAAGGGCGAGCCGCCGCCGCTGAGCCGGGCGAGCCTGCGCCGCTCGGCGTAGTGGGCCTTGAGGTCGTCGCGCCGGGCGTCGTCCAGGGGCTTGTTCCCGGCCGGGATCGAGTAGTTGGGCGTCCGCTGAAACACCGTCAACTCGGCTGCCTGCTCGGCTATTTCAGGAATCGACTGGATCCCCGACGACCCGGTGCCGACCACGCCGACGCGCAGTCCGGTGAAGTCGACGCCCTCGTGCGGCCATTCACCGGTGTGGTACGAGCGGCCCGCGAAGGAGTCGATGCCGGGGACGCCGGGGCGCTGCGCGCTCGACAGGCAGCCGACGGCGAACACGACGAACCGCGCGGTGACCTTCTCGCCGCCGTCGGTGCGCACCGTCCAGGTCAGGGACCGCTCGTCCAGCTCCGCGCCGAGCACGGAGGTCTCGAAGGTGTAGGCGCCGCGCAGCGCGAAGCGGTCGGCGACATGGTGCAGGTAGCTCATGATCTCGGGCTGGGTGGCGTACTTCTCGGTCCAGTCCCACTCCTGCTGGAGCCGGTCGTCGAAGGAGTACGAGTAGTCGAAGGACTCCACGTCGCAGCGTGCGCCCGGGTAGCGGTTCCAGTACCACACGCCGCCGACGTCAGCGGCGCGGTCGAAGCCCCGCACCCGGTGGCCCAGGGTGCGGAGCCTGTGGACGGTGTAGAGGCCGGTGACTCCTGCGCCGACGACAACCACGTCCGTGTCGGTGGCGGGTGTGTTCTCACTCAAGTGCGCTATCACGCACGGAGCCTTCCACCGGTGCCCGCCGAACGCAGCAGCTGCTTCCCGCTGAGTGGGAAGGACGCAGCGCACCGGCAACGCCACCACCCACCGGCCGGGGTCGGTCGTTCATCGCCCGAACACCGGGTCGCGCAGGAACGCGGCGAGCCTGCGCACGCCCTCCTCGATTCCCTCGGCGTCGAGGTAGCTGCAGGAAAGACGCAGTTCGTCGTCGCCGTCCTGGCTCCGGTAGAACTGGGACATCGGTGTCCACAGCACCCCGTAGCGGGAGGCCGCCAGTTCCAGCAGCGCCGCGTCCGCCCGCACCGGCACCCGCATCCGGACGAAGAAGCCGCCCTCCGGCCGGTTCCAGGTGATCCCCGGCAACGTCCGCCCGTCCGGGCTCAGGTGCCGGTCCAAGGCGTCGAGCAGGAGTCCCAGGTTGCGCCGGTAGAGGGCGCTGCGTTCCCGGGCGATCTTGGCGAGGGTGCCGCCCTGCTCCAGGAGCATTCCGCCGATGACGGCCTGGCCGAGCGGGGAGGTGTTGACCGTGACCATGCTCTTGAGCGAGGCCAGTTCGTCGGCGAGCAGCCGCCCGCGGCCGTCCGGGGTGAGCACCGGCTGGTCCGCGACGGCGTAGCCGACCCGGGCGCCGGGCAGGCAGAGCTTGGCGAACGTGCCGAGCAGTACGACCCGGTCGCCGCCCGGCATCGCCTTCAGGGACGGCAGCCGGTGCTCCTCGGGTGCGGTGAACCCGTACGCGTTGTCCTCCAGCAGGAGGAAGTCCTGCCGCGCCGCCACGTCCAGGAGGCGACGGCGCGCGGCCAGGTCCATCACGGTGCCGGACGGGTTGGCGTAGTCGGGCGCCACGTACATCGCCCGGACCCGACGGCCCGCGGCCCGCAGCCGGGCGCACTCCCGCTCCAGGGCGGCGAGGTCGGGACCCCTTCCGTCCTCGGGCACGGCGATCACGTCGACGTCCAGGAGCCGGGCGGCGCCGGTGATCCCGACGAAGCAGGGCTCGGCCACTGCCAGGACGTCGGTGCGGTCGCGGCACAGTGCCCGCAGGGTGAGCAGCATGGCCTCCTGCGCACCGACCGTGATCACCACGGACTCCGGTTCCACCGCGCTGCCGAGGTCGTCCCGCAGCGCCGCCGCCACCAGGTCGTTGATCAGGCCCCTGGCCGGCCCGTACTCGTACAGGAGGCGGCGTGCCCCGTGCAGGTCCAGGCCTCGGGTGCGGCGCAGGTGGTCCAGGTAGAGCCCCACGTACCGCGTGAGGTCGTCGTTCAGGAGATGGGCCAGATGGGGTGCGCCGGGAGCGAACGAGATCGCCTGGGGGAACCGCGACATGATCTCGTTGAGGAAGCCGATCGAGTCGAGCAGCGGGTCCTGGAGCGAGGCGTGCAGGGTGTCCTGCTCAAGCTCCGGCATCACGGGTGCTCCTTCCGCGCACCGGACTCCGCGGAGAACCGGCCCACCTTCGCGGCGACGTCGGCCGCGTACAGCCGGCGGGCCTGGACCAGGGCGAACTCGGCGAGGTAGCCGCGCAGGCCGTCCCGGGGCTCCTCGGCGAGGTTGAGCATCATGCGGTTCGCCACGACCGCCGGGTTGTCCAGGGAGCGGACCGCCTCCCGCACCGCCTCGTCGAGTTCCTCAGGGGGCACCACCCGGTCGCAGATCAGCGCTGCTTCGGGGTCGGTGGCCCTGATCCGGTGTCCGCCGAGAATCACCCCCCGGGCCAGACGCGCGCCGGTCAGCCGGGACAGCCGCAGGTTGCCGAGTCCGGGGACGATCCCCTCCTGGGCGGCCGGCAGGCTGAAGAAGGCGTCGTCGGCGCTGACCACGTGGTCGAAGACGAGGAGCAGTTGCATGCCGCCGCCGATGGCGAACGAGTCCACCGCGGCGATCCAGGGCTTGTGGACGGTGCGCTGCGGATAGGCGCCCGGGTCGGGGTCCACCAGGACTCCGTGCATCAGCTTGTTGATGTAGCCCAGTTCCCTGCGCAGCAGGAAGTCGACGAAGGAGATCCGGCCCTCGTGCAGGTCCTTGAGGTTCACGCCGGCGCTGAACACGCGGCGCCCTTGGTAGCGCGGGTGGGTCATGACGCCGCCGCGCAGCACCCCGACCCTTACCCCCTCGTCGAGCATGGCGAGGTCGACGGCCGTTTCCATGTCGTCGATCAGCCGGTTGTCCTCGGCGTTGAGGCAGTGCTGGTTGTTCACCGTCAGGTGGGCGGCGCCGTCCCGCCGCTCGATGTGCACGGACCCCAGGTCGGCCCGGCCGTCCCTGCGGAACGCGTCGAGCAGCGAGAGCGCCCGGGGCGTGGGGCTCAGCATCGTGTCAAGGAGGTGCCCGCCGGCCGACGGCGAGGCGAGTACGCCCCGGAAGAAGATGCCCTGGTCGATCTCACGGCCCTCCTTCTCCGCCTGGGGCCGGACGCGCTCGCGCTCCATCTGGGCCGGGGTCGGCACCAGGCCGTCGAAGCGTTCCGCCGCCGCGTCCACGAGCTCGGCCAGCCGCAGCGGCCGTCGGCGGTGGTCGGTGAGCAGGTCGTACAGCTCGTCGGCGTGGCGGTGCATGAAGGCCTGGCGCACCCGCCGGCAGGACTCGACGGCCTCGGCCGACCCACCGGCCGTCCGTACGTGCTCGGCCAGGAGCTTCGCGTCGTCCGCCAGGGCCCCGCCAAGTATCGGATCGGCGGTCACAGTGCGAGCTCACCGGCCTGTCCACGGCTTCGCAGGGAGCGGTCGCAGGCCGCCAGGTGGGGGCCGATCGCGTCCTCGTAACTGGTCGTCATCGCCTCCAGTACGAGTCGGCGGCGTATCGCCAGCTCCGTGGCCCCGGCCCGGCCGAGCTCGTCGAGCACGCTCTCGGCCCGCGCCGGGTCGTCGTTGATCTCGTCCACGAGGCCGAGGGCGAGTGCCTCGTCGCCGCCGAGTCCGTCGCCGCGGAACAGCAGGCGCCGGGTCTGCGCGGCGCCCGCCAGATGGGTCAGGCGGTACAGCGTCATGCCCGGCCACGGCAGGCCGTCGCGGCCGTTCAGCACGATGCGCAGGCCGCTGCCCGCGATGCGCCGGTCGGCTGCCAGGAAGACGTCGAGGGCGGCGCCGCCGCAGGTGCCGTCGACGGTGCAGACGGTCAGGGCGCCGAGCAGTTCGAGCCTGCGCACGGCTCGCTCCCAGCGGTTCACCTGGTGTATCCCCAGGTCTTCCGACCATGCTCCGGTGTTCGTCAGTCTCAGCAGCAGGGCGGCCGAGCTCCGGCCGTCCTCCGCCAGGTCGCAGGCCTGTTGGAGCAGGGCGGTCAACTCCGGCAGGGACGCACGCCCGTCGAGTTCGACCGTCATGGGCGTCTGGTCGCCGCGGGCGGCCGTAGCGGGTCCGCCGTCCGTCGTCGGTGTGGTCACCGTTCCCCTTACCACTGCACTAGAGCTGTCTCGATCGTGGAACCGGGGCCCATCGTCATGAGGACCCCGTAGTCGCCCGACTTCGCGAGCCCCTCTTCGAGGAGCCGGTCGTAGGAGAAGAGGAACGATCCGCTCGACAGGTTCCCGTAGTCCCTGAGCACACCGGTCGTGTGGCGCACGTCGTGCACGGTGAGCCCCAGGTTGACCCGCACCGAGTCGATGACCTTCTTGCCGCCGGAGTGGATCAGCCAGTGGGAGATGTCCGAGCGCCGCACTCCGGTGCCTGCCAGGAGCCTGCCCACGACCTCCTCGGCGTTGGCCCCGACCACGTAGGGGACGTCGCGGTCCAGAGCGAAGCTGAACTTGCCCTGGTCGTCGTCCCAGTCGTAGCGCATCGCTTCTATGGCCTCGGGCATCATCGTGCTGGCGAACTTCAGCAGCGCGGGCCCCTCCGTCACGGCCTCGGCCTCGGCCGGGTCCGCTCGTACCCCGATCGCGGCCGCACCGTCCCCGAACAGACTGTTCACGACCGAGGTTCGCATCGTGCCGTCGAAGACGTAGGCCGCCGAACACGCCTCGATGCAGACCATGAGGGCCAGCTCCCCGGGGTGCGCGAGGGCCCAGCCGGACACGGCCGACAACGCGTTCAGGCCGGCGTTGCACCCCATGCCCACCACGTCGAGCCTGGAGCAGGACGTGGCGAGCCCCAGCTCCTTGACGAGCCGGGCGCTGAAGCCGGGCGTGAGCAGTCCCGTCGAGGTGACGCAGCACAGGTACCGGACGTCCGACAGGTGGGCGCCCGCGCGCTTGAGGCACTCCTCCACCGCGCGGGAACCCATTTCGATGCCGTTCGCGCGGTGCTTGCGCAGCAGCTCGCCCTGGGTCTCCGTCCGCCGGGAGCCGTCCGCCGCGGCGGACGGGAGCGTCAAGTGGCGGCGCTCTATCGCGCTGTTGAGGAAGACCCCTGTGATGCTCGGGTCGTCGACGCCGAAGAAATCGAGGACTTCCTGTTGTGTGTAGGAGGTGGAAGGCACCGCGGTGCCCACCGAGAAGATCCTCGGTCGTATTCCGGTCATTGACTCTCCAGGAACTGGTCCGGAAGTACAGCGCACATGCGGCGCGGCCGCCCTAACAATGTTGGAGGTAAAGCGAAGATAAGTTGGGGTGATTCCCTGCGGGCCAACGTCCCGTCGAATCACGGAAGAACAGGAAGAAATTCGCCGACCCCCTCAACGCCCCGTCGATCATCTTTCAATCCGGGTCCGTGGAATGTCAAGGGGAGCCCCGGCGGCCGGAGTTCCGGTCAGTGATGAGCGCCGGCAGCCGGTCGAGTACGAAGAAGTCGGCCCTGCGGGGCGTTCCGCCGCGAGGTGGACCACCCGTCGGTGCTCGTCGAGCGCCTTGAGCACGGGGGGTGCGTTCCGGTCCGGTGGAACAGGCCGTACGCACCCACTGCGCTGTCTTCCTCGCGAAGGAGAGGTGGGAATTCCCGGGCATCTCCTGGTCGACCCGGACGCCGGGATCCGCCCGTTCAACGTGTCAACTGCCCCCGCCGGACGTCGGGTTCGCAGTCAGGTGCCGACGAATAGCGGAAACCCACGCCGGACGCCCCCTTGCCCGCAGAGCTGCGTCAGTTTCTCCGCGTACACCAAGCAGACGCTTGGTGTACGCGGGCACCGTGTCCAGAAGCCCTTCCAGTTCACCGACATCGACCGCCCTGGCAAGCAGTGACCTGAGCAGTTCCCGCCCCGATCCGCCGGTTCGGACGGGGTCCTCCGTGTCCTCGCTGTCGGTACGTGTTCCCGTCAGTCCCGCAGCGCCTTCTTCATGATCTTCCCCATGTCGTTGCGGGGCAGTGCCTCCCGCAGCCGCACGATCCGGGGGCGCTTGTACGGGGCGAGTTGGCCGGCGACGTGGTCGGCGAGCTCCTGCTCGCTCGGCGGGGCGGCCGCGTCCCTCGGCACGATCCAGGCGACGACGGCCTCCCCCAGGTCGGGGTCGGGTTCGCCGGTGACGGCTGCGTCGGCGACGGCGGGGTGTTCCAGGAGCACGTTCTCGATCTCGCCCGCCCCGATCTTGTAACCGCCGCTCTTGATCAGGTCGGTGGAGCGGCGGCCCACGATCCGTACGGATCCGTCGGCGTCCCGGGTCGCCATGTCGCCGGTGCGGAACCAGCCCTGGTCGAAGGCGGCTTCCGTGGCGTCCGGCCGGCCGAGGTACTCGGTGAAGAGGTTCGGGCCCTTCACCTGGATCTCGCCGAGCGTCTCTCCGTCAAGGGCGTCGACGGGCCGTCCTTCGTCGTCCACGAGCCGCAGCTCGACGCCGTCCAACGGCGTTCCCACACTGCCGGGCCGGGGCGGGCCGCCCGGCCGTACGCTCGTGTTCATGAGCGTCTCGGTCATGCCGTACCGCTCGACGACCTGCTGTCCTGTCGCCCCGGTGATGGCCTCGTGGTCGCGGCGGGAGAGCGCGGCGGAGCCGGAGACGAGGAGCCTGGCACCGGCGAGGGCCTTGACCAGTGCCGGGTCGCCCGGCAGCGCCTCGGCGAGCCGGTGGTACATCGTCGGCACGCCGAAGAGCACGGTGGCCCCGTCGGCCAGCTCCTCCCTGACCCCGTCCGGGGAGAAGCGTCCGAGGTGCCGGAGGCTGCCGCCCCGGCGCAGCGGGCCGAGGACGCCGAGCACCAGGCCGTGCACGTGGAACAGCGGCAGCCCGTGCACCAGGACGTCCTCGCCGGTCCACTTCCACGCGTCGGCGAGGGAGTCGAGGGTGGTGCGGACCGCCCGGCGCGGCAGGATCGCCCCCTTGGGCGGGCCGGTGGTGCCGGACGTGTAGATGACCAGCGCGGGCGCCTCGTCGCCCGGTTCTTCGGGGAGGTCGGGCAGCGGGCCCTCCGGTGCGAGGTCCGGGTGGACGACGGGCAGTCCTGCCAGCGCTTCCGGGAGCTCCGCCCCGGGGGCCGCGAGGACGAGTTCGGGGGCGCTGTCGGCCACGACGTGCGCGAGTTCGCGGGCGCCGCTGCCGGGGTTGACCGGCACGAGGGGAACTCCGGCGAGGAGCGCGGCCACCGCCCCCACCGCGGACTCCAGGGTCGGGGTGGCCCAGAGGGCGACCCGCCCGGCACCTGCGAGGCGGACCGCGGTGGCCGAGGCCGCCGCCCTCAGTCCCGCGTAGTCCAGCGAACGGTCGCCGAACCGCAGGGCGGGTGCGCGGCCCGCTGTTTCGAGGGCGGGAAAGAGCTGGGGCATGTCTGTCTCCTGCGGAAGCACGGAAAGCCAGGGAAGGTCTGCCTGGGCAACCTCTCACGATCCGAAGGTCACCGAACAGTGCCCCCTGCGGCTGCGCTCCGCGCTCATGCCCCGGCTCGCGCCCGGCCTCAGGACAGACGTACCTCGCCCAACGGGCGCGCGTACGTCACCGTCTCACGGTCCACCACGAACCCGACCTGCTCGTAGAACCCCAGCGCACCGCTCGGGTTGGCCGTGTCCACGGTCAGTGACGCCGTGTCGTACCCGGCGTCGCGGGCCGCACCGAGGAACTCGGCCAGCAGCGCCGGTGCCGCGCCCCGGCCGCGCCAGGCCCGCCGGGTCCCGAGGTGGCCGACATGGCAGTCCCGGAGGCCCGTCGCGGCCGTCTCCGCCTCGCTCTCCTCCGCGAGGAGGTACGCCACCACCTCGTCGCCCGACACCAGCAGCCGGGACATCTCGGGCCTGGCCCAACCGGCTCCCGTGAGCCAGGTGCGCCAGTCGGACCTGTCGAGCCGGACGAAGTTCCAGTGGTCGCGGAAGGCGTCGTTGTGCGCGAGCCGGGTGGCCTCGTCGTACTCCGTCCCGTACGGAACGAGCCGGGTGCCCTCGGGGGCCGGGCGGGGCTCCGGCCGCTCTCCGCCCAGCGGCTGCTTCATCAGGAACCACCAACGGGTCGGTACGAAGCCGCACTTCGCGGTCAGCTTCGCCAGCCCCTCGTCACCGGCCTTCCCGTCCAGCAGCAGCTCGCCCTCCAGGGCGGACAGCTCCGGGTCCGCCGCGTGCCGCGCCGCGGCCCCGGCCTCCAGCCAGCCGACGAGCCGGGTTCCGATGCCGCGCCGCCGCCAGTCGGGGTGCACCGCGGCGTCCCCCTCGAAGCGTGCCGCGTCCACGGCGCCGTGCGGCGTGTGCAGCACCGCGTACGCCACCAGCCGAGGCCCGTCCCACCACCCCAGGGTGTCCCGCGCCGGGTCGAGCTTGGGGTCGTCCAGCACCGCGGCGAGCTCCTCCGCGTCGACGTGCGCACCGACCCGGTCGACCCGCTCGACCGCCTCGTGGAGCTCCAGCCAGGCGGAGACCGCCTCCTTGCTCAGTGGCCGGGCCTCCAGGCCATCCGCCGCGTCCTGTCCTCGCACGTCCATGTCCCGCCTCATCGCTCGTCCCGCTTGTCGGTCGTCCCGCGTGCCGCTGTCCGCCCCGGGAGCAGCGTGTCGCCGCAGCCCGCCCTGCCGGACTCGAACTCCCGCCGGTCGAGGCGGTTCGCGTGGTCCTGGGCCCAGCCGCGCACCGCTTCGATGCGGCGCTCGTCGCGCACGGCGTCGTGGCGGAGCCAGTCGCCGTGCGTGCCCCTGAGCGTCAGGGGCACGTAGCCGTGGGCGGTCAGTGCCTCCCGGGTGAGGCCGGTCCTGCGACCCCACGCGCTGTGCACGTGGATGAACTCGGGGCGCGCCTCGCGCAGTACGTGGTCGCGGACCCGTGCGGTGTCGTGGCCGGCGTGGGCGTCGGCGAGGCGGCGGTCGGTGAGTCCGGCGATGTCCAGGGCCGTCAGCCGGGTGGTGAGGAGGGTGCCGCCCAGGTCGGGCAGCGCCAACGTGGCCTCGTCCAGGCCCAGTTGGTCCGCGTAGGTGTTGAAGGTCTCCCCGTAGCGCTCGGCCACGTGGCACATCGGGACGGTCGGGTGGGCTTCGAAGCGGGTGTCCGCGCCCTGCCGTCCGGCGGCGGAGAGTGCGAGCGCGACGACCGTGGTGGCGGCCAGTACGGGGCGCCCTCGGGCGGGGACCGCAGGCCAGGCCGCGACCAGGGCGAGCCCGGCCGCCAGCGCGCCCACCGACCACACGGGGGTGGCGAAGCGGTACATCGTCATCCAGTCGGGGGCGAGCGCCCCGTACACGCCGAGTGCGAGCGCGAGGGGGACGAGGACGGCCGCCACCGCCCGGCGGGCCCGGCCGGGACGGCTGAGGGCCAGGCCGGTGCACCCGACGAGTACCAGTACCAGCAGCCAGCCCGCGTACGTCAACAGCTCGCCGGTGCGCGCGAGTTCGGCGAGCGAGGGTGCGCCCTGCGACTTCGCGACGGCCGTGTTCGGCACCCAGCGCCCGAAGGTCTCGTGCCGCCAGAGCAGGAAGGAGCCGTACGGCACGGCGAACGCGGCGAGCGACGCGGCGGCGGAGCGGGCGGTGCGGCCCCATGCCGTACGGCGGGCGAACAGCAGCAGCACCACCGGATACGCCAGCACGTAGGCCGCCCCGTCCGGGCGGGTCAGCGCCGCCAGCAGGGCGAGCAGCCCGGCGGCCGTCGCGGTGCGCCCGGCGAGCAGGGTGCCCCTGGCCGCGGCCCTGGCCAGTACGGCGGCGAGCACGGACACGGCCAGCGCGTACAGGGGGTTCTCCAGACCGGAGAACAGCCAGATCACGAAGGAGAAGTTGCCCGCGGCCGCCGCTCCCGCGAGGAGCGTCACGGCGGGGACGGCGAGCGGCCGGTCCGGGAAGGCGGCGCGTGCGGTCGCGGTCACGGCGACCAGGATCCCGGCCACGCAGAGCAGCGCGAGGAGCTTGGGGTACCAGACCAGGTCGGCGACGCCCGCCAGGGTCGTACCGCTGTCGAAGAGGCCGAGGCGGCGGCCGAGGACGAGGAGGGCCAGCCAGGAGGGGTTGGAGTACCCCTCGACCGGTTCGGCGCCGTGCTGCTGGACCGGGCCGTACCCCTCGTCGATGCTGCGCGCGTACGCGAAGGTGATCGCCGCGTCGTCGATGAGCCAGTGCCCGAGCCGCGCCGCCTGTACGGCCGTGCCGACGGTGCCGAGCACGACGGCCGCCCCCTCGGCGAACCGGAGGCGGAGACGGCGGGAGGCGGCGGGCGCGGGCGGGGCGGGGGACGTGCTCGGCGGCGGAGGGGCGTCGGGTCGCTCCAAGAGCGCCGGATAAGTTCCAATCACACCGGAAAGCTATGGTATCAGGCACTTCGGGGTGGCCACTGACGGGCCCGGCGGGCGGAGCCGGCCCGCGAGCCGTCCACGTAAAGGGGCCATTCGGGCGCATTCACTACCCGGCCGGACGCTTCCCGCTCGCCGGACTGACGAGACGTCAGCAGATTACGGGCAGCGAAGTTTCGGAGTTCTGGAGTGACGACGGAGGAGTGGTGACGACGGTGCACACGGTCCTTGGCGGATTCGGCAGTACGGGGCTCAGAGTGGCGGGGGTGACCTGGCTCGCCGCCGGCGCCGTGCTCCTGCCGCTGGGCGCGCCCGGCCCGGCGGCCGCAGCGGAGCCGCCCACACCTCAGGCGGTGCGGGCGGATCCGCTGCCCGGCGGGCTCGGTCCCTGCGTGCCGGGCGACTGCCCGGATCCGTACCCGCCGATCAACAACGGCGCCATCGCCGGTTACGACAACGGCATCAACGTCTTCGCCGGCGGCGACTTCCGGGTGCGCGGCAAGGCGGCCGAGGCGGAGGGGCGGGTCGTCGTGCTCGGCTCGTTCGACATGAACAAGTCGCCCGAGGGCAGCCAGATCTACAACGTGGGCGTCGCGGGCGTCGGTTCCCGCGTCCCGCCGCCCGTCGGCGCGGACTACCTCGTCACCGGCGGCGCCGTCACCATCGCCGCCGGTCAGCGTCTCATCGCGGAGGACGGCGTGGTCCGGCACGCCGGTCCGCTCACCGGCACGGTCGTCGGCACCAAGACCCTCGACCCCGCCGCGGCCGTTCCGTACGCCGGGCTGCGCAAGGAACTGTCCGACGCGAGCCAGTGCTACGCCGACGGGGACACCGGTATGCGCCCGGCCACCGGCACCTCGGTCAACCAGGGCGGCCAGACCGTCTTCACCGGCGACGGCACCTCCGCCCTCCAGGTCTTCAACGCCGACTTCGACCTGACGTCGGCCAACGGCGGCCAGCAGGGCATCGTCTTCAACAACATCCCGGCCGGGGCGACCATCCTGGTCAACGTCCTCGGCACGAACCGCACCATCAACACGTACAGCGGCGGCATCGACGACACCACCGACGCGCTGAACGGGATCCGCGACCGGCTGCTGTGGAACTTCCCCGACGCCACGGCCGTGGATCTCAAGGGCACCGGCCAGTTCCAGGGCAGCGTGCTCATCGGCAACCAGACCTCGGAGACGTCCGTATCGCTGCCGGGCGTCAACGGGCGCTTCTTCACCACCGGTTCGCTCACCCACCAGAGCTCGGCTTCCGGCGGCGGAGGGCAGGAGTTCCACGCGT
This sequence comes from Streptomyces sp. NPDC021093, assembly GCF_044333135.1. Classification (NCBI taxonomy): domain Bacteria; kingdom Bacillati; phylum Actinomycetota; class Actinomycetes; order Kitasatosporales; family Streptomycetaceae; genus Streptomyces; species Streptomyces sp. NPDC021093. The sequence goes on along the minus strand of NZ_JBIRQJ010000003.1, from coordinate 120,800 downwards.
ACCCCTTCAACGGCGACCTGCCCACCTGCGGCAAGCCCGCGCCGCTCAAGGGCGATCTCAAGATCATCAAGCAGGACGAGGCGACCGGCGCACCGCTGGCGGGCGCCGTCTTCCAGCTCTGGCGCGAGGCCAACGGTGTCCCCGGCCTCCAGACCTCCGGCATGCGCCCCGACCGGCGCCGCGGCAAGCCGTGCACCACCGACGCACAGGGCGGGTGCCGCGGAACAGGAAGGGTCGGCTACTCCTACTACTGGCAGGAGACCAAGGCCCCGGCGGGCTACGACCTGCCGGACCCCAACGTCTACGGGCCGTTCGACGTCACCGACCCGCTCCCCCGGCCCGGCATCACCACCGTCGTACGCAACAAGAAGACGGTGGTCCCCGAGGTCCGCGGGCGGCTCCAGGTGCGCAAGGTCGATGCCCGCACCGGACGCGGTCTGGCCCGTGCCGTCGTGGAACTGTGGCGGGAGAGCGGCCGCAGGCCCGGCCTCCAGACCTCGGGCCCGGACCGCGACCAGCAGATCGGCACGGGCTGCGCCACCGACGGCCGGGGCCGCTGCGACTTCGACAGGCTGCCGCTCGGCGCGTACTACGTGCGCGAGACCGTCGCCCCCGACGGCTACCGGCTGCCGCGCAACCCGGTCTCCGGACCGCACGCCGTGACCGGCTCGAACGCGGCCACCGGCGTCGTCGTACGGATGACCAACGAGGCGGAGACGAGGCCCAAGCCGAAGCGCTGAGCGCTCCGCTGGATGTGCCGCGAGGCGCCGTTGCTCATCTGCGGCGCCGTCGTGGCTGGTCGCGCAGTTCCCCGCGCCCCTATGGGGCGCCGCCTGCTCAGGCCCTGTGCACGATCTGACCGCCCGTCATGGTCAGGCGCACCGGCGCCTGGGCCACCTCGTCGGCGGGGGCCTCGACCGGGTCGAGGCCGAACGCCGTCAGGTCGGCGCGCAGGCCCGGTGCGATGCGGCCCGACACCTCCGCCTCCCCCGCCGCGACGGCCGCGTGCGTGGTGCAGCCTTCGAGTGCCATGAGGCCGGTGAGGGGCCGGCCGGCGGCGGCCGCGCCGAGCGGGTCACGGCCGGTCGCCAGGACCCGGCGGACGTCGTAGTCGGCGATCGGCCAGTCCGAGCCGAGCGCGACGAAGGCCCCCGCGTCCCGCAGGTCCCGGCAGCGCCAGGCCCGTCCGGCCCGTTCGCCGCCGAGGCGGCGCGACCATTCGTCGCTGTGGTCGGCCCTGGTGTACGCGGTGTGCGGGGGCTGCATCGACGCGATGACGCCGAGCCGGGCGAAACGCGGGATCGTGTCGTCCGGCACGGTCTCGATGTGTTCGACGCGGTGGCGCAGCCGCCCGCTCTCCCCCAGCGCCTCGACCGTGTCCAGGACGTGCCGGACGGCCGCGTCCCCGATGGCGTGGGTGGCGGTGCGTACCCCCGCCTCGTGCAGGGTGCGCACCGCCTCGCTGTAGGCGGCCGGGTCCGGCCAGAAGGCCTCGGTGCCCTGGCCGTGGCAGTCCGCGTGCTCCAGCCAGGCGGTGCCGCCCTCGACCGTGCCGTCCATGAAGAACTTCGCGCCCGCGACCTGCCACCGTCGTCCCGCCCGGCCCTGCAGCCGGATCAGCTCGTCGAGCGCGGCACGGTCGGCGCCGGGCATGCACCAGGGGGCAAGACGCAGCCGGACCGGCAGGTCGTCCTCCTGCTCGACCGCGGCGAGGAGGTCGGGGACGTCGCCGTCGCCGAGGTCCATGACGTGGGCGCCGGTGAGGCCGGTCGCCGCCATCCCGCCGAGCAGTTCGGTGAGGCGGGCACGGCGGTGGTCGTACGAGGTCCTGGGCATCACGGCGGTGACCAGGCCGCACGCGGCGTGCTCGACGAGGTGTCCGGTGGGCCGTCCGGACGCGTCGCAGACGACCTCGGCGTGCTGGGCGAACGTACGCGGCCCGGTGATTCCGGCGGCCGCCAGTGCGGCGCCGGTGGCGAGGGCGGAGTGTCCGTCGTACAGGCGCAGCAGGGCGGGTGCGCCGGACAGGGTCTCCTCGATGAGGGCCCGGTCGACGGGGCGGCCGCCGAAGGCGTTGTGGTCGAGCCCCCAGCCGATGACCCAGCCGTCGACGCGCTCCGCGCCCGCGAGTGCGGCCCGGAGCCCGTCGAGGTCCCGGACTCCGGTGAGGTCGAGTCCCGCGGTGAGTTCCAGCCCCCAGACCGGGTGGCTGTGCGCGTCGACGAGCCCGGGGGTGAGGGTGGCACCTGCCAGGTCGACGACCTCGGTGCCGGGCCCGCGCCAGTGCGGTACGTCGTGCGCGTCGCCGACGGCGAGGACCAGCCCGTCCCGCACGGCCACCGCGGTCGCGAACGGCCGGGCGGGATCGAGGGTACGGACCTTGGCTCCGGTCAGGACGGTGCTGGGGGCAGAGGTCATGGCGGGTCTCCAGCGTTGTGCGGTAGGGGAGTTGGGGGTGGGATGCGGTGTCGGCGGGCAGGGCGCCGCCCTACTCGTCCGTGTCCGCGGCGAAGGACGCGTACACCTCGGGCCGGGTCCGCCGGAGCCGGAGGGCGAGGGCGACGCCGACCAGGAAGACCGCGGGCACCAGCGAGACGAGGACCACGTTGACGGCTGTCGGGGCCCTGGTCATCAGCTCGATCTTCGAGACCGAGAGGTACATCGCCCCGGTCAGCAGCACGGCGGCGACGACCGGCGCGACCACCGTGCGCAGCCGTCCCTCCCGGTGCGGGATCCGCCGGAAGCAGCAGGGGACGGCGATCGCGGCGAGGAGCTGCAGCGCCAGCAGGGCCAGCGCGCCGGGGGTGTTCACCCACAGCAGGAGCTCGGTGTACGGGTCGGCGCCCGCGGCCGCGAAGGCGAGCACCACCACCGCGCCGAGCCCGGTCTGCAGGAAGCCCGCGTGGTACGGGGAGCGGTGGCGCGGGTGCACCCGGCCGAGCCCGGCGGGCAGTACGCCCTCTTCCGCCAGGGCGAGTACGTACCGGTTGATCGCGTTGTGGAAGGCGAGCAGCGACGCCAGGATGCTGGTGATGATCAAGAGGTGCATCAGGGTCGCGGCCCATCCGCCGACGTACCGCGTGATGGCCGTGAAGAACAGCGTTCCGGGGTCGGCGGCCACGGCGCGCACGACACCGTCCTGGCCGAACGCCTGGATGACGATCCAGACGGTGAAGGCGTAGAAGACGCCCAGGAATCCGACCGCGAGGTAGGTGGCGCGGGGGACGGTGCGGCCCGGGTCACGGGCCTCGCGCCGGTAGATCGTGGTGGACTCGAAGCCGGTGAAGGCCCCGAACGCGAAGGCGAGCACCACCGCGAGGCCGGGGACGAAGACGTGCTGCGGCGTGAAGCCGTCGAACGAGAAGCCGTGCGCGCCGCCCTTGAGCAGGACCGCACCTGCGAGCAGGACGAGGATGCCGGTCTCGGCGGCGAGCAGCACGCCCAGGAGCTTGGCCCCGAAGTCGATGGAGCGGAAGCCGCCGTACCAGACCACCACCATGCCGACCAGGGAGATCGGCAGCCACGGCAGCTGGATCCCCCACAGGGCCCGCGCGGTGTCGGAGGTGGCCGAGCCGAGCAGCCCGTAGACGCCGATCGCCATCCCGTTGTAGCCGACGAGCGCGAGGAGCGCGGCGCCGAGGCCGACGGGGCGGCCGAGGCCGCGGGTGATGTACGAGTAGAAGGCGCCGCTGCCGCGGACATGACGGGTCATCGTGGTGAAGCCGACGGCGAACAGCGCCAGCGTCAGCCCGGCCAGGAGGTATCCGACGGGCGCGCCGACACCGCCCAGCAGGATCACGAGGGGGGCGACTCCGGCCATCACGGTGAGCGGGGCGGCCGCGGAGACGACGAAGAAGGCGATGTCCACGGTGCCAAGGCTGCCGCGCAGGGTGGGGGCGTGCGGGGGGTCCGCGTCGGCGGGCGGCGTGGCGGGACCGGCAGGGGATTCGGGCATACGGGAGGAGCCCTTCCGCGGCAGAAAACCTAAAGGCTGATGGTTTCGGCAATGTAGCCTCCTGCCAGGGCAGTCGGGAAGACCTTCCGACGCCGGGAAAACAGGAACGACGGAAACAGGAACGACGGGACGCACAGGGCCATGGGACGACCACGCACACCGCTGCTCGACCGCGAGCGCATCACCCTGGCTGCTCTCGAACTCGTCGCGGCGCAGGGGGACTTCAGCGTTCCGCAGATCGCCCGCAGCCTCGGAGTGCAGACGGCCTCCGTGTACCACCACGTGGAAGGCCGGGCCGGGGTCATCGAGCTGATGCGCGAGCACGTCTCCTACGCCATCGACGACGCCGCCCTCGACCTGCCCGCGTGGGACGAGGCCCTGATGGTCTGGGCCCGCTCCTACCTGGCCGCCTGGGCCACCCACCCCCGGGTCATCCCGCTCGTGATGACGACGCCCATCCGCGCCCCGAGAGTGCTGGCCCACTACGAACGCGCGGTACGCCGCCTCCTGGCCGAGGGTTTCCCGCTCCCCGACGTACTCGTGCTGATCACGGCCCTGGAGAACCTGGTGCTCGGCTCGGCACTCGACCTGGCCGCACCCGACCTGATGTGGGAACTCGCCGACCGCGGCGCCACCCCGCAGCTCGCCCGCGCGCTGGAAGCGCTGGACGGCCGCCGGGCGGACCTCGCGTTCGAGCTGGCGCTGGAGGCGTTCATCGAACGGTGCCGGGTCATGCGGGGGTGACGGCCGGGGCCACCGCACCCATCCGTTCGAACGCGGTGGGGGTCGGCCGTCGGCGCAGGAAGTCCTTGATCTCCCGGGCGCACTCGGCCGGGCTCGCGCTGCCGGTGTCGCACTCGATGTCGTAGACGCCGTGGGCGTGGACGCGGTCGAACTGGTGGGCGGCCAGCCCGGCCGGCCGGTCGCCACGCGCCCGCTCCCGGCGTTCCAGTTCCGGCAGCGGACAGCGCACTCCGACGAGGACGACGTCCCCGGGGGAGAACAGGGCCAGACAGTCGCGAAGACGCCACGGCTCGCTCAGGACGTGGTCCACGACGACGGTGTTGCCTGCCGCGGCCATGCCTGCGACCGCACGGTGAACCCGAGCCAGGTGCGCTTGAGCACGACCCGCAGCTGATCCGGTGTCAGCTCGGGCCCCGACCGCATGGCGTGGAACGCGTCCACGGGCATGTGGAACGACGGCTCGTCGAGGGCCGCGGTGAGTTCCCTGGCGATGCTCGACTTGCCCGAACTGGACGTGCCGTTCAAGAAGATGACCAGCCCGCCGGCCGCCGCCCCGCCGGATTCCGCTTCGGCTTCCGCCGGACCGGTCGACTCACGTTCCTCTGTGCCGGTCGACCCACGTTCCGCTGGACCGGTCAACTCACGTTCCGCTGGACCGGTCAACTCACGCCCCTCCCCTGCCGATTGATCCACCGCGGCACCAGCCTACGGGCGCCGCTCGCCGTCGGCGCCCTCGGGGCCGGGGACGAGACCGGCGGCCGTCAGGCCGGCGAGCACCGCCCGGCCCAGGGCCTGCACGGCGGACTGGGGGCGGACCATCACGGTGAACTCCTTGATCAGGCCCGCCTCGTCGAAGTGGAGCAGGTCGATGCCGTGGATCTCCTTGCCGTCCACGGTGGCCCGGAAGAGCAGCACCTCCGACGGGGCCTCCTCGCCGTCCGTGCTGGTCTCGGAAGCGCCCTCGAAGTGCCCGACGTAGCGGAAGTCCTCGAAGGTGCGCAGCAGCACGCCGAACAGCCCCAGGACCATGGGCCTGCCCTCGAAGGGGGTGAACTTCACCGGGCTGTAGAGACGGACGTCCTCGGTGAACAGGTCGTCCAGCGCGGCGAGTTCACCCTTCTCCACTGCGGCGCGGAAACGCTCGGCAGCCTCCATGACTCCTCCTCGTACTCACTCGCACTCACTCATTACTCAAGAATGCGACTAGTCAGATTCTTGAGTATGGTGCCGTGTCGGACGACGAAAAGGAAGGGGCTGCTCCGATGGCCTTGCGACATGCCGTGCTGGCGGCGCTGCTGGACGGCGAGTACAGCGGGTACCAGCTGGCGAAGGCGTTCGACGTGGGCGTCGCGAACTTCTGGCACGCCCTGCCCCAGCAGCTGTACGCCGAGCTGACCAAGCTGGAGAAGGAAGGGCTGGTCGCGGGCCGGCAGGTGATTCAGGAGACGCGGCCCAACAAGCGGCTGTTCCGGGTCACCGACGCGGGCCGGGCCGAGCTGGAGAGGTTCGCCGCGGCCGTGGCGAAGCCCTCGTTCATCCGCGACGATCTGCTCGTCAAGGTCCAGGTCGCCGACCGCATCGGCACCGCCCCGGTGATCGAGCAGCTCCAGGAGCGGGCGTCCGCGGCGGAGGGCAAGATCGAACTCCTCGGCACGCTGCTGCGGCAGTTGCGCGGCGACGCCGACGAGGACGAATTCCTGCGCCGGGGCGAGCGGATCGGGCCGTATCTGACCTGCCTGCGCGGTCTCTCCTTCGAGCAGGAGCACCGGGACTGGTGCCTGCGGATCGCAGCCGTACTCAGGGAGAGGCAGTCGACCCGTGCCGAGCGGTGAGCACCTGCGCGACGGCGACGGCCCGCACGACGGGGACGACCAGCGCGACACCGACCGCCCGCACGACAAGGACGACCTGCACGACACCGACCGCCCGCACCACGCGGACGACCAGCGCGACACCGACCGCCCGCACGACAAGGACGACCCGCGTGACACCGACCGCCCGCACCACGCGGACGACCAGCGCGACACCGACCGCCCGCACGACAAGGACGACCAGCGCGACACCGACCGCCCGCACGACAGTGACGACCCGCGTGACACCGACCGCCCGCACGACAGTGACGACCCGCGTGACACCGACCGCCCGCACGACAGTGACGACCTGCGCGCGGGCGTGTACCTGCGCTACGTCGCGCTGGGCGACAGCCAGACCGAGGGGCTCGGTGACGGGGACGACACCGTCGGCCTGCGGGGCTTCGCCGATCGGCTCGCCGAGCGGCTCACGGCCGTCAACCCCGGGCTGCGGTACGCCAATCTGGCCGTCCGGGGCAAGGTCGCCGGCCAGGTGCGCGCCGAACAACTGGGGCCCGCCCTGGCGCTGCGCCCCGACCTTGTCACCGTGGTCGCCGGGGTCAACGACCTCCTCCGGCCCCGGTTCGACGCCGCGGCGGTGGCCGGGCAGTTGGAGGAGATGTTCGCCGCGCTCACGGCCGCCGGGGCCCATGTGGTGACCGTGACCTTTCCCGACGTGGGACAGCTCGTGCCCCTCGCCCGGCCCGTCAGGTCCCGCGTGTTCGACCTCAATGCCCATGTCCGGGCGGCGGCCGCCCGGCACGGGGTCACGGTCGCTGAAACCGGCCGCCAGGCGGTCACCGCCGACCCGCGGCTGTGGAGCGCGGACCGGCTCCACGCCGGTCCCCTCGGCCACGAGCGGATCGCCGCGGCCGTCGCCCACGCCATCCACCTGCCCGGCAGCGACGACTCCTGGACGCTGCCGCTGCCCCCGCGGCAAACCCCCGCGGGCCTGCGGGCCGCGGCAGCCGAACTGCGCTGGGCGGCCGCCTTCCTGGGCCCCTGGCTCGGCCGTCGGCTGCGCGGCCGGTCCTCGGGCGACGGCCGCACCGCCAAACGTCCCGGGCTGCTGCCCCTGAGCGCCGAGCCCGACGCCCCGGCGGACACCGGCGGACACCGGCCGACGGGAACTTCCGTAACGGATCTCAGCCTTTGACCGCTTCCGCGATCCGCAAGGCCGCCTCGGCGGGAGTGAGATGCGTGGTGTCGACGACCTCGGCCTCGTCGTGCAGCCAGGTGCGGGCCGCCTCGGCGTAGGGATCGAGGTGGTCGAGGCGGAACGACGAGATACCCATGGCGTCGTCCTTCTCGATGCGCCCGACGAGGGTCTCCCGGTCGGCGTGGAGGACGAAGTGCCGTACGGGGACGGAGTGCTGGGCGAGACCCGCACTGATCTCGCGCCAGTACTCCTCGACCAGGACCGTCATCGGCATCACCAGGGTGCCGCCGGTGTAGTCGAGCACGCGGCGGGCGGTCTCGACGACGAGCGGGCGCCAGGGCGGCCAGTGCTGGAAGTTGCCCGTCCAGGGCAGTCCGGGCTTGATGTCCATGAGCGTCTCGCCGACCTTCTCGGCGTCGAACACCCGTGAATCCGGAAGGAGTTGCTGCACGAGCGCACTGGTCGTCGTCTTGCCTGCACCATGGGTGCCGTTGAGCCATACAATCATGGGGCCCGATCCTAGGACCTGCCCGCCGGAGAGTCCTCGGCGGCGGACAGCTCCCGGCGACGGCCGGCCCACCGGAGGGACGACCGGAATCAGCCTCGTCCGCCGCCTCCTGTATTCGTACGGGTAGTCGCGGGTGCATACTCGGGGCATGGCCGACACCACCGTGAAGATCGACACCGAGACGCGTGACCGGTTCGCCACGATCGCCGCTGCGCGCGGACAGAGCGTGCGCGCCTATCTCGCCGAGCTCGCCGTGCAGGAGGAGAACCAGCTCGCACTGGGCCGCGCCACCGCCGCGTTCCGCGAGGCCGTCTCCCGGCCCGGCATCGCCGAGGCCTTCGACCGTGACTTCGGCGGCCTCCCGGCAGCCGTGCACCGCCCGCACCGGGCGGCCTGACCTTGGAACTGCACATCGACGTCCGCTGGCTCCTCGACCGGCAGGAAGAACTCCTCGGCAAGGAACTGGCCGTCCTCGACTACTCGGCCCTCGTCGCCGCGGTCGCCCGGCACCGCGTCAACACCCCGCAGCTGGCGGTGGGTTCACCGGACGCGTACTGGCGGGCCGCCGCACTGCTGGAGCAGATCGTGCTGCTGAGACCACTGCCGGCCCGCAACGAGTACTTCGGGTACGGGGTCGCCGTCGCCTACCTCCGCGCCTCCGGCGAGGAGCTGAGCACGGCGTACGAGCCGTGGCGCGACCTCGTCCGGGACATCCAGGCGCTGCGGGTGAGCGTCTTCGACGTCGCCGACCGGCTGCGCTCGCTCGGGTCGGCGTAGGAACCCTTTTCGGTTCCGGCGGGGAAGGGCTGCCGCGAATATTCGCCGTGCTGCAATTTCCGCCAACGATGGCGGAAAACGACGGATCGCTCCTACCCCTCCCCACCGGATGAACCGGTGGTCAGGTATTCCCGCTCCGGAATCGATACGCCCCATTTGGAGTGCAGATTCCGGGATATCCCAACCCGAGGCGGAACGCTTCCACACCGTGTACGCGCTGGCCGGAGCGGACCGCCAGGAACGATGATGCCGTACCCCTGTCGGTATTTCTTCGTACAGTTTCTCGGCATAATTTCCGTATGAATTTGTAGACTGACGGGAGTTCACATGCTCACGCGCGGGGAGAAAACCGCATGACCCACAAGATGGCCCTCCAGGCGCTGCTCAAGGGCCGCCGGGAACGCATCGACCCCGAATCCCACGGATTCGTCCGAACACCCAACCGGCAGGGCAGGCGCGCCCGCGGCCTGTCGCAGTCCCAGGTCGACCGGATACTGAACCGGGCTTCCGGCGTCTACCACCGCCTGGAGACCGGCACGTACACCAATCCCCCGCACGACCTCCTCGCCGACGTCGCCAAGCTCTTCCGCCTCGACGAGCAGGAGTGGGTGTCGCTGTGCCGTTACGCGCGCGCCTCCGATCCGCCGGGGCCGCTCTACCCCCGTTCCGGGAAGGAGGTCCCCGGTGCGTGGCAGGACGCCGTCGACGGGATGTCCCACATGGCGTACGTCACGGACTGCTCGTGGGAACTCCTCGCCCACAACGCTCCGTTCGCCAACCTGTTCCCGCACGGAGAGGCGCCCACGAACACGCTGCGCTGGATGCTGCTGGACCACAGCGCCCGTGACGTACTCGCCGACTGGGACACCGCCTGGGCACCCTTCGTGCTCCCCCAGCTCCGCACCGCGCTCGCCGCCCGCCCCCAGGACGAGGTCCTGCGGGCCATTGAGGCCGACGTCCTCGTCGACCCGGACACCGGCCCGCTGTACGAACAGTGCGTCGCCTACATCCATCCCGACGGTGACGAACGCCCGCTGCAACACCCCGAGTTGGGGCGCGGCTGGGTCACGATGTGCGCCGCCCAGCCGATGTCCGCACCCGGGGCCCGCATCATCGTGCTGGTCTACCGGCCAGGCGCGGAGCAGGCCGGCCGCCTCCCGGCGCTCCGCGCCGTCTGATCCGCACCGTCCGGTCCTTTTCCCCTCCCGGGGCCCGTCGCGGCCTCCGGGAGCTGCTCCACCCCCGAGGGAAAACCGAGTGACCGTCGCGTAGGTTGTGGCAACCCCAGCGCACACGCGCCCCTTCACCAGTGGGAGAAGCCATGACCGGCGCCTTCGTCAGCCGTCCCGCCGTGGTGATGGCCGACCATCGGGTCACCACCGAGCAGCTCCTGGAGGACATCCGCCACCGGTACGCCGATCACCCCCGACTCGGGGCGTTCCTGAGAGTGGTGGCGAACTGCGGGGTCACCACCCGCTATCTGACCCGCCCCCTGGACCACTCCAGCCTCAGCCGCGGAGCCTGTGTCCAGGAGCGGACGACCACCGCGTTCGGCGATGCGCTCGCCATGGCGGAGCAGGCCGCCCGCCGGGTCCTGGACTCCTACGGCCTGACACCCACGGACGTGGACGCTGTCATCACCAGCCACACCACGAGTTGGTCCATCCCCAACATGGACGTCCGCCTCACCAACGCCCTCGGTCTGCGCCCCGACGCCCGCCACCTCGCCATGACCACCCTGGCCTGCGCCGGCGGTGCACAGGCCCTGATCAGGGCCGCCGACATGGTGGCCGCCCGCCCGGGCAGCACCGTCCTGGTCGTCGTCACCGAGGCGATATCCAGCGTCTGCAGCAATCCCCACGACGTCAGCATCGAAGCGGTCATCTACCGGGCCCTGTTCGGCGACAGCGCAGGCGCCGTCCTCGTCACCAGCAGCCCCCTGGGGGCCGGCCTGCACATCGAGGACAGCTGGGAGTACACCCTCCCCGAGAGCACCGACCGCTACTTCGGCCGCCTCGACGGAACCGGCCTGCACTTCGACTCCACGAAGGCCGCGGTGCGCGCCGCAGGAGACGTGCTCCCCCACCTCCTGGAGTGGCTCGGCCCCCAGGACGTACCCGCCTGGGCCGTCGTCCACCCCGGCAGTCCGCGCATCATCACCGACGTCGCCGACGGCCTCGGCCTGGACCCTCAGGACACCCGCCACTCCCACACGTCCCTGGCCGAGAACGGCAACCTGGGCGGGATCGCGGTCCTGGACGTACTGCGCCGCACCCACGCCGAGCCCCCATCGGCCGGCGCCACCGGAGTACTGGCGGCCTTCGGCCCCGGCTTCAGCGCCGCGGCGGTCCGGGGCACCTGGCACGGTTAGGGCCCGTCCGGCGGACCGCCCCGGTTCACCCCTGGCCAGCAACGGGACGGCCGGAGTCAGGACGGCCGGGGTCAGGACGGCAGGGGTCAGGACGGCAGTCGCTTGACCAGGGAGTTGCGCAGGCCGGTGTGTTCGGTGGACATGAAGCGGTGCAGGTTGCGGGAGCCGAAGGCGGTGCGTTGGGCGCTGCGGCGGCGTTCCGAGTCGTACGTGCGCAGGGCGGCGCGCAGGCCCGTCCGGCCGTGTGCGGTGACGGCCCTGGTCAGGGAGTCCGCGTCGAGGATCGCCGTGCAGGCGCCCTGGCCCAGGTTGGGGGTCATGGCGTGCGCCGCGTCGCCGACGAGGGCGGTGTGCGTACGGGAGGGCGCTGCGGCCGGGGCGACGAAGGACGGGAGCGCCGGGTGGAGGTGGCGCATCTCGTAGCGGATCCAGGTGGCCGGGTCGGTCTCGGCGAGGATGCGCGGGATCGGGTCGTGCCAGCCCTCGAAGTACGCGCGCAGTTCGTCGGCGGTGGTGGCGCCCGGCACGGTGGCGTACCAGTTGGTGCGGCCCGGCTCGACGGGGGTCATGCCGAAGAAGCGGCCCCTGCCCCAGGTTTCGCCGTGGATGCCGCTCTCGAAGTCGGCGATGCCGATCCAGGCAGACGTCCCGATGTCCTTCGGGGCGCTGCGCGTGCCGAACGCGGCGGTGCGTACGGCGCTGCGGATTCCGTCGGCGCCGACCACCAGGTCGTTCCCGGCGGCCAGGGCCGCCAGGTCGCTGACGTTCTCGCCGAACTTGAGGGGCACGTCGCCGAAGGTCTCCAGTTCGGCGGCGAGCGCGTCGATCAAGTAGGGGCGGGAGACGAGGAGTTCGGGGCGTCCGGCCTTCCGCTCGATGCGTTCCAGGGGGAGGCTCGCCAGCACCTGCCCCTCGGGCGTGCGGATCCGGGCGCCCCGGTAGGGGACCGCGCGGGTGCGCAACACCTCGCCCACGCCGAGCCGTTCGAGTGCCGACTGCGCGGTGGGGTGGATGCCGAAGGCCGTGCCGTACCGCTCCAGTGCGTCACGGCGCTCCAGCACGGACACCGTCCAACCGGCGCGGCGCAGGCCGATCGCCGTCGCGAGTCCCCCGATCCCCGCCCCCACGACTACCGCTGTTCCCGCCATGTCGTCCGTCCTCCCGGATCGGTCCAGCGCCACCACAGGGACACTACACCTGTAGTATCACGGCTGTGACGGTGTCATCAAGAGACCAAGAGACCCCGAGCGCAGCTCAGCCCGTCGTCCAGGGCCGGAGCTTCTCGGGGTTCCGCACCGCCCAGCAGTGGGCGATCCGGTCGCCCACGACCTCGAACGCCACCACCCCCGTAACGGCCCCCTCGTGCTGAACCACCAGTCCGGGCCGCCCGTTGACCGAGCGCTCCAGAAGCGTCAGACCGGACACCGCGTCCATGAACGCGACCAGGTAGCGCGCGATCCGCTCGCCGCCGAAGAGCGGGGGCGCGGCGCCGACCAGGCCTCCGCCGTCCGCGATTCCCGTGGCGTCGGGGTCGAGCAGGCCGATGAGGGCGTCGATGTCCTTGGCCTCCCAGGCCCGCTTGAAGTCCTTGACGACGTCGGCATGTTGGGCTGCCGGGGCCTCCTGCGGCGTACGCGCGTCCCGGATCCGGCGGCGGGCCGAAGAGGCCAGCTGGCGGCACGCCGCCGGGGTCCGGCCGACGATGTCGGCCACTTCGGCGAAGGAGTAGCGGAACACGTCGTGCAGCACGAACGCGACACGCTCGGCCGGGGTCATCGCTTCGAGCACCACGAGGAACGCCATGCTGACCGACTCGTCGAGGGTGACCCGGTCGGCCGGGTCGGCCGGGTCGTCGCCCGACCGCCCGCCGAGCCACTCCGTACGGTCGGGCAGCGGCTCCGGGATCCACTCGCCCACATAGCGCTCGCGCCTGGCCCTGGCCGAGCCGAGCAGGTCGAGGCAGATGCGGCCGGCCACCGTGGTCAGCCAGCCACCCGGTGATTCGACGGCCTCCTGCCGGCTGCGGGACATGGCGTACCAGCGGGCGTACGTCTCCTGGACGACGTCCTCGGCATCGGCCAGGGAGCCGAGGAGCCGGTACGCGAGATTGGTCAGCTGACGGCGCTCGCTCATGACCGCGTCCAGGCCCGGGGCGGGCACGCCGTCCCCGGCCACGTACTGGATGTCCTGGCTCCGCATGGTGTCGCTGCTCCTTCGGCCGTGTCCGACTGTCATCACCAGTACGACGGAACAGGCCCCCGGAATGTGAGGTGCGGCGGCCGCCTCACATTCCGCGGGGCTGCGTCGTCGTAGTGCTGGAACGGACACCGCGGGACGAGAACCGTCCCCTCCGCTCGGGCAACCGCCCAGTACACGAAGGAGATCCACCACCATGCAGCACACCACGCAGGCCCGTCTCGACCTCCTCTCCAACGAGATCGCACTCAAGTCCCTCAAGCACATCGTCGCGGCGGCCAAGCCGATAGTGGACTCGGCGCTGTCGCCCACGACCCGGGAGCTGGTACTGCTCCGGGTCAGCCAGATCAACGGCTGCGGCTACTGCGTCGACATGCACACCAAGGACGCCACCGCGGCCGGGGAGACCCCGATCCGCCTCCACCTGGTCGCGGCCTGGCGGGAGGCCTCGGTGTACACCGAGGCCGAGCGGGCCGCCCTGGAGCTGGCGGAGGAGGGCACCAGGATCGCCGATGCGGCCGGTGGCGTCAGCGACGAGGTGTGGGCGAACGCGGCCAAGCACTACGACGAGGACCAGCTCGCAGCCCTGATCACGCTCATCTCCCTCATCAACGCCCTCAACCGGATGAACGTCATCGTCCAGCGGCCCGCGGGCGACTACCAGCCCGGCCAGCACGGCTGACGGAGCCCGTTCCCGTCGGTGGCGCCGTCAGCGGTTCTTGCGGGCGCGGAAGGCGGCGGCCTTCGTACGGTTCTGGCAGGCGGTGGAGCAGAACTGGCGGGCGGCGTTGCGCGAGGTGTCCGCGTACACCCGGTCGCAGCGTTCGGCCTGGCAGACGCCGAGCCGTCCGGCGAGGCCGCCGCCGACCACGAGTGCCAGGGCCGTGGCACAGCTCGCCCCGACACCGGAAGCGAACGAGTCGTTGGCACCGTGGAAGTGCAGGTGCCACACCCCGCCCCCGTCCTCGCCCGCACCCTCGACCCGGTCCAGGCGGGGCCGGGCCGCGGTGTCGCGCAGGAGGTGATTGACGGCCTCGGCTGCGGCGTCCAACTCCCCTTCCTGGACGGCCCGGAAGACCTCGCGCATCCGCCGGGCGGTTCCCGCCAGACGCTCCGCCTGGGCCTCGTCGACGGCGCGCGGCAATGACGCCGACCCGGTGTGCGGCATCGCGGCGTCGACCGCCGCGGGCAGCTCGGCGCCTCGGGGCGCGGTGTAGTCGCGGCCGCGTGCCGCGCCGTCGGTGAGTGCGTTCACGAGCGATACGGCATGGTCCAGCCGGATCGCCACGTGACTGTCGAACATCACTTGACCAGTCACCCCTTCGGTACTAGTTTCCATGACTGACGTTACTGCATTCGACAGTCACGCGTAAACAGCTGCGCGCGTGCACGGCCGCACACCCGTGCACCGTGCACCGCCGCACACGAGGGGGCGGCATGCCGCGGACCGTATGGCTCTTGGTGGTGGCACGGGCGATCAACCGGCTGGGCGCCTTCTCACTGCCGTTCCTGACCGTCCTGATCAGCACCGAGTACGGCGCGAGCGCCACCACCGCGGGGGTGCTCTCGGCCGCCTTCGGCCTCGCGACGATCCCGTCCCGGCTGGCCGGCGGCCGACTGGCGGCCCGGATCGGACGCCGCCGTACGATCGTGCTCGGCCTGACCGGCTGCGGCCTCGCCCAGCTGGGCATCGCCGGGGCCGAATCCCTGGGCGCGGTCGCGGTGTTCGCGGTCCTGCTCGGCCTGCTCTTCGAGCTGTACGAACCGCCGAGCCAGGCCATGATCGCCGACGCCGTCGGCCCCGCCGAGCGGGTGCGTGCGTACGGCCTGCTCAACGCCGCGCTCGCCGTCGGCGGAACCGGCGCCGGGCTGATCGCGGCGAGCGTGGGCCGCTGGGACCTGCGCTGGCTGTTCGTCGTCGACGCGCTCACCTGTCTGATCTGCGCGGTGGTCATGCGCCTCGTACTCCCGGCCGACCGCCCCCGACCCACGGCCGGACCCTCCCGCTCCACGGCCGGGCCCGCCCACTCCACGGCCGGGCCCGCCCACTCCACGACCGGCCGCCGTCCCGAGCACGGTGATCCCGTCCACCCCTGGCGGGACCGCGCCCTGTGGGCGATGTTCGTCCCCGGCACGGTCTTCGCCCTGGTCGCCATGCAGGTCATGATGGCCCTGCCGCTGACCCTCGAAAGCCGCGGCTTCGCACCCGCCGACGCCGGGCTCCTCTTCACCACCTCGGCACTGACCGTCGTCGCCGCCCAGCCGGCCCTGCGGCTGCGCCGCCCGGCGGCCCTCTCGCCGTCGCGGGCCCTCGCCCTCGGTTACGCCCTGATGGCCGTCGGCCTCACCTGGTACGCCGTGGCGCAGAGCCTGCCGTCCTTCGCACTGGCCACCGTCGTCTGGAGCCTGGGCGACGCTTTCGTCATGGCCAGGGCCCTCGGTGTGGTCGCGGATCTGGCCCCCTCGAACGGGACCGACCGCTATCTCGCGGCGTACGGAATCATCTGGGGCATCGCGACCGTGACCGCCCCCGTCACCGCGACCCAGCTGCTCGCCCATGCGGGCGCCACCTTGCTGTGGGCGACCACCGCCGCCCTCTGCCTCGCCCTCGTGGTGTCCCAACTCCTCGTGGTGGGGCCCCTGTTGGCGAAGCAGTCGGCGGCGGCCGATCGACGGTGCGCCGACCACCGGCCCGCCGGTCGGGACCGCGCGACCGACGGCACATCGCGTGACGCACCTCCCGTTCCGCGGGGCACGCCCCGGGGTTAGGGTCGGCCCCATGGTCAACCGCATGTTCCCCGGTGGCGCCGAGCTGTTCCGGCTCGGCAGCCGGGTGACGCACCTCAACCACGGTTCCTTCGGGGCCGTCCCGGTGCCCGTCGCCGACGCCCAGCGGCGGCTGGCGGCCGAGGCCGCCGCCGACCCGGACTCCTTCTTCATCGGCGTGGCCGACCGGGTCGCCCGCGCCAGGTCCCGTATCGCGACCGGTCTGGGCACCGACCCCGAGGGCGCGGCGCTCGTCGCCAACGCCACCGAGGCCGCACACCTCGCCCTCGACGCGCTGCGGCTGACGCCCGACGACGAGGTCCTGGTGACCGACCACGGCTACGGCACTGTCGTCGCGGCCGCCGCCCGCCGGGCCCGCGTCGTCACCGTCGCCCTCGGCCCGGGGCTGCCTGACGAGGAGGCGGTGCGCAAGGCGGTGCTCGCCGGTCTCACGCCGCGCACCCGGGTCGCCCTGCTCGACCAGATCAGCTCCCCCACCGCCCGGTTCATCGCGACCCCGGCCCTCCTCGCCGACCTGAGGGAGCGGGGCGTGGTCACCGTCGTCGACGGTGCGCACGCTCCCGGCACACTGGCCGAACCCCTGGCGGGGGAGCCCGACTTCTGGTTCGGGAACCTGCACAAGTGGGCGTACGCGCCGCCGGGCAGCGCCCTTCTCGCGGTGGCACCCGCCCACCGGGACCGGGTGCCCGCACCTGTCCCCTCCTGGGAGGACGACCGCGGCTTCCCGCGCTCGGTCGAGTACCGGGCGACCGTCGACTACACGGGCTGGCTCGCCGCCCCCGACGGCCTCGATCTGCTCGCGCACCTCGGCCCCGCGCGCGTACGCGACCACAACAGCGCCCTGGCCGACCACGGGGCCGGACTCCTCGCGTGCCTCCCCGGCGTGACCCCGCTCGCCGCCGACCAGCGGCTCCCGATGCGCTCACTGCGCCTGCCACCGGCCTTCGCCCGGACTCCGGCGGAGGCCGCCGCCCTGCGCGAGGAGATCGCGGCCCGGCTGGGCTTCCGGGTGCTGATCTGGCCCTGGCCCGGCGGGGGCGGCATCCGGATCAGCGGGCAGATCTACAACGCGCCCGAGGAGTACGAGCGCCTGGCGGCGGCACTGGGGCCCCTGCTGGACGGGCGCTGACCTGGCTCTGCTGGACGGGCGCTGACCTGGCTCTGCTGGACGGGCGCTGACCTGGCCCGGCTGGAAGGCCGCCGTTCGGTCAGGCGGACGCCCCTCGCGTGGGCTTGGCGTGCGCCAGGAGGAACTCGGTCGCCCGCGCGATGGCCTCGGCAGCGGTGCTGCCCACCGCGTCGGACTCCTCCTCGCGCAGGTCCGCCCCGGTGGCGGCGTACCACCAGGCGTCGGCGTCCGGGTCGTGGTGAATGACGGCGGTGCCGCCCGCGTAGCTGAGGGGGACGGACTCGCCGGCGGACTTCTTGACCACCGCGTGCGGCCACTTGAGCCGGGCCGACTGGCGCTTCAATCCGCCCCAGGCCGCGCCCAGTTGGCCGTAGCTGGCGCCGCTGCGGCCCGCCACGGTGGCGGCGCTCTCCGCCAGCCGGTCGACGGACAGCTTGGCTTCGTACAGCGCCCGCAGCATCGCCAGTTGCACATCCGGGGCGGCCATGAGTGCGGCGTCGAAGGGCTTTCCCGCGGTGCGGTAGGCCAGCGCACGCGTCGAGATCCCTTCGGCGAGGGCACGGACCGCGTCGAGCACCTTGTCGTCCATGGCGAACGAGTCGGCCTCGGTGGGCTCGCTCCAGGCGGGCTCCACCTGGGTCGTCACGGTGGCCCAGAAGTTCTCGTCGTTCTTGTCGGGGGTGGGGATCGCCGTCATGTCATCCATGCGACAAGCGTACCTGTCACCGACACTTCTTGACAAGAAAAACTGTCACGACTGTCACGGGGGCGGGACACCAGGTGGCGGCGGTGGCGGTGGCGGGAAGGCCGGTCGGAGCGGGGCCCGCCGCCCCCGCGGGGGCGGCGGCGGGGCCGTGTCAGGAGGTGGCGGAGGCCCCCACTCGCGGCTCCGCCGAGGTGGCGGGGTGCCCGGGGGCGGCGGAGTGCACGGAGGCGGCGGCTGGGGCGGCGGTACGTACGGCTCCTCCGCCGGCAGCAGCGGCCGGCCCGCCCGCAGCCGCTCGATGGACAGCTCGGCACGGCGGCGGGCGTTCGGGGCGTCGTCGCGCTCGCAGACGGCCCGGTAGCCGATGCGGGGGACGAACTCCATGACGTCCAGCCGGTAGCCGAGGGCGCGGACCATCTCCTCGACCCGCCCTCGGTCGACGTCGCCGAGGTGCATCTCGATGCGGCCACGGCCGTCGAGGTGCGCGATCATCTCGTGTTCCTCCACCTGACCCCTTCCTCGGTCTCTCGGTCTCTCGGCCTCTCGGCCCCTCGGTCTCTCCCCGGATTCAGTCGAGGTAGTCCGCAACCAGGTCCGCGAAGGCCTCCGGCGTTAGCACCTCGACGCCGTTCTCCGCCGCCTTGACCGCCTTCGAGCTGGGCCTGCCGCTCGCGGAAGGGGCGGCGACCAGGTGCGTCGTCCTGGAGTTGACGCTGCTGCCCGCCTTTCCGCCGGCCCGTTCGATCAGGGCGTTCATCTCGCTGCGGCCGAAGCCGTCGAGGCGGCCGGTCATCCTGCCCGTGACCACGACCACCTGGTCGGCGAGCGGGCCGTCGGACACCTTCTCCTCGGCGGGCTCGGTCATGTTGACGCCCGCGGCGATCAGCTTCTCGACGACCGGGGCGAGGTCGGCGAGTTGCTGCACGATGACCGGGGCCTTCTCCGGGCCGATGCCCTCGACCTCCTGCATCGCCTCGGCGTCTGCCGCCCGTACGGCCTCCATCGTGCCGAAGTGCCTGGCGATGCGGCGGGACATGGAGCGGCCGGTGCCGAGGATTCCGAGCGCGCAGAAGACCCGGTTCAGCGGGCGCTCCTTCGCCGCCGCGAGCTGCTCGACGAGCTTGGCGGCCCGCTTCTCGCTGCCGGACGCCACGGCGAGCTGCTCGTGCGTGAGGGTGAACAGGTCGGCGATGTCGGTCACTTCACCGGAGGCGACGAGCGCGTTGACGTACGTCGCGCCGAGACCGTCGATGTCGAGCATGTCGCGCCCCGCCGCGTACCCGATCAGGGCGGGCAGACGGCACGCCGCGCCCCGCACGCACCGCCACCGTTCCTGCGACTTGTCGATGCCGTCCCCGCAGTTGGGGCACTGCTCGGGGAACGCGACGGGCAGCGCGTCGGCCGGGCGGAGCTCCACGACCGCCGCCTGGATGCGCGGAATGATGTCGCCCGCCTTGTAGACGGTCACGGTGTCGCCCACGTGGAGGTCGCGGCGGCGGATGTCGGCCGGGTTGTGCAGGGTCGCGAACTCCACGGTGCTGCCGTCCACTTCGACCGGCCGCACCCGGGCGCGCGGGGCGACGACGCCGGTGCGTCCCACGTTCCACTCGACTTCGAGGAGAGTCGTCATCATCTCGGCCGCGGGCAGCTTGACCGCGACGGCCCAGTAAGGGAAGCGGGTGCCGAACCCGGCGATCTGCTGCTCCTTCGGGTCGTTGGCCTTGACCACCACCCCGTCGATGCCGTGCGGCAGACCGGCGCGCAGGGCGGCGATCTCGTCGACCCGCGCCTGCGCCTCGGCGAGCGTCGCGACGACGCGCAGCCCGGCCGGGGTGTGCAGGGTGGTCTGCACCCCTGCGGCGGCGACGCCCTCCAGGACCTCCGCGTGCGTGGCCGCCGGGCTGACGAACCCGACGCCGTCGAGGTCCACGGCGCCGTACGCCCAGAAGGTCATGGGCAGTCGGTACGGGCGGTTCTGGGCTCGGAGCGTGCCGGAGGTGCCGTTGCGCGGGTTGCTGAACACGCGCGCCCCGTGTGCGGTGCGCATCTCGTTGGCGGCCTCGAACTGGGCCTGGGTGAACAGCACTTCGCCCCGCACCTCGACCGTGACGGGGGAGGGCAGCTGCTCGGGCAGGCCTTCGATGGTGCCGATCACATGGCTGACGTCCTCGCCGTGGCTGCCGTCGCCGCGCGTGATGATCTGCACGAGCACGCCCTCGCGGTAGCGGGCCGCGACGGCCGCCCCGTCCAGCTTGGGCTCGACGGCGAACCCGCCGACGGCCGGCCGCCCGAGCCGTCGCTCCAGCGACGCGCCCCAGGCCACCAGCTCGTCCGGGGTGAAGACGTTGTCCAGGGACAACAGCCGCTGGGTGTGGGCGACGTCGCCCGCCGGAGCCGCCCCCGCACCGACCTTGCCGGTCGGCGAGTCGGGCGAGATCCGCTCGGGATGCTCCTGCTCCCAGGCGGCGACGGCCACCAGCAGCCGGTCGTAGGTGGTGTCGTCGAGGCTGCTGTCCCCGTCGCCGTAATAGGCCGCGGCCGATTCCCGGACGCGGCGCACCGCGTCCTCGTACTGGGCATGGCTGAACAGCGCCTCTCCGGCGCGAAGGATCGTCATGCGGTGAATCCTTGCGCATGGGTCTGACAATCGCCCTCCCGTGCGAAAGCGCCGGCCGTCGCGGCGAGGACGGCGGTTCGCGCCGCGCGGTCCGGCAGGTCAGGGTCGGGGACGGCGCGCAGCAGTACGAGGTGGTGGTAGAGCGGGGCGGTGGCGGTGACGAGGAGCGGGCGGGCTTCGGTGTGCGGCGGGAGTTCGCCGCGCCCGACGGCCCGGTGGACGGTGATCTCGCACTGCGCGTACCGGTTCTCCCAGAAGTCCCGCAGGGCGTCGGCGGCCTGTCCGGAGCGGAAGGAGGCGGCGATCAGGGCCGCGGTGACGGACCGCTGCTCGGTGAGGGCGGACTGGATCTCGTGGTTGAGCGCGGCCAGATCGCCGAACAGGCTGCCGGTGTCCGCGGGTTGCCAGCCGTCGTCGACGCCGACGTCCAGGACGTCGGCGAGCAGTCCGCCGACGTCCTGCCAGCGCCGGTAGACGGTGGTGCGGTGCACACCCGCCCGGTCCGCGACCGTGTCGACGGTGAGGGCGTCGTAGCCGTGCTCGACCAGCTCCGCGCGGACCGCGTCGAGCACTTGCGTACGGATGCGGGCGCTGCGGCCGCCCGGGCGGCGGGCGGGCGGGGCGACCGCCGGGACATCTTCTGCGGCCGCCGGGACGTCTCCTGCGGCCGCCGGGGCCCCTGCGGTCACCGGGACGTCTTCTGCGGTCGCCGGGATCTCTCTTGCGGATCGGGAAGGCACCATGGCATGATCTTAACGCAACTGCTGTCGCACTAACGGAGTCGTCAATGCTCTTCCGAAGCGTTCCCCCGACCTCGCGGTCCGTACTGCCCGTACCGGCCGCTCCGTCATCGAATGCTTTGGAGTCCCCGCATGCCCACGCAGATCGCCGCCCTGTCCGTCACGAAGTCCTTCAACGGCCGCACCGTCCTTGACGCGGTGACGTGCTCGCTCGCACCGGGCGAGCGCACCGGGATCGTCGGTGAGAACGGTTCCGGAAAGTCCACCCTGCTGCGCCTGTTCGCGGGCGTCGAGCGGCCCGACCAGGGCGAGGTCGTCGTCCGGGCGGAGGGCGGCATCGGCTACCTGGCACAGGACGAGCAGCTGCCGCCCCTGGCCACCGTCCAGGACGTCATCGACCGCTCCCTGGGCGAACTCCGCGGGATCGAGGGGCAGTTGCGCCAGCTGGAGGCGGTGATGGCCGACGGCTCCGGCGACAGCGCCACCATGGCCGCGTACGGGGACCTGCTCACGCTCTTCGAGCTGCGCGGCGGCTACGACGCGGACGCCCGCGTCGAACGCGCCCTGCACGGCCTCGGCCTCGGCCTGCTCGCCCGCGACCGCACCGCGGGCAGTCTCTCCGGCGGCGAGCAGGTCCGGCTGCGCCTCGCCGCACTCCTGGCCGCGGGTCCCGAGGTGCTGTTCCTCGACGAGCCGACCAACCACCTCGACGAGGACGCCCTGCACTGGCTGGAGGAACACCTCCGCACCCGGCGCGGCACCACCGTCGCGGTCTCCCACGACCGGGTCTTCCTGGAGCGGGTCTCGACCACCCTGCTGGAGGTGGACGGCGACCTGCACCGCGTCGTCCGCTACGGCAACGGCTACGCCGGCCACCTCGCCGAGAAGGCGGCGGCCCGGCAGCGCTGGGTCCAGGCGCACGCCCAGTGGCTGACCGACGTCGAAGGACTCCGCACGGCCGCCGCGACCACGGCACGACGGGTGGCGCCGGGCCGGGCGATGAAGGACGGCAACAAGATGGCGTACGACAGGGCCGGCGGCCGCGTGCAGCAGTCGGTGGCCGGCCGGATCCGCCAGGCGGAGGAACGCCTGCGCCGTCTCCTCGCCGAACCGGTCCCGACGCCGCCGGAACCCCTCCGCTTCACGCCCGTACTGCGCTCCGCCCGTCTGGAGGGCGCCGTCGTCGACGCCTCCGGCATCCGCGTCACCGGCCGTCTGGACCCCACCGACATCAAGGTCGCCGCGGGCGAACGGCTCCTGGTCACCGGGCCCAACGGAGCGGGCAAGAGCACCCTGCTCCGCGTCCTGGCAGGGGAGCTGGCCCCCGACGGCGGCGACCTCACCCGCACCGGCCGGATCGGGTACCTCCCCCAGGATCCCCGCTTCCCCCGGCCCGACGAACCGCTGCTCGCGGCGTTCGCCCGCGGCCGGTCAGGGCACCCCGCCGAGCACGCCGAACTCCTGCTCTCCCTCGGCCTGTTCACCTCCGAGCAGTTCTCGCTGCCGGTCGGCGGGCTCTCCACCGGGCAGCGTCAACGGCTCGCTCTGGCCCGTCTGGTCAGCACCCCGTCGGACGCGCTCCTCCTCGACGAACCCACCAACCACCTGTCCCCCGCCCTCGTCGAGGACCTGGAGACCGCGCTGGCCGGTTACGAGGGCGCCCTCGTGGTCATCAGCCACGACCGCAGGCTCCGACAGCGCTGGAACGGCGGCCACTTGACACTGGGCGCCCCTGTCAACGCCAAATAATGCGCTGGCGGGCCCGGCCCGCACGGACCAGGATGGAACACATGAGTGATCAATCCGAGCGTTGGAGCCAGGCGACCGTCCACCCCGACATGTGGGCGGACCCGGACGACGACCCCCGCGACAACGGCAGCAGCCCCGAGGGCGAACTCGCGACCCTCCTCGACTTCCTGTCGGGCTACCGCATGACCCTGCGGATGAAGTGCGAGGGCCTGGACGCCGAGCAGCTGGCCCGCCGTTCGGTGCCGCCGTCGACGATGTCGCTGCTCGGCCTGGTGCGCCACCTCGTCGAGGTGGAGCGGGACTGGCACAACTGGATCGACGACAGCGACCCGCTGCCGAAGCTGTACGGAAAGCGCGACGCGGACTTCGACGGCGCGGTGGGCGAACAGGCCGTGGTCGACGCCGCGTTCGCCGACCTGGAGCGCGAACAGGCCGCCACCGACGCCGCGTTGGCCCAGCACCAGGACCTGGGCGAGCGCCTGCCGAAGGACGGGACCACGGTCCGCGAACTGATGGTGCACCGGATCGAGGAGTACGCCCGGCACTGCGGGCACGCCGACCTGCTGCGCGAGTGCGTCGACGGCCGGGTGGGCCAGTAGCGGGAGGGCCGGGGGCGTGTGCGTCGTCCCCCGGCCCCTCGGAGGTCGTCCTCCGGCCCCTCGGAGGTCGTCCCCCCGACCCCTCGGGGTCGGGGCAGGATCACGTCGCCCCTCGGGTCAGGGCAGGATCACGTTGCGGTACTGGGCCTTGCTCATGCTCTGGAAGGCTTCCTCGGCCTGCTCCAGCGGGTAGGCCCGGGTCATCGGGCGGATGCCCTTGAGGGCGGCGAAGGCGAGGGCCTCCTCGGCGTCCTTCGCGTGCCCGCTGTACCAGCCGGTGACCTCGCGACGGCCGAAGATCAGCAGCTCGGGGTCGATGTCGAGGGGCTGGTGGTCGTTGGCGACGACGACGAGGCGGCCGTTGGGGCGCAGCCCCTGGACGAGGTCGCTCTGGGCGGGGCTGACGCCGACGGTGCTCAGGATGACAACGGCGCCGCCCAGAGCCGTGAGGGCCCGGCCCGCGCTGCCCCCGGTGGAGTCGATGTACTCGTCGGCGCCGAGCTCGCGGGACAGTTCCTCCTTGTCCCGGCCGCGGCTGACCGCGATCGTACGGAAGCCCATCTTGTCGGCGAACTGGACGCCGAGGTGGCCCAGGCCGCCGATGCCGTGGACGGCGACGGTGTCGCCCGGGCGGGCGCCGCTGTGGCGCAGCGCGTTGAACGTGGTCAGTCCCGCGCACATCAGCGGGGCCGCCGCCTCGAAGGAGAGCGCGTCGGGGATGCGGGCGAGGGCGTCCTGCGGGACCCGTACGTACTCGGCGTAGCCGCCGTCGTACGAGGCGCCGACGATCTCGCGGTCCACGCAGTTGACGAAGTCGCCCTGCCGGCAGTGGTCGCAGGTGGAGCAGGATCCGCCGTGCCAGCCGATGCCGACGCGGTCGCCGGTGCGCCAGGCGGTGACGCCTTCGCCGACCGCGTGGACCTCACCGGCGATCTCGTGTCCCGGCACGCGCGGCAGTGCGGTGCCCAGGGCGCCGTGGCGGGCGATGTTCTCGCCGCCGCACACGCCACAGGCCCGTACGCGCACCAGGACCTGGCCGGGGCCCGCCGTGGGTACGGGGATCTCGGCAAGCTCGAAGGGGGCGCCGGCGGTGACGGCCTGAACAGCGCGCATGGTGCTCATGAGGGGTTCCTTCCGGTACGGCCGCACCGCGGGGAGCGGGTGCGGCCTCTGTGGCTCGCCTCCACCTTCACCCCGGATCCGGGAACTGACCATGGGGCTCCTTACCGGGGGGACGGCATCCCCTGGTTCGCACCGGCGCGAGCGGCGACCATGGAGCCATGGACCTCGCAGAACTCGGTGCCTTCCTCAAGTCGCGGCGCGACCGCATCCGCCCCGGCGACGTCGGCCTGACCGCGGGCCCGCGCCGCCGGGTGCCGGGGCTGCGCCGGGAGGAGGTCGCCCACCTGGCCGGGGCCTCGGTCGACTACTACACCGAGCTGGAGCGCGGCGGCAGCGCCCGTCCCTCGGAGCAGATGCTCACCGCGCTGGCCAGGGCACTGCGGCTGACCAGCGACGAACGCGACCACCTGTTCCACCTCGCGGGCCACCCGTCCCCGCCCGCGCACGGTCCGCTGGGCCATGTCCACCCGGCGATGCTCGCGCTGTTCGACCGATTGGCGGACACCCCTGCGCGGATCATGACGGACCTGCACGAGCCCCTGACGCAGAACCGGCTCGCCACCGCGCTCCTCGGCCCGCTGCCCACCGTCCAGAACCGGCGGCCGGGCACCGACAGCCATGTGTACCTGTGGTTCACCCGACCCGACACCCGGGACCTCTACCCGGCCGAGGACCACGCCCGCCACTCCCGCGACTTCGTCTCCGACCTGCGTGCGGTCGCGGCCCGCCGCGACGACCCTGACGTCCACCGCATGGTCTCCGAACTGCGCACCCGCAGCGCGGAGTTCGCCGCCCTGTGGGAGGAGCGCGACGTCGCCCTGCGCCGGCACGCGACCAAACGGCTCGTCCACCCGGTGATCGGCGCGATCGAGCTGGACTGCCACAACCTGTTCAGCGAGGACGGCCGTCAGCGCCTGCTCTGGCTGTCCGCCCCGCCCGGCAGCCCCGCCGCCGACCGGCTGGCGCTGCTGGCCGTCATCGGGACCCAGGAACTCCCCACCGGAGAACGGCTCGTATAGGAACTCGTACAAGGACACGTACCCGCTGCCGGACCGGTCAGGATTCGAGAAGCGCGGGTCGCGGAGCCGGACCTAGCATGCTCGGCATGGACATCACGATTCACACGAGCTTCCTCCCGCACGACGACCCGGACGCGTCCGTGGCCTTCTACCGCGACACCCTCGGCTTCGAGGTCCGCAGCGACGTCGGCCAGGGAAAGATGCGCTGGATCACGGTCGGCCCGGTCGGCCAGCCCGGCACCTCCATCCTGCTGGCGCCGCCGGCCGCCGACCCCGGGATCACCGAGGACGAGCGCCGCACCATCACCGAGATGATGGCCAAGGGCACGTACGGCTGGATCCTGCTGGCCACCCACGACCTCGACGGTACGTTCGCGAAGGTGCGGGCCGGGGACGCCGAGGTCGTCCAGGAGCCGACCGAGCAGCCGTACGGCATCCGCGACTGCGCCTTCCGCGACCCGGCGGGCAACCTGGTCCGCATCCAAGAGCTCGGCTGAGCCGAGCGGGCCGAAGGGGGTTCTCTCATGTGTCACCCCGGGTGGGGACGCGCGCGCATCGAGGCACAGCGGCTGGACGACCTCCCCCGGCCGGTCCGTGCGGACGACCGGGCGGGCCGGGAGGCCGACCGCGAGATCGACCGGGGGATCAGCCGGGGGATCAGCTGGGGGATCGACCGGGGGATCAGCTGGGGGATCGACCGGGAGGATGCCCGGCCTCCCCTGCTTCTCGACCGGTTGCCTCTTGACCGATTCGCGCTGGAGGAGGCATGACGGGCGCGCCGCCGCGCGGGCCCGTGGAGAGGCTGCGGGTACGGCTCTGCCCCGGGCCGACCCGTGACGTCGTGCTCGTCGACGGCACCGTCGGGGGAATCACCCGGTGAGCTTGTGGACGGCGGTGTCGTCGGGGCCCAGCCGTCGCCCGTCCGCTGACAGCACTTCCAGCGCCCTGAGGTGCTGTCCCTGCCGGCGGTCGACCAGCTCCGAGTGGGGTTCGCCGGGGGCGAAGAAGTTCTGCTCGCCCCACTGCCGCAGCGCCACGATGACGGGGAAGAGCGCCTTGCCCTTCGGGGTCAGTACGTACTCGCGGTAGGCGCTGCCGTCCGATGCGGGCACGGATTCGAGGACACCGCCCGCGACCAGGGCCCGCAGCCGTGCGGTGAGGATGTTCTTCGCCACTCCGAGACTGCGCTGGAACTCCCCGAAGCGGCGGCTCCCGTCGAAGGCGTCCCGCACGATCAGCAGGGACCACCAGTCGCCGATCGCGTCCACCGACCGCGCGACCGGACAGTCGCTGTCGTCGAACCGCGTCCTTGTCACCATGTCGACCTCCACTCCCATGTTGGTTGCAACATGCTACCAAGACGGCTACCGTCCCTCACTGGTAGCAAGATGAAACCAAGTGCGGAGGGGTGCTGAATGACCGGCAGCAACTGTGAGGCGGCGGCGCCACGGGTCGGCGCGGCCCGGACAGGGGACGCGCAGACAGGAGACGCCCGGACGGGGGACGCGCCGACCGGGGACGTCCCGGCCGAGGACATCCCCGCCAGGGACGTCCCGGCCGAGGGTGGCGCGGCATTCGTCCTGTCGCGCGGCGTCGTCCTGCTGTTCGCCGTCGCCTGCGGAACCGCTGTGGCCAACGTCTACTTCGCCCAGCCGCTCCTCGCGACCATGGGCCACGACCTCGCCATGAGCCCGGCGCTCGTCGGCGGCGTCGTCACGCTCACGCACGTCGGATACGGACTGGGGCTCCTCTTCCTCGTACCGCTGGGCGACATGGTCGACCGCAGGCGGCTCGTCGTGGCCCAACTGCTGTTCCTGGTAGGGGCTTTGGTGGCGGTCGCCGTCGCCCCCACCGCGGCGGTCCTGCTCGCGAGCATGGCCGCGACGGGGCTCCTCGCGGTGGTCACGCAGACGCTGGTGGCCTTCGCCGCTTCGCTGGCCCCTGCCGCCCGGCGCGGCCGCGTCGTCGGACTGGTGACCAGCGGCGTGGTCATCGGGATCCTGCTCGCGCGCACCGTGTCCGGCCTCATGGCCGACCTCGCGGGCTGGCGCTCCGTCTACCTCGCGTCGGCGGTGCTCACCGCCCTGCTCGCCCTGGTCCTGCACCTGAGCGCTCCGCTGGATGTGCCGCGCGGTGGCGTTGCTCATCCGGGGCGTCGTCGTGGCCGGTCGCGCAGTTCCCCGCGCCCCTGTGGGGCGACGCTGACCTACGGACAGCTGCTGCGCTCCACGGTCACCCTGTTCGCGCGGGACCGCCTGCTGCGGATCCGGGCCCTGCTCGGCCTGCTGATCTTCGCCGCGTTCAGCACCCTGTGGAGCAGCGTCGCGCTGCCGCTCAGCGAGGCACCGTACTTCCTGTCCCACACCGAGATCGGGGCGCTGGGGCTGGTCGGGGCCATGGGCGCCCTGGCCGCCGCCGCGGCGGGCCGGCTGAACGACCGCGGGCTCTCCGGACGTACCACCGGCACCGCCCTGGCGCTGCTCGCCGCCTCGTGGCTGCCCCTGGCCCTCACCCGCGTCTCGCTCTGGGCGCTGGTCGTCGGCGTGCTCCTGCTCGACCTCGCCGTGCAGGCGGTGCACGTCACGAACCAGACCCTGATCCACGCGCGGCACCCGGAGGCGGGCAGCCGGCTGATCGGCGGCTACATGGTCTTCTACTCGATCGGCAGCGCCACCGGCGCTCTCGCCGCGACCTCCCTCTACGCGGCGGCAGGCTGGGGCGCCGTATGCGTGCTGGGCGCCGTCATCAGCTGCCTCGCGTTCGCGCTGTGGGCGCTCACGCGGCACAGCGTCCCGGACCCGGCGCACCACTCCTGACCGGGCACTTAGGATCAAGGGATGACTTCCGCACATCCGACCCTGTCCGAGATCCTTGAGGGCGCCGGTCCCGGCGACGGCCCCGGCGACGGCTCCGACCACACCGACGGCCCCGACCACGCGGCCCTGCTCGCCGCCGTCGTCGCCGACGGCGTGATCATCGCGGTGGACGAGGCCGGGTCCGTCGTCTTCATCCACGGCCAGGACGGAAAGCCCTGGCTGCCCGCCTTCGCCGACGAGGCCACCTGCGCCCGCGACATCGTGCACGGCCGGCCGTTCCTGTGCGACGCGGCCCGGCTGCTCGACATCGCGGCCCGTACCGGAGTCAGGACGATGACGGTCGCCTCCGCGACGCAGTGTGCGACGGTGCCGATCGCGCTGGTGGGCAGGGCGGCCGGCCGGCGCTCCTAGCGCGGGACCTGCCCCGGCGGCCACCCTCTGCGATCACCCCCGGGACCGTCACCCGCTTGGCGTACGCACAGTGTCGCCGCGCACCACCCCGTGTGATGAATGGAGCACTGCCTGCCATCAGTTCGTCCCGCGGAGGGCCTCCCCCATGCGCACCGTTCGAGAGTCTGTGCTGGACGTCCTCCGGGCCCGCGGGATGACCACCCTGTTCGGCAATCCCGGGTCCACCGAGCTGCCGATGCTCAAGGAGTTCCCGGAGGACTTCCGGTACGTGCTCGGGCTCCAGGAGGCCGTGGTCGTCGGCATGGCCGACGGGTTCGCCCTCGCCTCCGGCACCACCGCCCTGGTGAACCTGCACACAGGCCCCGGCACCGGCAACGCGATGGGCGCCATCCTCAACGCCCGTGCCAACCGCACCCCCATGGTCGTCACCGCGGGCCAGCAGGTCCGCGCGATGCTCACCATGGAGGCCCTCCTCACCAACCCCCAGCCCACCCACCTCCCGCTGCCCGCCGTGAAGTGGGCCTACGAGCCGCCGCGCCCCGCCGATGTGGCGCCCGCGCTGGCCCGGGGCGTCCAGATCGCCGAGACCCCGGCGCAGGGGCCGGTGTTCCTGTCGCTGCCGATGGACGACTTCGACGCCGAGGTCGACGAGGAGACGGACCGGGCGGCGGCCAGGACCGCGGCCCGTACGGTCCTGCACGCCGCCGCTCCCGGCGAGGAGGCGGTACGACGCCTCGCAGACCGGCTGGCGTCCGCGCGCGGTGCCGTCCTGATCGTCGGCAACGACGTCGACGCGTCCGGCGCCTGGGACGACGTCGTCGCACTGGCCGAGCGGACCGGGCTGCCGGTGTGGTCGGCGCCCACCGAGGGCCGGGTGTCGTTCCCGAAGTCGCACCCGCAGTACCGGGGCGTGCTGCCGCCCGCGATCGCACCGCTCGCCGACTGTCTGGCGGGCCACGACCTGGTGTTCGTGATCGGCGCCCCGGTGTTCTGCTACTACCCCTACATTCCCGGCAGTTACCTGCCCGAGGGCGCCGAGCTCGTCCAGCTCACCCGGGACGCGGAGGAAGCGGCCCGCGCCCCCGTCGGGGACGCCGTGGTCGCCGACCTCGCGCTGACGGCACGGGCCCTGCTCGCCCATCTCCCGGGACGTGACACCCGGGGAGCCGCGCAGCCCGAGCCGCGGCAGAAGGCCGCCCCCGCCGTGGCCGTGGACGGGGACCTCAGCCCGCTCGCGGCGATGACCGCCATCGCCGCGGGCGCCCCCGCGAACACCCTGTGGGTCAACGAATCCCCTTCCAACCTGGGGCAGTTCCACGAGGCGACCCGGATCAGCACCCCCGGCTCCTTCCTGTTCACCGCGGGCGGCGGTCTCGGCTTCGGGCTCGCCGCCGCGGTCGGGGCGCAGCTGGGCGCGCCGGAGCGGCCCGTGGTCTGCGTGATCGGCGACGGGTCGACCCACTACGCCGTGCAGGCGCTGTGGACGGCCGCCACCTACAAGGTGCCGGTCACCTTCGTCGTCCTGAGCAACCAGCGGTACGCGATCCTCCAGTGGTTCGCCCGGCTGGAGCAGGCGCAGGGGGCGCCGGGTCTGGACATCCCCGGTCTGGACATCGTGTCGATCGCCGCCGGGTACGGCGTCCGCTCCCACCAGGCGTCCGGCGCCGACGAACTCACCAAGCTCGTACGGGACGCGGCGCTCCAGCAGGAGGGTCCGGTGCTCATCGACGTACCGGTCGGCACCGAACTGCCCGCACTGTAGGGCGAGTTGACACCGCCACGAACATCACCCACCGAAAAGCCGTCCCGTCCCGGAAGGCCGTCATGACCCTCACCACCGGCTCCGCCCCGCTGCTCACCCGGCTCGCCGCCGTGCTCCCCGCCGATGCGCTGCTCACCGATCCCGCCGAACTCGCCTCCCACTCAAGGGATTCCGCCCCCTTCTCGGAGTGCGGGACGCCCGCGGTGGTCGCCGTCCCCCGGACCGCCGAGCAGGTGGCGGAGCTGATGACGGTGGCGTACGAGATGGGGGTGCCGGTCGTTCCGCAGGGGGCCAGGACCGGTCTTGCGGGTGCGGCGAACGCGATCGACGGGTGCATCGTGCTGTCCACCGCAGCGATGGACCAGATCCTGGAGATCGACCCGGCCAACCGCCTCGTACGCTGCGAGCCGGGCGTCACCACCCGGGGGCTCGCCGACGCCGTCGCCGAGCACGGGCTGTGCTATCCGCCCGACCCCGCGTCCTGGGAGCGCTGCACCATCGGCGGCAACATAGCCACCGGCGCGGGCGGCATCTGCTGTGTGAAGTACGGGGTGACCGCCGACTACGTCCTGGGCCTCGATCTCGTCCTGCCCGACGGGCGGCGCATGCGGACCGGCCGGGACACCGTCAAGGGCGTCGCCGGATACGACCTCACCCGTCTGATCGTGGGCTCCGAGGGCACGCTCGCCGTCGTCGTCGGCGCGACCCTGGCCCTGCGGCCGGCCAGGCCGCCCGCGCTGTCGCTGCTGGCCCAGTTCCCGAGCCTGACGGCCGCAGGGGACGCGGTGGCCGCGATCACCGCGGCTGGTCACGCCCCGTCCGCGCTCGAACTGCTCGACCGGGCGACCTCGGACGCGGTCGTGGCGTACGGGCACCCGCTGCTGCGGGCGGGCAGCGCCGCCACGCTGATCGTCGAGTGCGACACGGCCGACCCGGTCGCCGACCTGGCCGCGATCGCCGGCCTCTGCAAGGAGTCGGGCGCCGACAACGTCGACGCCGCCGCCACCCCCGAGGAGGCCCGGCAGATCATCGAGGCCCGGCGGCTGGTCAGCCCCGCGCTCGGTGCGGCGGCCGCGAAGCGGGGTGGCGCGATCACCGCGTTCATCGAGGACGTGGCGGTGCCCCGCTCCCAACTCGCCCGGTTCGTCGGCCTGATCGAGGGCATCGCGGAGCACCACCGGCTGACGATCTTCACGCTGGGGCACGCCGGGGACGGCAATCTGCACCCCACGGTCGTCTTCGACGAGTCCGACCCGGACGAGCACCGGCGGGCCAGGACCGCGTACGACGACATCATGGCCGCCGGTCTCGCCCTGGGCGGCACGAGCACCGGCGAACACGGCATCGGCACGCTCAAGCGGGACTGGCTGGAGCGTGAACTCGGCCCGGTCTCCCTGGAGTTGCAGCGCGGACTCAAGCGCCTCTTCGACCCGAAGAACCTGCTCAACCCCGGAAAGGTCGTCACCGCATGACCACACTCCCCACCGCCGCACCGCACACCACAGGGCAGGGCGGGGCCGCACCGGCGCCGCCGGTCCGTGCGGGGCGCGCCGAGACGGCCCGCTTCGTCGCGACCCACACCCTGCCCGCTTTCGTACGGGGGCTGGCGAGCGTGCGCCACCCGGTGGTCTCCCTGTACGCGAAGGTCAACCAGAGCTCCTGGTCGAACGCCACGCTGCGGGCGATGAAGCGCAAACACGGCGGGGCGCCCGTCCTGGTGCGCGGACTCTCCGGCGACATGCTCGTGCTCTTCGAGCAGAGCGACATCCGGCGGTTCTTCGAGGAGCCGGTGATGACCCTCGCCATGGACCCGCCCGACAAGTACGACGCCCTGAGCGTGTTCGAGCCGAACGGGGTCATCTGCTCGCGCGGCGCCCGCCGCGAGGAGCGCCGGGACCTCAACGACGAGGTCCTCGCATGGCACGAGCCGGTCCACCCGGACTGTACGGACTACCTGCGCATCGTCGCGGAGGAGAGCCGGGCGCTCACCGCGTCCGGCACGCTCGGCTCCGCCGCCGTAGTGGCGGCCGCGAGCCGGCTCTCCCGGCGGATCGTGCTCGGCGACCGGGCCGCCGACGACGGGGAACTCGCCGGCTGGCTGGGGCTGCTGCGCCGCCGCAGCAACTGGATGGGGAAGGCCAGACCCCGCGAGAGCAAGGCGTTGTACGCCAAGGTGGAGGCCCGCGTCGCCGAGTACGCGGCGACCGCGCCCGCCCACACCTTGGTCGCCCGCGCACTGGCCGCACCCTCCCCCGAGGGCACCGACCCGCTCGGACAGACCCACCACTGGCTGCTCGCCGTCGATGCCGGCGTCGGGGGCATCATCGCCCGCACCCTGCTGCTGCTCGCCGCGCACCCGGCCGAGCAGGAGGCGGCGTACGACGACGCACTGACGGGCGGGCCGGTGTTCCCCCGGCTGCGGGCCTGTGTGCAGGAGACCGTACGGCTGTACCCGGTGGTCCCCGACCTCGTCCGGGTCACCCGTGAGGAGACCGAGTGGCGCGGGGTGCGGCAGCCCGCCGGAACCGCCGTCCTGGTGCCGATCGGTTTCCACCAGCGCGACCCCGAAGCGGTGCCCGGTGCCCAACTCTTCGTACCGGCACGGTGGTTGAAGCCGGACGCGGACCGGGACACCACGATGGCGCCGTTCGGCCAGGGGCCGGGACGCTGTCCCGGCGACCAGCTGGGGCTGCTGCTCGGCTCCGCGCTCTGCGCCGAAGTGCTGCGCGGTCACCGCCTCACCGGCGGACACCCCGTCCTCGACACCGGGCGGCCGCTGCCCGGAGTCCTGGACACCGGCAGGATCCGGCTGCGGCTCACCCCGCGCTGAACCGTTCGCCCCGCGCACCCCGACCCCACCGGGAAGAGCCCCCGCCATGTCCGACTTCATGCACGATCCACTCTCCGATCCCCTCGCCGGTCCGCACGGCACCGCCGTCGCCCCCGACTCCGAGCCCGACATCGACTCGCTGCACCACGTGTGCCGCGAGCTCGCCGAAGCCGCCGACGCGGTCCGGGAGGCGAGCCGGTACGCCTCGCACGTCGCCCTCGGCCCCCGGCTGCCGCTGACCGCGCTCGGCTCCCGCCGCACCCGGGCCGCCCAGCGCTCCCTGCTGCGCACCCTCCTGGACCCGAAGGGTCTCGGCTGGGGCCCGCAGGGGCGCACCCCGCTCGCCGGGACGCTGTGGCTGGCCGGAGTGCTGACCAGCCGGGAGAACCTGGCCGTCAGCCTCGCTGTCGCGGGCCTCAAGGCCCGCATCAGGGCCGCCGCCGTGCGCCACCCTGAGCTGCTCGACCACCCGGCCACCTCGAAGGTGCTCAAGGCCATCGAGGAGGACCGGCAGGTCGAGGCGTTCCGTACGTTCAAGGCGCTGCTGCACACGGAGGGCGCCGAGTACGCGCTCGCGCTGCTCGCGCCGTCGTTCGCGGACATCATCGCCTGGAACGCGCTCACCGACGAGAACCCGTACAACGACAACGCGGGCTGGCAGGTCGCCACAGGCCGTGCCCTGACCTCGGACTACCTGGTGGGTGCGAACGGCCGCATCTGGGACTTCCTGGACCGGGGGAAGGGCCGCGCCGAACCGCACACCCCGGACCCGGAGCTCGTCGAGTCGCTCGACACGTCGGGCACCCTCGTCGGCTACATCACCAACATCGGGCTCATCGGCACCGCCGGGCTCCTCCTCGTCCAGCGGGTCATCGGCCCGGACGGGGTGCAGCGGTACGTCGTCCAGTTCGCCGGCATGGCCCGCACGCTGGGTGCGGAGAGCCCGCAGGACCTGCTCGGCGCCATCGACTCGGTGGCGGGCGCCGACACCGCGTACAGCAGGGCCGTCCGCAAGGCGCTGCGCCAGGTGATCCCCTCGGGGGCCGAGGTCGCGCTGGTCGGGCACAGCCAGGGCGGGGTCACCGCGATGAACCTGGCCGGGCACCCCGATGTCAACGCCCTGTACACGGTCACGCACGTCGTCGCGATCGGCTCCCCGATCGACCAGAAGCGGCCCGCCGATCCGCGGACGAAGGTGTTCTCGCTGGTCAACGAGCACGACATCGTGCCGAGCCTGGAGGGGCGCTCGGCGGTCTCGCCGTACCCGCTGGGCCCGGAGTTCACCGAGTACACCTGGACCGACGACACCCACGCCTTCCCGCTGTGCCACGCCGCCGAGCGGTACGCGCACAACCTCGCGCACGACGTCCCCGAGGCGAGCGCGCACGTCGACGCCGAACTCGCCGCCTACCGCGGCCGGGTGACCGGAACCCGCTTCTTCACCCTCCACGACCGCTGAGGATTCCCGATGTCCGACACCGCAAGGCAGCGCACCGACCGACGCGCCGACCAGCCCGCCGACGCCGCGTCAGGCCCCGCGTCGCACCCCGACGCATCAGGCCCCGCGTCGCACCCCGACGCCGGTTCCCGCCCCGCGTCCGCCGCACACCCCGACGCCGCCCCGGCTCCCGCCCGCACCGAACCGCCCGAGCCCTTCGGCCCGCCCGGTGCGGTCGAGCGCGTCGAGTCCGCCGTCTTCGCCCGGATCAACCGGACCCGCGACTGGTGGGAGCTGCCCACGCTGCTCGGCGTCGCCAACCTCAAGGTGCTCCGCTCCGACCTGCGCCGCCACAACCTCCACGACACGTACGGCGCGGGCGGCGAGCGTCCCCGGCGGCCCACCGCGGAGCTGGCCCCGTACCGGAGCTACGACGGTTCCGGGTACGACCCGTACGACGAGGACATGGGCCGGGTCGGCACCCGGCTCGACCGGAACGCCCCGCTCGACCTGGTCTTTCCCGACCCGGACGAGGAGCTGATGCGGCCGAGCCCGCGCGAGGTGAGCAGGCAGCTGCTCGCCCGCCGGGAGTTCCTGCCCGCGACGTCGCTCAATCTGCTGGCCGCCGCCTGGATCCAGTTCCAGAACCACGGCTGGGCGAACCACGGCGACAACGAGCAGGCCGAGCCGTTCACCGTGCCGCTGGCCGCCGACGACGACTGGGCGCACTGCCCGATGCGGGTCAACCGCACCCGCCCCGACCCCGTCGCCCACACGTCCCCCGAGTCTCCGCCGACGTACGAGAACACCGTCACGCACTGGTGGGACGGTTCGCAGATCTACGGTTCGACCGAGGAGCGCTGCCGCTCGCTGCGCACCGGCGAGCGCGGTCGACTACGGGTCGAGGAAGGACGGTTGCCCGCCGACTCGCGCCCCGGCCTGGACTGCCTGGACGCGACCGGCTTCAACAGCGACTACTGGACGGGGCTCTCGCTCTTGCACACCCTCTTCGCCAAGGAGCACAACTCCATCTGCGACCTGATCGCCGCCCAGCACCCCACCTGGGACGACGAGCGCCTCTTCCACACCGCGCGGCTGGTCAACACCGCCCTCATGGCGAAGATCCACACCGTCGAGTGGACGCCCGGCATCCTGGACACCCCGGTCGTCCGGCGGGCCATGAACGCCAACTGGTACGGGCTGCTGCCGCGTTGGGTGACCCGCCGCTTCGGCCCCTTCGGCGGCGAGGCCCTCAGCGGCTGTCTCGGCTCGCGCACCGCGCACCACGCCGCGCCGTTCTCCATGACGGAGGAGTTCGTCTCGGCGTACCGGCTGCACCCGCTGATCCCCGACGAGCTGACGATCCGCGACCACCGGCGGGGAAAGACCCGGGAGTTGATCGGATTCGACGACATGCAGGGCGCCACCACGCGCTCCGCCATCGACGCGTACGGCACGAGCGACCTGCTCTACTCCTTCGGCACCGCACACCCCGGCGCCCTGGTCCTGCACAACCACCCCGACGCGCTGCGCAACCTCAGCCGTCTCTCCGGCGAGCGCATCGACCTCGGTACGGTGGACATCCTGCGCGACCGAGAACGCGGCATCCCCCGCTACAACGCCTACCGGCAGATGCTCCGCAAGCGCCCGGTCTCCTCGTTCGACGAGCTCACCGGCGGGCACGCCGAAGACACCGCGCTGCTGCGGGAGTTGTACGAGAACAGGCTCGACCGGGTGGACACGCTGGTCGGCAACCTCGCCGAGCCGCGCCCGCCGGGCTTCGGCTTCAGCGACAGCCTCTTCCGGATCTTCATCCTGATGGCCAGCCGCCGGCTGAAGAGCGACCGCTTCTTCACCACCGACTACCGGCCGGAGATCTACACGGCGGAGGGCCTGGAGTGGGTCGACCGCAACTCCATGGTCACCGTACTGCTGCGCCACCACCCCGAGTTGGGCCCTGCGCTCGCCGGGACGACCAATGCGTTCGCCCCCTGGGAGGGACGGCCGTGAACCGTTCCATGACCCACTCCGCGAACCAGTACCCCACCACCGCCCCCGCCCGCCCCGGCCCCGCCCTGGGTCTGCGCATCCACGCGGGCAGCCTGCGCGACCACGCCGACCGGCTGCGGGCGGCCGCCGCGGGCCTCGACTGGGAGGGCCCGCAGGCGGACGCCTTCCGCGCCCGCCTGCACCACCTCGCCGCCCGCTGCGCCACGGCCGCCGACGGACTGGCCGGGTCGGCGGCCCGGCTGGACGACGGTGCGGGAAGCAGCTGAAGGCACCCGTCAGGCCGTCGCCTTCCGGACGGCCGCGAGGAGTTCCTCCACATCGTCGAAGTCCAGGGGGACGATGGGGAGTTTGGCGAGCTGACTGAGCCTCATGTCGGCGATCATCCGGTGGCGGGGACTGCCCTCCTTCGGGTACGCGTCGCGCATGGTCTCCCGTACCCGCACCAGGAGACGTTCGACGGCCGGGCCGCCGACCGGGTGCGCCCGCCACTCGCCGACGGTCGAGTCAGCGTCCGGGGCCTCGACGTACGGGTCGCCCTCGATCGTGACCGTCGTGGTCAGCCGGATGTCCCGGCTGGAGGCGCCGACGTCGACGCGGTATTCCAGCCCTTCGACGAGCCAGGCGCCGACGCCGATGTCGAAGTGCGCGAGGTCGGCACGGTCGATCCGCAGGGTGAGGTCGCGGGTCTCGGCCGGGGCCAGGGATATCGCGGCGAACGCCCGCAACTCCCTTACAGCACGCCGCACTTGGGACCCTGGAGCACCCACGTACACCTGCACCACCTCGTGCCCGGCGCGCGGGCCCGTGTTCGTCACCGCCACGGAGACGTCGAACCCGGTGTCGTCCCGGGTCACCCGCAGGTCCGCGTACGTGAAGGTGGTGTAGGACAGCCCGTGCCCGAAGGGGTAGGAGACCGCCAGGTCGCGGGCGTCGTAGTGGCGGTAGCCGACGAAGAGCCCCTCGCCGTAGCGCGCGTGGCCCCGCTCCCCGGGCCAGTCGGCGTGGGCGGGGGTGTCGGCGAGGCGCAGCGGTACGGTCTCGGTCAGCCGCCCCGACGGGTTGGCGCGGCCGAGCAGCAGGTCGGCGGTGGCGGAGCCGCCCGCCTGGCCGGACAGCCAGCCCTCCAGGACGGCCGGGACGTCGTCGATCCAGCCGGACAGACGGACGACGCCGCCGTTGGCGAGGACCACGACCGTGTTCGGGTTGACGGCCGTCACAGCGGCGAGCAACTCGGTCTGCTCCAGCGGGAGTTCGATGTGGTCGCGGTCGTATCCCTCGGACTCGTGGCTCGGCGGGAGGCCGAGGAAGAGGACGGCCACGTCGGCTGCGCGGGCGGCGCGTACGGCCTCCTCGCGCAGACCGTCCACATCACCGTCCGGGTCGTCGACGGGGAAGCCGGGCGCGAAGTCGACCGTCGCGTCGGGCGCGGCGGCGGTGAGGGCGGTCGTGAGGGCGGTGAGCGCGTCGTCGAGCCGGGTCGGGGTGACGCGGGAGCTGCCCGCGCCCTGGTAGCGGGGCGTACGGGCGAACTCGCCGAGCACCGCGATACGGCTGCCCGGGGTGGGGTTCAGCGGGAGCAGCCCGCCCTCGTTCTTGAGGAGTACGGCACCGCGCACGGCGGCCTCGCGGGCCAGCGCGTGGTGCTCGTCGACGTCGAAGGAGGCATCGAAGGCAACGTCGAAGGAGGCGTCTTCAGTCCCCTGCGCGGTGGCTCTGCGCGCGAGTTCCACGATGCGCGCGGCGCTGCGGTCCAGCACCTTCTCATCGAGTTCGCCGGAGCCGATCGCCGCGACGACCCGGGCGGGTCCCTGCCCCGAGGAGGACGGCATCTCCAGATCGAGCCCGGCGGAGAGCGCGCGGGCCCGGTCGATGACGGCGCCCCAGTCGGAGACGACCACGCCCTCGTACCCCCACTCGCCGCGCAGCAGATCGGTGAGCAGCCAGTGGTTCTCGGAGGAGTGGACCCCGTTGACGCGGTTGTACGCGCAC
Organism: Streptomyces sp. NPDC021093; assembly: GCF_044333135.1. Taxonomy (NCBI): domain Bacteria; kingdom Bacillati; phylum Actinomycetota; class Actinomycetes; order Kitasatosporales; family Streptomycetaceae; genus Streptomyces; species Streptomyces sp. NPDC021093. The sequence continues at coordinate 81,516 of NZ_JBIRQJ010000003.1, read as the reverse complement.
ATGACGGTCCACGGCCGGGCCTCCGTCACCACCCGGCGGAAGGCGGGGAGGTAGATCTCGCGCAGGGTGCGGGCGTCGATGTCGGCGCTGACCGACATGCGTCCGGCTTCCTGGTTGTTCGCGGCGAAATGCTTGAGTGAGGCGCCGACGCCCTGGGACTGGACGCCGTTCACCCAGGCGGTGCCCAGGATGCCGCTGAGCAGCGGGTCCTCGGAGAAGTACTCGAAGTTGCGGCCGCACAGGGGGCTGCGCTTGATGTTGACGCCGGGGCCGAGGAGTACGTGCACGCCGTGGGCGAGCGACTCGCGGCCCAGCGCCCGGCCGACGCGTTCGGCGAGTTCGGTGTCCCAGCTGCTCGCGAGGGTGACGGCAGGCGGGAAGCAGGTCGCCGGGGTGCTGTCGTTGATGCCGAGGTGGTCGGCGCGGTCCTCGTTCTGGAGGCGCAGCCCGTGGGGTCCGTCGGAGAGCCGGATGCCGGGGACGCCGACGTGCGGGAGGGCTTCGGTGGTCCACCAGGTCGCACCGGTGGCCAGTGCGGCCTTCTCTTCGAGGCTCAACCGGGCCACGGTCTCCTCGGGGGTTTCACTGGTCGCCTTCGGGTCGGTCACGGTGTGCTCCTTGCGTGTGCGGTAATCGAGGGTTGTGGTCAGCGGACGCTTCGGACCCGCAGGACCGCGAACCGCGCCCAGCACCCCGAAGGCCGTCGCAGCGGAGAACAGGGCCTGGTAGCCGCCCAGTCCGAGGACCAGGGCCGCCGCGACGGCCGGCGCGAGGGCCTGCGGCAGGGCGGCGGCGATATTGACGACGCCGAGGTCGCGGGCGAAGGACTCCTGGGAGGGCAGTACTTGGGAGATGAGGGCGGTGTCCACGCCCTGGAAGCAGCCTAAGCCGACGCCCACCAGGAAGGCCATCACGAGCATCCCGGTCATCGTGGGCACAGCCACCGGGATGAGCATGGCGCAGCCGATGAGGGCTGCCGAGGCGACGACGAAGGGCTTTCGTCTGCCGAGCCGGTCCGACAGCGGGCCGCAGACGAGCGTGGCCGGCAGTATCCCGGCGACCCCGGCCGCGGCGAGGGCGGGCACCTTGCCGATGGCCGCGTCCCCGAGACCGATGTAGTCCTGCAGGATGTAGAGCTTTTGACATGCTCCTCGGGCTGGAGCCCGAGGATTCTGGCCTTCCCCCGCCTGCTACTGTGCCGTTTCGCAACACGGTGGTGGGTGGGGGATTCCGTGGCTTCCTGGTTCATCGCGTCGTGCCGAGACCTAGGGTCCCTGGTCTTACCGTCGCTCCGCAGGCGTTTAGGGTCTCCTGTGCTGTCCCTCGGCGACCTTAAGTGCGTGAAGTCGTTCGCCCTCTTGGAGGGTGTTGTCGGCGGCGTTGGTGTCTCTGTCATGCACGGTCCCGCACCCCGGGCAGGTCCAGGTGCGGACCCTGAGGGATTTGGGCCCGTCGATACGGTGACAGACCGAGCAGCGCTGCGAGGACGGGAACGTCCGCCCGACCCGCTGGAAGATCCTGCCGTACCGGGCTGCTTTGTATTCGAGCATGCTCAGGAAGCTTGACCAGCCCGCGTCGTGAATGGACTTGGCGAGACGGCCGCGCGCCATGCCCCTCACGTTGAGCGTCTCGACATAGACCGCTTGGTGTTCGCGGACCAGCCGGGAGGACAGCTCATGGTGAAAGTGGTGGCGGGCATCGGCGACCCTGGCGTGCTGGCGGGCCAGCGCCCGCCGGGACTTCTCCTTGTTCTTCGAGCCCTTCTGCTTGCGGGAATGCCGCCGTTGGAGTTTCTTGAGCTTCTTCTCCGCTCGGCGCAGGAACCTCGGGGAAGCGATCTTCTCGCCGCTGGACAGGACCGCGAAGTGGGTGAGGCCCATGTCGAGGCCGGTCTCGTGGCCCGTGACGTCCTCGACGGGCCAGCGGGCGGCGTCGGTATCCGGGTCGGTCTCGACGACGAAAGACACGAAGAACCTTCCGGCCGAGTCCTTGACCACAGTGACCGTGGACGGGACAGCGGGCAGCGGGCGAGACCAGCGGACCTTCAGATCACCGATCTTCGGCAGGAGCAGCCGCCCCGTTTCGGTGATCTTCCAACGGGCGTTGGCGGTGAAGCGGACCGACTGCCGCCGGTCCTTGCGGGACTTGAAAGCGGGCGCCCCGACCGGCGGGCCCTTCCGCTTGCCGCCGCGTGAGTCGAAGAACGCACGGTAGGCGGACTCCAGGTCCCGCAACGACTGCTGCAGCACCACCGAGGACACCTCCCCCAGCCAAGAACGCCCTTCCCGCTTCTTGCCCTGGGTCAGGACGGTCTTGGCCAGGTCCCCGGCAGCGATCCACGGCTCCTTCGCCGCATACGCCGCCCTCCGCAGCGCGAGCGCGTCGTTGAACACCACACGCGCACAGCCGAACGTCCGCGCCAGCAACACCTGCTGGGCGGGGGTGGGTTCGAGCCGGAAGGAGTACCGCAACTGCATAACAGGGGAGCTTAGACACCCGCACCCCGCCCAACGCGGAGACCCCGCCCCGCCATCCGATGTGGTGAACTCACGTAACCTTCCCGGCCGTTCCTCGTCTCGCCTGGCTGCGTTCCAGTGGCTGAGCGACCCGACCATCGACATGGCGGACCACGTACGCCGCGTGTGGCGGATGCTCACGGCGTGATCGCTAGCCCGCAACCGTCCTGAATCCGCAGTTCCCGCTGCTGGAGGCAGGCGTGTTGGCCGAGCGGGCGGCCACCCGGTAGCGGTGGCAGTAGGAGTGGTGGCACAGGTAGGACCCGCCGCGCATCACCCGGCGCTCGCCCCTCCGGGGCCCCTGCGGGTCGGCCGTGGGCGCGTGTGTGTAGTAGTCCGGGGCGAACCAGTCCGCGCACCACTCCCAGACGTTCCCCGCGACTTCGTACAGGCCGAAGCCGTTGGGCGGGTACGTACGCACCGGTGCGGTGGCGAGCCAGCCGTCGGCGCCGGTGTTCTCGTGCGGGAAGCGGCCCTGCCAGATGTTGCACAACCACCGGTCGTCCGGGGTCAGTTCGTCGCCCCAGGCGAAGCGGCGCCCTTCGAGGCCGCCGCGGGCCGCGTACTCCCACTCGGCCTCCGTCGGCAGGCGCCGGCCCGCCCACGCGCAGTAGGCCATGGCGTCGTCCCAGGCCACGTGCACCACGGGGTGGTCGGGCTCGGCGTCGGACAGCGGGCCGTGCGGGTGGCGCCAGTCGGCTCCCCGTACCTCCAGCCACCACGGGACAGCCGGATCGACGGCCGCGATGTCGGCCCGTTCGGCGGCGACCGCGAGGTGGAAGACCGCCGAACTCCCCTCCCGCTCGGCCACCGTCAGGTGCCCGCTGTCCTCGGCGAAGGTCCGGAACATCGCGACGGTGACGGTCGTGACGTCGATGGCGAACGGGGCGAGCCGCACCGTGTGCACAGGTTGTTCACCGTCCGCCGGATATCCCTCGCCGAACGCGTCCCCCATCTCGAACTCCCCTCCCTCCAGCGGCACTTGAGCATGTACGGGCGGTGTCGCGGCCGTCGCGGGAAGCGGGCAGGGGGCGCCCGTCCGAGGAACGGATGCGCAGCAATCCATTGACGTCTCCATGCGGCGAGTATATGAATTCGCACATAGGTGAGAACGCACATAGGGAGTCGACTGCGTGAAGTTCGAGAACGTCCTGCTGGGTCTGCTGGCACGCCGCCCGTACAGCGGCTACGACCTGCGCAAGTGGCTGGAGACCGAGGGACAGTTCGTGTGGGCCAAGGCCCACCACAGCCAGATCTACCGGAAGCTCGCCCAGATGGAGTCCGACGGCTGGGTGCGGCACGAGGTCGACTCCCGCGAGGGCCGCCCCGACGCCAAGGTGTACCGGCTCACCGAGCGCGGGCACGACGTGCTCCTTGAGTGGGTGCGTTCGCCGTACGAGCCGACGAGCCGCCTCCAGGAGACCGACTTCACGGCCCGGCTCAGCATGGCGGCACCGCTCGACAGGGACGTGGCGATCGAGCTGGTCCGCACCGAACTCGCCTACCGGCGCGCCCAGATCGCCAAGAACCGCCACCGGGACCGCTCCCTGCACTACGAGGACCCGGTGCCGGGCTTCGACCAGGAGATCGACCGGTACGTCCACGACTCGCTGCACCTGCTCGGGGCGGGCGCGATGGACCACTGGGTCGCCTGGCTGGAGAGGACCCTGCTCCGGCTGACGCACGGAACAGACCGCAGCGACTGACGCACCCGAGCGACTGACGCACAGAATCGAGACGGCACCATGACCGAGCTCAGCAAGAGCTCCGGGCACCCGGCGACGGGCGCCCCCGTGAACGGCGTACAAGTCAAGGGCCGCTACCGCCAACTCACCCTGCTCGGCGGCACCATGCTGGTCGACAGCACCGAGGCCAGTCTGGTCAGCAGCCTGTTCCCGCTCATCCGGCAGTCCCTCGGCGTCTCGCTCGGCGCGCTGGGAATCCTCACCGCGGCCAGCAAGATCGTGGGTGTCTTCACCGGGCCGTTCTGGGTGTGGGCGGCGCAGCGCTGGTCGCGCAAGAGCGTGCTCGTCGTGGCCACCGGGCTGTGGGGCGCCTGGGGCATCGCCGCGGGCTTCGCACAGAACTTCACCCAACTCCTGGTGCTCTACACGATCTTGGCGGCGGGCTATGCCGCCGCGGCCCCGATCATCACCGAGATCGTCGGCGATCTCTTCTCCAGCTCTTCCCGTGGCCGCGCTGTCGGCGTCCTGTACGGGACGGTTTCGCTGGTCAGCGCGGTGATCGGACCGCTCAAAGGGCAACTCGCGGGCGTGGACGAGGGCTGGCGCTGGGGCCTGTGGGGCATCGGCACGTTCAATGTCCTGCTCGGCTTCGCCCTGCTGATCTGGTTCCACGACCCGGGCCGGGGAGCGGCCGAACAGCAGCTCGCCGACCTCGACCGGACCACCCGCGAGGCCCACTCGAAACTCACCCGGGACAAGGTGTTCTCACTGCTCAAGATCCGCAGTCTGAACATCCTCCTCGTCTCACGGCTACTGTCCGGGCACCTCCTGGTGATCACGTACGGCGTGGTTTTCCTGGTGGACGTGCAGGGCTTCAGCACCCAGAAGGCGTCGCTCGTCCTCTTCCCCTTCGGCGTCGGATACTTCCTCGGCACCCTCCTGGGCGGCGGTGCCCTCGACCGGATCTCCCGGCACAGTCCGAGCGTCGGGCCGGTCGCGCTTCTCCAGGCGGCCCAGTTCGCCTTCGCCCTCGTCGCGTTCTTCAGCTCCCAGTTCAGTTACGACAGCATCCTCGTGTACGGCGTCCTCTTCGCCGTGCTCGGTACGACGCAGGGCGTCAATCCGAGCATCAACCGGCCGATGGTCATGGCCATCACTCCACCCGAACTGCGCGGTGCGGCCTTCGTGCTGTACGGCTCCATCGCCGAGGCGATCGCCTGGGCGGGCTTCAGCCTCGGGGCAGGTTTCCTCGCCGACGCCCTCGGACTCCAGGTCGTCTTCCTCTGGGTCCTGGTCGTCCTGATGCTGGTGAACGGCCTCTTCCTCACGCTGCTCTACCGCCCGTACGCCGCCGACACGGCCCGCGTACAGCGGGAACTGGACGCCCGCCGCAGGGACGCCCTGGCCTCCCCCCAAACCTGACATCCCCCATTCCCCATTCCTGACATCAGAAGAGAGAAACAGCCCATGACGCATGCCCGACACCTCCCCGACGGTTTCCTCTGGGGCGCCTCCACCGCAGCCCACCAGATCGAGGGCGGCAACACCAACAGCGACTGGTGGGAGTTCGAGCACAGCTCGATCCCCCTCATCAAGGAGCCCAGTGGTGACGCCTGCGACAGCTACCACCGCTGGCGCGAGGACATGGACCTGCTGGCCGGACTCGGCTTCACCGACTACCGGTTCAGCATCGAGTGGGCCCGTATCGAGCCCGCCCCCGGCGAGTTCTCCCACGCCGCGATCGCCCACTACCGGCGCATGGTCGAGGGCGCCCGGGAGCGCGGGCTGCGGCCCATGGTGACCCTGCACCACTTCACCAATCCCCGGTGGTTCACCGAGCGCGGCGGCTGGGCGGCAGCCGGATCGGACGAGCTGTTCGCCCGCTTCCTCACGGCGGCCGCACCCGTCTACGCCACCGACGTGGCACACGCGTGCACCATCAACGAACCCAACATCGTCGCCGTCATGGCCACCGCCCAGGCCGAAATCCTCTCCGGCAAGGCCGTGTCCTTCGCCGAGAACCCGCCCGCACCGGACGGGGCCACCACCGAAGCTCTGATACGGGCGCACGCCCGCGCCGTCGAGACGGTCAAGTCCCTCGCCCCGCACGTGAGTACCGGCTGGTCCCTCGCCAACATGGTGTGCCAGCCGCTGCCCGGGGCCGAGGACGTCGCCGCCGCATACCGGCACCCGCGGCTGGACGTCTTCCTCGAAGCCGCCCGCGGCGACGACTGGCTCGGTGTGCAGGCTTACACCCGCACGCTCATCGGCCCCGAGGGCCGGCTGCCCGTGCCCGAGGACGCCGAACGCACCCTCATGGGCTGGGAGTACTACCCGCAGGCGCTGGGCCACGCCCTGCGGCACAGCGCTTCCGTCGCCCCCGGCACCCCCCTGATCGTCACCGAGAACGGCATCGCCACCGCCGACGACACCCGCCGCGTCCACTACACCGCCGGCGCTCTGGAGTCCCTCGCCGAGGCCATGGACGACGGCATCGACGTCCGCGGCTACTTCCACTGGAGCGCCCTCGACAACTACGAGTGGGGCCGCTACGCACCCACCTTCGGCCTGATCGCCGTCGACCGCGAGACCTTCGTCCGTACGCCCAAGCCCTCCGCCGCCTGGCTCGGCGCCGCCGGACGCAGCCGCGTCCTGCCCACGCACGCCTGAGCCCCCTCCGCCGATCCCCCTCTGCCGAAAGGAGCATCCCGTCATGAAGGCGATCATGGTGATGTTCGACAGCCTCAACCGGCACATGCTGCCGCCGTACGGAGGCGACTGGACGCACGCGCCGAACTTCGCCCGGCTCGCCGAGCGCGCCGTCACGTTCGACAACGCGTACGCGGGCTCGCTGCCCTGCATGCCGGCCCGCCGCGAGATCCACACCGGGCGGCACAACTTCCTGCACCGAAGCTGGGGTCCGCTGGAGCCGTTCGACGACTCCATGCCCGAGCTGCTGAAACAGCACGGCGTCTACACCCACCTCGTCAGCGACCACCCGCACTACTGGGAGGACGGCGGCGCGACCTACCACGGCCGGTACCACACCTGGGAGTTCTTCCGCGGGCAGGAGGGCGACCCGTGGAAGGGGCAGGTCGCCGACCCTCCGATGCCCGAGAACCTCAAGCGGGTGCGGTTCGGTGCCGGCTACCGCCAGGACTGGGTGAACCGGCAGCACATGGCGACCGAGGACCGGCACCCGCAGACCCTCACCTTCGACGCGGGCCTGGAGTTCGTCCGTACCAACAAGGACTCCGACCGGTGGTTCGTCCAGATCGAGACCTTCGACCCGCACGAACCCTTCTTCAGCCACCAGCGGTACAAGGACCTCTACCCGCACGACTACGCAGGGCCGCACTTCGACTGGCCCGACTACAAGCGGGTGGTGGAGACCGACGAGCAGGTCGAGCACGGGCGGATGGAGTACGCGGCGCTGCTCTCCATGTGCGACCGGTCGCTGGGGCGCGTACTGGACACCATGGACGAGCTGGAGCTGTGGGACGACACCCTGCTCGTCGTCAACACCGACCACGGGCTGCTGCTCGGCGAGAAGGGGTGGTGGGGCAAGAGCGTCCAGCCGTGGTTCAACGAGCTGGTGCACCTGCCGCTGTTCGCCTGGGACCCGCGTACGGCGGTGGCGGGGGCACGACGGGAGGCCCTGGTGCAGACCGTCGACCTGGCCCCCACCTTCCTGGAGTTCTTCGGGGTCGACCGCCCCGCCGACATGCAGGGCAGTCCGCTGCCCGTCGCGGCGGACACACCCGTGCGGGAGGCGGGCCTGTTCGGCATTCATGGTGGGCACGTCAACGTCACCGACGGCCGTCACGTCTACCTGCGCGCCCCCGTCTCGCCCGCCAACTCCCCTCTGCACGAGCACACGTTGATGCCCACCCATATGAAGGGCCGCTTCACCCCCGCCGAACTCGCGGACCTGGAACTGGCCGAACCCTTCACCTTCACCAAGGGCGTCCGCACCCTGCGCGTGCCGGGCCGCTCAGTCCTCAACCCGTACCACCACGGCACGCTCCTCTTCGACCTGGAGACCGACCCCGAGCAGCTCGCCCCGCTGATCGACGACGCCGCCGAACTGCGCATGGCGACCCTGATGGTCGAGCTGATGCGGGCCAACGACGCACCGCCCAGCCAGTACGAACGTCTCGGCCTGCCCGAACAGGGACCCGTGACCGACGCCCATCTCCTGGTCCGCGCCCAGCGCGAGCAGGCGGAACGGGCCGCGGAGCCGCTGCCCCGCGCCGAGGAGTACCCGGCGGGCCGTCTCTCGCTGCGCACCCCGCTCCAGGCACTGCTCTCCGACCCGTTCGCCGTCGAGGTGCTGCGCAGACACCTGCCGGGCGTCGCCGATTCCGAGCTGCTCCAGCTGATCGGGTCCACACCGCTCATCGACGTCGCCGCCATGGCGGGCGCGTTCTTCCCGCCCGCCCAACTGCGCCTGGTCGCCGAGGAGTTGGCAGAACTCTGACATGCAGGGGTACGGCCTCAGTCCGCCGTCTCCTCAAGGATCCGGCGGATCTCCTCCGCCGGGTACGGAGTCCCCCGGTCCTCCTTCTCCACCCTGCCGATGAAGTCCGTCACGACCGCCGCGAGCGGTGCGTGCCGCACGAGGAGCGCCGTGGCGCCCGGAGGCCCCGCCGGGGGACGCTCACCGTCGGCGAGCGCGCGTATCAGGGCCTCGCGCTCGGCACGCTTGTACCCGTACAGGCCGCTGATCAGCCAGTTCACCAGGTAACTGAGCGCGTAGGCACGGTCGTACGTGCGGTGCCTGTCGAAGAAGTCGGCCTCGCCGGGCGACAGGTCGAAGCGGGAGGAGAGGGCCAGGCCGTAGTCGGTGAAGTAGAGGCGGTGGCCGTCGGTCAGGATGTTCTGGAAGTGGGCGTCGAAGTGCAGGAGGCCACGGTCGTTCATGAAGGAGACCCCGGCCTCCAGCTCCCGCTCCACCATGGCACAGGCCCGGTCGGCGGCTACCTCGTCACCGGCACGCAGCTGCTCGGTGAGCCAGGTGTGCAGGGTCTGCGGGAGGTACTCCAGGAAGAGCACGAGGCTCGCCGGGGACTTCTGCAGCGCCTCAAGGCGACGGCGCATCCCCGGCTCGCCGCCCCAGTACTCCACGACCCGGTCCACGTCGGCGAGCTCTTCCGGGAGGGGGGCCGGCTCCGCGTCGGGGAGTACCCGCCAGTGGTACGTCAGCGGGAAGCCGTGGTGCTGCCCGGCGAGCACCCAGTTCGTGGTCATGGTGTGCACGGCGGCCTCCCGCCACACCCCGAAGCCGGGGCCGCCGATGGCGCCGACCCCGTACTGGCAGAAGACGGGCAGTCCGAACACGTCGGCCGTGGAGCGGGCGTGCTCCGGCCGCAGCTCCTGCTCGGTGAGGGGCACCCGCTTCACGAAGACCGGCGTGCCGTCGATCTCCAGCAGCGCCGACCGCCCGCCGATGCCGGAGCCGAGCGGTGCGGCGGCATCGAGGAGTTCGGTCAACTTCCGGTCGCTGCGCAGGGCGAGGGAGGTGGACACAGCGCTGTACGCGGCGGACCGCGCTTCGGCCGTCGTACCGGTTTCCTCGGTCGTCTCGCGCAATTCCCGCACCTCATCCGTTCGTTCCGGTGGTCTGTCCGGTGAACGTACCGGTGGCCTGATCCCTCCCTTGCGCCGTGTGGGGAAAGGGTGAAGATTCTCGTTGGCCGGGACGGACCACACCAGCTCCGGCCGTCGAGCGACGGACAAGGGGCGGGCGTTGAACGGACGTAATGCGTGGCGAGGGGCACTTCGCGGGGCCGTGGCACTGGCACTGGCCTGTTCCGGGGCGCTGGCCCTGACTCCCACGGCGGGCGCCGCAGCCGCTCCAGGGGCGACGGTCGCAGGCTGTGCGGTGGATGCCCAGGCGCAGGGACAGCGGGGCAACGCGACCGGGGACCCGGTCTCCGTACCGCGTGTCGACGGCAGGATCGAGCAGTTCCAGACGTTCTACGACCCGACCTCGACGGGCGGTCTGCCGTTCCTCTGGCACCGCTCGCAGCCCGCGCCCGGCGCGGCGTACGGGGAGTGGGCCCGGGTGAGCGCGACGACGGTGGGCCCCAAGTCGTACACCGTCACCGGGATCGAGAACGCGGCGGGCGGCATCGAGCTGCTCTGGTCCGCCTACGGCTCCTTCTGTCACTCCGCCCTGCGCTCCGGCAGCACGGAGTGGCCCGCGGCCGACGCCTTCGGCCTGCAACCGGCGCCCTACCACGGCGCGGTGACACTGCACCGGCGGTTCAACGGGACGATCCTCGCGATCGCCTCGTCGAACCTCACCGGCCGCTCGGCCGCATCGCGCACCCTGTACGCGGAGGACGCCGCGGCCGGCGCATGGCGGCCGGTCGCCTTCGCGGGCGTGGTGCCCGAGGCCAACGTCGGCCTCGGGCAGCCCGAAGTGGTCGCCGAACTCCCCGACCGCCGGATCAGGGTCAAGGCACGCGAGTGGAACCGGGACCGCTACTGGACCCAGATCGAAGCGGCTCCCGACTTCGGCCGCCCGTCCGGCTGGTGGAACAACCAGTGGACCCTGTGCACGACACCGGCCTGCACCTGAGGGTCGAGGGCGGTCACGGCGGTCACGGCAGTCACGGCAGTCCACGTTCGGGCACCGTGACAGCATGGCCGAATGCTGAGCATCGAGATCAACGGCAGGCCTCCCCGCGCCGAGGACCTGCACCGGGCCGCCGCCTGGAACTACGGGCACTACACCTCGATGCAAGTGCACCAAGGGGCCGTACAGGGACTGGAGTTGCACCTCGGCCGGATGCGGGCGGCCTCGCACGAGTTGTTCGACACCGCCGTCGACACGGATTCCGACCGGATACGTGCCCTGCTGCGGCACGCGGTCGGCACGGATCAGGACGCTTCGGTACGGATCACGGTGATTCCGCACGAGAGCGACCCGGACCGTACGGACGTCATCGTCGCGGTCGACGAGCCGGCGCCCGCGTCTCCCCTCCCACCGTTGCGGGTCCGGACCACCCCCTTCGAACGGGACCTGCCCCACCTGAAGCACCTCGCGACCATGGGCGCCACCCACCGGGCGCTGCAGGCCCGGAAGGACGGTTACGACGACGTCCTGTTCGTCGGGCGGGACTCCCTGGTGCTGGAGGGCTCGGCGTGGAACGTGGTGTTCTGGGACGGCGAGCAGGTCGTCTGGCCGGAGGCCCCGATGCTGTCCGGCATCACGATGCAGCTCCTCCGGCCCGGCCTGACCCGGGCCGGAGTGCCCTGGACCTCGCGCCCCGTACGAGCAGCGGACCTGCCGTCGTTCCTGTCCGCCGCCGCCAGCAACTCGCACTGCCCGAGCCGGCCGGTCGCCCGCGTGGACGACACCGACCTCGCGCGCGACGCGGGGGCGCTGGTGAAGGCGCTCGACACGGCGTGGGCCACCGTCGAGTGGGAGGCGCTCTGAAGCCCCGTAGTGCTTCAGCAGTGATCAGTACTGCCCCGTAGTGCTTCGTCAGGCGTCCCGGACCCGCTCCGGCGTCCAGATCCCGCCCTCCGGGCGGCCCGGATACGCCGCCGTGAGGTGGTCGCGCAGTGCCGTGAGGGCGGGGTGCGGGTTGTCGGTGCGCCAGATCAGGGAGTGCGGATAGACCGGGGTCGGGTCGTGCAGGGGGATGCGTCGCAGGTCGTGGCCCGCGGGCCAGACCAGCGGGGTCTGCTCGCTGACGAAGGTCGCCAGCGTCGAGGAGTCCGCGATCGTGTCGAGGAGGTGCTCGATGCCGAAGTTGGGGCCGATCGCGTCGATGGTGAGCCCGAACTCGGCGGCGAGTTCGTCGTAGTAGGCGGCCCACTCGGTGCCGGGGATGTTGCCGGGCATCCAGATCCGGCGCCCGGCGAGCTGGGCGGGTGCGATCGAGCGGGCGGTGGCGAACTCGTGGGCCGGTCCGGTGAACAGCTGCAGCGGCTCGTCGAAGACAGGTACGGCCTCGACGCCTTCGGGAAGCTGCCGGCCCGGCAGGTCGACGGCGCGGAAGGTCGCGTCGATCGTCCCGGACCGTACGGCGGCGACGGCCGTGTCGAAGTCGAAGAGGGTCACGACGTCGAGATCCGTCTCGGGGTACGCCCCGTGGAAACCGCGCAGCAGCCCCGCCACCGAGAGCCGGCGGCCGATCACGTCGACGCGCAGCGCCCGGCGCCCCGGCCGTACGGAAGCGGCGGCCCGGTCCTCGGCCTGGAGGAGGGCGCGGGCGTACGGCAGGAACGCCTGCCCGTCGATGGTGAGCCGGACCCCGCGCGCGGTGCGGCTGAACAGCTGCACGCCGAGGTCCTTCGCCAGCACGGCGATGCGCTTGGAGACGGCCTGCGGGGTGATCGACAGGTCGACGGCCGCTTCTTGGAACTGTCCCGCGTCGACGGCGGTGACGAAGGTGCGCACAGCAGTGAGGTCCACGCCGACCATCCTAGGCAGACAACCAACTGTTGAGCGTGGTCGGCGAAATCATTGGTTGATCCCTTGCTGCCTGCTCACTTTGATGTCTCCGGTCAACTCCTGGTTTTGCGCCCACCGCACACCCCGACGGTCAGCGCCACTGCCGCGAGCGCCGCGGCGGACCACAGCAGGGGTGTGCTGCCGGCCGCTTCCACGACGGTGCCGCCGAGGAACGCGCCCAGGGCGATCGCTGCCGTGAAGACGCCGACGTACAGCCCGGTGATGTGCTCGACGCGGTCCGGTGCGGACTGCGTCATCCAGGCGAGACCGGCCACCGAGAGCCCGCCGTACGCCAGACCCCACAGGGCCATCCCGAAGCCGGTGACCGACGCGACGGTGCCGAAGAGCGCGAGCAGCAGGATCGACGCGCCGATGCCGGCCGCGAGGCCCAGCACGGTGTGCCGCGCACGGCGCGCGGCGAGGGCGCCGGCGGCGAAGTTGCCGATCAGCCCGAAGAGTCCGTAGAGCAGCAGGAACAGGGCGACGGTCCCGGGCGTCACCCCGGTGCGCTCTTCGAGTACGGGTCGTACGTAGGTGTAAGCGGCGAAGTGCGCGGTGACGAGGAACACGGTCAGCAGCAGGCCGACGGCCACCGGGGCGTTGCGCAGCAGGGGTTGGCGGGCGGTCCCGGACTCTCCCCGGCCCGCGGGCGCGGCCGGGCGGGGCAGCCGGGGCAGGACCAGGAGCAGCCCGGCGGTGAGGAGCAGCGCGGCGGCGGTCAGCGCGGCGAACGCGGTGCGCCAGCCGAAGGAGTTGCCGACGAGCGTGCCCAGGGGAACGCCGACGACCGAGGCCGCCGCGACCCCGCCGACGGTGCAGGAGACGGCCAGCATGGCGTTGCGGGGTGCCACGAGCCGGGTCGCGACGGCGGACGACAGGCCCCACACCGCGCCCATCCCGACCCCGACGACGATCCGGGAGACGACCAGCAGTCCGAAGCCGCCCGCGGCGGCGGTCAGCGCGTTGCCGACGGCCAGCACCACCATCGCCGCGGCCAGCACCACCCGCCGGTCGAGCGCGCCGAGCACGCGGGGCACGACCGGGGCGGTGACCGCGGTCACCACGCCGGTGACCGAGAGGCTGAAGCCCGCCGTGCCCGGGCTGATGTGCAGACCGTCGGCCATCGGGGTCAGCACGCCGATCGGCAGCATCTCCGACGTGACGACCACGAACGTGCTCAGGGCCAGGACGGCGACCCCGATCCACTGCCACGGCGTGGTGCGCTGCTCCGGGCTCGGCCCTGGTCGGGAGTCGTGGGTGGGGGCGGGGAGGGAAGTGGAGGTGTGGGAACTCATGACGCCAGCCAAACAGCGCCCCCGACCAGGAACAACGGCGATTTCCTCATCGATCGATCAACCACGCTCATCGATTAGGCTCGTCGGCATGAACCAGGCCCACGTCCAGGAGATCGAGTGCCTGCTCGCACTCGCCGACGAGTTGCACTTCGGCCGGACCGCGGTCCGCCTCGGCTGTTCCCAGAGCCGGGTCAGCCAGCTCGTCGCGAGCCTCGAACGGCGCGTCGGCGTACGGCTCGTCGACCGGACCAGCCGCCGCGTGGCACTGACCCGGTTCGGGGCGCAGTTCGTCGACGAGGTGCGGCCCGCCTACGAGGCGTTGAACACCGTCATCACCCGGGCCCAGGCCCGTGCCCGGCGCGGCGCCCTGCACGAGATCCGGATCGGTTTCCACGGCAGCGTCTACGAGGAGGTCACCGAGGCCTTCCGCCGGCTCCGCGCCCGGCACGAGGTGACGATGGTGCTGAGCGAGATCCCGTGGGGCTCGCCCTTCTCGGCCGTGCTCGACGGCAGGCTCGACGCCGTCGCGGTCGAACTCCCCGCCAGGGAGCCCGAGTTGACCGTCGGGTTCCGCTTCCCGCCGCAGGACCAGCTGCTGGTCGTCTCCTCCTCCCACCCGCTGGCCGACGCCGGCCGCGTACAGGCGGAGGAGCTGGCGGGCCTGGACGTACTGCGTCCGGCCGGGGACGCCCCCGAGTACTGGAAGGCCGCCCGCGTGCCGCGCACCACGCCCGCGGGCACGCCCATCCGTTCCACGGCGGGGATCACCACGGTCCAGGAGGGCCTGGCGCTCGTGGCCGGCGGCGACCACGCCATGCTGGTGTGCCGGCCGATCGCCGAGCGGGTCGTCCGCAGCGATGTGCGGTACCTCGTGGTCGAAGGCCTCGACGAGCCCTCACAGCTGGGGCTGATCTGGCGCACCGACCGCGCGACCCCTCAACTGGCAGCGCTGGCCGGGCTGTTGGGCGAGGAGTTCGCCCGCGCCGAGGCCGCGGGGGCCGCACAGACCGCGCGGACCGCAGGGACTCAGGGCGCGTATGGCAGCTGACGCTTGTGGTCGGTGAGGCGGTAGCGGCGGACGATCGTCTCGAAGGCGGCCTCGCCCACCGGCTTGCCCTCCAGGAAGTCGTCGATCTCGTCGTACGTCACCCCGAGGGCGTCCTCGTCGGGCTTGCCCGGGTCGAGGGTCTCCAGGTCCGCCGTCGGGACCTTCCACACCAGCTCGGCCGGGGCTCCCAGCGCGTCGGCGACGCCCCGTACCCGGCGCTTGGTCAGTCCGGTCAGCGGTACGACGTCGGCGGCGCCGTCCCCGTACTTCGTGAAGAACCCCGAGACCGCCTCGGCCGCGTGGTCGGTGCCCACGACCAGGCCGTTCTGTGCGCCCGCGACCGTGTACTGGGCGATCATCCGCTGCCTGGCCTTGATGTTGCCCTGGACGAAGTCCTGGTGGCGCGCGTCCCGGAAGGTCACCCCGCCGGCCAGCGCGGCCTCCAGCGAGGCGTCGCTCGCGGACTTCACGTCCACGGTCAGGACCTGGTCGGCGTTGATGAAGCCGAGGGCGAGCTGGGCGTCCTTCTCGTCGGCCTGGACGCCGTACGGCAGGCGCATGGCGTAGAAGGTCGCCTCGTGTCCGGCGGCGCGGGCCCGCTCCACGGCGAGCTGGCAGAGCCGGCCCGCGGTCGTGGAGTCCACCCCGCCGCTGATGCCGAGCACCAGCGACCGCAGCCCCGTGGAGGTGAGCCGCTCGGCGAGGAAGGCCACCCGCCGCTCGATCTCCCGCTCCGGATCGAAACTCATCGACACCTGGAGATCCCGTGCGATCTCCTGCTGCAGGGTGCTGGACGCCGGGTCGGTCACGGCTGCTCCTCGTACTCGCTCGTGGTGGGCTGGGGCGGAGGCCGGGAGCCGCCGCTCTCCCCGACTCTATGCTGCGTGCTCTCCCGGCCTCCGACCTGCCCGTACGTCATGGCCTACCGCTTGTGCCACTCCTCGGCCAGCAGCTCGTACGAGCGCACCCGGTCCGCGTGACCGTGGGTGATCGTGGTGATCAGCAGCTCGTCCGCGCCGGTGGCCTCCCGCAGCTGTTCCAGCTGGTCGGCGACGCGCGCCGGAGAGCCGACGAACTGGGTCTCGACCCGGTCCTGGACCAGCGCACGGTCCGCGTCGGTCCACACGTGGGCGCGGGCCTCGTCCGGGGTGGGGAACGGGATCGCGCCCTCGGCGGTGCGGATGCTGCGGACCCAGGGGGCGTACCCGGTGGCCAGTTCGCGGGCGGTCTCGCCGTCCTCGGCGACGACGACGTCCGCGGACACGCTGACGTACGGCTTGTCGAGGATGTCGGACGGCTGGAACGCGGCGCGGTAGCCCTCCGCCGCCTCCAGCACCGTGCCGGGGCTGACGTGGTAGTTCGCCGCGAAGCGGAGCCCGCGCCGGCCTGCGACCTCGGCGCTCTCGCCGCCGCTGCTGCCCAGGATCCAGAGTTCCAGCTCCGCACCCTCGCCAGGGACGGCATGTGCTTCGATGCCGTCCGCCGAGCGGTACGTGCCCGCCAGCAGCGCCTGGATGTCGTCGATCTGCTCGCCGTACTCCTGCGACTCGGCATGCGGCTGCCGGAGCAGCGCACGCTGGAGGGCGACGCGCGGCGAGCCGAGCAGGTGCGCGAAGGAGAACCGGGGCGGGATGCGCAGGCCGTTCGGGGCGTGTCCTTCGACCACCGGGGTCGCGTCCGGCAGCGGGGCGGCGGGCGACCCGGGCGGGCGGCCGCCGGAGCGGCCGAGGCCCAGGTCGATGCGGCCCGGGTGGAGCGCGTCGAGCAGGCCGAACTCCTCGACCGTGGAGAGGGCGGTGCGGTGGCCGAGTTGTACGGCACCGGCGCCGAGCCGGATGTCCGAGGTCGCGGCGGCGGTCAGGGCGAGGACGACGGCGGGCGAGGTGCCGGCCACGCCCGGGTTGAGGTGGTGCTCGGCGAACCAGTAGCGGGCGTACCCGAGGCGCTCGGCCTGCTTGGCCAGGTCGATGGAGTTGCGGAGCGCGTCGGTGGCGGTGGAACCGGACGGGACCGGAACGAGGTCGAGGACGCCGAGGGGGATGTCGGACATGGTGGGAGTTCTCCTCAGTGGTCGGGGGTTGCGGATGCGGTCACCGAGCGGTCACCGAGCGGTCACAGATACGGGGCCGGGACCGGGGCCGGGGACCGGCACGGAGGCGGCGGCCGGAGCGGCGGCCGGGGCGGGCGCCGCGAGGACCGGCGCCCACGGGAACGGCGGGTCGGGGATCTCGCGGCGCAGTACCGGAGCGACGTCCGACTGGAAGAGGGTCAGCGAGTCCCTGTGCTGACGGCCCGTCAACCCTCCTGCGTCCGCGTGCAGATGGAGCACCGTGTGGCCGAACTGCTCGTGGTAGCGGTGCACCTTCTCGATGATCTGCTGCGGGCTGCCGATCAGCGCCGAGCTGCGCTCCACGAAGTCCTCCAGGGTCGTGAACACCGGGTTCAGGCCCTGCCGCCGCTGCTGTGCCAGGCTCGCTTCGAAGGTGGGCCGGTAGGCGGCGACCGCCTCCTGGGAGGTGCGGGCCGCATAGAAGCCGGCCGTGCCCGCGCCCACCGCGATGCGGGCCGGGTCGTGCCCGTAGTGTTCCCAGCGCTCGCGGTAGTGGCGGATCAACTCGGCATACGGCTCTATGGGGTTGGTGACGTTGGCTGAGAAGAGCGGATCGCCGTAGCGGGCTGCCAGATCGACCGATTCCCTGCTGGTCGCGCTGCCGTGCCAGACCCGGACGGGCTGCTGGAGCGGCCTGGGCCACACCTCCGCCCGGTCGAGTTCCGGCCGGAAGCGGGTCTTGGCGCTCACCTTGTCCTCGCGCCAGATCCTGCGGAACAGCTCGTAGCTCTCGGCGTTGCGGTCCCACTGGTCGTCGACGGTGACCCGGAACAGGTCGCGCTGCGCGGTGCCGTTGCCCTTCCCGACGATCAGCTCAAGGCGTCCGCCGGAGAGGTGGTCCAGCGTGGCGTAGTCCTCGTACGCGCGCACCGGGTCGAGGAGGCTGAGGGTGGTGACCGCCGTGAACAGCCGGATCCGCGAGGTGAGTGCGGCGAGGTGGCTCAGCACGACGGGCGGCGACGAGGAGATGAACGGCCGTTCGTGCCGCTCCCCCACCCCGAACCCGTCGAAGCCCAGCTCCTCGGCGAGCAGGGCGTTCTCGATCACTTCGCGGAAGCGTTCACCGGTCGGCTTCCGCACGCCGGTCACCGGGTGCGGCGTGTGCGCGATCAGGGTGATGGCCAGGAACCTCATGACGCGGCTCGCACGGCCCGCGGATCGGCGTCCGGGTGCGTCAGGCCGAGGTGGTCGCGCAGGGTGGTGCCCTCGTACTCCGTGCGGTGGACGCCGCGCTCCTGGAGCAGGGGGACGACGGTGTCGGCGAAGGCGTCGAGGCCGCCGGGGGTGACGTGCGGGACCAGGATGAAACCGTCGGACGCGTCGGCCTGGACGAGGTCGTTGATGGTCTCGGCGACCGTGGCCGGGGCCCCGACGAAGGTCTGGCGGTTGCCGGTCTCGATGACGAGGTCCCGGATGGACCAGTTGTTGGCGGTGGCGCGCTCGCGCCATTCGCGCGCGGTGGCCAGTGGGTCTCGGTACATCCGGACCTGGGCGCGCCCCCGGGCCACGGTGTGCTCGCCGGGGTCCGGGTCGATGTCGGGGAGCGGTCCTTCCGGGTCGTAGGCGGACAGGTCCCGGTTCCAGACGAATTCGAGGTGCTTGATCGCGGTGGCGCCGCTGACCTGCTGTCGGCGTACCTCGCGGGCCAGTTCCTGTGCCTCGGCGTCCGTGTCGCCGAGGACGAAGGTGGCGGCGGGCAGGATGAGCAGCTGGTCGTGGCCGCGGCCGTACCGGGCGAGGCGGCCCTTGACGTCCGCGTAGAACGTCTGGCCCTCCTTGAGGGTGGCGTGCCGGCTGAAGATCGCGTCGGCGCTCGCCGCGGCGAACTCGCGGCCCTCATCGGAGTCGCCCGCCTGGAAGATCACCGGACGGCCCTGCGGGCTGCGCGGGACGTTGAACTGCCCCTGGATGTCGAAGTGTTGACCCTGGTGCGCGAAGGCTCCGGCCTGTGCGTCCCGCAGGAAGGTGCCGGTCCGCTGATCGGCGGCGATCTCGTCGCCGAGCCAGGAGTCGAAGAGTTCGTGCGCGGTGGCCAGGAACTCCTTGGCGCGGGAGTAGCGCTCCTCCTGCGGCAGGAAGCCGCCGCGGCGGAAGTTCTCGCCGGTGAAGGCGTCCCAGGAGGTGACCACGTTCCAGGCGGCGCGCCCGTCGGAGAGGTGGTCGAGGCTGGCGAACTGGCGGGCCACCTCGTACGGCTCGTTGAAGGTGGAGTTGATGGTGCCGGTCAGGCCGAGGCGTTCGGTGACGGCGGCGAGCGCGGTGAGGACCGTGAAGGTGTCGGGGCGGCCCACGACGTCCAAGTCGTATATCTCGCCGCCCTGTTCTCGCAGCCGCAGCCCTTCGGCGAGGAAGAGGAAGTCGAACTTGGCGCGCTCGGCGGTCCGTGCGAGGTGCGCGAAGGAGCTGAACTCGATGTGGCTGCCCGCCTCGGGGTCGCTCCACACGGTGGTGTTGTTGACGCCGGGGAAGTGTGCGGCGAGGTGGACCTGCTTGAGGGGTTTGTCGTGCTTCTTACTGCTCATGGCCGGGGGCCTTCCTGCTCGGACTCGGGCGGACTCAGGAGGATTCAGGCAGGGGTGGGCACAGCGGCCGCGTAGCGGTTGACGGGGCGGGCGAGGCCGAGCAGTCCGCGCAGGGTGTCCGCCTCGTACGACTGCCGGAACGCGCCGCGGCGCTGGAGTTCGGGCACCAGTCCACGGGTGACGGCCGGGAGGTCGTGGCCCGCGACGGCGGGCCGCAGCCGGAACCCGGACAGCCCGGCCTCCTGCGACTCCTGGAGCAGATCGGCGAGTTGGGCGGGTGTGCCGGTGAAGACCGGGGCGTCACTGGTGTACGGGCCACTGCCCGCAAGGGCGTCCAGCCGGTCCCGGCGGGCCGCGGCGGCGCCGGGGTCTTCGTCGAGGAAGACCACCAGGTCGCCGAAGACGTGCAGGGTGTCGTCGGCACGCCCCGCCGCCTCCTGCTCGGCGCGGATCTCGGCGACGGCTGCGCGGGCCTGGGCGGCGTCGTGCGGGGTGACGTACCCGATGTCGGCGGACCTGGCGACGAGGCGGTACGGGGCGGTCCCGTGGGCCAGGGCACTGACGACCGGCTGGCCCTGGGGCGGCCGGGGGGTGATCGAGGGGCCCTTCACCCGGAAGTGCTTGCCCTCGAAGTCGACGTAGTGGAGCTTCGCGCGGTCGATGAAGCGGCCGGTCGCCACATCCCGGATCTCCGCGTCGTCCTCCCAGCTGTCCCACAGCCTGCGTACGGCCTCGACGTAGTCGGCGGCCTCGTCGAGGAGTTCGCCCGCCGCGTGCTGTCCGGCGGGGGTGGCGTATCCCCCGGCGGGGACCGGCGGGACCGTACGGCGCCCGAAGTGGGCGGCCTCGTTCGGGCGGCCGGTGACCTGGACGCGCAGGCCCGCGCGGCCCGAACTCACGTAGTCGAGGGTGGCGATGGCCTTGGAGAGGTGGAACGGCTCGGTGTGGGTGGCCACCACCGTCGGCACGAGGCCGATGTGCCGGGTCAGCGGGGCGATCCGCGCGGCGACGAGCACGGCGTCGAGACGGCCGCGGACCTGGTCGGTGCGGTCGTCGGGCGCGGTGGGGTGCGAGGACTGGAGACCGAGGCCGTCCTCGATGGTCACGAAGTCGAGCAGCCCGCGTTCGGCCTCGGTGACGAGGTCCAGCCAGTAGGCGGCGGTGAGGAGTTCACGGGGCCGGGCGACGGGCTCGCGCCAGGCGGCGGGGTGCCAGCCGGCGCCGTCCAGGGCGACGGCGAGGTGCAGGGGCGTGGGTGAGGGTGAGGGTGAGGGTGAAGGCGTGGGCGTGAGTGACACGGAGGGGTCCCTTCCTGAACGGATCGGGTCGGATCGGGTCGGTGTACGGACGACGGAGGTGGCCCGGCGGGGCTACGCCGCTTCCGCCGGGTGGCCGGTGTCTGCTTGCGGTGCCGCGCCCGGGGCTCGTACGAGCAGGAAACGGTTGTGGCGGCGCAGGGTGAAGCCGATCGACTCGTAGAGCCGGATCGCGGCGGTGTTGCTCGCGGCGGTGTGGAGGAAGGGGGTCTCCCCGCGTTCCCTGATGCCCGCCGCCACCGCCCGGACCAGTCGGGTGGCCAGCCCCCGGCCGCGCCAATCGGGGTGGGTGCAGACGGCGCTGATCTCGGTCCAGCCCGGCGGGTGCAGCCGTTCGCCCGCCATGGCGATCAGCCGACCGTGGTCCCGGATGCCGAGGTAGGTGCCGAGTTCGACGGTGCGCGGCAGGAAGGGGCCCGGCTTGGTGAGGGCGATCAGTTCGAGGACCTCGGGCACGTCGGCGGGGCCGAGCCTGACCGCTTCGGGCGCGGGTTCCGCGTGCAGCGAGGTGTCGACCAACTGGACGCCTTCGACGCTCTGTTCGGTCCGCCATCCGTCGGGCACGCTCCCGTCCGGGACCCCGGTGACGGCGGTGTCGGCACCGGGCCCGACGAGCCGGGCGAGGTCGTCCCAGGCACGGGGATCGGCGGGGTCTTCGAGGGCGGTGAACGCGGCCACGTCCACGGGGTAGCGGGCGGCCCGCCCGACCCGCTCGGCGAGGTGGGCGTGCGGGCCGGTCAGGGCGGCCCAGGCGGCGTTGTCGAGGAGGTGTGGCTGGGGCGGGGACGTCGGGGACGTCGGGGCGTGGTCGACGCTGGTGGCCATGGCGGTACGGGATCTCCGTCTCGGGGTGGGTGGGTGGGTGGGTGCGGGGCGGTCGCGGGGGTGCGGTCGGGGGGCGTGCGGTCGGGGAGGGGCGTGCCGCAGTGGGGGCCGCCCCCTTGCCCACCCGTCCCGCCCCCGGGGGGCGGCCCCGCTGCCCAAGAGGGCTAGGGGGCTAAGGGGGCAGGCTTTTAGGGGCGCGGGGAACTGCGCGACCAGCCACGACGCACCCGCACCATGACCACCCGCTCGGCGGCCAGCCACGACGCACCCGCACGAAGCCCACCGGCACGACCCACCGCTCACGACTGGGAAAGCGGCAACCCCGGCGGGTTGACCCGCGAGGCCGGGACCGCCTCGTTGGAGAGGTTCCAGGCGGCGAGCCACTCCGCATACTGCCCGTTCTTGATCAGATGGTTGATCGCGGCAGCGACCGGCTCGGCGAGGCCGCTGCCCTTCTTCGCGGTGGCCGCGATCAGCCCCTGGAGCTTCTCGCCCGCGCCGGAGACCCTGCCCGCGTTACGGGTGGGGTTGGGGGACTTCGCGGTCTGCGAGACGTGGTACGAGATCGAGGGGTTCGGGCCGAAGTAGGCGTCGATCTTTCCGCTGGCCAGCGCCAGGAACGTGGCGTTCAGGTCCTGGTAGTACTTGACGGTGAGCGGCTTGCCCTCCTTGGCCAGCTTCGCCTTCCAGTCCAGCAGGATCTTCTCCTGGTTGGTGCCGTTGCCGACGGAGACGGTCCGGCCCGCCAGCTTCCGGTAGTCGCCGCCGAAGTTCCAGGTGCTCTTCTTCGGCACCTCGAAGGCGAGGTCGTCGTGCCGGTAGGAGGCGAACTCGTACTTCCTCTTGCGCTCCTCGGTGTCGGTGACGTTGGAGAAGGCCACGTCGACCTTGCCGCTGTCGACCCCGACGAACATGTTCTCCCAGGTCGAGTTCTTCACCTCGACCTCAAGCCCGAGCACCGCGCCGACCAGCCGGGCGAGGTCCGGTTCGGCGCCGGTGAGGGTCTTCTGGTCGTCGCCCACGAACGACAGCGGCGGGAATCCGGCGGGGAGCGCCCCCACCCCGACCACCAGCCTGCCGCTCCTGGCGACCTTCTCGGGCAGTCCTGCGCTGATCGACTTCACCTCGGGCACCTTGAGCGAGGTCTCCTTGCCCGCGCCGTTGGAGAGGGCGCCGACGGTGACCGTGCCGTCCGGGGCACCTCCGTTCCTGGTGGCGGCGCCGCTGTCGCCGCCGCACGCGGCCAGGGAGACGGCGAGCGATGCGACGGCGGCGGAGGCTGCCACGCCCCGGAACAGTTTGCGGCGGAGTCGGAGGTGGAGGCGGTGCGGAAGGGCGAGGGCGCTCATGGCTGTCCTTGTGGGGTGAGGGCGGGTCGCGGCGGGTCGGGTCGCGGCGGGCGGTTCGTTACGGGGAACGGAGTTCAGAGCACCCGGCTCAGGAAGTCCCGGGTCCGTGGGTGCTCCGGGTGGTCCAACACCTGCTCCGGCGGGCCCTGTTCGACGATGCGGCCCCCGTCCATGAAGACCACCCGGTCGGCGATCTCCCGGGCGAAGCCGATCTCGTGGGTGACGATGACGAGGGTGGTGCCGCTGCCCGCGAGGTCCTTGATGACCTCCAGGACCTCGCCGACCAGTTCGGGGTCGAGCGCCGAGGTCGGCTCGTCGAAGAGGATGACCCCGGGGCGCAGGGCGAGCGCGCGGGCGATGGCCACCCGCTGCTGCTGGCCGCCGGAGAGCTGGCGCGGGTAGGCGTCGGCCTTGTCGGCGAGGCCGACCCGGGCCAGCAGGTCGCGGGCCAGCTCCCGGGCCGCCTGCTTGGTCCGTTTGCCGGTCGCCACCGGGGCGGCGGCCACGTTGTCGAGCACGGTCAGGTGCGGGAAGAGGTTGAAGTTCTGGAAGACGAAGCCGATCCTGCTGCGCTGCGCCAGGATGGCCCGTTCGCTCAGCTCCTTGAGCCGTGTGCCGTGCCGGCGCACGCCGATCGGTTCGCCGTTCAGGCTGACGTGACCGGCCTCCGGCTTCTCCAGGTGGTTGATCACCCGCAGGAGAGTGGACTTGCCGGAGCCCGAGGGGCCGAGAACGACCGTGACCTCGCCGGGTCGTACGGTCAACTCCACACCTTCCAGAACCTGTTGGGCTCCGTACCACTTGTGCACACCGTGCACCTGGAGCGCGGCAGGGCGCACGGCAAGCGTCTCGGCGCTTTCGGTGCGCTCAGTGCGCTCAGTGCTTTCGATGCTCTCGGCGCTCATGTCGCGGTCTCCCTCTTGGCGCGGGCCCGCAGCTCACCGAGGCCGTCGCGGACCTTCTGCAGCGGGGTCGGCGGCAGGGTGCGCAGGGCGCCCCGCGAGTAGTGCCGCTCGACGTAGAACTGGATGACGGACACGACGCTGGTGAGGATCAGGTACCAGGCCGTGGCGACCAGCAGCAGCGGCACGATGTCGCCGGGGTAGGTGCTGCCCATGCTCTGCACCGCACCGAACAGGTCGAGCAGCGAGACGTAGAAGACCAGCGAGGTGGCCTTGACCAGGCCGATCAGTTGGTTGACGTAGTTCGGCACGATGGAGCGCAGGGCCTGCGGGAAGACGATCCTCGCGAACTGGTAGCGCTTCGGGAGGCCGAGCGCCGCCGCCGCTTCGTGCTGCCCCTGGTCGACGGAGAGGAGTCCGCCGCGTACGACCTCGGAGGCGTACGCCGCCTCGTTGAGGCTCAGGCCGACGACGGCGACGGCCATGTCGGTGGCGAGGCGGGACTCGTCGAAGGTGAAGAAGGCGGGACCGAACGGCACGCCCAGGCTCAACGTCTGGTACAGCGCGCTGAAGTTGTAGAGGAACAGCAGGACGACGATCAGTGGCACGGACCGGAACAGCCAGGTGTAGACCCAGCTGACCGTGCGCAGCACCGGGTTGGGCGAGAGTCTGGCCAGCGCGAGCAGCACACCGCCCAGCAGCCCCAACACGGCGCTGTACGCGGTGACTTGGAGGGTGACGAGCAGACCGTCGAGGATCGTCGGGCGCAGGAACCAGTACTCGAACCGGTCCCACTGGTAGAAGGGGTTGGTCACCAGGCCGTGGACGACCTGGGCGACGAGTACGAGCACTGCGGCCGTGATGATCCAGCGGCCGGGCCGCCGGAGCGGAAGGACGCGTTGCGCCGCCGGAGGCTTCGGCGGGGCGGCGGGGCGGGGTATCGCCTCGGCGGGCGGCGCTGAGCCGGGGGCCACAGCGGTGCCGGGAGATTCACTCATGGAGAGCTCCAGCGGATTCGGTTCCCCCGGCCGGACCGCACAAGGGCTCCGCACCCGTGCCGCACCGCACCACGCCGATCAAGTACGAGTCGGATCAGGTACGAGTCGGTGGCATGCGGCGACGCACGGGCACGCGCGGAACGAGGGCCGGACGGGGAGGGAGAGGACGCACCGCGACGGCGGTGGACGTCAGAGAGTCAGAGCACCGGCGGCCGTGACGGAAGAGCCGTCAGGCCAGGCAGCAAGTGCCCGTACACAGTGCGCTGTTGACGCGCAGCAGGTCGACGGTTCGGTCCGCGCACAGCAGGACGCGACCGCGGGACCGCCAGGCGGTCGTCCCCTCGGCTGCGTCCATCGCGTTCACCGTCACCATTCCGCCCCGTGGGGCCTCACGTCTGCCGAACCATGCCTGCCGGACGTGGACCCACGCCCGATCTGCGCCGAAGTTAGGCAGGCACCGGAGGTATTGTCAACGCCGTTGCGCACCGCGGGAGATGCCCCGCGATGCGCCCCCGACGGCGTCCTGAGGCGTCCGCGCTTGGGTCCGCCGTGCGATTGCGGTGCGCGGGGAAGCACGCACGAGTTCACGAACCTGACACGTTCAGAGGTGCGAGTCCAGGAAGTCCTTGAGACCGGCGCGGTCCATCGCCCCGGCCTCCGCCACCGCCTCCCCGTTCCTGATCAGCACGAAAGCGGGGGCACCGGTGACACCGAACCTCTTCGTCGGCCCGGGGCACCGGGTCATGTCCGCCCTGACGACCGTCAGCCGGCCCTCGTAGTCACCGGCCGCCTCCCCCACCAGCACGTCCATCTCCTTGCACGCCTGGACCGCCTTGGGCCAGGTCCCGCAGAAGTACGCGAGCACAGGCCCGTCCGCCCTCGCAAGAATGAAGTCGAACTCGTCGCTCTCCAACGGTTGATGAACCCTGCTCGCCACCGGCACTCCTCATGTACTGAATGTTCCTAGTGCACTGAATGTACCGACGGGGGTTCGCAGCCGCTGGCCTAGGGTGGGCGCCATGAGCAGATCCTCTGGCGACTGGCTGCCCGTCACCGCGGGAGAGTCGGGGGCAGCCGTCTTCCGCAGCGCGGACGGCACCCGGTACGCCAAGCGTGTGGCGGCGGAGGCGGCCGGCCTGGCGGCCGAGCGCGACCGGACCGCATGGCTGAGCGAGCACGGCATCCCGGGGCCACGGGTACTGGACTGGCACTCCGGCGATGCGGGGGCTCGCCTGGTGACCAGTGCGGTCCCCGGCGTACCGGCCGACCAGGTGTCCGCCGCTGACCTGCGCACCGCCTGGGACCGCATCGCGGACGCGGTCCGCGCACTGCACGAAGTGCCCGTACGGCAGTGCCCGTTCCGCCGGGACCTGGACTCGGCGGTCGCCCTGGCCCGCGACGTCGTCGCCCGGGGAGCCGTGCACCCTGAGTTCCTCCCCGTCGAGCAACAGGGCACCCCTGCACCGGAGTTGATGGCCCGCCTCCTCCCGCAGGTCGCACAGCGACGGGCGGAGGCGGCCGCCGACACCGTCGTGTGCCACGGAGACCTGTGCCTGCCCAACATCGTCCTGGACCCCCGCACCCTGGACGTGTCGGGCTTCATCGACCTGGGCCGCCTCGGTACCGCCGACCGCCACGCCGACCTGGCGCTGCTGCTCGCCAACGCGCGGGAGACCTGGCCGGACGAGGAGCGGGCGCGACAGGCGGACGCGGCGTTCGCCGAGAGGTACGGGGTCGCGGTCGACTCCGACCGACTGCGCTTCTATCTCCATCTCGACCCGCTCACCTGGGGGTTGGACGACGTCCCGGGAGAAGAGGAGGCATGCCGGTGACGGAGTTCGACGAGTCGGAGCGCCGTATCTGGGCGGGGCGGGCCGAGGCGTACGCAGGCGGTTTCGCCAAGCTCTGCGCCCATACCGTCCCCGGGCTGCTCGACGCCGCGGCGGTCGGGGAGGGGACGCGGGTCCTCGACGTGGGGACGGGGACCGGCACCGTCGCGGTGGCCGCATGCGGGCGGGGGGCGAAGGTGACCGCGGTCGATGCCGAACCGGGCATGGTCGCGCTCGCCGCGCGGGCAGCACCGGAGGCCGACGTACGACTCGCCGCCCTGCCCGAACTCCCCTTTGCAGACACCGAGTTCGATGCCACGGTGGGCAATTTCGTACTCAATCACGTCGGACGGCCACGGGCAGCCCTGGCGGAACTGCGCCGGGTGACGCGGCCCGGCGGGTGGACGGCGGTGACCGTCTGGGCGGCCCCCGCAGCCGGGCAGGCGCTGCTCGGGCGGGCCCTTGGCGCGGCGGGGGTCTCCCGGCCCGCGCACCTGCCCTCGCTCGCCCCGGCAGACGACTTTCCGCGTACGGAAGAGGGGTTGGCCGCCCTTCTGGCCGAGGCCGGCCTGGCGGATGCGCGCTGCGCCACGCTCCACTGGGAGCACCGGACGACACCCGAGGAATGGTGGAGCGGCCCGGCCGCCGGGGTGGCGACGATCGGGCAGATCGTGACGAGCCAGCCACCCGGGGTCGTCGACGAGATCAAGGGCCAATTCACCGCCCTGTGCGAGGAGTTCACCGCTCCCGACGGTGCGCTCGTACTGCCCCATGCGGCGCTCATGGCGTGGGGCAGGGTGTAGGGCAGGCAGCTCCGGGGGCGCGCACCCTACGAAAGTAGGCAACGGCCGTCGCCGAAAGTGTGCAGACCCCCGCCTGCTCCGATTCCTATCGTGACGGCCATGAACGATGCGATCATCCAGGCCGTCGAAGGCTTCGTCGCCACCCCTTGGGTGTACGTCGTGCTCTTCGGCATCGCCGCCCTCGACGGCTTCTTCCCCGTGGTCCCCAGCGAGACCCTGGTCATCACCCTGGGGGTCTTCGCCGCCTCCTCCTCGTCGGGCGAGCCCCAGCTCTTCCTCGTGATCCTCGTCGCCGCGCTCGGGGCGTTCACCGGTGACCACATCTCGTACGCGATAGGCCGCAGGTCGGGCGACCGGATCTTCGCGCGGCTGCGTCCTGGCAGCCGTACCCGCAAGGCGTACGAGCGGGTGGGCAAGGTCCTGGCGGAGCGCGGCGGGCTCGTCCTGGTGGTGGCCCGCTACATCCCGGGCGGGCGCACCGCCGCCACGCTCACCACCGGTGCCACCGGCTTCCCGCGCCGTTCCTTCACCCGTTACGACGCGATCGCCGCGTCCACCTGGGCGGTCTACTCCGCCTGCCTCGGCTTCCTGGGCGGCGCCGCCTTCGAGGACGAACCGCTGCTCGGGGTCGCGCTGGGGCTCGGCCTGGCGTTCTCGATCACCCTGCTGCACGAGGCGGTCAGGTACGTCCGCCGGGGTCGCGCACCGCAGACGCCCGAACCGGACTCCGGGCTTGAAGTTGCCGCAACGGCAGCTCCTACTGTCCTGACCGGGGCCGGAGAGACCGGCCTTGGTGAAGTACCCGTGCGGGAGAGAGGTGGCGGCGATGGCCTGGCCGATCGCTGAGGTCGCCCGGATGTCCGGGGTGACCGCTCGGACGCTGCGGCACTACGACGGGATCGGTCTGCTGCCGCCCGCGTGGATCGGCGGCAACGGCCACCGCTACTACGAGGAGAGCGACCTGCTGCGGCTGCAGCAGATCCTCGTACTGCGGGCGCTGGGTCTCGGACTGCCCGAGATCGGCAGGGTCCTGGCCGCGCGGGTCGACGAGGTGGAGGCCCTGCGCGGCCACCACCGTCGGCTGCTCGACGAGCGCGACCGGCTCGACGCCCTCGCCGCCACCGTCTCCCGCACGATCACCGAACTGGAACATTCCAGGAAGGACGGTGGCTCCATGACCGCCATCAACCGGCCGGAGAACCTCTTCGAGGGGATCCGGCCCGCCCAGTACGGGGAGAACCTGCGGGACTTCCCCGAGCTGGCCGGACAGGTCCAGCGGCACACGGCGACGATGAGCGAGGAGGAGATCGAGGCCGGGCACCGGGACCGTACGGCACAGATGATCAGGCTGGCCGAGCTGCTGGCCGCCGGAGAACCCGCCGACTCCGCGGCCGTACAGGCGGAGGTGGACGCCCAGTTCCGGGGGCTGACCAGGATCCGCGGCGCGGTGTCCGCCGACGAGTACCGGGCGATCGGGCGTGCCTGCGTGAAGAACGAGCAGTGGCGGGCCGCGTACGAGGCCATCGCCCCGGGCCTCGCCGCGTACCAGCGGGACGCCATCGAGGCGTACGACCCCGGGGAGGAGCGAGACGGCCGCTAGCGCCGAACGCGCTGCCTGGCCGTCACCGAGCCGGGGTGGCCCTCGCCGTACAGGGGTCGGCGAGGGCCACCCCTCAGCCCGTGTGACCTCAACCCGTGTGAAGGACCCGGAAGCGGCCCGGGTCCGCCGGGTCCCGGTCGACGACCTGGATCGGCGGCCCGGCCCACTGCCACACGCCGATGCCCTGCGTACGGGAGAACCGGATCCTCCCGCGCGTGCCCTCGACTGCCACGCGCGGCCAGGACGCGGCGATGTGCGCCCGGTCCGTGCCGTGGGAGCGCAGCACCTCGGCGAGGACGGTGACCGTGTCGTAGCCCTCGAAGGCGACGAAGGAGGGCGCTTCGGCCAGCCGGGCGCGGAGGGCCTCCTCGGCTCGCGCCCCGAGGGGGCCGAAGTGCTCGGGCCGGTAGCGCAGGAACGGGATCGCGGCGCCGTCCTCGCCCAGCGTCTGGGCCCATTCGGTGAACTCCGGCTGCCCGGCCGGAGCACCGATCATGATCTCGGCGAGGCGCCGGTCGCGGCGGACGGCCCGGACGATCGGGACCGCCGGTTCCGGGTGGCCGGCCAGCAGGAGGAGGGCGCTCGCACGGCTGTCGACGAGTTCGTCGCACAGTGCCGTGGGGGTCAGCGCCTGCGCGTCGAGTTCAACGAGGGTGCCGCCCCGCGGAGCGAGGTGGTCCCGCAGGATGCGGGCCCCGGACGCCCAGTAGACGCTCGGCTGGGCGGCCACGGCGATCCGGCGGTGGCCCGCGCCGAGCAGGAAGTCCGCGTAGATCCGCCAGCCTCGGGACTGCGGCGGAGCCAGCCGCGCGACCCAGTCCGTCGGCTGCTCGGTGAGTTCGTCGAGAACCGCCGACGAGCACAGGAACGGCAGGCCGAGGGCGTCGGCCCTGGCGGCAGCGGCGCGCGCGACGACGCTGTGGTACTCCCCCGCCAGGGCGGCCACACCCAGGCCTGCCAGTTCGTCCACCGCCGCCACGGCCCGCTGCGGATCGGCCGCGGTGTCCCGGACCACCAGCTCAAGCGGCCTCCCGGCGATCCCGCCCGCGTCATTGACTTCGCGGACGGCCAACTCAAGGCCGGCGAGCAGGTGTTGACCCGCCCCGATCCAGCCGGGCGTGGTCAGCGGTACGAGAGCGCCGATCAGGACGGGCTCGTCCCTCTCGTCCGGCCGTGGCGGGTGCACCTGGGTGATCATGCCGGCCATTGCATCCGCCACTCTCGCCGACGGGCAACCGATTATTCGCCGGGCCGCTCAGTTACGTACCCGGGCCGCTCAGTTGCGTACCCGGGCCGCTCAGCCAGTCACCGGTCCGCTCAGACCAGTTCGCCCGCGCGGGCCACGACCCGTCCCGCGTGCACGACCATGTCCCGCTGCGGCATGTCCACCACGACCTGCGGGGTGCACTCGGCGCGCAGCAGCATGAAGTCGGCCGGGTCGCCGGGCTCGAAGCCCGCCCTGGCCAGGCCCATCACATCGGC
Organism: Streptomyces sp. NPDC021093; assembly: GCF_044333135.1. Lineage (NCBI taxonomy): Bacteria > Bacillati > Actinomycetota > Actinomycetes > Kitasatosporales > Streptomycetaceae > Streptomyces > Streptomyces sp. NPDC021093. The sequence continues at coordinate 50,766 of NZ_JBIRQJ010000003.1, read as the reverse complement.
GCCGCCGTGGGAGCCCACGGTGAAGCAGTCGGTCAGCTCCTGGTCGAGGCGGACGTCGGTGACCCAGCCCAGGATGTGCGTGCGGTGCAGCATGTCGGCATTGCCGAACGGGCTCCACGAGTCGCGTACGCCGTCCGAGCCGAGGCCGACACGCACCCCGTGCTCCCGCAGCTTCGCGATGGGGAGGACCAGGGACTCGTTGGGCGCCACCGTCGTCAGGGCGATGTCCAGTTCGCCGAGGTCGGCGGCCATGGTGTCGAGGTCGCCCGCCGACATCTTCGTCAGGCAGAAGACATGACTGACCGTCACCTTGCCGCGCAGGGACAGGGACCGGGTGCGCTCGATGATGCCGCGCAGCACCTTGACGCCCTTCTCGTCCCGGTCGTGCAGGTGGATGTCCACGCCGACGTCGTACCGGTCGGCGAGCCGGAACACGAGGTCCAGCTGCTCGTCGAGGGCGTGGTCGAAGCTGATCGGGTCGATGCCGCCGATCATGTCGACGAGGCCGCTGCGCGCGGCGTCCTCCAGGAGCTTGGCGGTGCCCGGCGTACGGATCACTCCGTGCTGCGGGAAGCCCACGATCTGTACGTCCAGGGCGTGCGCGAGCTTCTCGCGCGCCTCGGCGACGCCTTCGATGCCCTTCAGCCCGTAGGCGGGAGCGACGTCGGCGTGCGCCCGCATGGCGCGGGTGCCGCGCGTCACGGCGTGCGCCATCAGCCCGTACACCCGCTCTCCCACCGAGCGGCGTTCGGTGCGGAAGACCTCGACGTCCTGGGCGCAGTAGTCCGCGATCCCACCGGCGGGCCTGCGGGACAGCCAGTCGCCGCCCCAGGTGGTCTTGTCCGGGTGGATGTGCGCGTCCACGAGGGTCGGCAGCGCGAGCCGCCCGCCGCCGTCGATGATCCGCGCGTGCTTGGGCGCGGGGCGGTCGCTGATGCGGCCGTCGAACACCGTCAGGTCGACGGCCTTCTTCGCACCGAAGGGCCGTACGTCGCGGAAGACCACGGTCTCGCGGGGGCGACCGTCGTGGCCGCCCGCCTCGGCCGCGGAGGCGGTGGGGGTGAGGGCGGCGGTGCCCGCGAGGGACGCGGCTCCGGCGAGGACGCCGCGCCGGGAGAGGGGAGGGGGAACCATGCGAGATCTCCTTGAGTGCGCTGTCGTGGGGCCAGTCGCACTTTTGTATACCAAGACCGGGGAGCGGACAAGGTCCGTCCCGCCCCCAAGGGGGAGAATTGGGGGTTCACAAGGAGGAGGTAGCTCCTCGACTTATGCCTTGGTATACAACTCATCGCCGAAGAGCGAGCGCAGTGCCACCGCGCGGCTGTCCCGCACATGCAGGAACGTCGCGGCCGCCGCCGACTCCTCGTCGCCCGCCGCGATGTGCCGGAGCATCTCCGCGTGCTGGGCCCGCATGTGCGCGGGTTCCTCGCGCATCCCGAACAGCAGCTGGAGCTGCCAGCTCAGCTGTTCCATCGTGCGGACCAGCAGCGGGTTCCCGGCCAGCGCCACGATCTCGTCGTGGAACGCCGTGTGCGCGGCCACCTCGCGCTCGCCCTCGCCGACCGCGGCCGCACGCTCCGCGCGCTCCAGCAGCCCGCGCAGCTCCGCCACGCCCTGCGGTTCGGCCGCGCCCTGAGATTCGGCCGCGCCGTGCGGCTCCCCCGCGACGGCGGCCACCCGGCGGGCCGCCAGCCGCGACGCCTGGACCGCGAGCGGCTCCCACACCTCGTACAGGTGCCGTACGTCGTCCCGCTGCAGGCTGCGCACCCGCACGCCGCTGTGCGGCAGCAGTTCGAGGAGCCCTTCGGCGACCAGGGCACGCAGCGCCTCGCGCACGGGGACGCGGGACATCCGCAGTTCTTCGGCGACCTCGCGCTCCACCAGACGAGAACCCATCGGGTAGCGCCGGTCGACGATCCGCTGCCGCACCGCGTCACGGGCCTGCGCGCTCAGCGAGGGCCGGGGTGCGGCGGATCCGTCTGCTGCCGACCGCTCTGCCCCACCCGATTTGGCGCCTGCCACCTGGACCGTCCTCCGCTCGCCGTACTCCGGCGAGGATACGCGGGCCCCCCGGACCCTGCGGGGGTCGGTCCTTGCGGGTCGGTCCTTGCGGGTCGGTCCTTGCGGGTCGGACCTTGGGGTCAGTCCTTGGGGGTCAGTCCTTGCGGCCGGTGGCCGCCACCGTCACGCCGAGGCCGATCATCGCGAGGCCGCCCGCCCCGCCCACCATCGACAGCCGCCGCGGCGAGCTCGCGAACCAGTCGCGGGCCGTGGCCGCGACCAGGCCCCACACGCTGTCGCACACCACCGCGACCGCGTTGAAGACCAGACCGAGCAGAAGCATCTGCACCGGTACGTACCCCTGGGCGCGGTCGACGAACTGGGGCAGCACCGCGGCGAAGAACACGATGGTCTTGGGGTTGGCCACGCCCACCGCGAACCCCTCCCACAGGGTGCGCAGGCTCCCCTGCGGGGGCGCGTCACCGGTGAACGAGGCGTGCAGCGCGCCACGCCCGCGCCACGCCTTCACCCCGAGGTACACCAGGTAGGCGGCGCCGACGAGCTTCAGCGTCGTGAAGACGAGCACCGAGCGTTCCACCACGGCCCCGACGCCCAGCGCGACGGCCACGACGAGGACGTACGCCCCGAGCGTGTTGCCCGCGACGGTCGTCAGCGCCGCACGGCGGCCCTGGGCCAGGGCCCGGCCGACCACGAACAGCACGCTGGGGCCGGGGATCACGATCAGCAGGAAGGACATGGCCGCGAAGGCCAGCAACCGGTCGGTGGACACCATGCGCTCCATGGAACACACCGACCGGTCGCCTCCGCAGCCCTTTATTCCGGTTGTCCCGGCATGTGGACCGCCCCGGGCGGCACGGTCCCTGGCAACACGGCCGTCACGCCAGCGGGTTGGCCACGGTGCCGTTGGGGCGCAGTGCGTGGCGCAGGGCCCGGTCGACGTAGCGGGTGATGACGAGCCGGTCGGTGTTGAAGGGGTAGCGGGGGAACTCGTCGGCCAGCATGTCGAACTCGGCGAAGCGCTCGGCCTTCTCCGGGAAGCGCGCGTGGTACGCGAGCACCGCCTCCCGTACGAGACCCCAGAACTCCCCTTCCTTCACGCCGAGCTGATCCTCCATCAGCGGCGCCAGATAGCGGAAGTGGCCGAACAGCAGCTGGTCGATGACGTGCTGGCGGATCACCTCGGGCTTCTTGCGGGGCAGTACGTGGTCGTAGCCGTCGGGCTCGGGGCCGCGCTCGGGGACCGGGGTGTGGGTGACGGAGACGTCGTCCACGAAGTCCTTGAGGAACAGCCGGCGCGGGACGTCGTCGGCGTCGAATCCGATGAGGGTGTTCTGCCCGTGCGGGTTGAAGGTGATGCCGTACGTGTACATCACGTGGAGCACCGGATCCAGGACCGTCGCGAAGAGCCGGGACAGCCACTCCTGCGGCGAAAGGCCCGATTTCCGGGCGAGTTCGGCGGCGAAGGCGGTGCCGTTCTCGTCGACGTGCAGGAGCGAGGCGAACGTACGGACCCGCTCGCCCTCGTCCTGCCGCGAGGACACCGACTGGCGCCAGATGCAGCCGAGGGCCTCCAGGTGCTGGTACGGCATGTCGGGCACGCGGTCGAGGTAGGGGTGGCGGACGGTGACGGAGGCGATCTCGCCGAGGAAGACGGTGCGCAGCTCGTCGCGGAGCACCGGGTCCCGGTCGAGGAGCCCGGTCAGCCACTGGGTGGCGACGGGGGCGCCCTGGGTGCAGTGCGGCGGGATGCCGCGCCAGATCAGGGTGTTGACGATCTTCAGGGGGAGTTTGACGTCGTAGCGGTCGCGCCGCACCAGATTGGTCATGGTGCGTACGGACTGCTGCGGCAGATAGCCGTCGTCGGACTCGCCGAGCGGGACGATGCGGTTCTGCGCGACCTCGCCCGCGTACAGGACCTGCACGGCGTGGTCCCACTGCCAGGGGTGGACGGGCATCCAGACGTACGCGTCCGGGTCGCCGCCGACGGCTTCGACCCTGGCCCGGAACGCGGCGACGGTGTCGTCGTCCAACTCGTGGGCGATGACGCCCTGTTCACTGAGTTCGGAGGTGCCGCGGAACTCGGCGAGGCCGCGGTGCACGGCTATCCACTGGAGCGGCACGATCTGCTGGGACTCCGGGGCGTACGCGCGTACGTCGGCGGCGGAGAAGCCTATGCGGCCCTTGTTGGCGGCCAGGGTGGGGTGCCCGGTCATGTGGCACTCCAGCTCGGCGTGGCCCAGCTCGGACAGTTCGGCGGCGGTGGCACCTCCGTGCTCGATGCGGGCGGCGTCGACGGCGAGCGTGGACGACAGCTCGGTGAGGTAGAGGCCGAGGGTGGGGGCGTCGGTGCCGATGGTGTCGGCGCAGTCGACGAGGAACTGCTGGACGTCCCAGGCGGGCGTCTCTATCTCGTTGCCGAGCAGCCCCGCCGCGCCCCGGGTGACGGAGTCCTTGTCGGCGCGCCAGGAGCCGAGGGCGCCCTGGGTGGCGGCGAAGACGTAGCTGACGCCGCTGTCGAGGTCGACGCGGTAACGGTCCTCACCCAGTTCCACCGGCTTGATCAGGTCCTCGAAGGCGAACTCGGAGAGGGTTTTGGCGAGCAGCCGGCGGTTGGCCTCGCGCCAGGACTCCGGAGAGACGTCGGCGAGCGGGGGAACGGGGTGGTCGCGCCTCATGGGGGCAGGGGCCTTTCGTCGGAGGGGGCCGGAGGGGGCAGTGGGGTCGGAGGGGACAGTGGGGTCGGAGGGAGTGCGTGGCGGAACGGAGCGTGCGCGCGGGGCGGAGGGTGTGCGGGGGTTCGCGCGTGGGGCGGCGGTGGTCTGCGGGGCGGAGGGTGTGCGTGGGGCGGGAGTCGGCGTGCCGTCGCTCACGCGGTTCGCTCGCGGATCATCAGTGCGGCCCGCTTGCCCGGCAGGTCCACCTCGCGGACCTTGCGGAACCCGGCGCGCTCGAAGGCCCGTACCGACCGTTCGTTGCGTATGTCGGGCTCGGCGACCACGCGTTCCGCGTAGAGCTGGGTCTCCAGCTGCCAGTCGGTGACGGCCCGCAGCAGCCGGGCCCCGAGGCCGCGCCCGCGGAACTCGGACGGACCGAGCAGCAGGTGGACGCCCGCGTCTCGGGCCCTGGCCGTGTAGTGGGCGGCGAGCGGGTCGAGGTCGGCGCGGTACAGCTCCCAGTAGCTCATCGGCACGCCGTCCAGACAGCCCAGGTACGGGGTGGAGTGCACGCTGACGCACTGCTCGCGCAGATACGCCTCGATCTGCGGCTCGGGCCGGTCCAGCGCCCAGTAGCGGGCCACTTCGGGGTCGCACATCCAGGCGTGGATCTGTGCCACGTCGGCGGCGGGGTCGACGGCCCGGAGGGAGAAGACCCCTTCGTCGAGTGCGGCGAGCGCGGCGAGCGGCAGGTGCTCGAAGTGATGGATCGTCACTTGTGGTCTCCCTTCAGGGGGTTGATGAGGTCGATGTAGACCGACTGCGCTTCGAGGGGGCCGGACAGCTCGTCCATGCCGCGTACCCGGGTCAGCAGGTTGGCCTTGCAGCGGAGGGTGGGGGCGGTGCGGAGGGTGGTGGCCAGGCGAAGCCGGTCGCCGTGTTCGGCGGCGAGTTTGTCGAGCACCCCGGCTGCCGTGCGCAGCAGGTCGCGTTCGCCGGCGAGGCCCTCGGAGCCGAGTGCGCCGACCATGCCGAGCAGGTTGTTGACGCCGACGTAGTAGGCGAGCCGCTCGTCGACGACCTCGTCGTCGACGTACGTTCCCAGGTCACGGCCGACACCGGGCGCCCAGGTGTAGAGCGCGTCGCTGCGGGTGGGCGAGAAGTAGTAGCCCTGGTTGTCGCGGTACCGGCCGCCGACGGGCCAGCCGTCCTCGTCGAGGACGACGAGGGTGTTCTGCTGGTGCGCTTCGAGGCCGAGTCCGTACGTCGCGTACAGCCACAGCACCGGTACGACGACGGCGTCGAGGTAGCGGGCGAACCATTCCTCCGCGGTCGCGGAGACGCTCCTGCCGGTGCGTTCGGCGAGCGTACGGACCAGCACGGCGAGCTGCGATGAGCCGTCGAGGTCCGGCCGTACGGAGACAAGTCCCGCCGCGCACACGGCGGTTGGGCCGCCGGTACGGAAGGGGTTGTCGCGCAGGATGACGTCGAGTCCCGTCGGTTCGCCGTCGGGGCCTTCGACGGCGAGCCAGGCCGGGTCGCGGACGATGTCGAATCCGGGGTGCGCGGCACGCAGGGCGTCGCCGAGCCCGGCGGTGAGCAGCCGGTCGATGGCAGCGCCTCGCTCCAGCTCGATCCGCTGGTTCTCACGGCGGGAGTTGGTGATGCGCAGGCCGAGCGAGAACTTGAGCATGACGGGTGCGTCGGCCCGGTAGACGGTGCGTACGGAAGAGGTCGGCGACCAGGCGGGGCCGCCCGTTCCGGCCGGACCGCCCGGCCCCAGGTCGTGCAGGAGTCCGGCGTCGAGGAGGGCCCGTACGGCGGGGCGGGTCAGGACGTCCTTGGCCTGCCAGGGGTGGGCGGGGACGAGGACGGTGCCGGGCGGGGCCTCGATCCCCTCGGCGAGTTCCGCGACCGCTTCCTGTGCGCTGCGTCCGTCGAGCGCGGAGTCGGCGCTGAGCACGGAGGGGTCGGCGGCGAACCAGTGCAGCGCGAAGGACCCGCGCAACTCGGGTGAGTAGGCGCGCAGTTCGGCCTCGGTGAGACCCTCCCGGCTCTTGGGCGTCGGATGCAGGGGGTGTCCGCAGATCAGGGCCTGTTCGGCGGCCAGGAAGGGGGTGGTGTCCGCCGGGTCGTGCGGGGCGAGCCGGCGTTCGTGGACGAAATCGGTGACGCGCCGGACCGAGTCGCTGACCCGGCCGGTGAGGTCGGCGACCGCTGCCGGGTCGTCGGCGGCGGTCTCGACGGCGAGGAGCGCCGCGAGGGCGGGGGCGGCCATGGGCCTGCCGGCCAGGAGGGCCGGTCCGAAGCGGTGCCAGCCGACCGCCGACCAGTGGACGACGGGGGCCTCGACGGGGACACCCGCCAGCACCAACTTCAGTACGCCGTCGGCGGGTTGGACCACGCCCGTCTCCCGCACCCAGCAGCGGAGCAGGTTCTCGGTGGCTGCGGCATCGGCTACGGAGGCGGCTGCCGCACTGACGGTACTGGGCGCGGGAGCGACGGTGGAGGCCGCCGTGGAAGCAGTCGTCCGCGCACTCCTCGGGCGCCGCGCCACGGAGACCGTGCCCCCCGCACCCGTACCCGTGCCCGCACCTGCCAGACCGTCAAGTCCGAACGAGGTGAAGGCCGTACGGGCAGGCAGCGGGTAAGCACCGTTCTCGGTGAGGGAGTTGAGGATGACGGCGGAGCGCCAGGCGGCAAGACCGAGGTCCGGGGCGCCGACTCCGTGCGTGTGCCGTTCCGCGTTCTGTACGAACACCGACCCGCCGATCTCTCCTTCCCGGTCGAGCACGAGCCGCTGACTGGCGTCGACCTCGGGGCGGCCGGCCCCGTCGCGCACCAGGTGCGGAAGCAGCGGCGCGAGCAGCCCGTCGACGGCGCGTTCGGCGTATCCGGTGGCCGCGACGACGGCATCGGTGACCAGTCGCGTACCGGCTTCCTGCTGGGCGTGGGTGAGCTCCAACTCGATGCGTTCGCCGACCTGTTGGGCCGAGTGGACGGCGACGCCGGGGGTGAGCAGGACGTCGGGCCAGCCGCCGGCGAGGGTGCGCCGGTAGAGCTCGTCGTGGATCTCGCCGAGCGTCTCGGCGCTCACCCCCTTGTGCAGCTGCCACTGTTGGGGCAGCAGCCGGTCGCGGGCGGGTTCGGAGAGCCCGTGGAAGTACCGCGTGTAGTCGGGGGTGAACTGCTCCAGGCCGAGCTTGCTGTACTCCATCGGCGCGAACGCGTCCGTGCGCGCCAGCCAGGTGAGCGCCTCGCGCCCTTCGGGGCGGCGGCGCAGCAGGTCGAGGAAGACCTCCGCACCGGACTGTCCCGAGCCGACGACCGTGAGGTGTTCGGCGGCGAGCAGCTCTTCGCGGCGGTCGAGGTAGTCGGCGGAGTGCCAGACGGGCACGGTCCCGTCGGCCACGAGCGCGCGCAGCGGCTCCGGCACGGTGGGCACCGTACCGACGCCGAGGGCGAGGTGGCGTGCGTAGCAGCGGCCGCCGCCCTGCACGGCGCCCGCCGCGTCGAGCCGGGTGAACCCGACCTCGAAGGCCCGGCGCGCCGGGTCCCAGCGCACCGTGTCGACCTGGTGGCCGAACCGGCAGGACGGCAGGTTCTCGCTGACCCAGCGGCAGTACGCGTCGTACTCGGCCCGCTCGATGTGGAAGCGCTCGGCGAAGTAGAACGGGAAGAGCCGCTCTCGGGACCTGACGTAGTTGAGGAACGTCCAGGGGCTCGTCGGGTCGACGAGGCTCACCAGGTCGGCCAGGAAGGGGACTTGGAGGGTGGCGCCCTCGATGAGCAGGCCGGGGTGCCAGTGGAATCCGGCGCGCTGCTCCAGGAAGGCGGTCCGCAGTCCGGGTACGCCGTCGGCGAGTGCGGCAAGGGACAGGTTGAACGGCCCGATGCCGACGCCGAGCAGATCGAGGACCTCCTCGTCACCGGCGAGGGGATCGTGGGGGGCGAGGGGCTCATGTGTGGGGGGCACGGGGCTCACAGGGACACTCCGGTTCGGTTCTGGACGGTCCGGTCGGGGGCGGTCCGGTCGGGGACCGCATGGTCAGCCGTCGGGTCGTGGGGGGCGGTACGGTCCGGAGCAGCAGAGCCCGGTGCCGCACGGTCCGGGGCGGTACGGTCCGGGGCCGCAGAGCCCGGTGCCGCACGGTCCGGGGCGGTACGGTCCGGGGCCGCAGAGCCCGGAGCCACAAGGCCCGGGGCGGTACGGTCCGCGGTCACAGAGCCCGGAGCCACAAGGCCCGGGGCGGTACGGTCCGCGGTCACAGAGCCCGAAGCCACAAGCCCCGGAGCCGCAGAGCCCGAAGCCACAAGCCCCGGAGCGGTACGGCCCGGAGCGGTACGGTTCAGGTCCGTGCGGTCCCGGTTCAGGTGGTCGACCGCCGAGTCCACAGGCTCCGCCGGATCAGTCGGCTTCACCGTCGCGGCCGGGTCACCCGGGTCACCGGGACCACCCGGGCCACCCCGGTCCTCCGTCCCGGCCGCTTCCACCGCCGCCGCTTCGGCGACCAGTTTCAGCAGGCCTTCGAGGTCGGCGGACCGCGTCTGCGGGTGCAGCAGCGTGGCCTTGAGCCAGAGGCGTGGTTGCCCGCCGCCGGCTGCCGCGTCGCCGTTGCCCTCGTCCGTGGCCACCGCGCGGCCGAGCACCGCCCGGCCCTCCTCCAGGAGCCGTCTCCGTACCCCGGCGACCACCGCGTCCCCGGCTTCGCCGGGCAGCGCGTCGGCGGCGAGCGGGCGGAAGAGCACGGTGCTGATGCCCGGGTCACCGGCCCGCAGCCGCAGCTCCGGATGCGCCCGTACGGCGGCGGCGAAGCCCTCGGCCGTCTCGACGCAGTGTTCGACGAGCGCGCCGAGCCCTTCGCGTCCGAGCGCCCGCAGGGTGACCGCGATCTTGAGCGCGTCGGGCCGCCGCGACGTACGGATGGACCTGCCTAGGAGATCGGGCAGTCCGGCCTCGGTGTCGTCGTCCGCGTTGAGGTAGTCGGCCTGATGGGCGAGGGGGGCCAGGTCACGGGTGTCGGCGACGGCGAGCACTCCGGCCGCGACGGGCTGCCAGCCCAGTTTGTGCAGGTCGAAGGTGACGGACACCGCCTGCTCGATCCCCGCCAGCCGGGGCGCGAGCCGCTCACTGAACAGCAGTGGCCCGCCGTACGCGGCGTCGACGTGCAGTTCCGCGCCGTGCCACTGCGCCACCTCGGCGATCTCGGGCAGCGGGTCGATCAGCCCCTCGTCGGTGGTCCCCGCGGTGGCGACCACCAGCAGCGGCGTCCCCGTGTACTCGGCGAGCACCCGGTCGAGGGCGGCGGGCAGGATCCGGCCGCCCCTGCACTCCACCACCGCCGGGGCGGGCAGCCCCAGCATCCAGGCGGCCCGGCCCACGCTGTGGTGGGCGTTGGCCCCGCACACGACCTGCACGGTGTATCCGCCGGCGGCGCGGGCCCGTTCCCTGGCGAGCAGCAGTGCGACCAGGTTGGACTCGGTGCCGCCGCTGGTGATCAGGGCGTCGGGCGCGAGGAGCTCCGGGTAGACGAGGCGGGCGAGGGTGTCGGTGACCCGGTCCTCGACGACCCCGGCCACCGGGGCCTGGTCCCAGGAGTCCATGGAGGGGTTGAGGGCGGACGCCGCCAGGTCGGCGGCCGCCGCGACGGCGAGCGGCGGGCAGTGCAGATGGGCGACGCAGTGCGGGTCCGCGGGGTCGGCGGCGCCGCGCGCCACGGCCCGTACGACGGTACGGAGCGCCTCCTCCGCGCCCGTACCGCGCTCCGGCAGTACGGGCGAGCAGGCGGCCCGCGCCTCGTCCGCGACGGCGGCGGGCCCGCCGGCGGGGAGCGGACCGCCGCGCAGGACGGCGCCCTCGGCGAGTGCGTCGAGGACGACACCCGTCAACTGCCGCAGGATCACGGGCCCTTGGGTGCCTCCTGCGACGGCGGCGGCACGGGCGGCCGCGCCGTGGCGGACACCGGCGCCCGGCCGACCGCCCGGGGCCCCGTTCTCGTACCCCTTCGGCCCGGTCATGAGGCACCCCCGGCGGGACGCGCCGTCGTGGCGTGTGCGGCCCTGCCGCCCGGCACCAGGCTCAGTGCGGCCGTGCTCCGGGTCCGCGCGACCGTACGCAGCGCGTCGCCGATGCGTTCCACGACCGAGTCCGCCTCCGAGTCGGTGAGGACCAGCGGCGGCAGGAGGCGCAGCACGCTGTCCTCGCGTCCGCCGAGTTCGAGCATCAGGCCCTTCTCCAGGCACGCGGCGCGCAGGGCGCGGGCGAAGGCGGGGTGGGCGGGGAGGGAGTCGATGCGGTCGGGAGTGCCGTCGGGGTCGACGAGCTCGACGCCGTTCATCAGTCCGCGTCCGCGCACTTCGCCGAACTCGGCGTGGTCCAGGGCCAGTTCGAGCAGCCCGCGGCGGAGCCGCTCCCCCACCCGTGCGGACCGTTCCGGCAGTTCTTCCTCGGCGACGGTGCGCAGGGTGATCCGGCCCGCCGTCATGGCGAGGGTGTTGCCCCGGAACGTTCCGGTGTGGTCGCCGGGCCGCCAGGTGTCCAGTTCGGGCCGGTACGCGAGGACGGCGAGCGGCAGTCCGCCGCCGACGGCCTTGGACATCACCAGGACGTCCGGGGTGACGCCGGCCCGTTCGCAGGCCCAGAAGTGGCCCGTCCTGCCGACGCCGGTCTGCACCTCGTCGACGATCAGCACGATGTCGTGGGCCGCGGTGATCCGGCGGACCTCGCGCAGCCACTCGTCCGGGCCCTCGACGACGCCGCCCTCGCCCTGGACGACTTCGAGGATGACGGCGGCGGGCAGGCCGACCCCGCTGCTGCCGTCGGTGATCAGGTTCTCAAGGAGCCGGGCGGACAGCTCCCCCGACTGCGGCGCGCCGACGCCGAACGGGCAGCGGTACGCGTACGGGTACGGCACCCGCGTCACCGGCACCGCGTCCGCGCCCACCATGGACCGCATCCGCGCGGGCCCGGACACGGCCGACGCACCGAGCGTCATCCCGTGGTAGGCGCCGGTGAACGCGACGATTCCGCGCCGCCCGGTGGCGTGCTGCGCCAGTTTGAGCGCCGCCTCCACCGCGTCGGTGCCCGCGGGCCCGCAGAAGTGCAGCCGTGCGTCGGAACGCAGTCCGCCGGGCAGCCGGGACATCAACTCCTCGCTGAACGCGTCCTTCTGAGGGGTGATCATGTCGAGTGCGTGCAGCGGGACCCCGGACGCGAGGTCGGCCTGGAGTGCGGCGACGACCGCGGGGTGGTTGTGCCCGAGGGCGAGGGTGCCCGCGCCGGAGAGGCAGTCGAGGTAGGTGCGCCCGTCGGCGCCGGTGACGCGTGCGCCGGCGGCGTGCACGGGGGCGACGGGGAGCGTCCTGGCGTACGTACGGGCGGACGACTCGCGGCGCTCCTGACGGGAGACGAGCGCGTGGCGGAACTCGGGTGAGAGCGGGGCGGGTTCACCCACTGCGCCCCCGCTGTCGGCTCCGCTTTCGGCGGTGGTGATGTCGGTCAGATCGACGGTCGTCATACGACGGTGCCTTTCGGTGCCGCGAACTCCTGGAACGCGATGGACTTCTCGACCGGGTAGACCTCGCGCCCCAGCACCTCGGCGAGGATGTACGCGTTGCGGTAGGCGCCCATGCCCAGGTCGGGGCTGGTGAGTGAGTGGGTGTGCACACCGGCGTTCTGCAGGAAGATCCCGCGGTCGCCGGTGTCGATGCTGTAGTTGCGGGCGACGTCGAAGCGCCCGGCGCCGTCCAGGCGTATCCGGTCCCGGACGGACTTCAGGAAGCCGGGGATCCGGTAACGGTACCCGGTGGCGAGGATCAGCCCGTGGGTGCGCAGCGCGAACTCCTCGCCCTGCTCCTCCTGCCGCAGCCCGAGCGTGTACCTCTCGCTCTGCGCGTCGTAACTCGCGCTGTTGAGTGCGGTGTTGGTGAACAGCCGGGTCGGCACGGGGCCCTTGACGTTCTTCTCGTACAGCAGGTCGAAGATCGCGTCGACGAGGTCGCCGTCGATGCCCTTGAAGAGGCTCTTCTGCTGCTTTTCGAGGTGGTAGCGGGTCGGCTCCGGCAGGGCGTGGAAGTAGTCGATGTACTCCGGGGAGGTCATCTCCAGGGTGAGCTTGGTGTATTCGAGCGGGAAGAAGCGCGGCGAGCGGGTGATCCAGTTGAGCCGGTAGCCGCGGGTGTCGATCTCGCCCAGCAGGTCGTAGTAGATCTCGGCGGCGCTCTGCCCTGAGCCGACGAGGGTGATCGACTCCTTCTCCTGGAGGGCCGCCTTGTGCTCCAGGTAACGGGAGTTGTGGATGAGGTCCCCGCCGAGGCCCTCGCACGCCTCGGGCAGGTGCGGCGGGGTGCCGGTGCCGAGTACGAGGTGGCGGGCCAGGTAGCGGGTGCCGGTGGTGTCGCGGACGACGTACAGCCCGTCGCCGTGGTCGTACGTGACGTCCTCGACGGTCGTGCCGAACCGGACGCTGCTCAGCCGGGCGGCCGCCCAGCGGCAGTACTCGTTGTACTCCGTGCGCAGCGGGTAGAAGTTCTCGCGGATGTAGAACGAGTACAACCGCCCTGATTCCTTGAGGTAGTTGACGAAGGAGTAGGGCGAGGTCGGGTCGGCGAGGGTGACCAGGTCGGCCAGGAAGGGCGTCTGCAGGTGGGCCCCGTCGAGGAACATCCCGGAGTGCCAGTCGAAGTCCGGTTTGGACTCCAGGAAGAGGGTGTCGAGCTCATCGACCGGCTCGCTCAGGCAGGCGAGGCCGAGGTTGAAGGGGCCGAGCCCGATGCCGATGAGGTCGTACACCCGGCTGCGGCCCTCAAAGCTCTCAGCGGGCGCGGGCCGGTCACGAGGCGCGGACAAGGGAATCCTCCAGGTACTGCTCGGCGTGCCCGGCGATCAGGTCGAGTACGGCGGCGATGTCGTCCGGGGTGGTCTCGGGGTTCAGCAGGGTGAACTTGAGGTAGTGCCGCCCGTCGTTCTTGGTTCCGGCGACCACCGCCTCCCCCGAGGCGAACAGGGCTTTGCGGGCATGGAGGTTGGCGCCGTCGGCGAGTTCCGGGGCGACGCCGTCCGCCACGTACCGGAAGACGAGGGTGGACAGCTGGGGCCGCACCACCACCTCGAAGCGGGGGTCGCGGTCCAGGAGCCGCCAGCCTTCGGCGGCGAGCGCGCAGACGTCGTCGAAGAGCCCGCCGACCGCGTCGGCGCCCATCACCCGCAGCGTCATCCAGAGCTTGAGCGCGTCGAACCGCCGGGTCGTCTGGAGCGACTTGTCGACCTGGTTGGGGAGCTGTTCCTGCGGGGGGAGGTGGTCGGCCGCGGGGCGGCGCGGGTTGAGGTAGTCCGCGTGGTAGGTGGCGTGCCGGAGCGTCGCCCCGTCCCGTACCAGCAGCGCCGATGAACTCACCGGCTGGAAGAAGGACTTGTGGTAGTCGACGGTGACCGAGTCGGCGCGTTCGATGCCTTCGATGAGGTGTCTGCGGGTGGGTGAGGCCAGCAGCCCGCAGCCGTAGGCGGCGTCCACGTGCATCCACACCCCGTGCCGTGCGCACAGCTCGGCGATCTCGGGGAGGGGGTCGATGGAGCCGAAGTCGGTGGTGCCCGCGGTGGCGACCACCGCCATCGGGACCAGCCCTTCGGCCACGCAGCGTTCCAGCTCGCGGGCGAGCGCGACGGTTTGCAGTCTTTTGTCCCGGTCGACCGGGACGGCGATCACCGCTTCGGGGCCGAGGCCGAGCAGTCCGGCCGACTTCTGCACGCTGAAGTGACTGCAGGCGGAGGCCAGTATGCGGAGTTTCGCGGGGTCGGCCCCCTTGGTCTCCTCGCGGGCGAGCAGCAGGGCCTGCAGGTTGGACTGCGTACCCCCGCTGGTGAAGATGCCGTCGGCGGCCGGACCCAGGCCCGCCCGGCGGGCGGTCCAGTCGACGAGGCGGCGCTCGATGAGGGTGCCGCCCGCGGACTGGTCCCAGGTGTCGAGGGACGAGTTGATCGCGGAGAGGACGGCTTCGCCGAGCACGGCGGGTATGACGACGGGGCAGTTGAGGTGCCCGAGGTAGCGCGGGTGGTGGAAGTAGACGGCGTCGCGGAGGTAGACGTCCTCCAGTTCGTCGAGGGCGGCGGTGGGGTCGCCGAGCGGCAGATCGAGGTCGACGGCGTCGACGACGGGTGCGAGTTGGGCGGGGGTGATCCCGGTGTGGGGGCGGACGGTGCCTGCGAGTGTGGCGGCCACCCGCTCGACGCCTGCGGTGACGGAGCGGCGGTAGGCCTCCGCGTTCAGGTCGTTGAGCAGGTGGGACCTGGGCGCGAGGGGACTCATCAACGGTCCTCCGGAGATAGGGGACGTGGGCACGCACGTCTGCACGGTGCGCACGTGAATACGTGAGCACAGCGGGCAGGGAGCGGCACAACGAGTAACTGAGGTAAGCCTAACCTAACCATCACTCGAAAAGGCAACACGGCCCTCGTGGCTCATTCCAAGACCACCCGTGCCACTGCCGAGTTGGCGCCAGCAACCGGCCCCGCCCCCTCACGGAGACCCTCGCCCTCTCCCCCGCCGGACCGGAAACCCCCGCTCAGTGACCGGTCACGGGCCCGGGCAGTGCGTCGAGCAGCCGGTCCAGCTCCTCGTCGGTGTTGTAGTAGTGCACCGACGCCCGGACGGCGGTTTCCAGCCCGCGCGGTACGAAGTCCCAGCGCGCGTGACCGGCGACGGCGACCGAGACGTTGACCGCCCGGGACCGCAGCAGGTCGGCGACCCGGCGGGGGTCGTGGCCTTCGACGGTGAAGGTGACGATCCCGCACTGCCGCCGGCCCCGGTCGTGCACCTCGACGCCCGGCAGGTCGCGCAGCCTCCGGCGGAGGGTGCCCGCGAGCCGGGTGACGCGCTGCTCGATGGCGTCGAGACCGAGGTCGAGGGCGGCGTCCGCCGCGACGCCGAGGCCGATCTTCCCCGCGTAGTACGTCTCCCAGTTCTCGAACCGGCGGGCGTCCTCGCGCACCCGGTAGGTGTCGGGGCCCGTCCAGGTCGCGGAGTGCAGGTCCAGGAACGGCGGCTCCATGCGCTCCCGGTCCATCCGTTCCAGCATGTTCCGGGAGCAGTAGAGGAAGCCGGTGCCGCGCGGCCCGCGCAGATACTTCCGGCCGGTGGAGCTGAGCAGGTCGCAGCCGATCTCGGCCACGTCGATCGGCAGCTGGCCGACCGACTGGCAGGCGTCCAGCAGATAGGTGACGCCGAACTCCGCCGCGACCTTGCCGATCTCGGCGGCCGGGTTGACCAGGCCTCCCCCGGTCGGCACATGGGTGACCGAGATGAGCTTCACCCGCTCGTCCATCATGGCGCGCAGCGCGTCGACGTCCAGCTGGCCGCTCTCGTCGTCGGGGACCACCTCGACGCTCACGCCGTACCGGCGGGCGGTCTGCAGAAAGGCGATGGCGTTGCTGACGTACTCGGCGCGGGCGGTCAGGATGCGGTCGCCCGGCTGGAAGGACAGGGAGTAGAAGGCCATGTCCCAGGCGTGGGTGGCGTTCTCGACCACGGCGATCTCGTCGCGGCCGGCACCCACCAGGCGGGCCAGCGCGTCGTAGGTGTGCTCGATGCTTTCGGCGGCGGTCGCCGCGGCCTCGTAGCCGCCGATCATGGCTTCGAGTTCCAGGTGCGAGGTGACCGCGTGCAGGGTATGACGGGACGTCAGTGCGGCACCGGCGTTGTTGAGGTGGGCCCGGTGGGCGCACCCCGGGGTGTCGCGGCGGAGCGTCTCTATGTCCATGCCCATGTCCATGCGCGGGACTGCCCTTCTGTCGCGGTTCCGTTGTTCCCTGTGTCGTTACCTTGTTCCGTTCCTGGCACCGTTCCTGGTGCCGTTCCTTGCGCCGTTCCTTGTGCCGATTCAGGTGGCCCGGGGCCGGCGCAGGTCGAGGCGCATGAGGACCCGGGGGTGGCCGGCCAGCACCGAGGTGGTGTCGGCGGCGTGGACGAACCCGGCGCGTTCGAAGTTCTTCCGGAGCCCGGCGTAGGCCATCGTCAGGTCGACCTTCGCGTCGCCGTTGTCCAAGGGGTACGCCTCGACCACCGGCGCACCGTGGGCGCGGGCGAACTCGACGGCACCGGCGATGAGGGCGTGCGAGATGCCCTGCTTCCGGTGGCCGGGGCGCACCCGGACGCACCACAGCGACCAGACCGGCAGGTCGTCCACGTGCGGGATCTTGCGGTTGCGTGCGAAGGAGGTGTCCGCGCGCGGCGCCACGGCGGCCCAGCCGACCGGCTCGTCCCCGTCGTGGGCGAGCACGCCGGGCGGCGGCCGACTGCGGCACAGCTCGGCGACGTACTCGCCGCGGGCGGGCCCGCGCAGCTCGTTGTTGAGCCTGGACGGGATCCGGTAGCTCAGACACCAACAGACGTTGGCGGAAGGCGACTTCGGACCGAGGACGGCGCGTACGCCCTCGAAGTCCGTGGCCGGGCGAACTTCGATCGTCATGGCACCACAGTGGCACGCCGAGGCGCGGTACATGCGGTGGAACGAGGCTCACCCCCTCCCGTCTTCTGTTAGGTTTGCCTACCCTAAGTGGACCATGGAGGGTGGGGCAATGGCCAAGGACGGGAAGTACCGCAAGCCGGAGCGGCGGGAGTTCCTCGTCGCGCAGGTGCTGGCGCGCAAGCAGATCAGCCCGAACTTCGTCCGGGTCACCATCGGCGGCCCGGCCCTGAGCGGCTTCCGGCCGATGGGGTACGACCAGTGGTTCCGGCTCTTCCTGCCCACCGACAAAGGGCTGCGACTGCCGAAGCGGACCAGTGGGCTGTGGATGGCCGAGTACTTCCTGATGCCGAAGGACACCCGCCCCGTCGGCCGCAACTACACCGTGCGCCACCACCGCACGGAGGGAACGTACGGCGAAGGCCCCGAGATCGACATCGACTTCGTGCTGCACGAGGACGAGAAGGGCGAACTGGGGCTCGCGGCCAAGTGGGCGCGGGATGCCACACCGGGGGACGAACTCGGCATCTTCGACGAGGGCATCACCTTCCTGCCGCCCAAGGCCGCACAGTGGCGGCTGCTGGTCGGTGACGAGACCGCGCTGCCAGCCATCGTGGGCATCATCGGCTCGACCACCGACACCGTCAGGACCGAGGTGTACATAGAGGTCGGGGACCCGGAGGACGCGCAGACCGTCGAACCGCGCGAGGGCACCACCATCCACTGGGTGACCAGGGACGGCGGCGCCTCGCCCGGCGATTCGGTGCTCGCGGCGGTCCGCGCGGCGACGCTGCCGGACGGGCCCGGATACGCGTGGGCGGCCGGCGGCCAGCGGCTCGCCGCCGGGGTGCGGCGACACCTCGTCACGGACCGGGGGTTCGGCAAGGAGGCGGTGACCTTCACCGGTTACTGGCGCTGAACCACCGGCTCTGAACCGCCGGCTCTGAACCACCTGCACTGAACCACCAGCTCTGAATCACCGGCGCCGGGCGGGGCCGCGCCGGGTCACCCAGAAGCGGTGAGCCCGGTGAGCACCCTCCGCACCGCCCGCTCGAACATCACCTGCGGGTCCTCCGCCGGGTCCGCCGCCGGGTCCGTCCCGGAGGACCCGGCCAGTGCGGCCGCGAGATGCGGGCGGTCCCCCTGCGCCACCGCCCGGCTCAGGTAACCGGCCTGCGCGGCACGGCGGTCGACCCCGGTGTACGCGCCGCCGCCCTGAAGTTCCGTCCGGGCGAACTGCGTGACCAGGGCGCTCATGAGGGCCACGACCTCCATCTTGGCGCGGCCCGGCAGCCGGACGGGGGCCAGTGCCCGCAGCGCGTACTCCACGAAGTCCAGGCTCCTGGGGCCCAGTCGGAGCGGCTCCGGCGGGACGTCGGCCTGCCAGGGGTGCCGCAGCTGGACGGCCTTCGCCCGGGACGCGAGCGCGGTGAGGTCCTCGACGGGGTCGCCGCCGAGCGGGACGTCGAGGGCGATCTCTCCCGCCACCGCGTCCACCATCAGGTCGAGCAGGTCCTCGCGGCCGGAGACGTACCGGTAGAGGGACGCCTGGCCCGTGCCCAGCGCCTGGGCCACCGCGCGCATCGACACCGCCGGCAGGCCGCCGCGGTCGGCGAGCTCGACGGCGACGGCGGCCAGCTCCGCGCGGGTGTGGACGGCCGCGGGGCCGCGCGTACCCCGTTCCGGCCGGTCCCAGACCGTCACGGCTTTCTCGGGCTCGCGCCCCGCCTGCCCCGTCCGCCCCACTCGCTCGGCTTTTCGCTCCACTTGCCCCTCGCCCCGCTCTCCCGCTGCCGGTGGTTCATCCGCTACTCTAAAACTGCGAACACCGATCGCAGTTAATCGTAGCCGTGGGAGGTTCACATGTCCTCGTCGTCGATACACCCGTGGGGCCCGGTCCGCTGGGCCGAGAACGGCGCCGTGCGCCTGGCGTACGACCGGTTCACCGAGGGATCGGACGGTGAACCGCTGCTGCTGGCAACGGGGTTGGGCGCCAACCGGCACTGGATTCCGGACGGGCTCTGCCACCTGCTGGCCGCGCACGGCTTCGCGGTGGCCAGGTACGACCAGCGCGACGGCGGGGATTCCACGCATCTCCCGCCCACCGCCACCCGGAACCCCATCTCCGCACTGTTCGCCAAGCGCGGGGAGGCGTACACGGCCGAGGACATGGCGGACGACGCCGCAGTGGTCATGGACGCCCTGGGGTGGTCCTCGGCACACCTGCTGGGCGTCTCGCTGGGCGGCGCCGTCGCCCAGCGGGTGGCGCTGCGGCACCCGGACCGGGTCCGGACCCTCATCACCATGGCCGCCGTGCCCGGCGACGTCTCCGGGCTGCGGACCATGCGCTTCATCCGGATGGGCACCCTGGCGAAGTTCGCCCGTCTCAAGTTCCCCGACACCCCCGAGGGAGCCGTCGCGGCCGGCCTCGCCGTCTCCCGTCTGGTCGCCTCGCCGAACCACCCCTTCGACGAGGAGGCGGCCCGCGAAGCCGCCGCGCGCAACGTCGACAGCGGCATGCACGACCAGCAGGCGCAGAGCCGCCAGATCGGCGCGCAGTGGCACGGCCCGCCGATCAGTGCCGTCACCCGGCCCACGCTGGTCCTGCACGGTGCGGACGACCCGCTCATCAAACCTGCGGCGAGCCGGGCGATCGCCTCCCGGATCCCCGGGGCACGCCTGATGCTGCTGCCCCGGGTCGGCCACGAGTTCCCCGAACGCTCCTGGGAGAGCGTCGCCGCCGCGATCCGCAGCCTGGCCGACGCCACGTCAGGGGCACACCGGTAGAGCGCTCAAGTACCGCCGTACGACGGTCAGTTGCGGTAGGCGTCGACCGCGGTCCGGACGAACGAGCGGATCAGCGGGTTCGTGTCGCCCGCGTTCCACGCCGCCACCACACGGCTCGGCCGCATGTCGCCCAGGGGCACCACGGTGAGCCCCTGGGCCGGTGGGTGGGCCAGGAGCGTCATGCCGACGGTGCCGTTCCAGAGCACGGCCTGCCGGCATTCCTGAACGCCGCGCACCACCGGGCCCTCGCGGGGCTCTCCGCCGTTCCAGTACGACTGCCAGGCGGGGTCGGTCCCCTCAGGGAACACGAACCAGCGGCGGTCCGCCAGGTCGGCGAGGGTCACGCGGTCGCGGCCGGCCAGCGGGTCGTCGGCGCGCAGCAGTGCCCCCACCGGGTCGGCGCGCAGCTCGTGCACCGACAGGCCCGTCTCGTCGAACGGCCTGCGGGTCAGAGCGATGTCGACGAGTCCGGCGTGCAGCCCGCAGGTGGGATCGGTCAGGTCGGTCTCCCGGACGCGGACCTCGACGCGCGGATGCCGCCGCCGGAAGGCTCCGGCCAGCCGGGTGGCGCCCGGATCGGTGCTGTCGCCCAGGACGCCGACGGTGAGGGTCGCTGCTCCGGCCGCCGCGGCCACCCGTACCCGCACCCGGTCGGCCCTTTCGAGCAGGGCGCGCGCCTCGTCGAGCAGTACCGCCCCCACCGGAGTCAGCGCGACACCGGCGGACGACCGGTCGAGCAGCGTGGCACCGACCTCGGCCTCCAGCTGTCTGATCGCCCGGCTCAGGGGCGGCTGGCTCATGTGCAGCCGAGTGGCGGCCCGGCCGAAGTGGAGTTCCTCGGCGACGGCCACGAAGTAGCGCAGCGTACGTAGCTCCATGCTGCGACGATACCCGTACGGTATCGACGCTCCGCAAAGGGTCTTGGACAGCCGCGAAGCCCGGCAGTGGAATCGAAGCATGACCGACGAACCGAAGAACCACGAACCGAAGAAGCACGAACCGAAGAAGCACGAACTGCAGCAGACCGGCCCGCCGACCGGGACGGCCCATGGGCCCAGGACCGCCGACCCCGCCGTGTCGGTGGTCGGCCCTGAGGACGGCGAGACGATCGTTCTCGGCACCACCCGGCTGCGCGTCCTCGAAGACGGCAGCAACACCGGGCACCGCCTCGGCATCGCCGAGTCCGTCCTCGCGCCGCACACGCCGGGACCGCCGCAGCACCGGCACGCCCAGCACGACGAGGGTTTCTACGTCATCTCCGGCGCGGTGCGGTTCACGATCGGCACGGAGGACTACGACGTGACGGCGGGAACGCTCGTGATGGTCCCGACCGGAGCCCCGCACACCTTCGCCAATGTCACCGGTCAACCGGCCGTCATGCTCAGCACGTTCACCCCCGACCTGTACGTGCAGTACTTCCGGGACCTGCAGGACATGATCGCCGGCGGTCGGCCCATGACCCCGGAGGTGACCCTCCGGACGATGAGCCGCTACGCCACCGAGCCCGCGACCGAATTCGCCGAGCGGCCAAAAGCACCGCCCGGCCGCCACTGACCACGCAGCATCCACCGACCGTGCCCCCGACCGCGCCGTGCCGGAATCGGCCAATTCCCAGATCCGCTCAACCGTCCGGTGACCATGTGCGGTCATGTGGTGAAAGCGGCCACTGATTCCGCAGGAACCGCACAAGTGCCACTCAGTGCCGGAGACCGCAATCGGCACGGAAACGGTGAGGAGCACGGCATGACGTTACGAAGGACCGCACGAATCGGCGCGGTGGGTCTCGCGGGGGCCGCGATGGCGGCAACCGCCTTCACTGCCCCCGCCCAGGCATCGCCCGAGGCCTCCCCCGCGAAGGCGCGGCACGAGGCGACCCAGCGCGTGATGGACGCGGAGGTGAAGGCCGGCATACCCGGCATCACGACCGAGGCACGCGACGCCCAAGGCGTCTGGAAGTCGACATCGGGCGTCGGTAATCTGAGGACCGGCACACCGCGCCACGCGAACGACCGGTTCCGGATCGGCAGCATCACCAAGTCGTTCGTGGCGACCGTCCTGCTCCAGATGGAGGCGGAGCGGAAACTCGATCTCGACGACACCGTGGAGGATCACCTCCCCGGCCTCGTACGGGGCAACGGCAACGACGGCAGCAAGATCACCGTCCGTCAACTCCTCAGCCACACAAGCGGCTTGTTCGACTACCTGGCCGACGAGGAGTACCTCGACACCTACATGAGGGGCGAGGGCTACCTCAAGCACCGCTACGACACCCTGCCGCCCGAGAAGCACGTGAAGGTGGCCCTCTCCCACCCGCCGCTGTTCCAGCCGGGCGACCGGTTCTCCTACTCCAACACCAACTACATCCTGGCCGGGCTGCTCATCGAGAAGATCGGTGGGCGGACGTACGAGGCCGAGGTCCGCAGCCGCATCATCAAACCGCTGGGTCTGAAGGAGACCTCCAACCCGGGCAACAGCATCCACATCCCCCGGCCCAGCAGCCGCAGTTACTCCAAACTGTTCGAGTCGGCCCCCGACCGCATCGACGACGTCACCGAGATGAACGGGTCGCAGGGCTGGGGCGACGGCGACATCATCTCCACCACCGGCGATCTGAACCGCTTCTACCACGCCCTGCTGCGCGGCAGGCTGCTCCCGCCGAAGCAGCTCAAGGCCATGAA
The DNA here is from genome assembly GCF_044333135.1 of Streptomyces sp. NPDC021093. Classification (NCBI taxonomy): domain Bacteria; kingdom Bacillati; phylum Actinomycetota; class Actinomycetes; order Kitasatosporales; family Streptomycetaceae; genus Streptomyces; species Streptomyces sp. NPDC021093. The sequence goes on along the minus strand of NZ_JBIRQJ010000003.1, from coordinate 28,166 downwards.
GACCACCGTGTCGAGCCCCGACCTCCCCGGCATGGGTTACGGGTTGGGCATCACGAAGTTCCGGACGAGCTGCGGCACCACGCTCTGGGGCCACGGCGGCGGCATGGTCGGGTCGGTCTCCCTGGCCGTGAGCACCGAGGACGGCCGCCACCAGCTGGCATCCAACCGCAACGGGGACTGGAGCGTCGGAGCCCCGACCGACATCCTGGACGCCGAGTACTGCCCCAGTCCGCCTTCCACGGGCTGAGGCAGTCGGCGGGATCTCCTAGGACCTGACCGGTGACACGTGGTCAGGCCCCGGGCGGTCCCGCCGTGCCCGGCCCGTGAGCATCAGGAGTACGAGCGGGATCACGGCCGCCGCCGTCAACGCGGCCAGCAGCGGCGCGCGTTCGCCGGGCGTGAGGTGGTGCAGCAGCCGGATGTGGATCACCAGGTGCGGCAGGGCGAAGACCAGGTACACCGCGAGGCCCGTGCGGATCAGGGCCTGCCGCATGGTGACCGCGCCGACGCCGAGGGCCACGGAGGTGGCCAGGCTCATCGCGCCGTAGTCCATCATCAGATGGGCGTTGTACGGCATCCGCATGCCCACCCAGGGGATGTCGAAGAACGTCCGCGGGGACAGCAGCGCCCAGCAGCCGACGGCGAACTGCGCCGCCCCCAGGAAGGCCAGGCCCGCACGGAGCCAACCGCGCACGCTCATCCGCGCCGCCCCGGGGCCTGGCGGGTGGCCGCCAGGTACTGCGCGAAGGTGGTCCTGCCGACAGCGTGCCCGGGAGTGAGGTGGTCCCCCCGCCGGTAGGCGCGGAGGACGGCGCCCGGCACCGGCACCGCCAGCACCGGACGGCGGCGGCCGTACGCCTTCGCCCAGGCCCGCGCCAGATCGGTGGCGGTGCGCACCTCGGGCCCGCCCATGTCGTCCGCCCGGCCCTGCGGCTCCGTACCGGCGAGGGAGACGAGGCGGTCGGCCACGTCGTCGGTGCCGATGGGCTGGAAGCTGACTCCGGCGGGCATCAGGACCGCGGGCAGCAGCCGCTGGGCGGAGCACATCCAGACGATCAGCTCGTGGAACTGGGTGGCGCGCAGGACCGTCCAGGGCAGCCCCGAATCCGCCAGGAGCCGTTCGCACGCCAGCTTCGCGCCGTAGTAGGGCAGGGGCACCCGGTCGACGCCGACGATGGACGGGTAGATCAGGTGGGGCCGGCCGGCCCGCGACGCCGCCGCCACGAGGTGGCGGGTGGCGTCCACGTCCGTGCGGTTGTTGCCGGTGGCGCAGTGGACGACGGTGCTGATTCCGTCGAGGGCCCGGTCCAGGCCCTGCGCGGTCAGCAGATCGCCGACCGTGTGCTCGGGCGGCTGTGCGGGCCCTGCGGGCCGTGGACCGCGGCTCAGTACGCGGACGGTGTGTCCGGCGGCCAGGAGCCGGTCCACCAGCACGCTGCCGAGTCTGCCGGTACCGCCCGTCACCAGGATCGGGTTCGTCACGTGGGGCAACCTCCGTGGGAATGCGGTCCCGGCGACGACCGGGCCCGCGCAGCTGTCGGGTTCACCCACTGCGACGGATCGAGCCCTTCCGAATGTGACATCCGCCCCCGGCCCCCGCTCCCGGCCCCCGGCTCCCCGGCCCTCCGGCCCCCGGACGACCTGACCCGCCGGACAGGCCCTAGAAGAGCCCCGCGAGGTCCCGGGCCACTGTCCACGCCCGGTCGGCCGGAGCGGCTGCGATCTCCGGGTCCGCTGCGGCCGCCGCCTCGGCGGACGCCCGGTCCGCGTAGAGGTTGACGCGGTCGCAGAACCGCACCCGGGCCGACCCGCCGGTGCCCGGAGCGAGCGTGAACCAGGCGTTCGGGTGCGAGAGGTCCTCGATGCCGGTCGGCGTCACCGTCAGCGTGATCCGCTCGCCGGTGGCCGGGCAGCCGGTGGTGACCGGGGAACGGTCGCCGAGGATCAGCGGGAACATCAGGGCGTCCGCCACGCACCACTGGTGGTACAGAGTCCCGTGGATCACCGCCGTGTGGCGGGAGTTGCCGACCAGCGAGAGACCGGCGCCGACGATGGTGCCGCGCCCGTCCATCTCCAGGTCGTAGTCGCGGTCCCTGAAGTACTGGACCATCCCGATGCCCCTGGCCCGTTCGGCGTCCGGCAGCATCGCGTCCGCGGTCTCGATGGGCAGCGGGCCGTGTTCGGTCAGATGCCGGACGATCTTCGCACCCTCCCGGATCAGCTCCTGGCCCTGCACGGTGCTCCACTTGGCGAACAGTGCCTCGACGACCCCGGGCATGGTCGCCCGTCCGGAGCCGTCCGTACGGTCTGCGCCCATCGCTCTTCCTCCGCTGTCGTCCCTCGTCACCCCAGCCTCGGCCGGGGCGACCGGCCCCGCAACCGCGGTACGCCGGGTCCGTGTGACGTACGTCCCGGAAGGTCCAGGGGTGAATCGGGCCGCTGTGGGCAGGCAATGCAAGATCCACGTGCCGCGCGGCGGCACGTCCGCACCCGAGGAGACCCCGCATGACCCACGCCACCACCTACGACCAGGACCTGCTGCCCGCCCCCGCCGTCGCCGAGGCGCTCGACGGGAAGCTGACCCGCGGGCGGATGCCCACCGACGCCGTGCACGTCACGGTCAACGCCCGGCCCGCCGCCGTGGAGGGCGACAAGGTGAACCTGTGGCTGACCGGCTCCGGCAAGGAGTACGTGGAGGGCCTCACCGTCGGCGCCGCGGGCAGCGTCGTCTTCTCGGTCCCCGCCGACACCCTTCCCGCCGCCCCCGCCAAGGTCAACGTCTCCTACCACCTGCACCGCAGCACGCAGCTGGTCGGGGTGTCGGCGGTGCTGCACCTCACCGTGGCCTGACGTCTGCCCTGCTCACGCGGCCGCGCGATGAGTTTTCGCGGGCCGGGGAGTCATACCGGGTGCACGGAGATTTCCGCACAGAGGATTCCACGCAGAGGTTTCCACGCGAGGAATCCCGCACCCGGAAGGCAGGCAGAGCATCATGAGCACACTGATCGTCACCGCGTTCGTCACCCTGGACGGGATCGTGCAGGCGCCGGGCGGCCCCGGTGAGGACGACAGCGCGGGTTTCGAGCACGGCGGCTGGCTGGCTCCGTACGTCGACGAGGGCTTCGGCGAGCTGATGGGGAGGATCTTCGAGCGGTCCGCCGACCATCTGCTGCTCGGCCGCAAGACGTACGACATCTTCGCCGGCTACTGGCCGCGGGTCGCCGCCCCTGACGAAGAGATCGCCGGGAAGCTCAACTCCATGCCGAAGTACGTCACTTCGCGCACCCTGTCCACTCTGGACTGGCAGAACTCCCATCTCCTCAAGGGCGAGGCCGCCGAGTCCGTCGCGCGGCTCAAGCAGCAGGTCGACGGCGTGATCATGACGCAGGGCAGCAGCGAGCTCATCGGCACCCTGCAGCAGCACGACCTCGTCGACGAGTACCGGCTGCTGATCAGCCCCGTGCTCCTCGGCACCGGAAAGCGGCTCTTCCACGAGGGCGCCGCCCCTGCCGCCTGGACGCTGACCGAGTCCCGTACCACCGGCGCCGGCGTGCAGTACTGCTCCTACGAGCGGGCGGGGAAGCCCGAGTACGGGTCCGTCGAGTAGGACGCCCAAGAGAATCAGGAGACCCGTGAACTCCCTTGCGGACATGCAGGATTCATGGGGATGGCGTGATGCAGCCATGCGCACGATGTGCGTGATTCCTGGACTCTTCACCTTGTTGTCCCCACCATCGACGGGTGACGACACCACGTAGCACCTCGCCGCACAACGCCCGTGCCCCGCAGCCGAGTTCGGCCCCGGCCGGACCCGGCCGCCGGACCTTCCTCACCGCGTTGGGAGCCCTGGCCACCACCACCGCCCTCGGCGTCCCGGCCTACGCGTCCGAGGCGGCCCGAGACGCCGCCACCGCCACCGAGTACATCGACGTGCAGTTGCTCAACATCTCCGATCTGCACGGGTACTTGCAGGGTCCGACCGGCAGCGACTCCGTCATCCGCGGCAACGGCGGCAAGACGTACACGGTGGGCGGCGTCGCCGCCATGGGCACGCACCTGGAGCGGCTGCGCGAAGGGCGGCGCAACTCGCTGTTCTTCGCGCCGGGGGATCTCTTCTCCGGGTGGGAGTTCGACGCCGCCGCGTTCTCCGACGAGCCGACGATCGAGGCCCTCAACAGGCTGGGCATGGACTTCGCGACCGCGGGCAACCACGAGTTCGACAAGTCCCCCGCCCATCTGGTCCAGCACATGGAGCGCGGCCGGCCGTTCCCGGTCGTCGGGCAGGACACCGGTTTCCCCGACTCCACCGGGCGGCGCTTCCGGGGTGCGGACTTCCCGTACTACTCCGCCAACGTGGTCCGCACCCGCGGCGGGCGGACCGTCCTGCCGCCCTACCACGTCGAGTGGGTACGGGGCCCGCACGGGCGGCGCATACCGATCGGGTTCATCCATCTCACCGTCGTCGGGGCGGAGTTGATGCCGAACTCCTTCCACCCCGGGCTGAAGACCCTCGACGACATCGGCACCGTCGACCGGTGTGCGAAGGAGCTCAAGCGGCGCGGGGTGAACGCGATCGTGCTCAGCATGCACGACGGCGCGGTCGCGGGCGCCGACTTCAACAGCGGCAGCAACCCGTCCGGGCCCGCCTACGAACTGGCCCTCAAGGTCTCCCCCGACATCGACGCCATCGTCACCGGGCACTGGCACACCCGGTTCAACATGATGCTGCCCGACCCGAACGGCGTGCCCAGACCCTTCGTCGAGGCCGGGTTCCACGGCCAGGTCATCAACGAGATCAACCTCCGCCTCGACCCCCGCACCGGAAGGGTCGTCCGGGAGCTGACCGTCTCCACCAGCCACCCCAACACCCGCGACGTCACCCCGCACCCCGGCCTCAAGGCGGTCGCCGACTACTGGGCCGGGCAGGCCGCCGTGCGCGAGCGCAGCCGGATCGGCGGGACGAGCGCGCCGCTCACCCGGACCCGCAACGCGCTGGGCCAGAGCACGATGGGCGACCTGGCCGCCGACTGGCTGCTGTGGGCGGCGCGCAGGCCCGTCCCGTCGTACGACGACTCCAACATCCACCGGTACGCCCCCGCCGACCTGGCCCTCGCACCGATCGCGCCCAAGGTCGGCCAGTCCTTCGTGCGCGGCGATCTGATTCCGGCGGCGGGTTCCGACGGCGCGGTGAGCTTCGGGCAGGCGTGGCGGGCGATCGGATACGGCTGCCCGACCGTCTGCGCCACGGTGACGGGGCAGCAGGTCCACGACGCCCTGGAACAGCAGTGGTCCACCGGGCCCGACGGCGTGCTGCGGTTCGCCCCCCTGGCGGTGTCAGGCAACGTGCGGTACGCCTTCGACGCGGCCGGCGCCGTCGGTGACCGCGTCGACCCGTCGGACGTACGCATCGACGGTGCCCCGCTGCGGCTCGACCGGGACTACCGGGTGGCCGCCGCCTCGTACACCTTCCTCGGCATGGACGGTTTCCCGGCGCTCAGCACGTACCGGGAGCCCTACCGGCACCCGCGCGACTTCGAGAGCTTCATCGCCCACGTGCGCGACCGGCGGATGCTGAAGCCGTCCGCGCTGGACCGCGTCACGGCGAAGAACGCGGGGCTGCGGGGTGCCGCCGCCGCTGCCGGGCGGATCACGGACCCGCCCACGCCCGTACGGGAGGACGGCAGCCCGCTGCCGGCGGCGGTCGCCGCGATCCTCACGGCGGGCGGACCGCACGCCCGGCTCCACGGCGGGCACCGGCCGCCCTGCTGAGGTCCGCCGCCAGGTTCGGCAGTCGGGTTCAGCAGTCGGGTTCAGCCGCCACGTTCAGCCGTTCGGCCGAGTTCCGGTGCCTCCGGAGTGGGCGGTACGCGTGAATGCCGGGAGAGTCGAGGGAGGGGAGAGACACAGCGCGGTCGACCGGGGCGCGCCCGGAGGAGATGGGGCTGGCATGGACAACCGGTGCACGGGATTCGTCGAGTGGTGGGACCGAACAGCCGGGCGGGGCTACATCGTCCCGCTCGGCTGGCAGGACCCGATAGCGGTCCGGCGCGACGACATCGAGGGCGACTGCAAGAGCCTCTCCCCCGAACAGCAGGTCACCTTCGCCCTGACCCTGGGATCCAGCGGGTTCGAGGCGAAGGAGGTACGGCCGTAGGGCTCTCAGCCGCCCGGGTGGTCCCGGTCCGGGCGGTGCGGGTGGCCCTGCTCGGGGTCGTCGTCGAGCGTCTGCCAGGTCTTGCCGTGCTGGCTGCCGCCGGTCGGGTGCGGCTCGCTCTCGTCCACGCCGGGCGACTGCCGCTTGCTCGACGCGCGGCGGCTTCCCCAGACGAAGGCCGCCAGCAGCACGAGGACCAGCAGGACACCCAGCACGATGAGCAGCAGGGAAGCCGTGTGCTCGGCCGACAGGACCACGGAAGAGTTCATGTGTTCCTGGGTACCCCCGATGTGCTCACCCAGCAATCGGGGGTGTCCGTGGGGAGTCATTCACGGGCACCCGGGTGAAATCGGGCACCCTACCGGTGTCAGCTCCGGGCGGGGTCCGCGTGCATCCAGTACGGGCGGTTCTGCACCGCCACCGGCGGCGACTGGTGGACCCAGGCGCCGACCGGTTCCCGGCCCTTGAGGAGCTCGACGAACTCCTTCGAGCGCGCGCCGTCCTGATGGGGGGCCTTGCCGAGGGTGACCTTCACCTTGCCGGTGGCCCCGCTCAGGTCGTACCAGGTGTACGGCGAGAAGACGTTCAGCGGGGCGGCCAGCGGCTTCGCCACCGTCACCTCCTTGACCTTGACCTTGCGGGATCCGTACTCGGTGAACGGGGCCGCGCTGACCGGCTGCGCGGTCAGCCCCCGCAGATTGGCGTCGACGGTGTAGTAGCGCTCGGCCTCCGGGTACGTGCCGTCCGGGTTCGCCCTGCCGAAGACCCCGCAGTCGACGTGCCAGACGTCCACCGCATCCGCGCGCCGCTTCGCCTCGTCCGGCGGGGCGGCCGCCGGGGTCGTCGCGTTGGGCACGGGCAGCACGATCGCGAAGCCCGCCTTGTGCTTGGGCTCGGCGAACAGGTCCTTTCCCGCCTTGATGGCGTTGTCGTTGTCGCAGTCGACGTGGGTGCGCCAGAAGCCGAGACGGCGCGTCTGGTCCTCGCCCATCGCGTACTGGCGGTACGTCAGCTTCGGGGTGAGGGAGGCGTCCTTCGTCGGGAAGGCGACGATGTTCAGCTCGATCTCCTGCGTGATGCCCGACCCCCTCGCGAACTGGGCGAAGTACTGCTGGTAGTTGAGGGAGACCAGTGCCTTGCCGTCCTCGAAGATTCCCGCCGACAGCTGTTCGCCGCCGCTGGACGCCCTGAGCAGGGCCTGGACCTTGTCCGCGGGCAGGAGGTAGTCGAAGCCGATGTTGGTGAACGTGCCGTAGAAGAACGGCAGGCTGCTGCCCTCGACGGCGGCGGGCAGGGAGGCGTCGTTGACGGTGCTGCTCATGCGCGCTGCTCCTTGGGCGAGTCCTTGGCGGAATCCTTGGCGGAATCCTTGGGAGAGTCCTTGGCGGAGGAGGAGTGAGTGGACGAGGAGTGGGCGGACTGGGCGGGGACGGTGGCCGACTGCGCCTGCGTCCGGACCCGTCGGGCCGCTTCGGCCCGCGCCTCCGCGAAGAGCTTCGCGTCCAGTTCGTACGTCGGTGCGGCGTGCAGGCCCTTGGCCGCCAGGTCGGCCTTGGGGTGCGGGTTGCGGTAGAGCCGCTGCGACTCGTCGCGCAGTGCGAGCATCTGCGGTACGGCCTCGTGCATCAGCCTGGGGCTGCCGTGGAAGGCGACTTCCAGCAGGGCCATCATGAAGGCGTAGCGCTTGTTGAACTTCGCCGCCTGCCGGTGGAGTTCGGGGTTCCCCGCGTAGTCGGCCAGCTTCGCCTCCGGGTCGATCGGGTACGCGTCGTCCCAGGTGATGTCGAGCAGCGGTCCGCTCGGTGCGGAGCGCGGCAGGTCGTGCTTGCCGTACCGCCGCCCCTCGTGGATCTCCTTGAAGCGGAAGTAGTGGGCGACCTGCCGCTCCTCGCCGAAGATCTTGTCGTCGCTGTCCCAGATGGTGTCCTGGCTGCCCTCGCCCTGTTCACTGATGACGTCGACGGCCAGCAGCGCGCTCCCCAGGCCGGTGACGGGGAACACCTCACCGCCGGAGTTGTAGAAGTCCGCCGGGCCGAGCTGGTGGCCGGCCGGGCCGGTGAAGATGGTCCTGTTCTGCTCGCGGGCCGCCTTCTCCAGGGTGTCCAGGCCGGTGCGGACGGCCGCGTAGAACTGCCCGATGGAGGTCCAGGTCCGGTCCTGCGCGTGCGGGTCGGGCGGCACCAGCGAGCGGGGCAGCTCGATGCGCATGAAGGTCTTCAGGGCCTCGGGCGAGTAGTGCCTGAGCTTGATCAGCGGCAGGCTCGGGGCGGCGAACGGCAGCCGCGCCGGGTAGCTCCGTACGACGTGCGAGAGGTCGGGGGTGCCGCCCACCGCGTTGAGCAGGTTGGCCGCCAGGGTGAGGTGGAGCATCTCCTCCAGGACGACGCCCCGGATCACCTCGCAGCCGTACGCGTTCGTCCCCGGCACAATCGAGTACAGGCCCGTGAGGTACACGGGGATCGTCAAGTGCTCGATCTCCAGGGCCGCTTGGAGATAGGTGCGGAGTTCTTCGACGGTCTTCGGCGGGGCGAAGTCGGTCTTCGCCAGCTCGTACACGGTGCTCACGGCGTCACCTCGTCCGTGCTGTGGAGGCCTGCCGCGGAGGTGACCGTGGCAGGCCCGCGCGGTCCTGCCACGGTCACCGGCTGGTGCAGCTCCGCCAGGTCCCGGTGGATGCGTTCGGCGCTGCGCAGGGCGAGCGCGGCCATGGTGAGGGTGGGGTTGCTGGTGCCGATGGACGGCATGCTTCCGCAGCCGACGGCGAAGAGGTTCGGGTGGTCGTGGGTGCGCTGGTCGGCGTCGACCACTGAGGTCGTCCTGCGGGCGCCCATGACGTGGGTGCCCGCACCGTGTCCCGCGCCGTGGTAGCCGAGGTCCAGGGGTTCGAACGTCTCGTCCGGCCGGTGCTTGAAGTGGCCCACGGGCTTCGTGCCGTCCTGCTGCGGCCCGAGCTCGGTGTGGTCCTTCGCACCGAGCCACTTGAAGATCTGCTCGGCGGCCCGGCGGGCGGCGTACAGCCCGTCCATGACCCGTTTGTCGAGGTCGTAGTGGATGACGGGGCGCGGATTGCCCATGCCGTCCCGGTGCGTACGGGGGTCGATGGTCACCCGGTTGGTGGCCACCGCGTGCTGCTCGACGGCGATCTGGAGCTGCACCTGCCGGTTGATCTGGTCGCCGAGGGAGTGCCGCAGCTTCGGCCCGAAGTACCCGTCGGGCCTGACCTCGCCGTTGGCGTCGCCGCCGAGGCCGAGCATCCGGCCGACGCTGCTGAGCGGGGCTCCGGTGGCCCAGCCCCACCCCCAGTTGCTGATCTCGATGCGGAACGGCGCGCGGGCGAGCCGGCCGGGTCCGGTCCTGAAGCACTCCAGGCCCGAGGTGTGCCCGGGCCCGCGGAAGGCCCCGATCGGGTCGTTCGCGGGCATTTCCGCCCAGGACAGCAGGGTCGGGTGGTCCATCAGGTGGCAGCCCACGTAGCCGCTGCTGTTGGCGAGCCCGGAGGCGAGCAGCAGCACCGCGTTCTCGACGGCGTGCGCGGCCAGCACGACGATGTCCGCCTCGACCGTGTAAGCCTGGCTGGCGGGCGTCGCCGGGTCCCCGTACTCCCGGAACTCCACCCCTCGTACGCTGTCGCCGCGCCCCGGCAGCACCCGGCTGACCACGCACCGCGTCGCCACGTGCACCGAGTCGGTGAAGTCCTGCTGGAGGCGCAGCGGCGAGGACTTGGCCTGTACGGGGCAGATGGGCGTGCAGCTCGCGTTGCCGACGCAGCGCTCCCCGAAGTTGGGGATGCCGACGGCGCCGCGCGGCCGGTACGGCTTGCCGCTGCCGTCGTCGTACAGCGGGTTGGGCGTGCTGTTGCGGCCCTGCGGCAGCCCGTAGACCTTCAGCTCGTACGCCTGCTCCTTGGCGACCTTGTCCCGGTACTCCTTGCCGTCGAGGAGCCCCCGGAACCGCTCGTCCTGGTAGCTCGGCGGGATCTCCTCCATCGGGTACTGGTAGTCGGCGTCCGGTACGACTCCGAGCTCGTGCTGTGCGCAGGCGTTCCCCGCGGTGCCGATGAGCCGTTCCGCCTCGCGGAGGTGGCCCTCCAGTTCCTTCGCCGTGACCGGCCAGTCGAGGCCGTAGTGGTACGTGCTCTTCGTCGCGTAGTCCTCGGGGAACATCCGCGGCACCGCGCCCAGCCAGTGCATCGCGGCCCCGCCGAGCGCCCGGATGTAGTCCGTGCCGTACGGGAAGGGGCCGGTCTGCTTGAAGTGCCCGGTGGCCAGGTAGCGGCCGGTCTCCCGGTCGGGGCTCAGGTCGAGGACGTCGGGGAAGGGGGCGGCGACGTTGCGGCGGTAGGCGGAGTTGGGCACCTTGGCGACGGCGCCCGAGAAGGTGCGGACGGTGTCCTGGAAGCCCTCCCAGGTGTCGGTGCCGCCGTTGCCCGCCTCCAGGACCAGCACCCGCCAGTTCTGTTTGCCGAGGTGCCGGGCGAGCAGACTCCCCGTCCAGCCGCTGCCGACGACGATGGCGTCGTACCGCCGCCCGTCGACGGCGGCTCCGGTGGTCTTGACGGTCATCGGTCGCTCACCTGCTCTCCTTCTTCTCGTACGGGCTCTTCTCGTACGGGCTCGGGGTGCGGGGCGGCGAACGGCACCGCCGACGGAGGGACGGAACGCGACGTGCGGGCACCCGGCAGCAGGTGTCCGGGCACTTCCTGGGCGACGGCGTCGGACGGCCCGTAGTCGGCCGGGTCGTACGCGGCCGAGGAGGCCAGGACCTCGCGGGCGATCTCCGCCTCGGCCGGCAGGACCGGCGGGTCGTCCGCCCACGTCCCGAAGCCCGGCGGCTTCGCCCCGGCGGGGTGTCCGCCGAAGGACCGCCAGACCAGGCCCTCGGGATAGCTGGTGGGCGAGGCCATGGATTCGGCGTTGGGGCGTTCGCGGCGCAGTTCCGCGTGGACGGCGGGCGCGAGCCTGGGCCAGGCGCCGGTGTACCAGAGGTACACCAGTGCACGACCCAACTCCCGCTCCAGTGCCGGGAGTTGCACAGGCCCTTGGCCGGTCCGCAGCAACTCCTCCCACACGTCGAGGAAGTCGGCGAAGTGCTTGGCGCCGACTTCACGGCGCGCGGTGTCCAGGTAGAGCTGTGCCATGCCGGTGCCGTGCAGGTCGTACGCACCGAAGCCGGTGAGCGGGACGCAGAGCCGTACGAAGCGCGTGAGCGGGGCCTCGACCGCGGCCGCCTCAGGCTTGCTTGTCGACATCAGCGCCTCCCTTCTGCTGTCGCGGCGGGAGCAGGTGGTCGGCCAGCCGCTGCGCGAGGGCGACGGCGGTCAGGGTCGGATTCCAGGACCCCGAGGTGGGGAAGGTGGCCGCACCGCCGATGTACACGTTGCTGACGGTGTGCAGCCGGCAGTTCAGGTCAGTCACCGAATTCGCGGGGTCGGTACCGGTCCAGAGCGTGCCGGACTCGTGGACCAGCGCGTCCTTCATGCGCGCGGGCGGCACCTTCTTCTCCCAGTGGCCGGGTCCGCCGGGGCCCGCCGGGTGCCAGTACTCGATGTCCTCGCACTCCCTGCCGAGGATGTCCGTGACGACCTTCTGCGCCTCCGCGTCCATACCGGCCCGCAGCTCCAGGTCGGTCGGGGAGGGCGCGAAGCGGAGCACGGTCGTGTCACGGTCGACGTACACCCTGCTGCCCTTCATGTCCTTGGGGTCGCTGCGCCATTCGCCGAGGGTGTGGACCATGAAGCCGATGTGGTCCGCGTCGGCGAGCTGCTGCAGGAACTCCTGGTCGAAGGAGTCCGGGATGAGCCGGTAGAGGTCGGGGACGGACTCGGCGGGCTCGGGGTTGGAGGCGGCCATCAGATGGATGTGGAAGTCCCGCTTCTTCTGCTGCACCGTGAGCTCGCCGCGCAGATAGAGACAGCCGATCTGGAGTCCCCTGACGCCCCCCAGGTCCGCCGCCCACGCCGCGCGCGGCACCCGTGCCGAGAACCAGGAAGCGACGTGGCCGCCGAGGTTGGTGCCCGCGAAGTCCGGGAGGACTCCGGCGAAGGAGTTCTGCAGGAGTCCTGTGGGTTCGACGACTCCGTTGGCCAGCACGACCTTGGTGTTCTTCCCGAGGGCCAACAGGCCCTGGGTGGTGGAGAGTTCGGTGGCCCGGTGCAGCTTGGCGCCGCCGCCGGCCCCGGGCGTCTCGCTGACGTGCCGGATCTCCTGCACCTCGCACCCGGTGACGATGTCGACGTGGTGCGGATACCGCTGGGTGGCCTCGATCAGCAGCGGTACGGGGCTGAACTTGCGGAAGCCGAGGCTGGAGGTGGTCGCCCGGGACGCCAACTCGACCTCGTATCCGGGCTCTTGGATCGTGTCGTTGAAGACCTTGGCGTCGAGCCACTTCCTGAGCCGCCCCACCAGCTTCGGCTGGAGGCCGCCGAACTGCACACCCATGTCGTGCGGCAGGACCGCCCCGAGGTACTTCCTGGCCGGCTCCCAGTACGGCGTCAGGCCGTCCACCACCGCGGCGGGCCAGCCCGGCATCTGGAGCCGCGTCGGCCTGGGGATCCAGGTGCTCCAGAACTGTGCGCGCCCGCCGAGGTAGGGGATCTGCGGGGCGAGGTCGAAGCTGCGGCCTCCGGTGTTCTCCGCGCGCCACGGCTTGGCCACGGCGTCCATCATCAGCCGCTGGTAGCGCGGATGCAGGTTCTGCACGTGCTCGGGCAGCAGGAAGCCGCCCTTCTCCAGGAGCAGCACCTTGAGCGCCCCGCCCCGGTTGTTCTCCATCAGCCGGTCGAGGACGGCGGCTCCGACGGCCCCGCCGCCGACGATCACGACGTCGTACGGCTTGTGGGCGACCTTCTTCAGCGTCTTGCAGTAGTACGTGGCGACCGGGTCGCGGTCGGCGGGGAGCGGCGGACCCGTCGCGAAGGGGGCGTCGTCGATGTCGAGCATCGTCGAGCCGTCCGCGACGACGGGTCCTGACGGGGGCTCCTGGTCCGCCTGGGAGCCGGAATCGTGATCGTCGGGCTCGGTGCACGGGTCGGGATCCGCGTCGGACTCTCTTCCAGTCACGCGCATGCCTCCTCGAAGTGGGCGAAGGGCGTACCCGGCTGCTGCAGTTGCCACGGATGCCGAGTGGAGGCTGTCTGCCACACATCGGCATATGCACAAACACCGGGCAGCAAAGCGGAAACGCTTGGTTGAGACGTGTACATGCAGATCCTGCCCACCGGGGAGCGCGATGGAACGATTTTCCGCTCATGCGCGAAATGGCTCCAGGAGCCCGGAAATTCACCACACAGGGTGAATCTTCGGACGGATGAACAGCGCTCATTCCCCCGTACGTGATGCATGGACCCGCCACGCACCGAGCAGCCATGACTGCGCCGAGGCGCCAACCCCCCTTCTTCCGCCCGGCGGTGCTCCCAGGGAAGAGGTTCACCAATGCAACTGAACGTCCTGATGTCGTGGGCATGTGCCACCGCCATGAGCATTCCGCTGCCGGCCGCCGCTCCGGTGGCGGGACCGGCGGCGAAGTGCGAGACGGCTCCCCCGCCCGGCGCCCCGTACCTCTGCGACAACATCCGGCTGGGCCCCGCCGAACTGCCGAAGGACCGGCCCGTCGCGGCGCTCGTGAAGGGGTACGACCCGCTGGGTCCCAAGCTCAAGGACAAGGCGTTCCTCAAGGCCCACTCGTACCTGCAGGGTTCGAAGTTCCGCTGGAAGTACCCGCCCTTCGACGGGTTCCTCGTACACCGGGTCAACGGCGAGGACTATCCGCTGAAGAAGCCGCGCGTGCTGAAGCCCGGGACGTTCCTGGACCGCTTCGGGCCGCCCTCCGGCCGCTACCTCAGCCCGGCCGGCGGCTCCTTCGCCTCCCGCTCGCTGCCACCGGACGCACTGAACACGCCACAGGGCGGCCCGCCGCACAACTACTACTGCTACAAGGTGACTTCGGGGTTCACCGCCGACTACGGGCCCGTCGCCGCCGCGTTCGAGCAGCCGGGCGGTTCGGCCCAGTACCACCTGGCGTACGACCCGGCCGATCCCTCCCGCCCGGCCAGGACCCGGGTCGAGGACCTCGCGAAGGACAGCAAGTACCTGGCGCTGCAGGCGGATCCCAAGGCCTGCGCGACCCGGTGACCGCACCACCACACGCCCCTCCTCCTGGGGCCGTCCAGTGGGACAGCCCCAGGAGGAGGTCACTCCGCGGTACGACCTGACCCGCCGGACGGGCCCTAGTCGGCGGACAGCACCAGTCGGCGGGCGAAGTTGCGGTACCCGGCGCGTTCCATGGCGGCGGCCGTCGGGGTGTTCGTCAGGTCGGTGTCGGAGCGGATGTGTGCCGGGTCGGTCTCCGCGACCAGGATCCTGGTGATCTCGGCCAGGATCTCGTCCACGTAGCCGCGGCCCCTGTGCTCGGGGAGCACGCCGAGGTAGCCGACCACGGGTCCGCCGTTGTTCCGCGAGGGCAGGCCGAAGCCGACGGCCTCGCCCTCGGGCGTCCTGGCGACCCGCCACCAGGACCGGTCGCCCAGCATGTGGTCCCGGTAGAACTCCACGTCCGCGCGGGCCTGTTGGGCGGTGCCGACCTGCTCGGCCGCGCGCCGGGTCGTCGCGTCGAGCGTGTCCTCCAGCACCCGCCGGAACAGGTCGACGAAGACCTCGTCATCGGGCTCGGCACTGAACCGCAACCGCCCCGACAGCGGCGGGCCCGACGTCGGCGCGGAGACCCCGGCCGCCGGCGTCCATTCGTAACGCAGCCGCTCCAGGCTCCTGGGGAGCCCGGCGTGCCGTGCGACCTCCCGCCGCCACTCCAGCGCCGCGACCACATCGGGCCGCTCGCGCCAGTCCCCGGGCAGGAAGATGTGGAACGCCGGCGGGACGGCAGCTCCGTCCCGTGCGTACGCCGCGTGTGCGGAGGTGAGCAACTCGGCTGCGAGCGCGGTGCGTTGAGCGGGGGAACCGACGGATTCGTGGACGTACACGGCGTCGAGCGCACCGGGCGTGGGCTCGCCCCGGTTGCCCCACCAGACGGCGACCGCGAGCGGCACACCGCCCGAGGGAACACCCGACGGGTCTTCGGCGATCCAGGTCCACTCGGGGCGGTACTGGCCGTCGGCGAGCTTGGCCCGGTAGAGGTCGGCCGTCAGCGTGCTGGCCGGGTCCGCCACGAGGAGCGGCAGAAAGCGGTCGAGATCGGACTCGACGATGGAACGGTGAATCAAGGCGTCTCCAGGATGGTGAAGGAGGCGCGAGCAGATCGGGAGTGGCTCAGCCAACCCGCGTAGGTACGGGGGTGGTTCAGCCAACCCGCGTACGTACGGGGGTGGTTCGGCCGATCTGAAGCGCCGGGTTCGCGGTGAACATCGCGGCCTCCCTTCTGCGTTGGAGTTGCTACGGGTCCGTGCGGGACCACCGGCCCCGCGGCCGGCGGGAGCGAAGCTAGTACATCACCCGTTCAAGGAGCAACAGGTTTCCTTCGGCACCCGCGGGGACCTCGTAGATCCGTCCGTCCACGCCCGACCGGTAGAGCCTGCCCGCCGAGAAGCCGTGCTCCCCGCGGCCGTAGGTCACCTGGGTGGAGAGGGGCAGGCCCGACTGCACGGTGCAGAGGCGCTCTCCTTCAACCCGCCAGATCCGGCCCGCCGCGTGCGTGGTGATCAGCGGGCGGCCCCGGCCGTCGAGCACGAGTCCGTCGGGCAGGGCGAGGACGTCCGCGAGGGGCGTGGAGATCCAGCGCTGCGGGTGTGCCGGGTCGTCGGCGCGGATCCGGTACAGACCGGGGGCGACGGTGGTCTGGATGACGTAGACCTGTCTGCCGTCCGAGGACACGGCTATGCCGTTGGGCTGCGACACCTTGGCCCAGGCGGGGTCGACCCGTCCGTCCGGAGTGACGCGGCCTATGTTCCGGCCGCCCAGGGTCGTGGTGTAGACGGTGCCGTCGGGCGCGAGGGCGACGCCGTCGATCCCGCCGAGACCCGAGGCGTACGTGCTGACCCGACCGGAATCCGGGTCCACCTGCAGGAGTTTCGACCTCGGGAACAGCCCCCCGGTGGTCGAGTGCACGAGGTCGTTGCCGGTGCCGACGAGGAGTTGGCCGTCGGGGCGGACGACGACCCCGCCGTTGGCCCCGATGTTCCCGGTGAGGGCGACGGGCGCACTGCCCGGTGCGTCGATGCGGTAGACGCGGCCGGAGAAGTAGGCGGTGGCGAACATCCGGCCCCGCTCGTCGACGGCGATCGACTCGACCCAGTCGGGCAGGTGCGCGACCTGGCGGGGCGGTGCCGGATCCGTGGCCTCGCAGGCCGGTGCCGCGTGGGCGGCGGCGGGCGCGAACAGCCCGGCGGCGACGGCCAGTACGGCTGCGGGCAGGACGCTGCGCGCTCGGAAGGAGCGGGAGGGACGAGAGGGACGGGCGGGCTTCGAGGTACGGGACAGCCTGGGCTTCATGTGTGTCCGTCCTGGTCGGTTGGGGGTGACGGGGTGAGGTGAGGTGAGGCGGGGGCCGCCGGTGTGACGGCCCCCGCCGGTTCTTCCGTACGGTCAGGCGCAGCGGCCTCTCGGGCGGGCGCGGGTCACCACGTCGGGGGTGCCTGTCGTGGCGTCCAGCCAGACCACCCGGCTGCCCGCCACCGCGGCGGCCGACGCCTGCTCGCCGCGGTTGCAGGAGACCCGGCCCTTGCGGGTGGCCGGGGCCTGCGGGTCGCCGCCCGCCGCGAACTGGTGGAGTTTGGCGGTCGATTCATTGCTGATCACGGTGTCGGCGACGTACCCGCCGACCGTCACGGTGTCCTCGGAAACCGTCAGGTCGTAGGCGTTGAGCGCCTCGGGACCGGTCTGCGGGCTGAGGTCGACCACACCAGAACCGTCGAGCGCGGCCCGGCGCAGCGCGGTCTTCCCCTCCGCGAGGCCTTCGTCGAGGAGCCAGAAGACGTGGGTGCCGTTGATCGCCGTCGGGCCGAGGCGGGTGCTGTCGGGGGCCGTCTGGATCGCCTTGTTCTCACCGCTCGCGACGTCGACGACCCGGGTGGTCCACTCGTACACGGCGGCGCTCACCGGTTCCCCGGCCCGCAGCGCCACCCGTTCCTTCGACTGGTAGGCGACCTTGCCGTGGCTCACCGAAGGGGCGTAGGCGCGGTGGTACGTGCCGCCGCCGAACCGCACGATCTTCGTCGGGTCCTTCAGGCTGAGGTAGGCGACGCCCTGGCGCCCGCCGTGGTTGTAGTAGGCGAAGGTCACGACGTCACCGTCGATGCCGATCCCGCTGCCCGTGGCCCGGCCCTCCCACAGCTTCCTGACCGGTCCGCCCGCGAGCGGCCTGGCCAGGATCTCCGTACGGAGAGGGCCGACCGCCTGCCACACGACGGTCTTGCCGTCGGTGGCCGGATTCACGTGGTAGCGGCCGTCGTTGGGGCTCATCAGCTGCGTCTGGCCCTTGCCGTCGGCGCGTCCGGCCCACACCGAGTACGGTTCCGAGCCCGCCTCGTTGGACTTGGCAGCGGCCCACCAGCCGCCGCCCGCACCGAGGTTGGTGTCGGTGGTGTTGATCCGGCCGAAGAGCTTCTCGGAGTCCAGGCCGAGCGCCTGTTCCCAGCCGGGGACGATGCCGTGTGCGGTGAAGGCGCGGGCGAGGGCCTGCTGTGCGGCGGCCCCGACCTTGAGGTCCTTCGCGGCGGCGAGCACCGCAGCCCGGCCCTCGGTGAAGCCGTCGAGCGGGGTGAGGTACTGGGTGAGCGCCTTGTAGACGACCTTGTCGGTGAGTGCGCCGCCCAGTTCCCCGCGGGCGTCCCAGAGGGCGCCGCCGAAGATGGTCGAGTTGAGGTGGACGCCGCCGTTGTCGCCCGCGAAGCCGACGCCGACGAACGAGCCCGCCGTGGTCCGCCCGTCGCCCAGGTCGCGCAGCGCGCACTCGCGCGGGGTCTTGGTGCGGCAGAGCCGCTCGCCGATCAGGCCCGAGTCCGGGTCGGTGTCCGGGACGCCGTGCGCTGCGGTCTCGATCGCGTTGCCGAAGTAGTCGGCGACGGCCTCGTTCACGGCGCCGGACTGGCCCGCGTAGACGAGGTTCGCGGAAGTCTCGACCACGGCGTGCGTCATCTCGTGGCCGACGACGTCGAGGCCGGCGGAGAGCGGGAGGTACTCCTCGTCGCCGATTCCGTACACCATCTTCTGGCCGTCCCAGAAGGCGTTGACGTACGGCATGCCGTAACTGTTGACGCCCACGAGGGAGTTGATGGTCATGCCGCGGCCGTCGAGGCTGTTGCGGCCGTGCTTGTCGCGGAAGTAGTCGTGGACCCGGGCGGCTCCCCAGTGCGCGTCGACGGCGCCCGCGTCGGTGGCCTCCTGGCCGAAGTCGGCGGTCGGTGAGCTGAACTCCAGGAGGTCGTCGGGCCAGCGGCCGGACACCTCGCTCGCCCCCTTGCCGCGTGCGTCCCAGGTGGACAGGGAGTGCACGTTTCCGTCTTCGTCCTGGGGGATGCGGGTGCGGTCGCGCAGCACGTGGCGGCCGCGGCCCTCGTCGAGTTCGACATCGAGGGCGACGGGCTTGCCGTCGAGCCTGCTGCCGGTGCCCTTCTCGGCGACGGCGGCGGCGCGGGCGGGCTCGGCGCCGGTGTCCGTACGCTCTCCGGCGCCCGTACGTCCTCCGGTGCCCGTACGTCCTCCAGTGCCCGTACGCTCTCCGGCGAACGTCTTGATACCGCTGTACTGGAAGACCGGATATCCGGCCCCGGCGTCGATGTAGACCTCGCGCAGTACGGGTGTGCCGCTGGCCGGATCGGTGCCGCGCACGGTCACATGCTGGGTGAGGACGCCCGGCCCGTTGGGCAGGACGACGAGCCCGCGGGCGGTGCCGGTGAGCGGCGGCGCGCTCTCGTCCGTCTCTCGCGGCGGCTGCGCCTTGCCCGTCCTGCCGGTGAAGTGCTGTGCTTCGAGTCCGCTGAGGACCGCGTCGACGGCACGCTCGACGGCGAGCGCCTCACCGACCTGCGGGGTCGTTCCGGTGCGCAGTTCGGTGAAGTACTTGCCCGAGGTGCCGGTGACGACCCGCTGCCCGCCCTTGTGCTCCATGCGGACGACGTACTGCCCGCCGAGCACGGGCAGCCCCCGGTGCCGCTGCTGCAGCCGGACGGTCTCCTGACCGCCCGCGGCGGTCGTTCCCGCCGGTACGAGGTCCCGCTCGGCGTTCGCGATCCGGTAGCGGTCCTGCTTCCCCGCCAGGTGGGTGCGGGCTGCTCCGGCCGCGCTGCCGGTGGCGGGGACGGCCTCACGGATGCCCTGCACCAGGGCGGGCGTCCGGGTGTCCTGGCCCGGGACCACCTCACCGGGACCGGATCCACCGAATCCCGTCGCCGGAGCGGCGGAGGCGGGCACCGCCGACAGAACGAGTGCGGCGACGCCCATCAGCGCCGCCGCACCCGATATCCCGTTGCTCCGCGTTCTTCGACCGCCGCTGCGGTCTCCGGATCTTCCAGGGTGACGCATCGTCTCCCAACTCCCCTCACTCGGTGTGCCGTTGGCAGCTCACCAGTCGGCAGGGGACATCGAAACGGTGATGCGCCGCCGCATCAATGGGGCGCGGGTGCCAGGAGTCGACTTCCGGCCGTCGAAGGCGCGGTCTGGGCGGGGACCGAGGAGGTGGCGGGGGTCGGGGCGGGGGCCGAGGAGGTGGCCGGGGCCGGGATCTTGCCGCAGAACTCCGCCTCGATCACATTGACGTAGAGCATTCCGTCCCGCAGCCAGTCGCCGTTGGCGTTGAACGTCAGCTGGTGCTTGCCGTCCGGAGTGCCGACCATCCCCGACAGGGAACCGTTGGCCCGGCCGCTCTTCCCCACCACCTTGACGCCGCACGAGAGCGTGGCGAATTCGACCCCGAGCCCGAACCCGGTCCCGTCCGGCGCCGGGACCTCTTCGAGCAGCTCCTTCATCTGCGCGCGGGGCAGCAACTGGCCGCGCATCAGGGCGCGTTGGAACCGGTTGAGGTCACCGGTCGTGGAAATGACATCGCCCGAGGCACCCAGCCAGGTCATGTTCTGTTCGGTGGCGTCGTGGATCGGGGCGTCGGGGGCTTCCTGGTGGAGCCGGGAGTAGCCGACGGGGTGCGGGTCCGGCATCTTCGGCGACGTACCGGGGAAGGACGTGCCGCGCAGCTTCAGCGGCCCGAGGACGCGCCGGGTGACCTCCTGTGCGTACGAGCGGCCCGTCGCCTTCTCGATCACCATCCCGGCGATCACGAAGTTGGTGTTGGAGTAGTACGGCGTCTGCTTGGGGTCGGGCGGCGGCGGCAGCTTCAGGGCAACGGCGACGAGCTCCTCCGGCGTGTGGGTGTCGTATCTGTGCTCCGGGAAGCCGGGCCCCGCGGCGTTGTGGATGAAGGCCTTGTCCTCGGTGTGATTGGGGAGACCGCTGGTGTGGTTGAGGAGTTGACGGAGGGTGATGGTGGAGCCGTCGTAGCCGTTGCCCCGGACCAGTCCTGGCAGCCAGGTCTCGACGGTGTCGTCCAGGTCCAGCCTCCCCTCCGCCTCCAGCTGGAGCAGGACGGTCGCGATGAGGGTCTTGGTGATGCTGGCGCCACGGAAGCGGTCGTCGGCCGTACGGTCGCGGCCCGTGGCAGTGTCCGCGTATCCGTACGAATCGAACCAACTCCCCTTCCTGTCAAGGGTGGTTGCCGCGACGCCGGGCAGCCCGCCCTTCTCGACGAGATCGCGCAGTGCGGTCCGGGTGGCCGCGTGGCCCTCGCCCCGTCCGTCGTGCGCCGACTGCGCCGACTGTGCCGCGTGGGCGGACGGGGCGAGCGTGGCCGCCCCCAGGGCCGTGGCCAGGGCGAGTGCCAGGCCGATGGTGGCGGAACGGGCGGCCCGCTGCGTCATGGGATGTCCTCCAGGTCACCGAGTGGGGCGGAACCTGCCCCTGTGCTTCGAGTGACGCGGAAGACGGGCGGGAGGGTTGATCCTCGGATGGATCGCTGGACCGATCGCCGGAACTACGGCCCGGGGCCTACGACTTGAGGGCTACGGCTTGCGTCCGCACCACGCCACCAGCCGGTCGATGGCCGGCGCGTCCGCGTCGACGTCCACCGCGGCCCCGAACGGCGCGCCCTCGCGCGGCCCTGCGGGCAGCCCGCGCCGCATGGCGGCGTACGAGATCGCCACGATCTCGGGGTCCCAGTCCGGGAGTTGACCGGTGGCGGTGGCCACGTCCCAGGTGTGCACGGTGAATTCCGAGGTCCAGACCGCTGCCGCGGCGGCACCGGGAAGGCTGCCGAACGGCAGGTTCAGCGTCCGGCCCAGGACCGCGGGATCCGCCCACGCGGCCTCGACCTCACGCACGGCGGCGTCCCACGCCTCCTGCCACTCACTGTCCGCGATGTCTTCGGCGACCGTGGGGAGGGTCGCCACGTCGCCGCCGCGCCCGGCGAGTGCGATCCGGCGCAGGACGGCGACGAGATGCCCGGCCAGCCGCCTGACGGTGAATTCGGTGCAGGGCGTGGGCCCGTCGAGCTGCTCGGGCCGGACCGCGGCGACGGTACGTCCGGCCAGGGCGACCGCCTTCAGCAGACCCTGGCGAGGGTCGTCGGTGGCGGCGGTGGCATCGAGGGCGGAAGTGGACTGTGCGTTGTTCCCGGTGTGAGTCATGACCTCATCCTGGAAGCCAAACAGGCCATCTTCTGGCCACTTTCCCGAAGAGAATGATCCGCATGAGAGCCGATCGCCTGGTGGCCACCCTGTTGTTCCTCCAGACCCGCACCCGCGTGACCGTGGCCGAGGTCGCGGCCGAGCTCGAAGTGTCCGAGCGGACCGCGCGCCGCGACCTGGAGTCCCTGTCCGCCGCGGGCATCCCCGTGTACTCGCAGCGCGGGCGCGGCGGCGGCTGGTCACTGGTGGGCGGCGCCCGTACCGACCTCACCGGGCTCACGGCCGAGGAGATCCGGGCGCTGTTCCTGTTCGCGGGCCCTTCGTCGACCACGCCCGAACTCCGCACGGCACTGCGGAAGTTGGTGCGTGCCCTGCCCGCGCCGCTGCGCTCGGGCGCCGAGGCCGCTTCGCAGGCGGGCTTCGTCGACGGCACGGACTGGTCGCGCGCCGACGCCACGGCCGCCGAGCCCCAGCTCGCCGCGCTCCGGCGGGCCGTGCTGGACGGGACGCAGGTGCGGCTCGGGTACGCGGCGCCAGGCAAGCCCGATGGCGTACGGACGGTCCATCCGCTCGGACTCGCGGCCAAGGCCGGTCACGACTACCTCGTCGCCGACACCGAGCGCGGTCTGCGGACCTTCCGGCTCGACCGCGTCACCTCGGTCGTGGCGACCGGCGAGCCCGTCGTACGGCCGGACGGCTTCGACCTCCCCACGGTCTGGCGTTCCCTGGCCGCGCGGATGGAGGACCGGATGCACGCGGCGACCGTACGGGCCCGGGTCGAGCCGGGCGCCGTGGGGCGGCTTGAGCTGCTGTTCGGCGGGCGGGTGCGGTTCGGTTCCGTGCGGCCCGACGGCTGGACGGAGGTACGGGTCGCCGGGCCGACGGCGGAGGTCGTCGCGGCGCAGCTTGCCGTGCTGGGGGCGCGCGTCGAGGTGCTGGACCCGCCGGAGGCGAGGGAGCGGCTGGCCCGTCTGGCGGTCGAGCTGGCCGGTGTCTACGGACCGCCGGACTCCGCCTGACCAGCACCGTCCGACCGACTCCGGCTGACCGGCTGCCTGATTGACTCCGTCCGACCGAACAGATTTGCCTAAATGTATTAGGCGAATGCATAATAGGTGCAGTCGAAAGGGAGGTTGGTTATGGCTCGCGAAAAACTGACCGTGGAACGCCTGACCCAGGCGGGGGCCGAGCTGGCCGACGAGGTCGGCTTCGAGCAGGTGACCGTCTCGGAGATCGCCAGGCGGTTCGAGGTCAAGGTCGCGAGCCTGTACTCGCACCTCAAGAACTCCCAGGATCTCAGGACCAGGATCGCCCTGCTCGCCCTGGAGGAACTCGCCGACCGCTGCGCCGCCGCGCTCGCCGGGCGGGCCGGCAAGGACGCCCTGACCGCCTTCGCCGACGTGTACCGCGACTACGCCCGGGAACACCCCGGCCGCTACGCCGCGACCCAGTTCCGGCTCGACCCGCAGACGGCCGCCGCGAGCGCCGGTGTCCGGCACTCGCAGATGACACGGGCGATCCTGCGCGGCTACGACCTGACGGAACCGGACCAGACCCATGCGGTCCGCCTCATCGGCAGCGTCTTCCACGGCTACGTGAGCCTGGAGATGGCCGGCGGGTTCAGCCACAGCGCCCCGGACTCACAGGAGTCCTGGACGCGCAGCCTGGACGCGCTGGACGCGCTGCTGCGGAACTGGCCGACCGAGAAACAGGAACAAGAACAGTGATCACCACCTCCCTCACCACCCCCATAACCGCCGAACTCCTGCGCGGCGCACTGGACCTGGAGCAGACCGAGCACGGCGTGCTGCCGCACCGGCTGCCCGCCCGCGCGCGCAAGCAGATCCCGGACGGCCAGCTCGCCATGGCCGAGGCCCAGCCCTCCGGCGTCCGGCTGGCCTTCCGCACCCGGGCCACCGCCGTCGCCCTGGACACCCTCCGTACCAAGAACGCGTACCAGGGCGCCCCGCCCCGCCCGGACGGCATGTACGACCTGCTCGTCGACGGCGAGCTGGCCGGGCAGGCCGCCACCACCGGCGGCAACGTACTGATGGTGGACATGGCCACCGGAACCAGCGAGACCCTGCCGGGCCCGGTCGGCACCGTGCGCTTCGAGGGCCTGCCCGACCGGATCAAGGACGTCGAGATCTGGCTGCCGTACAACGAGATCACCGAACTGGTCGCGCTGCACACGGACGCAGCCGTCGAGCCCGCTGTCGTGCCGGAGAGCCGCAAGGTGTGGCTGCACCACGGCAGCTCGATCAGCCACGGCTCCAACTCCGCGAGTCCCAGCACCACTTGGCCCGCGCTGGCCGCCTCCGCCGGTGGCGTGGAACTGGTCAACCTCGGCTTCGGCGGCAGCGCGCTGCTCGACCCGTTCACCGCGCGCGCCATCCGGGACGCCCCCGCCGACGTGATCAGCGTCAAGCTCGGCATCAACCTGGTCAACTCCGACCTGATGCGGCTGCGCGCGCTGGGCCCCGCGGTGCACGGCTTCCTCGACACGATCCGCGAGGGCCACCCCACCGCACCGCTGCTGGTCGTCTCGCCGGTCTGCTGTCCCATCCACGAGGACACCCCGGGCCCCAGCGCCCTCGACCCCAGTACCCTCGGCGAGGGTCTGCTCCGGTTCAAGGCCGCGGGTGACCCTGCCGAGGTGGCCGCCGGGAAGCTGACGCTCAATGTCGTACGGGCCGAGCTGTCGCGCATCGTCGCCCAGCGCGCCGCCGACGACCCGCACCTGTACTACCTCGACGGCCGCGAGCTCTACGGCAAGCAGGACTTCGCCGAACTGCCGCTGCCCGACCAGCTCCACCCGGACGCCGCCGCCCACCGGCGCATCGGCACGCGCTTCGCCGAGCTGGCGTTCGGCGCGGACGGAGCGTTCGGAGCGGGCGCGGCCGACGGAGCGTTGGCGGCCGACGTCGCGGCCGACGGCACGCCGGTCCGGTAGCCGTGCGGCCGCCCGCCGGTGACGGCCGGTCCCCCCGGCTCGTCTGGTACACCTCGTACGGCTCCAACACGCATGCGCGGCGGCTGTCGTACTACCTCGCGGGCGGGCGGCCGCCGGGGGCCGCCCTCAGCAACCCTGGCTGCCGCGACCCCCGGCCGCCCGCCGAATCGGTGCCGGTCGAGCTCGACGGCGTGCTCTACTTCGCCACCGAGTCCGCGCTGTGGACCGGCGGCCGGGCCTTCTTCGACCCGGCCGCCGCGGGGCGGGTGCTGGCCCGGGCGTACCTCGTGACCGAGCAGCAGTTCTGCGACATCGCCGCGCAGGAGATGTACCGGCGGCCGGGCGGGCCCGACCTCGATCTGTCCGGCGCCGTGCGCGACGGCCGGGCCGTGCTGGGTCCCGGCAGGTACGAGACGCTCGTCTGCCCGGGGACCCTGCGCGGCCACCCGCTCCTCACCTTCACCGCGCCGTGGGGCGTCGACGACGTGGCGTGGAACAGGCCGTCCGCCGCGTACCTCCGGCACATCTGCGCGGGGCTCACGGAGACCGGCGCCTGGTCGGCGGAGACCCTCGCCGCCTACGTGGCGGGGTGCCCGGGAGCGGCCGGCGCATGGAGCGTGCGGGAGGTCGCGGAACTCCTGCGCGAGTCCTGACGAGTCGGCTACGGCCGCCTGACCTCGTACTGGAAGCAGCCGTACTCCACCGCCCGCACGTGCACCAGCGCCACGGCCGGGTCGGCGAACGCCTCGTCGAAGGCCCCGTCGAAGCCGGCCCGCGCGTCCTGGGGGATCTCGAAGAGGCGACCGCCCACGATGCGCCCCGCCGCGTCGTACCGGCGGATCGTGCGCAGCGCGCCGGGCCGCGCGAAGGGGTACTCCCGCAGATGCCGCGACTCCCCCGGCTCCCCGCACGGTTCGGCGTGGATGAACACGGGCCCCGTCTCCTCGTAGGCCCCGGGCTCGGCGCCCGTCTCCGCCGCCCAGCGGCGCAGCGGAGCGTACGACACGAGGGCCACCCGCTCACCGGCCTCGACGGCCCGCAGACAGCAGCGCAGCGGGCTGCCCACGCAGTCCAGGGGCACCCCGTCCTCGCGCGCGGTGAACGGCTGCGGAGGGCGGCCCGCGTCGTCGACGGCGCGCAGTTCCTTGAGGGCGGCAGGGGGGACGGGCAGCGGTGTGTAGGTGGTGGTCATGTCCCCAGCGTCGGCCGCCGGAAGCCGGCACGCTGGCGGAAATCGGACACCGCGCTCGCCACGTGCGCAACAGCGGGCGGCGCACGTGAGATGTGCCGCAATCCGGGCGATCCGGTCAAGGCCGCCCGGTGGACCCCTTAGCGTACGGACCATGTCCATGTCCTGTGTCCTCACCAAGGTGTGCTCCGGCTTCGAGCAGCGCTTCGCCGAGTTCGCCTTCGAGCCCGGCTTCGCCGCCGCGGTCGACCAGCACGTGGCCGAGATCCGCGCACGCCTCGGGGCGAGCAGCTCCGGACTGGAGCCGCCCGCCCCTGACCGGGCCGCGCTCGTCGACTACGCCCTCGGGTTCACCGACGGGCTGGCGGAGACGGGGTGGCGGGAGCCGGTCGCGTACGACTACGCGGTGTGCCGGCTGACCGCACTGACCTGGCTCGTACGGCGCCACCACTTCGTCGGTCCGCGCAGCGGCTGACCCGGCCGCGTCACCGCACGTCGCACGTCACATGGGGTCGACGCGCTCCGGGTTCGTGACGGGCTGGTTGCGCACCGCGTCCTCGCGGCCCGCCCGGTAGGCGCCCTCGTGGGAAGCGTCGGCGGCGGGGTCCTTGGCCCGCATCCGGCCGGTCTCGGCCTCCGCCGTGTCCATCCAGCGCTCGATGCGTCCGCGCATCGGCTGGATCATCGCCCCGCCGACACCCACGATCAGGATGCCCGCGACGGCGGCCAGCGCAGCGATCAGGACGGGCTGGGTCACGGTGGTCGCGATGCCGACCTGGCCGAGGGCCGCGATCACGCCGAGTGCGACGATGACCGCCCACACCAGCCTGGCCACCATCGGCCCGTACGAGGCCGCCGACAGCACGCCGGAGACGATGCCGCGCACGGCGTTGGCGATGGCCATCGCCACCACCACCAGGACGAGGGCGATCAGTGCCCTCGGGAGCCAGGCGACGATCCCGTCGATCATCCCGCTGACCGGGTTGGGCCCGAACACGCCGAACGCCAGCTGCAGGGTGACCAGCAGCAGCGCGTAGTACACGACCTTGCACACCAGTGAGGTCGCGTCGTACTTGGAGTTGTCGAAAATCTTGGCGGACCCGGCCCGTTCGCTGAGCCGCTCGAAACCGACCTTGCGCAGGACCCGGTCGAGCACCCTGGCGATCAGCTTCGAGACGAACCAGCCGATCACGAGGATCACCAGGAAGCCGGCGAGCTTCGGCACGAACTGGGCGACCTTGGACCAGGCGTCGGAGAGCCCCTGCTGGAACTCCACCGCGAGCGCGGTGTCCGCAGGGAGCGGGAGCTGGGCTGGAATCTGGGCTGAGAGCACGATCAGACCTTCCTTCGACGCGTTACTTCTCCGCGTACTTCTCTGATCCGTGCCTATCAGCGCCCCGCCGCGGGCGCCTGCGGCCACCGCCAGGACACCGCCGAACGGGTGATGACCAGGGGGCGGACCCCCCTCCGGGCCTCCTGGGCCGGTCGGGGGAACTCCGGCGTGTTCGCGGTACGGGACGCACCGCACGTCGCACTAGTGGTGATAGAGGCGCGGTTCCCGCAGAGCAGTCACTCGGGGCAACGGAGCAACGAGGCCGCGTGCTCGACGGAGGTTTGCCATGCGTTCCACGCGTTCCATACGTTCCCTGCGCGCCCTCACGGGTCTCGCTCTCGCCGGTGCCGTGCTGACCCTGTCCGCGCCGCATGCGCAGGCCGTGTCGGCGAGCTGCCAGAAGGCGCTGGACGACGCGGAGATCGCGCAGCGGAACTTCGACACGGTGAGCAAGGACCCGAACGCGTCGCCCGAGGACAAGAAGAACGCCGAGGACGAGGCCAACATGACCGCGTCCACCGCCCAGCGCTTCTGCAACTCCACGGACCCCGCGGTCACCGGGCCGGTGCGGGCCGGAATGGGCGGTTCCCAGGGCGGCGGCGGAACCACCGAGATCGTGGGCGGCACGGCGCTGCTCGCGGCGGGTGCGGTCGGCGCCGTCCTGGTGGTGCGCCGCCGTGCGGCGGCCGGCCGGAACTGACGGTTCCGCGCTCACCATCCGGAACCGACGGTCCGGAGCTGACGATCGGTCCGCGCCGTGCGCCGGGCAGGTGCACGGCGCGGCGCCCCCCCTCCCCCCCGCCCCCACCCCCCCCCCCCCACAACCCCCCCCCCCGCGGGGCCCGCCGCCGGGTCGCGGGTTCACCCGCCCCACCCGCCCCCCCGGCCCGCCACCGCCCGCCCGTGGACCGAATAAAA